>NZ_NRIR01000023.1 GCF_002282855.1 Paraferrimonas sedimenticola | reverse complement strand
TTTGGCCCTTAGCTGCCGTTTAGTGAAGATAAATGAGAGCGCGATAAGGTTAAGACAATAGCCATGTTGTTTTGCAGAACAGGATGTATCAATATTGCCCACTCCAACGATACTCAATATGAGCAGATAAAGGTCTACAATGAAAAAACCAATAGTGAGTTTAAGCGGTCTAGGAAGCCTAGGAGCTGCTATTGCTGCGGCTACGCCTTGCTGCTTTCCATTGCTCGCATCTGTTGGAAGCACCTTGGGTTTGGGGGCCCTAGGCCAACACGCAAGTTGGGCTGGATATATCTCTCAGGTGCTTGGCCTATTACTAGTTCTTGGCGTGTATATTGGCTCTAAGCAACACGGTAAATTGGAACCAGTTGTCCTGTGTGTTATCGGAATAGTTGGTTTGTTTACTGCCTTAAATTTGCTGAAATTCGAGTGGTTGTTATACACGTCATTGCTAGCACTGGCTTCTGGGGCTATATGGCATCAAATAGCGTTAAGAGCTAATAGGCACTGTGACTGCAAGGAATTCACTACCAATGTCTAACTGCTGCTCAAATGAACCATCTACGAAAGCCAAATGTCCAGGTTGCAGAACCAGCTCGAAAGAAGTTCAATCGAGCACAGTGAAGCATCACCTGAAGGCGCCATGGAAGATAAAGTCCTGGAGCACCAGGCTATACTTCTGCAAGTCTAAAGATTGCGATGTTGTTTATTTCTCAGAATCCGGAGATTCTTTTCGACAAAGCGATGTCAGAACTGCTGTCGGCCAAAAAGATAGTTCTGATTTAGCAACGGTTTGCTATTGCTATGGAGTCACTAGACAGGAAGCGATTAGTGATGATTCTGCAAAGTCGTTTGTATTGTCTGAAACAAAAGCAAAAAACTGCGCTTGCGAATATAAAAACCCTTCAGGTCGTTGCTGCCTTCCAGATTTCCCAAAAAACTGACGGCTCAGCTATTCTGCCAAACGACCGCTTTTGGCAGGTGGTTGTATGTCGTAGCCTGAGATCGCATGATGAGGCTTAGCTTGGCCC
>NZ_NRIR01000002.1 GCF_002282855.1 Paraferrimonas sedimenticola | reverse complement strand
TAAATATACGTTATGTATTGACATAAGCTATATGTTCACTTCGTTACATTGAGTTAAATATCGTTTTGGATACTTACACAATCAACGGAGTGCCCACACAGATTGCTTGATAAATTGTTAAAGAACATTTGACCGTTTGCTTGGTCAGGGCTGCGTATTCTACGCGTTTCCCCTTGGCCGTCAAGCGCTTTTTGAAAAGTTTTTTCAAACCGCTTTTTGGCCGCTGACTCGGTGGTTTAAAACCCGCTGCAATCACCGTTGTGATGCCGCTCTGCCGTGTCAGTGGATGCGCATTATAGGGAGCTTAATTTTCCGTGCAACCCCTTTTTCAAGAAAAAAGATCGCTTGGCGATCTTTTGTTCGATCTGAGCTCAAAACCGTCTGTTTTGCCGGTTTTTCGCTCGGATTACTAAGTCTAGTCCAGTTCCACACGCTTTCCAGTCGATATTTGAACCTTTTTTAAAAGAAGAGTGGCGACTAATACCTACTTCGGATTGTCGCTCTCTTTACTCTGCTCTTGTTTGTTCTCAGAGGCTGAGGGGTCTTGTCGGAGCTTGTGTACGCCTCGAATGGTTTGAAAAGGCCCTGACAGTGCGTACAACAAAAATACACTGGCCAGCACCAAGGCGGGCTGTAAAGACACCACCACAAACAAACCCACCAGCGCTAACATTGATAAGAAGTTAACTCTGCCTTTCCAATCCACATCTTTAAAGGAGTAATAGCGGAAGTTGGACACCATAAGCAGTCCCGCTGCAGCAGTTAGCATTGCTACAAAGAACGAGATGTCGTGTCCATCTAGGCGATAATCACTGCCCAACCATACACCACCGGCAATTAACGCCGCGGCCGCCGGGCTAGCTAATCCTTGGAAATACCTTTTATCTGCAATACCCACCTGAGTATTAAAGCGGGCCAACCTAAGTGCGGCACCAGCGGTGTAGATAAAGGCTGCCGACCAACCTATCTTGCCCAGCTCGTTCAAACCCCAGTTATAGGCCAATAAAGCAGGGGCTACCCCAAAGGAAACCATGTCTGCCATCGAGTCGTATTCGGCGCCAAAGTCACTCTGGGTATTGGTCATGCGCGCCACTCGCCCGTCAAGGCCATCCCAAATCATCGCGACAAACAAAGCAATCGCCGCCGCTTCAAAGCGGCCATTAATAGAAGCAATCACGCTGTAAAAGCCAGCAAACAGGCCAGCAGTGGTCAGCAAGTTGGGAAGCAGGTAGATACCTTTCTTGTGCGAAACCGGATCGTTAGGGTCTATTTTGGTCATGATTGAACTGCAAATTAGTCGTTTGGATTTTAATCAGATTGCAGTAGTATAAACCCATAAGCGACTTCATCTCTATCGGCACAATGGACTCTGTGATGATGACAAAAATCTTAGCTGCCTTAATGACTTGCCTACTGACTTTGGCCTGTTTCTCGGTCGAAGCACAGATAGTTTATCGATGGATCGATAAAGAAGGCACAGTTCACTACGGCGAGCATCCCCCTGAAAACGGCGAATATGAGAAGATCGATTCTCACATCTACAACCGCCCTGGCGTGACTTTTTACCGACGTGGTGACAATCCACAGAAACAGCAAGACGCGGCCCCGACCAACGAAGAGATTGAGAATATCAACTTGGCCCAAGCCAAGGTGTTGTGCTCTAACGCGCAATACGATCTGGACGTGATGCAAAGCTATCGAAAACTTCGAGAGAAAAAAGAAGATGGCACGCTTGTGGTGATTAGCGAAGACGAACGTCAAAACCGTATTGCACAAGCTAAACAACGCATCGACAAGTTCTGTCTCAAATAAACGCTTAGCTCGAAATCAAAAATGCCAGCATGACGCTGGCATTTGTTATGGTTAGCTTTGCTCAAAACTGAGCCTGTCGCCTCCGACAACTCGAATCGGTTTGCCTGGTAGCAAGCTCCCCGACAATATCGCACTGGCTAGTGGATTCTCTAACTCCATTTGCAACGCACGCTTTAATGGTCGTGCACCATAAACCGGGTCGAAACCAGCTTCGGCCAACTGGGCCACAGCCGCATCATCTAGCTCCAACAGATAGTCCTTTTCCGCCAAACGCTCAATCAGGCGAGCCAGCTGGATTTTGGCAATCGACTCGATGTGGTCTTTGGCCAATGGATGGAATACCACGGTTTCATCTATGCGGTTTAGGAACTCAGGTCTAAACGAGTTAGACACCACATGCATTACCGCTTGTTTCATACCTTGATAATCCAACTCGCCAAAATTCTCCTGAATAATGTCAGAGCCCAGATTAGAGGTCATGATGATTACGGTATTTCGAAAATCAACCGTGCGACCTTGGCCATCGGTTAAACGACCATCGTCCAGCACTTGCAGCAGAATGTTGAACACATCTGGGTGGGCCTTTTCTACCTCATCCAGCAGAATCACTGAATAGGGCTTGCGACGAACCGCTTCGGTTAAGTAACCGCCCTCTTCGTAACCCACATAGCCTGGAGGTGCACCCACTAAACGCGCCACCGAATGCTTTTCCATGAACTCAGACATGTCGATACGCACCATGGCCGACTCACTGTCAAACATGAATCCCGCCAGCGCTTTACAAAGTTCGGTTTTACCCACACCGGTTGGGCCTAAGAACAAGAAGGAACCAATCGGCTGGTCTGGATCCGCTAGTCCCGCTCGGCTGCGGCGAATGGCATTGGCCACTGCATCAACCGCTTCGTTCTGACCGATGACTTTGGCGTGTAGCTCGTCTTCCATTCGCAACAGTTTCTCGCGCTCGCTCTCGAGCATGCGGCTAACCGGAATGCCGGTCCAGCGCGCCAGTACTTCGGCAATCTCGGCATCGCTAACTTTGTTTTTCAACAAGGTCATGTCTTGCATATCAAGCTCTGCCGCCGCCTCGATTTGGCGCTCGAGTTCTGGGATCTTGCCGTATTGCAGCTCTGACATGCGGGTCAGATCGCCCGCGCGCTTGGCCACATCCATATCCAACCGAGCTTGTTCAAGGTCGGCTTTTAAATGCTGAGTGCCGGCCAAGGCGGCTTTTTCCTGGGTCCAGACTTGTTCGAGTTCGGCGTATTCCTTTTCCAATTCAGCCAAAGACTGCTCGAGATCCGCCAAGCGCTTGCGCGACGCATCGTCGCTTTCTTTGGCCAGGGCTTGCTGTTCGAGCTTTAGCTGAATGATGCGGCGCTCGAGACGGTCTAGCGGCTCGGGCTTGGAATCAATTTGCATACGAATCGAAGACGCCGCTTCATCGATAAGGTCAATCGCCTTATCCGGCAGTTTTCTGTCCGATATATAACGGTGGGATAAACTGGCAGCAGCCACAATTGCAGGATCGGTGATCTCTACATGGTGATGCAGCTCATAGCGTTCCTTCAAACCGCGCAAAATGGCAATAGTATCCTGCACATTGGGCTCGCCCACCTGTACTTTTTGGAAGCGACGCTCAAGTGCGGCGTCCTTTTCTATGTACTGACGGTACTCGTCTAATGTGGTGGCACCAACGCAGTGCAGCTCACCGCGCGCCAAGGCAGGTTTAAGCATGTTGCCCGCGTCCATGGCGCCGTCGGATTTACCCGCACCCACCATGGTGTGCAGCTCGTCGATGAATAAGATCACACGGCCTTCTTCTTGGCCCAATTCGTTGAGTACCGCCTTTAAGCGCTCTTCAAATTCGCCGCGATACTTGGCTCCGGCCAACAAAGCACCTAGGTCCAAACTCAACACCCGTTTGTTCTTAAGACCTTCGGGCACTTCGCCATTAATGATGCGTTGGGCCAAGCCTTCGACGATGGCGGTTTTACCGACCCCAGGTTCACCAATCAACACAGGGTTGTTTTTTGTACGACGCTGCAGCACTTGTACAGTGCGGCGGATTTCTTCGTCGCGACCAATCACAGGGTCGAGCTTGCCCTGCTCGGCGCGCTCGGTCAGATCTATGGTGTATTTGTCTAACGCCTGACGTGTTTCTTCGGCATTGGCATCATCCATTTTCTGCCCGCCGCGCACCTTGTCGATGGCCTGCTCTAGTTTGGCTTTGCCCACACCGGCGGACTCAAGCACCTTGGCCAAAGGGCCACCGCTGTCCAGTAGCGCTAGTAAAAAGATTTCTGACGAGATGTAAGCATCTTGCTTTTGCTGCGCGAGTTTGTCGCACAGATTAAACAACTTAATCAGACTTTGAGACACCTGCAGGTCACCCTGAGTGCCGGAGACTTGAGGCAATTTATCTAACCCTTGCGCCACCGCCGAGCGAATGGCGTTCATATCAGCACCCACTAAGGTCAAAATTGGGCGCACAGAGCCACCCTGCTGATCCAGCAAAGCCGACAACAGGTGCACGGGTTCTATGTATTGATGGTCTTTGCCAATAGCTAATGATTGGGCATCGCCAATGGCGCTTTGAAACTTGGTGGTTAACCGATCCTGTCTCATACAACCCCCTAAAATCGAGTAACTAAAATCTTGGTTACTGTTTAAATGGGGTCATTTTTTGTGCTTTTCAATGGGGCTGAGAAAAATCCCTCAGTCGAGCCAGATTAAACAAGCCTGACGACCTGTCTGCCCGTCGCGTCGATAAGAATAGAATTGTTGATGGTCGTTAAAGGTACACAAGCGGCTTTGAACTATCTGGCTGACACCAGCGCTTCGCAGGCGTTGCTCGGCCAGTAGCGACAGATCTGCTAGATACTTACCGGGCTTGTGACTCTGGCGAAACGCCTTGTCGGCATTAGAATCAGCTGCGATGAAAGTCTCTCGTACCTCGACACCGACTTCAAAGGCGTCAGCGCTAATGGCGGGACCAATCCAAGCCATCACTTGAGGAATGTGCTCAAATTTCGCAAGGGTTTGCTCGAGTACACCGGCGGCCAGTCCACGCCAACCAGCATGCGCTGCAGCCACTTGCTGACCTTGAGCGTCGCAAAACAGTACCGGCAAGCAATCGGCGGTCATCACAGCGCACACTTGCCCTTTTGTCTTAGTAAAGGCTGCGTCAGCCACTGGCGGCGCGAGGGGTAATTGCTCGGGGTGGGCGACCACCTCAACACCGTGCACCTGCTCTAACCACAAGGGCGCTTGCGGCAAATTGGCTGCTTCAACTAAGGCATTACGGTTGGCTTGAACCGCCTGTGGGTCATCATGTACATGCATGCCCAAATTAGCACCGTCAAACGGCGCCAGACTGTGCCCGCCAATGCGAGTCGTCGCAATGGCCTTCACATTGTCAGGCGCTGGCCAATCCGGTTGCAGCAAACGCATTTAGTAATCCAGCGGGTTGGCTTGAGTATCTGCGCGCAACGCTTCGATGACTTCCTGCATGTCAGCAGGGGTTGGCGCGTGCCATTGCATAGGCTCACCTGTGATCGGGTGGTCTAACGCCAGCATGGTCGCGTGCAACGCTTGACGGCGAAAACCGCGCATGATTTGCAACAAGGAGTCTTCGGCGCCTTTTAGCGGGCGTGGGCGGCCACCATAGACAGGATCGCCGACCAAAGGATGCTTTAGGTGCGCCATGTGCACGCGAATCTGGTGGGTACGCCCGGTCTCAAGTCGCAGACGCAACAAAGTGTGCGCGCGAAACTTCTCTTCGACGCGATAGTGAGTGACCGCAGGCTTACCGCTGGCAACCACTGCCATGTGAGTACGCTTGGTTGGGTGGCGGCCAATCGGCTCGTCCACTAAACCACCGGCTGTCATGGAGCCAATGGCTACCGCCTGGTATTCACGAGTGATGTCTCTGGCCTGCAAAGCGCTAACCAAATGCGTTTGTGCCGGAACGGTTTTGGCCACCACCATTAAGCCTGTGGTGTCTTTATCGAGGCGATGCACAATGCCCGCTCTTGGCACGGCTTCAATCCCCGGCACATGGTGCAACAGCGCATTAAGCACTGTGCCATCGGCATTGCCTGCACCAGGGTGGACCACCAATCCAGCAGGTTTGTTGATCACCAGAATGTGGTCGTCCTCATAGACAATGTCTAGCTCAATTGGCTGCGCCTCAGAGCGAACTTCCTCTTCAAGCTCGGCATCAATGGACAACTCTTGTCCCATGGCCACCTTTTCACGAGGCTTGGTCACTTGCTGACCGTCCACTCGAACACAGCCGTTCAGAATCCATTCTTTGATGCGTGAACGGGAGTAATCAGTGAAGAGTTCCGCCAGCGTCATATCTAAACGCTGGCCGGTTTGTGTTAGGGCGACTTCTGCTTGTAGCCGAATCTTTTGCGACATGGGGGAACCGTTTTATAACAATTGGGGTCGTAATACCTGTACCAAGTGGTACAATCGAATCCGCATAGTTTAGCGTTAAACCCCAGAATTCTTAAAACAAAACGAAAATATAGTTCGAAACATGAGAAGCAAATTAGTTAAAGCAACCGCCATTAGCCTGTTCGCCCTGATTATCAGCGGTTGCGCCAGCTCTGATTCTGACGAAGTTCAGCTGTCAAAACAGTCGGCCACAGCCCTGTATAAGCAAGCTCGTACTTCAATGGAGCTAGGCAACTTTACCAAAGCCGTGCAGACCCTATCTGCGCTTGATTCGCGCTATCCGTTTGGCGCGCACAAGACTCAGGTACAACTGGACCTGATTTACTCCTATTACAAGCTGGACGACAGTGCGAATGCGCTGGCGAACATCGACCGCTTTCTGCGCCTGAACCCAACCCACCCAGATACTGACTATGTTCAGTTCATGCGTGGTCTGGTGAACATGCAGCAAGACAGCTACTTGTTCCACGACATGTTCAATATCGACCGCACCGACCGAGACCCAACTTATGCTCGAGAAGCGTTTGCCGATTTTGAGAAGTTGTTGATCAGCTATCCAAACAGCCGTTATGTAAAAGACGCCCGTCAGCGTATGTTAGAACTTCGCAATCGCTTGGCGCGTTACTCGATTCAAGTGGCCGAGTACTACATGAAGATGGACGCTTTCTCTGCGGCAGTTAACCGTGCTCAGCTGGTCGTGGAGACCTACCCAGGTAGCGATTCAACCAAGCGCGCGTTAGAAATCATGATTGAAGGTTATGGCGAGTTAGGCCAGCAAACCCTGCAGCAACACGCTCAAGAGGTATATAGCCTCAACTTTGAATCGGGCGAGTAACCGTTTTAAACGCTAGAGGAAAAAAGCGCCATTTGGCGCTTTTTTTGTGCCCTCGTCGCGACTCAGCTCCCAAAAGTACAGATACATTCTTGCAACCTAATCGGGACTAAAGTGATACTAACTGTTAATTATTACCAAACAATTGTTCCGGATGAATCAACTCACTCGACAACGCGAAGCGCTAGCTCTGATGACCGCCTGTTTGATTATCGGTACTTTAATTGCGGTAATTCTGTCAGTGTGGAATAGCCAGAAATACAGCGCTGCTAAACGCCTCAACGAAATTAGTAATAACCAATTAAGTCACCATTTGGTGATCGATCAGGTCCCAATTAGCATGCTCTGGCTGGCCGAGGATCCGCTCCTACAACCCCTACAGAACATGTTGAATTTACTTGGCGAAGAAACCGACTTCGGGGTTCACTCGCAAAATGAAATCGAGAAATGGAACAAAGGGCTTGTGTACGGCTACGTCAGCGACACAGACTTGCGCTTGGATTTCGCCGTTGATGAAGAGTCTGAATCAGAACATCAACTAATCATTGAGAACTGGCAATTGGACCCGGAGAATACCGCGCAGCAGGTACGCGGCTTTATCCTATACGCGATTCAGATGGTTTAAACCGCGTCTTCGTTCTCTTCGCCGGTGCGGATGCGAATGACTCGCTCTACCGGACTAACAAAGATTTTGCCGTCGCCAATTTTGCCGGTGCGGCTGGTTTCAATAATGGCGTCAATCGCCTGGTCCACCAGCTCTTCTTGAATCACCATTTCAATCTTAACTTTCGGCAGAAAGTCCACCATGTACTCAGCGCCGCGATACAGCTCTGTGTGCCCTTTTTGACGACCAAACCCCTTCACTTCTGAAACAGTCATACCGGTAATGCCAACCTCAGCAAGGCTCTCTCGCACATCGTCCAGCTTAAAAGGTTTGATGATTGCCTCGACTTTCTTCATTTGTGGTCCTTTTTTCTATTCATGGGCAGCGTTTTGTGGTGATATTAACACACCACCAAATAAAAGTGCGCACAGGGTACCGCGATGAAAACAAAAGGATTTACATTGATCGAGCTTCTGATCACTATCGTGGTGGCCGTGGTGCTGATTGGCTACGGCGTTCCCAAGCTATCTGATCTGTACGATTCACAGCGCGCTCAGTCCGCTGCTAGCCGCATTCAGTCCACCGTGCTGTTCGCCCGCAACCAAGCCATGTCATACAGCGCTCGTGTGACCATTTGCCCACTGAGCAACAACAGCTGTGGCAACAACTGGCGCTCAGGGTTCTCGGTCTTCATCGAAGCGGCTGACGGCTCAGTTGTCGAAGTCCTTCGAAAAATCGATGCCTTTGATGGCAACGACAAACTGATTTTCACCCACAATGCGCTTCGATTTGATGCCAATGGCAGTGCCGGCAGCACCAGCGGCAACTTCACCTATTGTGCCTCGGGTAAGAGTGATAACGCCAGACGCGTCGAGGTCCAAGCCAGTGGACGCTCTTCGCTGACTTCAGGCAACTACAGCTGTGGCTAACTAGTACTTAAGAACCAGTAACCAGAACTTCTCTCTGCCATAACAGGCGTTTTCTCCTGAGCTAGTGTTTGCTTTCCTTAGAACCTAAGGAGCAACACATGCACAACGGATTTACGCTAATCGAAATGTTAGTCACCATCATCATCGCCGCCATCGTCTTAGCGATTGGCCTGCCCGCCATGAGCCAGTGGCAGTATCACTACTGTGCTCACTCAAGCCAACTGACCCATCACAGGGCGCTGAATTTTGCTCGTCTACAAGCGCGTCTCTACGGCGCTACCATTACGGTTTGCCCGCTAGTAGATAAGCGCTGCCATAGCGACTGGAATAAGGGATACAGTGTGTTCGCTGACAGTCAGCCATTTGGGGAATTAAACGATGGCGACGAGGTATTACAGCAAGTGAAGTCACACCACAAAGAGGACAAGCTCGATTACAATCGCAAGTGGATCAAGTTTGATCACAACGGACTGGCTTATGGCAGCAACGGGACATTAAATCTTTGCCCTGGAGGTAAAGCTGAGTACAGCCGCCAGGTGGTGGTGGCGAATACTGGGCGGAGTAAGCTAGCCGAGGTCGCCGGGCGCTCCTGCGATTAGCGAGGAGTGCCGGCGTCTAGCTCGCGAGCGATTGGATGCGTAAACTCGGATTTGAGTTCGGTGCACTCATAGACAGACATTATGTACGACTTATCTTCGGCAACCGTATAGGTAGCTTTTTTGCGTAAGCCCGGCGTTAACTTGACCTTTGTGCCCACCAGCTTGGCTTGTCGCGCTTGTTTTTGAGCAACTGGCCAGCGATAAAACTGAAGCTTGTCGCCATAAGGCGTCGTCACAGCGCACTTGTAATCTTGTTTGGCTTTTTGTTGCTTAGCCGCTGACGCGCTGAAGCTAACCAATAGCGCCAATACAACTGCTATCCAAATTTTCATTACCAACATCCTTCTGATGTGTTGTTATCCTGATCCTTGCTCCATTTGGCACCAGTGTTATCCATGCTCAATGATGCACAGCGAGCATCCCGCTTCGCTTGTATTCCAGTAGCTTCAGCTGTGACTGTAAACCCGCCATCGGCTGCTGTAACACTAATGCCATAATGGCCATTGTCAGTCGTGCTAGCCAAGCCAATTTGAGTGAGGGAGGATGCGTACTTGCGATAGTCCATATAGTACTGTTCTTGCTTTGCCGCAGCGCCGGCCAACACGGCCATAGCGTCTGCCCGCGCGCTTCGAGCCACGTAATCCGTGTACGATGGGTACACGACCGATGCCAAAATCGCCACAATAGTGACCGTGATCAGCAGCTCAATTAAAGTGAAGCCTTTAACTGTCTTCATGGTCCCGCTCCTATTCTTCAATGTGGTAATAAATTCGACGGGCACGCATCTCTACTCCAGTCGGCAAAGGTTTTGGTACCAACAGATAAATAGGAGAGTCGTTACCCCCGTTATTATCTCCATCTCCATCTCCATCATCATCAGAGTTGCGAGGCGGTACCACTACTTGAGGCGTATCAGGAATATGATCCCCAATGTCGTAGTATGGTTCGGAAAGCTTGTTTATTCCTCGATGTAAATCCCTTACGTACAGCCTACCACCACCTTCTAACATACACTGATTTTCGGCCATCTCAGTCTGCGGTACGAATGACGTGAAGTAGACTTTTCCGCCCAAAATTACGGCTCCAGAAAGGCTCTTTTCTCCACTCTTGGTGAATTCTTGGTACCAACCCATTTTGTTTGAATTCAACAAATCCAATTTGTCTTGCTCGTCATCGCTAGACACAGTGTCGTAACCCGCTGAACTAACGTCGTACAAATCACTGATTGTGACAGTGTCGGGTGCAGGATTATCCTCATCGATGTTTCGGCTGTAAACGTAGGGGTCGCGCAAGGTGAAGAAATAGTCATTACGGCTAGTATCCAATGGCGTTGGGCGATTGCCGCTGCCTACTACAACCGCATCGTAAGCTTTTTCTTGGAACGCGATTTGACCATCGACTTTGCTAACTCGAGTCATGGCTGTCTGTGCCACTGCCGGTTCAGAAAAGAAGCGACGATTCTCGGGATCTGTATCTCCACCCAAAGAAGCAAACTTGTAAGCACTCCACTTACTCATGTCCGCACCAACCATATCGAAACGCCAGACATTGGCTGAGCTGTCCGTGGCGTAGAGACGATCGGTGATGCCATCACCGTTGCTATCAAGTGCCGCGACCTTGTTGGGAATACTTGAGTCCATTCCCTCCACTTCGGTCACCGCACCTGAATCCTCAGCGCCAAAGCTGTGCAGCATGGTTCCCGTTTCAGCGTCGATAATATACAGCGCTCGACCACGAGTATCTTGATAGCTTGCTCCCGCTTTATCTTTTGCGGAGTCGTATCCACCACCAACGATAACCACTGGTTTTGCTGTCGCTCTAGATAAACCCGGATGCCCGTTGACGTGTGTCACAACTGGTTCGGACCAAGTCTGTCCCATTTCATCGAAGCCTGTGTCGCCCGCTGCTATGTGCCAAAGCAACTCTGGATTATCCGGGTCGGTAACGTCGAGCGCATAGTAGGCGTTACCGCCTCTGCGCAGGCCAACGAACACCCACACCTTATCGTCCTGATCCGATTGAATAATCCCGTCAGCATTGACGTCCCGAACATAGGCAACCGGTGATGAGTCCACTCCGTAAACGGTATGCGCGCCTGAAGGAAAGTTCGCGCGTAATGTTACGCTATTTGGCAATAAATCGTATGGTGCAAAAGCCCAGCTCTCAGACACAGTGTCGCCGCTATCCTTGAACATGTGCAGCAGGCCGTGGTTAGTACCCATTACGATGCGCACATCCGAGCTTCCATCGGCTTGGCCATAGGTAATTGCCAATGGTTTGGAGTGCAGAGGATCGCCCATAACATCGGCGCGAATTTCACTGACTGATGAATCATCGTTGTCGTCATCCACGTCAAACCCATATACCCAGCGCAACTGCTCATCGAAGGTTTGCTCTAATGACAAGTCTTGTGCGGCCCCCATATTCATGTGGTCAGCAAGATCCTCGATGCTGCCAGCACGATTAATCAGGTTTGAGGTAGTCAAAGGCACCAAGCTATTGTTGGAGCCTGCATCAGTGTAAAGAGTCCGGTTAGTATTGTTGCGCAGCATGTGAACCACACCACCGTCGTGAACCTCGTTGCCATCGCCTCCGTCAGCGAGCACGCTACAGGTCGCAGACGGTGTCCATATGGTGCAAGCTCGACTGGCAATATTGCCATCATCGTCGATCGCCTGGACGCCCTTTGAATCAACAATTGCGCCGTCGCCTCGAATTCGAAGCTTTTTCAAATTCCCCATCCAGCGCGGGCCAGTATTTGGATAGAACATACCGTAGTAGACTGCGTCCAAAGTCTGGGTGCGGTCGAAGTTATTACTAGCAATTGACGGAGAGGTAAAACTTGCTGTTTCACGGGAGATTTCGATAAAGATATCGGTTAGGGCTTTTTGCAGATCTAAGTAATCGTTAGCAGAGAAGTATTGACCTCCGCCCCGTTTCGCCGTTTCCACCAAAAGCGCTTCGGCGTCGGCAGCATCTTCACTAAAGCCAATGGTGTAAGTCACTACATTGCGTTTTATGTCTACGTCTTCGTAATTGTCCGATGGCGATATGATGTCGTGTTCAAACATCCATTCTGAAAGCGCTGGCAGATAGCTGGTGATATCGTCATCTTTATACGGAGCGCCAACGCCCTGAGGTAGTGAAGTGATTCGCGAATTGGCGTTTTCGTCAGCAGTGGGTAAGCCGTCAGTGATCAAAATGACGTACGTTTTGCCCTGACATCCAGTGTAAGGCGAAATGTAGTTGCCATCAGCACCAATACAGTTGGGATCGGTCGGCAAATAATTACTGTCCGTGACACTGTAATCGATGCCAGACTTATTGTTTTTATAGCTCGAGTCGGCAAAACCATAGTGTGGCGCTAGCCCCGCCAAGTAGCGGTATGACTCGTACAGCGTTTCTGTCAGTGGTGTGTTGGTATCAGGACTGATTTTATTGATCTTGTTCGTCAGCTCAGCTCGTCCAGCTGAATCGAGCTGTTGAATTGCCTGCACAATTCGGCCGCCGTGCCGCGTGTCCGACGGGAAATTAAGATTGAATAAAGCGAGTCCAATGTCTACTCCTGGTGTGGTTTCGACTACGGTAGAGATGACCTGTTGCGCCTGCTCCATACGAGTCTTGGGAACACTGCCTACCTCATCGTCCTCTGAGTGAAACCAGAATAGGTAGTTATCGGTATAAAGGGTGACAGGGCTACCACTGCCGAAATTAGTGTTGTTTTCATACCCACCCAGATTGTCGGTTTGATAGGCCACATCAAAGTGGTCATTACCCTGTGGCTTGCCACCGTCGATAGGAAATCCATCATCGCGATCGCCGTTTTTCGGATTCCCCTCTTGGATGTCTGCTAGACACTCAATCAGGTCATTTTCGTTGAAGCCGTTGTTTTCTCGTAACTCCTCCCAACTGCCGCTATTGCCCGACTTGCTGTACTCGCGAAGAAAGCCGGTATAAATACCATGCTTGTCCAGCGCCTGTTTGGCGGTATCACACAGGTTAATAACTTCTAGGAAACGGCGAGAGTCATTGGGTTGTGAAGGCACTGGCATACTAGCGTTATCAATGCCAGATGCGGTCCAGTAAATTCCACGCTCTTGGAAGAAGCCCGAAAGAACCGGGTCGTAGTCAATGTCGGGATCGTAGGTAGACTTGGATTGGTCCACTGCCCCCATACTTCCTGAATTATCAAAGATAATGAGAACCTTGGGTCGAGCACCGGTGCGCTGAGAGGATTCAAATACATACAGCTCCGTATCATCCGCCTGAACTTGACTCAATAGCGGAAGCAGGCTCGCAAAAAATAATGCTCGAATACGCATGACTAACCTCCAATGTTAAACACGGGCTGTTCCACCGCTGACACAACCGCGACATTACCGCGATTGTTACGCCCAAAGGTCGTTCGGCTGGTGACGTCCAAGTGACGACAACCAAATAGTGAAGCGCTGGAAGCCGTGCTAGAGCGTCGACATCCGGTTTCTATGTTAAATTCGATATCGCTATTCACATTCAGTGAGGCATCGGTTACTTGGTCGGTACCGGTTACTGTGACAAATCGACTATCACCGGCGCGGGAAGCTTCATCTTCAATCAGTCTGAGCTGGGCGCCGTTAATCATGTGAAAGGCTTCCACCCGCTCTGCGCTGGTTGACGCCATACGCGCAGAAAAGCCTGCGCTAACCGCCAGCGATGTGCCTATCACTGTTAGCACTAGCAATACCACCAGTGCAAAAAAGAGAACGATTCCCTGTTGATGTTTCATAGCGCACCTATTGATTCAGCAAGGTTGGATTTTCCAACAGCACTGTGGTTGAAAGCACTTGGCGACGATAGCCATCGTTAAACTTGCGCGCGGTTTTCTGACCGAGTTGATAACTGAAGGTGCTGCTATCAAACTCGCTATCTTCTTTTAGTGCGCGCAACAATAATTGAATTTTTATCGCCACAATCCGTTGAAAGTCTTGGTTGTCCCACAAACGATTATCGATATTGGCAGCGGTGGTGTAGCCATCGGCAGTTCCATCGCCGTCGCTGTCGATACCGTATAAAATCTGCATGTCCTCAACGCCATCCACGTAAGGCTCTTCAACCATGCCAGACGTGGTTAAGCTGCGGCGTTTCAATACAGGAATAGTCAGGCCATTGCGAGTGTCGTTTTCTATGTAGTAGACGTGGTGTTGGTACTGCCAATAGCGAGCATCAGGAACCACAGGTAGACTGGATAGGTCTTCTTTCCTAAAAAACACACCGCGGTTAAAGTTGGCCAAAAAGTAAAAACGATTGTCGAGTAAATTAGTCGGTTCCACATCAGGCCCGACTAAGCGCTTGATCTGAATGACATCAGAGCCATTCAAGGCGTCTTCAATACAGCTGACAGTTTCAGTTGAAGCATTGACTCGGTAGCCCCAAATCATTCGAAAGTGCGCAGGTTGGTTGTTGGGGAAGCTGGCGTTGTTTAGCCCGCCGCCAACACAATCGGTAGCAATAGAGGTGTTGAAATTAAAAGCATTATTGCCCTTAACCAAACTCACACCATTCAAATCCGCCATAAAGCCAGTTTGACCTATGTCCTTGGCCATGATTGCCAAGGCCATTCGTGCGTTTTCTTGAAGCTCGGCAAACTGCCCGGTAGAGGTCACATTGCGCGCTGACATGCTAAACATGGTGAAAAGGCCGGCACTTAAAAACAGCGCCATCAACATGGCAACCATAAGTTCAACCAGTGTCAGACCCTTTTGTCGTTTCAATGCTGCCATATCACATCACCACCGAAGCAATTACTACGTGACGGCGCTTTTTCCCTGCCGTACCGCAATCTGAAATCAAGGTATCAGTCGCCGTCGCTGCGGCATCATCTTCTTCGCTCTTGGCCTCGTCCTCGGTCTCGCTCATGCCTTGCCAGCTAATCACGACAGTGACATCTCCACTGGCCTGCACACCGACACAAGCCGTGGGTGATGTCAGTGCAGACAACTTAGCTCCGCCTTCTGTCACACTCGCGCCCATCATCAGTTGTTCCCAGTCGTACAGATCCCAACTGCGCATCTCGCTGTCATCGCAAGTTACAGTGGCGGTGCCCGATTCGCATACGGTCGATGGCACTGACAGGTTACCTGTGTAGGTTCCAGCGTATTGAGCGAGCTCGCCTCGGTTGAGGCGCATGCGATTGATAAGGTCGTTGGCCAGATAGGTGGCTTGAGTGTATTGGTAGGCCTCGAAGTTGGTGCGCTTGGCGACCGAGTGCAGAGTAAACACGCCGAGCAACCCCACCACCAAAATGATGAGGGTTACCAGCACTTCCACCAAACTAAATCCTTTTGCCGAAGGCCTTGGCTTGTTCACTTTATTCCCCAAATTACGCATCCTGCGTCGATTGCTTGTTATTCCCTTTGTTTTGGTCTATTTTTTGACCATTATTCTACTGATACTAGTGGAATAGCTCAGATCTCGCCAGCATCTTAACTCTCAGTTTACGACCTATTTACTCAAGAGTTAATAGTATTGTTTTTGACACTTGGCGAGTTTCCGACGAAAAGACATAAAAAAAGCCACTCAACAGTATGAAAACCTGTCGAATGGCTTTAGTTTGAAAGAAATATCTAACTATTGAAGTTCAGCTGGTACAGCAAATACCGTGTCTTCTTCTCGTCCTGAGAGCTCGATCACTTCTGAATCGTTCTTTTGGCTAATAGCGCTAATCACTTGCTGTACCAAAACCTCTGGTGCTGACGCACCTGCGGTCACACCAACTTTGCTGCGGCCATCAAACCAATCGTCTTTCAATTGGCTCACATCGTCCACCAAATGGGAGTCGGTGCCAAACTTAAGCGCTAGCTCTTTGAGGCGATTGGAATTTGACGAGTTGCGCGAACCCACCACAATCAAAATGTCGACTTTAGATGCCATGTTACGCACCGCGTCTTGACGATTTTGAGTGGCGTAACAAATGTCGTCTTTGCGCGGCCCTACAATTGCAGGGAACTTGGCCTTGAGGGATTCGATGATCTCAATGGTGTCGTCGACCGACAAAGTCGTCTGAGTCACGAACACCAAATTATCCGGGTCTTTAACTTTCAGCTTCTCCACGCACTCTGGCGATTCCACCAAGTAGATGGCGCCATCGGCGTTAGAGTATTGCCCCATGGTGCCTTCCACCTCAGGGTGACCAGCGTGACCAATCAAGACACACTCATGGCCTTTGCGGCTAGCGCGGGTCACTTGCAGGTGAACCTTGGTCACCAAAGGACAAGTGGCATCAAACACCTTTAACTGGCGGGCTTTAGCTTCGGCGCGCACCGCTTGAGATACGCCGTGCGCACTAAAGATAACGATGGAATCATCCGGCACTTGGTGCAGCTCTTCGACGAAAATCGCACCGCGCTGCTTGAGGTTCTCTACCACGTAGCGATTGTGAACTACTTCGTGGCGCACATAAATCGGCGGCTCAAACAACTCAAGCGCTCGCTCAACAATCGAGATGGCGCGATCCACACCGGCGCAGAATCCACGAGGGTTAGCTAACAGAATCTGATTCTTTTCCATTACGCCACCTCCAATACTTCTAACTCAAAGGTAATCTCATGACCCGCCAGCGGATGGTTAAAGTCCACTGTCACTGAGTCGCCGGTCACTTCGCGAATAATGCCTGGCATTTCGCCGGCAGGGCTTGAGAAGCCGATAATCGCGCCCACTTCTGGCGTTACGTCTTGAAAGCGGCTGCGTTCAACGTGATGCACATTGTCTGGGTTCGACTCACCAAAGGCATCGGCCGCCGCTAGGGTAAAGCTGTGCTTATCACCCGCGGCTAATGATTGAATTTCGGCTTCAAACGCTGGACTCAAACTCTCATCCCCAATAACCAGCTTAGCGGGTTTACCGCTGGCTTGTGTGCTGTCGGCAGTGGAACCGTCTTCCAGCAGTAGTGTCATGTGACACAGAAGTGAACGCATACTTACTCCTGATTGGCCTGATAACCAGGCAGCTTTTGGGGCCAAAACGCTTCTAGAATCAACAAACCAGCGCCAACGCTAATCGCCATATCGGCGACGTTAAAGGCTGGGAAGTGAGCAGTGCCCCAATAAAAGTCGAGAAAATCTACTACGTAGCCGTGCACTAAACGATCGATCAAGTTGCCAATCGCGCCGCCAATGATCAGGGCGTAACACAGATTCAAACGCCACAGTGCTTTGGGCTGATTGCGCAGCCACCAGCTAAGCAACAGACTAACGCCGACCGCCAACGCGGTAAAGAACCAGCGCTGCCAGCCACCAGCGTCGTGCAAGAAGCTAAACGCCGCGCCATAGTTGCGCACATAAGTCAGATTAAATACAGGCAGAATGGCTTCGACTTGGTGCAGGCTGAAATTTTGCAGCACCAAGTACTTGGTGAGCTGGTCTAAGCCCAGCATCACCAAAGCCACCCACAACCAGGGCAGCCCACTTTGCTGCCATTGGTTAGGTTTTGGATAGTCCATTAACTGTTACGACTCCTTAAGCAAACTGGCGCACTTCGCCGTCACCATCGACATTAGTGACACAACGGCCACACAGGGTCGGATGAGCTTCGATTTGGCCAACGTCATCACTGTGATGCCAGCAACGGTCACACTTAGGTGCCGAGGCCTGCACGATAGCCACTTTCAAACCGTCAATCTCGGTGTCTTGGGCCGCGTCAATGGCGTTGCCCAACGGTTGAACCGCTGCTTTTGAGGTCAGCAATACGAAACGCAGTTCATTGCCGACAACTGCCAATTGCTCGGCGACTTTCTCATCGGCGTACAAAGTGGCGTAAGCCTGCAGGCTACCCTTCATGTTTTGTTCGCGACGGGCTTGCTCGATGGCCTTGTTCACTTCGGTGCGAATGGCGATCAGCTGATCCCAGCTCTCATCAGAAATGTCGTCATCCAAAGTTACAGACTCAAGGCCTTGGTACCACTCTTGAGTGAACACATACTGCTCGCGATCACCTGGCATTTGATTCCAAATCTCGTCCGCAGTGAAGCTGGCGATTGGTGCAATCCAGCGAACCAGAGCTTCACAAATCAAGTACAGCGCGGACTGACAGCTACGACGGGCGTGGCTGTCGGCTTTGGCGGTGTACTGACGGTCTTTAATGATGTCTAAGTAGAAGCTACCTAGCTCAACCGAGCAGAACTGCATCAGCTTTTGGGTTACCAAGTGGAAGTTGTAGCTCTCGTAAGCCGCCAAGATTTCTTCTTGAATGGCTGCCGCACGACGCACCGCCCAGCGATCCAGTGCCACCATGTCTTTTGGCGCCACACTGTGGGCTTTCGGGTCGAAGCCATTTAGGTTGGCCAGCAAGAAACGGGCGGTGTTACGAATACGACGATAAGAGTCAGCGGAGCGCTTTAGAATTTCGTCAGAAACCGTCATCTCGCCACTGTAGTCAGTAGCCGCAACCCACAGACGCAAAATGTCAGCGCCTAGCTTGTTGTTCACTTCTTGTGGGCTAACCACGTTACCCAGCGACTTGGACATCTTGCGACCTTGACCGTCAACGGTGAAACCGTGGGTCAGTACTTGCGAGTAGGGCGCTTTGCCGGTCACAGCGGTTGAGATCATCAAGCTTGAGTTAAACCAACCGCGGTGTTGGTCTGAACCTTCTAGGTACAAGTCAGCGCGCTTGCCGTGATACTCAGGGCGGGCACCAACCACTGATGAACAGGTAGAGCCTGAGTCAAACCAAACGTCCAGAGTGTCGGTGACTTTGCGGTACTGCTCGGCTTCGTCGCCTAGCAACTCAGCAGCGTCCAGATCCCACCAAGCTTGAATGCCTTCTTTCTCGATGCGCTGAGCCACTTGCTCCATAAGCGCCACCGAGTTTGGATGCAGGGCTTCGGTTTCTTTGTTGACGAACAAAGTAATCGGTACACCCCAAGTGCGCTGGCGCGAGATACACCAGTCTGGGCGGTTTTCTACCATTTTCTCGATGCGGCTTTGGCCCCAATCTGGGATCCACTGAGTGGCATCGATTTCTTTTAGTGACTGTTCACGCAAGCCGGCTTTGTCCATAGACACAAACCACTGCGGAGTGGCGCGGAAGATAATTGGGGTCTTGTGACGCCAGCAGTGTGGGTAGGAGTGCTGATAAGCGTGATGGTGCAGTAGCGCTCCGTGCTCTTTTAGCACCTCAACCACAGAGGCGTTCGCTTTGAATACGTGCTGGCCAGCAAACAACTCAGTGTCTGCTTTATACACACCGTTATCACCCACAGGGTTAGCCACTTCAAGACCGTACTTAAGGCCAACCACGTAGTCGTCCTGACCGTGACCAGGGGCGGTGTGCACTATGCCGGTACCTGAGTCGGTAGTCACGTGATCGCCTAAGATCGCTGGTACGTCAAAGGCGTAGAATGGGTGGTTGAAGCGTTTGTGCTCTAGCTGTTCGCCACTGGCGCTGCCCAATACGTGGTAGCGCTCAACACCG
Organism: Paraferrimonas sedimenticola; assembly: GCF_002282855.1. GTDB lineage: Bacteria > Pseudomonadota > Gammaproteobacteria > Enterobacterales > Shewanellaceae > Paraferrimonas > Paraferrimonas sedimenticola. The sequence goes on along the minus strand of NZ_NRIR01000002.1, from coordinate 521,464 downwards.
AAGCGGTCCAAGCAGTCGGTCATCAAGTCAGCGGCCAGAATCAAGCGCTCTGGGTTGTCGCCTTCCACCTGAATCAGGTTGTAAGTCAGCTTAGGGTGAACCGAAAGCGCGCGGTTAGCCGGTAGGGTCCACGGGGTGGTGGTCCAGATAACCATAGAGATAGCGCCTTGACCTTGGTGCCCTTCAGGACAGTCAAACAGGCCTGCTACCTCTTGCTCATCCACTGCTTTAAAGCGCACGTCGATGGCTGGCGAAGTTTTGTCTTCGTACTCGACTTCGGCTTCAGCCAGGGCTGAACCACAATCGGTGCACCAGTGCACTGGCTTCACGCCCTTGTGCAGGTGACCGTTGTCGATGATTTTCGCCAATGCGCGAACAATGTTGGCTTCGGTATCAAAGTCCATGGTCAGGTATGGCTTATCCCACTCACCTAATACGCCCAAGCGCTTAAAGTCTTCGCGCTGGCCGTCCACTTGCTTGGCGGCGTACTCGCGACACTTCTGACGAAACTCAGCGGCTGAGACCTTGTGACCAGGCTTACCCACTTTTTGCTCAACTTTGAGTTCGATTGGCAGGCCGTGACAATCCCAACCAGGAATGTAAGGCGCGTCGAAACCCGACAGAGTCTTAGACTTGATAATGATGTCTTTTAGAATCTTATTAACCGAGTGGCCGATGTGAATATTGCCGTTCGCGTACGGAGGGCCATCGTGCAGAATGAACATATCGCGTCCAGCACGGCTGTCGCGAATTTTCTGATATAGGCCTTGCTCTTCCCAGCTAGCCAACATTTTTGGCTCGCGTTGGGCTAGGTTGCCACGCATCGGAAACTCAGTTTCCGGAAGGTTAAGGGTCGATTTGTAATCTGTCGTCATTTTTACAGGTACCAGAGTATAAAGACTGGGTTCATCCGGCGTCGGCATTAAGTAATGCCTGCGCCTTATTCACATCTTCTTGAATTTGTTGCTTTAAGCCATCAAGGGACTTAAAGGGTTGTTCATCGCGTATTTTTGCCACCAATTCCACTTCGAGAGTCTTGCCGTACAAGTCTCCCTCGAAGTCGAACAAGTGCACCTCCAACTGGCAACGCTGGCCATTAATGGTAGGTCGAAATCCTATGTTAGCCACACCTTGGTAGGTCTCGCTGTCCGCCCAACGCACGCTGACCGCAAACACTCCGCGTACTGGCGAGACTTTGCGTTTAAGCGCCACATTGGCCGTTGGGAAACCCAAAGTACGTCCAATTTTATCGCCGTGCGCCACTCGCCCTGTGATCATAAACGGGTGCCCCAACAGGCGCCGGGCCTGTTCGAGATTACCTGCCGCCAGTGCTTCACGCACCAAGGTCGAGCTAACCCGCTTATCCGCCACACAAAAAGATTGGGTGCTAACCACGGCAAAGCCCAACTTTTCGCCGAACTCGCGCAGCATCTCAAAGTCACCCACGCGATTTTTGCCAAAGCGAAAATCGTCACCCACGATCAAGTAACGAACCCCGAGTTTGTCCACCAGTAGATTCTGGATAAAGTCTTCGGCGCTCATTTGGGCGAACTTGCTGTTAAAAGCGACGCACAGCAAGCGGTCGATTTGCAGCTCACTGAGCAAGGCTAACTTGTCGCGCAGTAAGCTAATTCGCGGCGGCGCGCCTTCCTTGCGAAAGAACTCTTGAGCCTGTGGCTCAAAGGTCATGGCAACCGCTGGCAGGCTTAACCCCTCGGCTTTGGCCACCGCTTGCGCGATCACTTGCGCATGACCTCGATGGACCCCATCGAAGTTTCCTATGGTCAGTACACAGCCCTTGTGTTCAGGGCGTACATTATGAATTCCGCGTATTAGTTCCATTACGACTTAAATGGCTTTAGAAAAACTGGCGAATTATACCTCAGCGCACTGAGATAATCAGCAGCCAATATAAGGCTTTGAAAAGATTCTATTGTGCTTTTAGCTGGTTTCGACGCACACCGAGCAGTAACAGGCCAAATAAATAGCTCACCGCGGCCACACCAATAATCCCAAATAGGGTGAAAACGCGCTCGCTCAAGGCCATCTCAGCCCACTGGGCTATCGACGGATTTAGACTAATCACCACAGCGATCATAGCGGCAGTGGCCAGCGCTAACTTTGCCAAGAACACCAGATTGGCTTTGGACATGGCGTACACTCCTTGGCGGTGCAAACCAAAGTACAGAAGACTGGCGTTGAGCAGGGCCGATAAAGACGTGGCAATGGCCAAGCCCACATAGCCAAAGGGAATGGCGAAAATGACGTTAAACACCATGTTCGACACCATGGCAATAATGCCAAAGCGAACTGGGGTTTTGGTGTCTTGGCGGGCGTAGTAACCCGGTGCCAGTACTTTTACCAACATAAAGCTAAGCAACCCGCTGCCGTAGGCCATCAAACTGTATGAGGCCATGGCGCTGTCCTCGAGTGAAAAGGCACCGCGCATAAAGAGTACCATCAGCATCGGCTGAGCGAGCAATATCAGACCGGCCATCGCTGGCATACCTAGCAAGCACACCATGCGCACGCCCCAGTCCATGGTTTTCTTGAAAGTGGCCGGATCCTGACTGGCGTGGTCTTTACTGAGCGCCGGCAAAATTACTGTGGCGATAGCAATCCCAAACAAGCCGAGCGGAAACTCCAGCAAACGGTCCGAGTAATACAGCCAACTAATACTACCAGCCATTAAGAAACTGGCGATGACTGTATCGAACAACAGATTGATTTGGCTAACACTCACTCCAAATAGCGCGGGGATCATAAGTTTGCGAATTTTCTGCACACCTGGGTGAGCGAAGTTCACCTTGGGTTTCACCAGAAGGCCCGCTTTAGCCAAAAACGGAATTTGAAACAAGAACTGAATCAGACCACCCAAAAATACACCGATGGCCAAGCCAATTTCTGGCTGTTGCAGCTGTGGCGAGATCCACAAAGCCGCCGCAATAATGGCGACATTCAGGAACACTGGGGTGAAGGCTGAGACCGCAAATCGTCCTAGGGTGTTGAGAATAGCGCCTGAGAGTGCAGTAAAGGTAATGAACCACAAATAAGGGAAAGTGATTTTTAGCATCAAGGATGCCAGCTCGTACTTAGCCCCTTGCGGTCCACCGTTCCAGTATTCGATAAACCAACCATTGGCAAAAATGGCAATTACCACAGGAGAGCCAATAACCCCGATGGCTGTTACCAAGCTCACCAACATGCCCAAACTGCCGCCAACTGCCGCCAGCAAACTCTTCACTTGGTCAGGCTTTTGCTGCTGATACTCGCTCAGCACAGGAACAAAGGCTTGCGCAAAAGCGCCTTCGGCAAACAATCGACGCAAAAAATTAGGGATTTTATTGGCTAAAAAGAAGACATCGGCGCCATTGCCCGCCCCCATCAGGTTGGCAATCACCACATCACGTACTAAACCCAATACCCGCGAGATCAGAGTCATGGCGCTCACAATCACGCCAGAGCGCACTAATTTTTTTGCCACTGGGATCGCTTTTCCTTGGTTTGTTCGAGAGTTTGCGCAACCGCACGAAAAAATCGACAGTCGTTGCTTACGGTTGCGGTACTTTACTGCTAGAATTGCTGCACATCTTAAACCAGTTTGGCCTGAAAACGCTAAACCGTGTCTCTGGTTATCGATGGTCTGGCGGGAAATTATCCATTTACCTTGACATCAAGGGTCTAATCTTGGAAAATCCCCGGCCTTTACTGTATCTCATAACGTTTTTAGGAGTTGCACCTTGGCTAACATCAAGTCTGCAAAAAAACGCGCTCTGCAAGCGGAAAAGCGTCGTCAACACAACGCTGCTCGTAAGTCAATGATGCGCACTTACATCAAAAAAGTTATCGCTGCTATTGAAGCTGGCGACAAAGCGGCTGCTACTGAAGCATTTGCTGCTGCACAACCAATTCTTGACCGCATGGCGACCAAAGGCCTTATTCACAAGAACAAAGCCGCTCGTCATAAGTCACGCTTGAACGCTCAAATTAAAGCGCTGTAATTTCAATTTCAGCCTGAGTTAAAAGCAAAAAAAAAACCGGCAAATGCCGGTTTTTTAATGCCTGAAAATCAACTTAGTTATAAAGACGATTCAAAAGGCCCATCATTTCGCGTACTTTTTCGCTTTTTAGTGAGTAGTACACGGTTTGTGCTTCCTTGCGGGTACCAACAAGTTCATCTTTGCGCAACCAGGCTAAGTGCTGAGAAAGAGCGGACTGGCTTAGACCCAGTTTCTCGTTCATCTCCCCAACGCACATCTCTTCTTTGCTAAGCAAATAAGATAGAATCGACAAACGGCGCTCATTGGCCATTGCTTTAAGTAGTACGACAGCATTATCCGGTTGCTGCTGTTGAGTTTCATTTATCATTATAAGTTATTACTCCTACAGTAAACCCTGTAGTAATATAAATTCAAATATCAAAACAATCTACAACAATTAGGCATAACTATTCCGCTTTTGAGATGAGCATTACAAAAATGAAAGGAACTCCATGCAATATCACATAAATAAAACCCTAACATTCTTCTTACTCTTAACCTTTAGCGCAACAACCTTCGCCACACAGCAAAACCCCACGCCCGCTCAGGTCAAAGCGCTACAACAGCAAGCGCTAAATAGCGATTTAAGTTATCAACTTGTTGAATCGCTGACGGTAGAGATTGGTCCGCGCCTCCCTGGCACGGTGGCCGATATCAAAACCGTAGAGTGGTCGGAGAAGCAGCTAAAACGCTTGGGCTTTGATAAGGTGTACCGCGAGCCCGTGACGATTCCAGTATGGAAGCGCGGCGATGCCAAAGCATCGATTACCGCACCTTTCCCACAAAACATAGTAGTGACAGCCCTGGGTGGTAGTGTTGCCACCCCAAAAGAAGGCATTGAAGCGGAGATCGTTCGCTTTGACTCCATCGAACAAGTGGAGCAAGCCAGCGCGGCTGAGATCGAAGGTAAAATCGTATTTATCGACCCGATTACCGAGCGTCACCGCACAGGCAAAGGCTATGGCAAAGTCGTCGGAGCTCGCTCCAAAGGCGCAGTGGAGTCGGCTAAAAAAGGCGCGGTTGCGGTAGTGATTCGCTCAATTGGTACCGATAGCGACCGTTTTGCTCACACCGGCATGATGCGCTATGCCGATGATGTGGTGCGCATTCCAGCGGCGGCCATGTCTGTACCGGATGCGGAGTTGGTTAACGCCATGCTAAAACGCGACCTTCCAGTAAAAATTAAGCTGCACATGACCCCGGCCCACAAAGGCGAAGGCACCAGCTACAACGTGATTGGTGAGATCACTGGCAGCCAGTATCCAGATGAAATCGTATTGCTAGGCGCTCACCACGACTCCTGGGACGAGGGCACTGGCGCACTGGATGATGGCGCTGGCATGGGTATTGTGATGGCTACCGGCGCTATTATTAAGAAAAGTGGCATTCAGCCGAAGCGCACTCTGCGCGTGGTGCTTTACGCTGCCGAAGAAATTGGTCTGATTGGCGCCAAAGCTTATGTTGAAGCCCATAAAGCCGAGTTGGACAAGCACAAGTTCGCACTAGAGTCTGACTTTGGTGCTGGCTACATCTGGCGTTTTGACACTCGCGTCAACGACAGTGCCTTACCGGCCATGCAAAAGATCGCTGACGCGCTAGCCCCACTAGGTATTGAGCGCGGCCACAACGAAGCGAGTGGTGGACCGGATGTGTCTATGCTGCCTAACTACGGCGTGCCTGTGGTATCTCTGCAGCAAGACGGCAGCGATTACTTCGATTATCACCACACGCCAAACGACACTCTAGATAAGATTGACCCGGTGAAGATGAAGCAAAACACCGCCGCTTGGGTCACTTTTGCGATTTTGGCCGCGGCGGTAGACACGCCACTGCGCCCTATCCCGCCAAAAGAATAATTCAGTTATCTAAATCCAAAAGGCCCGAGCAATGCTCGGGCCTTTCTATTGATGGGATTTTGTAAGAGCCAGTGCTACACAGGGTCGCGCAAAAATACCGGTTGGTCAGGCTTAGACAGCTCTTCGCTATAGCGATAGCCCTCGTAATCAAAAGCCCTCAAGTCTTCTGGAGTTTTCGCCTTTGTTTCAATCATAAAGCGAACCATTAAGCCGCGCGCCTTTTTGGCGTAGAAGCTGATGATTTTGTACTGGCCTTTGCTCATGTCTTTAAACACAGGAGTAATAATGCGCGCATTCACCTGCTTGGCTTTAACCGCTTTAAAGTATTCGTTGGACGCCAGGTTCACCAGCACAGCGTCAGCTTGAGTCGCGAGGGTTTGGTTCAACAGGTCTGTGATGCGTTCGCCCCAAAAAGCATACAGGTCTTTGCCGCGAGGGTTGGCCAAACGAGTCCCCATCTCCAAGCGGTAGGCTTGCATTAAGTCCAACGGGCGCAGCAAACCGTACAATCCCGACAGAATGCGCAGATGCTCCTGAGCGTATTCCAATTGCGCTTGACTCAAGGTCTCTGCATCCAACCCTGTGTATACGTCGCCTTTAAAGGCCAGCAGCGCTTGCTTGGCGTTGTCCAAGCTAAAGGGTGGTTGCCACTCGCCGAACCGGGCTGCATTGAGTCCCGCTAGCTTGTCGCTGATTTTCATCAATTGCGATAAGTCCGCTGGCGTTAGGGCACGACAAATCGGCATCAGCGCTTCGGCTTGCTCTAAAAGTTGAGGCTGACTATGAGTGGCAGTGATTGGCGCAGTTTCGAAATCCAAGGTTTTCGCGGGCGATATCAGGGCTAGCATTGTTGTTCTCTGTTTGGGCTTTGTGCCTATGATAGCCTTAGGCCATAAAAAAACCACGACTTCACGCCGTGGTTTTTTTGAACCTGGTTATCGAGAGAATCGAATCAAGCTTTTTTACCTTCCTCGCTCGGCCAAACCTGCTCCACGGAACTGCCTTTGAGTTCGTCGAATTGGGTGGGGTCAAAGCTAGGCTCTTGGCCCTTGGCCAGCTGTTGCTTGTAATCGCGAATGACTCGAACCGCCAAGCCAGATAGCAGCAGAATGGCCACAATATTAACCACGGCCATCAAGCCCATGGTCACATCCGCCAGATTCCAAACGGTTTGCAGTTGCGCCAAAGAGCCAAATAGCACCATGCCTAGCACGAGCGCGCGAAACGGCAACAGTACCTTGGTGTTGTTCTTCGAAAGGAACAACACATTGGTTTCCGCATAAGAGTAGTTAGCAATGATAGAGGTAAAACAGAAGAGTAAAATGCTAATGGCGACAAAGATAGCGCCCCACTGGCCGACTTCGCTAGTCAGTGCCATTTGAGTCAGAGCGATACCATTAAGATCGCCGGCATTCTCGTGGGCACCGGTTAGCAGTATGATTGCTGCTGTGGCACTACAGATAACCAAGGTATCAAAGAACACGCCAAGCATCTGCACGAACCCTTGGGCCGCCGGATGATTTGGGTTAGCCGCCGCACTGGCCGCTACATTGGCTGCACTACCCATACCGGCTTCGTTAGAGAACAAACCGCGAGCGATACCGCTTTGCATGGCCTGAGCTATGGTATAAGCCACGCCACCAGTGACCACTTCTTGCAAGCCAAAAGCGCTTTTCACAATCAGTAGAAGTACCCCTGGCAGCTCGCTAATGTTCATCGCCACCACGATAAGCGCCACAAAGATATAGCCGACGGCCATCACAGGCACCACTTTCACCGCAACCGAAGCAACTTTTGCCAAACCGCCACTGATCACCAAACCACAAAGCACTACAACAATCGCTGCGACCCACATTTTGTCGAATTCAAAGGCGATAAACAGGGCGTCGGTGATGGTGTTCGCTTGCACTGCGTTGAAGGCAAAGCCAAAGGCGAAGATCAAACAGATGGAAAACAGTATTCCCATCCAACGTTTACCCAAGCCCTGCTCCATGTAATAGGCAGGACCGCCGCGATACTTGCCCTCGCCGTCTTTGACCTTGTACACCTGAGCCAAGGTCGACTCGATCATCGAGGTCGCCATACCTAGCACGGCAATCAGCCACATCCAGAACACAGCACCTGGACCGCCAGCTACAATAGCCACCGCTACACCCGCCATATTGCCTGTGCCAACACGCGCCGCCATGGAGGTGCAAAACACCTCAAACGAACTCAGGCCCGCATCGTTGCGTTGGCTTTGCTTGAGTACAGTAAAACCGTGTTTGAAGTAGCGCATCTGAATAAAACCCAGACGCAGGGTGAAGAACAGACCAGCACCCACGAGCAAGTAAATAAGTACCTTGCCCCAAAGTAAGCCGTTTAGAAAATCAATGACACTGTCTAACATAGGGTCCCCTAGCTGTTAGGTTTTTGACAAAAACCCGAGTGACAAACAGCGCGCAATTTAGCATGGACTAAACTAACATCCTTTAACTGAGCGCGAAAAAGCAGAGCTGACGCACAGGGTTTTTGAGACCGAGTTCAGACTGGCAAACAATGGCTAACCCCTTGGTTACATTCCCAAAGCTTGCTTCCTAATTACCGTGAAGTGATATCTGTAACATTACGACAAAAAACACCTATTTGAGCCAATATCCAGCAGTTGAAGGCTTTTTTGGTAAGTTAAGTACATTATTTGTTCCAATAGGGCTGCAATCCCCTGTAATATTAGCCAATAACTCGATATTCCCAGACAAAGGACGAACTCAAGATGAGCAGCAGCTTAGAACAGCTCAAACAGCTGACCACCATTGTGGCCGATACCGGCGATATTGACGCCATTGCCCAATACCGCCCAGAAGACGCCACCACCAACCCTTCCCTGATTCTAAAAGCTGCCCAAATTCCTGAGTACCGCCCGCTGATCGAAAAGGCTGTTGCCTGGGCCAAAGTACAATCGTCCCAGCCACAGCAAATCATTGAAGACACCATGGACAAGCTGAGTGTCGAGATTGGCGTTGAGATTTTGAAACTGATTCCTGGGCGTATCTCTACCGAAGTTGACGCCCGCTTGTCCTACGACACTCAAGCCTCGATTGCCAAGGCGCGTCGTTTGATTGAACTGTACCAAGATGCCGGTATTGGCAAAGACCGAGTTCTGATCAAACTGGCCTCAACCTGGCAAGGCATCAAAGCCGCCGAGCAACTCGAGAAAGAAGGCATTCAGTGCAACCTGACCCTATTGTTTAGCTTTGCCCAAGCGCGCGCTTGTGCCGAGGCCAAAGTCTTCCTAATCTCGCCGTTCGTGGGTCGTATTCTGGACTGGTACAAGAAAGACACAGGTCAGGATTACAGTAGCGAAACCGATCCAGGTGTGGTTTCTGTCACTAAGATCTACAACTACTACAAGCAACACGGCTACCAGACAGTAGTCATGGGTGCCAGCTTCCGCAACACTGGCGAAATTCTCGAACTGGCAGGCTGCGATCGCCTGACCATTGGCCCAGGCCTACTGCAAGAGCTAGCCGATGCCGATTGGCCAGTGGCCCGTAAACTACACTCAGATGTGCAGCCACAACCAGCCCCTGCCCCGCTGACCGAAAGCGAGTTCTACTGGGAGCACAACCAAGATCCGATGGCGGTTGAGAAGTTGGCCGAAGGCATTCGCAACTTTGCTGTTGACCAGGGCAAGCTAGAAACGCTGCTTAGCGACTTCATTAACTAAGCTTTAGAACGAATCAAGATTATGTCGCAACTTACCCAATCGGCGGCTTGGGCCGCCCTAGAGCAACATCAAAAGTCCATCGCGCCACAACACATGCGCGATTGGTTTAAAGCCGACCCACAGCGCGCCGAGCGCATGCGCCTAAGCGCCGCTGGCTTGACCTTGGACTACTCCAAAAACCGCGCCAACGACGAAACCCTGTCTTTGCTGATGGATTTGGCCAAACAACAGGGCCTGAATAAGCTGCGCGTGGCCATGTTCAGCGGCGAGACCATTAACAACACCGAGCAGCGCGCAGTGTTACACACTGCGTTGCGCGCTAACCCAAGCGACTCGGCCTGGCAGCCACAAGCTGACAAGATTGAAGCGGTTCAAGCTTCACTTGAGAAAATGCGCGACTTTGTCGAGCAAGTTCGCGCGGGCCAGTGGCACGGTTATACCGGAAAAGCCATCACCGACGTGGTTAGCATAGGTATTGGTGGTTCATTCTTGGGCCCTAAAATGGCGTCCGAGTCGCTTAAGCCCTATTGGCACGAAAGCTTGTCAGTGCACTATGTGGCTAACGTCGATGGCACTGCCATTGCCGATAAGCTAAAAGGCTTAGACCCTGAGACCACCTTGTTTGTCACCAGCTCTAAGTCCTTTGGTACTCAAGAGACGCTGGCTAACACACTTAGTGCGCGCGCTTGGTTCTACGAGTCTGGCGCTGGTAAGCAAGACGTAGCCAAGCACTTTGTTGCCGTGACCTCAAACATCAAAGCCGCCACTGAGTTCGGTATTGACGAGAATAACCTGTTCCCAATGTGGGATTGGGTTGGCGGTCGCTACTCCATGTGGTCAGCGATTGGGATGCCAATTGCACTGCTGATTGGTTTTGAGCGCTTTGAAGAGATACTCAAAGGTGCTGAAGCCATGGACACTCACTTCATGGAAGCTCCGATTGAGCAAAACATGCCAGTGCTGATGGCCATGCTGGGGGTTTGGTACGCCAACTTCTTCGACTCGCACGCCCACGTGATTCTGAGCTACGACCATTACCTGCGCGCGCTGCCTGGCTATCTGCAGCAACTCGACATGGAGAGCAACGGTAAAAACGTCACTCGCAGCGGCGAGCTTGTGGATTACCACACTGGGCCTGTAATTTGGGGGGGCGAAGGCACCAATGGTCAGCACGCCTATCACCAACTGCTGCACCAAGGCACTCGAGTGATCCCTGCGGACTTTATCATGCCGCTTAAGAGCCACAATCCTATCGGTGAGCACCACGATATGCTGGCGTCCAACTGCTTTGGTCAAACTCAGGCGCTGATGCAAGGTAAAACCCTTGCTGAAGCACAAGCGGAACTAGCAGGTAGCCAGCACTCGCCAGAGCAGCTTAGCTTATTGGCTAAGCACAAGGTCATGCCGGGTAACAAACCGTCAAATACGATTCTGATGGAGCGGGTGACTCCGTACACCCTAGGCGCGCTAATCGCCCTGTACGAGCACAGAACCTTTGTTCAAGGGGTAGTGTGGGAACTCAACTCCTTTGACCAATGGGGCGTGGAGCTAGGTAAGCAATTGGGCAACTCTGTGTTAAGTGCGATTCGCGACACTCACGCAGAAGTCGAACTAGACGCTTCTACCGAGTACCTAGTGAATAGCTTTCGCCAAGCCAAGCCTCAAACACTTGGTTAAAAAATAAGCAAACGAATTTTGTTCATTTAATGCCGGCAGCTATGCCGGCATTTCTTTTTGTGACAAGCAGTTAGGCCAAATTTTAAACGATCAATTAGTCCTGTTTTTTGCATAAATATTTAACACAGACTTAACAAAATGGTTGCATGCGCTTTTTAGGCTGTGATATTAACAAGTCATAACACTAAGAAAGGCACAGGAGGCCGCCATGGATCGTTTGGATTTTGGTAACGCTATTGGGGAAGTGGTTGAAAAGCCAACACGCTCGCGCAGCTCAAACAAGAAACGCAAGTTCCGGGAGATTGAATTGCTTAAGGAAAAGCATCGCCTAATGAAAGAATTACAAGAGCTTGAGCCAGGTCTGGCATACGACCTAGAAAGTTTAGGCTTATAACTCTTCGACTCCTTGCCGAGTATACAAAAAGCGCCTGTTAGGCGCTTTTTTTGTGTCTGCGTGCTGAGTGTTAAGGCCTAGCAACTAAGGCGCGACTTCTGCATAGGTCTCGTCGTTTATGTATTGCTTTAACGCGCGAAACTCTGCGGCACCCTCTTCCGAGAACAGTGGATCTTGAATGAACAGGGGCGTGAGTTCAGTTTCGACTTTGCGCCAATCAGATTCGACAAACTTTTGCTCAATTTGCGGGAAGATATGTTGCTCTTCGTACTGCAGGTGAGCCTGCTGTAGAGTCACATAGCGCTCAATTTCCTCAATCAATTGAGGCATCGGCACCATCAAGTCACTCAATACCATAGTGATAGAGTGAGATAGCATTTCGTTGGCTTGAGCTAAACGCTCATGCTCAACCGTCAGCCGCTCTAAATCTTCCTGATTGCCGAACTGCTGGCAATAATGACCATACAGAGTATCTTCCACCGGGTGGTGACAGCGATCCGTGTACTGCTGCATGTATTCAATAATGTCGCTAATGAGCGAAAAGTTGACCTTCTGATTGCGCTTCAACTTGTACGCTTTGTCTTCCAACACGCCCAGCAACATGCCGATGTTGTGGTGATCTTGGCGTAATCGTGTCAGCATAAGGTTCTCCTTTTTCGTTCGTATTAGCCACTATAGTTGATGCCGGTTCTGCACCGCCGAATAGTTAGCCCAAACTTGATTCAGATCAGTTTTCGGCCGTGTTTACTCTTCAATTTTGCGAGATCAGCCCATGCCGCTTAGCCAGCTTGCCCGCCAACATATTCCCAACAACGACTGGAACGAGTTTCTCGAATCCCAATGGCAAAGCCAGCCTTTTCAACGTCTACTGAGCGCGCTAGAAGAGCGCCACCTGCAAGGCGAGAATATTTTGCCGCCGCCACCGCTGTGGCTTAACGCATTCGCTTTGACCAAGTTGGCAAAGGTAAAGGTGGTGATCATTGGCCAAGACCCATACATGCATCCAGGCCAAGCCATGGGCTTGTCCTTTAGCGTGCCACAAGGGGTAAAAGTGCCACCGTCGTTAAACAACATATACAAGCAGCTGGAAGCCGAGTTTGGTGGCGAGCGACCCGCTCACGGCGATCTCAGCCACTGGGCCGAGCAAGGGGTGTTCTTGCTCAACGCCAGCTTAACCGTGGCAGAAGCGCAAGCGGGCAGCCATTTAAAGCTGGGATGGTTGGCGTTTACTCAGGCGACCCTTGAATACCTTAATCAAGAGAGAGACGGGATAGTGTTCTTAGCTTGGGGGGCGTTTGCGCAGAAATTGTGTAAGGACATAGACCAAAGCAAGCACAAGGTGATCGCTACCACTCATCCTAGTCCGCTTGGCGCCAGGCGCCCCTCCAAAGAGGCGCCGGCGTTTTTAGGCAGCAACTGCTTCACTCAGACCAACGACTGGTTGAAAGCTCAAGACCAAGCCCCAATCGAGTGGTTGCCCGAGCCCAGCCAGTACAGCCTGATTTAACCTTTGAGCTGTGCCAACATCCACTGGCGCAGTGCTTGATAGTCTGGTGCCAAGGATTGGGCCAGACAGGTTTTATCGGCCACAGCCGCGAGTGCCGCCGGTAATTCCAGTTGGATATTCAAGCTGCGCTCAACACTGCTTTGGAACTTGGCCGGGTGGGCCGTACCCAAGAACACCCCAAGTTGATTGGGTTGTAACTTATTCGCCAAGGCATGAGCTGCTACCGCCGCGTGGGGCTCACTGACATAGCCTTGCTGATGTAATTGCTGCAAACTCGCTTGAGTCTCATCCTCACTCACCGCCACCGCTTCAACTAGCTCCTGACTCAAGTGCTCGCGCAATAGAAATTCAGCTCTGGGCCAATTACTTGGGTCGGATACGTCCATGGCATTGGATTCGGTGGATTGAGTGGGATTGACCTGCCACTCACCCTGATTCCAAAAACGCGGCACAGTGTCGTTGGCGTTGGTGGCTGCAATGAATTTAGCTACCGGCAAACCCATGGCCTTTGCCAATAGACCTGCCGTCAGGTTGCCAAAGTTACCGCTAGGCACGGATACCACTACGGAATCGCGCTGGGACGGCTCCACTTGCGCTAGCACTTCAAAGTAGTAGCACACCTGCGCCAGCAAGCGACTGATGTTAATCGAGTTGGCCGAATTCAGGTTGACCGCTTGGCGTAGCTGGCTATCTTCAAAGGCTTGCTTGACCAAATCCTGGCATTGGTCAAAATCGCCATCCACCGCCAGCGTGTGAATATTGCCACCTAGAGTAGTGAACAAGCGGCGCTGCAGCTCTGAGATACGCCCGTCGGGATAGAGAATTACCACTTCAACATTGTCTAAGCCATAAAAGGCGTCGGCAACCGCAGCACCGGTATCGCCAGAGGTAGCGGTAAGAATGGTAATTTTCTGGTCCGGATTCAGCGCGGACAAGCACTGCGCCATGAAGCGTGCGCCAAAGTCTTTAAACGCAAGCGTCGGCCCGTGGAATAACTCTAGACAATGGCGTTGCTCATCCACCTTAATCAGCGGCAGCTCAAAGCCAAACGCCTTGCTCACCAGTTGGTCAACACGCTCCTGACCCAACTCGTCTGCCAACCAGGCACCAAGGATTTTCTGGCTGCGCTCAACAAACCCAAGCGACAGCAAGGACTCTACATCGTCCAACTCAGGCACCTTTGCTGGCATGTACAAACCGCGATTGCGGCCGAGACCTTTAACTAGAGCAGTTTTAAAGTTCACTACCTCTTCAGGCGCGCTTAGATTAAAGAGTTCCATTAACATACCTCGAGACGACAGCCGCGCTCATCAAGGCGGCAAATATGGGCAAAGCCCTGTGAAGATTGCAGATAATTTTGGTTTAAGTACTCAAGTCCAGCTTGGGCTTGCTCGAGGGATTGGCAAACCGCGAACAAGGTCGGTCCGCTGCCTGAGATTCCGCACACCGGTACCCCAAGCTCAGTCAAACCCGCGCGAGCGTCAACAAACCCAGGAATGGCGTCCGCTCGATAGGGTTCGGCTATCACATCGCGCATTTTCGCTAAGGCAAGAGGCTCATCGCCCTGATGACTGGCGTGAATAAAGGCCGACAGATTACGCCCATAGGCCAGTACGTCTTTTAGTGGGAAAGCCTCGGGGAGCAAGGCACGCATTTTGGCAGTGGACAAGCTCACACCAGAATAGGCCACCAGCCAATACCAGTCGCTGAACACCGGCAGAGCTCGACACTCCGCCTGACCATTGTCGCTGACCATAAGTTGCAGACCACCTAGGTAGCTAGGCGCTACGTTGTCGTAGTGCACGGCACCACTGATCCGTCCTTCTAGCTCACCCATCAGCATCAACAAGGCTTGCGGACGCAGCGGCTCGTCGAATAGGGCATTGAGCGCGTACAAGGCCGCGACCACAGAGGCCGCACTAGAGCCCAAGCCGCTACCAACCGGCAGTTGTTTGTACAACACCAGTTTTAACGCCGGCGCACGCTTGAGCCATCCCTGTTCCAGGCCCGCAGCTAGAAAGGCTTCGGCGCACTGCCACACAATGTTTTGTTCAGGCGCACCTGGCAGGGCTGAGGCCCATTCGCCTTTCACTTCCAGTTGTAATGGCGGCGAGCCGACAGATGCCAGCTCAACGCTGACTTTATCCCCCAGCTGATAACCATCGATTGGTGCCAGCGCAGCTCCGAGTAGGTCAAAGCCAACCCCAACATTGCCCATGGAGGCAGGCGCAAATGCGGTAACGCGATTGATCATAGCGATACCTCACGCTGCCAATTCAAGGTTCTCAATAAATCCGCGTATACGCCCGCCGCGGTCACTTGAGTCCCAGCGCCATAACCGCGCAACACAAATGGCAGCGGCTGATAATAGTTGGAGTAAAACGCCAACGCATTCTCGCCCTCGTCCACACTGTAGAGCGGATGCTCAGCGCCAACCGCTTCAATGGACACGCGACACTGGCCTCCCTCAATACGCCCGACGTATTTGAGGACCTTGCCCTCACTGGCCGCTGCTGAGATTTTCTGCGCCATCCAGTCATCGAGCTCTGGCAAGCGCTGCATAAACTCGTCGACCGAGCCACTGGCGTCAAAGTCCGCAGGCAGTACGCCTTCTACTTCAATGTCATCGAGTTCCAACTCAAGCCCAGCTTCCCGAGCCAAAATCAATACTTTACGCGCCACGTCCATGCCGCTTAAGTCATCGCGCGGATCCGGCTCAGTAAAACACTTCTCACGAGCAATGGCGGTGGCTTGGGACAAACTCATGCCCGCTTGTAGCTGGCCAAAAATGTAACTCAAAGACCCCGACAGAATACCTTCGAAACCGCGCAATTGATCCCCTGCCGCCAAGAGTTTTTTGAGGTTGTCGATGACAGGCAAGCCAGCACCCACAGTGGTCTCATAGAGGAACAAGCGGCGCTGCGCCATGGCGGCTTGGCGTAGCTCGTGATAGAAGGCCATGGATTGAGTGTTGGACTTTTTGTTTGGGGTCACCACGTGCACACCAGCGGCCAACCATTGCGGGTAAGCGCTGGCCACCGAGTCGCTGCTAGTACAATCCACTAACACTGGGTTGTGTAGCGTTTGCTCGCGCACCCAGTCCAACAGCTGACTCACATCACTGGTGATTCCTTGCTGCTCGAGTACCTCAAGCGCTTGCGCTGGCGCTATGCCGTTGGCACGACGCAGCATTTGACGCGAGTTCGCGATCCCCACCAAGCGCACGCCGATCTGCTGTTGCTGCAATAACCCTTGGGTCTTTTGCATTTGCTGCAAGAACTCGCCACCCACGTGACCGCATCCCACCAGAATCACGTCTAGGGTCAATCGCTGGTCAAAGAAGGCCTGATGGCAAGCTTGTACCGCTGCATTGACTCGATGCGAGCCCACCACCACAGAAATCGAGCGCTCAGAGGAGCCCTGCGCCATGGCAACAATATTGGCGCCTGCTTGCGAGATGGCTCCAATGAATCGCGCCGCTACCCCTTTGTAAGTGCGCATGCCATCGCCGACGATAGACACAATCGCCAAGTTGGACATCAAACGCACCGGCTCTAGTAGTTCGCTGGCCAGCTCCAATTCGAATTCCGCTGACAAGGCCTGTTTGGCGGCAACTGCTTGCTCATCGGCCACACAAAAACTCACAGAGTACTCACTCGAGCTTTGAGTAATCAGACTCACAGAAATCCCGGCGCGAGAGATGGCGCCAAACACTCGAGAGGCCATACCCACCATGCCCTTAAGGCCAGGGCCACAAACCTCCACCATGGTCACTTGCTCAAGGTGAGAAATAGCCTTAACCCGTTGGCTCGGATCACCGCTGGCGGACACCAAAGAGCCCTCGCCTTTGGGGTTTTGGGTATTCTTAATCACACAGGGAATATGGTACTGAGCGATGGGCGCTATGGTTTTTGGATGTAGCACCTTGGCGCCAAAGTAAGACAGCTCCATCGCTTCTTGATAGCTCAAGCGCGGCATTAGCTGGGCGTTTTCCACAAGGCGTGGATCACAGTTAAACACCCCATCCACATCGGTCCATATCTCGCAGCGGCTAGCCCCAATACAAGCGGCTAGCGCGGCCGCGGAATAATCACTGCCATTGCGCCCGAGCAACACTCGCTCACCATCGCTATTGGCGGCGCTAAAGCCGGGCATCAGCCAAACTCGCGCTTGCGCCCATTGGACTTGAGACAGGGCTTGTTGGCTAGCAGGAATGTCTACTCCCGCCTCTAAGCGCTCGCCTTCGGCGCGCAGCACGTTGCACGGGTCCAGGGATTGAGCCGATAGGCCGGTCTGTTGCAGTAAGGCGGTCATCAGCGCCACCGACAAATACTCACCGGCACCAACAAATTCGGCGTAAATGCTCTGCGGACATTGCTTGAGCAGCTGACAGCCGTGCAGACACTGTTGCCAGCGAGCCACTTGCGCCGCCAGCGCTATCTGAAAGCGCTCTCGAGCCGACTGAGTCAGCACCACTCCAGCCGCTTGCGCAATTCCGGTGAAGGTTTGCTCAACGGCGACCAATGACGCCTGCGGGTCGCTGCCCTGCTCTGCCAGTTGCAACGCCTTAATCAAATGGTTGGTCACGCCGGCAGGGGCAGATAGCACCACGGCCAAGGAGGTATTCTGCGCCTCATCGCGCAAAATGTTTGCCACTCGCTCAAACTGCGGCCATCCCGCCAGCGAGGTTCCTCCAAATTTCACCACCTTCATAAGGCTCTCCTATATCTCTTGTTGATGCATGTGTATCGCTAATACTTGCCGGTCAACGCCAGGCCAAAAAAAAGCCCGCTCCTTTGATGGAAGCGGGCTGGTATTTGTTTGTCGAACTTGGATTAATACGCGGCCGCCACCAACTGAGTAATCAGGGTGGTTGTAATAATAATGGTCATGGTAACTACTGCTTGAGCCATTAGTGCGCGTGTCCAACTGGGTTCGAATTGATTTTTAGAATGGCCTTTTGGCCTCGCTAAAGTCAAGCCTAAAAGCCGCGCTTAAATAAAATTCAACCTGGGTTAGATCACAGCTTGTTCAACTCTTGCTCAGAGAAAGCGGCTTGGGTACTCTGGGCACTTAGCAAAGGAGTCGCTATGTCGCAATCACAAGCCAATCGAGTGGCCTATCGTATCCTGATAGGTTTTGAGCAGCACTTTCGCCGCTTCATGCGGATCACTGGTCAGGCTTCGACTCGATTCTACTTAGGTCAGTGGAATGCGACAGCGCAGGCTCAACGGGATCGCATCAACCAGTACAGCCGTATTGTGGATGAAACCGCCTCGGATCTGATCACCAAGCTCGATGCTCCGGTTATCGTCGCCGACTTGTGGCGCGACACCAAACACGCCTATAGCCATTTGCTAGAGCAGCATCCCCAAGCCGAGCTAGCGCAGACCTTTTTCAACTCTACTTTTGCGCGTCTGTTTCGCCATCAGGGTTTTAATAGCCAGTACTTGTACCTAAACGACGCGCCCCCTCAATGCCCGATTGCCGACGCCAGTCAGTATCTGCAAATTGGCGTGGGGCCAAACCTAAAAAGAGACCTAAGGCAGTTTGTTTATCGCCAAGGTTGGCCCAAGTCGCTGTGCGATTTTGAACAAGCCCTATCAAGTACCGCTGACGAGTTGTTAAGGCTAGGGCTTGAAGATGAGTACAGCGAACTTAAGCTGATCAAAAGTGGGTTTTATCGCAACAAGGGCGGCTATCTGATCGGTGCGTTGAAATGCGGCGGCCGACGCTTGCCCATCGCTCTGGCCTTTGTGAACCGCGACAACAAGGTAGCACTCGACGCGCTCATCACCGGCGAAGATGCACTGTCTTTGGTGTTCAGTTTTGCCCGCTCTTATTTCATGGTGACCTGTGATAAGCCCGCCCAATTAGTCGGCGCGCTAAAAAACCTAATGCCCAACAAATCGATTGCAGAACTCTATTCGGCCATTGGTTTTCAAAAGCACGGCAAAAGCGAGCTTTATCGCGACTTCATTAATCACATGAATGCCAGTGATGAGCAGTTAGTCGCTGCCGAGGGTATTAAAGGGATGGTAATGACAGTGTTTACCTTGCCCTCTTACCCTGTGGTGTTTAAGGTCATAAAAGATAAATTCGCGCCACCAAAAGACGCTAACAAACAGTTGGTTATCGACAAGTACGCCTTGGTGAAGCGCCATGACCGCGTCGGTCGAATGGCGGATACTCACAGATTCACTCAGCTTCAACTCCCCAAAGCCCGCTTTCATCCTGAGTTACTTGAAGAGTTGCGACAAACCGCACCAAGCGAAGTGGAAATTATTGAAGACTCGGTGATCATTCATCACTGCTATCTCGAACGCCGTCTCACCCCGCTCAACATCTTCATTGAACACGCAGATACGCAAGCTCTGGATCGCGCCATCGACGACTATGGCCAGGCGCTTAAGGACATGATCAGCGCCAATATTTTTCCCGGCGACATGCTCTACAAGAACTTTGGCATATCCCGGCATGGTCGAGTGATTTTCTACGACTACGACGAAGTCAGTTATCTGGACGAGTGTAACTTTCGCAAAATACCGCCACCGCGGTTTCCCGAAGACGAGTGGGCCGCTGAGCCTTGGTATTCAGTGGCTCCTAACGACGTGTTCCCCGAGGAGTTTGCCAGTTTCTTGCTGACCATTCCAAAGGTGCGCAAGGCTTTTTTACGACGCCACAAAGACCTACTGTCGGCGGACTACTGGCAAGCGCAGCAAGCGGCAATTGCCGAGGGTGAGCAGGCGGATGTCTATCCCTACCCGCCCGAGTGTCGAATTCCGCCAAATTAAGCCTAGATTGTGTCGCTTTCGTGAGCAGCTCGCTGTCTAAATTCGCCAGATTCCAGTATGATTGCGCCAGATTTTACGGGAGACAGTATGAAGATTTGCGAAAACAAGGTAGTGACTTTGCACTACCGTCTACACGACGACCAAGGCCAACTGATCGAGTCGTCTTTTGACAGTGAGCCGATGCAGTATTTGCACGGCGCAGAGAACATGATCCCAGGTCTAGAGGTTCAACTGGAAGGCAAACAGGTTGGCGACACCATGACCGCCGAAGTGCCTGCGGACCAAGCCTACGGCGATTACCAAGAAAGCTTGCGCCAGTCGGTGCCAATCGAAGCGTTTGGCAATGTTGAAGACATCATCCCAGGTATGCGCTTTATCGCAGAGACCGATGTGGGTCAGCGACCTGTTCAAGTGGTCGAAGTCAGTGAGAATGAAGTGGTTGTCGATGGCAACCATCCACTCGCAGGCGTTGCGCTGAGCTTTGAAGTGGAAGTAGTTGAAGTACGCGATGCTAGCGCTGACGAAATCGCTCACGGCCACGTGCACCCAGAAGCCAGCGATTGCGACAATGAAGGCGGCTGCTGTGGCGGTGCCGGACACGAGGATCCGAATCACCAGTGCTGCGGTGGCGGCGGCTGTAAAAGCCACTAATTCCCACCACAAAAGCCCGCTCATTTGAGCGGGCTTTTTAGTGCCAGTTCACATTTCGCTAGAACATAAATTAGAAAAAATCAAAAAATACTGGTTATTTTTTTAGCAACTTGGTAAAAAAGACAAGGAATTACAATACCCTTTTCACACTAAGGACAGTGACATGTTAGCCAAGCCTATCTATGAAGCGCTGCCATACGCCTATATGTTCGGCGGACTTGGGGCGATAACAATAAGCCAAAATCAAGCACAAACCTTTATCGCCTGTTTGTTGGTGTTATTTGGTGGATTGGTTTATGTATGGCGTTCTGAGAATCGCCGCACCGATATCAAGCTTCGCCGCAAAGGAAAGATACCTAAGTATTTTTACGAGCTGGCACCATTTGCTTACGGATTAGTGGCCTGTCTTAGCTTGAAGTACAGCCAACCAGCATTTGCCAAAGCCTCGTCTTTAGGCCTGTTATTGGTGGCGATTTATGTGCTTTACTGCCGTGCCAACTACCGCCGCCACCGCAGTCCGCACCGCGCCGCCTAAGCACTTCTTAAAAGTTTACAGAGTTTTACAACTTGTGAAGGCCATTGGCTCTAGCCGATGGCCTTCAGCAATTGTATGATAAGCCTCGCAAATAACGATAAATATGTGAGGATGCACATGAAAAAGTCAGCTCTAACCCTAGCGATCGCCACTCTGATCTGCGGTAGCGCGATTGCCAGCGAGTTTCGTTCACCAGAACACGCCGTTAAATACCGCCAAAAAGCCTTCTCTTTGATGGCACACAACTTTGGCGACATGGGCGACATGCTGAAAGGCAAAAAGGAATTTGACGCCGACAAGTTTGCCAAGCGCGCTGCCAACGTAGCCGCTCTGTCGCACATTCCAGCCGAAGGCTTTGAGCCTGGCACCGACAAAGGTGAAACCGACGCGCTGCCAAAAATCTGGGACAACATGGACGACTTCAACAAGCGTCTAATGGACTTGCAAACCGACGCTGCTGCACTGGCTAAAGTCAGTGCTGAAAAAGGCGACAAGCGCGCTCTAGGTCAAGCCTTCAAAAACGTTGCGCAAAACTGCAAAGGTTGTCACGACACCTACAAGAAAGACTAAGATTTAGTCCTGCCACAAACTCTGGCGATACAAAAAACCGGCTTGTTATGAAGTAACAGCCGGTTTTTTGTGGATTGCTTTTGCTCGTGCAATGCAATTAGTAGTAACTGAGTATGGGCCGCAGTAAGTAGTAGTATACCGGTGCGCCAATTAGCAACCCCAAGCCTAAGGCCCACCAGCCTGAGACGAATCGAAACGAGGGCGACTGCTGGGCCGGCGCAGGTTTGTGGCCGTGTACCATGGCTGGCACTATACGCTCGCCTTTTAGGCTGTGCACCAACACAGCCAATACGTGCAACCCGGCGCAGCCGAGCAACAAATTGAAATTGGTTTTGTGCCACCAGGTCAAAGTACTGACCGTATCAGCAGAGGCATATGCCACCAGTGGCCCTTCGGTAAAGACTTCATCGCTGCTAAATAAACCCGAGCCAAACTGAGCTAGCATAAGGCTAAGCATCAATGCCACCATATAGCCGCCCATGGGGTTGTGCCCAAGCGTTGCCGGTGCCTGTCCCTTTTTAAGTGACTTTGCGTAACTTAGTACAGTAAATGGAGAGCGGATGAACTGGCTAAAACGCGCGGTTTGGCTGCCAAACACTCCCCATAGAATTCGCCAAACTAGCAAGCCACCAAAGCTATAGCCCAGCATCATATGCAGGTCCATTTCCGCTTGCTCGGCCGTCCACCAAAGTCCAACCATTAAGGCCAGACCCAGCCAATGGAAGATTCGAACTGGCCAATCCCAGACTTTGACGCGATTAATAGAGGGGGAAGAGGAAGAAGTGGGCATCTGGTCTACTACTCCTAAAGGGGCAATCTGCGGCTCTTTAGCGGCCACTTATCTGACCCAGTGTGCGTGGCTTTCGAGCGAATTTCAAGCAAATTTACGCCTCTTTTAAGCAGTTTTTGAGCGACTGCCCAAAGTCTCAGCAAACAGGCTTAAACCCCATAAATTATTGATGAAAGTCACACTTTTTTAAACGCAGAGTGATAGTCTGGAATTGAACTTAGAGAGAAGAGGTAGCCTATGATTAAGATCACCAGCAAGCAATTCAACATCACCGACTCTATCCGCGACCGCCTGGCCAGCCGTTTTGAAAAATTGGCCAAACACGACATACCTCTCAACTCGCCTCACGTCATTATTACGCAAGAGCGTCAGACCTTTAAAATCGAGGCCAAAATTCAAATCAGCAATGGTCAGCTATTTGCCCAAGCCAAGGCTGAAGACTTGTACGTAGCTATTAATGCACTGGGACAAAAGCTAGAGCGTCAGATCAATAAGATCACCCACAAGAGCGAAGCCGGACGCCGCCAGCGACCGATCTTTGAGGAGCCTGAAGAAGTCAGCGACGCCGCTTAAGCTATACGCGAGTCCCCAAGTCACAAAACGCACCTTAGGTGCGTTTTTTTCATTTGACTCAAGCCTATCCAGCAAGTAGTTTTAACTGCATGCCAAACGTCGAACTTATGTCCCTGAGAGGACACCTATTTTTTATGGACTTCTTTGCCAGCAATCGCTAGCAGGGGTGTTCGAGTTTGCTCAAAAATTTTCGAAAGCCTCCTGCCATCAGGGGGCTTTTTTGGTTATCGAGAGGATTAAACCATGGCCAAGCAGCCACCACTTTCAGAAACTCGCCAAGCCATCACTGACTTGGATCAGTCACTACTGGATATGCTGGCTCGTCGACGCTCGCTCACACTGAATGTGGCCTTGAGCAAGGAGCAGACTCTAAAACCCATTCGCGACGTAGAACGCGAGCAACAATTGTTGACTCGTTTGGTCAACCTAGGCCGCGAGCAAGGTTTGGACGCCCATTATGTCACCTCGGTGTTTCAAACCATTATTGAAGATTCGGTGCTGAATCAGCAGGCGTTTCTTGCCCAGCGCGCCAATCCGGAAACCGATAAGCCCGCCTACAATGTGGCTTTCCTCGGTGGTAAGGGCGCGTACAGTTATTTAGCAGCAACGCGCTTTTGCAATCGCCAAGGTGCCGATTTTCGTCAGCTTGGCTGCGCTAGCTTTGACGAGATTATTCTCGCGGTGGAAAGCGGTCAGGCCGACTTTGGCCTATTGCCCATAGAAAATACCTCGAGTGGCAGCATTAACGAAGTCTACGACTTGCTGCAGCACACTAATCTAGCTATTTCTGGCGAAATTCGCATCGCGGTTAAGCACTGTTTGATGGTGAAGTCCGGGCAGGCGCTGGAACAGGTGCGCAAGGTGTACGGCCACCCTCAAGCCATCAGCCAATGCTCACGCTTTTTAAAGTCTCAGCCGCAAATTGAACCTGTGTATGTGGCCTCGACCGCGGATGCCATGGATGCGGTTGCCAACAGCACTGAAGCTGGGGTGGCTGCGATTGGCTCAGAGGAAGGTGGCGCTAGCTATGAGCTAGTGGCGCTAGAGAAAGGGCTGGCCAACCAGCAACAAAACCACAGCCGCTTTATCGTGGTATCGCCCAAGTCAGTGGAAGTACCGACCCAAGTACCGGCCAAAACCACCTTTATCATGGCCACCGGCCAACGCCCAGGCGCTTTGGTGGATGCGCTGTTAGTGCTCAAGAGTCACGGCATCAATATGTGTAAGTTGGAGTCGCGTCCGATTCACGGCAACCTCAACGAAGAGATGTTCTACGTGGATGTGGAGGCCAACTTGGCCAGTCGTAAACTCAAAGACGCCCTGTCCGAACTCACTCGCATCACTCGTTTCGTTAAAGTGCTTGGCTGTTACCCGCAAGACAATGTGGCACCGACCCAACTGAGCGCCGCTCAGCTGACCCCAGCTCAGCAAGCACTGCCAAGCAAGTCGGGCTTGAGCCTGCGCAGCCACAAGCCGGAAACCAGCGTGGTAGAGCTTGGCCAGCAGCGTTTAGGCGATGGGCAGTTCGCGACTTTGGCAGGTCCTCAATCTTGGCAGCAAGCGGCCGAACTTACCTTGGTGGCTAAAGCTTTGTCCGAATACGGCGGCTGTGCCCTTAAAGGCGGTAGCGACTTAACCAACGAGCAAAGCGAAACCTTGTTGCGCACTGCTGAGACCATGCAACTGGCGCAATTAAGCGCCATCCAATTGCCACAGCAAGTACAGTCGTTGTCGCTAAGTTGTGATGCCTTTTTGCTGGAATCCAATCAGATGCAGCAACACGCGCTGCTTAACGCCATAGGCCGCAGTCACAAGCCGGTGATTTTACGCCGTGGCCCTACCGCCAGTGTTGATGAGTGGCTGGAGGCTGCGCAACTGATCATGAGCCAGGGCAATCAACAAGTGATTTTGTGCGAGTGCGGCGTGCGCACGCTTGAAACCGGCCAACGCAGTGCCATCGACTTGGCCGCGGTGGCAGAAGTGAAAGCACGCAGCCATTTGCCTGTGTTAGTCGAACCGGGCTCTGGCAGCGATGACAAAGCTTTGATTCAGCCGTTAACCCTTGCCGCAAAGGCAGCGGGTGCCGACGGCGTGCTCATAGACGTGCACCCTAGTGGCGAGTTCGGTCAGTTGGATATCGCGGAGTTTGGCGAGTTACAGCAAGCACTGCACGGCTAACAGCCCCTACTAAAAACACGAAGGCACTCCAACGAGTGCCTTTTTGATGTGTTAGCTAATGGGGTCGCCCCATACCGCCCATTCGTTACCAGCCGGGTCGGCAAAGTGAAAACGCCGTCCTCCGGGAAAATCAAAAATAGGCTTGAGTACTTCACCACCGGCGGCTTGGACTTGCGCCAAAGTGACTTGCAACTCGTCGCTATAAAACACAATAAGCGCAGCACCAGTGGCTGTTGTGGAAGCTAATGGCGCTCGATAAAAGCCACCATCTAGCCCAGCCGATGCGGCAGAAAAGGCGGTGTAATCTGGGCCAAAGTCTTCAAACTGCCAGCCAAACACTGTGGAAAAAAAGGTCTTTACCGCCTCAATATCCGTGGCGGGAAGCTCAACATAGTTGAGCTTAGCTGGCATGGCTAACCGCCATTGCACCGTCGGTTAAGCGCAACCAACCTTTGGCAATTCGATAAGCAAACCAGGCCGCACACAATGACAGCAAACTCAGGCTGAGCCAGGTAGGTTCAACAAAGCGGCTCACCACATAAATCGCAGCGGCCACCATCGCCGACTGACGCTGCCAACGAATGTGGCTCGCCGTCAGCGAGTTGATCCGACTGGCGCTTTGGGTCAGATTGATAACCATCGCCAACACGGCGGGTAATCCGTAAAGGGGGAATGCCAAAAACAGCGCATACATCAGATGCACCAAGGTGGTGTCTTCGCGCACCGAACAAGGGTTGTTGGCTGAGCTCACTAGCGACCTCCTTGATTACAATACAGTTTAAGCATAGCGCTAAAGCTGAGAAGGCAACACCCCTTTGTCATTATTGGCGAGAATCATTCGCCGACTTGAGCATGTTGCGACTCTCTCTTTGGAACTGACCGGCAAAGTCGCCAAACCATTGCGCCACTTCATCAAACGTATCAATGAAGCCTTGTCGATCACCTGAGTTCAATAAAGTTAGCGCTTCTTGATAGCGCTTAAGATAATCGGCAATCGCATCATGGCTGTGCTCTTGAGCAAAAATGATGTCGGCGTAAAGTTTCGCGTCTTGGGCAAACAGTCGTCCCACCATGGCCAACTCCAAACGGTAAATTGGCGAACTGAATTGCAGCAAGGTATCGAGGTTAGCGTTCTCTTTGTAAAGGTTGTAGCCATACACAAAGGTCGAGAAGTGGCGCATTGCCTGGACTAATTGCATGGCGTCATCGTGCTGTTTAGCTTGGGCGTCAACAATGCGAGCACCCCAGATCTTAATTTGCTCAAGCAACCATTGGTAGTTGTCAGCATCGCGACCGTTACACACCACCACTAGCTGTTTCGCCAGCGAACCTACATCCGGGCCAAACATTGGGTGCAATCCCACCACAGGGCCGCTGTGAGTATCTAACATGGCCTGTAGTGGCTTTTGTTTAATCGAGGTTAGGTCCGCCAAAATACAATCATCTGGCAGCTTAGGCAGACGCTTTATCACTTCCTCGGTGACAGCAATCGGCACAGACACAATCACCAGTTGCGCTTCACTGACTATCTCTTCGGCGCGATCCCAGTCTTGCTGGTCTAAAAGCTCAACCCGATAGCCTGATAGGGTCAGCATCTGATTAAACAAGCCACCCAGCTGACCTCGACCACCGACAATCACCACAGGACGAGGGGTTGGGTTGATTTGCTTAAAGCCCACATCTTTTTCGTTGATGTAAGATTCGCGCATTAAACGGCGCAAAATGTCTTCCACTAACTGCGGCGCAATCCCCAGCTCTTTCGCCTCACCGCGGCGTTTGGCTAGCATACTGGCTTCGCGCTGGGGTGCGTAAATTGGCAAGCCGGCTTGGTGTTTGACCGCGCCCACTTGGGCCACTAGGTCCAAGCGCTGGCGCAGTAAGCTAATTAACTGCTGGTCCACCGCATCGATTTGATCGCGTAAGCGCTCTAAGTCTTGATTGGTTTTTTCGCTCATGCTGACTCCTCAAAACGGGTTGGAAGTACGCCGGCTAATTCCGCCGCCGAAGTGCGCAGCAAGTCTTCGGTACTTTGCCAGTTAATACAGGCATCGGTCACCGATACGCCGTATTTCAAGCTGCTGTTGTCGCCATTGGTGGGCTGATTGCCTTCAAACAAATGGCTCTCAAGCATCAAACCAATAATCGATTTGTTACCTTCCTGGATCTGGTGAATCACGTTTTGCGCCACTAACGGCTGTAGTCTGTGGTCTTTGTTGGAGTTGCCATGGCTACAATCCACCACCAAGCGGGCGGTGAGACCGGCGCCGTGCAGCTGGTCTTCGCACTGAGCCACATTGACCGAGTCATAGTTTGGCGACTTGCCACCGCGCAAAATCACGTGGCCGTCAGGGTTGCCATCGGTTTGCAATAGCGCCACCTGACCGGCTTTGTTAATACCCATGAACCGGTGCGAGCTGGCCGCTGACTGAAGCGCGTTAATCGCCACGTCTAGCTTGCCGTCGGTACCGTTCTTAAAGCCAACCGGCATCGACAAACCCGAGGCCATTTCGCGGTGGGTTTGTGACTCGGTAGTACGAGCACCAATCGCCGACCAAGATACTAGCTCTGACAGGTACTGAGGGCTGATAGGGTCTAGCGCTTCGGTGGCTACCGGCAATTCCAGCTCCGCCAACCAAATCAGTAGCTCGCGGGCAGTGTGCAGGCCAGACTCCACGTCAAAGGAGTTGTCCATGTGCGGGTCGTTGATCAGGCCTTTCCAACCGACGGTGGTACGCGGCTTTTCAAAGTAAACTCGCATTAGAATAAAGAACTGGTCGCTTAGCTCGTCGTGCAGTTTCTTAAGCTTTAGCGCGTACTCTTTGGCGGATTCAATATCGTGAATCGAGCACGGGCCAACGACGGCGAGAATGCGCGAGTCGCGTTTGTGGACAATATCTGAGACCTGTTTGCGAGCTGAGCGTATATATCGATAAGCGGCGTCCGACAAAGGCAATTTTTCACTGAGCTGTGCAGGAGTCGTTAGCACTTGCTCAGAGGCAATATGGATATTGTTAATTTTGTCTTGTTGCATGTCTTTCACCACTAGTTAAAACTCAGCCCTTATGGGCGTCCGCCCAGAATGCCTAGCCATGGACACAGATTCAAGGGTATCGGATGAAACGGTGAAATAAATTCAGAAGTGGTTGGCGAACTTGTGCGCTAGATACGAAAAACCCGCGCTCACTTTGCAAAGGACCCAAGCGCCAGTTACGAAAACCCGCGTTCTTTATACGAAAAACCCGCCAAAGAGGCGGGTTTTCGTTGCGAACACTAGCTTGTTTTTATCGATTAGGCTCGATTTAGCCCAGCTTCTCGCGGATACGAGCAGACTTACCAGAACGACTACGCAAGTAGTACAGCTTGGCACGACGTACACGACCACGACGCTTAACATCGATCTTCTCAACAAGCGGGCTGTGAGTCTGGAAGCAGCGCTCAACACCTTCGCCATTAGAAATCTTACGCACGGTGAAAGCTGAGTGTAGACCGCGGTTCTTAACTGCGATTACAACGCCTTCGAAAGCCTGTAGACGAGTCTTGTTACCTTCAGTAACACGTACTTGAACTACAACGGTGTCACCAGGACCAAATTTTGGTAGGTCCTGCTTCATTTGCTCTTCTTCGAGCTGTTTAATGATATTGCTCATTTTCGTCTCCAATCTAGGTTAACTGTCCGATTTTTCCTGCTCGCGCATTTCTGCCACGAACTCGGCAAACAGTTCGGTTTGCTCGTCAGTCAGAGCTAGGTTGTTAAACAATTCTGGACGTCTGAGCCAAGTCCTACCTAAGGACTGTTTCAAACGCCAGCGTCTAATATGTTCGTGGTTGCCAGACAACAACACGCTTGGTACTTTCCGACCATCCAGAACTTCTGGACGGGTGTAATGCGGACAATCCAGCAAGCCATCGCTAAACGAGTCTTGCTCCGCTGATGCCGCTTTACCGAGAACTCCCGGTACTAAGCGAGAGACCGCGTCGATTAGTGTCATCGCTGGCAGCTCGCCACCGGATAACACGTAATCGCCAACAGACCACTCTTCGTCCACCAGCGTCTGGATAACGCGTTCGTCTACACCTTCGTAGCGACCGCACACCAGAATCAGTTTGTCGCTCTGTGCCAACTCGGCAACACCCGCTTGATTCAGCTGGCGGCCTTGTGGCGACAGATATATCACCTTAGCCCCATCGCCTGCAGCCGCTTTGGCCGCCTCGATGGCGTCGGTCAGTGGTTGCACCATCATCAACATGCCAGGTCCGCCGCCGTAAGGCCTATCGTCCACTGTGCTGTGTCGGTCATGGGTGAAATCGCGAGGATTCCAGGTCTGCAACGTCAGCGTGCCATTTTTAATGGCGCGGCCCGTAACTCCGTGATCTGATATGGCGTTAAACATATCTGGGAATAGGGTAATTACCCCTAACCACATATTTTGCCCCTCAGACTTAGAAGTCCGGTTCCCAATCCACAGTTATTTGTCGGCTGTCCAAATTCACCTCAAGGATGAACTGTTCAGTGACAAACGGGATCAATCTTTCTTTTTGACCAAAGGCATCTTTGGCGTTGGCTCTTACTCTAAGCACATCATTTGAGCCGGTTTCGAGAATATCGTCCACCTTGCCCATGTGATAACCCTTAGCGTTAATCACCTCGCAACCGATGAGATCTCGCCAGTAGAACTCGTCTTCTGGAAGGTCTTGCAGCTGATCGGCGCTAACGCCAATCTCGCAGTTCACCAGTTGTTGAGCAGCATCGCGACCATCGGTACCTTTAAGTTGTACCACTGGCCCCTTGTTATGAGCACGCCAATTGGCGATTTCAACTTGCTGCCACTGCCCCCGGACCTTTAGGTACCATGGAGCGTATTCAAATATGCCTTCGGCATCGTCGGTAAAGCTATTGACTCTTAACCAGCCTTTGACTCCGTAAACAGAGCCTAACTTGCCAAGAACGACCATCTCCTGGTCTGCCATCGATATAACCCTACCTACTTTATTAAGCAGCTTTTTGAGCTTGCTTAACTAGCTGGGCAACGCGCTCTGACGTGCTAGCGCCAGTCTCTACCCAGTGCGCGATACGATCTAGGTCAAGACGCAAAGCTTCTTCTTGACCACGAGCAACAGGGTTAAAGAAACCCACGCGCTCGATGAAACGACCGTTACGAGCATTGCGGCTATCAGCCACAACTACATGATAAAAAGGACGCTTCTTAGAACCGCCACGTGCTAAACGAATGGTTACCATACGTTTATTTCCTCTAATGGTTTGCTGTAATAGCAAAATAAAACTGGGACCCGTGTTCGCAAATAGGTCCCAGAAAGAAAGCCGCAAAATTTTACCTGAATTCGGCTGAAATGCAACCACTAGCCTTCAGGCATTTTGGAATTTGAAGCTGAGCTTAACGCCCAGGGAAGCGCATGCCCGGTGGCATCATGCCTTTCATGCCACGCATCATCTTCTGCATGCCGCCCTTGCCCTTCATCTTCTTCATCATTTTTTGCATCTGAGTAAACTGCTTCAGCAGGCGGTTTACGTCTTGCAACTGAGTGCCCGAGCCCGCCGCGATACGGCGCTTGCGCGAGCCTTTGATGATGTCGGGACGAGCGCGCTCGCCGGGAGTCATGGAGTTAATAATAGCTTCCATTTGGTTGGTCATCTTGCCATCTTGCACTTGAGCCAGTGCATCTGGCGGCAATTGGCCAACCCCAGGAAGCTTCTCGATCATGCTCATCATGCCGCCCATATTGCGCATTTGAGCCAGTTGATCGCGAAAATCTTCTAAGTCAAAGCCCTGACCTTTTTGAACCTTCTTGGCCAGTTCTTGCGCTTTGCTCTTGTCGACCTTGCGCTCTACCTCTTCGATAAGCGACAACACATCGCCCATGCCAAGGATGCGCGAAGCAACGCGGTCTGGGTGGAAAGGTTCTAGCGCGTCGGTTTTCTCACCCACGCCCAAGAACTTAATTGGCTTACCAGTAATGTGGCGAATAGACAGCGCCGCACCACCGCGAGCATCACCGTCAATTTTGGTCAGTACCACACCGGTCAGTGGCAGCGCTTCGTTAAACGCCTTAGCGGTATTGGCCGCGTCTTGACCTGTCATGGCATCCACCACGAACAGGGTTTCCACCGGCTCAACCGCGGCGTGAAGCGCCTTGATCTCGTCCATCATGGCTTCATCAACCGCCAGGCGACCGGCGGTATCCACCAACAGCACATCGGCAAATTGCTTCTTGGCCGCGTCTATCGCACCGTTAACTATGTCGATAGGCTTATCGTTAACGCTAGATGGATGGAAGATAGCGTTGACGTCGTTCGCTAGGGTTTCTAGCTGAGTGATTGCCGCCGGACGATACACGTCGGCACTCACTACCATTACCTTTTTCTTTTCGCGCTCAATTAGCAGCTTGGCTAGCTTAGCCACCGAGGTGGTTTTACCGGCACCTTGCAAACCGGCCATCATGACCACTGCAGGCGGTTGTGCCGCAAGATTGAGCGCTTCGTTTTGCTCGCCCATGGCGGCTTCAAGCTCACCTTGCACGATTTTAATAAAGGCTTGGCCCGGGCTTAAGCTCTTAGCCACTTCCTGGCCAAGGGCGCGCTCTTTCACCTTCTTAACGAAATCGCGAACCACAGGTAGGGCAACATCTGCCTCAAGCAGAGCCATGCGCACTTCGCGCAAGGTGTCTTTGATGTTGTCTTCGGTTAATCGCCCGCGACCACTGATGTTTTTCAGCGTTTGGGATAAGCGATCGGATAAATTGTCAAACATGCTTGAATCTAGCCCTAGTCACCTTTTTATAAAGAGGCGACATTATACGCCGAGCGAGCCGTTAGGGCCAATCCCAAACCGTGCTCAAGCCGCAATTGTGCGCCAAAACAGCAGACTTGCAGGGATTAACGAGTTTTTCATCAGATTGTGATCCGACTGGCGTCAAATCTGACTTTGGCCTATCTGGCTTATCACCAAGGTCATGATATGCTAGGCAGAATTGACTCTAGGTCTAATCCAAACAAATCAAATAGCGCAGGTTAACTTGATGATTTTGATGTCCATTGGCGCAATCGCCTTCTACGCGGTTGCCTTGGTTATGGTGGCAAGCCGACTCACCCACGAAAAAGGGCCCAATCGCTCTTTAGTCGCCGGTTTAGGCGCCGCAGCCGTGATTTGCCATGCCTTACTGGTATACCAGCATATGTTTGCGGTAGAAGGTCAGGACTTTTCTGTCATCAATGTGGGCTCTCTGGTGTGCCTCATCATTAGCGCCAGCTTTGTAGTGATCCTCAATCGCGTCAAAGTGATGGTAATGGTGCCTGTGGTATTCGCCCTGTCGATTGTCAGTATTGCGGTAATGATGCTGATTCCCGACAACTACACCACCCATTTTGAAACCGCGCCAGAGCTATCGGTTCACATTGTGCTTAGCTTGCTGGCCTATAGCGTGCTGATGATTGCCGCGCTATACGCAGTTCAATTGAACGCCATTCAAAACAAGCTTAAGAACCGCCAACTGATCCTAAGTCCAGCGCTGCCGCCATTGATGACGGTAGAAAAGCAGTTGTATCACTTGGTGATGGCCGGAGTGATTTTGCTAACTCTGAGCTTGGCCACCGGATTTATTTTCCTCGATGACATGTTTGCCGAGGGCAAAGGCCACAAGGCCATTCTCTCTATGCTGGCGTGGGCGGTATACACACACCTGCTAGTCCAACACTACCGCCGTGGCGTGCGCATTCGCACCGCGGTGCTTTACACCTGGATTGGTGCCATCCTGCTGAGTTTGGCCTACTTTGGCGCTCGCATCGTCAAAGAGATGATTCTAGGATAAGCTAGGCTACCGGCCCGAGCGCTTTTGCTTGGGCCTATCTGTCCGCTAACAGGGAGTTAAGCCACTTTTTGGACGACATAAGTACCGGCACTTTACTGCTGATTCTAGCAGGGCTCATTCTCGTCTCTGCTTACTTTTCTGGTTCAGAAACCGCGATGATGTCCCTCAATCGCTATCGTTTGCGCCATTTGCGCAAAGAGGGCCACCGCGGCGCTCGCCGAGCGGGCGAGCTACTGGAAAAACCTGACCGCTTAATTGGTTTAATTCTGATTGGCAACAACCTAGTCAACATTCTCGCGTCCGCCATTGCCACTGTCATTGGCATGCGTTTGTACGGCGATGTGGGCATCGCCATTGCCACCGGTGTACTCACCTTAGTGGTATTAGTGTTTGCCGAGGTCACACCCAAAACTGTGTCCGCGCTATACCCAGAACGGGTCGCCTACCCATCGAGCGCACTACTCAAAGTCTTGCTCAAAGTGCTCAGCCCCCTAGTGATTACTGTTAATTTCATCACCAACGGATTTTTAGCCTTACTGGGTATTAAAACCAAACCCGAGGAAGACGATCTCAGCCAAGAAGAGCTGCGTACCGTGGTGCACGAAACCGGTACTATGATCCCAAGTCGTCACCGCGACATGCTACTGTCGATCCTTGACTTAGAGAAGGTCACGGTAGAAGACGTGATGATCCCTCGCGCCGAAATATTCGCGATAAACGTCAACGACGACATCAAGGTCATTAACAAGGCACTGACCCATAGCCCACGTACACGAGTAGTCTTGTATCGCGACACCATAGATGACGTGGTGGGCTTTTTGCACATGCGCGAGGTGATGCGCCTATTAACCAAGCAGCAGTTCACCAAAGCCACTCTGCTGCGCTCGAGTAAAGAACCCTATTACATTCCCGAAGGCACGCCGCTAAACGTGCAGCTACTCAAGTTCCAGCGCAACAACGAGCGCATCGGTCTGGTAGTAGACGAGTATGGTGACATTCAAGGGCTTGTGACCCTAGAGGATATCCTTGAGGAGATCGTCGGGGACTTCACAACCTCAGCCACACCATCAGTATCCGAGGACATACAACCGCAACAAGACGGCAGCGTGCTGATTGAAGGCAGTGTCAGCTTGCGTGAACTGAATAAGGAAATGGGTTGGCATCTACCCACCAATGGGCCAAAAACCCTTAACGGGCTTATCATTGAATTCCTAGAAGACTTGCCCCAAGAGCAAGTCAGCTTGAAAATCGAGCAATACCCGATGGAGATTGTCGAAGTGCGCGAGAATCGCATTAAGACAGTGCGCTTCATCAATTTGAACCCGGAGTAAGTCATGAACCTAGGTACCCCTGCGATCTTATTCAGTGCTATCGCTTTGATCATGCTGGCCTACACCAATCGCTTTTTCGTACTCGCCAAGCTGATTCGCGACATTCATTCGGACCGAGGCAATCGCCCGGACCTGCAAGTCAAACAGATCCCCAACCTACGCCGACGTCTAAGCTTGATTAAGACCATGCAAGCGCTTGGAGTGATTGCCTTTATTCTCTGTACCCTATCGATGCAGCTGATTTACATGGACCACGCCGATGTGGGCGCGCAAGTCTTCATGCTGGCGGTATTCACTCTGATGGGCTCACTGGTGATTTCACTATGGGAAGTGATGATTTCTACCAAGGCGCTAGATATCGTGTTGGCCGATCGAGAGAACGAAGGCTAGCGGCCCCTTTCCATTATCCATGCGTTATCGCTAAAATTTTGCTAGACGCGTTTGTTAATAGCCTAGGTACCCTATGTTCTTTGAGGGCTCAGAAAAAAAAGTCCAAATTCGAGTCACTCCACAAGCGGGCTCTTTACGGGAGCTAGGCATTGAATTTTGGCGCGCGCTAGTAGCTCAAAGCCAAGCCAGTATTCTGTCTCAGGTTCAAAGCGCCGAGCTTGATGCCTTTATTCTGTCCGAGTCTAGCCTGTTTGTGTGGGACGACCGCTTTGTGATGATCACCTGCGGTAACATCTCTTTGGTTGATTCCATTGGCTTCTTTTTACAAAGATTTGACCGTGAACTACTGG
The DNA here is from genome assembly GCF_002282855.1 of Paraferrimonas sedimenticola. Lineage (GTDB taxonomy): Bacteria > Pseudomonadota > Gammaproteobacteria > Enterobacterales > Shewanellaceae > Paraferrimonas > Paraferrimonas sedimenticola. The sequence goes on along the minus strand of NZ_NRIR01000002.1, from coordinate 486,298 downwards.
CCGAAGTGAGTTTTCAGCGCAAAAACGAATACCAGTCCCACCTGCAAAAAACCACCTTTGAGCAAGACCAACAACAGCTGAGTCAGTGGTTGCCAGGCCGTGCTCATCAGCTGGGCCACCTTGATGGCCACCACAACTTCATCTGGTATTGGCACGCTGGCCATCAACCCAAGGCATTAGACATCAACACTGAGCTACTCATGTATCACATAAGTGGTGAGGCGGCTGATTACTTAAGATCCCAGGGGCAAAGCATTGCAGGAGTGCGCCGTGCGTTGGCGCTGGAAGACTTGTTTGCAGGCTTTATAATCGATGACTTCTTATTTGAACCCTATGGTTATTCGGTAAATGGTGTGAAGGGCTGCCAGTACTTCACCATCCACATTACTCCCCAAGAGGACTCTTCCTACGTCAGCTTTGAAACCAACATAGACTTGGCGCTGAACCATCCAACGCTGCTTGACCAGCTTTGCCAGATTCTGAATCCCAGCTCGTTTGACCTTATAACCTTTAATTGCTCGCCGAGCCTGACTGCGAGCGACGATACCGTGTTAGTCGCCCACCAAAGCGCCTCGCTTCAAGCGGTGTATCCAGTGGACTTCAAGCACTTTATGTGCCCGCTTGGTACATAGAAAGACAGTCACGCTTGACGATAAGCAAGTCTTATCATCACCACAAAAATCTTTTGATTTTCAATTTTGGAATTTGGATTTAATTTCTCGCTATTGCAGACGGTTCACATAGCGAGGGTAATCATGTCTGAAATACTGTTTCGTCCAGGCGAGAAGCGCTTTTACGATGACGTTGCGTTTCCACGAGGCTTTGCCAAGTCGGGTAATTTTACTCTATTGGAGAGCGAGCTATTGACTAACTATGGCGACACTATGCGCGCCTTAGAGTCGGGCCTACTAGCACCGGCCAACGCTGAAGAACGTCAGTTCGTTAAGTCGCTAAAGGACCCTAAGCGGGCCCGTTCCAGATTAGAACGAGTGTGGTTAAAATACATAACCCACACTCGCAGTCCCAAACACTTTTACAGTCTGAATAGCCGCGCAACACCAGCAGCGTACACGCTCGCTGAACAGGCCGCAGACAGCGTGAGTGAGTACGGATACGATTAACAGCCTAGCTAGCGGGTCTTGCCGCTAGCTTTCAGCGACGGCAAAGGCGCTGGCGTAATGACGCTCGTCGCTGATACTGATGTGAATTCGAGTGCCACCCAGCTCAGCTAGGCGCTGTTGCGCGCCATCGCTTAGGTGGCACAAGGGTGCGCCATTGAGATCATTGCTAATTTCAATGTGCTGAAAGGAAACACCGCGGCCAATGCCTGTACCTAAGGCCTTAGCCACCGCCTCTTTGGCGGCAAAACGCTTGGCCAAATAGCGCCCCGCTTGCTTGTGCTCGTGGTAGATCGCCAACTCGCGCTCGGTGAGAATTCGTTTGGCAAAACGATCGCCGAGACGACCCAGTTGAGCCTCCACCCGAGCCACTTCCACCAAGTCAGTACCAATTCCCACCACAGCCATGGCTTAAGCCCTCGCCTGGCGCATTAGTGCCTTCATATCAGCGACCGCTTTACCTAGGCCATCGACGGCGGCACGAGCGATAATCGCGTGGCCAATGTTGAGCTCATAAAACTCTGGAATGGCGGCAATTGGCTGAACGTTGTGATAGTGCAGACCGTGACCGGCATTCACAATCAATCCCTTGCCATGAGCATAGGTCGCCATTTCAGCAATGCGCTTAAGCTCAGCGGCCTGAGTAGCGTCATCTTCGGCATCAGCGTAGTGACCAGTGTGGATTTCAATGTAAGGCGCACCACAGGCCACAGTAGCGTCAATCTGTTTAGGATCCGCATCAATAAACAGGCTAACCTTGATACCCTTGGCGCTCAAGCGCGCCACTGCGTCGGCAATTTTGGCCTGCTGTCCGGCAACGTCCAAGCCACCTTCAGTGGTCAGCTCTTCGCGCTTCTCTGGAACCAGACAGACGTATGTTGGTTGAATGCGCTCAGCAATCGCCAACATCTCTTCGGTGACAGCCATTTCCAGATTCATACGAGTCTTAATGGTTTGCGCCAACACTTCCACGTCGCGATCGACAATGTGGCGACGGTCTTCGCGCAAATGAATGGTGATGCCATCCGCACCAGCGTGCTCAGCTACCGCCGCAGCGTGCACAGGATCCGGGTAAGTGGTGCCTCGAGCTTGGCGAAGGGTAGCGATGTGGTCAATGTTGACCCCAAGATAAAGTTCAGTCACTGCTGTCTCCTTTGCGCGGCTGAAACAGCGCTCGGCTGGTCAGCGGCTTGTCCCCTAGCAATGGGGATAATAATTGTCTGAGTAAATGCTTACTTTCACGCCACTGCTCTGGTGTCAGTTGACGCGCGGACAAACTCTCCAAAGTTTGCCCAGAATAATTAGCCCCTGGCTCATTGAGCTGACTGGCTTCAAACCCTTGCTGCGGTACTAGTTGGTAGCGACCCTTAGCCTCAATCTCACCGCCTTGAGTATCAAACTGCAACGAAGGTGCTGCGCCCAAGGCGTCGAGTAACAGCCATTCAAAATAGCGCAGGGTTGGCTCCATTGGTTCGGCTTTGGCTAAGCCTAGCAAGCTTTGGTGATAGCCATCAAACACACAGGGCACTGGGTCACCTTCCGCCAGTAAACGCACGCACAATTCGTTGAGATACAAACCTGCATATTGTGGTTTGCCCACCAATGGTAGCGCGGGTGCGGCCGCTTCCACTCGACTCAAGGTCTTGAGCTGACTGCGGCCACTGAGTTCGATTTGCAAAGGTTGGAAAGGCTGTAACAGCGCTCGCTTTAGGCGCTGAGCTTTAGAGGTGCCAACGCGGACCACAGCGCCAATGCGCCCCTGAGATTCGGTCAGCAGCTCAATCAGTAGCTTGTGCTCCTGGTACGGGCGGGAATGTAGCAAGTAGGCTCGCTGCATCGGCATCCTTGTCGACTGCTGGTTAGTCCTCGCCGTAGCCTAGGCTACGCAAAGCGCGTTCGTCATCGGCCCAGCCGGATTTCACCTTAACCCACATCTCGAGAAACACCTTGTTGTCGAACAGGCGCTCCATATCGAGGCGGGCTTCGCGGCCGATGGTTTTAATCTTCTCGCCTTTGTTACCGATGATCATCTTCTTCTGACCGCTGCGTTCCACCAAAATCAAACCATTGATCTGATAAACGCCGTTGTCCATTAGCGCAAAACGCTCTATCTCTACGGTCACCGAATAAGGCAGTTCATCGCCTGTGTAGCGAATCAGTTTTTCGCGAATGATCTCGGCCGCCATAAAGCGCGAGGAGCGATCGGTCACGTACTCTTCTGGAAAGAAGTGAGCGCCTTCGTAGCTGGCGTTTTTGGCCAACTCCAGCAATTGAGGGACACGGTCGCCGCTTTTGGCCGATACAGGCACGATGGCATCAAAAGCAAACTTTTTCTGCAGTTCTTGCAGGTATGGCAGTAAGACGTCTTTTTCTTTGATTTGGTCAATCTTGTTGATGACCAACACCGTCTTGCGCGACCCGGAACCCTTTTTCACCTTGTTGAGCACCAGCTCATCGTCGGCGGTCCAGTTCATGCCATCCACCACAAACATCACCATTTCTACATCGCCAATCGAGCTGGAGGCAGCGCGGTTCATGTAGCGGTTAATGGCGCGCTTTTCTTCGCTGTGCAGGCCGGGAGTGTCGACAAACAGCAGCTGACAATCGCCTTCGGTATGAATACCCATAATGCGATGGCGAGTAGTTTGCGGCTTACGCGACGTGATGGATACTTTTTGTCCAAGAATGCGATTGAGCAGGGTCGATTTGCCCACGTTTGGGCGACCGACAATGGCCACCATGGCGATGCGTTGCTCGCCCTCTTCCGGTGTCAGGCTGCCCGGTTCGATAGGGTCGAAATCTTGAGAGTTATCGGCCATGGATTTGCTCCAATACTTTAGCAGCGGCAATTTGTTCCGCCTTGCGACGAGAGCTGCCCTTGGCAACCACAGGCTGGTTTAGCTCGCTGGTGCGACACTCGACGGTAAATTCTTGACGGTGGGACTCACCGGTGATCTCTGTGACCACGTACTCTGGCAATGGCAAACGACGCCCTTGTAAGTACTCTTGCAAGCGAGTTTTGGCGTCCTTTTGATTGACCGGCTGCACCGTATCTAAGCGAGTCTGGTACCAGCGCAACAGCAAGGCTTTGACCGTGGCAAAGTCCGAGTCCAGATAGACAGCACCAATAATCGCTTCGACAGCGTCTGCCAGAATCGAGGCGCGACGAAAACCACCGCTTTTAAGCTCACCAGCGCCTAATCGAATGTAATCGCCTAGCTCAAATTCCAAGCCAATTTCAGACAGCGTATCGCCCTTTACCAAAGCTGAGCGCATGCGCGTTAGCGCGCCTTCGTTGACTTTGGGAAAGCGGTGGAACAACTCTTCGGCGATCACCACAGACAACACAGAATCGCCTAAGAACTCTAGGCGTTCGTTGTGCTGACCGGCCGCGCTGCGATGAGTCATCGCCAGCTGCAAATGAGAGATGTCGTTAAATTGGTAGCCGATAATGCGGCACAATTTGTTTAAATCAGCCACTAACTAATGCCACCAACACGGTTAAAGCGAACGCCGGTCGGGATCCAAGTTGGCAGCAGGCTATCTTCGCTGCGCTCAAACTCAAAGCTTATCCATATCGCAACCGCCTTACCTACTAAGTGCTCGTCTTTGATAAAGCCCCAAAAACGACTATCTGTGCTGTTATCACGGTTGTCGCCAATCCCGAAGTAGTGTCCTTCTGGCACCACAAAATCACCGCGGGGCACGCCGTCTTCTTGGAAGAACATGCCAATAGGATCTGGACGTTGGGTGTTAACCAAAATATCGTGGCTCACTTCGCCTAACTGCTCAGTGTAGCGCGTCAGTGGGTATGGGCCTTGGAAGTATTCGTCGCGATTGACCAAAGAGCGGCTGACCAACTGAAAGTCTTGGCAGTTCTCACCAGAGTCACAAGCGGGTTTGATATATAGCTGCTTGTTGCGGTAGCGAATGGTGTCACCAGGCAAACCGACAATGCGTTTGATGTAATCAATACGCGTATCTACCGGATACTTAAACACGGCAACGTCGCCGCGCTTAGGCTCGCCGGTTTCCACAAGCTTGTTGCGCCAAACCGGGTCTTTAAGCCCATAGGCGAACTTCTCTACCAGAATAAAATCGCCCACCAGCAGAGTTGGCATCATAGAGCCCGACGGAATTTGGAAGGGTTCCCACAGGAATGAGCGCAGTACCAACACAAAGGCAATGACAGGGAAAATCGAGCGAGAAGTTTCGACGATCGCCGGCTCTTGAGTGATCTTCGCCGCTGCCTCTTCGCTGATTTGGCCATTGGACTGCGCAGCGCTCAGACTCGCCAAGCGCTTGGGTTTAAACACTTTCACATCCAGCAGCCAGATAAGCCCTGAGCCCAGGGTTACTAGTACCAGAATTAACGAAAAGTACGCCGCCATCTAGAGTTAATCTCCTACTTTCAATACGGCCAAGAAGGCTTCTTGTGGCACTTCCACGTTGCCCAAGGACTTCATGCGCTTCTTACCTTCTTTCTGCTTCTGAAGCAGTTTCTTCTTACGCGACACGTCACCACCGTAACACTTAGCAGTTACGTCTTTGCGCAAGGCTTTAACGGTAGAGCGAGCCACAACCTGATTGCCAATCGCCGCTTGAATCGCGATATCAAACATCTGTCGTGGAATCAGCTCTTTCATTTTCTCAACCAGCGCTCGACCGCGGTAGTGCGAGTTCTCACGGTGAGTAATGATGGCTAGAGCATCAACCCGCTCGCCGTTGATCAGCACGTCCAGGCGAACCATGTCTGCCGGCTGGAAGCGCTTAAAGTTGTAGTCCAGCGAGGCATAACCGCGCGAGGTGGATTTCAAACGGTCAAAGAAGTCCAACACCACTTCGGCCATGGGCAGTTCGTAGTTCACCGCCACTTGATTGCCGTGGTAGCTCATGTCGGTTTGCACACCGCGCTTTTCGATACACAAGGTAATCACATTCCCCAAGTACTCTTTTGGCACTAGGATATTGGCTTCGACAATTGGCTCTGCCAGTTGTTCAATTTCATTAATGGCGGGCAAGTCGGACGGGTTGTCGACGTGAACGGTTTCGCCATTGGTTTTTTCGACTTCGTAGATAACCGTCGGTGCTGTGGTAATCAGGTCCAGGTTGTACTCGCGCTCCAAGCGCTCCTGAATGATTTCCATGTGCAGCATGCCCAAGAAGCCACAGCGGAAACCAAAGCCCAAGGCGGTTGAGGTTTCTGGCTCATAGAACAAAGAGGCGTCATTAAGGCTTAATTTGCCCAAGGCGTCACGGAAGTTCTCGTAGTCGTCTGAGGAAATTGGGAACAGACCAGCGTATACCTGCGGCTTCACTTTCTGGAAACCCGGTAGCGGCTCTTCGGCGCCGTGTTTGGCCAAGGTCAGGGTATCCCCCACAGGAGCCCCCAAAATGTCTTTGATGCCGGCAATCACGAAACCCACTTCGCCGGCGTTAAGCACGCCAGTGTCGGTTTGCTTTGGCGTGAAAATACCAATGTGATCCACTTGGTGCACTTGGCCTGTGCTCATTACTTTAAACTTATCGTTCTTTTTCAGGCTGCCGTTTTTGATTCGAACCAAAGACACAACGCCTTGGTAGTTATCGAACCAAGAATCGATGATCAGTGCTTGTAGCGGTGCATCAGGATCACCCTCTGGCGAAGGCACCTTTTGAACGATCTCTTCCAGTACGTCTTTAATACCAACACCGGTTTTGGCCGAGCAACGCACTGCTTCGGTGGCATCGATACCAACGATGTCTTCGATTTCTTCGGCGACGCGATCTGGATCCGCTTGCGGCAGGTCAATCTTATTCAGAATTGGCACTACTTCTAGGTCCATGTCGATAGCGGTATAGCAGTTGGCCAAAGTCTGGGCTTCTACCCCCTGACCGGCGTCAACCACTAACAGCGCCCCTTCACAGGCCGCTAGGCTGCGCGATACTTCGTAGGTGAAGTCCACGTGTCCGGGAGTGTCGATGAAGTTAAGCTGATAAGTTTCACCGTCGTCGGCCTTGTAATCCAAGGTCACGCTTTGGGCTTTAATGGTAATTCCGCGTTCGCGTTCGAGGTCCATCGAATCGAGAACCTGAGCTTCCATTTCGCGATCGGACAAGCCGCCACAAGTTTGGATAAGACGATCCGACAAAGTGGATTTGCCGTGGTCAATGTGTGCAATAATGCTGAAATTGCGAATGTGTTTCATGCTGAATTACTAAAACCGTAGTCGGGACGGGCGCAGATGGGTCTGTTTGTTAGCTTAGCCAAGCCAGCGCCGGTCGCAAATTGACGTGTATGGATTACCGAAAAACTTGGGCGCGAATCATACCACAAGTTGGGGATCTAAAGGAAAGGATAACTGAGATGAGCCATTGGCATAGTCGAGGGGCGTCGAACTAGCCGCGCACTAGGGTTTGACGCCCCAAATTTTGCAGTACCACTGGCTGCGTTTTTCGACTTAGACGCTTGGCGGCACTTTTGGCGAGCCACCAGCCCAACCCAGCACCTACCGCGGCACCGGCTATCGCACTGGCATCTCCCGCCCCTAACGGCTGCAGCCATTGACCTACCACAGCACCGCCGATTAACCCAATCAAGGGAACCAGATAGACCCAAGCCGCCGCTTTAACGAACTTGTCCTCTGGGATCCCCAAGCGCAGTAAATCGCCCTGTTGAAACTCACCTTCGCAAGTGATTTCAATCAGATGACGCTCGTCAGAAAAGGCTTTTGACACGGCGGAAACGCCGCAATTGTCGCTGCTATCGCAATGGTTGCAGGCCGACTTGCGGCTCACCTCGATGACCAACTGCTGGCCATCTCGAAGAACCACTTTTCCCAACTCTTCGATCATTGTTCTGAGTCGGCGCCGCCTGGGCGAATGCTTAGCGCAATGCGATGCAAGGTATCGGCAGGCACTTTGCCTATCGCTACCACTTCTAGATCGCCATGGCGAGCACTGGCGATCGCTGTGCCATTGTTGTGAGTGACGTGTTCTGGCAAGTCCACTTGTCCTGCAACAGACAAATACACAGAAATCTGTACTAAACCGTCGGTAAGCGAGGCGTACTCCACCGCTTCGTTGGCGCCAAACAGACGATGTTGGTCTCGCACGGTTTCTTCAAATCCGGCCGGGAGCCAGCCAAAATGCCACTGCGAGTCAGTGGCCACCGACGGAGTTTCAATCACTGCAGGCCAGTCGCGACGGGCCGCTTCTAACAAAATACCGGCAGGTTCGTCCATCATACTCAGCTCAATCACCATCAAGCGTTCAAGCAGTTGCTCCCCTGCGAGCATATCTAAGCGCAATGGCAGTGCAGTCTCTGTGTCTAGCCACACCATGTAGCTGAATCTGTGCTCATCGCGGGCAACGACTCGCACCAACTGAGCGGTTCGCGCGGCAATGCGATTGCGACCACCCAGAACAAATTCGTAGCCCTGATTTAAGCGTTCCAGCTCTTGGGCAAACACCGCCGGAAACAAGCCTGGAATGCGGCTGGCGTTAACACTGTAAGGGGGTTGGTCTTGCTCTAAGTAAGTCACCACTTGCCCCACGCGCACCGCGCTCTTGTATGGGCCATTTAAGTGGTCCATAAAGGCAATTTGCTGCTTGTCGGTTTGGCCGTGGATATAGATCAGCGGTCGCACCTGATTGGATTGCAGGTGAACCATAGAAGCTTTGAACTGATTATTGTTGAGGGCCTGGCTCATGCGCTCTAGCCAGACCTCGGCGGTGGTTTCTTTCGGTTCTGCGGTTTCGGCTTGTGCCATGAGGCTCAGCAGAGTGAGCCCCAAAATCAATAGGCGTTGCAATTGAACTCCTAACTAGCGTTGATTGTCCTGCATCTCAGCGGGACCCTTGGCTGCATTTGGTTCCATCACAGCATGGTTCAAGCGCTGTTGCAACATGTGGTCTTGCAAGTAGGCGTTCAAACGCTGGCGCTGAGCTTCGGCACGCTGCTCTTCAAGACTGGCATTAGCGCGCTCGCGCTCTTGCATACTCGGTGCTTGCAGGCTCACCGGTGATGCGCTGCCAATCAGCGGATTGGTTTGTAACACTGGCAGTGGTGAAAGCTCATCAGCGCCATTTTGACCTTGGCCTTGAATACCAATCACAGCCACAATCGCGACGCTGGCAGCAATCGCATACTGACCAAACTGACGTAAGAATGGAACCACAACACCGGATTTCTTCGGTGCTTGCTCAGGTTCAGCCTGAGCTGGCTTAGGTGCCACAATCGATGGCTCGTCTTCTAGCGCTGCTGCAACCTTGGCACTGATGTCAAAGTCTAGATTCTGCGGCAGCTCATCACGCATGGCGTCACCAATCAGGTGGTAGCTCTGCCACTTTTGGGCATCAGTAGTCTCGCTGTCGAGGGTCGCCAACGTTTGGTGGCTATTCTCGTCATCGACTGCTGCCGATATCCATTCATTGCGTTCGATTGTCATTACACACCTGTTTTCACTTAACCCTGCAGCAAAGGCTGCAATCGTTTATCTACGGCTTCCCGAGCTCGAAAGATGCGCGATCGCACCGTTCCTACTGGGCATTCCATAACATTAGCGATGTCTTCGTAACTCATCCCTTCGATCTCTCGCAGGGTAATCGCCATTTTCAATTCGTCTGGTAGCTGTTCGATGGTGTCAAACACTACCTGTTTAATTTCACTTGAGAGTAGCACTCGTTCAGGCGAGGCGACCTCACGCAGGGCATCCCCGGCTTCGTAGAACTCAGCGTCTTCCACGGCCACATCGTTGGCGGGTGGTCGACGTCCCTGAGAGACCAAATAGTTTTTCGCAGTGTTAACCGCAATTCGGTACAACCAGGTATAAAACGCACTGTCTCCACGAAAATTGGGCAAGGCTCGATAGGCTTTGATAAAGGCTTCTTGTGACACGTCGGCCACATCACCTTGATTTTTCACGTATCGAGAAATCAAGTTTGCTACTTTATGCTGGTACTTTTGTACCAACAAATTGAAAGCGTTCTTGTCTCCTTGTTGAACCCGTTCAACTAATTGTTGATCACTATCCTGGCTACTCATCCGAGCCGTTTCACTCCTAACGGTCTGTCTGTTTTTGCTTCGCGGCCGAATCAATTGCAAAGGTATAGACTGGCCCTAATTCGAAAAGTTCGTAAAATTTTGTAAAAAAGTTGGCGATTGTCTAAAAAGTGTCTAAACGCACCTATGCATCAACCGGTTAAACGTATCCATTATGGCGGTTTTTGGCTAACATGGCGACATTCAAAGAGATTCTATTAATAGCATGACCCAAGCTCCTTCTAAGCAATGCGATATTTTGATCGTCGGCAGCGGTGCCGCCGGTATGACCTTGGCCCTGTCTGTCGCTGAGAATGCCAAAGTCATTCTGATCAGCAAAAGCGTGCTCAACGAAGGGTCGACTTATTACGCCCAAGGCGGGATTGCAGCGGTTTTCGATGAGAACGACAGCATCGAAGCCCACGTCAACGACACCCTCAAAGCCGGCGCAGGTTTGTGTGACAAGCAGACGGTAGAGTTTACCGCCACCAGCGCTAAAGATTCGTTAGAGTGGCTAATTCGCCGCGGCGTGTCCTTTGACAAGATGGACAACCAATCGAATAAGTATCACCTGACTCGCGAAGGCGGACACAGTCACCGCCGTATATTGCACGCCGCCGATGCTACCGGCAAAGAGGTGCAACTGACCTTGGCGCAAAAGGTACGCAATCACCCTAACATTGAAGTGGCGGAACGCTGCAATGCTATTGATTTGATCACTAGCCGCAAATTGGGCCGCGCGGGCAACCGAGTGCTGGGTGCCTACATTTGGAATCGCGACACAGAGCAAGTTGAAACCGTCGCCGCCAAGTTTGTCACTTTGGCCACCGGTGGTGCTTCTAACGTTTATCAGTACACCTCAAACCCCGATATTGCCAGTGGCGATGGTATTGCCATGGCTTGGCGCGCCGGCTGCGAAGTGGCCAATCTTGAGTTCAACCAATTTCACCCCACTTGTTTGTACCACGAGCAAGCACGCAACTTTTTGTTGACCGAGGCCTTGCGCGGCGAAGGAGCCGTGCTCAAACGCCCGGACGGCAGTCGCTTTATGCCGGACTTTGACGAGCGCGAAGAGCTAGCACCTCGCGATGTAGTCGCCCGTGCTATCGATTTCGAAATGAAGCGCTTGGGGGCCGATTGCGTTTATCTGGACATTAGCCACAAGTCACCAGATTTCATCAAGAAACACTTCCCAACCATTTATGAGCGTTGCTTGGGCCTTGGATTAGATATCACTCGCGACGCCATCCCTGTGGTTCCCGCAGCTCACTACACCTGTGGCGGGGTAGTGACCAACCTTCAAGGTGAAACTCGAGTCAAAGGTTTGTACGCCATTGGCGAAGTGGCCTACACGGGTTTACACGGCGCCAATCGCATGGCCAGTAACTCTTTGTTGGAGTGTTTGGTATTTGCCCGCGCCACTGCCCAAAGTATTTTGCCTCAGCTCGAGCAAGTGGCGATTGCCAGCGATTTGCCGGCTTGGGACGAAAGCCAGGTCAGCGATTCCGATGAAGAAGTGGTGATTGCCCACAACTGGCACGAACTCAGGTTATTCATGTGGGACTATGTGGGTATTGTGCGCTCAGACAAACGACTGCAGCGTGCCTTACGCCGAGTGGAAATGTTGCAGCAAGAAATTCACGAGTACTACGCCAATTTTCGAGTGAGCAATAATCTGCTCGAATTGCGTAACTTGGTGCAAGTGGCTGAGCTGATTATTCGCTGTGCCATGCAGCGAAAAGAAAGCCGTGGTTTGCATTACAACATAGATTACCCAGACTTAGCAGACGACGCGCAACCAAGCCGGCTTAAGCCAGATTAGCCCAACAAGCGACTGAGGCGCCGAAAATGGCGCTGGGGCAATTGGCAAGGCAGTACTATTAACCACTGCCTTCCGCCTTCGCTGGCAAGCTCGAACCAGAGTAGATAGGGCTGGCGAATCAAAACACAGCTCACTCTTAGTGTCTCGCCGCCGTGCCACTGTCCAGATTTTTGTTCATTCAAACCAAAGCGCCATCTCTGCCCGTTAGCTCGACACCAGTGCCGCCAAGCCAAGGCAAACACCAGCCCAAGCGCAAGAATCTGAAAAACGTGCCCTAAGGTGTTTGGCTCCATCACCAACAACCAAAGACAAACAAAAAGGTATGGAATTAACCCCAGTGCGGCCGCGCTAGGGTGTGGAGCTAGGACAAAGTTATGGCTTAACTCGGCCACGTACTTTGATAACCATTGCTGCCAATTCGGGATCCTGACACTCCTCGTGGCCCATGAACCATGCAAACAACTCGGGATCATCGCACTCAAGCAAGCGCTCAAAACCGGCTTTGTCGGCACTGGATAGACTGTCGAATTGCTGTTCCACAAATGGGGTAAACAACACATCCAGCTCTAGCATGCCTCGGCGACAGGCCCATAACAGGCGGGCTTTTTGCGAGTCTGCGGATGCGGTGGCGTTCGACATAGTGAGATCCTTGAGTATCAATTTTTCAGCAGGCCGATTATGTCAGTGGGAGGCGCAAGACGCCAGACTTTATCGCAGTTTAGTCGACCCTAGGTACTCGAGGGTCATCACCGCTAAAAAGATCGCCAAAGTCAGTCGAAAGTAGTCTTTTTACCGCGGGATGCTGAATCATACGCTCGGCAAACATCACGTGATAAACATCTTTGACTTCGTCAGTGCTGCCCACCAAGTGCATCCCCCTTTTAATGTACTCCTCGCGATTCAGCGTGGGTACCACAAAGATGCCCTGATGCATGAAACCAAAGCTTTTCATCATGGCCACATCGTCGAACTCAGCCATGATTTGCACTTCTAGCCCGCGCTCGTCAAACCAACGCAACAGTTGCTGTCCTAAGGAGGTTTGACGTCCGGGGATCAGCAGGGGTTTGCTTTCTAAGCACTCGGGGAAATCCCCTTCAATGGGCTCTCCGCAGAAAAAAGACACGCCGGTTTCACCTAATTGTTTGGACAAAATATCCGGATGCTTGAGTGACTCGCCAGCACAGTCCGACAAAATCATGTCTAACTTGTGTTGTTTTAGCCGTTCGATCAAATCTTGGTGAGTGGACTCATAGCAACACAGATGAATTGAGCCATCGGACGGTACCACCTCGAGCAATATTCGACTGGCCAAGGCTTTTGACAAGGCGTCAGCGATACCCACTTCAAAAAGAATATTGCCGTCTTTTTGATAGTTGAGTATGTCCATCATTTCGTAGCTGAGAATGAACATTTTATCGGCGTAGCGATACACCAACTCACCCAATTCCGTGGCCTTTAACCGACGCCCGTCACGCTCAAACAGTCGGTCGCCAAGCCTGTGTTCTAACTGACGAATTTGGCCAGTAATGGTTTGAGGAGTAACGTACAAAGCCTCGGCAGCTTTCGCTACCGAGCCTTTGGATTTGACCATCCAGAAGTAGTACAGATGGTTGTAATTTAGATGCGACATGCTGTCCCTTGCTTACGGCAAACGTTCACAGTCTAATTTACTACGTAGTGCTCGAGTCAAGTCGTTGTCGTTCGCAATGCGGCCTTGCTCAATGCCTTCACCCAATCGGGTAACCAGATCTTCATTGGAAGGTATGCGGTCTTGGCAATAGCGCTTGTTGGCTTGTACCACAGCGTTGTTTGCACGAGTGTTCAATGCTCGATTACTAAACCCCTGTTGTTCGCTGGCTCGCAATCCGAACTTATCCGAGTAGGCCAAAGCGCCGGCCACTTTACCACTTAGGTAGGATTGGCAAAGTGCTGAATCTACATCCTCTTGGCAATGTTGCATCGAGGCCATTGCAGGCAAGCATACTGCGGCAAATGATCCTATTAAGAATTGGCTTTTCATGACGTTACCTCCGCTTGTTGAACTGGTTGTTTGGTGACTGCGGCCAACCAGAAGTAGCCGACGATTGCTGCAATGGCAGATCCAATCAGGATGCCCATACGGGCGGTGTCACCGTATTGCATACCACCGTGCTCGAAAGCCAAGGATGCGATAAACATGGCCATGGTGAAGCCGATACCACACATCAGACCCACTGGCGCAATGTGGTTCCAGGTAATGCCTTGTGGCAGTTGAGCCCAGCCCATGCGCACTGCAATCCAGCTGGTTAGCATGATGCCCAAAGGCTTACCAATCACCAGGCCAAGGATAATACCTACAGGTACTGGCGACATTAGTGCGTCCAGACTCAAGTTACCCAAGTTCACACCAGCGTTGGCAAACGCGAACACAGGCAGAATTAAGAAGGTGCTCCAAGGGTGCAGCTTGTGCTCTAGGGTCTCTGCTGGTGACGCTTTGCCAACACGTAACGGAATCAAGAAGGCCAGTGCCACACCTGCTAGAGTCGCGTGTACACCCGACTTAAGGACTGCAGTCCACAACACCAGACCCAATAGCAAGTAAGGGGTTAGCGATGCCACTCGACGACGGTTCAAATAGAACAAGCCAGACAGAGCAACAGCTGCGATCATCAAGCTGACCATCGACAGTTCCGAGGTGTAGAACAGAGCAATAATTACAATCACACCCAAGTCATCAATGATGGCTAGCGCCAGCAAAAAGACTTTCAGTGCTACCGGTACACGGTTACCCAGCAAGGCCAAAACACCTAGCGCAAACGCAATATCTGTAGCAGCTGGAATCGCCCAGCCCACTTGAGTGTCGGTACCATAGTTAAACATTAGATAGACAGCAGCCGGCGCTAGCATACCGCCAATCGCTGCGAAAGTTGGTAGTGCTGCTTTGGCAGGGCTAGATAGTGCCCCTTCTAGCAATTCACGCTTTACCTCAAGCCCAATCAATAGGAAAAACAGGGCCATCAAGCCGTCGTTAATCCAAAGAAGCGCTGGTTTGTCGATATCCAGGTGACCAATGCGCACTTGGATTTCGGTTTCGATAAAGCCATTGTATAAACCCGCTAGCGGTGAGTTGGCTAAAACCAAAGCCAAGGCAACCGCGATCATCAGCAATATCCCGCCCGCTGACTCTTGGTTCATAAAGTTTCTGATAAGTTGGCTCATTTAAGCGCTCCGCAATTTAGAAGACGCTGAATATTAGACATCTAGAAAGCATAAGTAAAACCGAATTTTCTTACTTTATAACTCGGAAAAACTATAGGTATTAACCAATTGGGAACAAAAGATCCTAAATTAGGTTTAGCTGTTGGGTTCAGCTTTAGGTAACACCTGGGTCAGTATTTGCGCGAGGCGTCGGCTTTCTTGAACCGCCAATAACTGGCGCTTAGTGGTTTCGCTGAAGGGTAGGAATTCGAGCCAACGCTGGCAGACCCAGGTGAGATCCGCCAGTTGAGCAGAAGTGATTTGATCCTCATAAAGCGGATGTTGGGATAACACTGGGGCCAGACCTTCTGCCAGCCAGTGGTATTCAGCCAAAGGTTCGCCGGCAGGTAAGTTGGCTATCGAAACATACTGAGCGGTGTGCAGTTTGTCGTCCGCTTGGCGAAAATCGTACAAGCTCACCCGCTCTATTGCCTCAATACTGATCCCCAACAAACCGTCTTGAAGTCGGTCAAAGTCGGTAATCGCGACCCGCACACCAAGCCTAAATGGATGCGACTCGCCCGTCAGCATACTCGGGCTGAGTACGAAACTGTTGTCGTTCTGATGCGCCTCTGCTACCAGTCGCTGATAGCGAGGTTCAAATATTCTGAGCTGTGATACCCCGCCCGGCATCAACAACATGGGCAAAGGAAAAAGACCAATCGACATCCAACTACCTTGAAGACAAATCGCTCTTTAACACTAGCCCATAGAAAGCTAAAGCGCCCATCACAGGGCGCCTGGGCTTTACCGAGAATGGCTTTACCGAGAAAGGTTATACCGAGAATGGGTATTGAATAGGGTCGTGATGTTGATAACCTTCCACTGAAAAGTCGTCCATAGTGACCCATGTTTCGAGGTCTTGCAGTGACTTAATCTCTGGATTGATGTGCAACTTGGGCGAAGGGAAAGGATCCCGCTTCAGTTGAACATCGCGCATCAGCTGTAGCTGATCTTCGTAGATGTGAGCATTCACTATCTTGTGATACGCCTTGCCCGGCTTCAGCCCACAAATTTGCGCAACTAAGGCTAGTAAGGTGAACACCTGAATCTGATTGAAGTTCAAACCAAGCGGTACGTCGCACGAACGCTGATATGAGGTTAAATACAGAGTGTCACCCAGCAAAGAGAAGGTATGCGTGTGCATACAAGGACGCAAACAGCCTAAGTGAAACTCACCTGGGTTGTAGAAACTCAAAATCTCGCCGCGATCGTCGATGCCGTTTTTAAGATTGTTAACTAGCTTGGCGAGCTGATCCACCACGGTACCGTCGCTGCCCTGCCAGGCACGACCTTGAACCCCATAGACTCGACCCATATGGTCTTCGCCCTGTCGAGCTGGATTTTCCAGCCAAGCTTGATTCAAATTGGCGTTGGCATCCCAGGTTTTGGTACCCAGTGCTCGAAAATCAGCGGCATTGTCGTAGCCGCGAATGTAACCCAGCAACTCGGCAATCGCCGCTTTGTAAAAACTCTTGCGGGTGGTGATCAAAGGAAATTGATTGGCCGCTACATCGTACTCAAGATCGGCGTTGATCAAGGTTAGGCAGGATTTACCGGTGCGCTTGTTCTCTACCCACTGCCCTTCGTCAATGATGCGTTGGCACAGGTCTAAGTATTGTTTCATTAGGCTTCCTTATTGCTCGGTTTGCGCATCATCAAATAGGCGCCGAAAGCGATCATGGGCACAGATAACATTTGTCCCATGGTGAATAGTCCGGCGTACAAACCCAGATGAGCATCGGGCTCGCGCACAAATTCAACCACGATTCTAAAAGCACCGTAGCCCACTAGGAACAAACCTGACATAGCGCCGCGAGCGCGCGGTTTGCGTCCATACCAGGCCATAATGGCAAACAAGGCCACCCCTTCAAGGGCAAACTGGTACAACTGCGACGGATGGCGGGCCAGCTCACCGGCACCTGGAAATACCATGCCCCACGGCACATCTGTAGTGCGTCCCCACAGCTCGCCATTGATAAAGTTGCCCAAACGACCGGCACCTAGACCAATAGGTACAGTCGGCGCGACCACATCGGCTACTTCAAAGAAGGTGCGCTTTTGCGTGTAAGCGATATAGAAGAAGGCACTGATCACGCCAAGCAAACCGCCGTGGAACGACATGCCGCCATCGGTAATCGCAAACAGGTACATGGGATTATCGATAAAGGCGCCGAAGTTGTAGAACAGCACATAGCCCACTCGACCACCGACGATTACGCCCATGAAGCAGTAAAACAGTAGATCGGAAACCTGCTCTTTGGTCCATTTGGAGTCGGGTTTAGCGGCCATGCGGTTGAGAATATACATGGCAGCGACAAAACCGATTAGGTACATCACTCCATACCAGCGCACAGCTGGCTCAAAGGTTTGCCCAAAAAGCTCAAACGGCCCGATGGAAAAAATAATCGGGTCAATTTCTGGAAAGCGTAACATTCCTTATCCTAGTAATAACCGCAAGCCAATGAAGGTCATGAATGCGGCGAAAAATCGTTTTAGTAATTTAACGGGTAATACGGCGGCGGCCTTCACCCCTAAGCGAGCGGTGAACACAGCAGTGGATATCACTCCAATTAGCGCCGGTAAATAGACGTACCCAAGCGCACCCGAGGGCAAATCGTCGGCACCCCAGCCAGCAATCACGTAACTCATGCAACCAAACAAGGCCACTGCGATACCCGATGCTGCGGCGCAGCCAATGGACTTGCGCATCTCTAACCCGAAGAAAGTCAGAAACGGTACTAATATGACACCCCCGCCGATGCCCATCAAGGCAGAAAAAGCGCCAATGCCGGTAGCAGAGATAAACAATAAGGTGGGTGCAGGTAAAGGGCGAACTCGCGCAGTGTTGAGCGGCATCACCATCTTGACCGCCATTAACAGCAAAAAGACGGCGAAGGTCGTGGTTAGGGTCTTGGCTGACAGGCTTTCTGCAATAAACCCGCCGGAAATCGAACCCAATACTATGCCAGGCAGCAGAGCCTTGGCCACTGGCCATGAAATATTGTCGCGTTTTTGATGCCCTAAAGCCGCCGAAAACGAGGTCAGGATGATTGCACCTAAGGAGGTACCAATGGCAATGTGAGTCGCCAGTTCGGTAGAAATATTGAGTTGAGGAAGCAAGTAGATAAAAGCAGGAACCAGCACGATGCCGCCGCCAATGCCCAGCATACCGGCCAAAAATCCCTGTACGACGCCAACCAGCATGCACAGTGCAATGATTAGCAAAAGGTTGTCCAAGAAATACCACCTGCTTTAAAGCCAACCCAATTGGCTTATGCGCGCTTTTAAGTGAGGGCGCTAGTTTAGGTGAACCCCGAATGAAAGGCCAGTGTTAGCGCACTAAGTCGTTGAGCTGAAGGCGATTCAACTCCTGCAAACATAAGTCTCTGACTTGCGTACCACTTTGACAGCTTAGCGCCGATTGCACTAAGCGCTGCATATCGGCGCATTCCACCCGTCGAATCAGGTGATTTACTTTGCCCAAATTTCCCGGGTTCATGCTCAATTGATAATAGCCCATGCCGAGCAACAACATCACTGCGAGTGGATCACCGGCCAGCTCGCCACAGATGGAGAATGGCAGCTCTAAGGTCTGGCACTGCTCAGCGATGTGGTTTAGAGCGGTTAACACCGCCGGGTGGAAGCGGTCGAAGAGCTCGCTCACCGCCGGATTGTTTCTATCGACGGCCAGTAAGTATTGAGTCAGGTCATTGGAGCCGACGGAGATAAAATCAACACAGTCGGCCAAGGCAGCTAGTTGAAACATCATCGCCGGAATTTCAAGCATCACTCCAAGTTTAGGCGCTTGCAGTTGTTCGCCATACTCTTCTTTTAACTCGGTCACCGCTTGCTCTAAATAGTGTCGAGTGCGCTCCACCTCGCTGAGTTGGGACACCATGGGCAACAGAATCGATAGTGGCCCCTGCCCCACGCCGGCGCGGAGCATGGCCTTGAGCTGCACCAGCAACATTTCCGGATGATCTAAGGTGAGTCGAATCCCGCGCCAGCCCAAAAATGGATTGGCTTCGGCCATAGGAAAGTAGGTCAGCGGCTTGTCGCCACCTGCGTCTAAGGTACGCATCACTACCGGCTTACCTTTGGCCGAGCGCATCACTTTTTGATACAGCTTGAATTGTTCTGACTCGGTTAAAAAGTGGCTATGCAGCATAAAAGGAATTTCGCTGCGATACAGGCCAATCCCTTGCACTGCCGGGCGTTCGACAGAAGCCAGCGCGCCAGTCAGTCCAGCGTTGACGTGCAACCCAATAGGTTTGCCACAACCGCTGAAGCAAGCCTCATCCAACTCGGCGTTTAGCTGTTGATTTTGCGCGCTGATCTGCTCGATCAGGCGTTGGTACTCTTTGCAAAGTATCGCAGTCGGGTTTAGCACCACCTGGCCGCGGTATCCATTGACGATTAGGGTTTGCTCAGCCTCAATGTCCTCAAACGAGGTTTCCAATCCCATCACCGCGGGTATATTCATCGCACGAGCCAAGATTGCTACGTGTGAGTTAACCCCTCCGCTTTGAATGACAATTCCGGCAATGCCGTGCTGAGGCAGTTCCGCCAGTAAAGTAGCGGATGCTTCTTTGGCAACCAAGATTCTGGGTTGGCTCGGGTCCAGCGCTAGCCGTTGTTTACGCTGTAGCTGTTGGATTAATCGCTCACCCACATCGACCACATCCCTGCCGCGCTCACGCAAATAGGCGTCTTGCATTTGTTTGAACTGTGCCGCCACTCGTAAACACACTCGACGCACAGCCGATTCAGCCTGCCACCCCTGCATGACTTCGTCTAATAGTGGCTGTCCTAACGAGGCCGGCTCCAACAAGCTCTGATAGGCGGAGAAAATTTGCGCCACTTCGGTATCGATCTCTGCATCGAAGCGCTGACTCCAGGTAAAGAATTGATTGCGGCAGAATTCGATCGCCGCCGACAAGCGCTCCCGCTCGGCCTCAAGGTTCTCCGCTTTATGCTGCGGTGCCTGCATATCGACCGCTTGGTGGATCAGCAAGGCCGGTGCTACCGCTAAACCGGCGGAAGCTGCCTCACCTGTTAGCAATATATCGGTTTGTGGTCCCTTGTCTGCTTTGCGTTGGCGCAGACCTGATACGGCTAATGCCAGCTGAGCGGCGAGTGTCACTAAAAAGGCTTCTTCGTCTTCGTCGAACAAGCGCTTTTGCTGCTGTTGCACCGCCAACACCCCAAGTACTTCACTCTGGTGAATAATTGGCGCGGCCAGAAACGCGCTGTACTTATCTTCGTTTACGCTCGGTATCAGCTTAAATGCAGGATGACGATGAGCGTCGGCCAGATTGATCGGCTCGGCACGCTCGGCGACTAGGCCAATGACACCTTCGCCAAACTTTAAACTGGCTTTGCCAATTGCTGAGGGAGAGAGGCCATCACTGGCGCAAAGAAGTAGGTGTTGCTGTCTGACCAAATAAACGGAACAGCATTGAGTCGCCATGGCACGCTTGGTTTGAGTCACCAAGGCCGCCATGGCTGAATCGAGATCCGCCGAGTTGACGACGGTTTGAGTAATATCGCGTAATCTGTCTAGCATCAGCCTCGGTATCGCTGACGACGCTTTCCTTCTCGTTTTTTGTGAAAGGGTAACGCCGTGCTTGCAAACTCTTTCATGACTTTCCGATAGACATCGCGTTTAAACGATACTACTTGTCGAACCGGATACCAGTAACTCACCCAACGCCAATCATCAAATTCGGGGTGGCCGGTTGCATCGAACGAAATGGCACTTTCATCTGAAACCAGTCGCAGCAAAAACCATTTTTGCTTCTGGCCGATACACACAGGATTGGTGTCCTGTCTTATCATCCGTCGCGGCAAACGATATCTGAGCCACGATCGAGTGGACGCGAGAATCTTTACGTCGTGGGGGCGCAAGCCCACCTCTTCGTATAGTTCGCGGTACATGGTTTGTTCAGCGGTTTCACCGCTATCCACGCCACCCTGAGGGAACTGCCATGAGTGCTGACCGTGACGTCGAGCCCACATAACCTGCCCATGCTGATTACAAATGACTATGCCAACATTCGCTCGAAATCCATCACTGTCGATCACATGGACTCCAAACGGTAAATTTTTAGCTGTTCCGATTGTTTCACAATCCGCAGTTCGCAGCAATGCCTTAGAAATCAGGTAAATCTGGATAACTTCGCGATTTTGGCAATGTTATTCACAATTAGCGGGCGTTGCGGCGATCTCTATCCACAAAATCTGTGGATAGATCTGTTTGCAACTCAAAATAAGTCTCGATCTGTATGAATACCGAACGGATTGCGAGTTATCTCTCAGCCCATTAAAAACGTTTTAAATCAGCACAATAAGAAGAAAGCACTGTTAATAAAATCAGTATCCAAAGGGATCCCTGCGCACTTTTTAATCAAAGCGCGTATTTAGTGGATCTTATTTAAAGTTATGCACAAGCATTCACCAGATCTTGATGGATCAAGCAGCAGTCAGTGGGATCCATTCGAGGATCACCGGCTGATCCCTTCCGAAATGAACAAAACTGGTGAGTTATCCAAGTTTTCTGTGGATAACTTTGTTAGCAAGCCGAGAATAGCTTGTCGATGTATTACCAAAGCGGATCTGGTCAAGGGATCCAATTGTGCTTACACTAGCGCCATGACATCGAATTCCCAGCCTCCTCAGTCTATTGACGAACTCATGCAGCGCGCCTATTCCATGGCCGGTCAAAGTTTGTCCGAATTAGCCCAAAGCTGGGCGATTCAGGTACCCAACAATCTCAAACGAGACAAAGGCTGGGTAGGACAATTGATCGAACTACAACTCGGCGCTACCGCCGGCAGTAAAGCCGAACCGGATTTTGCGCACCTTGGGGTCGAACTCAAAACCCTGCCCCTTAGTCACAGCAACACGCCCCTAGAAACCACCTATGTCACCGTGGTTCCTTTAGTCGGACACAGATCCATGCGCTTTGAAGACTCTGTGGTGTATCACAAGCTCAAGCGAGTGCTTTGGGTACCGGTGCAAGGAGAGCGTGATATTCCTGTCGGTGATCGGATTATCGGCACCCCTATCCTGTGGGAGCCAACTCCAGAACAGTGGCGCATCCTGCGAAACGATTGGGAAGAGCTAATGGAAATGGTGGCACTGGGGCAAGTGGAGAGTATTTCCGCCCGCTTTGGCGATGCCCTGCACATTCGCCCAAAAGCCGCCAATAGCCGCGCACTGACCGAGGGTGTCGGCCAGGGCGGCACGATAATTCAAACCTTGCCCAGAGGTTTCTACTTACAAAAAAGCTTCACTCAAGGGATTCTCCATAGCGTATTTGGGTGACATTCGCCTCAGAGTTATACAAATTCTTGATCCACGTCATGCTTTTAGTTCAAAAACAACCGACAATTTTGGCTCGATTTTTATAGAATATGGCAGTTTTTTTCAGCCTTATTGAAACTACCTAGGAATCGACAACCGAGTGCGGAGTCTTCAGCAATTTAAACGACTGGCCATTTTAGTGGTTGCCTGGACCATGGCGATGAGCCTGTATGTGTCGTTTCGCTATTCCCAAAGCCTGACTCTGCCGCAATGGGCGGTTGGTGAGTCCGATCTCTACACCTTGACGGTATTCATGGGTGTGATTTTCGGCTGTCTGCACTGGCTGTCCAACCTGATTTCCGAAGTGACTTTCATTCGGCGTATGCCCTACACCTTTATCGTGTTGTTTAAGGGCGTGTTCCTGCTGATCGGTGCCACCACTATTGCCTACGTCAGTCAACTGCTGACCATGTGGGCCTTGTCGAATCATGTGGTTTCTTTGCGCCAAATGCTCACCATGCAGATTGTCTACAGCCCCTCATTTCAAGGTTTGATTTTGTATCTGGTGTTTGTGCGCCTAGGCATCGCCTTTGTCGAGCAAATGACCTTACTGATGGGCCGGCGCATGCTGCTCAATATTGGCTTGGGTAAGTACCACAGACCAAGGTACGAAAACCGAGTGTTTTTGTTTGTCGACATGGTGGCATCGACGGCTCACGCCGAATCTTTGGGCGACTATCGCTTTTCTCGGCTGATTCAAGACAGCTTTGAGGTGCTCTCGGACGTAGCGGCCCGCCATGACGCAGAGATTTATCGCTTTATGGGCGACGCAGCACTTATCTCCTGGACCATAGAAGATGGTGCTCAAGAGCAGCGTTGTTTGCGCTTGTACTTTGACTTCATGCAGCAATTGAATTGGCAACGTGCCGGTTTTGAGAAGTACTACGGCTTTTTACCTAGATTTAAAGCTGCAGCGCATTGCGGCCAGGTAGTGGTGGCCGTGGTAGGTGTTAACAAGCAAGAGATCAGCTATTTCAGCGATGTGCTAAACACCCTGGCGCGCTTACAAGACCAGTGTACGCCGCTGGGTCAAAACATGCTGATTTCTGGTGAATTAAAGTCTCAACTGTATGAGACTAACGACCTTCACTATGAGGAGATGGGGCCTATTATGCTTAAAGGAAAGCAAAACCCCATAGAAGTCTATGGGGTTGAGACGCGCTACGCGAGCAGTGCAAGCAAGGCTTAGACTTTCGAGTTAAGGTAGTCCACCAAGTGGCCCAAGTCTTTTTCCGTCAAGCTGACGATGTCCGCTAGCCACTGAGGGTGGGCTGATTGCCAAATAGGCTCTTCGCCGTGTTGCAGCGCTTGCGCTAGTTGCTGAATGCGCTTTAGGCCAATCGAACCCGCCGCACCTTTGAACTTATGCGCTTCTTCGCACAGGGCCTTTTTGTCTTTGTTTTGATACGCAGTCTTTAGCGACTGCAAATACTCTGGCAAGAGTTGTTGAAACAGCTCAACGCTTTTCAACAAGGTACCCGCACCGATAGCGCTGACGTACTGCTCTAGAGTGCTCAAATCCAGAATATCTTCAATCTTTGCTGTGGCCATTCCGGCTCTTCTCCCAATTGCTAAGCAGATTAAATGTGACTTAGTCGAATTTACATACTGCAGTTATAGGGTTTGCAGCTTCAGCAATCAACCATTTCTCTGCGTAATGACACATAGCTCACTAAATTAGGGTCAGTTTTAGCCGATTTATGCGATACGCTACCCAGCATTTTAGTAGCACAACCGCGCGAGCGTACACATTAATAGGCATCGTGCTATAATCGCCAGCCTTTTCAAATAACAAATAGCTAAGTCTGGAGCCAATATGCCAACCACCATGCCTGATGTTGCGAGCAGTGCCACCGCGCCGACGCAAGGCACCTTGGATTGGGTGGGAATGAGCAATATCGAACTACCGCTGTCGATCGCTGTAGATCAGGGTATCGCTCGCCAAGTCAGCGCACGCTGTAAAGCCTATGTGAATCTTGAAGATGCCAATGCCAAAGGCATTCACATGTCGCGCTTGTATTTAGCCTTGGATCAAATGTCGGTCAAAGAGGCCGTCACTCTGGAAAACCTGCATTGGTTGCTGCAGACCTTTATCGCCAGTCACGAAACGCTCTCTAGCCATGCCTTGGTTGAACTGAGCTTTGATTTCCACTTGCGCCGACCATCGCTAAAAAGTGATAAAACCGGCTGGAAAGCCTACCCAACCAAAGTGGTAGGTCGCATTGACGAAGGTGTGTTGAGTTTCGAACTTCAGGTACAAATTCCGTATTCATCGACTTGTCCGTGCTCAGCGGCATTGGCCCGTCAGTTGATTCAAGAGGCGTTTGCCAATCGCTTTGATGCGGCTGAGTCTTTGGACTTTGACACTATATCCCAGTGGCTTGGCAGTACCGACGGTATTGTGGCCACCCCGCACTCGCAACGCTCAATTGCCGACATTAAGGTGAAACTGGGCCAAGATTGCAAAGAGTTGCCTTTGGTTGCACTGATTGAGCGCGTAGAAGGCGCGCTACAAACTCCGGTTCAAGCCGCAGTTAAACGCGAAGACGAGCAAGAGTTTGCCCTTCTGAATGGCCAAAATCTGATGTTTGTGGAAGACGCCAGTCGTCGCCTCAAACACGCGTTGACGCAAGACCCTCAACTGAGTGATTTCTGGCTGATGGTCAATCACTTAGAGTCGCTGCACGCTCACGACGCGGTAAGTGTGGTGGTCAAAGGCATCGAAGGCGGCTACCGCCCCTAGACCATTTAAAAATGCAATTGCTGGTTGGCTAGGGCGCTGCCCTGGCCGCCGTGCTGCTGTAGCTCCTCTAGTACTGCATTTAACCCAGTCCATCGGTCCCCAGCCCAATCCGGAGCCAATAGCACCGGCGGTTTGGCGTAAGCTGTGACCCTGTGATACACCACCTGCTTGGGCGTGTGCCTTATCAAACTGGCGGCGCTGCTGGCATAGTGCTGCAGTGATGGCGGCTCGAGCCGCTCGGCTCGCCAAGCTTTGGCCATAGTACTGCCGTCCACCACGTGCAGCGGATGTAGCTTAATTCCCTCAACACCCACCTCGAGAATGTCGCTCAAACTTTGCTGGTAATCCTGGCTCGACTCCCCCGGCAATCCCAAAATCAAATGGCAACAGACTTTTAGTCCTCTCTGATGAGCACGCTTGCAGGCGTCTTGGTAAGCGTCGAAGCCATGGCCGCGATTGATGCGCTTCAAGGTTTTGTCATTACTGGTCTGCAAACCCAGTTCCAACCAGATTTCATATCCTTGTGCTTGATACTGAGACAGAAGGTCGAGCACTTCGTCGCTAACACAATCCGGACGGGTGCCGATGCACAGCCCGTCTACCAGCCCGGTATCAATCGCCTCTTGGTAGCGCGCCTTTAACACCTGAATTTCATCGTAAGTAGAGGTGTAGGCTTGAAAATACGCCAAGTAGCGCTTGGCGTTGCGAATTTTAATCGCCGCACCTTTGGTTAGCTGTTGGGCGATACCCAATTGACTGGCGTGATTGGGACTAAAAGACGCCACGTTACAAAAGGTACAGCCACCCACCCCCAGTCGACCATCGCGATTGGGACAATCAAAACCGGCGTCGATAGTCAGCTTTTGCAAGCGCTGGCCAAAGCGCGATTGGCAATAATTACCTAGAGTGTGAACGTATTTGTCGAGTCCCATGGCGCGCTCTGATCCGCAAAAGAGCGCCATCCTACCGGCCCTTGGTGGCATCGTCTGTGTGGTAGATCAAGCTTTGTGTAGCCAGCAAAAGGCAACCGGGTGCATATTCAGGCACCAGCAATGCATACTGGTCGACACCTTGAATGCGAATCACGATTGTTAACACCTCTATCAAAATGCACGCAAATCGCCGCCTGCCTTGAAAATTTTACAGTTTGCCAAGGATTGATTTTTGACGCACCAAACAGTAATTTTAGATGTTCGGGTGAATACCTATGAAATCGACGGGAAGTTCCCGCTAGCCGTAATGTAACAAGGGAGGACTCGGACATGGGATTAACTCGCCCTCAGTTTGAACGTGAAAACTGTGGCTTTGGACTAATGGCCCAAATGGATGGGGAACCGAGCCACAAGATAGTTAAGACCGCCATTTCTGCGCTGGATAGAATGAAGCACAGGGGTGGAATCTCAGCCGACGGTAAAACCGGTGACGGCTGCGGCTTACTGCTACAAAAACCCGACAGTTTCTTCAGAACTCTGGCCGACGAACTCGGTTGGAGCCTGAGTCGTAAATACGCGGTCGGCATGATTTTCCTGTCGACCGATCCCGTGCTGGCCGATGTCGAACGCCAGGCGATCGAATACAGTCTGAGCAAAGAAACCCTAACTGTGGTTGGCTGGCGTGAAGTGCCCGTTGACCAGGATGTGCTTGGCGATGTGGCAAAAGCGAGCTTGCCAAACATTCAGCAAGTCTTTATCAATGCGCCTATGGGCTGGCGCTCGCGCGATCTGGAACGCCGCCTGTACATGGCCCGTCGTCGCGTCGAAAAACAGCTCTCCGAGCACAGTGACTTTTACATCGCCAGTTTGTCATCCACCATGGTGGTGTATAAAGGCTTAACCCTGCCGGCAGACTTACCGCGTTTTTACCAAGACTTGGGCGACTCGCGTTTGCGCAGCGCCATTTGTTTGTTCCACCAGCGCTTCTCCACCAATACTCAGCCGAAGTGGCCGCTGGCGCAGCCGTTTCGCTATTTGGCCCACAATGGTGAAATCAACACCATCACGTCCAATCGTCTGTGGGCGCGCGCACGAGCCTATAAATTCAACTCGCCGCTGATGCCGGACCTGCAAGATGCAGCGCCGTTCGTTAATCAAAGCGGTTCCGATTCGTCATCACTGGACAACATGCTAGAGCTGTTGTTGGTTGCAGGTATGGACTTGTATCGCGCCATGCGTTTGCTGATCCCACCAGCATGGCAGTCCAACCCCGAGATGGACGATGAACTCAAAGCCTTCTACGACTTTAACTCGATGCACATGGAGCCTTGGGATGGGCCTGCTGGTATCGTATTTACCAATGGTAAGCACGTGGCCTGTACTGTGGATCGCAACGGTCTGCGTCCATCGCGCTATGTGATCACTAAAGACCGCATTCTCACCCTGGCCTCTGAAGTGGGTATTTGGGATTACAGCAACGAAGATGTGGTTGAGAAAGGCCGGGTTGGCCCAGGTGAGCTGTTGGTGCTAGACACCACCACGGGTAAATTATCCGCCTCGTTTGAAATCGATGACGATCTTAAACGCCGCCACCCCTACAAAGAGTGGATGCGCAACAACAGCCTGCGTCTAACACCTGCCGAAGCCATACCGGATGACCAACAGGGCAATTCGGAAATGGTCTCCGACCAACTGGCTCACTATCAGAAGAAGTTCAACTTCAGCCAAGAAGAGCTCAACCAAGTGGTTTGGGTATTGGCCAGCAAAGGCGAAGAAGCAGTTGGATCTATGGGGGATGACACCCCAATGGCGGTGCTGTCGCGCAAGCAGCGTAACATTTACGACTACTTCCGTCAGATGTTTGCTCAGGTGACCAACCCGCCGATTGACCCGCTGCGTGAAAAACACGTGATGAGTCTGGCCACTTGTATTGGTAAAGAGCAGAACCTGCTCAACGAAACTACCGGTGGCGCTAATCGTGTGATGTTTGACTCTCCGATTTTGCTGTACTCGGACTTCAACCAGCTGATGAGTCTGGATGTATCCGTGTACCGCGCCAATACGATTAACCTCAATTACGATCCTGCCGAAGGTCTTAAAGCGGCCATTGAGCGAGTTACCGATGAGGCCGAGCGCTTGGCTCGCACCGGTACCACTTTGATTGTGCTAAGCGATCGCGGCATCGAAGCGGACCGCCTAACCATACCTGCAGCGATGGCCACAGGTGCGGTGCAACAGCGTTTGATCGACGCCCAATTGCGCTGCGATTCAAACATAGTGGTAGAAACCGCCTCGGCGCGAGACCCGCACCACTTTGCAGTACTGCTCGGGTTTGGTGCCACCGCTGTGTATCCGTATCTGGTGTACGAATCAATCGATGCCATGTCGCAAAAAGTGGACTCTCAGCAGCCACTGATCGAGTTGCTACTGAACTACCGCAATGGCATTAACAAAGGTCTGCGAAAAATCATGTCTAAGATGGGCATTAGTACCATCGCCAGCTACCGCTCCAGCCAATTGTTTGAGGCCATAGGTCTTAGCGATGAGGTGGTGTCATTGTGCTTCAAAGGCGTGGTCAGTCGCATCGGTGGCGCGGATTTTGGCGATTTAGAACAAGACCAAATCAAGCTGCATCGCCAAGCCTACAACCCCAACAAGGGACTGGCTCAGGGTGGTCTGCTCAAGTACGTAGATAAGGGCGAGTACCACTGCTACAACCCAGATGTGATTCAATACCTGCAGCAAAGTCTGAATCAGGGTAATTACGACGCTTATCAGAAGTTTGCCAAATTGGTGGACGAGCGACCTACTGCCACTTTGCGCGACTTAATGGCGCTGCAGTTTGCCGAAACACCACTTCCAGTCGAGCAAGTGGACGCCGATAGCAAGCTCTACAAGCGCTTTGATACCGCCGCCATGAGTATTGGTGCTCTCAGCCCAGAAGCTCACGAGGCACTGGCGGTGGCCATGAACCGTTTAGGCGGTCGCTCTAACTCTGGCGAAGGTGGTGAAGATCCTCGCCGCTTTAACAACGAAGGTAATTCGGCCATCAAGCAAGTGGCCTCGGGTCGCTTTGGGGTGACAGCTCACTACTTGGTTAACGCCGAAGTGATTCAGATTAAGGTGGCGCAAGGGGCCAAGCCTGGCGAAGGTGGTCAGCTGCCAGGACATAAGGTCTCAGCCGAGATTGCCGCATTGCGCCACTCGCGCCCAGGGGTGACACTGATTTCACCACCACCCCATCACGACATTTATTCCATCGAAGATTTGGCTCAGCTGATTTTCGACTTAAAACAGATCAATCCAAAAGCGCTGGTCTCGGTGAAACTGGTGTCTGAACCTGGCATTGGCACCATTGCCACCGGTGTAGCCAAGGCCTACGCCGACTTGATTACCGTATCCGGTTACGACGGCGGTACTGGCGCGTCACCACTGACCTCAGTGAAATACGCCGGTAGCCCGTGGGAGCTGGGTCTGGCGGAAGTTCACCAGTCATTGGTGGAAAACGGCTTGCGCCACAAAGTGCGTTTGCAAGTGGACGGCGGTTTGAAAACCGGTTTGGACGTAGTCAAAGCGGCCATGCTTGGTGCCGAGTCCTTTGGCTTTGGTACCGCGCCTATGGTGGCCTTGGGCTGTAAATACTTGCGTATTTGCCACCTAAACAACTGTGCCACTGGGGTCGCGACTCAAGACCAAACCTTGCGTGATAAGCACTTCCACGGTCTGCCTGAAAAAGTGATGAACTACTTCAAGTTCGTCGCTGAAGATGTACGACAGTGGATGGCCAAAGTCGGCATTGCCGAGTTTGACCAATTAGTGGGCCGCAGCGATTTGCTCAAAGCTCTACCTGGTAGCACCTCGCGTCAGCAGAAATTGGTGCTGGACGACATCCTGTATCAACCGCAATTGCCACAAGGCAGCTCACTGACCTGCACCGACACCAATGTTCCCGCCGATCCAGGTTTGATGAATCAAGAGTTGGTTAATTTGGCGAAAGACGCCGTGCAAAACAGCGACAGTGGGCGCTGGCAGCTACCAATTCACAACACCGACCGCTCGGTAGGCGCCGGCCTGTCTGGCTACATTGCCCAAGTCCACGGTCGCGAAGGCCACCCGAACGAATTGGATTTCCACTTCTCGGGCTCCGCCGGACAGAGCTTTGGGGTTTGGAACGTCAAAGGGGTCAATCTACACCTGTGCGGCGATGCCAACGATTATGTGGGCAAAGGCATGAATGGCGGTCGCTTAGTAATCCATCCGCCGCAAGACAGCGCGTTTGCCAGTCACAAGTCGAGCATTATCGGTAACACATGTTTGTACGGTGCCACCGGTGGCAAGCTGTTTGCCGCGGGACGCGCCGGTGAGCGCTTTGCTGTGCGTAACTCAGGCGCAATTGCTGTGGTTGAAGGTGTGGGTGATAACGCCTGTGAATACATGACCGGCGGTATCGTGCTGGTACTGGGTCGTACCGGCGTCAACTTCGGTGCGGGCATGACCGGTGGTTTTGCCTACGTATTTGATAAGTTTGGTAACTTTGGCCGCCGCTGTAACCACGAGTTGGTGGATGTGGCGCCAGTGGACAGCCCGATTCAACAGCAGCATTTGCGCCAGCTGATCGAAGCCCATGTGGCAGCGACCAACAGCGAGCACGCCCAGTCGATCCTCAATGACTTTAACAACTGGCTACCGCGCTTTGTGGTGGTCAAGCCCAAAGCCATGGCGATGCAAGATTTAATGAACACAGAAACCGGCCTCAAGCTGGCGGTCAACGCGGGGTAAGCCATGAGTAACGATTTTCAATTTATGGAAGTTGAACGCGTCGATCCCAGCAAGATCGAGCTAAAGCAACGACAAAGTCAGTTCATCGAGATTTATACCGACTATCAACAGCCAGAGGTAAAACAACAGGCAGACCGTTGTCTGGATTGCGGTAACCCTTATTGCGAATGGAAGTGCCCGGTGCACAACTACATTCCCAATTGGCTGGAATTGGCTAAGCAAGGTCGCATTATCGAAGCGGCCGAGCTGTCTCATCAAACCAACTCGCTACCGGAAGTCTGTGGTCGTGTTTGTCCGCAAGACCGTCTGTGCGAAGGCGCTTGTACCCTCAACGATGAGTACGGTGCGGTCACTATTGGCAACGTCGAGAAGTACATTACCGACAAAGCCATCGAAATGGGCTGGCGCCCGGATATGTCCCAGGTGCAACAGCGCGAAGAGCGGGTGGCTGTGGTTGGTGCCGGTCCGGCGGGCCTGGCCTGTGCCGATGTGTTGATTCGCCAAGGGGTAAAACCTGTGGTGTTTGACCGTGCCCAAGAGATTGGTGGCCTTTTGACCTATGGTATTCCGGCGTTCAAGTTGGACAAGGCGGTTATTCGCACTCGCCGTCGCATCTTTGAAGAGATGGGCATAGAGTTTCGTTTAAACACTGAAATAGGTAAAGACATCAGCTTTGCCGAGCTTGAGAGTGAGTTTGATGCTGTGTTCCTAGGCATGGGTACCTACTCGGCCATGCAGGCCGGGCTTGAGGGAGAAGACGCGCAAGGTGTTATCCAAGCCCTGCCCTATTTGATTGGCAATACGCACCATCTGATGGGCACTGAAGACCAGCACAACCCCTACATTAACCTTAAGGGTAAAAAGGTGGTGGTGCTCGGTGGTGGTGATACGGCGATGGACTGTGTGCGCACCGCAGTGCGCCAAGGCGCCGAGCAAGTGATTTGTGCCTATCGTCGCGATGCGGTCAACATGCCAGGCTCTCGCCGCGAAGTGGCTAACGCTACCGAAGAAGGGGTGCAGTTTAACTTTAACCAACAGCCAGTGGCCTTTGTTACTGAAAACGGCGTGATTCGTGGTGTCACCGTGGTCAACACCGAAATGACCGAAGCCGATGCTTCAGGTCGCCAAGGCTGTCGAGCCATTGAGGGCAGCGAGCACACGCTTGAGGTTGACGCGGTTATTATTGCGTTTGGCTTCCAGCCAAGCCCGGCCGATTGGTTTACTCAACACAAAATTGAGCAAGACGCCAAAGGTCGAGTGATAGCCCCTGAACAAGGTGACTACCCCTACCAAACCGCCAATCCGAAAGTGTTTGCCGGTGGCGATATGGTCCGCGGCTCTGATTTGGTGGTGACAGCGATTGCCGAAGGGCGACACGCTGCGGAGGCCATGGTCGAGTACTTCGACGATAACCAGCCTCTTTAACTATCTCTATGTGTAAAAGCTAAGGGGCTTGCTTACAAGCCCCTTTTTTGCACAAACCTTTTTCTGAGCTCCTTTTCACAAGGGCTTCTTTCTGAGCCCAAAATTTAGTCTATCCTTATCATTCAACCACTAACTAAAGGATTGAATCATGGGCATTATTTCTTGGATTGTACTAGGTCTCATCGCTGGCGCTTTGGCTAAATGGCTAATGCCCGGCAAAGACGGCGGCGGTTGGTTTATGACCATGGTGTTAGGTATTGCCGGCGCATTTTTCGGTGGATTTGTGGGCTCCTTCGTCGGTCTTGGTACCACTGGTGGCCTATCCATTGGCAGTATTATCACCGCAACCCTAGGGGCTTTCTTGCTGCTGTTTATCTACAACAAAATAAAAAGCTGACCGAGGCAAAATGCCTGTGCTAACTCTGCCGCTCCTAATTAACTTCTGGTAAACTGCGCGCCTATTATCGTTCCAACCCAGAGTTAAGAGAGTCTTTATGAAAGTTGGCATTATTGGCGCCATGGAGCCAGAAGTCGCACTGCTTATCGAAACCGTTGAAAACCCAGTAAAACAGGTTCTAGGCGGCATTGAGTTTGTTGAAGGCCAAATCAATGGCTGTGAAGTTATCGTCACTCGCTCTGGCATTGGTAAAGTCACTGCGACCATTGCGACGACTTTATTGATTGAGCGCTTTGACCCGGACTACGTGATTAACACAGGCTCTGCCGGTGGTTTCGCCAAAGACCTGAGTATTGGCGATATTGTTATTTCAAGCGAAGTGCGTCACCACGATGTGGATGCCACCGCCTTTGGCTATGAAATCGGTCAAGTGCCACAACAACCGGCGGCCTATTTACCTGAGCCCAAGCTGGTAGACGCTGCGAAGCGAAGCATCGAAGCTCTGGGTGAAGTTAAAGCTATGGAAGGGCTTATCTGCACCGGTGATAGCTTCATTTGCGACCCTAAGCGCACTGCGGTAATGCTGGAAAACTTCCCGACCATGGCAGCCTGCGAGATGGAAGCCGCGGCCGTTGCCCAAACTTGTCATCAGTTTGGCAAGCCATTTGTGGTGATTCGCTCTCTATCAGACAATGCCAACGACGATTCTGCCGTGGATTTCGATAGCTACCTAGTCACCGCTGGTAAGCACTCAGCGCAAATGGTCATGGCCCTGTTGGCCGAGTTGAAGTAAGGCTAAGAGGTTCGCAATGAGCTGGAGTCTGAACGACTGGGTCTACCTGTTTGACTTAATTGGTGTCGCCGTATTCGCGCTCACAGGAGCGCTGGCGGCGGGCCGTCACCGCATGGATCATTTTGGCGTGCTGGTGCTAGCGGCCGTTACTGCGATTGGCGGCGGCACACTGCGCGACGTCATTCTCGGCGCGCCTGTGTTCTGGCTGACTGACTCCAACTACTTGTTAGCGATTTTCGCCACCACCTTATCAACGCTAATTCTAGCGCGCAGTCCACCAAAATTGCCAAGGTGGATCTTACCGGTGGCCGACGCGTGCGGGCTGGCGCTGTTTACCGTGATTGGCGCGCAAAAAGCCCTATCCCTTGGCGCGAGCGGCGAAAGTGCGGTGATCATGGGAGTGATAACCGGTGTGGGTGGCGGCCTGGTGCGCGACATTTTGTGCCAGCGGGTTCCGATGATCCTGCAAAGAGAAATCTACGCTTCGGCTTCTATCGTCGGAGGCGTTAGTTATACCCTGCTTTTGCACTTGCAATGGCCTGCATCCGTGGCACTATATATCGCTATGATAAGCGCATTAGGGCTGCGTTTGGCGGCGATTCGCTGGCAGCTTTCCCTACCCGCTTTTGACCTGACTAATCGAATCAAATAACGAGGTTGTTTTCTTGCGTAACTTGTTGTGCCTGCTTTGTTTTCTTATTGGTACTGCGTTTGCCGTAAGTACCCATGCAGAGGATATTCCCAAAGAGCAGAAGCTGGCGTTGGCCTATTTGGATGCCTACAACCACAGCGACTTTAGCAAACTGAACCGGTTTTATAATCGAGAAACCGTGTTTAACGATCGCACTGCAAAGCGCAAATACACAGGCCGCTACAAGATAGTCAACTTTTTGCAGCGCGCTCGCGCAGGTGTGCTTGAAACCAAAGTTCAGGTTGAGCACATGTTCAATCAAGGTTCCTTGGTGGTTATCATTGGCAGCCATTATTACCGCGGTCCTGGCGAACAGTTCGGCAAGCCGGGCAAAATGATTGAGCTGGCAATTCCTGGCGTCACCACCCTGTCGGTGGATACCGGCAGTCAGCAAATCAAAGAACACGTGGATTTACTCGATTACGAGACCATGAAAGACCAGCTAGTGACCCAATAGCTCAGGCCAACCAATTCAACCCTTTATCTAATCAGGCGTCGGGCATAGGCGAGAGCGGTGCTCGACGAATTCCCCACTCGTAATAAAGCCGCTGCACTAGTCTTGGCAAGACTCGGTTTGGGGTTTTCTTGCGGTTTTTGACTTGGTTGATTTCACTGTCAAAGCCCGCGCTAGTTACCGGCAGTGGTTCAAAACCAAACACAATGAGGTCTTTCTCAAACCAGTATTGCATGTCGGTGTCCACCGGACGGGCGATGGGCAGCGCGTGCGCCAATAACTTTTGCGCGCCTTGGCGAGAAACGAATTGGCCTGTGGTAGTTGCGTTGAGCTTACGCGCCTGAGTCAATTGGCAGTCTGTGGCTAGGTGTGTGCGTTGCAACACTGATTTTTGTCGAGAGCCACAGCTTAGCTTTATGCAGTCCCATGGGGCTTGGATTTTAGGTAGAGCGTCGATACAGCTCAGTAGGTTGTTTTGCAGCAAGGCGTCGTCTTCAAGGATTAACGCCCAGTCCCACCCCAACTCAAGCATTCGCTCCCAACAGGCGATATGGCTCATGTAGCAACCAATTTCACCGGCATTGAGGGCTTTGTGGTACTTGGCGCGATTGGCTTTGGATTGATAGATATTGGCAAGCTCGGTTTCGCTTAGCTCTTTTCCGACAACCGCTTCTACCCTTTGGTATGGCAAGCCCAATGCATCCAGTTGGCCAGAGATCGATTGCCATCTTTGCTGGTTTGCGGTCATGTTGATGACCAAAACACCCCAATTCACGCGTTCCATATTCCTTGATGTTTAGTTGAATTCAGTCCATTGAAGCGAGCTTCGCGACAATCGGCACTATTCTACTTGCCGAGCATGATAATGTCAGAAATAGTTTTGTAACAGGTGCAGTGATTCAGTTTCAACTCAGTCGTCTTCGCCCAGCCATTGGCCAAATAGGGTCATTTGAGACTGAATTGAGTCAGCACTGTTCGAGGGGCGAGTGGCCGCTAGCGAGCGGGCACGAGCGAAGCGCGACTGGCACAAACGGATCACCTGTCGTTTTTGAGTATCGCTAAATTGCAGCCAATTGAAACGCTCTTCGCGGCTACGAGCGCATCCAATGCAATAGCCCCGTTGATTGACTTTGCAGATGCCGCGACAAGGGCTTGGAATGTCAAAGAATTCGAGCTGGTCCATGTGTCATGTATAACAGATGGCTCCAGCTCGTGCGAGGGATTATGAGGTTTTTTTGCGCGATTTAGTGAGCATTAGCGCCAGTGCCACCAGCACAACCGAGACACTCATGTAGACCAAATCTAACGCACTTTCTGGCTCAATTTTGGAAAAATAGGCAAACAGCTTGATGATAAGCATCATCAGAATCACTTTACCCAGCTTAGTTTTTAGCGACTCGATGCTCGAGATGTTGAGGATCTTGCCTTCTGAGTCAGAGCCATTGGCCACCTTTAAGTTGCTGATAAACAACTCGTACAGGCCAAAAGCAAAAATCAGCAGCACAGCGCCGAGCAAGAAGGTATCGAGTATTTCGATCACCACTAGGACTAGCTCGTTGCGAATGCTCATAGTGCCGATTTCGGTGTAATCGACGATAAGATGCAGCATGTGCAGCAGGTCTTTAAGCCCTGCGACAAACACCACGAGTGCTGCTATCAAACACGAAATCACACCTAATACGACAGAGTACCGACTCGACCACAACAAGGATTCAAAAATGCGTTTCACCACGTCTTTCCTTTACCACTTTTGACGAGGCCTGAAAGCCACCTCCTTACCCTGATTTCGAGCAGCGGCGCGCTTAAAGTTACCTCCAAGGATGAGTTTTATTTGATTCCAAGTTTCCGCTGCCATTAGCCCTGACCTGGAACCAAACCACCGATTTTGATACACCCGCTTGATGGCCGCCAGCGCATCCGGTGATTTTTGTGATAGCTCTCGCGCCAATTCTAAAGCTTGTTGCATGGGCTCAGGGTGCACTTGGGTCACTAAGCCAAAATCCAATCCTTGCTCGGCGCTCAACACCTCTGAAGTCATTGTGATTAGCATTGCCTTATCTAGGGGCATAATCGCTCGCAAGCTGGTCAAACCGCTCATATCTGGCAGCAACCCCCATCTAGATTCCATAATGCTCAGCTGGGTGTCTGGGTGGGCTATGCGAAAATCTCCTCCCAACGCCAGTTGCATTCCGCCTCCCCAGCAACGGCCGTGCAGCACAAAAATCACAGGTACCGGCAGCAAGCGCCAATTGTCCACCGCGCGCTGGGCCAGATTAGCCTGACCCGGCCACCACTTGGCCAACAAGCGAAGCATGAGTTTTGGTTTATTGCCCACCGACTTTATATCCAGTCCTGAGCTAAAGTCCTCACCGTCGCCGCTAACGATAACCGCTCTGATCTCTCTATTGCGACGCAGACTAGCGGCACAGCTTGCCAAGGCTTCAAACATGGCAAAGTCCATGGCATTGCGCTTGTTTGAGCGCGCTAACCTCACCATGGCGATGCCTTCTGTGACCTCGCATTCTACTCTGGCTTCTGATGACATGAGTCTCGCTTCCTTATGGGTTTTAGCCAACTGACGCCGCCGATCAACCCTTAAGATTACACCAAGGGTAATTTCTCTGTGGCTAGACTTCGGCCAATTGCGATTTGGTGTTACAGTATCGATACAATTGATAACATACCCAATTAGATGTCAACTCAGCTACTTATTTGCGACGATTCGGCGCTCGTTAGAAAGCAAGTCGCAAAAGCCTTACCCACAGATTGGCCTGTTCAAGTCCACTTCGCTGAAAACGGCCGCCAGGCCTTACAATTGCTGAGTCAACAACCGATAGATTTGATCCTTCTTGATTTGAACATGCCAGAAATCGATGGCTATCAGGTCCTAGAAAAACTGCAAGAAGTCGGTCATCCCGCCAGCGTTTTTGTGATTTCCGCCGACATCCAAACAGGTGCTATTCAAAAAACTCAGCGCCTAGGTGCCAAAGACTTTATTCAAAAGCCGTTGAGCGCAGATCGACTTCACCAAGTCTTGTATGAGCATAAGTTTTTAGAAAGCGCACCGGTCGAATTGATTCAGCCCAAAGCGCTGTCACAAAGACTTATTTCCCAAACTGAAATCAAAGATGCCTTGGCTGAGATGAGCAACTTGGCCATGGGCCAAGCGGCGGCCTTGCTATCCAAACTGCTCGGTGCCTTTATTACCATGCCGATCCCCAAGGTTAATGTGCTCGAAGTCAGCGAATTGACCATGGCCATCCAAGCCGCTCACTACGACAATCGAGTCTCGGCCATTTGTCAGGGGTTTATGGGCAAAGGCATCGCTGGCGAGGCCTTGTTGCTGTTTCACGACGCCAGCTACACGGATATGGCCAAGCTGATGGGGCAACAACTGCAGCACGCCAACAACACTCGATTAGAGGTGTTACAGGACACGGCCAACGTGCTGATTGGCGCTATGCTCAGCGGCATTGGTGACCAATTACAGGTGCAGTTTAGCCAAAGCCACCCAGTAGTTTTGGGCCAACACGCCAATATCGGCGAACTGTTGGACTCCAATGCGTCCCGTTGGCAGCGCACTTTAGCGATTGAAATCAACTACCAGGTGCAGGACCACAACATTGAGTGCGACCTGCTACTTTTGTTTGGCGAAGGCTCATTGCGCAATTTAGCCAGCAACTTAGGCTACGAGGTGACCCAATGAACTTAGGCCAAAACGCCATGAAAGAGCTGCACTGGCTGATCGACATGGTGCAGACCTTAGAAGTCGGTCTGGTGGTGCTGGATAAGGACTATCAGGTGCATCTGTGGAACGGCTTTATGGAGAACCACTCAGGCGTCAGTTTGGCGCAAATGAAGCACCATAATTTGTTTGAGGTGATGCCCGACCTGCCGCAAGACTGGCTCAAGTCAAAAATGGAAACCGTATTTCTGCTCAAGAACCGAGCCTTTACCTCTTGGGAGCAGCGCCCCTACGTCTTTGAGTTTAAGAACTATCGTCCGATCACCGGCCAAAGTGAGTTCATGTACCAAAACATGACCATTTTTCCACTGACCTCGTTGACCGGTGAGGTCAATCACATTGGCCTTATCATCTACGATGTGTCGGATATGGCCATTAACAAGCTGCAGTTAAAACAAGCCAATTTGCAGTTACAAAAGCTCAGTCGTACCGACGACTTAACTGGACTGAACAATCGCCGTTTTTGGAGCGAACGCCTACAACACGAGTACGACCGCTTTACTCGTTATGGTGGCGCATGCAGCTTAGTATTGTTCGACGTAGACCATTTTAAGCGAGTCAACGACACCTTAGGCCACGACGCTGGCGATTACGTGCTGGCGGAATTAGGTAAGTTGGTGCAGCGAAATTTACGCGAAACGGACGTGGCGGGTCGCTATGGCGGCGAAGAGTTTGCAGTGATCCTTGAAGGAACTGATGCCGATTCGGCGCTGTATTACACCGAGCGTCTGCGCAAGTTGATTGCTCAATTGGCGTTGGAGTACCAAGGGGAAAGTCTGACGGTGACAGTGAGTTTGGGGATAGCTCAGTTAGATAGCAGTATGGACTCAACCAATCATTGGGTGCAGGCGGCCGATCGCGCCATGTACCAGGCTAAACGGCTCGGGCGCAACTGCTCGCAGGTGCACCCAAGCATCAACAAAGCTTAAGCCTCTTCGGCTTCTCCATCTGGGTCCATGAAGTAAGTACCCCAGCTGTCGTAGGCGATGCCTAGCTTTTCCGCCAGCTTCATCAATTTTTCGCAATCTTGATTAATGGCCTCTACTTGGAGTGGGCGCTCGATAATCACATCAAAACACACCAGTTGCGCGCCATCGTCCAACGCTAGCTCTTCGGCGTCGGTGACTTCATAGCCCTGCTTAAACATCTCAACCGCCGCTTTCTCCAAAGTACCGAAGTGCTGTGCAGAGAAATGGTGCTCGATGGTGTAAAGCGCATCGGGATCGGAACCATCGTCCAACAAAGCTTCGATGATTTCGCGGTTTTCGGCTTGCTGATGAGCCCAATCTTGTTCAAATGACATGTTAACGTCCTTATTGGTCAATTAGGCAGTGCCTAACATGAGTCGTTTGGCTTCGGCGCTGTTGCGCTCAAACACGGA
Organism: Paraferrimonas sedimenticola; assembly: GCF_002282855.1. Classification (GTDB taxonomy): domain Bacteria; phylum Pseudomonadota; class Gammaproteobacteria; order Enterobacterales; family Shewanellaceae; genus Paraferrimonas; species Paraferrimonas sedimenticola. The sequence continues at coordinate 446,391 of NZ_NRIR01000002.1, read as the reverse complement.
TTGCATACGCTCGCGCACCTTTTCGGCCAGCGCTCGCACGTCATCTCGAGACAAGCCTTCGGTGGCAATGGGTTTGAGCATCTCTACGATAACAACACCATTGTTCCAGCGATTCAACTTAATGTGGCTCTGGCAAGAGGCGATGACTGGCGTGATGGATACTCCCGCTTGAATGGCGGTGTGAAAGGCACCGGTTTTAAATGGCAAAATGCCGCGGCCGCGCGAACGGGTGCCTTCGGGGAAGATCCACACCGACAGCATGCGTTGTTTTATCTTGGCTGCAGTCTTCGCCATGGTTTGCATAGCTCGAGTACGATTGCCTCGGTCGATAAGAATATTGCCGGTCAGGTAATACAGCTGACCAAAGAAAGGGATCCAAGCCAGACTCTTTTTACCCAAGCTCACGGTGGCTTTAGGTACCGCTCGAGTTAAAGTGAACATATCGAAGGTATTCTGATGGTTAGCGGTAAAAATGGTCGGTCGTTCGCCCTTTTCTTCGCTACCACGCATCACCACTTTGACGCCCAGAATTGGGGCGATCCATGAACAGAGTTTAGCGAACACATGCACGTTGTTGCGATGGCGCGGACGCACCAAGCACAGCAATAGCGCAAAGACAAAACCAAATACTAATATCAAGCCCAATAACAGGGCGCGTACCACCAATAACATTAAAAGCCTCCAAACTCTGGCGGAGGCTAGTATACCAGCGTGGTTCGCTTGGCTGAAAGCGAAAATAGGGTACAAATGTAAGCACAAAGTGTGCACTTGTGGCTTATCAATGACTTAGGCGGCTTTGCGCCGCCTAAGTGTTAACCATTAATCTTCGCCGACTTGGACGCGATCAACACGCTGCAAACCTCGTGGCAACTTGGCACCACGACGACCGCGTTCACCTTGATAGTGCTCGAGATCGGCAGCTTTTAAGGTCAGTTTGCGTTTGCCCGCCCACAAGGTAACGGCACTACCGGCAGGAACAATCGCAATATGGCTCATTAGCTCTTCGCGGCTGGCCGCCGCGGCAGCCGGAATACCTATGATCTTATTGCCCTTACCTTTGGCCAATCGCGGCAAGGCCGACAGAGCGAACACCAGCATTCGGCCTTCGCTAGTCACGGCCAGTAACTGACTGTCATCTACATCCGACAGCGCTTGCGGGGTTAAGGCTTGCGCGCCTTTTGGCAAGCTCAACAAAGCCTTACCCGCTTTGTTACGGGATAGCATGTCCGAGTACTGACAAACAAAACCATAGCCCGCATCCGAGCTTAACAAGAACAGCTGCTCATCGGTGCCCATGATCAATTGCTGGATCGACTCGCCAGGGGCGATATTAAAGCGTCCCGTGATGGGCTCTCCTTGCGAGCGCGCCGACGGCAGTCCATGGGCCTCGAGCGCAAAGGCGCGACCACTGGTGTCTAAGAACACTGCCTGTTGATTGGAGCGTCCCTTGGCGCTGGCCAAGAAGCTATCACCGGACTTGTAGTTAAGCGCCGCGCCATCCACGTCGTGGCCTTTGGCACAGCGGATCCAGCCTTTCTCAGACAAGACTACGGTAACCGCTTCGCTTGGAATCAGTTCTTTTTCTGACAGAGCTTTAGACTCTGAGCGCTCGATTAGCGGTGAGCGACGCTCGTCGCCATAGCTCTCAGCGTCTTTTTGCAGTTCTTTGCGCACCAGAGTCTTGAGGCGACGTTCTGAACTGAGAATCAGCTGCAGCTTGTCGCGTTCTTCCGCCAACTCTTCTTGCTCGGCGCGAATTTTAATCTCTTCCAGTTTGGCCAACTGGCGCAATTTGATTTCGAGAATCGCCTCGGCCTGACGCTCGGACAAACCAAAACGGGCCATTAAAGCTTGCTTAGGCTGGTCTTCATTGCGAATGATTTCAATCACTTCGTCGAGGTTCAAGAAAGCGATCAGCAAACCATCGAGGATGTGTAAGCGCGCCAACACCTTGTCCAAACGGTGCTGCAAACGACGAGTGACCGTGGATAAGCGGAACTGGATCCACTCGCTTAAAATCGCCTTTAAGCCCTTCACCTGAGGACGGCCGTTAAGGCCAATCATGTTCAGGTTGATGCGATAGCTTTTTTCCAGATCCGTAGTGGCAAACAGATGCTGCATGACAGCGTCGCAATCGACACGGTTAGAGCGCGGCACAACCACCAAGCGCACTGGGTTTTCATGATCCGACTCATCGCGTAAGTCGCTGACCATAGGCAGCTTTTTCGCCTGCATTTGCGCGGCGATTTGCTCGAGGATTTTAGCGCCACTGGCTTGGTGTGGCAGCGCACTAATCACAATCTCGCCGCCTTCCACTTCATAAACCGCACGGGCTTTGACCGAGCCTTTACCGCTTTCGTAGATCTTTCTTAAATCAGACTTAGGCGTAATGATTTCCGCAGCGGTCGGATAATCCGGACCCGGGACCAATTCCATTAAGGCATCCAAGTCGGTACTTGGACGCTCTAACAGTTCACAGCAGGCCGCCGCCACTTCTCGAGCGTTATGGGGTGGAATGTCGGTGGCCATCCCCACCGCAATCCCGGTAATACCATTGAGCAGAATGTGCGGCAGGCGCGCAGGCAGTTGCAGCGGCTCTTTCATGGTGCCGTCAAAGTTCGGCCCCCAGTCCACCGTGCCTTGGCCAAGTTCGCTGAGCAACACCTCAGAGAACCGAGATAACTTGGCCTCGGTGTAACGCATCGCAGCAAACGACTTAGGATCGTCCGGTGCACCCCAGTTACCTTGACCGGCCACCAGCGGATAGCGGTAGGAAAACGGCTGCGCCATTAACACCATGGCCTCATAACAGGCACTGTCGCCATGCGGGTGGTACTTACCCAATACGTCACCCACGGTACGGGCGGACTTTTTGGCCTTGGCACTAGCACCTAAGCCCAGCTCGCTCATGGCGTAAACGATACGGCGTTGAACCGGCTTCAGGCCATCGCCGATGTGTGGCAAGGCGCGGTCCATGATCACGTACATGGAGTAATTCAGGTAGGCATCTTCGGTAAAGCGGCGTATCGGTAGCTGCTCTACTCCATCAAGGCTTAGCTCAATGGCATCGCTCATAATTGGTAGTCCTTAATCCGTTTCAGTTACGCCAGCTCGGCGATATCCCCTTTGGCCTCAAGCCAGGTCTTGCGATCACCGCTGCGTTTTTTGGCCAGCAACATGTCCATTAGGGACAGAGTCTCATCGGCGTCATCCACGGTCAGTTGCACCAAACGACGAGTATTCGGGTCCATGGTGGTTTCGCGCAATTGGCCCGGGTTCATCTCACCCAGACCTTTAAATCGAGTCACTTGGATTTTGCCCTTGCGCTTCTCGGCTTGCAGGCGGTCAAGAATTCCCTGCTTTTCGTCCTCGTCCAAGGCGTAGTAAACGTCTTTAGCGATATCGATACGATACAGAGGTGGCATGGCGACATAGATGTGGCCGTTTTCCACCAGCGCGCGGAAGTGCTTTAAGAACAGCGCGCACAACAGGGTGGCAATGTGCAGTCCATCCGAGTCCGCATCCGCCAGAATACAAATCTTGCCGTAGCGCAACTCGCTGAAATCACTGGAATCTGGGTCGCAGCCAATGGCCACCGAGATGTTGTGTACCTCTTGGGAGGCCAGTACTTGCGAGGCGTCCACCTCCCAAGTGTTTAGAATCTTACCGCGCAGCGGCATGATGGCCTGAAACTCGCGATCTCGTGCTTGCTTAGCACTACCACCGGCCGAGTCACCCTCTACCAAGAAAAGCTCTGAGCGAAGCGGCTCGCCACTGGTACAGTCGGTCAATTTACCCGGTAGTGCTGGGCCACTGGTGACACGCTTACGGGCCACCTTCTTAGCGCTGCGCAGGCGCTTTTGCGCCGAGTTAATACACAGCTCGGCGATTAATTCGGCTTGGTCCGTGTGCTCGTTTAGCCACAGACTAAAGGCATCGCGCACCACACCGCTGACAAAGGCGGCACACTGACGCGATGACAGTTTTTCTTTGGTTTGCCCGGCAAATTGCGGGTCTTGCATCTTCACTGACAAGACGTAGGAACACTTGTCCCAAATGTCATCCGGGGTGAGCTTAACCCCGCGCGGCAGCAGATTGCGGAATTCACAAAACTCGCGAATCGACTCTAGCAAGCCCTGACGCAAGCCATTGACGTGAGTACCGCCAAGCGCAGTAGGAATTAAGTTAACGTAAGATTCGGCCAGACTATCGCCGCCTTCGGGCAACCAGGTCACCGCCCAATCCACCGCTTCTTGTTTGCTAGAGAAGGCGCCGGTAAATGGCTGTTCCGGCAATTTTGGCCATTGGCCTAAGCGGTCAAGCAAGTAATCTTTGAGGCCTTCTTCAAAGCACCATTCCTGGGTCTCGCCGTTTTGCTTGTTGCTGAATTTAATGCTCAAACCAGGACAAAGCACCGCTTTGGAGCGCAGCAAGTAGGTCATTTTGCTGACCGAGAAATTAGCCGAGTCGAAATAGCTTGGGTCAGGCCAGAAGTGAACACTGGTGCCTGTGTTGCGCTTGCCACAAGTACCTACCACGGTCAGCGGCTCAACCCGATCGCCGTGCTCAAACGCCATTTGAAACACTTGAGCATCGCGACGCACGCTGACTTCCACTCGAGAAGACAATGCGTTTACCACCGAGATACCTACCCCGTGCAGACCGCCGGAAAATTCGTAGTTTTTATTGGAGAATTTACCACCGGCGTGCAGCTTGGTCAGGATCAGCTCGACTCCGGGAATGCCCTCTTCTGGGTGCACATCCACCGGCATACCACGACCATCGTCGATCACTTCCAGCGAATTGTCTTTGTGTAGGATCACTTCGATTTTGCTGGCGTGTCCTGCTAACGCTTCATCGACACTGTTATCGATGACTTCCTGACCCAAGTGATTGGGACGGGTGGTATCGGTGTACATGCCTGGTCGCCGCTTCACCGGCTCCAAACCATTGAGCACCTCAATCGCGTCAGCGGTATATTGATTGGTCATGGGACTGTCTCACGGGCCGTTTTACCCCAGCTGTGGGCAACGGCTTATCATAGATTTAAAGATTACAGCTGCAAAAATTCAGCGATGGCCGGCAAGTGCCGTTCAAATCCCACAAAACTGTGGTCGCCACCTTCTTGTACTATCAGTTGTGCACTCTGATATTTCCACAGAGCTTGGCGATAATCCAGTACCTCGTCATCGCTTTGCAACAACACCAAAAAGTTTTGTGGCTGGCGAATGACTTCAGTATCCATCGACTTAAGCTCGTCCATGTGTTCGATTTTAACTTCAAAGGTCTCGCCAGAATAGAGATTCTCTTGAATGCCGACATAGTCTGCTAACAACTCATAGGGGCGAACCGCTGGGTTTACAATGGCCGCTTTGCCACCGTATTTTTCGCTGAGATAACTGGCGAGATAGCCCCCGAGACTCGACCCCATAAAGCGCACTGTATGGCCATCAGCCATTTGGCGTTCGACCCAATCGCAAAGTTGCGCTTTAACCAGAGTTGGCTCATGGCTCAACGCGGGCACATGGATTGGCGTATTCGGAAAATGTTGTTCGAGAAACTCTCGAGTTTGTTGAGCCTTTAAAGACTGAGGGGAGCTGGCAAATCCGTGTAAATAAAGCAGCATTGATGCGCGCGTTAGTATCCTTGGGCGTCGGGGTCGGCAATGAATGCCTGCCCTGGCAGCCGATAAACCTGTGTTTCGATGCTACCATCGCGATACAAATGCAGCAAACGGAATCCCGGTTGCAAAGTGTCGAGTGCAAACGTTTGACTGTTCGGGAGAAATTGAATGCAACAGGCGGGGCTGGCCATCAGACGTATGTGTTGATGGGCTAGATCCATTTCTTGATGCACATGCCCCCAAGCCACGCCGCGCACTTTTGGCTGTTTCTCTAGCTCAGCGAGAAACTCTTGGCCATCGGCAAGCCAATGATTGTCCAGCCAGGCGCTACCGGTTTTCACTGGGTTGTGGTGTAAAAACAGCATCTGCCAGTCTTGCGTAGACGATTGGATATTGTCCAGCATTCTGCGAGTACGCGAACTTCCCAAGCGACCGCCCGGTGATTCACCTGTGGTCGAATCCAGCATATGCAGGCCCCAACCACCAATGTTCACCACTTCGGAGTGAAACACATTCGAGCCCACTAGGTGTTCTCTTAGTTTGACCAGCTCATCGTGATTGCCAGGCAAGACCATGGTTGGCTTATTCAAGCGGGCTAACGCGTCAGCACAGGCTCGGTATGACTGACTGGAATAGTCTTGGCTGACGTCACCGCTCAAGACCACAGCGTCAAAGGTATGGGATAAGGCAGCGTCAATTACCGCGTTAAAGCTATCCCAAGTATTCACCCCAAGTAAGGTTTTACTGGGCTGATCAAACAAATGAGGATCGGTTAACTGCAACAGCGTCACACGGTCGCTATTGGCTAACAAATTGTCATCTATTATCGGTATCACCAGCACGCTTTCCTGGGCTGAGGCCCAGACTAGCTTGGTGTCTGTGCGATCAGCTCGGCCAAAAATCGATTTAACTGCAGCTTTTCATCGGGCTGCAGCATATCCACATTCGGGTAATCATACACTGGCTTAATTCGCGAAAACTGTTGGCAACTTAACACTTCTGCTAATTCAGCATCGTGATACAGGCGGATCTGCATGGAAAAACGCGGCATTCCAGGCAATGCTGGTCCGAGCTGACTCAGATTTAGGGTCTCGGTATAGCGGGCCGATTGTACCAGTTTGAGTTCGAGCGGGTTGGTGGGGTGGGCTAACTCTATACTCGCAGGCTCAGGCCACTCCAACGGTAAGCGTTTAACCAACTGAAAGTAGTTGTCCCTGCAGACGTGCAAGAACTGAGGTAATTGAGGGCGGTATTTGCGGCGGGCTGAGGAGCTCATTGAGCCTCCCCTCGCAGGCGACGATGGTTGAGCTCTAACCATTGCAAACCCAGCATAGTGGCACCGTTATTGATATGCCCACTGGCCAATAGTGCAAACGCTTCCTCTCTTGCCATTGCAAACACGCGAATGTCCTCGTTTTCATCCGGTTTACCGTGCACACCCACAGCTTGGGTGGCATCGACTTCTACCCAGTATAAATGCAGTAGCTCGGAGCATCCTCCTGGGCTGGGCAGGAATTGATAGATAGGCACGGCTTGGCTTGCTTGAATCCCAGTTTCTTCATGAAGTTCGCGCAACGCCACCTGTTCGGGCGTTTGGTCGGTATCAATCATCCCGGCCACCAACTCGAGTAACCAAGGGCTAGGTGACTTGCCTGTCGCCGGTAAGCGCAACTGCTCGATGAGAACCACCTGGTCGCGAATTGGATCGTAGGGCAACACGACCACTGCATCACCGCGTTCAAAGACTTCCCTTTGAATACTGTCACTCCAGCCACCTTGAAACAATTTGTGTCTGAAGCGATAAGACTGCATTTGGAAAAAACCATCATAAAGGACTTTCTGATCCTCAATAATTAGGTCATTTTGGTCAAATCTACTGGAAAATGGCTTAGTCACTGTGACCTATCTCTCATCTTGTTGTTAGCTGGGCTACAACAGTTGTTCGGTTATAACTTCAGTCTTTAATGATGAACAAAAAAACTGTTACAATTCGCCGTTGACGTGTCTAATTAACATTTCAAGAATATGTTTGAGCTTTCGCTGTCTCAAGTTCTGCTAAAATTCAGTCGGTTAGGCTAGGATTGATAGTCAGAAGGATCGCGTGCGGTAGCGACAATTATTCTTATTGTGCCTCCCAGACAAAGAGGCCGTTTCTCTCAACAAGGGTAGCAAATGAAACTTAAACTGCGCTCATTATGTGCCTCTCTAGGCCTGATGACAATTGCCGGTACAGCTAGCGCTGACGACCTACTGCAAATCTATCAACAAGCGCTTGCCAGTGACCCCATCGTTATTCAAGCGAAAGCGGACCGCGACCGTTTGTACGAAAGCATTCGCGAAAACCGCTCGGTGCTACTACCAACCATTAGTGGCAACATTGGTTACGACAAAGCCTGGGGCGACACTCGTGGGGGCTTTTCAGGCTTCACCGGTGGCCTAACCCTTAACCAGGTAATTTACGACCACGCTGCATGGGTTGGTTTAAGCCTGGCCGAGAAGGCGGCTTCACAAGCCGACGCTACGTACGCCTCAGCGCTGCAGCAGTTAATCACCCGCGTCGCTCAAGCCTACTTTGACGTTTTGACCGCCCAAGACCGCGTAGAGTTCCTAGAAGCGGAAAAACGCGCCATCGGCCGTCAGCTTGAACAAACCAAACAGCGTTTTGCCGTGGGTCTAACCGCTATTACTGGTGTTCACGAAGCACAAGCTCAATTTGACTTGGCGACTGCCAACTTGATTACCGCAGAAAACGAGCTGGAAAACAGCTACGAGGTTTTGCGTGAAATCACTGGTATCGATCACAAAGACCTAAACGTGCTAGATACTGACCGTTTCTCAGCGGGCAAGCCGACCCCAGCGAATAGCAACGAATGGCTAACCATCGCTGAAGACTCCAACTTGTCTTTGATGGAGCGTCGTCTGGGCAAGGACATCGCCCAAGAGAACATCTCGTTAGCAAAAGCCGGTCACCTGCCGTCGGTTAACTTCCAGGCTCGCGCCACTACTGACCAGCAGCGCCGCTTCCCTACTGGCATTTCCGGTCTTGAAAGCGCCAACGACCAAAACATTGCAGTGACCATGTCGGTTCCACTGTTTGAAGGTTTCCGCGTTGATTCTCGTGTGAAACAAGCGCAGTTCAACTACGTGATTGCCAGCGAAGCCCTTGAGCAAACCCACCGCCTAGTGGTTAAAAACGTTCGCTCTAACTTCAACACAGTAAACGCTACCGTAAGCTCGATTCGCGCTTTCGAACAGTCGGTCATTTCTGCTGAGAGTGCGCTAAAAGCCACTCAGGCCGGTTTTGAAGTGGGTACTCGTACCATTGTTGAAGTGTTGAACCGTACTCGTGACTTGTTTAACGCCAAGACTCAGCTGTCAAACAGCCGTTATGCATACATCCTGTCTATCCTGCAGCTGAAAGCCGCTGCCGGTACCCTTAACGAAGACGATGTCATTGCGGTAAACAACGGTCTTCGCCCACAAAGCTAAGCCGCTTGTTTTAGCCATAAAAAACGCCAACAATTGTTGGCGTTTTTTGTGTCTGACGTCTGCTAACTAGACCTTAGAACTCCAGCTCGATACCCGCAAAGCCACCTTTAAAGTCAGCGTAGGTATTCAAAGCGCTAGCGCTGCTGTGGTCAAACTTCATGTCGCGATAACCGACACGCAGCTTGTAGTCCACGCCGGTGCCGCGGAATATCCAGCCCAAGCCGCCCGAATAATCGTAGCGACGTTGGCTACCGTCAGTCATCACGTCTACAAAACCATACAAACCAATACCAGGTACCTTAATTTGGGTGCGAGCGTAGGCGAACAGCTGGCCGTGGCTCAGGTCTCGGCTAACGCGCAGGGTTGGGCCTTCTACAGCGGGGCCGACCGCCAAGTTGCCGTGGAAGCGCTTATACGCGGCACCCAAGTCCAACTCGATGGTTTTGGTATCCAAGAATTGGTAGTAGAAGATGAAATCCGTGTTAGACAGATTGGCATCGGCGTTGTAGTTGCCGTCTATTGGCATACCACCAAACTGAAAGTCTGAATCAGGCGCATTTCCTTTGGTTTCCAGACTGTTTTCGCGAATCATGACGTTGGGGATAATCGGTAGCGGATGCTCCAACGCTACCCAAAAGCTGCCCTGGCTCTTTTGCTGAGTCTCAAACGGCTGAGCTGGAGTGCCGGCATCAGCAAATCTGATATCAGAGTCGGCGCGCCACAGGTCGCCACCCAACTTAAACTTGAATACGTCCGCTTGGGCCGCACCTGAACAAAGGGCTAAACCAACAGCAAGACTGGTCGCACGAAAGGCTTTCATAGGTTTCTCTTCGATTAGTCGTGAAAAAACACCAAATTAATGGTGATGATGGTGATGATGGTGCTCGCCAGAGTCTTTCGCGTCGATCTCTGCGCTCGCTTTGGCCTTCACAGTGTGTTGGCTACCATCAGCGAATTCTAACGTTATTGCGATTTCATCGCCCGCTGATAGCGGCTGCTTCAGCCCAATCAGCATAATGTGATTGCCACCAGGCTTCAGAGCCACGCTGGCCATAGGCTCGATAACCAAACTGGTTAGCTGCTGCATACGCATCATGCCGTTGTGCTCAACCATGGTGTGAATTTCGGTGCGTTCGGCCACGTCACTGCTCACACCAACCAGCTCCATTGGCTTATTGGTGTGATTCATCAACTGCATGTATGCGGCCGTATTGGGAGCACTTGGAGGTAAAAGGCGAACTTTTTGCTCACTGACCATCAAACCCGCTTGCGCTGAGGCTGACAAAAACAAGAGTAAAAGACTGATTGAAGAGCAAATTCTTTTTAGCATGAGTAGGCCTGTGTTGAGTTCCATTCAATGAATGGCCACAGGATACCCGATTCGCCGTCGCTGGGAAAATGTTAAATTAGCGACGACGATAGTAACGGTGCGCTGCCGGCGCTGGCATTAGGATAGCCATAACCACATACACCAAAGTTAAACTAAAGGGTTCGACTAACATGGCGCAAAGGAAAATAACGCGCATCCAAAAACGAGACCAGCCAAAGTTGTCCGCAAGGCCAGCAATTACACCGGCCAACCAAGCATCACGACGATTCTTCACTAAACCTGACATTTTCGACTCCTACTAGCCCTGAGGCTTCACTTGATACGCCAGCGCAGCCAAAACTACGAAACTAAACACTGGCGCTAAAAACAAACTGACCATAAATCCACTGGAAATCATGCTTACCACCGCGTGCTGTTGTTGACAGTCACATCACTTTGCTTTTCAGTTTTGGCTTCTTGCGCCAACTGTGGCATGTCGGTGTCGTGCTGAAAGCTGTCTAGCTGAATTTGCACTTGACGCTTTAACTCTTGTTGCGATTGAGAAATCATCTCAGAGACGCTCTTTTGCAAAGTGCTGGCAAGCTGAGTGCGAAAATCCGAAGTGTGCAATTCACTGGCATCGGCGCTGGCGCTAACCGCTGCGGTAAACATGGCGATAAAGGCGGCGGCTAAGGTGGTGGCGGTAACGGTTTTCATTTTGATGACCTTGAGTGTTGATGAATACATCTTGACTATTACAACCTGCGTGCCAGCTTTTTAGAAAACCGTATTAACCACTAATTTTCAATAGGTTACAAAAAGTAGAAACGTTCACAAAAAACACTATCCCAAGGCCAATTAGCGGAACTAACCATCACAATTAGCGCTTTTGACCACTTTTTAAATTTGTTCATTATTTGTCCTGAATTTAGCAATTGCGGAACTATATCTCCCTTTTGCAAAAAATCTGTCACCGCTCACATTTTGTGTTTATAATCCCGTGCGCAATGTCATGGTTTCGTAGCAAAACAATAATCAAAACAGCCATGGCTTCTCCCCCCAAAATTGGAAACAGTGCCCATGTTTGACGCGAAGAATGTATTAGCGGCCGACTACCAAGCCGCAGACCTCGACACTCTGTTTAGCCAAATCAGTGCCAATTATGTGGTCGATGAAGACGCTTACCTTCAGCAGTTAATCGATATGGTTCCCGGTGAACCGCAAACCATAGAAAAAGTGACTCAACGCGCTTATGAACTGGTGGAACAAGTCCGTCAGTACGAAAAGAAAGGCATCATGGTTGGCGTCGACGCTTTTTTGCAGGAATACAGTTTGGACACTCAAGAAGGCATTATCTTGATGTGTTTAGCCGAGGCGCTGCTTAGAATTCCTGACTCTGCCACCGCTGACGCCCTTATTGAAGACAAACTCAAAGGCGCCGACTGGGAGCACCACCTCAAACAAAGCGATTCAGTACTGGTGAACGCTTCGACCTGGGGTTTAATGCTGACCGGTAAGATTGTCACTTTGGACAAGAAGATCGACGGCTCACCCAATAATTTGCTCAACCGCTTGGTCAATAAGATGGGCGAGCCGGTTATCCGCAAGGCCATGTACGCTGCCATGAAGATCATGGGTAAGCAGTTTGTACTGGGTCGCGACATTGCCGAAGCCATGCACCAGTCGACCAAGAACCGTGGCTTGGGTTATACCCACTCTTACGACATGCTCGGCGAAGCCGCGCTGACCGCTGATGATGCCAAAAAATATTACAACGACTATGCCAACGCCATTCGCACCCTAGGCGAAGGTCGCTACGACGAATCGCAAGCACCGCGCCCCACCATCTCGATTAAGCTGTCCGCCCTGCACCCGCGCTACGAAGTGGCCAACGAAGACCGCGTACTGAGCGAGCTGTATGCGACTCTGGTTGAGTTGGTGGAACTGGCCCGTGGACTGAACGTGGGTATCTCGATTGACGCCGAAGAAGCAGACCGGCTCGAGCTGTCGCTTAAACTGTTTGAAAAGGTGTATCGCAGCGAAGCCGCAAAAGGCTGGGATTTGCTGGGTATTGTGGTGCAAGCCTACTCTAAGCGCTGTCTGCCAGTGCTGGTTTGGCTGGCCGAGTTGGCAAAATCCGAAGGCGATGAAATTCCACTGCGTTTAGTCAAAGGCGCTTATTGGGACAGCGAAATCAAGTGGTGCCAGGTTGGCGGTGAATCCGGCTATCCGGTCTACACCCGCAAGGCCGCCACCGATGTGTCTTACTTAGCCTGTGCTCGCTATTTGTTGTCAGAGCACACCAAAGGGGCCATCTATCCTCAATTTGCCACTCACAACGCCCAAACCGTGGCGGCGATCCAGGACATGGCTGGCGAGCGCTTGTACGAGTTTCAGCGTCTACACGGTATGGGACAAGAGTTGTACGATACTCTGCTCAAGCAGCAACCCAAGCAGCGGGTACGCATTTATGCCCCTGTCGGCGCGCACAAAGACTTGTTGCCCTACTTAGTGCGTCGCCTGTTGGAAAACGGCGCCAACACCTCGTTTGTGTACAAGCTCGTTGACCCAAATGTATCCATCGATAGTCTGATTACTCATCCGCTAACGACCCTTTTGGCGTGTAAACCCTATAGCAATAATAAAATTCCACTCCCGCCACACATTTTTGGAGACGAGCGCATGAACTCTGCCGGCGTTAACCTGAACATTGCCAGCGAAGCGACCCCATTTTTGAGCGCCTTGAACGAATACCAAACTAAGGTATGGCAAGCAGCGCCTTTGGTTGGCGGTGAGAGCGTCAGAGGCCCGGCAATGAGTGTCACCAGTCCTTACGACCGCCGTCAAATCGTTGGTGAGCTAGTCATGGCCGACGAAGCCACGGTGAAACAAGCCATCGACAACGCCACCAGCGCCTTTGAAGGCTGGAACCAGACGCCGGTTGAACGTCGCAGCGAAGTCCTGTGTCGTTTGGCAGACCTCCTTGAAGAAAACAAAGACGAGCTGATCGCCCTTTGTAGCCGCGAAGCGGGTAAGAGCGTTCAAGACGGCATCGACGAGGTTCGCGAGGCGGTGGATTTCTTGCGCTACTACGCAGCGCAAGCTCAATCTTTGATGCAGCCTGAAACCATGCCTGGACCAACGGGCGAGCACAACGAGCTGCGCTTACAAGGTCGTGGCGCGTTTGTCTGTATTAGCCCTTGGAACTTCCCATTGGCCATTTTCTTAGGCCAAGTGGCCGCGGCGCTGGCTTGTGGTAACACGGTTTTGGCTAAGCCTGCCGAACAAACCAGCTTAATAGCCTATCGCGCAGTGCAGCTGGCTCACCAAGCGGGTGTACCAGCTAACGTGCTGCAATTGCTACCGGGTACCGGCGCCACGGTTGGTGCTTGGCTCACCAGTGCCAACAAGATTGGCGGTGTGTGCTTTACCGGCTCAACCGCTACCGCGCGCTTGATTAACCAAACTTTGGCTCAACGCGACGGTGCCATCATTCCGCTGATCGCTGAAACCGGTGGTCAAAATGCGATGATTGTTGATTCCACTTCACTGCCCGAGCAAGTGGTGCAAGACGTTGTCGATTCCGCCTTCACCTCAGCAGGTCAGCGCTGTTCCGCTTGCCGCGTGATGTACGTGCAAGAAGACGTAGCGGATCGTATTGTGGATCTGCTCAAAGGGGCAATGAACGAGCTAACCATTGGTAACCCAAATGACATCAAAACCGATGTGGGCCCGGTTATCGATGAGCGCGCCCAGCAAGGATTGACTCAACACATCGAGTGGCTGCACAACCACGCCAAAGTGCTTGAGCAACTCGAACTGCCTCAAGATTGTCAGCACGGCAGCTTTATCGCGCCAATCGCTGCAGAAATCGCTCATATTGGCCAGCTAGAAAAAGAACAGTTTGGTCCGATTTTGCATCTTATTCGCTACTCGGCAGCTGACTTAAACTCGGTTATCGATGAGATCAATAGCACGGGCTACGGGCTGACTTTGGGGATTCACAGCCGCAACGAAGGCCATGCTCAGTACATTGCCAACCAAGTGAATGTGGGCAACGTTTACATCAACCGCAACCAAATTGGTGCAGTGGTGGGTGTTCAACCCTTTGGCGGTCAAGGCCTAAGTGGCACAGGTCCTAAAGCCGGTGGTCCACACTACCTGACTCGCTTTGTCACGGAGAAAACCGTGACCAACAATATTACCGCGATTGGCGGTAACGCTAGCCTGTTGATTCTCGGCGATGGCTAAGACTTAGCTGAGATGGGATACAAAACGCAGCCATTTGGCTGCGTTTTTTTGTTTAGCGACTTATTTCCAACTCGTTATTACCATCCAGCGAGGGCCCCCACTCTAAACTCGGTGCCATCAAGGTCCAATACTACGTCCTGAGGGCGAATCTCGACTATGGTCAATACCCCTTGAATGCGATCCCCTTGCTGCATCTCCCGACCATCCACGTTTAACCAGCGATTCTGCGGTTCGGACGCGTACACATGCGCGCTAATGTTAAAGCGCGGGATCTGGTCTTGGAACGCTATTGGCAGTTGGCTTGGTTTGGGTATGTCCGTTGCCTGAGGCGCATCTTTTGGCAGCGGATCGACGCTCGGATCAACCATGGGTTTCGCCAACGCTCGCTCGCTTTCAATTTGCGCCAATGCCGCTTGAAAGGCAGCGACCAGTTGCTGCGGGTCTTGGGTCTCTTCGGCCTGAGATTGGCTTGGTTGCTCGGATTGCTGTAACAACTGTTGGGCGACTTGCGAGCTAGGCTCTGCCCCTAACACCACCGAGCCATCAGCTAGCACTATCTCGGTGTCAGATTGCGATTCTGACAGTACAGGCACTGAGGGTGTTGCGGGTTGTACGCTGGTAGATGCGATATAGGTCTGCGACTGAGCTCGATTAGATGCGCTTGGAACCGGCTGAGTTTCTGGTAAAGGTACCTTTGCCGCTAAACGCCACTCTGCGCCGGTTTGTGATGCATTTGATGGCTGAATGGCAGTCTGCTCTGCTGCTGGCACTTTGACCTGTCCGTTTTTGGGCAGCGTTTTCTGACCGGCTGTGGGCACTGCTGGCTGTGACTGCACTTCAGTAGAAGTTTGCTGAACAGCAGCTCCCTGCTCCGCGGCTGGCTGACCAACGAAATACCAAACCCCAGCCCCTGTGACCAAGGCGCTAGCTACGGCGACCGCTAGTAAAGGCAACCAGGGCTTGCTCGGCTTTTCCTCTTCGATGATAGGCGCCTGACCGTTGGAGCGGTCCAGTGCTTGTTGCAGTATCGACATAGTTAGCCTGCCCTCAATCTTGGGCCGCTGCGGCTTAGGCGAAGGTTAAGCTGAACCAGGGTTTCGCGACCGGCGATACCGTCGACGCGCAATCCGTTTTCTCGCTGAAAGCCTTCCACTTGACGCTGTAACTCTTGATCAAACACGTTTTGAACTCGCGCTCGAATACCGGCCACACTGGCCAAGCTGTCTTCGAGCCACTGCACCTGCTCCCCTTGCGAGCCTGGGCCTATGGTCGCCAACGAGCGTTCAGGTTGTTGCCAAAGCAACTCAAAAGTGCCTCGAAAATGACGCTCAAACCAAGTTTGGCTGACCCAGATTTGCTGCTCGCCCAATTGCAGTAGCAACTCTTGTTCGCGAAGACTCAACAAAGCACCGTAAAATCTTTGCCCTGCTTGCTCTAGATACACCACTGCCGGGCGATCGATTTGAGCGATGGTGCGCAAATTGCCCTGCTGCTGATGGCAAGCAAGACCGTTGCGTTTGGCCGATTGGCAAGGCGTCAAACCTTGATATAGCGGTTGTTGCCAGCGCTCAAACAAAGCCGCGTAGGCCAAATCGATGTCCTGCGCCTCTTCTACCAGATGGTCTAATTCACCTTGGTTGGCTTGGCTTTGCGCCGCAGTTGTCACGGGGGCGACTGTCTGAGGCTGCGGTGCGGTTTGACTCACCGGTGTTATCGCTTGGTTTACAGGCTCACTTGGCAGTTGCGCGCTAGTTGTCGTGCTACTTTGCCACCAAACACCAGCACCGATGGCGCTTACCAATACCAAACTGGCCGCCAGCGCCCAAGGCCACTTAGCCGGCTTTTTGTCGCCAAAGTCCATACCCAATCCGAGCACTTCAGTGGCGGCGCGATCAACAATGCGTTTATCGATTTTGGCTTTTTGCTCGGCAAAACCCGCCAACAAAGCACGCTCAGCAATCAGGTTAATCAAGCGAGGTACCCCGCCCGAGTGTTTGTGTAGAGCTTTCAGCGCACTTCCCGCAAAAGGTGAACTGGCAGCCCCTGCCACTTCCAAGCGGTGCCTAACATAGCTGGCGACTTCTTTGACGTTCAGCGGCAACAAGTGATAACGGGCGGTTATTCGTTGGGCCAACTGACGCAGCTCTTGGCGGCGCAGTAAATGCTGCAGCTCAGGCTGGCCAATCAAAATCACCTGCAACAGTTTTTTGGTGTCGGTTTCCAAGTTCGTTAGCAGGCGCAGCTGTTCTAGCACTTCGGCGCGCAAATGCTGCGCTTCATCAATAATGAGTACTGTGTTTCGGCCGGCGTCGTGATTGCGCTGCAGGAACTCTGCGATGCAATCGGTAAGCTGTTTTAGACTGGGCTCGTTGGGGTACTCGATACTCAGCTCGTCACACAAGGTGGCGAGCAGCTCGCGCTCGGTCAAACTCGGATTTAAAATAAAAGCCGTATCTGTGTGCTCAGGCAGTTGCTGTAACAAGCAGCGAGACACCGTGGTCTTTCCGGTACCCACCTCTCCGGTGAGCAGAACAAAACCACCGGTCTCCCCTAATCCATAGGTAAGATGGGTCAAAGCGTCTCGATGGCGCTCGCTTAGGAACAAGTATTTCGGGTTTGGAGCTATCGAAAACGGTGCTTCGGCGACTCCGTAATAGGCCTGGTACATGCGCACAGCTTCTTATATTGAGTGAATGTTAGCTAAATTAAACTCAGCTACAGGGTATGTCAAAACGACGCGGTTAATTTGCGCCCTCGGGCACGCCCTGTGTAGACTGAGACCATATCTCAACAAGAGTAGCACGTGTGAAGACTTATCTCGTTGGGGGTGCGGTTCGCGACCAGCTGTTAGGCATTCCCTACAAAGACAAAGACTACGTGGTGGTTGGCGCCAGCGTGGAGCAAATGCTGGCTGACGGCTATCAACAAGTGGGGCGCGATTTTCCGGTATTTTTGCATCCAGAAACTCAGCAAGAGCACGCGCTCGCTCGCACCGAACGAAAGTCCGGCCAAGGCTACACCGGCTTTATTTGTGAATTTGGTCCAGACGTCACCCTTGAGCAAGACCTGATTCGCCGCGACCTCACCATCAATGCCATCGCTCAAGACGACAATGGTGAGTTATTTGACCCTTACGGCGGCCAGCAAGACATTAAAGACAAACGCCTGCGCCACGTTTCCAATGCGTTTAGCGAGGATCCGCTACGCGTCCTGCGAGTGGCGCGATTTGCTGCGCGCTTCGCACATTTGGGTTTTCGGGTTGACCCCTCCACCATGGCCTTGATGCGTTCAATGAGTGAAAGCGGTGAGCTATCCAGCTTAACCGCCGAGCGAGTCTGGCAAGAGCTTCAGGGTGGTCTGCAAGCCAAAAGCCCACGAGTGTTTTTTGAGGTACTGAGAGACTGTGGCGCGCTGCAAGTGGTTTTACCCGAAGTGGATGCCTTGTTTGGGGTTCCACAGCCCGAGCAGTGGCACCCAGAAATCGATACTGGGCTGCATACCTTACTGTGCATTGAGGCCGCCGGTCTGCTAACCGATGATTTAGCCACACGCTTTGCGGTGCTGTGCCACGACTTAGGCAAAGCGCTAACCCCTTCTGAGCACTGGCCAAAGCACCACGGTCACGGTCAACTTGGGCTTAAACCCATCAAAGGTCTATGCCAGCGCTTAAAAGCCCCCAACGAATGTCGCGATATCGCTTTACTGGTTTCGGATCAACACGGCAATGTTCACAAAGCTCGAGAGCTCAGACCCTCGACTTTGCTAAAGCTGTTCGACAAAGGGGATTTTTGGCGCAAACCGCAACGCTTGCAACAACTGCTTATTGCCTGCGAAGCGGACTCCAAGGGGCGTACTGGCTTTGAGTCTGAGCCCTATCCGCAAAAGGCTTACCTAGAGCAAGCCTTTGCGATTGCCAATCAGATTCCGGTACAAGAGGTAATAAACGCAGGCTTTAAAGGGCGGGAAATCCGCGAAGAGCTGACCCGCCGCCGCGAGCAAGCCTTATCGACCTACAAGGCTTCCCACAGCGCCGCTGGCTAACCAAAGCGCCGCTGGCTAACCACCAAACTAGACCTTTAAGCTAAGCTGCAACAGTGGTTTGCAGCGCTTGTTCTAGTTTGGCCACCGCCTCTGCCAGCTGCGCACTAAGTTCCGGATTGCTCAAACGGCCCGCTTCCACATCAAAGTTGTCGTAAAAATTTGGTACCGACAAGCTATCGACAGCAATACCCGCAAAGTATGGCATGGAGCCGGTCGCCGCTTGCAACACGCTATTTGCACCACCTGGACCTGGCGAGGTCGACAGCAGCAAGATTGGTTTGTTTTGGTAGACCTTCATGTCGATGCGCGACGTCCAGTCAAACAAGTTTTTGTAGGCTGCGGTGTAAGAACCATTGTGCTCAGCAAATGAGATGATCAGCGCGTCGGCCTCAGTAATTTTTTGAAAAAACGCCTGGGCTTGTTGTGGCTGGCCCAGTTGCTGTTCGCGCTCAGGGCTGTAAATCGGCATCTCGTAGTCGTTGAGATCCAACAGCTCGATTTCGGCGTCGTCGACTAGGCTGGCGGCATGAGCAGCTAATTGACGGTTGATGGACTGGTTTGAGTTTGTAGCGCCAAATACGACAAGTTTCATAATCTTTCTCCCAAAATCTTAAGCTTGGTTAAAGGCGTCTAGGCCAAAATAAGCAATTAATTCAAAAAGGTTGTTGTCTGGGTTGCCAATAAAGTACCAAGAAGCGTTTGAGTGCTGCACGATACTGGTCTTCCCTCGTACCTTGTTGACACCAGCTTAGATTGATTCTCAATATTAATTAATGGTCTAATCGTCAAATGATTATCAACTAATAGTTAATAATGAGCTTGAAATCACTGCAACTACTGGATGGTATGGTGCTATTTAGCGAAGTGGTTAGTCGCGGCAGTTTCACTGCTGCGGCCAATAGCCTTGGCTATTCCACGGCCTATATCAGCAAAGAAATCGGCAAGCTTGAGGACCGGCTTGGGGTGCGGCTGCTACAGCGCACGACTCGCAAACAAAGCCTCACACTCGAAGGCCAAGCCTATTTTCAACAGTGCACTCAGATCATCGCCGATGCTGAAGCCATGCAACTAGCCTTAGCGGGACAACAAGCCGAGCCCCGCGGCAAGTTGCGGATCAGCGTGCCTGTGAGCTTCGGGCTCTCCAAAGTACGTCCGATATTGGCCGAGTTTACTCAACGCTACCCCAAGGTTTCGCTCGAGCTGCACGTGGACGATCGCAAGGTCGACATGATCAGTGAGGGGTTTGACGTGGTGATCCGCGCTTCTGACAAGCTTGAGGATTCCAGCCTTATCAGTCGCCAGTTGCTGCGCTCCCGCGGAGTAACCTTGGCGGCGCCGAGTTATCTGGAACGCTTTGGGACGCCTAAACATCCAAGCGAGTTAAGCCAACACGTCACCTTTAGCTATTCCAATCTAAAAAGCCCGACGCAATGGCAGTACCACTCCCCCGATAGCCAGCCTTTCACCGTGCAGGTGAACAGTCAGGTGATTACCAATAGTCCGGAAATGGAGCTGTCTTTGTGTCTCGCGGGGCAAGGCATTACTCGAACGCCGTTATTTAACCTGCAAGACCAACTAGAAACCGGTGCTTTGGTGGAGCTGTTTCCAGAGTTTGCCACCATTCCGATTGGGGTCTATCTGGTGTACCCGTCACGCAAACACTTAGCGCCAAAAGTACGCTGTTTTATCGACTATGTGGTCGAGAAAATAGGAAATACCCATGGATAAGAGCTGTCCTAGTCCCCGCCAAGAGCTACGCTTTGAACGCTTGGCTTTGGCGGATGCCGAGTTTGTGTTTCGACTATACAACCAAGTCAGTTTTAAGCGCTTTATCGGCGACAAACACTTACACAGCATCAAAGACGCGCAAAACTATTTGGCCAAGCAGCTAATGCCACCCTACTCCAAGCATGGAATGGGTTTATACAAGGTTGTGCGTGAGCAAGACAATGAAGCCTTGGGGATCTGCGGTCTGGTTAAACGTCCGCAGCTGCCGTCGGTGGACTTGGGCTTTGGCTATTTAGACCAGCATTGCGGCAAAGGCTATGCTCACATCGCCGCCAAGGCCTGGCTTGATTTTGCGCGAGATGAGTTGCGACTCGACTCACTGCTGGCCATCACCCTTAAAGACAATCACGCCTGTTTAAAGCTGCTGACCAAATTGGGATTTAGCGACACTGGCATTAAAGATGCCGAAGTGCCTGAGTTGTTGCGCTTGTCCGTCTCTCTTAAATAAGCGCCAACAAAAACGCCGAGCATAAGCTCGGCGTTGATTCGATGACCCGTCCCGGTCTTACAACACGAACAAGTACACCAGCACTGCGCCTAGTAGCAATCGATAAATCACGAATGGCGTCATACCCATGCGCGCAATGATCTTCATGAAGAAGTGGATACACAAATAGGCAGCGACAAAACTCACCACGGCACCAAGCGCTAGCTCATTCCAAATCACGGCTTCGCCGCTTTTTACCAGCTTGGTGGTCATCAGAGTTCCGGCACCCAAGATGGTAGGAATCGACATCAAGAAGGACAAACGCGCTGCAGCGGTGCGGGTAAGTCCCAGCATTAGACCTGCAGTAATGGTGATCCCTGAGCGCGAAGTCCCCGGAATAATCGCAATCGCTTGTGCCACACCCACAAACAGCGCTTGCTTGAAGGTCAGGCTCTTTTCGTCTTGCACTTGTGGCGGGTTGCGATCCGCATACCAAAGCAGCAAACCAAACACGATAGTGGTTAGTGCAATCACCCAAGGGCCGCGTAATACAGTGCTAACCAAATCGCTAAACATCAGTCCCGCCAACACCGCAGGGATTGTGGCCAGGATGATCAGCCACGCTAGCCGTGACTCAGCGCTGTGCTTGCCGGCAAGCGAGCCAAACCAAGCGGTTAGCAGTTGTACCACATCTTTGCGAAAGTACAGCATCACGGCGGCCAAGCTGCCCACGTGAACCGATACATCGAAGGCTAAGCCTTGATCCGGCCAGCCAAATATCGCCGAAGGAAGAATTAAGTGCGCCGATGAGGAAATCGGTAAAAACTCGGTCAGGCCTTGGATAATGGCCAAAAACAGTAGCTGAATGGTATCCATGAAATCTCCGAAAAAAGGCTAGCTAGGCCAGTGAAAATCTATCTTCCACAATTTTTGTGGCTTGTTGTACGCCGCCCACAAGTCGCCATAACTGACACCGTTACGCGGGTGTACTGTGGTCGCTGCGATTTCAGCGAGAGGCCAAAGCACGAAGGCATTTTTGTCAATTTCATCGCGCGGAAGTTCAATTGGCGTATCGCAGACAACATCGTCGTAAGTCAGCAGGTCTAAGTCCAAGGTTCGCGGGCTAAATTTTTCTGCCTGCTTAACACGACCGTTATCAGCTTCAATCTGCTTAAATTGGGCAACCACCTGTTCGATAGAGTCTTGGGTGTCAGCGCCAACCACTAGATTCAAAAAGTTATCCCCATCAAAACCCACGGCTTCTGACTCATACACACTAGAGACTGTGAGCTCGCCATAGGCTTGCGCCAAAGCATCAAGGGCACAAGTAACGTGGTGCCGGGCATCGATGTTGGAACCGATGGATATGTAAATGCGATGCAAGCTCATTAGTGCCAATCACCTCGAGTGATTGCCACGCCGACGGATTTTACATTGGTAATCGCTGCCAGCTTGCGGACCTGAACTTTAACTCCCGGCGCGCCAAACTCGGTCATGATAAGCGCAGCGGTGCGCTCGGCCACGGTTTCCACTAACTCAATAGGCTGAGCGGTAATCATGGCTTCAACGGCTTTGGAAACACTGGCGTAGCACAAAGCGTGCTGGTAATCGTCAGTGGCGGCGGCTTTGCGTTGATCCCACAGGATCTCCAGATCCAGCAGCAAAGTCTGCTTTATCTCTTTCTCCCACTCCAACACCCCAATAATGGTGTCGATGCGCAAGGATTCGATGATGACTCGATCCACACAACCTCCGGTCTGGTTAAAAGGGCTCAGGTTAGATATTCTATCGCAAGGCGAGCAACTCTAGCTTTAGACATTTAAAGCTCAGGATGGCCAGCGCCCTGCGTGCAATAAGTTGCGCGCATGATATCGGGAAACGCTCAGGACAACAAACGAAACATGACCCCAATGATCGCCGCCATTATCGTTGCTGCCTACCTGTTAGGTTCGATTTCTGGCGCCGTTTTGGTGTGTCGTCTTAACGGTCTACCTGACCCTCGCACCCAAGGTTCTAAAAACCCTGGGGCTACCAATGTGCTGCGCCTCGGTGGCGGCTTTTGTGCAGCTCAAGTACTTTTGGTGGACGTGCTTAAGGGCACCATTCCTGTGTACGGCAGTTATTTCTTGCAAGTAGAGCCTGTGTGGTTGGGCGTGATTGCGATTGCCGCCTGCCTCGGTCACATTTATCCCATATTCTTCGGGTTCAAGGGCGGTAAGGGCGTGGCCACCGCGTTTGGCGCCGTGGCACCAATCAGCCCTGGATTCGCACTCTTACTGATTATCACTTGGGGATTGACCTTTTTGGTGTTCCGCTACTCTTCAGTCGCGGCGATTGTCACTGCTGTATTAGCACCTATTTATACCCAC
Source organism: Paraferrimonas sedimenticola (assembly GCF_002282855.1). Classification (GTDB taxonomy): domain Bacteria; phylum Pseudomonadota; class Gammaproteobacteria; order Enterobacterales; family Shewanellaceae; genus Paraferrimonas; species Paraferrimonas sedimenticola. The sequence continues at coordinate 423,094 of NZ_NRIR01000002.1, read as the reverse complement.
TGGCTCGACAATCGATTTACCATTCCCATGGTGATGCTATGCACCCTGATTATCGTCCGCCATCGCGCCAATATTGTGCGTTTGTGGCAGGGAGAAGAAGGTAAATTAAAGCGGCGCTAGTTCCGTTAATGGCCAGCGTGGTTTACCTTGGACTTCCAGTCCTTCTCGCTCACCCGCTTTCAAACGCTGCAATCCCGCAAATGCAATCATGGCACCATTGTCGGTGCAAAATTCGGTTCTTGGATAGTAGACCTGCCCGCCCAAATCTTTCATCAGCGCTTCTAATCCTGCGCGTAAGCGACGGTTGGCCGACACGCCACCGGCAATCACCAGGCGCTGGTAGCCGGTTTGTTTGAGCGCGCGTTTGCACTTGATGGCCAGGGTATCCACCACAGCCTCTTCAAAGGCCAGAGCGATATCCGCCTGAGTTTGTTCTGGATCACTATCGTCTTTGTTGGCGGTAATCGTATTCGCAGCAAAGGTCTTAAGCCCGCTGAAGCTGAAGTCCAGCCCTGGTCGGTCGGTCATTGGTCGCGGAAAGCGAAAACGTCCGCTGTTGCCTTTCTCTGCCATTTTGGCCAGTAGCGGACCACCCGGGTAATCCAAACCCAAAAGCTTGGCAGTTTTATCAAAGGCCTCCCCTGCGGCGTCGTCTACCGACTCGCCGAGCAGCTCGTAATCACCAATACCGCGCACCGCCACTAGCTGGGTGTGCCCACCAGACACCAGCAGCGCGACAAAGGGAAATTCTGGCGGCGTCTCTTCTAGCATGGGCGCCAGCAGGTGACCTTCCATATGATGCACGCCAAGGGCAGGTTTGCCCCAAGCAAACGCCAGGCTGCGCCCTACACAAGCGCCAACCAGCACAGCGCCAATCAGACCTGGGCCTTTTGTGTATGCCACAGCGTCAATATCATCGGCGTTCAGGCCCGCTTGAGCTATAGTTTGATTGATGAGGGGAACGATTTTACGAACGTGATCCCGCGATGCTAGCTCAGGTACCACGCCGCCATAGTCTGCGTGCAGCTTAACCTGACTGTATAAACTGTGGGCCAATAGCCCATTCTGGTCGTCATAAATGGCGATTCCAGTTTCATCACAGGAGGTTTCTATACCCAAAACACGCATTCGCATTCGCTCTCATCATTCAATAGGGGCCGCAATTCTACTCCGCCCCCCGAGCTTAGGCCAGTTTTTTAGATTACGGGCAAAGTTTGGGCTTTACAAAGCCGGCGATATCGGTTTAGAATTCCGCACCAATTTTTTGAACACTGCGTGACCACTCGATTGGTCACCTCAACGGATAAAATCCAAGGTAAGGTGAGAGGCATATGCCAATTATCAAAGTACGCGAAAACGAACCATTTGATGTAGCTCTGCGCCGTTTCAAGCGCTCTTGTGAAAAAGCAGGCATCCTGTCTGAAGTTCGTCGTCGTGAACACTACGAAAAGCCAACTACCGCTCGCAAGCGCGCTAAAGCCGCTGCTGCTAAGCGTCACTTGAAAAAGTTGGCTCGCGAAAACGCACGTCGCGTTCGCTTGTACTAATTCCCTATGTCGACTTTAGCCCAGCTTAAAGAAGCGCAAAAAGATGCCATGCGTGCCAAAGATAAGGCGCGCTTGGGTACTTTGCGTTTGGCATTGGCTGCGATTAAGCAAATCGAGGTGGATACCCGCCAAGAGTTGTCTGAAAGCGATGTCATTGCGGTATTGACCAAAATGGTCAAACAGCGCAAAGACTCTATTAGCCAATACGAAGCTGCTGGCCGTCAAGAATTGGCGGACATTGAAGCGGCTGAAATTGAAGTCATCAATGATTTCTTGCCACAACCATTGTCGCAAGATGAGTTGAACACTTTGATCGATGCGGCCATCAGCCAATCCGGAGCTTCCGGAATGGGTGATATGGGCAAAGTCATGGGAATTTTGAAACCTCAGGTGCAAGGCCGGGCTGATATGGGTGCCCTTTCGGGTGTTATCCGCTCTCGCTTAAGCTAAGGTTTCACACTGCCAGACATGAACAAGCCGTGCCCTGCACGGCTTGTTTGTTTATGGTATCGACCCAATATGTTGGGTTGAGACAAATAGTTTTCTATAAGCCACCCAGATTGAGTTAAGCTAGTGAATCGCTGCTCATTCAGCCGGGATGCCAATGCCAATTGCACGCGACTTTATTAACGATCTGCTCGCCAGAACCGACATAGTGTCTCTGGTGGATAGCCGCGTCACGCTTAAAAAAGCCGGTAAAAACTACTCCGCTTGTTGCCCTTTCCACGGCGAAAAAACGCCCTCGTTTACCGTTAGCCAAGACAAACAGTTCTATCACTGCTTCGGCTGCGGCGCTCACGGCAACGCCATTGATTTTCTGATGGAGTACGACCGCTTAGATTTTCCCGATGCGGTAGAAGAACTGGCGGGCTTACACGGCTTAGAGGTCATTAGAGAACAAGGCCACGGCGCCCCGCGCGCGCCACGCCCATCGCAAGATTTATACGAATTAATGGAGCAGGTGGGTCGCTACTACCAAGCCCAATTGCGCCACCACGCCGACCGCCAGAAGGTCATCGACTACTTAAAAGGCCGAGGCCTTAGTGGTGAGGTGGTCAAAAAGTTTCGCATCGGTTTTGCACCAGATGCCTGGGATGGGGTGCTGTCACAGCACCGCCAGTCCAAAGACGAACAAGACAAGTTAGTTGAGACCGGCGTACTGATTCAAAACGACCAAGGTCGTCGCTATGACCGTTTTCGCGATCGTTTGATGTTCCCAATTCGCGATCGCCGTGGGCGCGTGATTGGCTTTGGCGGCCGAGTGTTAGGTGATGGCACGCCTAAGTATCTGAACTCGCCGGAAACGCCGATTTTCCATAAAGGCCAAGAGCTATACGGCTTATACGAGCTCAAGCAAGCGATTCGCGACCCTCAGCAAGTGGTGGTCGTGGAAGGCTATATGGATGTGGTCGCGCTGGCTCAATACGGTATCGACTACGCGGTGGCGAGTTTAGGTACCAGTACCACTGCCGAGCAAATGCAGTTATTACAGCGCACCGCCAGCAAGGTGGTGTGTTGCTACGATGGCGATAGAGCCGGTCGCGAAGCGGCTTGGCGCGCCATGGAAACCGCGCTACCGCAACTGCGTCCTGGCGATCAGTTGGCCTTTGTGTTTCTGCCCGACGGTGAAGATCCAGATAGCTTCGTGCGCCAACAAGGTAAAGACGCCTTTGAGGCTGAGCTCGACAAAGCCACACCGTTGCACCAATTCCTATTCGATACGCTGGCGCAAAGCCATCGGGTCGAAGACGGCAGTCTTGCCAAGCGCGCGCTGACCCTGATCGAAACCGTCAAGGACAGCGTTTTACAAGAAACTCTATTAGAGAATTTAGCTTATCGATTGCGCTTAAATTCCGCCGCCGAACTCAAACGCAAGTTTGGCGTGAGCAGTCGCCCAAGCTCCCCCGCCAAAGATACAGGCGGCTTAAAGGGACGAGGCACCCCGTTGCGCTTGGCGATTGCTTTGTTAGTGCAAAATCCTGAATTGGGACTAGGGCTTAGCCCTCAACCTGTGCTAAAGCACTTAACCCTCAACGGGGTCGAATTATTTGCCGACTTACTGGAAAAAGTGCGCGAGGTGCCGTTAACCAGTGGGCAACTACTAGAATTGTATCGCGACCACCCTCAGGCGAACGTGCTTAAGCGCTTGGCGCAGTGGTCACATCAAATCGCTGCTGACAATCAGTCCGCCGAGTTTACTCGAGCCTTGTATTGGTTGAACGAGCAGTATTTAGAGCAGAAGTATCAGCAGCTTAGTAGCAAGTCTCAGCTAAGCGCTGGAGAAAAGCGCCAATTAGCGGCGTTAATAGCCCAAATGAAACAAGGGCAAGGTTAGTTTGCGGTGAATTAGTGCAAAAAAAGCTCAGGTTAAGCCTGTGCCAGCACTAGTCAAAGAAGACGCAAATGCCTATAATTGTTGGTTTGCGCAGCACCCGAGGTGCTGCTTGTCGTATGTAATTTCCGAATTGGATGGTATCTATGGATCAAACTCCACAGTCGCAATTTAAGTTGTTACTGGCCAAAGGTAAAGAGCAAGGCTATTTGACCTATGCTCAGGTGAACGATCACCTCCCTGCAGATATGGTCGACTCTGACCAGATCGAAGATATTATTCAGATGATCAATGACATGGGTATCCAGGTGTTTGAGGAAGCACCGGACAACGATACTCTGATGATGTCTGAAGATGCGACCGATGAAGATGCCGTAGAAGCGGCAGCGGCGGCCTTGGCAACGGTAGAAAGCGAACTGGGCCGAACCACAGATCCTGTGCGCATGTACATGCGTGAAATGGGTACCGTAGAGCTACTGACTCGTGAAGGCGAGATCGGTATCGCTAAGCGAATCGAAGAAGGCATTAATTCTGTACAGACCTCGGTGGCGGAATATCCGGCAGCGATCTCTTATATCCTGGACCAGTACGACAAATACGAAGCTGAAGAGCTGCGCTTGTCAGATATCATCAGTGGTTTTGTCGATCCAGATGACGACGGTACCGCCGCTCCAACCGCGACTCACGTGGGCTCTGCTTTGTCTGAAGAAGAATTGGAAGACGAAGACGACGATTCGGATGACGACGAGGAAGAAGAAGGCGATAAGGGTCCAGACCCAGAGCTGGCCAAAGAGCGCTTTGACGCCCTTCGCAAGGCTTACGAAGAAGCCAGCGCCATTATCGAAAAGAAAGGCCGCGCAGATGCCGCTTCTAAGAAAGCCATCAAGAACGTCTCGCAAGAGTTCCGCGATTTCCGCCTAGTACCAAAGCAGTTCGACGCGATTGTATCTGGTATGCGTGAAATGATGGACCGAGTGCGCACCCAAGAACGCCTGATTCTTAAGATGACCTGTGATCACGCGGGTATGCCTAAGAAGGCCTTTACTAAGGTATTCCCAGGCAACGAAACTAGCGCTGATTGGTACGAGAAAGAGATTGCCGCGGGCAAGCCACACTCAGCAGCCCTTGCCAGTTTAGAAACCGATTTAGAGCGTTGCCGCGCCAAGTTGGTTGCGGTTGAGCAAGAAACCGGTCTGGTGATTGCCAACATTAAAGACATCAACCGTCGCATGTCGATTGGCGAAGCCAAAGCTCGCCGCGCCAAGAAAGAGATGGTTGAAGCGAACTTGCGTCTGGTAATTTCTATCGCGAAGAAATACACCAACCGCGGTCTGCAGTTCTTGGACTTGATTCAGGAAGGTAACATTGGCCTGATGAAAGCGGTTGATAAGTTCGAATACCGTCGTGGTTACAAGTTCTCGACCTATGCGACTTGGTGGATTCGTCAGGCAATCACTCGCTCGATTGCTGACCAAGCCCGTACCATTCGTATTCCGGTGCACATGATTGAGACCATCAACAAGCTCAATCGCATTAGCCGTCAAATGCTTCAGGAAATGGGCCGCGAGCCAACCCCTGAAGAGTTGGCCGAGCGCATGCTGATGCCAGAAGACAAGATTCGCAAGGTGCTGAAAATCGCCAAAGAGCCAATCTCAATGGAGACCCCAATCGGGGACGACGAAGATTCGCATCTAGGTGATTTCATCGAGGATACTACCCTCGAGTTGCCAGTTGAGTCTGCTACCGGTGAAAGCCTGAAAAGTGCCACTCACGAAGTGTTGGCCGGTCTGACCGCTCGTGAAGCCAAGGTACTGCGTATGCGCTTTGGTATCGACATGAACACAGACCACACCCTTGAAGAAGTGGGCAAACAGTTTGACGTGACCCGTGAGCGTATCCGTCAGATTGAGGCTAAGGCATTGCGCAAGCTGCGTCACCCTAGCCGCTCGGAGATTTTGAAGTCCTTCTTGGACGAATAATTCCGAATCTCTCAAGCTTAATTCAAAGCCCTGTTTACACAGGGCTTTTTTGTGCCCAAAGGTTTCTTGGCACACATCAATAAAAGCCGGATTTCAACTTGCCAACAACAGGAATGTTACTTAGGATCGAGCCCGCTTAACGCTTTGTTTCACTCGTAAAGGACGCATAACATGAAAAAAGCTTTACTGGCGTTACCTCTGATAATGGCCAGCACATCGGCCAGCGCAGAACTCTATTTTCAAGATTACAGCCTTACCCTGTTGCGCGGTTACGACTACGAGTTGGGCGATCCAAAGCGCTGGGTAGGCACCTTTGAGTACGTCAACGATGCCAGCTGGGGCGATACCTTCTTCTTCGCCGACCGCTTGGTATCTGACAACGGTGATACCGAAATCTACGGTGAGTTCTCACCGCGTTTTCACTTCATGAAGGTCGACAATGGCCCGCTAAAAGCGCTGAACGTAGCCACCACCTGGGAGTTCAATACGGTCTCTAATGGCTTTAGCCAGGACAACTTCTTACTGGGTGTAGGCTCTTCTTGGAATATTCCATTCTTTCGTCACTTCGGTGCCAACGTCTACCAAAGATTTAACGACCACCGCAGTAATACGCAGCAGCTAACCCTGACCTGGGGCGTGGCCGTTCCATTCTCCAAAACAGAGATCTTGTTTGACGGATTTATGGATTGGGAGTCAGGTACAGGCAGCCACTCCAACAACCTAAACTTTACCCCGCAAATTAAAATCGACGTGGCTCCTTGGGTATCCATTCCTGGTAAGCTTTATCTGGGTTTTGAGTACGTTCACTGGAACAACAAGTTCGGCGTTAAAGGCGTCAATGAGCGCAACTGGAACGCGCTGGTGAAATATCACTTCTAAAGAGTTGATTAGCTTAGTGGTAACGGCTAAATTTTGGCCTTTCAAACGCCGTTACCCATGACAAGCTGGTAAGAGTCTCGTATACTTTGGCTCGTTTCGGCCCCTTAGCTCAGTTGGGTTTAAGGCGGTCACAAAGTGATGAGAAGTGATTTAACATCACTTCGAAAGCGTTAAACGTGAGGCCGTGGATGGCCGAACCGGAAGGCGCTTCAGGGATGAAAGCCTCATCCCTAGACAATTGAAAAGAATTTCGGCCCCTTAGCTCAGTTGGTTAGAGCACACGACTCATAATCGTTAGGTCCCCAGTTCAAGTCTGGGAGGGGCCACCATATTAAACAAAGGGTTAGCACCAGTGGCTAACCCTTTTTTGATCCAGTTTGTCTAGCTGCGCTTACTCTCTAACTTCTTCAGATAATCGTAACTGGCGATTTGCGAGCGAATTTTGCGGCGATTGCCACGTTTAACGTAAGCGTTGGTCTGCTCAGCATCCACCACTCTGGCTTTCACCGTATCCTTCCACTGAAGCTCTAGCAGGTCGACGATTCTCTGCTGTAATTGCGGATCAATAATCGGAGTACCGACCTCCACTCGATAATCCAAATTGCGCGTCATCAAATCAAAACTAGCGAGATACACTTGGCGCTGACCGCCATTGTGAAACACCATGACTCTCGGATGCTCTAGAAAACGGTCTACTACGCTAATAACCTTAATGTTTTCCGACAGGCCTTTGATACCCGCTGCTAAAGCGCACATGCCGCGGATAATCATTCGAACCTTTACTCCAGCTTGGGATGCTTGATACAAGCGCTCAATCACCGCTTTATCCACCAGATTATTGACCTTGATAACGATCTCAGCTTTTCGACGGCGTTTGGCAAACTCGATTTCCTTATCAATCATCTGTAGCACTCGCTCTCGACTGTTAATCGGCGACACGAGTAGGTTGTTAAATTCGAAGCGTCGATAGGAGCGACCAATAAAATCAAAGACCTGGCTGACTTCCTGAGTAATGCTTGGACTTTGTGTGAACAGACTAAAATCCGTGTAGATTCGCGCGGTCTTCTCGTGAAAATTACCCGTACCAATATGGGCATATCGCACCGACTCTTGTCCCTCTTGGCGAGTGATCAGGCAAAGTTTGGAGTGTACTTTTAGACTGGCCACCCCAAACTCGACTTTGGCACCACCATCGGTCAGTCGCTTGGCCCACTCTATGTTAGCCTCCTCGTCAAAGCGAGCCCTAAGCTCAACCACCACAGTCACTTCTTTGCCATTTGAGACGGCGTCTAACAGCGCTGCAATAATTCTGGAATGGCGCGCCACCCGGTAGATATTGAGCTTAATCGAGGTGACTTGTGGGTCGTAGGCCGCTTGACGAACAAACTCAGTGAAGTGACCAAAGGTGTGGTAGGGGTAATACAGCAGCACATCGCGCTCGGCTATTGCGTCAAACACGCTAGCGTGTGCTTTGAATTGGGCGGACTCCAAGCTCGGTATACTTGGATTTTCAAGATACTTGTAACCTGTGATGTTTGGAAATCCAATGAAATCTCGAAAGTTATGGTAACGACCACCTGGGATCATCGCATCGACACTGCTAAGCCCTAGCGCACTGGAAAGTTGTAATCGCATCTCTTTAGGCATAGCTCGATCGTAAACGTATCGCACCGGCTCGGACACCAAGCGCTGTTTTAAGCCCTGCGACATCTTGTTGACGATAGAGTCGTCGATATCACCTGACAACTCAAACTCCGCATCTCGAGTGAGCTTCATCGAGAACACTTGAGCCTCATCAAACTCAATCACCCCTTTAAACAACTCAGCGAGGCAATATCGAATTACATTGTCTAGTAAGATTACCGATTTACCTTGCACACCCTTTTCCTTGGGCAACAATACGAAACGATTGGTCTCATCCGCGGGCACATCAATCAAGGCGTAGCGAGTTTGATTACCTTTGCGAAGCTGGGCCACCAAATAGGTCACATCGTCCGAGATTCGCTGCGCAATCTGACTGTTGTTCTCCACCCAAATAGGCACCAACAAGGGCAAGAGTTTTCGTTTGAAATAGCGCTTAATCCAACGACCGTGGAAGTCGCTAAGTTCTGCTTCACTGATTAGGTAAATATTGCGACGGCGCAGTTCGATAAGCAGGCTTTGATAGGTGTCATCGAACTTAGCTTGTAAAGACAGCACCTTGTTTTGAATGGCCTCCATCAAAGGTTGAGCCTTAGGGTCGCCACCTTGCTCTTGATGGATCAGCAAGCGACGACGCACATCAGCGACTCGCACTCGGTAAAATTCGTCGAGATTGCTAGAGAAAATCCCGAGAAACCGCAAGCGCTCAATGACAGGTACACTATCGTCTTGGGCTTCTTGCAATACTCGCTCGTTGAAAGATAACCAACTGAGTTCTTTAGCAATAAATATGGAAGAAGGAGTTGAAGCTGAAGTGTTAGGCATTGGCTTGGTAAACCTATAGCAAGCACATAAATCCCACTAGGTTAATCCAACTGTATGACAGTTTTTTTAAACTGGGCGAACTTGCCAGTAGCGCATATCGCAAGTTCGCCAGCCAGAGTAGCAACAAGCACTCACCTTAATGGCTGTTGCGCCGAAGCGAAACTAACCGCCTTACGGCAACGCAGGTTCGAAGCTCGGTGAAGTATTAAAGCTGTTCTCTAGCTCTTGGGCTATCGACTGTTCAGTATCATGGCGGTTGAGTAAGCGCACCGAGTGAGTGAAGTCCCCTTTCATTCCCGCTTGCTGTAACAAACGCTGTAGCTCTTCAGCACACTTGCCGGCTTGCTCTACATTGGTAAAAGGCAAGTAGACCACCATTCTCGACATCCAGTGCGATTGAACAAAATCACAGTCGCGCACCAGAGTTCTAGTCAGCTCTGTGTATTTTTGCAGTTCGCCAAATTCCACCATGGGATAGCGAACTTTAATGATACACACCTGAATATTGTGCGTGCGGATCCTATCAATGAGTTCATCGATAGTCTCAGGTAGCATCTGGTCCTGCTGTTGGCTATCAGTTCGCACTCGTGCATAGCGCCAAAATGCCGTGCCGCTAACAATCGATAGCAAAACTAAAACGACCGCTAGGCCTATGGCTATTTGAAGTGCTACGTCGTCTTGTCTTAGCTTAGATGAACGCGTTTCCTCAGCGATCTCTTGTCGTGCGTCAATAAGCGCTTGGTCCTGATATTCCTCTCTCACTTGGTTGCCATGATCTATGAAACGCTCGATTTCCGCGACAGCTCGATCAATTTCGCCTTGACGAGCAAAGTGCTTAGCACGCGCAGTGTAGACTTGACTGATCAAATTAAGATCTTGTCCGTCTTGTAGGGCGTCAGCCGCCTCGTTCAGTAAATTGAGCCCCTCTTGGTTATTACCGGTCAACAACAAGGCTTCGCCAAGCAACAGCTTAGAAGCCCCAACCTGTGCACTTTGATTCTCCTGTTCAAATAACCTGAGACCATGGCGAGCGTGTATCAGTACACGGGGCAAGTCTTCCAAATAGAGGAATACTCGTGCCAAACCGTTATGAGCAAAGGCCTGATAAACCTGGCTATCTATCAGATCTACTTGGGTGGCCATCTGTTCCGCTAGCAAACGAACCTGATCCTTTTGGTTTAAAGCCATCAAGAAATGAATTCGGCTCAAAGTAAGGGTCGCGCGAGGCGTTGTGAAATCAGTGGTAGGCAATTCGATATTGTCTAGATAGCTGAGCGCTGCCTTGTAGTCTCGTGTGTAATAAAAGATATTTGCGATGCCCAGTTCAATAATGAAGCGAGATGCGTAGATAAGTGGTGATAATCGATAGTCTTGATCAACGACGATCGAACGAGCCAATTTCAGATCGTGTAATGCTTCTTGGTATCGAGACTTAGCTACCAAAAAGTTAGCTCGGGTTGTAGCCGCATAAGCCAAAGCACCAGCATCCGACAGCTCGTCAGCGATGGCTATGGCAGAATTGGAAATTTCCAACGCTTTGTCTGTGTCACCCTTGGCAGCAACTAGCTTAGCGTTACAGGCTTGAAGATAAGCTCGAATCGAAGGCTCTACGTAAGCAAGCAGGGTGTTTACCCGTGCGACCTCATTTTGAACGAGATGCGGAGTTCCCAGAACATAATTGGCCTCACACAAAAGAACCGCTCGATGAACCTGATGGAGTTTATCTTCAGCAGAATCTCCCGCAAACTGCAAGGGCGCCAATGAGGCCAGCACCTCGGAAGGTTGATCGTAAAGTGTACGAGCCGCTTGCTCGAGCTTAGGATGCGCCTGAGCCGCACCAGCCAACAGGACCAAGCCCCAAGCCACCAGCCAACCACGGCAGGCCAGCCCAAACTTCCAATTCATTTTTATTATCATGTTTCTATCGCTCTTCATTCCTTTGAAACACTATTGGCAATACCTAGTTGTGCGCTACCTAGCGTCTGACGACGAACCTACCGCGCAGCTTTTGCTTGCCCCTTATCTAGCTCAGCCAGTATATCCGTTTCTGTATCCTGAGCCGTTATTTCTCTAACGTCCACTGAGATATTCTGATCTATCCCACGTTCTAGCAACCTCTGTCGCAGTCCGCTTTGCAAAGCGATAGCGGCTTCTTGATTGGCGTGGGGGATGTATATTACCACCCTTGACAGCCAACGCGAGTAGACTAGGTCACAGTCTCTCACCGACTCACGTAAGGTCGCTATCAATCGATTCATAGTATCAAAGTCAGCCATGGGCGCTTGCACTTTGACTATGCTGGCCCGCATATTGCCGCGCTTCACCGCTGTGAGGATCTGTTTTGCATTAGTGGTCGATACGCGAAGCACGCTACGCTTTGGCCACTGCCAGAAGGTCAGCAACCCAAAAACCACCCCGGCGACTAAGGTACAGGCCAGCCAAAAAATATGGTCCGCCACCGAGTGTAATTCCAGCTCAGGAGCATTCACCAACCCTCGATTGCGCATCTCCTCTTTGCTCAGATCCGCCCTTTGACGGTCAATACTTTGTTTAATGGCATTCGTCACCGCCGCCATGGATTGCAGCGCAACCAGTGCTTTTTGTTGCTGGCCATTGGCTAGGTAGAAGTCGGCTTTTATCTGGTACAGCTGGTAGAGGGAGTCGTGCCAGTTTTTGCTGGCAAACAAACTAGCGGCTTGCTCCAGTATCGGCAGTCCTTGCTCAGCTTGATTGAGCTTTAACAAGGCCTCGCCTAAATGCAGCTGTGCCATCGCCATGGGGCGTTCAAATGCAACTTGTTCAAATAACACCATTCCCGCTCGAGCGTGCATGACCACTTTGGCATGCTCATCGAGATAGCCGTAAGCGCGCGCCAAGCCGTTGTGCACATAGCCGCGCAACAAATCACTCGGTACGCTTGCAAGATTTTGCTCTAAGTGCTGAGCGAGCTCCGACACAGAGTTGCGCCTATCCAAGGCTTTTAGAAAATGCAATCGGCTCAAGTTGAGCGAGGTCTGCGCCGAGACAGAGGCTTGAGCTGGTATCTCTATGCTGTCTAGGTACTCCAACGCTTGTTGGTAGTCACCGCTGTAGTAATGCAGGTTGGCGATGCCCAAATTAATGTCGGTGATTGATGGGTACAGTAAAGGGGACTCTTCTATATGTTGATGCTCTACTAAGGTCTTGGCGACCCCAAGGTCATGCATCGCCTCGCTGTGCAGCCCTCGCTCCACTAGCAAGTGCGCTCTGGTAGACAAAGCGTAAATCAGGGCACCATGGTTATCCGCCACATCGGCGACACTAACCGCCTCATCGGCCAAGCGGATAGCACCATCGAGATCCCCCTGAGCAGCATTACTCTTGGCCTCACAGGCGCGATAATAGGCGGTCACGTATGGTTCGATGAGACTCAAAGTGGAACGCACCGCTTCTAGCTGAGCCAAAGTTTGACCTTGTCCACCAAGAGTGTGGCTGGCCTCGCACAATAGAATCGCTCGATGAACGCGTTTAAGGGCATGCTCTTGAGTCGCTGAAGTGAACTGCAAGGGTTGCAGCTGAGCAATGGCTGCGCTAGGCCTGTCTCGCAGCGACAAGGCGATTTGCTGCAGCTCATCATTAGCGCCGGCAGGTGTCGCCACAATCAGCATACTGATAACAAGTACACTGACAGTTTGGATACAAGTGCTGGACCTTAACAAGCACTTAATAAAGCCCTGATAATGCCGACTCAAAACACACCTCTAGTAAGGGTGAAACCACCGTCAGGACTCAGCCTGCTTCACCAGAGAAACAAATAATCAGTCGCGATAATCGCTTATCGCAACCCTTAGATAAAACCAATCATGTCACACTTGAGCAACATTTGCCCACATCCAAGTTTTAACAGTCTGGTTAAGCTTGCGTTCAATATTTAAGCAGTAAAATAAACCCAAGATAAAACAACGGAGTGAATTATGAAGAAATTATCTGCTGTATTGGCCGCTTTGGTAATCACCATGTCAGGCTCTGCATTTGCCAACAACTCAGGTTCTGACCAAGAGTTAGACGAGCTGTATTTTCGCTTCGTAACTTCGTCAAAGATCGTCGACACTTGTATTGCTGAAGGAATGGCTCCTAGCAAAGCTCGCCCTATGTTTGACTGGATCGCCTATCAAGATAGCCAAGATTTGTTCGATGATCGCTCGCTACAAGACTACGAAGCGGCACAACAGGACGCCAATGAGTTTCTTGCTAAAACCGACTCACAGACGCTCAATCAATACTGTGACGAATTGACTGCCATGGTGCAGCATCCGAACTAGTTAACCAGGCGGCGCCTCGAACTCCCGAGGCGTCTCCGTGTTGGTTAGCCAGCACAGGTGTCGAGCACTCACCACCAAAGACATGTTCGGCCAGGGCTCGATTGATCGGCCCATACCACTCATCGACTTGCGATAATCCGCCACCTAAGACAATGCAATCTGGATCTATGGTGTTTATCACCACACTCAAGGCTTGTGCCACCCAAAGAGGATAGCGAGCGAACCAGGTACTGGCTAACTCGTCACCATCTTTCGCCGCGGCTACCAAGTCCTGTATCTCGTCAAAACGAACACCATTGCTTTGTTCGATTCGCCGCAGAAACCCAGGCCCAGACACAAACTGTTCGATACAGCCGCGTTTACCGCAATAACAGGCCTCGATATTCGGTGTGAGTTGTTGCCAGTTTGGCATGGCACAGTGTCCCCACTCGCCAGTGAGTCCATTGCGCCCGCCAATCACCCGTTTGGCCAACGACCAGCCTCCGCCACACCCTGTGCCTAAGATCACCCCAAACACAGATTGATACTCAGCCCCCGCGCCATCAACCGCCTCGGAAAGCGTGAAACAATTGGCATCGTTGGCCAGTGATATGGAACACTCTAAGCGATGACTTAGGTCCTGCAGCAATGAACGACCGTTAAGCCACTGGGAATTCGCGTTTTTTACTCGTATTCCATCGGCACTAATGGTGCCGGGTATGCCTATTCCAAACGCTGGGTTAAAGCCAAGGCTAGAGCACAACTGGCGATACATCGACTCGAGCTGGTTTAACACCTGTGGATAATCGCAAGGCGTTGGCGACCTCAACCGCTGAATGAACTCGCCATCGCGGCTAATTGCGACCATTTCTGTTTTGGTCCCACCTAAATCACAGCCAATCATACAGTTAGCTTTTTTCGCCACTCTTGTCCTCCCACCTGACAAGCTCAGTCCAGTACCGGTTCTACTAACCCAATGCTTTGATTATTTGTTATGCTCAACAATACGTTAACAAGCTTATCGAGCTATGCTAATTTGAGACTAGGACGTTTATTCGCCCTTGTCGCGGCTAGAAGTTTTTTTCGCATTCCAGTAAGGACGGTTCGATGGTCAACAAGCCCACCATATTGATTGTGGACGACGCCCCAGACAATATTCATATTCTGATGAATTTGTTGAAAGACGACTATAAGGTCAAAGCCGCTACCAGTGGAGCCAAAGCGCTGACTTTGCTCAATTCTGGAGACAATCCTGACTTAATTCTGCTTGACGTCATCATGCCTGAAATGGATGGCTACCAGGTCTGTCAGGAAATCAAAGCCAATCCGAAAACCTCCGATATTCCTATCATTTTCGTTACCGCCAATAATCAGGTAGAAGACGAAGAAGCCGGCTTTTCCTTGGGCGCAGTGGATTACTTGACCAAACCCGTTAGCCCCTCGATTGTGCGCGCTCGCGTACGCACCCATCTGGCCCTGCACCAACAACACCAGACTCTCGAGTCCATGGTGCTCGAGCGCACCAAAGAGTTGGAAAGCACTCGCTTAGATATCGTTCGCAAACTCGCCAGAGCAGGTGAATACAAGGACAACACCACCGGCATGCACATTGAGCGCATCGCTTGGTTTGCTCGAATTGTCGCGCGCAAAATGAATCTCTCGGAAAAATGGTGTGAGCTGTTGTTTCACGCTTCCCCCATGCACGACATTGGCAAAATCGGTATCCCGGACCGCATATTGCTCAAGCCCGGCAAGCTCGACAACGAAGAGTGGCAAGAGATGAAGCGTCACACCGAATACGGCGCCCAAATCATTGGCGACGACGGCACTCCTTTACTCAAGATGGCTCGCGAAATTGCGCTAAATCATCACGAGAAGTGGGATGGCAGCGGTTATCCCAACGGTATCTCCGGTGAAGAGATTCCACTGTCAGCGCGCATTGTGGCCATTGTCGACGTTTACGATGCGCTCACCAGTCAAAGGCCGTACAAGTCATCTTGGGATCAACAACAAACCCTAGAGCTAATTCAATCCGAGTCCGGACGGCACTTTGATCCAGAAATTGTCGATGTGTTCTTGGGCAGCATCACAGAAATTCAGAAAGTACAGACTGAATTACAGTAAGCTAATTTACCTTTTCTTAGGGAAAGCCATACAATAACGCAACAAGCCAGATTGGCATGCAACACATTTGAGCGCCGCGACAGCGGGCCTATCATCGCAACACGAGCAAGAGAAGTGACATAGTTTATGAATCACCAAGAAGCCAAAGATCTGTTGAAACACCTGCTGCCAGAAGACACCCTGAGCTTAATTAAAGTCGAGGTGTTTCGTTTGTCATGGGAAGGTAAAGGCTACAACATCATCGCCGAGGAAACCGGCTATGACCACGACTATGTGCGCAAGTCTGGCTCCATTCTTTGGCAGGAGTTGTCGGAGCTACTGGACACTTCTGTGACCAAACGCAATTTTCGGCCGCTGCTCGAGTCCCAACTGGAAAAAATTCAGCACAGCATTCAAATGGTGCCTGACTACCCAGGGGCCCCAATGGTGTTTAGCTCGCCGCACTATGTCGAGCGTACCGAAGAAGAGCAACAGGCGTACCATCAACTGCAACAACCCGGCGCACTCATTCGAGTCAAAGGGCCGCGTAAAATGGGCAAAAGCTCTTTGATGCTGCGTATGCTAGACCACGCCGATGAACTAGGGTACCGCCAGGTCACTCTCGATTTTCAAATGGCCGACAGCAGCATCCTCAAAAACCTCGACAAATTGCTGCGCTGGACCTGCCTGCAAATGACTTCTCAGCTCGGCCTTGAAGACCAACTCGAGTCCCATTGGAATGAGCTAATCGGCCCCAAACTCAGCTGCTCCAACTACATCAAAGATTACATATTGTCTCAGGTAGGCACTCTAGTGGTTGCCATCAATGAAGTGAATCTGATCTTTGATCACCAGGACGTCAGTCGAGATTTCTTGGCCTTGTTGCGCTCTTGGCACGAGGAAGCCAAGCACAACCCCAGCATGCAAAAGCTGCGTCAGTTGCTCATCTACTCCACTGAAGTGTATGTGCAGTTGGATTTAAACCTGTCGCCATTCAACGTCGGCCTGCCAATCGAGCTGCGTCCGTTTGACGACGAACAGCTATCCCGCCTGGCCACCAGCTACGGATTTAATTGGCCGGCAGATGGATCCTTGCAAAGCCCAATTCGCTTAATTCAAACCCACATTGGCGGTCACCCATACCTGACTCAATTAGTGTTCTACCGTCTGGTGACCCAAGAAGGCTTTATTGAGAGCCCGTCTGAGGCATTGGCGGAGATCCTAAAGTCTGCCAGTGCGCCCAATGGTTTGTTTAGCGACTACTTGCAGCACATCTTGGTGGCCATCATGGACAATCAAGACGCCATGTCGGCGTTTCGCAAACTGCGCAAGTCCGCCGATGCCAAACTGTCCCGCATCGAGATGTATCAGCTTGAGAGCCTTGGTGTCGTCAGACTGCGCTCGGGCCAAGCCACCACCAGCTGTAAGGTGATTGCCGATTTCTTAGCGGCGCAAATAGGCTAGTCCAATGGGCGCTTTGACCACTCGCTATCAAGTTGGCGGCAGTATCTCAGCGTCCACCAGCATTTACGTCGAGCGCCAAGCCGACAAAGAACTGATAAAGGCGCTGCAGGCGCAAGAGTTTTGCTATGTGTTCAACTCGCGCCAAATGGGTAAGTCATCGCTGCTGCTAAAGACCAAGCAGGACTTGCAAGCCCAAGGCGTCGATTGCTGCTTTATCGATGTCAGCCGTATCGGCAGTTCTGATACCACGATAGAACAGTGGTTTGGCGGCATCGTCTACGAGCTTTGTCGCGGCTTCGACCTTCTTAAAGACTTCGATCCTCTGCCCTGGTGGCGCTCCCTTGGCGGCTTACCGCCGGCGCAAAAACTGTCTGATTTCCTCGAAAAAATCCTACTGCCATCGCGGGATAGCCAAATGGTTATTTTCCTCGACGAAATTGACAGTGTGTTAAGTCTGAATTTTTCCAGTGACGACTTCTTCTCGGTAATCCGCTTTTGCTTCAATCAACGTGCCGCTAATCCAGAGTTTCGACGCTTACAATTTGCCCTGTTTGGGGTTGCCCTACCCACCGACCTAATGAGCGATAAAACTCGCTCGCCGTTTAACATCGGTCATGCCGTTGGGCTTCAGGGTTTTGGGGAGCAACAAGCGCTGGCCTTGGCAGCGGGACTGCCTTTTAGCGAGGCGCTCAACCAAGCGCTCATTCGCCGAGCACTGCATTGGAGCGGCGGGCAGCCCTTTCTCACTCAGAAAGTCTGCCAGTTAATCTCCAACCACAGTGAAACGCCACCCAAGACAGAACAGGCCTGCAGCGATTGGCTCGACACTCTTCTGGCCACCGAAGTCCTCGCGGATTGGGAAGGGCAAGACAACCCAGAGCATTTGCGCACCATTCGCGAT
The DNA here is from genome assembly GCF_002282855.1 of Paraferrimonas sedimenticola. Taxonomy (GTDB): domain Bacteria; phylum Pseudomonadota; class Gammaproteobacteria; order Enterobacterales; family Shewanellaceae; genus Paraferrimonas; species Paraferrimonas sedimenticola. The sequence continues at coordinate 405,143 of NZ_NRIR01000002.1, read as the reverse complement.
CGCGTGCTGCTTGACGAAACCAATAGTCTGCAAAATCTCGGCTTGTATCAAAAGGTATTGGAACAGCAAGACACAGGAGTGAGCGTTGAGCGTGTTAGCGGCCATGAACGTCTGTATCTCACCGGTTTGGTAGAGATCCACAAAGGACGGATATTCCCCAGAAATCGTCTGTATACACAGGTATTTGACGCGCAATGGGTGGAATCACATCTAGCCGCGCGTCGGCCGTATCACAAGGCTTTACGCAACTGGCTTGACCGCGGCAGAAGCGCCGATGCACTGCTCAGTGGCGAAGTGTTGGCGCAATCAGTGGAGTGGGCTCGGGGTAAATCTTTAGCGGACGAGGACTATCAGTTTCTCGGTGCGAGTCAGGATGCAGAAAAACGTCAAGTTGAAGCGCTAAACCTTCGCCTCACCGAAGAAATCAGCGAACGTAAAGCAGCGCAACAGCAACTCAAAACCGCGTTAGCCGCGGTACAAGAAGCCCAAGTTGAAGCCGAGCGAGCGAACAAAGCCAAATCCGAGTTCATGGCGCGGGTGAGCCACGAAGTACGTACCCCCTTGAATGCAATTTTGGGCTTGAGCTATCTCGCCCAACAAAACAGTTCACCTGCCACCCAAAGTTACCTGGATAAAATCCATAATTCAGCCAGCTATATGTTGGGAATGATCAACGATATCGTCGATTTTAACCAGGTAGAGCAAGGCCGCCTCAGCCTGAAGTCCAAGCCTTTTAGCCTAGATACGCTCGCGGATAAACTGGTCGATGTGATTGGTTTACGCGTTCAAGCCAAAGGCTTGGAGCTCAAGCTCAACAGTCCCAACCAGCTGCTGCCCAACCTCATCGGCGATGAGCTGCGCATTGAGCAAGTGCTGATCAACCTGCTCACCAACGCCATCAAGGCCACCGAGCACGGTCAAATCACTCTCAACATTCAAGTAACCGAGCACAGTGCCAATCAACTGTTGGTGCAATTTAGCATCATAGACACAGGTCCGGGGTTGCCCACACACATTCGCGAGGCTCTGATTCACGGCAATGCCAACGAACTAGGGATGGGCTTGGGCCTTTGTCAGCGACTGGTCGCCTTGATGCACGGCGAATGGCAGGTGCGAAGCGATCCAGAGTTCGGGTCCAGCGTGGGCTTCACTTTACCGTTAACCTGCGCAGGTGAAGCGCCCAACATACAAGCGATTGATAATCTCTATTACCTAGCGCCACTGCCCAACGCCCTGCTGGAAAAACAAATTCAGCTTTTGGGCGGTAAACCTGTGGGCTCGCAAACAGGGGCCGAGGATTGGATAGTGTTTGATGGCCTGCTCACCCCAGAGCAAGACTTGTCCAAACGCGGCATTCCCTTGCTACCCGCAGGGGTCGCACAAAGCCGGCCGTTGTCAGAGTTCAATTATCCGTTGCAACTGCATTACCCGCTGAGCCTGAGCAAACTGCACAAGATGCTGCACAGTATTGAAAACAAAAGCAAACCTTTACAGGCGGTGCGTTCGGGCCAACATTGGCAGGCACTGGTAGCAGAAGACAACGATATTAATCAGCAGGTCATCGAGGAGCTACTGCGGCGCTGGGGCATAGAAGCTCACCTGTGCAGCGATGGTCAGCAGGCCCTCAGTGCGATTCAAGAACAAGCGTTTGATCTGGTGCTAATGGACGTCGACATGCCCAAGCTCAACGGCCTGCAAGCCACTCAAGCGATTCGAGCATTACCGCAGGACAGTTATCGTACTATTCCGATCATCGCCATGACTGGTCACACCCAAGCCGACGACATCCACGCCAGTTTGGAAGCCGGAATGAATGCCCACGTCAGTAAACCCATAGACCCCCTGTTGCTAAAGAACACCTTAGAGCATTGGCTAGATACCTCGTTTGACGCCCAAACTCAGGTAGAGCAAGACACTTCGGATTGGCTCAGCCGGCTCGATGGCATCGACCTTTCTCGAAGTCTGGAGCGACTGGCCAACAATCGTCAATTGTTGGGACGCCTGTTGCGCCAGTTTGCCAGCAATTACAACTTATCCAAAGACGACCAGACCCAAATTATTAGTTCAGCCAACTCATCCCAACACAGTTGGCTACATACCTTAAAGGGCACGTCTGCCAACGTGGGCCTGCAAGCCGTTAGCGAGCAAGCACAGCGCCTTGAAAGCAAGCTTCAACAATCCCAATTAACCGAGTCTGATTGGACGCCACTTTGGCAAAGCCTCGAACGAGCTAGAACTCAAATACTGAGCTTGGCCCCGCCCCTAAACGAGATTAGCGACGTCCCCCTTGCAAGCGATGCTGAACAGCATTTACAGCGCCTAATCCATCTATTAGACGAAGACCTAGGCGAGGCTCAACAAGTGTTACAGCAATTGCCTCAGATAGCTCAGCGAGATCAAATTCAGTCTGCCCTCGATGAATTTGACGTCGAGAGCGCCCAAGTCCAGGCCAGCAGTTGGCTCGCCGAGATTAAGGACAGCTGATGCAAATTCGCACCAAGCTAATTGGACTGCTACTTTGCCTGAGTCTGTTACCTTTGGTGATTGTCGGTGCCACCTTGGTGCACCGCGCCCAAGAGGCCTTGGCTCGCACTGCCTTTACCCACCTTGAGTACGTGCGCGATAGCAAGAAAAAACGAGTACTGCGCTACTTTAATCGACTCGAATCAGAAGCCAGAGTGATTGCCAATAGCCAAGCTGTGGCGATACGCCTGCAGGCATTCGACCAAATCATGCAAAAAGGCGGCACTCAGACTCAGGAGTATCAAGAGCTAGACGCTCAAATTCGCTTTGTGTACGAGCAATTTCTGACCGAGTTTGGCTACCACGACCTGATGTTGATTAACCCCGCCGGCACCATCATCTACTCCACACGAGCCGATGAGAATTTAGGCGCCAATCTGCTGTCCAGCCCTCACCCGGACAACATCCTCGGCCAATCGCTGCCACAGGCGCTCAATAGCATAGTGATCACTGACTTCGGCTTCTACCCCGTGGGTTCGAATCAATTGCTCGGTTTTGTCATAGCCCCAATCAAACGCCAACAAGGCTATTTAGGGAGCCTGGTACTTAAGTTTACCCCGGACGATCTCAACGAAATCATGCAAGAGCGCACCTCTGCAATGGCCAGCCAAGAGGTCTATTTGGTGGGGCCGGACAAGCGCATGCGTAGCGACAGCTATCTCGACCCCTACAACCGCAGCGTGCGCGCTTCCTTTAGCGAGCCGCAAGCGGGTATCGTTGACACTCTCGCCAGTCAAAAGGCCCTAGCTGGAGAAACCGGTGAGTCCACAATCTTGGACTACCGCAATATTCCGGTGCTATCCGCTTACACACCAGTGCCTGTTGAGCAACAAACCTGGGCGTTAATCGCCGAAGTGGATGAAGATGAGGCCTATGCGGGCATCACTCGACTGGTCAACTTAATGCTGATGATTGGCGGCAGTGTGCTGGTCGTGGTGGTGCTGATATCGCCTTTTATAGCCACCGTCATTACCCGCCCTGTGACTTCGCTAACCCAATCCTCAATCGATATCGCTAAGGGCAATTTGGATGCCGAGGTCGAGCAACACTGGCGCGACGAATTTGGCATTCTCGCCAAAAACTTCAACGAAATGCGCGAGTCGATCAAAGAGCAAATTCAAACCATTCGCAGCCAAAAAGCTGAGCTCGATAAGGTCAACGAGGGGCTTGAGTCGCAAGTGCTGTTGCGCACCGCCGAGCTGGAGAAAAGCATTGAAGAGGTGCAAGCCGCGACTCAAGCCAAGTCAGAATTTTTGGCCAACATGAGCCACGAGATTCGAACCCCGATGAACGCCATTTTGGGAATGGCACACTTAGCGTTGCAAACCAAGCTAGATGACCGCCAGTACAACTACATCACCAAAATTCATCACAGCGCTAAGTTGCTGTTGGGGATCATCAACGACGTATTGGACTTTTCCAAAATCGAAGCGGGCAAGCTGACTTTAGAAGCGGTCCCCTTTCGCTTAGCCGATGTCATGGACAACCTGGCCAATTTGCTCGAAGCCAATTTGGCCGGACGCCCGATTCAGCTTGAGTTTGACGTGGCCAATAACTTGCCGCCAGTGCTTATCGGCGATGAACTGCGACTGACCCAAGTGCTAACCAACATAGGTGGCAACGCGGTTAAATTCACCCAACAAGGGAAAATCCAGATTCACGCGCAAATGTATCAAGACGATGGCGACACCGCTTTGCTGCACTTTAGCGTCAAGGATTCTGGGGTCGGAATGACAGATGCGCAAATGGGCAAGCTGTTTCGCTCCTTTTCTCAAGCAGACGCCTCAACCACCCGTAAGTACGGTGGCACAGGTTTGGGTTTGGCCATTTGCCAACATCTCACAGGGCTAATGGGAGGCGAGATTTGGGTGCGCAGTCGTCCCAACAAAGGCTCGACGTTTCACTTTACCGCCCGCTTTGGGGTGGCCAACCAAACACAGGCCCCGGTGGTTGAAGCCAGCGAACCCAGTGTGGATTTAACCGGCGCACGAGTACTGTTGGTGGAAGATAACGCCATCAACCAAGAATTGGCCCGCGAGTTACTCGAACAAAAAGGCGTGCAAGTAGTCGGGGCTGAACACGGCGGTCGAGCGTTAGAAGCGGTCAGAAATCAAGAGTATGATTTGATCTTAATGGACTGCCAAATGCCGCAAATGGACGGCTACCAAGCTACGCGCGCCATTCGTGAAATGCCAGGAATGGCCGACATTCCGATTATAGCTATGACTGCAAACGCCATGGTTGCCGATAGGGATAAGGCGTTTTCTGCGGGCATGAACGACTACATCACCAAACCTTTGGACGTCAATCAACTGTTTAGCTGCTTGGGCAAGTGGTTTTCGAGATACCGTCCAAGCGGTGTGCCACAGCCGCAAGCCCCTAGCTTAGATGTAGCACAGGGCCTGAGCCTGTTCGGCGGCAATCAAAGCTTGTATCAAGACTCATGTCAGCGCTTCACAGCTGAATTCGCCCCGTTAATTCAGGGAGATGTGCAACGAAATAGCGAACAGTTGCTATCTGCCGAGGAGCGCAATCGAATGCAAGCCATGGCCAGCGCCATTGGCGCAAAACACTTAGTAAAGGAATTACAACAAGGGGAACAGAGTCGAATAGTTGAGGCCTTAAGTCTCACACTTAAGGCCATTGAAAGCCAAATTAGCCAGCCTGAATAAAATCTTGCACTTGACCAATCATAGCGGCGTACAAAGCGCCGCCATCACGTTCGCGCAGCGCCTCGGCAGCCGAGGCTAACCAATCCCCCGCAAAGTGTTGCAAGAAACCTTTTGCCACTGCAACGTCGTGCTGTGCCAGTAACGCTGAGATCTCCAGCAATTCAGGCAAACTGCCCAGCATAGGCTCAAACTCATCGTCCTGACTCAAGCCCAACTTTTCGCAAATTTGCGCCAGTTGTTGTTGCTTGTCCGCCGCTTGCTCGCCGTCTAAGTAATCGCTCATATTCAGCGAAACACCGCTGTCACTGGCTTCAAACAAAGCGCGATAAGCAGCAACCGTTTCCACTGAGTAACCTGCATATTCAGCTTTTAAGCGCGAGCCTTGAATGGCGTCGATGGCTTGCAGCAAGTCGACGGTCTGCGGGTCCGGCAAAGCGAAGCACTCGGATAGGGCTTGCAACCAATCACTGTAGTCTTGAGTTTCCATTCTAACTCCTGCGCCTTATTGAGCTTTAAGCGCGTGTAGGCGAGCTAACTCGTCGCGCAGCTTGCCAAGCTGAGGCTTGTGCTCACAAATCTCTTCAACGGTTAGGCCCTGTAGCTCATGGGGGAATACCAACCACTGATCGGTTTCTTCCACGTAAAAGTCTGGATTGCGCTGAGTTTTGTTGTTGCTCGGCTTGAAGTAAGGGGTGGCAATTTTGATGTCGGGAGTGTTCTTACGACAATCGGCGTGCAAGTCTTGTATGACTTGGGCAATGCTCAAACCCGAGTCGTAGACGTCGTCCACAATCAGCAAGCTGTCTTCGGCATTCACTTGTTTTTCTATGTAGCGCAAGCCGTGAACCTTCACTTGCTTGCCCCGCTGGCCAATGCCAATGTAGCTACTGGTGCGAATGGCAATGTGGTCGGACTCTACACCTAACACATCCAACACTTCTTGAACGGCGATACCAACCGGTGCGCCGCCGCGCCAGACACCAACGATGAAATCAGGGCGATAGCCAGATTCAAAGATTTGAACGCCAAGCTTAAATGACACATCAAGCAATTCTTGCGCTGAAATAAAGTACTTTTCCACTACCGACCTCTACCGATTCTTGTGTTCAAGGATTCAATGGCGCGCAAGATTACCACAAAAGCCGCCGAGTTTTTGTTGTTTTCGGCGACCTTTAAGTGTTTTTTGGAACGAGCTAGGCTTGTTTCTGTCGGGCCGCGTAGGCTTCCAGCGCCAATACTAGCCCGATGGCGGCTAGCATGGCCAAAATCGCACTCATGGTTTGTGGGTCCTGAGCCAACTTGTCAGCGAACTCCCAAGGCAACAGGTTTTGCTCGGTCAAGGGTACTTGCTCGCCTTTGGAGTTGGTACGCCAAGTCAGGACTTCCTTCCAAGGCCACACCTTGCCCAAGGTGCCAATCATCAAACCGGTTAAGAAAATCAAGGTTAGATCACGAGCGCGCTTTAGCAACCAGGATAGCAGATGAGAGAAGGTCAGCAGGCCCGTCAATCCACCCACGGCAAAGGTCGCTATCACGACAAGGTCTAGCGATTTCACCGCACCGAGTACCACAGGATAGAGACCCAACAACAGCAAAATGAAGCTGCCCGAAATGCCCGGCAGAATCATCGCGCAAATCGCGATTGCACCGCCGATAAATATCGTAGGCAGTGAACCCGACAGTTGAATCGGATGAATAACGGTAATGCCGTACGCCAACACGGCGCCAGCAAGGCCAAACAGTGCGCTGTGCCACTGCCAGTTTTCGATTTGACGCAATATGTGCCAAACCGACACCAAAATCAGGCCAAAGAAAAAGCTCCAAATCAGAATCGGCTGAGTCACCAGTAAATGGCTAATGATTTTGGCAAAGGTAAAAATCGAGGTCAGGATCCCAGTGACTAACACAATCAAAAAGGTGCCATTGACGTGCTGATAACTGTCCACCAGCCCTTTGTCACGCAAGCGCCCTATCAGGCTCGGATTAATTCGGCGAATACTTTCAAGCAAAGTGTCATAGATGCCGCTGATAAACGCGATAGTTCCGCCAGAGACACCCGGTACCACGTCCGCCGCTCCCATTGCCATTCCCTTGAGATAGGTCGCAAACCATTTGCGAATAAATTGCATAACAAGTCCAGTGATCAAAAACTAATTTGTCGAGTATTATACGGAGCTAATTCGAAATCGCACCTTTGCAGGCGCGGTGACAGATGCATTGCTTTATAGCGTGGATCACGAAAAAACCGGCAATTTGCTACTGGCATGTGAGCTGGGCAATATTAACCCCTACTGATTTATCGTAGACTTACTGGCTAAATCGTTAAGAATTTAAAGGATGCGTCACCAATGACCGAACAAACCGCGACCGAGCAAAACCAAGAGCCAACCATGTACCAATTGGCTGACGAATTCATTGCTCTGGCTAACAAGCTGTCTCAACAACACAAAGACCTGGGTAAAACTGGTGCCGCGCTGCGCTTTGCCGCTGCTCGCTTCAACGCCTTTGAAGCCTCAGTAAAAACTCAAGAACTAGAAAAAGAAAAAGAGCACGCGCTAGAGTGGTTCTCAAACGAGTTCAAGCAAATGCTAGAAGTTAACTTGGACGACCACATTGCCATGGCCAAACGCCAGCAAGAAGAAGGCAACAAGTAAGTCCTTGGGAATGCCCAAATAGACATAAGCCGCTCGACTGAGCGGCTTTTTTAGGTCTGGGCTTTACTCAACCAGAAACAAAGCCCCAAACCACTTTGAGCGCTAGCCCAATCAATATCACACCAGAGATTCTATCCAACCAATGGGCCTGTCGGCGCAATCGCTCCAACACAGCACCGTGGGACAAGCCCAAAGCCACTAACGAGTACCACAGGCCGTCTACCACCAATGGAGTGGCTATCAAGGTCATTTGCTGCCCGGTGTGCAGACTGGCTTGCACGAAAGGGCCGAACAAGGCTACGAAGAAAAGTAATATTTTGGGATTGAGTACGGCGATAGCAAAACCATCGCGCGCGGCTTCCATTCGACTGGCGGACTCCCCAGAAGCCAGCTTGGCCGCGATCCCTTGCTTGGCACTTAAGGCTTGAAATCCTAGCCAGGCCAAGTAGGCCGCACCTGCTAGGCTTATCCCCTGAAACACCAGTGGTTGTTGCTGAATCATCCAACTTAAGCCCGCCACCGTTAGCGCCGCGTAAATGCCGATACCTAAGGCGTGGGTCCAAGCCGCAATTAATCCACTGTCTCTGCCGCCGGCCAAGGTGTGTCGCAGCACCATGGCAAGGCTCGGACCTGGGGACATAGCCCCTAGTGCACACACCATTAACAGCGGTAACCAATCAGTAAAACTCACGACTTCCCCTATTTCTTGTTATTGTTTTGCTGATCCTGATTGCGCGCCCAGGCGAAAAACAGCATCACTGGATAGGGAGCCATCATAAGCAAACCAATAGCAATTGCGCTAGCTATGATTAGCAGTCCGCCGATGGCCTGCCCCCAGTCCGTATACCAATAGCTAGCAAAGCCGGCCACCACCATGACCAAGCCACCCCAATGCACCAAATGTGCTAACTTTATCCACTTTGGCCAATTCACAGCTAACCTTACTCGACGATTTTCGCTAAACTAGCAAATTATCTAGCTTTGCCCATTGGGATTCCAGCACTAATGAAACGCCTAACGATTACCGCGCTATTACTCAGCAGTTTATTTGGTTGCGCCAGCCAATCCGATTCTGCTACTGAAGCTAAAACCCTTGATTTGCAGGGCAATTGGCATATCGAGTACATAGGAGACATGCCGGTTATCGATTACTCACCGGCAAAGGTGATGTTTCAGGAAGAAGGTAAACTCAGCGGCAATACCAGCTGCAACCAGTTCTTTGGTAGCTACCAGCAGCAAGGGGAAAGCCTAACTATCTCTCCGGCAGGCACCACCATGAAAGCCTGCGTCGATGCCTTGATGGAGCAAGAGCAGCGCACCATGCAAGCCTTGTCAAAAGTAACCCAAGCGCGCATGAACAAAGGTCGTCTAGAATTTTTGGATCAAGCCTCAGGTGTGGTGATGATCCTGACCAAAATGGATTAATCTCGCCTTTTAGGCCAAGAATTGCCCCTTGCCAGAGCGTGCTGAATTGGCATTAGCTCGCTCTCGAGGGCGCTCTCTTCGAAGCAAAAATCCCCAATACGCCTTGCCCACTCTATCGCTCCAATCCTGATCCGCCGAGCGCCCACAGCGAACGCATTCACCGGCCTGGCTGACCAGGTAAGCCCATACAAATAACCAGGCCCCCAAAGTCAGCACAGATAACAGTAAATGCAGTTTGTGCTTGTGCTCCAAACCTCGATGATGAGTGACCTGACGGCAGTGATTACAGTAACTTGAATGGCGGCGTTGATGAGACGTTTTTTTCATGACGGGCATACCCCAAAATTGCCTTGGGTTAAGTTTAGCAAAGCCCTGTGATAGAGTGCTGGCAAACGTCATTTACCAATTATTTTATGCTTACTGTCCGTCCTGCTACCCCAAAAGACCTCGCCGCACTTGTTGCTTTCAATCAGGCCATGGCCGCAGAGACCGAAGGCCGCCAACTACCCACTGAGGTATTGGAGAAAGGGGTTGGCACTCTGCTCAACGAACCTCAGCGAGGCTTTTATTTGGTGGCCCAGCGCGACAGCCAAGTACTAGGCTCGCTAATGGTCACCTTTGAGTGGAGTGACTGGCAGGCCAAAGACTATTGGTGGATCCAAAGCGTTTACGTGGCACCTCAAGCCAGACGACAAGGAATCTATCGCGCCCTCTACGACCAAGTGAAACAGCTGGCACAATCGCAAGCCGCCAGCTTTAGACTGTACGTAGAGCGGGACAATCTTGCCGCACAACAAACCTATCAAGCACTGGGCATGGAGCCTTGCCAATACCTGATGTACGAACAGAAGTCGGACCTTAGCTAAGAATTAGGATCCGGCTCGCAAAAACCTACTGTCGGTTTTGCGAGCAGCGCAAGTTTGGGGCTAAATCAAGCTCATACAATCCAGAAATTTTGATACAAGGTGTCACCTTCATACTATGTCGCAACAGCCGATCCTGACCATTAGAGTCGCCTCGCTTAACCCAGTTAAAATCGCCGCAGCCGAGCAAGCGTTTCGCCAGTTGTTTCCTGACAGTGTGCTGCACTGCCAAGGGCTCGCCACCGAATCCGGTGTCAGCGATCAACCCATGGACCAAGCGGAAACTCGCCAAGGTGCCCTCAACCGCATCGAAGCGCTGCAACAAGCGGCACCAGGGGTAGACTACACGGTGGCAATGGAAGGCGGTGTGGATGTGCTCGACGGCCAAGCTTGCACCTTTGCCTATATCGCGGTGGCCAAAGGTGAGCGCGTCAGTTGCACTCGCACCAGTGCCCTACCACTGCCCCAGGTCGCCTTTGACGCTTTGACTCAAGGTGAAGAGCTTGGCGATGTGATGGACAAACTGTTTAACGACCACAATATCAAGCAAAAAGGCGGCGCTATCGGCGTGTTAACCCAAGGGCAAACCAGCCGTCAAAGCGTCTATCAGCAAGCCTTGTTGATGGCCATGGCGCCATTTATAAACCCCGAGCTGTACTAACACTTTACGAGAAAGGCTAGCGAGCCTACCTTAGCTTAGATACATTAGCCAAAAGCTTACATTTTTTAGGGTAGCGCTATGATGCCAATGCGTCAGTTAGGCCGATCAAATTTAGAAGTCTCATCGATTTGCTTGGGAAGCATGACATGGGGACAGCAAAACTCACAGGCTGAAGCCTTTGCCCAACTGGACTTGGCCCACTCAGCGGGCGTCAATTTTGTCGACACCGCTGAGATGTATCCGGTACCGCCCACCCCAGAAACCCAAGGCGACACTGAAACCATTCTGGGTAACTACTTCCAACAAAAGGGCAACCGCAACGATTGGGTGGTGGCCACCAAAGTGGCCGCACCAGGCGGTGTGGATTACATTCGCCCCGACATGCACCTCAACTGGAATTCAATCCATCAGGCTTGCGACGACTCGCTGCGCCGGTTAAAAACTGACGTCATCGACTTGTATCAGGTCCATTGGCCCGATCGCAGCGCCCCCAGATTTGGCGAGTTGTACCATCAAAGCGGCAGTGCCAGCGACCAAACCCCGATTTTGGAAACCTTGAGCGCCTTGGCCGACTTGGTCAAACAAGGCAAGGTGCGTTATTTGGGGATCTCCAACGAAACCCCTTGGGGAGCGATGAAGTACTTGCAGCTGGCTCAGGTACACGAGCTGCCCAGGATCGTCTCAATTCAAAACCCCTACAATTTGCTCAACCGCAGTTTTGAAATTGGCCTGAGCGAGATAGCGCTTCAAGAAGACTTGCCTTTATTGGCCTATTCGCCGCTGGCATTTGGCACTTTGACCGGCAAGTACTTAGACGGTGCCAAGCCGGCTGGTGCGCGTTTGAGCTTGTTTGAGCGCTTTGTGCGTTACACCAAAACCGACAGTGCCATAAACGCCACCAAAGAATACGTACAATTGGCGCGGGACAACGGCTGGGATCCGGCGCAAATGGCGCTGACCTTTGTCAATCAACAAAGCTTCGTTGGTTCGAATATCATAGGTGCAACCAACCTCGAGCAGCTGCAAGCCAATCTGGACTCGGCGCAACTGGTGTTGCCCGATAGCATGCTGCAACAGATTTTGGTCCTCGGCGACAAATACAGAATACCCTGCCCCTAAGCGGCGCAAGCACAAGCTTGGTTGCATTCCACCGAGCTTTCACGCAGGATCAACGCTATTCTATTGAAACCCCTTTGTTTTGGCGTTCCCCTGCGTGAGTATGCAACCTCTCAAAGCTCTATTCCCGGCCCTCTCAGGCCCCGACAATTCGCTGGTGTATCTCGACAGCGCGGCGACCACTCAAAAGCCGCAAGTCGTGCTCGATGCCATGCAGGCGTTCTATCAACACCAAAACGCCAATGTGCATCGCGGCGCCCACGCGCTGTCAGTTAAGGCCACCAAAGCTTATGAAGGGGCTCGAGCGCGCATCGCCGAGTTTGTCGGCGTTAGCTCAGCAGCTCAAATCATCTTTTGTCACGGCACCACCCACGCGGTTAACCAGGTCGCTCACGGCTTGGCTCACACCTTTCAGTCCGGTGATCGCATTTTGGTGGATGGCGCGGCTCACCACGCTAACATAGTGCCATGGCAGGAGCTGGCCAAATCGCGCGGCGCGATTATTGAGCCGATCGTGCTAGACGAACTCGGGCGCATTGACTTAAATGCCTATCAGCAGGCGTTGAGTAACAAACCCAAGTTGGTGGCACTGAATCACGTCTCCAACGTATTGGGTCATCACAATCCTCTGGCCAAACTCATTCCGATGGCCAAACGCGCGGGTGCCATGACCTTGGTCGATGGAGCGCAGGCTGTCGCTCACCTGCCCGTTGACGTGGAGGCCTTGGGCTGTGACTTTTACGTATTCTCTGGGCACAAGATGTACGGTCCTACCGGCGTTGGGATATTGACTGGCACCTTAGCCGCCCTCGAGATGCTTCAGCCCTTGATGACCGGCGGCGAGATGATCAAGCAAGTGAGCTGGCAGGGTTCGAGCTTCACCAAGCTCCCCAACCGCCTAGAGGCCGGAACGCCACCCATCGCTGAAGTCATTGGCTTAGGGGCGGCAGTTGAGTTTTTACAGGGCCTAGATAGAGAGGCGATTGCCAAACAAGAGAGCCAGTTGCTAACAACGGCACGACAGGGATTGCAGCGTTTAGGCTTTACCAGTTACGGCGATCCCAACAACTGCCACGGCGCGCTGGCGTTCAACCTAGCCGGTGAGCACCATCAGGACATAGGCATATTGTTAGACCAGCAGCAGGTGGCTGTGCGCTGCGGGCATCACTGTGCCATGCCGTTAATGTCGCATTTAGGGCTCGCGGGTAGTTGCCGTTTATCCGTCGCTCTGTACAACGACCAAAGCGATATTGAGTTAGCCCTCGACGCGCTAGCACAAGCCAAGGAGTTACTGCATGGTTAGTCCCACCGAGCAGGATTTTCTGCAATTCAAGCAAGCCTTGCACGAAAGCCAACTCCAATGGTTAGCGGCACTCGACTCAGCCAGTAACTGGCAAGATAAATACCGGGCTATCTTGATGGCCGGTAAGGCGCTGCCCAAATGCCAACCTGAGTGGCGCACTGACTCGGCACTGGTTGAAGGCTGCGAAAGCCAGGCCTGGATGCACCACAAGTTGATAGCCGGCGAGCACCATTTCATACTAGACGCCGACGCACGCATCATTCGCGGCTTGATGGGACTTATGCTTTGCGCGCTGGAAAGTCAGGAACCATCGAACCAAAGCGAAACTACACTCGCCGATTGGATGCAGCGCCATCAACTGGAAAATCACCTAAGTCCCTCTAGAGCCAATGGTTTAATCGCGTTAGCCGAATCCATCCAGCAAGCCATCACAAACCCATAACAAGCCTTGAGTCACATTAACAGCTGAAGTACACTTGAGCCTCATTCGGTCAACACCTTGAGTCTCAAGTGGTTAACAAGCTCCAGCAAATCGGCTTAGCGTTACTGCTTTCTCTGTCCTTTCTGGTACAGGCTCAATCGGCGATCGCTCATCAGCACGACCTCGATGATTGGCACCCAGTGGTTGAGCGCTGCGAAAGCTGCTGCCACAAAGCCCACATAGACCACCTAGATATCACTCCCACTGACGAATTTGTTTCGTCCCAAATCGTAACTGACTTTTTTCAATCCAAATTTGCATTTCGCGATAGCGCATTTGAGTCTTTCACTGCCATTCGCGCTCCCCCTGTGGCCTAGGCCGCTTCGACTCCCATAACTATTAAACCTACTTTATCGCTGCGTTTTGCAGTGAGTTTCTATGCAATTTAATTGGAGAATTGATCCATGCTACGTGTAACTGCTTTGACTGCAGCCATTGCTTCTGTACTGGCCAGCGGTGCTGCCTTTGCTGAAAACCCTGTTGCCAACAAGACCCCTAAGGGCAATCTAACCAACCCTAACGTCAGCGTTGTACTTGACGCCTATTACCAAGACGGTGTGCGCGCTCTGGGCGAGCATTCAGAAGGCTTTAATTTGGGCCACAACGAATTGGCAATTTCGGCGGCGATTGACGATAAGTTCTACGGTAAGTTCACTACTGTACTGGAAACCCACGACGGTTCGACCGAACTAAACATTGAAGAAGCCTTCATTCAAACCCTGGCGATGCCGGCTGGCTTCTCAATTCGCGGCGGTCGTTTTCTTTCAGACATCGGCTACCTGAACCCACTGCACAAGCACACAGATAGCTTCGCTGAGCGTCCTATTGCGTACCGCGCTTTCCTAGGTAATCACTACTACGACGACGGCGCTCGCTTAAACTGGGTTGCACCGACTGAAACCTACTGGGTACTGGGTGCCGAGGGTTTCTCTGGTCGTCCGCTAACACCAGAAACTGACCACGATCACGAGCATGAAGAAGAGCACAGCTCCAGCAAGAGCAAAGTGCCTGTATTCACTGCCTACACCAAAATCGGTGGCGACATTGGTGAGAGCTCATCTTGGCGTATTGGTTTGAACTACCTCTACAACAAGAACGGCGCACGCATGCTTGAAGAGCACCACGACGAAGAAATGGAGCTCGATGGTGAACATGACGAGCATGACCACAGCCACAGTGCTGCCTACACAGGTGAAAACATGGCCGTCATCGACGCAGTATTCAAGTGGGCTCCAGGGGGTAACTACAAGTACAACCACCTGACTCTTTCTGGCGAGTACTTCCAAATTAACGATATCGTTAAGAAAGGCCATGAAGAAGAGCACCATGAAGAGGAAGAGCACGAAGAGCACGGTGACGAGCATCATGATGAGCACGGTGATAACAGCAAGAAGAACCACAAAGGCTGGTACGCTTCTGCGGTTTACCAATTCACCCCTAGCTGGTCTGCAGGCTTGCGTTACGGTCAAGTAGATGCCTACGAAATCCACGGCGACCACTTGGACAAGCAGCAATTGAAAGAAACCGACATTGCACTGAACTGGCACCCAAGCCACTTCTCAGTAGTGCGCTTCCAATACACCCATCAAAAGGGTACAAACTTTGAAGGCTTTAACAATGACAAAGTTTTTACCCTTCAATACGTAATGACCTTAGGAGCTCATGGTGCGCATCAATTCTAAGCCACTGTTTGCCCTGCTGCTGAGCCTGTTTTCAGGCTCAGCACTCGCGCAACTCAACCTGTTCGCTTGCGAACCAGAATACGCCGCGCTGTTTAAAGAGCTTGCTCCAGAAGCGAACGTTTATTCAGCGACAACCGCCAAACAAGACCCTCACCAGGTTCAGGCTCGCCCCAGTCTAATCAGTAAGCTTCGACGCGCCGACCTCGCTCTGTGCGCCGGTGCTGATTTAGAAGTGGGTTGGCTGCCAATGCTACAGATGAAAGCCAACAACGCCAAAATGCGTCCTGGTGGTGATGGCATGTTATTCGCCTCGGACTTTATCGACAATCTGGATCAGCGCGATTCGGTCAGTCGCTTTGATGGCGACGTCCACGCCGACGGCAACCCGCACATGCACTTTGACCCCTATCGTCTATTGCAAGTAGCCAAGGGAGTCAGCCAAGCCTTGGCTCAAACCGACCCGGATAATAGCGCCAGTTACCAGGCCAACTTGCAGCGATTTGAGCAGAAGTGGCAAAGTGCGATTAGCACTTGGGAGCAAAAAGCGGCACCGCTAAAAGGCACCAAGGTCATCGCTTATCATTCTAGCTTCCGCTATCTGTATCACTGGCTAGGCATGCAACAAGTGGGAGATCTGGAGCCTAAACCTGGCCTACCGCCGAGTAGCAGCCATTTAGCCAAATTGGTGAACATCGCCAAGGAGCAGCAACCAATGGCCATTTTGGTCACGGGTTATCAAGATCCTAGAGGTGGCGAGTGGCTGTCGAGTCGCACTCAAGTGCCTTTACTGATCCTACCTATGTCGGTCAGCGAAAAGGATGGCATTAATGATTTGTTCGACTTGTATGACACTGTCATCGATTCGCTATTAGCGGTGGAATAAATGATGGACTGGGAACTGCTCACCCTGTTGTTACCGGCGTTCGCCGCCGGTATTTTGGTGATTGCCACTCACGTACCGCTGGGCCAGCAAGTGCTAAAACGCGGGATCATTTTCATTGATCTTGCGATTGCTCAGGTGGCCGCATTGGGCAGCCTGTTGGTGCATGTCAGTCATGAACTTGAGCACTTGCCCTTTGCCAATCTTTTACTGCCTTTGATATGTGCTTTACTCGCGGCGAGTCTGATAGCCGCGATAGAAAAACGCCAGCCGCAAAAACTCGAAGCTTTAATCGGCTGTCTATACGTACTTGCGGCGGTCAGCGCCTTGTTGGTTGTGGCCCATGACCCTCATGGTGCTGAGCTGATTAAGCAGCTACTCAACGGACAGATCCTTTGGCTGACCTGGTCCCAACTGGCTTTACCGGCTGGCGTTAGCACGTTGGTGTTGTTGGCCATATGGCAACACCCCCAATGGCTCAGTGGTCGCGCCTTTTATCCCTTGTTTGCTCTGATTATTACGCTTTCAGTCGAACTCGTCGGAGTGTATCTGGTGTTCAGCTGCTTGATCATGCCTGCCTTAGCAGTAATGGCTAAGCGCAAAGCCATAGTGTTCGGCTACCTAATTGGTCTAGCGGCATTCGCCTTGGGCTTATCCTGTTCTGCTTGGTTTGATTTGCCAGCTGGCGCAACCATAGTCGTTTGTTTAGCGCTAGTTTCACTGGTGGCCAATATGGCGCTTAACCAAGCTCAACCGCAGCCAGACTGACAGACTTTAGTGGCAGCGGCATTGGCGTTGCCACTAAAGCTGTGTTAAAAGTGTTACACGCCTTGTTACGGAGAACTGAGTTTGAAGCCCCTACACTATTCCCCTTTCCCTCTGCTGAGTTGTGCAGCACTGTGCCTGACAGCGATGCCGTCCATCGCCGAAACCGCCGTTGATTGGCCATCCTTTGCTCAGCAACTTCAGTTTAAACAAGGGGTTGTATCCAACGTACGTGAATCGGGCAAGCACACAGGTGTGATTCAACTGACCAATACCGGTTCTCAAACCCTCCCCGCTGGCCAAAGTGACTGGAGCCTATACATTCACAATATCCGCTTCATTGATAAGGTCTTTAATGACAGCGTTGTCATCAAGCATATTCAAGGTGACTTGTTTCAGCTAACGCCCACTGCAAGCTTTGCTGGATTAGCTCCCGGTGAGCAACTTACAGTGGAATACCAAGGGGGCAATTGGGTCGCTAGCGAGAGCGATTTCATGCCAAGGGCCTTTTTGGTTGGCCCAAACGGTAGCGCCATTACCATTGCCAACAGCGATAGTGAAAACTACAACGATTTCGTCATTCCTTTCACGACCCAAGCTCAGCTCAAGCGCTATCCCGAAGACAAGTTCACCCAAGCTGACCTGGAGTGGCGCTATCAGCGCAATCAAGGCGCTTATGCCCAAACCAACACGGCGAGCCCTCGTCTGATCCCCAGCCCAAAATCAGTGTCAATAAACCCTGGTGAGACCCAGCTAAACGCCGATTGGCATCTCGAATACGACGCCAAGCTGACCGACAGCGCTGACTTGCTGTTAAGCGAATTAGCGCAACACCAAATCCAGTTATCCAATGCCAGCACAGCCGCCAACCGGCCTTTGAAGCTCAGCATAGATTCCAATCTTGCTGAGTCTGAATCTTACCGCCTGACTATCACTCAAGATGCCATTCAAATACGCGGGGCCGACAACGCCGGTGTTTACTATGGGGTGCAATCTTTACTGAGGCTGATTCCGTTGGACGCCAAGCACAGCGCAACGCTTCCCAACCTAGTTATCGAGGATGCCCCCCTGTATTCCTGGCGTGGCATGCACTATGACATCGGCCGTAACTTTCACGGAAAGCACGCCATCGCCCAACTCATCGAGCAAATGGGCCGCTATAAGCTGAACCGATTACACCTGCACCTAAGCGACGACGAAGGCTGGCGGCTGGCAATCCCAGGGCTTCCAGAGCTAACCGAAGTCGGTGGTAAACGCTGTTTTGACCTTAGCGAGCAAGCTTGTTTGTTGCCTCAACTGGGCAATGGTCCCCACGCCAACGCTGCCGGCAATGGCTATTTGAGCAAGGCGGATTTTATTGAACTGCTAACCCTGGCCAAGCGGCATCACATTCAAGTTATTCCCGAGCTCGACACTCCAGGCCATGCTCGCGCAGCTATCAAAGCCATGGAAGCCAGATACCAGCGTTTGAAGGCTCAGAATCAGCTTCAGGCAGCGCAGGAGTTTTTGCTGTCAGAAAGCGGCGATACTAGCGAATATTTGTCGGTACAAAACTACACAGATAACGCGATAAACGTGTGTCTTGAGTCCAGCTATCGCTTCATGGATAAGATCATCACTGAAGTACAGAAGATGTACCAACAAGCAGATGCCCCGTTGGATTGGTTCCATTTTGGCGGAGATGAAACCCCAAAAGGTGCATGGGAAGGCTCGCCTAGCTGCCAGGCGTTAATTCAAGACAAGAGCAACTCAGTGAATCAGGTGGCCGATCTCAAAGCCTACTTCTCTGCCCGCGTTAGTCAAATCGCCAAAGCCAAAGGTCTCAATTTAGCCGGTTGGGAAGACGGCCTGATGTACGACCAAACCCAGCCCTTCGCCCGCGAGCAATTCGCGACCGATAAAGTACTGGCCCACGCTTGGGATAACATTTGGGAATGGGGTGTCGCCGATCGCGCTTATCGCCTGGCCAATGCCGACTACCAAGTGGTGTTATCGTCAGTCACCCACTTGTACCTGGATCATCCCTACGAAGTCTCGCCACAAGAGCGCGGCTACTACTGGGGTGCGCGCTTTATCGACACGCAAAAGACCTTTGGTTTTAACCCTCTCGACCTATACGCCAACGCCGATTACACCCGTGCTGGCGATGCCATCACCGATTTGGTTAAGCTAGTCGGCCGAGAATTGCCCGGTTTACAAAAGCCGCAGAACTTATTGGGCATTCAGGGCCAGCTTTGGAGCGAAACCGTGCGTACCCGTGAGCAAATGCAAGCCATGGTGTTTCCACGCCTAGCGGCAATTGCCGAGCGGGCTTGGCATCAAGCCGATTGGCAAGGTAAGAATTTAGTGCAACAGCAACATGCCGATTGGGCGAGCTTTGCTCAGCGCATGGGACACTATGAGTTGCCGCGCTTGATTCAGGCGGGGATCCATCCGCGACTCCCGCTGCCGGGTGCCAAAGTCGTCGATAAACAACTGCTTTTGAATAGCCCATTTCCCGGTCTGACACTGGAATACAGTGTTGATGGCGAGCATTGGCAAAACTATTCCGCCAGTTCGAGACTGTCGGCGGATGGCGATTATTGGCTCCGCACCAGAGTTGCGGATAAAGTCAGTCGAGCTGCTCGCTACCAAAGCCAATAAACCTTGCAAGCTCAGGTGCCTAGGCCTATCATCGTGGCACTTTTTGCGTCTGCGAGGCGAATATGCAGGTTTTGGTGATTAGCCTGGCACAAGACAGTGCCCGTCGAGAGAACATTTCTAGCCAGTTACAACAGCTGGGGGTGTCCTTTGAGTTTTTCGACGCCGTCGATGGGCGTTTGGGAGAGCACCCCCTATTGGCACGCTATCACAAGCGTGAGTTTCTGCTAAATTACGGACGCGATGCCCAGCCAGGTGAATTGGGCTGTTATGCTAGCCATTTCCTGATTTGGCAGCGATGCGTTGAGCTTAACCAGCCGATTGCGGTACTCGAAGATGATATCGCCCTGTACGATAACTTCATCAAAGGCTTTGAGCTGGCCAAATCGCTCACCAATGAGTTGGGTTTTATTCGCTTAGAAGAGCCGGATCGCAGTTCTAAATGGCAGCTAGCTGGCGCAAACCAAGGCTTTGAGTTTCGCAAATTCATCAAGATGGCCCAGCGCACATCGGGCTACATGATAAGCCCAGCTGTGGCCAAAGCCTTTATCGACGCCAGTGAGCGTTTCGAATTTCCTGTAGATGTGTTCATTCGCAACTTTCACAAACACCAAATGCCGCTGTTCGATATCTCTCCGCCTATTTTGGGACAGAATCGCGACGAATTTGATAGCCACATTGGCTCTCGGAAACGCGGACAATCCAAAGGCATTGGGTTGCGTCTGCAGATTCTGCTTCGCAAACTGGCCAATATGGTCGGCATTGGACTAACCAACCTGAAACACTTATCTCAGCTCAAGCGCATTCGAGCCAATTGGAAGCAAGCTTCTTAAGCCCGCTCGGCAGCAAAGGCGATGGACTGCTCGATATGAGTCAGTCCGCGAGCAATCATAAACAAACGGTCCACGCCCAAGGCCACCCCTGCGCAATGCGGCAGCCCGTGAGCGAGCGCTGACAATAAATGTTGGTCAACCGGTTTTGCTGGTAATCCCGCCTGCACTCGCAACTGGTTGTCCTTTTCAAATCGCTTGGCCTGCTCATCAGCATCTTGTAGCTCGTGAAACCCATTGGCTAATTCAACCCCGCGGTAATACAGCTCAAAGCGCTCGGCCACTCGACTATCTTTGGGATTTAGCTTAGCCAAGGCCGCTTGCGAGGCGGGAAAGTCGTACACCAGCTGAGGTTGTTCAAGACCAATACTGGGTTCAACCACAAAGCTAAACAACAGCTGTAA
The DNA here is from genome assembly GCF_002282855.1 of Paraferrimonas sedimenticola. GTDB lineage: Bacteria > Pseudomonadota > Gammaproteobacteria > Enterobacterales > Shewanellaceae > Paraferrimonas > Paraferrimonas sedimenticola. Next base: position 384,244 of record NZ_NRIR01000002.1, on the reverse strand, counting down.
CAGAGTATCGCGGTCGCTATTAGCCACGGCGTCGCTCATTCCCAATCCCTCGCTACGCTGGCGCAAGGCTTGGTCGCTCGCACTGAGTGGGTCTAATCCGGTGTGTTCGATAAACAGTGCTTGATAGCTGGATTTCAGTGCCGGTCGGCAACCAAGAGTATGCTGGGCCAACGCGTCTACTTCGTCCATCAGTTGCCAGTGATCAAATCTCGGGCGATACCATTCCAACATGGTAAATTCTGGGTTGTGAAAACGGCCCCACTCTTCGTTGCGAAACGCCTTACTGATTTGATAGATAGCCGGAGCCCCGGCACACAACAAACGCTTCATGTGATACTCAGGCGAAGTTTGCAGGTACAAACAGCGCCCAGAATCCTGGCCCGGTGCCGCCAGCTCAGTCTCGAAGTTTTGCAGATGCAGATCCGTCACCCCTGCGTGCGCCAACGCGGGCGTTTCCACTTCTAGCACATCGCGTTCAGCAAAGAACTGGCGAATACTGGCGATGAACTGAGCACGAGCTTTTAGGGTGTCGATATCGATACTGGGTTGCCACTGTGACATTGAGGCCTCTTTTGAGACAAAAAAGCGGAGCTAAGGCTCCGCTTTCAATAAAACATTAATAAAAAACTTTGATAAGCGATTACTTGCGAACGCGTTCTACGTATTCACCGCTGCGCGTGTCAACTTTAACCACTTCGCCGATTGCGATGAACAGAGGTACGCGAACCACGGCGCCAGTGCTTAGAGTCGCAGGCTTACCACCAGTACCCTGAGTATCGCCTTTAAGGCCTGGGTCGGTCTCTACCACTTCAAGCTCAACAAAGTTGGGTGGAGTCACTGCGATTGGGTTTTCATTCCAAGTGGTCACGGTGCAAATGTCTTGCTCCACCAACCACTTTTCTTGATCGCCAATGGCCTTGGCGTCCGCCGCCACTTGCTCAAAGCTGCTGTTGTCCATGAAGTGCCAAAACTCGCCATCGCTGTACAAGTAGGCCAATTCGATGTCCATTACGTCAGCACGCTCTACCGATTCACCGGACTTGAAGGTTTTTTCTAGCACTTTACCGGAAATCAATTTACGGATTTTTACGCGGTTAAAGGCTTGCCCCTTGCCTGGCTTAACAATTTCGTTTTCGATAATATTACAAGGTTCACCATCCAGCATGATTTTTAGGCCAGATTTGAATTCGTTGGTGCTAACAGAAGCCATGTTTGTTCTCGTCTCAGGTACGTTAAGTCACTAATCGCAAAATGATAACCCGAATTCCCGCAAATTTGCACTCAGATTGGCAAAAAGAGTTAGCCCAATGTGTCACGGATCCCACCGAATTACTGACATTAGTGTCGCTCGATCCGGCAGATTACCAACAACACATCAAAGCCCGTCGTTTGTTTCCGATGCGCGTGCCGCGACACTTCGTCGGTCTGATGAAAAAAGGCGACCCAAACGACCCTTTGCTCAGGCAAGTTTTGCCCCTAGCCGACGAGTTTGTACAAGCCCCGGGATTCAGCACCGACCCCCTTCAAGAGCAGCAAGCCGCACAACCGGGTTTACTGCACAAGTACCAATCTCGCGTACTAGTGATGCTCAAAGGTGGTTGCGCGGTAAATTGCCGCTATTGTTTTCGTCGTCATTTCCCGTACCAAGACAACAGCATGGGCCAAGCTCAATGGCAACAGACCTTGGAATACTTAACGCGACATCCCGAGCTCAATGAAGTGATATTTTCCGGCGGCGACCCACTGATGGCCAAGGACGCTAAGCTTGAACAATACGCAAGGGATCTCGAAGCAATCCCCCACATCAAACGCTTGCGCATTCACACCCGCTTACCCGTGGTGATGCCAAGCCGGCTGACTGAGGCATTAACCCAAACCCTTTCTCAGTCGCGCCTGCAAACTGTACTGGTGCTGCATGCCAACCACCCAAATGAGATAAGCGCTCAACTTGCCGACAGCTTGCGCATGCTCAAAGCTTCTGGCGTGACGCTGCTCAACCAGAGCGTGCTGTTAAAAGGGGTTAACGACTCTCCCAAAGTACTGGCCGCCTTATCCGAGCGCCTATTCGACGCCGGCGTCCTTCCGTACTACCTACATTTGCTCGACAAAGTAGACGGCGCTCAGCATTTCGACCTGCCTCACGCAAGCGCTTTGGAATTAATGCAGCATTTGCTAAAATTACTCCCCGGATTCTTAGTGCCGAAGCTAGTCCGCGAAGAAGCCCATCAGAGCAGTAAAACACCGATAGACCTTGGTCCCTTGTAGTCGGCAAAGCTTCGAAAGAACTGATCCAACAGGTAGGGAAAACCGATCTATACGCCCGTTTGTACGTATTTAAACCGACGTCAAGCCATCGTATAATCAATTTTTGCTATCACCGTGGACGACGGCTACTCATTCGTATATTACTTTTAACAGTGTCACTGTAGGGCGCTAAACAGAGGAACCTTGTTATGTCTTTTATCAAAGCCAACATTGGCATCATTAGCGTTATGCTACTTTTAGCCGTGGCCATATTCGGTGGAATTTACTTAGTAGAAGAGTCGTTAGCCAATCAGACTGTCGAAATGTAAATCACAAAGCGGGCATCAGCCCGCTTTTGCTTTTCTGGGCGCCGGCGGGTGTTCAACAACCGACCACTGATCCATCAGATGGCTCATCAACATCACCACCAAACTAAAGATAGAGACTGGCAACGCCGGTAGCTGCCATTCAGGCCAAAAGTAAGACACAGCAAAACCGGCCGCCGCTAAGTAAAAGCTAACCACCTTGGTCATCACGATGCGGCCACTATTGGCCAACCAAGTATCGCAGTGATAGCAACGGATGTAGCGTTGCATTCCTTCAACTTGGTATTCGCTGACTTGGCTAAAGCGCAGAGTTTTGGCGCAGTGCGGACAAAACATAATCCACCGGTTTTGGTCAAAAAGGGGGCTTAGTCTACTGGTAGCGACCTTTCCCCGCAAATCTTTCCTTTCTAAAGCTCGTCACTTACACTGGGATTATTCACAATTTAATAACACGCGAAGGAAACGCTATGCCAATGGTCGTGCGCCAACTAGTTTGGCTTTTGGGAATCAGTTTGTTGCTTGTCACTGTGCAAGCTAACGCCAATAATCTGGATCAAGAATTAGCCCAGCTCGAAGCCCAAGCGCAAAGCGCTGAGTCTGATGGCCACTTTTTAAGTGAGTCGTTACAGCTGGCAGAGTTTCGCTTACAACAAAGCTGGAGTCGGTCTCGCAGTCAATTGTCAGGACAGTCCGGCGAGGCTGAATTACAGGCGCAGCTCGCCTGGCTAGGCCAATACGCTGGCTATTTAGACAAGCGCTTACAGGCTCTCAACAAAGCCTATGATAAAGCCCCCACCAACGACCTACTTGATGGTATCGTCCGCCGCTATCAACAAATGGATGCCTATTACCTCGCGCTGCTTGAGACCTTAGACTGGGCCGAGCAAGCCGGCATAGATACTCAAAACGAACGCGCTGCCCTCAGAAGCCAGCTAGACCAGAGAGCCGACCTGTTGGTGGACTATGCCATGTTCAGTCAGCAGAAACTGGACCAGCTGTCGGCTAAAATGGCACTACTACCAGCGGATCAACAATCAGAGTTAGCCGCCCAAAGCGCCGCGATCCGCTCACATCTCAGAGCCGTCGACGCCAGCTTATCTAAGAGCATTCCCTTGATGAATAGCTTGGGTCTGGACACCACAGGGTATCAACAGGCGCTGTTTACCATGACAGGTGACATCACTCAGGATGTTTTGAGTATTAATCTGGCGCAAAAACTGGCCAAGCAATGGTGGCAACAGGCCAAAAGCGAGCTCACCGAAAGCGGTCCTGGACTGGTGTTCAAGATTCTGGTGTTTGTCGCCATTCTCGCCGTGGCGGTTATCCTGTCGCGAGTGGCTGCCAAGCTGGTGCGCCGCGCCGTAAAAACTTCAAAGTTAAATTTCAGTCAGTTACTACAAGACTTTTTCACCAATCTGGCGGCTAAGCTGGTCATTGTGATTGGTGTGCTAATCGGACTGTCACAACTTGGGTTAGAACTCGGCCCCTTACTAGCGGGCTTTGGCATCGCCGGTGTGATTATTGGTTTCGCACTGCAGGACACGCTATCTAACTTTGCCTCGGGCATGATGATTCTGGTGTACCGTCCCTATGACGTTGGCGATCTGGTGATTGCCGCGGGCGTTACTGGCGTCGTCAGCCATATGAGCCTAGTTTCTACTACCATTAAAACACTGGACAATCAGCGCCTTATCATTCCAAACAATAAGATTTGGGGTGATATCATCAACAACATTACTGCCGAGAATCACCGACGCATCGACATGGTATTTGGCATCAGTTACTCAGACGATTTAGACCATGCTGAGCGCGTACTTCGCGATATCGTCGACAATCACCCTAAGGTGCTCAAGAGCCCGGAAGCCAAGGTAAAAGTCCACACACTAAACAACTCGTCGGTGGATTTTGTGGTACGCCCATGGGTTAAACCAGAGGACTATTGGGACGTCCATTGGGATGTCACAAAAGCGGTAAAACAGCGCTTTGATGCCGAAGGTATTTCGATTCCATTCCCACAAACGGATGTGCATTTGTTCAATGAAACTAAGCAAAGCTAGCGCCATTGCACTTGCCCTAATGCTGAGTTTTGGGGCCAGTGCAAATACAACGGAGCCAGAGCCCGATAACGCTCAAGCCAAAGACAGCGAGCCAAAGCCCGCCCCCTATTGGGGCGTGGCGATTGGTGTGCGCAACGCGCTTATTCCCTACGAGACCGCCGAGCGCACCGTGCTCGATGTGGTACCACTGCTGACCTATCGGGGGGAAATCTTTTACATCGAGGGAGTCGAAGGTGGAGCGCACCTTTGGGAAGATGAGGGACATCAAGTCAACTATTTTGCCAAGTACCGCTTCTTTGATATTCCGCGCCAATACCAAAACCAGTTTAGGGGCTCGGCGTTAGACCACGGCCTGCAGTACCGCTACGAAGCCGAGTGGGACTGGCACGCAGACGTGTCTTTACTCAGTGATACTCGCGGCAACTTCTCACTGTTAGGACGCGCCGGTAAGTACTTTAGATTTGGCCGACTAGACTTGCATACCTATTTAGAGTCGCGTTGGAAATCAGCCAGTTACAACCGTTTCTATTTCGCATTTAACCGAGCTGACACAAAAGCGGGCGTATCTATTGGCGGCGGTGTGGAAGCCAAATACAAGGTGTGGGACAACCTCCACCTTATCGGCCAGGCCGGCGTGACTCAGCACGAACGCGCGATTAAAGACTTACCCACGGTTAAGGTCAATCGTCAATTTGAAACTTACCTAGGCTTTGGTTTCTACCCGACAGAAAAACAACTCACCGAACCGTTCAAGGGCCACAAAGGGCATTTTGTGCGAGTGTCCCACGGTTGGGGAACCACATCCAATCTGGGTGACATTCTCGCCGGGAAGTGGGTAAAAGACCCGTACAACAACCAGCTAACCTCCGCGTTTTATGGCATTCCTATAGCCACTGAATTGCTTACCCTGCCGCTGGATGTGTACTTTACCTCGGGTCTGGCTTACCACTATGAATCCCAAGTGCAAAAGCGGGCTGTTGAAGGGGTTATTGCGCTCAAAGCCTTTGTTAACGTCAACTGGCCGCGAAAGTGGCGTTTTGGTGTGGCCCAAGGCTTGAGCTACATCAGTGATATCACCTACGTAGAAGGTTCAGAAATGGACCGCAAAGGGTATCGCCCGTCAAAGCTGCTTAACTATCTGGACTTTAGTTTGGGGATTAATCTAGGGGACTGGTTTTCAGCCCCTAGTCTAAACCCTTGGTGGGTTGGTGTTGCGATTCACCATCGCAGCGGCATCTTTGAGTCGAGTTCAGCCTTTGGCCGAATCGGTGGCGGTAGCAACTACAACACCTTGTTTGTGCAATACCACTTTTAATCAGAGCTAAGGGGCTTGCTCCAACCGACGAGATGCGGTCTGCGGCCGCGCTCGTCGCGAAGCTCAAAACGACATTGGTCCTGCTCAATTTGATAGCCGAAGCTGACTTTGGCTGGCAAAAACAACGGCAGTTTGAACTCCACGCCAATTTCACAAGCGCCACTTCTTTGAGCCTGCGGTAACTCGGCAACGCAACGAGCCTTAGACCACATGCCATGAGCCAAAATCTTATCAAAACCAAACTGTTTAGCCAGCAGTGGGTGAATGTGAATTAGATTGTAATCGCCACTGGCTTTGGCATAAGCGCGGCCGAGGTCTTGCGGCAATGGCCAGTTGCCCACGGGCTCCCAAGGCATATCCGATGCTCTTGGCGGACGAGCGCGCTTGCGTTTGCCGCCGGGGGCTTTGTACAAATAGGTCGAGTGGGCTTGCCATACCAACTCATCACCGGCGAAGGCTTTGGATACCAACTCAAACTCCAGCCCCGCATCACTCTCACTACTACCAGACAAGCTGCAACTTAGGCGCAAATTCTCATTCGTCGCCACATCGCGAAACTGCTGAATGGTATTTTTCAGGTGGATCATGCCCCACAGCGGAAAGGTAATCGCCGCATCGGTAAAGATTATTGCATGCAAGCGAAACACTTGAGTATACAAGTAGGTCGGTGGCAGGATGTCTCGGTTAGCTTCGAATCCGCACACGTGACAGTATTGATTGACCTTGGCCTGGTCCGCTTGCCAATGAGACAGGTTGACCTGGATCTCTGGTAGTGGCTTACCGTCCCAACCCGGCTTGCGAGCAAACAGAATTCTTCGGTAAACCGAAAACAAGGAAGGCAATTTGGTCAATTGAATTTGTTGAGACATAGTGTATCGATAAGGCCCACTGGCAATTTAGCAAACCCCTATTGTATCAGCGTCGCCAGATTTAGTGCAGTGAGCATTTTAAATTAATGGCTTAGCGTCACCAGCTAACCCCACAAGTCTGCGCAAAACAATCCACCACTTTTGCGCCTTTCTCACTGAGCATTTGTGGCATCGAATCGGGTCCCACCAGGTGCGCCGCACCAACCACCACAAACAGCTTGTTTTGCTTGGCACTTGTAAGTAGTTGCAATAAAGCGCTCACCATATCGCGATTGCGCTCCACTATGATTTTCTCAAACAGCTCGGGATTATCGCCAAATCCCGCTTTGACCAGCTCGGTCAATGCCGCTGGATCGCCACCGCCCCAAGCATCCAACAGCTCGCTGAGTTCTGCCGGTTGCGCTTCTAGGGCGTCCTTGAGCATCAGCAATTGAAGTTCCGCAGATAAACTGGAAAACATTTTAAATTGCAGCTCGGTACTTTCTAGCTCATAGCGTGGCAACTGAGCGTATCGATTGCTGATGTAGCTTTCGACGCCGTATTCCGGGGTCAGCCCTAATTCGCCAAAGCGCAGCATGGTAATCATTGAGGCTTGCATCCAAGGCTGCAGCACATCGATACTGGCGCACTCGCGTACATAATCTTCGCAAAAGCGCTGGCGCTTCTGCGCCACATCGTCGGGCAACTGCGGCTTACCCATGCCGTAGTTTTGCATTAACGTCGGTAAGTCGGCGTTCTCTATCAGCACTTCTAACACAATCGCTTCAGCGCTTTTCAGTTTAGCTTCAACAGCTGATGGCAATGGGTACATTTGCGCTCGCCCAACGTGCACCGAGCCCAACAAATAGGTGGTTTTCCCGTTTACCGTCACTTCAAAGAAGGGGGGCTTGGCATCGGTATCCGCCACGCCAGAAAAACTGGCCAAAGCGCTAAATAGAAAACCAATGAGTAGAACGCCCATCTTGCGAGTCATAGCCTTGCCCTTTTATACTTTGTGCCTTTGTTTCGCGCGCCTATTAGGAGGCCTAGATGGCAACAGATACTGTGCTTGCCCAAATTCGAGCCAGCCTGCAAACCGCCTACCGTCAAGTTCACGATGCTGATAAAACCTTAGAACAGCTCGGTCAAAAAGGCCATGCTAACTTCGGTAAGATCTTCAAAGCTGATCAAGGGTTTACTGCAGAATCTAACCGATTCATGCCTTACTTGGAGGAGGTAGTGTCGGACTACGACAAGCTAGCGGCCAGCGAGCAGCTTGACCCAGAACAGCTCAAACCTCTGGTTAGCAAGCTCGGGCTATTGCTCAATACTCTCGCTCAGTTCAAGCAACAATTATCCGGCGCACAAAAAAGCCAGTCATAACGACTGGCTCTTGCTAATTTGGGATTGGTTTAGCCTTGTTCCAACGCAGGCTGAACGGTTTTGCGTAACCACTCTTTTAGCATGCGGCCTTCGTAGTAGAAGGTATTGTGGTTGGCTTGCGGAGTACGCATTTTGGTGTCAAAGCCCAAGTCTTTAATGTCTTGCTCGCCTTCAACCACCACGTTGTCCCCTTCTTTCACTTGATAAGTGAAAGTGATGCGCGGCGGGTAGATGCCTTCAATCAGACGAATCTCGTTTGGACCCGCACCAAAGGTAGGACGAACATCACCGGCCAAATCTAGCTCGGTCACAGTCATGTGCAAGGTCTGCCCTTCTTTCAATACAGGGCGAGCGTCTTTCTCAAGCTGCTTGGTGATACGGTCAAATGCGCGCTTGGCGAAGCGGCTTTGAATGTCGTTCGCCGCGCGAACGTCACGGTATTCTTTGTGATCTTGCCAAGTCACGGTCACAGCGCCGCGCTCTACCACATAGGTGGGCTCAAAATCGTCTTTTGCATTGGCGCTAACACTCACAGCTACCAGTGCAGCGGCGGCTAGCCAGTTAAATAGTTTCATAACATTCCCCATTGCTCTCATGCCAGGTTAAGCACAGTCTATCCCATCGACACTGAACTCAGACTGAATAAATGTTAACCAACCCCAGTAACTTAAGACCCGTTTCTACGGGCAGTTGTTACAAGCCTTTACCTAATTGTGCGTCGACTCTGCGCGCTTTGCCAGTTTCGCCAACACTCGACTGGCGGCCACGAAACCAAAAGTCCCAGTCACTGGCGTCACAGCACCGAAACCGCTGGCACAGTCCATCCGCATCGAACCGCCATTTTGCGGCTTTTGCTGACACACTTGCCCATCGGCGCTGGGATAGGTGAGTTGCTCGGTGGAAAACACGCACTCCACCGAAAACTTGCGCTTGGGGTTCTTGCTAAAACCATGGTCTCGACGCAGTTGGTTACGCACTTTGGCCAGTAGCGGATCTTGATAAGATTTGGCTAGATCGCACACCTGCACCTGAGTTGGGTCCATTTGCCCACCGGCGCCTCCCACGCTAATCAACTTAATTTTGTAGCGCTTACAATAGGCAATCAAAGCCACTTTAGCCGCAACTGAGTCAATACAATCAACTACATAATCCGGTTTACTGGCCAGTACTTGGGCTAGATTGTCCGAGCTGACAAAGTCTTCAAATTGCGCCACTTTGCACTCTGGGTTGATTGCTGTGATGCGCTCGGCCATTACCTCAACTTTCGACTCGCCGATTGTGGAGCTAAGCGCATGAGTTTGGCGATTGGTATTGGTGATGCAAATGTCGTCCAAGTCCACCAGACTCAGATGGCCGATACCACTTCGGGCCAAGGCTTCCGCCGCCCATGTACCCACGCCGCCAATCCCAATCACCATTACATGGGATTGAGCAAACAGACTTAATGCATTGCGTCCATAAAGGCGACCTATGCCTCCAAATCGCATCTGGTAAGCTTCACTCACGGTTAAATCTCTCACTACATTTCGTCGCGGCATTATATCAGTCAAGCGGATTTTGGGGTGCAACATCCGCTTATTTTTGGCTCCATTTTCCTGCCTTTTTCGCGAGGATTCACACTTTAGATCATCTTTATATACATTTAACAAGCTTTCATAACAAGTTTTACATGAGGTGCTAATTTAGCACTTTTAAATTGAGAGGTTCACCACAAAAAGTGGTCTTTCGATCTGTAACAATGCGCTCCGAATTGGCGAGACGGATCAGGGAAAATCTTCGCCATTACAGCAATCTAGTTTTCGATTACATAGATTGAATAGAAAAATACCCCTTTAGGGGTGCTTTAGGAGCATAATGTGAAAAAATCACTTCTTTCTGCGTCAGTAGCTTCTCTGCTAGCCGCTTCTTCTTTCGCAGCTATGGCTGAAGGTCCAACCGTTTACGGTCGCCTAGACGTTTCTGTAACTAATTCAAACAACGGCATCGCTTCAATGCGCAGCGAAGACCGTGGTGTTGGCGGTACTGTTCTTGAGAACAACGCCTCTATGATCGGTATCAAGGGTGCGCACAACGTTGCTAAGGACCTTGACGTAATCTACAAAGTGGAAGTTGGTGCCAACGGCATGACTTCTAACGCGAGCAGCCCATTCAGCTCTCGTGCTACTTGGATTGGTGTTCAATCTGTTGCTGGTAGCGCCATCATTGGTCGCGAAGACTCGGTATTCAAGCAGTCTGAAGGCAAAATCGATGCTTTCGGTAACGGTAACTCAGATATCGACCGTCTGTTGCCAGGTCAAGGCCGTGAAGCTGACGTAGTAAACTACTACTCGCCACGCATCGCCAACCTAGTCACTGTTAACGGTTCATACGTACTGAACGACGGTAACGCTAAGTACGCTGACCGCGCTTACGCCCTAAACGCCACCATTGGTGACAAAGGCTTCAAAGAGCAAAAGTTCTACGTAGCCGGTGCTATGGTTGATGGACTAGAAGACATCAAAGCGGTACGTGGTGTTGCTCAAGGTAAAGTTGCCGACCTAACCCTTGGTTTACTTTACCAAAACTCTGAAAGTGCCATGCCTGGCGTTGATCGTAAAGGTCAAACCTATGTGGCCAGCGCAACTTACGCGATTGGCGACTGGTTGCTAAAAGCTCAGTACGGTCAAGACAACTCTGGCCTAGGTAACTTTGCGAAATTTGCATTTGTAGACCAAAACAAAAACAATGACCAGCGTGAGCAATTCCTGAAGGATATGAAAGACTTCGACCTGAAGCAGTTTTCTGTAGGCGCACACTACAACTTGTCTAGCAACGCCTTCTTATACGGTCAGTACACTCAGTTCGATGGTTCAACTACTCTAGTAGACAACAAAATCAACTTGGACGACAAGTTGGTTACCGTTGGTATCCGCTACACCTTCTAATCCAGAGTTTGGATTGTGAAAAAGGCGACCCTCGGGTCGCCTTTTTAGTGTCTGAAATTCGTGTAACTTATTTGCGCGTGAGGAAGTAGACAGTCTCACTCAAACGTTCAACCCCTTTCTTTAAAAACTTGGGGTTGTCTTGCAACACATCGGTCTCGCTCACCAATTCAATGTCAAAGTGCTCGCCTAAGTACTGCTCAACCCAGCACTGAGGCACGCTAAACGGAGGGCCGTCCATTTGCGCCTGAGGGTAGTCTAAAGTGATGAGCATCCCTCGACTGCCACTAGGGAGCAAACTGGCCAACTGGCGCGCATAATCGGCTCGCATCGACTCGGGCCAGGCAATTAATGCGGCGCGGTCATAAAAGGCGTCACAATCGCCAATTGAGGCCTGCTCCAGCGTATAGATGTCACCCTGAATCAATTCAATGTTTTGCGCCTGATAGCTTTGATGCTCGCCTTTAATTGTGCATTCGACGGCCAAGCCGGCTTCGTCAAAAAACTGCTCCACCGCAGTTTGGCTTAACTCACAACCAACCACACTCGCCTGTGTAGCCATCAAGTAACCCATGTCTAACGATTTGCCACACAAAGGCACAAACACTCGTGCATCTTTGCTCGCGCCCAGACGCGGCCAGTATTGCTCTAGTAGTGGGTTTACCCCGGGTAGGTGAAAGCCAATCTGCTGTTTAGACCAGCGTTGGTGCCAAAACTCGGCTTGCATAGACGCTCCTGCTTTATAAAAACAGGCTCCACTCTAGCGCAAGGCAAGCTCGGCTCACAAGAGGCAATGCGCCCTAGAAATCAGGCTAGGGCGGTGAGGGTTTTATTGGCTTTGGTTAACCAGCGACAATTATCGCATTGGCAGCTTTCGCGGTATTGATGGTCTAGATCCAGACTGGCGTCGATGAAATCCGCCGCTTTGAGAATTTGCTGCTGAAGGTCTTCAAGCGTCTTACTGTCTAAGTCAACGCATTGGTCATTGTGATTCACCCAACGACACTCGCTGCCCTGATGGCAAGTTTGGCAGCGCAAATCACTAAGATCGAAAAAGCCATTGTGGGGGCATTCACCCAGCTCCATCATCGCCAGCATTTTGCGGCGTGGGAAGTCTAAAAGGGCGATAAGTTCTGACTTGGGTACCGTCATGCTTGGCCTCCTTTGTTAGAGAAATAGTTAAAGCAATCCGATGTATTTCTTACTCTATATCGCCCCCAACAAAATTGGCGTGATCTGGGTCAAGAAGCCTAAATCAAGTGTTAGCCACCGTGCTTTCCGGCATTCCAGTTGGGATCCAATACCGCTTGCGCCATAGCCAGTGGGGCCTCTTCGAGATCCGTCGCCATTGAATCGTTCCAACGGTTTAAGAAGCCGTAAAGGCATACAGCACCTAAAATCTCGACGATTTGGTTTTCGCTCCAGTGTTGTTTCATACGCACCATCAAAGCTTCGTCGACCGCATTGGGCACACTAGCCGCCGCTAAAGCGTAATCTAACGCCACTCGCTCGGCCTCCGAGTAGAGCTCACTGGTTTGATAGCTCCACAACTCGGCCAATTTAGCATCATCAATGCCGTGAATTTGGGCGGCGACCAAACTGTGCGCCTCGCAGTAACGACAACCCACAGCGTTAGAGGCGAAGTGCGCTAACAAGCGTTTAAAGCCGAAGTCCACCTCACTGTCTTTGGACATCACCGCTTGAGTTAGCACCCCAAAACCCTTCACTATCGCCGGCTTGCGCTGCATAGTCAGCAAACTGTTGGGAATGAAGCCTAGAATATCGATAAAGATGGCAAAATCTTTCTCAAGCTCTGGGTGAAGGTCTGCTGCGAGCGGGGATAAGTGCGCCATGTGAACTCCTGTTTTTTGCGCCGTTAGAATTCACTAACTTGCCAGCTTGAGCAAATTTTGCAAGCTGTGCCAAAGTGCTTGAGTCTGGTTCGTTGCTGAGGCTTAATTGGAGCCATACCAGTGGCTTAGGAATATCACGTGGCCAAAGCACAGCTGCAGCATTTTTACATCTCTGAAGAGCAGTCTATATACCTGCTCAAAGCCGACGATGCGCGAAAACTCAAAGCGTGGACTCGGTTGTGCCGCCAGCAGTTGCACAAGCTGGGTTATCAGGATATTGAATTTATCGGCAAGGGCGCTTACGGCTTTGTGTTTTGTGGGCAGATAAAAGGCCAGCCAGAGCACGTGTTTAAGTTCTCCCGTATGACCTTGCCACCCGCGGTGCAACAACGCTTAGAAGAAGAGGCCTACATGCTAGGTCAACTGTCGCACCCCAATATTCCGGGAGCCATCGACTACGCCAAGGTCGGCCGCCAGAACATACTCGTTATGGAGCGCGGTCCGGGCATAGAACTCGACCAGTACTATTTGCGTTACGGCGCCCTATCCACCGAGCACATTCTCAACATCGCCCGCCAGTTGGCCGACGTGCTCCTGTATTTGCGCCACGACTGCGAACGCCCAATCGTTCATGGCGATATTAAACCTTCGAATTTGGTGTACCAAGCCGAGACTGGCAAGTTGTCCTTGATTGATTGGGGTTCTGCGGTATACGCCCAACAGGACACCCTGGGCCGAGCGATTTTTAGCAACGCGCTGATGGCCGACGATCAGTCGCAAACCAATGCTCGCATGGGGGATGTGTACTTTATCGGTGATGAGCAGCTTAACGGCGCATTGAGTTCACCGCGATTTGACGAACAAGGCGCCGCGGCAACCTTGTACGCACTGGCCTCGGGACAGGCCAGCCGCTTTGGTGCCAGCGTAGTCAGTCCCTTATCATTAGGCTTACCGGTTGAATTTGCCCGCATCCTCGCGGGAATGCTTAGTCCTGATACCAACGAGCGTCACCGTGCTGCCGATTACTTCTTTAACGCCATGGCTCGAAGTCACCTGTGGCACGTACCCGCACTACCGCAACTTGAGGTCCAATCTAAATTACCGGTATGGATACACCACAGCGCCCGCGAAGTGGAGTCGGTCAGCTATTCTTCGCGTAAGTCCTTTTTGCGAGAGAATCAGGCCGCCGAGCCCATCGCCGACATTAACGACTTTCAGCTCGACAAGTACTATCGCAACTTTTTGGCGGGTATGGGCGATAAGGAAAAAGGCTTCATCGCCGCGGTCAGTCGCCTTAGCCACTATCCCATGCTCGGCGGTTTGGTGTTGCGCTGGAAAAACCAACAACTGCTCATCGATTCCAGCCTTAGCCTTTACGACCCACAGTTAAAGCACGCCTTTAGCGAAGCGGTGAACAATATGGTCGATTTGGCTCGAGGTATCGACCGAGAGGGGGTATTTAAGGCGTGTTTCTTTAACGCTCGCGATACTCAGCACATCGAGCGCGAGTCCGCAAAGCAAGCGTTTATCGCGCCAGACGATTGCCAAATTCCTTTTGATGTCAGTGATGTGCCACTACTAGAAGACGAGAGCCGTCTGCACAGCTACTTTGAAGATGGCCCGGATCCGGACGAGAACCTTGCGTTACCGCCGGAAATCATGAGCGAACTCGGTCGAATCAATCAGATCCACCACACCGGCTGCATCATTTTCGAAGCCCTGCCAACCCACTTAAAAATTCACAGCTATTTGCGCTTGCTAAACCCACGCAAGCAAGCGGCGTTTCGCCAGTCGCTGGATAGAATTCTCAGTCATGTGGATAAAATCAAGGGCATTGGGGTTTCTGGCTTTATGAAACTGCCATACAAAAACACTCGAGAATTTGCCTTTCAACCGCAAACTCCCGAGCGCTTTTATCCCAAAAATCCAAAAGCCTATTTGGCTCAGCTGGACTGATCCACCGCGCCGCCCGCTAGCACATGGTCGAGGGTATCGAATAACTGCTGCAGCACGATAGGCTTGGTGATGTGGTCGTTCATGCCCGCCGCCAAACTCTTATCGCGATCACCACTCATGGCGTGCGCCGTCATCGCAATGATTGGCAATTGCTGCGCATCGTAGTGCTTACGTAGCTCTTTGGTTGCGGTCAAACCATCCATCACCGGCATTTGAATGTCCATCAGCACGGCGTCGTAATGGTTATCCGCCACCATTTGCAGCGCAATCTGGCCATTGTCCGCCACATCCACTTGGTAACCTGAACTACGCAAAAGCTCACAGGCCACTTGCTGGTTGATGATGTTGTCTTCCACCAGCAACAGATTAGCTTTGCAGTCCTTGTTCGACTCTTTTGGCTCTTCCACCACTTGCGCTTCAACAGGCTCAGGCTCAGAGAAAAGATCGACAATGGTATCGAGTAAATTCGACGGCTTAATCGGTTTTTGCAGTAAGCTGGCCACTCCGTGCTGATGCACTTCCTGTTGCAGCGGATCAGCGGTAAAGGCGGTCATCATTAAGACTTTTGGACGCTGCTTGATTTGTTCCGACTCAATTAATTTGTCCAGCTCGGCCAGCACGTTAAGGCCGTCCATTTCCGGCATCATCCAATCCAGCAGCATCAAGTCGTAGTCTTGTTTGGCCAAGCGATACAAGGCTTGCGCGCCGGAGCTGGCGACACTCACTTCACAACGGAAGTCTTTGAGCATGGTGGCGTAAATCTCGCTGGCACTGGGATTATCGTCCACCACCAATACAGACAAACCATTGAGGTAAGTCGGCAACACAGGTCGCGCTTCCACCACCTGCTCAGAACGGGCAAATGGAATTTCAAAGTAGAAGGTTGAGCCTTCACCCGGCTCACTTTCCACCGCGATGTTGCCACCCATCAGCTCCACTAGGTGCTTGCAAATTGACAGTCCTAACCCCGTACCACCAAACTGGCGCGTGGTTGAACCATCGGCTTGGCTAAAGGCGTCAAACAGACGCTGTTGCTGGTGTTTGTGAATGCCGACACCAGTGTCGCGAACCCAGAATTTAAGCGAAACTTGGCCTTGTTGCTGGGACACCATCTCGCAACCGAGCTCGATTTCACCTTGCGAAGTAAACTTAACCGCATTGGAGAGCAAGTTAATCAGAATCTGGCCCAAGCGCAGCGGGTCACCCATCAGGTGAAGCTCGGCGCTATTTGGCGCGTGCAATAGCAGCTCAATGCCTTTCTCTTGCGCTCGTAGCGCATTGAGATTAATGGCGTGATCCAAGACTTGATCAAGGGCGAAAGACACTCGCTCGAGCTCCAGCTTACCGGCTTCGATTTTGGAGAAGTCCAAAATGTCGTTGATGATCCGCAGCAGAGACTGAGCTGAGAATCCTGCTTTCTCAAGGTAATCGCTTTGTTGCGGGGTTAATTCGGTGCGCTGAGCCAGTTGCAGCATGCCGATAATGGCGTTCATTGGCGTGCGAATTTCGTGACTCATATTAGCCAGGAATTCACTCTTGTAGAGGTTGGCAGATTCCGCCTCTTGCTTGGCTTCTAGCAAGGCCTCTTCGTTGTTCTTTTGACGGGTAATGTCTTTGTGAGTGCCCACCATGCGCAGCGGTGAACCGTCCTCGGCAAACTCTACCACTCGACCACGCCCCAACAGCCACAGGTACTCGCCAGATTTGGCGCGCACTCGGTACTCCACTTCAAAGGCTTCGGTGGGTCGAGTCAAAAACTCTTCCACATAAGCCTCGCGAGCTGGCAGGTCGTCCGGGTGAATCATACTTTCCAGCGCGCTGATCAGCGGTGGGAATTCGCCGGGCTGGTAGCCAAGCATGGTGTAGTAAGACTCGTTGCAGATGATCTGTTCCGAGTCCATGTACCAATCCCACAGACCGTCTTCTACCGCGCCCATGGCCAATTGATAGCGCTCTTCGGATTGGCGCAATTGCTCCGCGGCATCGTGCTCACGAGTCACGTCGCGCCAAATAGAAATCAGGCCGAGCAACTCGCCACGGCGATTAGTAAATGGCATTTTCAGGCAATCAAACAACATAGGTTTGCCGGCGATTTCCATTTGCTTGAGCTGACGCAACGACGATTTCAGGGTCAAGACTTGACGCTCTTCCTCACGCACTTCGCTGGAGTTGTCCAGCGACTCAAATTCGTCAGCGCGACAGCCGACAATCTCGTTCTCGGTAAGCCCCATCATGCGCTCGGCAGACTTGTTACAGCCCAGGTAGCGCCCTTCTCGGTCCTTAAAGGCAATCGCCTCTGGCAGCGAGTCAATTAGGCTGCGCAGTAGTGCAAAGTCGCGCTCGCGACGCTCGGTCGTTTCTTTAAGGCTAGCGGTGCGCTCGGCCACCAGCGCATCCAAGCGCTTGTTTTGCTCGGCCAGGTGCAAGTTGTATTGTTGGTGTTCTTCAAAGATTCGACTGACTAGGGCAAACCATGGACGCCAGCCAGGGTCCACCATGGTCGGTGGCGCTTGCGGAGCCACCGCACAGTCTTCTAAGTGGGTCAGCAGCTTGGAAGCCGGCGATACAAACGTGCGGCGAGTCAACCAGTGAACCACGGTCACCAACACCGACAGCGCAATCACCACCATGAAAAAGCTCGACTCCAACTTGTCCCAAGCGTCCTTGTACAACTCGTCTACCGGCTGAATGTAGAGCAGCTTCCAAGGCGCATTCACTAGTGGCACCGCGTGAATGAAGTAGTTGTTGCGGATCATGCCACCTTTGGCATCCACCAACTCGGCTTCGGGAATAGAATGCAGCTCAGAGGGGATACGTTGACTGATGTGATAAACCCGATTGCTCTCGTCCTGACCAAAATCGCTGTGAGACAGAATATTGTTGGCTTGGTCCAACAAGATCACCGTACCTTGCATGCGAAAGTACTGGCGAATTTGCCACGCCAAACTGGCCAAGGTCATCTCAAGGTTGACCGAACCGATGAAATTCTCTTCGTGGTAAACCGGCAAACCTATGTTAGTCAGTAGCCCTTGAGCGCCGGCGGCGGTGTAGACTTCACTCCAAAACAGTTCGCGGTTGGGGTTTTGCGCCGGGGTGGCTTGCAGGAAATTGCGCTGGTTGAGTATCTGGGGGCGAAACGAAAAGTCGTCCTCGGTCACCGGATAGTTCACCATCATGTTTTGCTTGGAAATGTAGTAGATAGACGAGGCTTTAGGGGCGGTTTCCTTAGCTATCGGAAACGCCATCGCCAGCTCAAACATCATATCCATCTCAAGATAGAAGTCTTCGTCGCGATCACTAATTTCACCCACCCCTGTGATGCGACCTAGGTTGGCTCGAGCGCGCTGGATGTCGGGCGAGCCAGTGCGCGATTCAAACTGATTGCTGTCCGGGTAGTAGCTGATGAAATCCTGCATACGGCTGGTGCGGATCACCTGACCCGAGCGCAAGTGGTCTTCTGCCATTCGCTTAAGTCCTGTGATAGCACGCAGGCTGGACTCCAATAACATGTCCACCTGCAACACGTGCTGCTCAACCTGACTTTCGCGCTTTTCTATCAGTTGTTGCTTTTGGCCGTTAAACACCAAGTAAGCGCTAAACAGCGCTAGCACAATCACACCTATGTAGGTGTAAAACACCGCGCGGTTATAGCTTTTTTGAATGGGTAGCTTTAGCTGGGCTTCTTGACTGGGATTATTCATTACCTGAGCGTTTACCAAAAACCAATATCAAAGGCACAAAAACAAACTATGGGCACTATAGCCCACAGTCTTTTTAAGGATTAGGCTAGTTTACAACGCTTCTTCGGCAAATTCAGCCAATCTCGAACCTTGGGCACTAATTAGCCCAGCACAAGGGCCTACACCAGCTTCGCTTCGGCTCATAACTCCCCAAACTTCACAAAAACTGCCAACCACACAGACAGTTAGACCTTGATCTCAGTATTCGAACAGCACCCTACATATACTGACTAACTAGAGCTAAGAAAAACCGCCCTATCAAGGGCTAAAACGGTCAATGGAAAGCCGTCAAAGGAGCAGCATTGGGTAAACTGATCCGCCAAAAAATCACCCTAACCGGAACCGTGCAAGGTGTCGGTTTTCGTCCTTTTGTGTTCCGCTGTGCGGATAAATTAGGGCTAACCGGCAGCGTCCTCAACGACGCGTCTGGAGTGACCATTGAGGCGCAAGGCACACCTAGTGCATTGGATGCCCTGCAGCATGACTTAATGCACTCACTGCCGCCTTTGGCGATGGTTGACTCAAGAGCAACACACCCCCTAGCAATCAAGCCTGGTGAATCAGAATTTACCATAGTCAAAAGCCGCGATGAGTCGGCGCATCAAGTCGCCATCGCTTCAGATCAGGCCAGCTGCAAAGAGTGTCTTGCCGACGTATCCGACCCCAACAGCCGCTTCTTTCGCTATCCCTTTACCAATTGCACCAACTGCGGCCCGCGCTACACCATCATTCGCGATTTGCCTTACGACCGACCGAACACAGTCATGTCCAAATTCGAGATGTGTCCCGAGTGTTTGCGCGCCTATCAAGACCCTCTAAATCGCCGCTATCACGCGCAACCCATCAGTTGCCCAAACTGCGGCCCCAAACTGATTTGGCGCGATGGTGAGGGTAAAGCGCAAGAGTGCCAACAAGAGCAATGCATCGCTCGCGCTCGTCAGTTGCTGCTCGATGGCAAGGTGTTGGCGCTAAAAGGCTTAGGCGGATACCACTTGATGTGCGATGCCACCAACCCACAAGCGGTGGCTCGTCTGCGCCAACGCAAACATCGACCCGCCAAGCCACTGGCGGTCATGGTGTCCAATCGCGCCCAAGCCGAGAGCTTGGTCAGCGGAGACCCAGAAGAATGGCAAATGCTGACCAGCCAACTCAGACCGATTGTTATCATGAAGGCGCGAGACTCAAGCGTATTAGCCAAACAAGTCGCGCCGGATATCGATCGCGTCGGAGTGTTCTTACCCTACACTCCCTTACACCAACTCTTGCTAGACGCGGTTGACCGCCCGTTAGTGGCGACCAGCGCAAACCGCTCTGGAGAGCCTGTGATCCACAAGCTCTCACAGCTGATGAGCAAACTCGAGGGCATCTTTGATGGGGTGCTGGACCACAACCGCCCTATAGAAAACCCATGCGATGACTCTGTGGTGCAAGTGGTCAACGGACAACCCCAATGGTGGCGCGTAGCTCGAGGACTGGCACCGCTTTACCACGCCCTTGAACAGCCACTGGAGCGACCGATTTTAGCGGTCGGCGCTCACCAGAAAAATCGCTTGAGCGTCGCTTTTGGCAATCGTATCGTCCACAGCCCACACATTGGCGATTTAGACAACTTAGAAACCCTGGGCTACTTCGAGCGCACCTTGACGCAAGTCGAAAGCGCCTACCAAATCAAACCCCAAGCCTTGGTGCGCGATTGGCATCCGCAATACCTATCGAGCCAGTGGGCACAAGACTATTCGCAGACTCATGACGCATCCCTATACCAGGTGCAACACCATCACGCTCATGTATTAGCCGTGATGGCCGAGCACAAGTACTCGACATCTGTGCTGGGTTTTGCGTTTGATGGCACTGGCCTGGGCGAGTCCAATCAGCTTTGGGGTGGTGAGGTGCTAGTGGCTGACGTTGACTCGTTTGAGCGGCGCTATCACCTCAAGCCGGTACGCCTGATTGGTTCGGAAAAAGCCATACAACAACCCTATCGTGTGGCACTGGCCATGTTGTTCGAGTACTTGCCCTTGAACACTGTGCTAGCGCAAGGGTGGGCGCAGCACTTTGGGCAATCCGAAACCCAGGTGGCCCAGTTACACCAAGTGTGGCAAGCGGGCATCAACGCGCCGTACAGCAACTCTATGGGGCGTCTGTTTGACGCCATGGCCAGCTTCGCCGGTGTTTGCCAACAGAGCCAGTTTGATGGTCAAGCGGGAATGCGCTTGGAGGCCGCTGCCAGCGCCTGCTCCACCGAACAGGGTGAGCGCTTATCGCTGTCCATCAAAGAAGATGGTCTGCTTGATAGCAGCGACTTAATGGCTCGACTTATCGAACTGGGCCCCAATCAGATAGATGCGGCAAAGCTTGCTCGAGGATTTATTGAGAACTTAGCCAACACCATGGCCTCGATTGCCGCATTGCACCCCAAGCTACCGCTAGTATTCAGCGGCGGCGTGATGCAAAACCGTACGCTATTAGCAGCGCTGCATCGCGCACTTGGCGAGCACAGACAACGCTGGCTATGGCCAGAGAACACGCCCGTCAACGACAGTTGTATTGCTCAAGGGCAACTCTGGTATGCCATTCATCGCGAAACCACACACGGAGCTATAGCCAATGACAATTGATAGCTCGCGCTTTGTTTCACGGGCGTTTTGCCATTGCAAACGCACCTTACAGACTCTCGATTTTAAAATTCCAACGACAGTAGGAGAAGACCTATGTGTACCGATTGCGGCTGTTCATTAGAAGCCACCAAGCCTGGGCAGAAAGAAGACGCCAATGTTCACGCCAACCCGCAGCTCAACGACGAGCAAACGGTTAAGATGATCCATAAAATTCTGCACAAAAACGATCATCAAGCCGAACACAACCGCGAGCACTTTGAGCGCAATCAGGTTAAAGCCTACAACTTGATGAGCTCACCCGGCTCGGGCAAGACCACTCTGCTCGAGAGCCTCGGCCAGCACCTAGACCTGAAATTTGCGGTAGTCGAGGGCGATTTGGAAACCAATCGCGATGCCGATCGCTTAATTGCCGCCGGTGTAGAGGCGATTCAAATCCAAACCGGCTCCGCCTGTCACCTAGATGCCTTTATGGTGCACGACGGCTTGCATCACATCGACCTCGCGCCACTAGACATTTGCTTTGTGGAAAACGTGGGCAACCTCGTGTGTCCTGCCACCTACGATTTGGGGACGCATCGCAATCTGGTGTTGCTATCCGTCCCAGAAGGCGATGACAAGGTCGAAAAATACCCTGTGATGTTCCGCCAAGCCGACGCCGTGTTGGTGACCAAGACGGATCTGATGCCCTACTTTGACTTCAGCTTAGAGGAAGTCGAAAAGCACGTGCGCAAACTTAACCCTGACGCACCAATCTTTGCCATCTCAGTTAAACAACCCGATACCTTGCAACCGCTAATTGAGTGGTTACAGCAAGAGCAAAAGGCCTAATTCCATGTGTTTATCCATCCCCTCTAAAATTGTCGAGTTCAATCCAGAGACTTCGAAAGCCACTGTCGATACCATGGGAGTTCAGCGCGAAGTGAGTACCCACCTAATCGCGGAACCACTGCAAGTCGGTGACTATGTGTTGATTCACGTGGGCTTTGCGATGAGCAAGATTGATGAGGACTCGGCGCTTGAGAGCCTTGAGTTGTATCGAGAAATGATAGAGAAATCCGAGGCGCTGCATGACTGAGTCTAAGCCTATCGAAATGTCGCTGGACGCGCTTTACTCGGGGTTTCGCGACCCAAGCACCATAGCATCAATGATCGCCAAGATTAATCAAAAAGCCGAACAACTGACTCAGCCAATGCGAGTCATGGAAGTGTGCGGTGGCCACACTCACTCGATCATGAAGTACGGCTTGCCGCAAGCACTCTCGAACAAGATTCAGTTCGTGCACGGTCCCGGTTGTCCGGTGTGCGTGATGCCCAAAGAGCGTATCGATCACGCCATTGCTCTGGCTCAGCAAGAGAATGTCATTCTGGCCACCCTTGGAGACATGATTCGAGTGCCAGGCTCGCGCATGAGCCTGGCCCAAGCCCGCGCTCAAGGCGCTGAGGTACACGCTCTATACGACCCCATGCATGTCATCGAGCTCGCTCGCGATAATCCGCACAAGCGCGTGGTTTACTTTGCGATCGGTTTTGAGACGACCACTCCCATGACCGCTGTGGTCATCGAGCAAGCGATTGCGCTAAAACTCGACAACTTGCTGTTTCACGTTAATCACGTGCTAGTACCACCAGCGATGGATGCGGTAATGGCCGATGGCCAAGCCAATATCAACGCCTTTATCGGTCCCTCGCACGTGTCTGTGGTCACTGGTGCCAAAATCTATCGTCCGGCAGTCGAGCAATACAAAACGCCTTTGGTCGTGGCAGGATTTGAGCCAGTCGATGTTCTTGAGTCCCTGTTAATGTTGGTTGAGCAGCAGCTTGATGGCCGCGCTGAATTGGAAATCCAATATCGCCGCGCGGTAACCAATGAGGGCAACACCAGAGCACAAGAGTTGATCGACACCTACCTAGAGCCTCGCAGTGAATTTCGCTGGCGCGGCTTGGGCGACATCCCCCACTCGGCACTTAAGCTAAGAGCCGAATGGCAGCACCTAGACGCTGAAAACGTTTTCGCCGAGGTGTTACCGCAAACGCCGATTGACGATCACAAAGCCTGTTTGTGCGGAAAAATTCTCAAAGGCCTTGCCGGACCAAAAGACTGCAAGGTCTTTGGTCGTGGCTGCGATCCACAACGCCCGATGGGCTCGTGTATGGTGAGCTCAGAGGGCGCATGCAACGCCTACTACCGTTATGGACGCATTTCAGAGGAAATCGCACAATGAAACCCAAACACATTCAACTCAGTCATGGCGGTGGCGGTGACGAAACCAATCAGCTGATCCGCGACCTCTTTTTTCGCCACTTTAACAACGACATTTTGGCGCAAGAAGAAGATGCCGCGCGTTTGTCCTTCAATGGCGATGTCGCCTTTACCACCGACAGTTTCACCGTTACTCCAATGTTCTTTAACGGCGGCGATCTAGGCAAGATAGCGATTGCCGGCACCACCAATGACCTGGCCATGGCCGGCGCCAAACCCGAGTACCTCAGTTGCGGCTTTATCATTGAAGAAGGTTTGCCAATCGAGACTCTGGAAAAAGTGGTGGCTTCGATGGCCGCGGAACTGCAAACCAATCAGGCCAAAATCGTCTGCGGTGACACTAAGGTTGTCCCCAAGGGCGCCGCCGACGGTTTGTTTATCAACACCACAGGGGTTGGCCATTGCCACAGCAAACCCAGCTGGAAAGAACTGGAAGCAGGCGATGTGCTGCTTATTTCTCGCGACTACGGACGCCACGGCGCCTGTCTGTTGGCTGAGCGCGAAGGGTTTGACCTCTCTGGTGCGCCGGATAGTGATTGCGCCAGTCTTTGGCCCACGGTCGAGAAACTGCTAGCGGCAGGCATTCAACCCGTGGCGATGCGCGATGCCACCCGTGGCGGAGTGGCCGCTGTGCTCAATGAGTGGGCCCACGCCAGACAACTAGGTATTTCGGTAGACGAGAGCCAACTGCCAGTGGCACCCGAGACTCAGGGTGTGTGCGAGCTATTTGGTTTTGAGCCGCTTGAATTGGCCAACGAAGGCACTTTTGTATTGGCGGTAAAACCGGCCCAGGCCGAGCAAGCCTTGGCCTTACTGCAATCGATTCAGCCAAGCGCTGCCCGTGTAGGCGAGCTGGTTGAAGCCCATGCGGGCAAAGTGGTGCTGACCACGCCGTGGAACTCTAAACGGTACATGGAGATGCCCAAAGGCGAGTTATTACCTCGAATCTGCTAGCCCCTTGATTGTTGCTGCGCCGGTGTTGGGCGCAGCGACACTTTCAAAGACAAAAGGCGCTTAACACTTCCCGGTTGCGCGCCGCTCTCCGACCTTTCGCAAGCGTAAAACGCGAGCGCTATCACCCTATACTTGCGCAAATTAAGCGACAATTGAGCGTCTTCAATAATACCTTCAGGAAATCAACCGCATGCATGAGTATTCGATTGTTTTGGCTTTGCTCGACCAATGCCATCAGCAAGCTCAGCAACACCAGGCCGACTCAGTCAAACGCGTCAGTATCAAAGTCGGAGTACTCAGTGGCGTCGAGCCGGACCTACTAGCGACCGCATTTGATACTTTTAAGCTCGAGGGTATTTGTCGCGAAGCCGAATTAGAGATGCACATTCAGCCGCTAGTGCTCAAATGCAACGACTGCCAAAAGACCCAAACCATTGAAGAGTACAGCGTGCTTTGTCCTGACTGTGGAGGACGCAATACTCAGGTGGTGGACGGCGAAGATATGTACTTGATGCAGCTCGAGCTAGGACCAAGAGTGAGTGAAGCTAGCTTAACCGGCTAGCTTCGACTTTGTACTCCCTGTTTGCTCTAGCCTTATCTAGCACTAGAGCTTAAGCACGCCTAAGCTCTAGTGAGGCGGGAGATTTGACTGTAGACATTGGCTCGCCCCGAGCGACAAAACCCCACTAATGTCAGGTTGTTTTGTCTAGCCAGCGACACCGCCATCTCGGTCGGTGCTGATACCGCCAACAAAATTTCAATACCCGCCATCAGGGTTTTCTGCACCATTTCATAACTGGCTCGACTGGTCACAAGAATCGCGCCTCCGCGAAATTCCTTCGCACAAATATGGCCAATCAACTTGTCCAATGCCACGTGACGCCCAACGTCTTCAAACACACACTGGATTTCCCCGGAGCTCGAGAGGTAAGCCGCGGCGTGCGTCGCGCCAGTCATTTGATTAAGCGCCTGATTGTGCTTGAGTGTGGCAACCGCCGCATCAATTTTGTCCATATCCAAACTCTGCGTCGTTGGCAGCGCTTTAAACGGCTTGGAGAATCGCTCCAGACTCTCGGTGCCACAAATCCCGCAGCCGGTGCGTCCGAGCATATTGCGTTTGAGCGATTTTAATTTTTGCAAACAGCGATTGGCGATCTCAATGTGCAGTTCCACCCCGTGACAACTGGGTACAACTTCGATGTCGTGAATGTCTCTGTGATGCTCGATAATGCCTTCGGTCAAGGAGAAGCCAATTGCCAGCTCTTCAAGATCGTCATTAGTGCACATCAACACCACGTGCGACACTCCGTTGTATACCAGTGCCACCGGCGTCTCGACCACCAACAAGTCCTGCGAAGACTCCATTTTGCAATCTCGATAGCGATACACATTGCTGCTCAGGGCCAGCTTGGCTCGATCGGTGGCGTTGGCCTGATTGGCAGGTTCTCCATCGCTGCCTCGAGAGTGAACCTGAACGTCTTGCTGTTGTTCGCACACGCGCTCCACTAACATATTGATACCCCTAAATTTAAAATACTAAATTCTGTTGCACGCTCGGGGTCGCAAGAGTTAGAGAGCCTCGCCGATTAGCGACTAGCTGCTATAACTTTTTGAGGAAATCCCAAGTCGTTGCATGCGCGACAGCAAAGTAGTGCGCTTGAGCCCAAGTTTGGTAGCGGCGCCTCTTGGCCCAGCCACTATGCCGTTGGTCTCCTTAAGCACTGCGATGATTCGCTCTCGCTCTATATCTTGTTCGTCTTCAACGCTCTCTGGCGTTGCACTCTGACTCTCAGCTTGTTCCAGTTGGCGCGTCTCAGTGCTGGATAGCAGCGCTTTAAGCTCAGCGGCAGGAATGTTTAACACCTTGCCTTGAGTAGTCACCACGGCGCGCTCAATAACGTTTCTCAGCTCGCGAATGTTGCCAGACCAGGGCAATAGCGATAGCAACCTTAAGGTCTCGGACGGGATCGAGCTGATGTTCTTACCCATCTTCTTAGAAATCTTGCAGACGAAGTGCTTTGCCAGCAGCGGTATGTCTTCGCGACGCTCTCTAAGTGGCGGTAATTCAATCGGGAACACGTTCAATCGATAGTACAAATCCGAGCGAAACTCTTTGGTTCGCACCATGCTCAATAGGTCGCGGTTGGTCGCGGCGATTAAACGGGTGTCGACATTGATTAGCTTGTGACAGCCCACTCTTTCAAACTCGCTTTCTTGGAGCACTCGTAACAGCTTTGGCTGTAGGTCGATGGGCATATCACCCACCTCATCGAGAAAGAAGGTGCCCTTGTCAGCCAGTTCAAAGCGGCCTATGCGTTTGCTTAAGGCACCGGTGAAAGCGCCTTTTTCATGGCCAAACAGATCGCTCTCAAACAAACCGGTCGGTACCGAGGCGCAATTCATCTTGACCATTGCCTTGTCGTTGCGATTACTCAGCTGGTGAATGGCGCGAGCGATTAACTCTTTGCCAGTACCCGTCTCACCGAGAATCAACACGGTGCAGTCGCACTGCGCCACCATTTTCACCTTGGCCAGTACTTCCGCCATGGCTTGGCTGCGATAGACAATCTCGCCGATATCCTCATCCAGGGTTTCTTTAGGACACTCAACGGGTTCGTTTAGACGCGCGGTTTGGGCAATTTCAGAAGATAGGTGAAAGCTGTTGAGGCCCATCGCTGTGCGCGCCGCCACCTGCTCTAGCAGTTCGATATCGGCTCTTTCGAAATAGTGTTTATCGCTGTGACAAAACTTGATCGCTCCCCAAACGTGATCGCGAAAAATCAGCGGAAGCACACAAGCAGACTCCAATTTGCTGGCGATGATCTGCTCGCAAAACGGGTATTTGGTTTTGTATTTATCCAGGTGCTCTTTGCGAATCAGTAACGGCTTTCTAGAGTCGAATACAATCTCGAACGGCGATTCATGGAATTTAATGGTTCGAGTGGTTACTGATGGTTGATTGTCGCAGTGTTTGTCGTCTACCAACTGTAAATGGCTACTTGCCATGACATCAAAACAGAGCAGTTCTTCAGCCTGCTTACCCACGGACATCAAACTCAAATGTTTGATGTCGAAATGTTTTTGCATGAAGTGGTGCAGGCTCGCAGCCAGGCTGTCCAAGCTGTCTTGGGACAGCACCGCATTGGTGATATCCACCAGCACTTCGTTGTTCTTGCTCTCTTTGCGCAACCTGCGCTCTTTGCGCTTTGAGCTCTCCTTATCCATCACATTGCCAATACCAATGGCGACAATATTGGAAAGTTGTCTGAGCTTGTTGATGACCAATTGATCGAATTCATCAACTTGCGCGCTCAAATACTCAACCCAGCCAACAAGCTTTGAGTCGTTGAACAGGGGCACGCGGCAATAGCTAGAGAAGTTTAAGTATTTGCACTCTAGTGCGTCACAGGGGAAGTCTCTGCGAAAGGCTTCGTAAGGCAGAGTTACCACGCTGGTGCGGTCAGAAAACCGCTCTAACTCAAAGCGGTTAGCGAAGCGAACTTCACCATTGATAAAGCTGTATTCGGCAAAACACTCGTGATTGAGCTCATTTCGAGCAATGAGCACCAAATGGATTTGATTGACATTGCAAAACTGAAAGCGGTGCCCGTTAACGATCCGCAGCACTTCTTCCACGCTGGCCGCTTGTAGCACCTCTTGCGCAAGGTCAATAAATACCGGTTCCCATTTAGCGGATACTTCCTCCACCAAAGGTGTCATTTTTAACATTAGCTATGCTCTCACTCAGTTTTGTCGTCTTTACAACGTATTGTTTTTAGTACCGAACACTATGAACATTACCAAAAGCCAAAGTTAAATAATTGAGTTGTAGATAAGCTTGTCTACCGCTTTGCAAACCCAGCGACACGCGTTTTGCTTTTTATTATCTATGGCTAAAATCCGCGTTTGCTTGCCGTAAATTTTCAAACAAATGCGAGCTAGTAGTTGCCAGCGAAGCACTCGCCTCGCTGGCGACTAGCCGGGTTAACAGTTACTAAATAACCGCAGCCTCCTCTGTTTTTGCCGCTTTTTTAAGCTTGGCTTTAAGCGCGCTGTACTCAGACTTGACGTAGTTCTCCGCCCACACCTGATCGTCAATTCCCTCAATTTTCACGGCACAGTACTTGTACTCTGGTGTGAAGGAAATTGGGTCTAGATGCTCGATGGTCAACTCGTTACAAGCGCCAATCCACCATTGGTAGGTCATGTAGACAGTACCCATATTGACGCGCTCGTTGACCGCGACTCGAGTAATGACCTTACCGCGACGAGACGAGATCCAAACCAAGTCTTGGTCCGTTAGCGCTAAGGCGCGTGCGTCATCTGGGTGAACTTGTACATATCCAGGCTCATCCGCCAGAGTTTGCAACGCCGAGCAGTTACCCGTCATAGAGCGACAGGAGTAGTGACCGACTTCGCGTACCGTTGAGAGAACCAGCGGATAGTCGTTGTCCGGCTGCTCAATCGGCGCACGCCATTCGGCGGCAAACAGCTGAGCGCGTCCATTTGGCGTAGTGAACTTGGCGTTTTCAAACAAGAACGAGGTACCAGGGTGGTCTTCGGTTGGGCATGGCCATTGAATCGAGGCCAAGCCTTCCATTTTCTCGTAAGTCGCACCGGCAAATAGCGGCGCTAGGCTGCGCACTTCGTCCCAAATCTCTTTGGTGTTGTTGTAAGCCATGGGATAACCCATTTCTTCAGCCAACATGCAGAAGATTTCCCAATCGCGCTTAACGCCTTTAGGCGGCTCAATCGCCTTCGAGCTGCGTTGGAAACCTCGGTCTGCGCAAGAATAGACACACTCATGCTCACCCCAACTGGTGGCGGGGAAGATGACATCGGCCATTTCAGCGGTCTGAGTCATAAAGATGTCTTGTACAATCACCAACTCCATACCGCGAATGGTCTCGCGCAAGTGCGCCAAGTCCGCTTCGGTTTGAGCTGGATCTTCACCAAAGATGTAGTAGGCACGGCAGCTGCCGTCTTTCACTCTGTGACCTAGGGTCGTTAGGGTATAGCCTGGGTTAGGCGACAAAGGCACGCCCCAAGCTTTCTCAAACTTGGCTCGAACTTGGTCGTCATTGACGTTTTGATAGCCAGGATAGACGTTTGGCAGCATACCCATATCACAGGTACCCTGAACGTTGTTTTGACCACGCACCGGACCACAGCCAACACCGCGGCGACCGAAGTTGCCAGTAATCGCCGCAATTGAGGCAATGCCTCGAACCACGTCAACCGCTTGGCCAAACTGAGTCACGCCCATGCCCCAAAGAATCATGGATTCAGAGCTTTCTGCGTAGGTGCGAATGGCTTGGCGAATTTCTTCTGCTTTCAAACCCGTGATGGATTCCACATACTCAGGAGTATATTTCTTCACGGTTTGTTTGAATTCTTCGAAGTTATCCGTGTGCTCAGCAACGAATTCAGGTTTGTACAAACCCTCTTCGATTAAGACATTGGCGAAAGCGTTGATCAAAGCCATGTTAGAGCCGTTTTTCAATGGCAACCATTGATCGGCAATACGCGCGGTTTCCACTTTGCGAGGATCACAAACAATGATTTTCGCGCCGTTGGCTTTGGCTTTAAGGATGTGCTTGGCAACGATTGGATGCGAATCCGCAGCGTTGTAACCAAAAATTAGTAAGCACTTAGTATCTTGTATCTCGGTGATGGCATTGCTCATTGCACCGTTTCCAACTGTTGTTACCAGACCGGCAACTGAAGGGGCGTGTCACACCCTAGCACAGTGGTCGACGTTGTTCGTACCGATAACGGCACGCGCAAATTTTTGCATCACAAAGTTGGCTTCGTTACCTGGTCCACGGGCAGAGCCTGTGGTCATGATTGAATCAGGTCCGTAGCGCTTTTTAATGTCAGTCAGCTTATCCGCTGCAAACTTAATCGCCTCTTTCCACGATACCGGCTCTAGCTCAGCGTCTTTGCTGCGGCGGATCATCGGGCTTTTTAGGCGCGGGGTTAAAAGGTTAGTGTCTTTTAGGAAGTCCCAGCCGTAGTAACCTTTCAGGCATAGTTCGCCTTGGTTGGTTCGGCCATTAGCAGGCTCAGCGCCCACTAACTTACCGTTCTCGGTAATGAGATTTAGCTTACAACCAGTGCCACAATAGGGGCACACCGTAAGGGTTTTCTTCATTCCAATCTCCTGGATATTATGAATAGCAAAATCGAGATTCTGGTATTGGTTTATTAACTCGTTACCGTGCTAAGTGCTTCGGTCGCGGCCTGTTGACGCTTTTGTTTCATCAACTGGTCCATGTCAGTCGGCTCGATCACTCGAATAGCGCTAGTTGGACAAACTTCAACACAGGCCGGCCCTTCGGCTCGGTTGTTGCACAAATCGCACTTCAGCGCTTGAGCTTTAACGGTATTGAGTTTGAACAGTGGCGATGGGCCTTCTTGCTTGACCGGGAATGCCACCACGTTCATTGCACCGTAAGGACAGGCAATGGCACAGGTTTTACAGCCGATGCAACGAGATTGCATGACGTGCACCTGACCATTTTCACGATAGATGGCGTTGTTCGGACAAACCTTTTCACAAGGCGCGTCTTCACACTGCCGACACATTATGGGGGTGGTAACATCCCCATTTCTCACCAAATTCAGCCGTGGATAGAATTTGCTTGGATCAAGCGACTCTATCTGGCTCACTTCCTGGTGAGATAATACGCAGGCCACTTCGCATGTTCGGCATCCGATACATTGACTGGGGTCTGCAAACACAAATCGATTCATCAGTTCTTCCCTCTTCAATCGATCAACTAATTTTGGTAAAACCTCGGCTTTGCCAGCGTTCGGCAAGCGGTTTACCATCAACAAGAGAAACGGCCATGGGTCTCATTGAGCGTGACTCCTTAGCGACCTTGATAACTCTCATACCTGTAATAAAGCAGGAAATGTACCAGTTCCAACTCGCAACTCACCTAAAAAATAAAAACCAATAAAAACAGACAATTAACAGAATTGCTAGACGGTAATTGTTTGCAATACACAAGTGTTGTGACGAATTTTTCAGCGAGTGTCGTCACAGGTGTCGACACGGCTTCGACACTCCCAACCAACAAAACTCCAGACAAAAAAAGTGGCGAGACTGCCAAAGCAGCTCGCCACCAAATTGTGTCAAATAGCAGTGAGTCGAATATCAGATGGTCGCGTAACCGCCGTTGCCCTCCCAGGTGGGCAGTCTTTGATACAAGCCTTCCACCGCTTTGGTAACCATCTCAGTCATGGGGAAAGAGAAAGCCACAATCGCTGGCTGCACACCGACAAACTGAACTTCCGGTACAAAGGTCTTTAAGTCATCAATAAGGAAATTGAGCGGCAGGCTGTGAGTCGACATGATGAACATGTCGGCAATCGCGTCTGGGTCGATAACCCGTACCTCACCAGCCTGCTCACCGATTTCAGCGGCATCAAACACAATCACTCGCTCAGGTTGCAACTGACGAATTTGATGCACACAGTTTTCCGGTGCGCTGCCGCCATCTACCGCGACCCAATCGTCGATGGGCTGGGCATCCAATAGCTCAGCTAACAAAGGCCCGGCGCCGTCATCACCCATCATGCTATTGCCCACGGCAAGCAGTACATTTTTCGCTTTGGGTGAGCGCTCTTGTTGTTGATCGTGATTAGACATGGTTACCTCTCTCGCACCATTATGTACATATCAGGCTCGCGATAAATCTTGCCCAGGGCATCGATAAAATCGCGACTCAGCTTTTGGTATTGGCTCGACTGCTTGGCCAGAGCGGCTTCAAACGCATTGGCCAACATATGGATGTGCTCAGGAAAAATGGTGATTTCTCCAAACCTGAAAAAGCCTTCCATCTTGCGTCTAGCCGTGCCGCCCTCAGGCAGGGCTTCCAGCCAAGTTTTGTACTCGTCTCGCGAGCAGGTAATGACCGCCTTTAAGCAATCGACGATGCCCAAGTGATGGCCTATGGCGAGGCCATAGTACATCACTTGCTTGGCTTCCTCGGGCACATCGGTTTGCTCGTCGACAAACTTGCGACTCAAGGCGTAGAACAATACCTTATCCGACATTGGCAATCCCCTTAACTGGCTTCAACCGCTTCGGCCATCGAACTCGGCTGACCCATGCGTGCCAACACAGAACTGTTGATGCTGGTTATGATTTCGCTTAAACGCGGATCTTTCTTGTCGTCCAAGTAAGCGCGGATCTTGGCATCAACATTGTCTGGATCAGCGCTGGCAAGCACTTCCATAAACTCATCAGCAATGTCTTGGCCATAGCGATAACCGGCAAAGCGACGCGCTTCGCGTTCGATTAAGGTCTTGATCTCCAGCGGGATCCCCGTGTGCTTAAGCGTCGCGACTTCGCCAGGTTGCTCAGTGTGGTGCTCGGCTTTGAGCTTTTGGTCCAGTAGCCCAAGCGCCACCGCAAAGCCATAAATGGTCGCCGCGGGGGTTGGAGGACAGCCGGGAATATAAACGTCCACAGGAACAATCTTGTCGGTTCCGCCCCAGACACAGTAAAGGTCGTGGAAGATACCACCATCGTTACCACAGGCACCGTAAGACACCACAATTTTAGGGTCCGGAGCCGCTTCATAGGCGCGCAACGCAGGCATTCGCATGGAGCGAGTGACCGCGCCTGTGTATAGCAGAATGTCTGCATGGCGCGGTGATGCCACTACTTTGATACCAAATCGCTCGGCGTCAAACACAGGCGTAATAGCACCAAAGATCTCAATTTCACAGGCGTTACAACCGCCGCAATCCACTCGGTAAACATAAGCAGAGCGCTTGATGTCGTTGAGCAGCGTGCCTTTCATCTTAACTAGCTGCTCATCCACCTCTACCGGTACGGTTTGCGTGTGGTCATTGCCAACAATTTGCTTAATTCCTTTCATTGACAGTCTCCTGGCTCATGGTATTGCGCTGCATAAGTCCATCGCCTTCGAGCATATTGGCTTTGCGACGGCACTCTGGACAGGTGTTCAGTTGCTGTGTGCGGCTCTCTAGCTGTTCTGTAGGCAAACCCGCTTGGACTAACAAGTCCAGAGCGTACTTAACCGCTTTTTGTGGCGCAAACGCCACGCCACACTGCACACAAGAGGACAGTTCAAACACCGCCTCTTGGTACAAATCCGCTTTGTTACCCACCGCGAGTTCAAAGTCTTGTGACAGCTTAATAGCGCCGGTCGGGCAAACCTCTTCACAACGGCCACAATAGATGCAGCGCGCCAGGCTCAGCTGCCAACGACGGCTGTTATCCGCGGTATTGGTTTCCATGATCAGCGCGTTCGCTGGACAAGCTCGAGTACAGGCCGCGCAGCTGATGCACTGCTTTGGCTGGTACTCGGGTTTTCCGCGAAAATCGTCGCTTACCGGGTAAGGAGCAAAGGGATACTTAGCGGTTGACTCACCGGCTTTAGCAATGGTTTTTAGTAATTTAAACATGCTGCCTCCCTACTTAAATGGCGAGTTCTTGCGCTCGATGCTGTAGCGCTCAAACTCTTTGTAAGACACGGTTTTCGACTTGTTCTTGCGCTTGTCGACGATGGTGACTCGGTCAGTACAGGAGTAACAAGGGTCAAGACTGCCGATGATCAGTGGTGCGTCAGAGACTGTGTTACCGCGAAGCATGTAGCGCAACACAGGCCAGTTGGCATACGTGGCCGCACGGCAGCGCCAGCGGTACAGCTTCTGATTGTCGCCGGTCATGCTCCAGTGGACGTTCTCGCCACGCGGCGCTTCGGTAAAGCCCAGAGCAAACTTGTTTGGTTGATAGTCAAAGCCTTCTACTAGCAGTTTGCCAGCCGCCAGGTTATCTAGGCCCCACTCCACCATATTGAGTGAGTCGTATACCTCTTGAATGCGGATAACTACTCGAGCGGCGACATCACCCGTGTCGGCTTTTTGCAGCGACATTGGCATTTTGCCGTAGGCTTCAAGTGACTTGGCATGAACGGTACGCGCATCGCGATCAAAGCCGGCACCACGCACAGTCGGTCCTACTGGGCTGTAGTTGCGCGCCACTTCTCTATCCAACACGCCCACGCCATTGATGCGGCTTTCCAGATTAGGAGTGGCCAGCAGGAAGTCGACGATTTCTTCAAACTCACGGCGAACTTCGCGAACAATCTTAATCGCTTGTGAGCGTTGAGTGGCCAGAATGTCTCGGCGCACACCGCCAATTAAGTTCAAGCCGTAAGTTTTACGAGCACCGGTGAGCAGCTCTGCCAGCTCCATGGTCTTCTCACGAACCCTGAAGAACTGCATAAAGCCGGTGTCAAAACCAACGAAGTGACTGGATAGGCCGATGTTAAGTAGATGCGAGTGCAGACGCTCCACCTCAAGCAACACGGTGCGGATCATCTTGGCGCGCTCTGGCACCTCAATCCCAAGGGCGTTTTCGACACTATTGCTATAACCCACGCTGTGGGTGTAACCGCAAATGCCGCACACTCGGTCGGTCAGGAAGGCGACTTCGTTGTAGCCCATGCGAGTTTCGGCGAGTTTTTCCATGCCGCGATGGACGTAAAACATACGGTAATCAGCATCGACAATGTCTTCGCCGTCGACAAACAGTCTAAAGTGACCTGGCTCATCCGAGGTTACGTGCAGCGGACCAACCGGTACGATGCGGTTGGAGTCATCGCCCAGTTGATTGTCAAACGGATAGGTCTCATCTTCAGTGGTCGGCATCGGACGTTGACGGTAGTCCATCGCGTCTTTGCGCAATGGGTGTAGGTCTTCTGGCCAATCGTCCGGCAATACCAAGCGACGCTCATCCGGCAAGCCCACTGGTCTCAAACCGTACATGTCACGCACTTCGCGCTCACCCCAAACCGCTGCTGGCAGGTGTGGAGTAATCGATGGGAACTCTTGAGTCACAGGGTCCACTAGGATTTTCACCGTCACCCAGCTTTTCACTTCGCCTTCCATCGACAGTGCGTGGTAGACCGCGAAGTTGCCGTTGATGCTGCGCTCGTCGTTACCAAACGACACCGCCAGCCAGCCACCTTGCTCAAAGTACAGCCATTTCATGACTTCGATAAGCGAGGTTGGTTTTACCGTAATGGTTACCTGATTTTCCGCTTGCCACTCTTCATCGATGATGGCTGACGGGAAAAAGTGATGAACACCGGCCACGTAGCCATAGCCAATTTTGTCCTTTCTGGCGTAGCTCGCGTGACTGAACGAGCTGGATTGAATCCCTTCGTTAGTGGCATCGCTGCTTTGATAATTTGTATTTAAATCCACAGGATTTCCTCGCTTATTTCTGCGCTAACGGTAATTCAGCGATATCGGCCTTGGCCTGTTGCTGATTTTCATTTAAAGACTCGAACGGCAGGTTCAGCGAGTTCATTACGCTGGACTCTTGGCTGTCGAGGATGACAAGTGCTGCGCTGTCAACGCCTTTCAATGCAGATGCAGGGATTGCGGTACCCATAATCACCAACATCACTACGATGGCGGCCATTGGCGCTAAGGTCATAAAGCCCAGCTCGCCTCGTTCTACTTGTTCTGGCTTCTCGCCCATCACACATTGCGCCGCCATGTAGGCCAAACCGCCGAGTACAACGGTCAGAAGCAACAGCAGCAAAATGGCAAACCAGATGCGATCGGCGCCAATGGCCGCGGTCACCATGGTGAATTCGCTGACAAAGATGCTAAACGGTGGTACGCCACCTAGGGCTAGCGCGCCAACCACTACTAACACACCGGTCAGAGGGGCCACTCGCAAAATGCCCTTAACGATACCGATGTCGCGGGTGCCGTACTTCAATAGAATGTTACCGGCGCCGCAGAACATCAGAGTCTTGGCCAAGCTGTGGTTAATCACGTGCAATAGACCCGCGATAACACCCAAAGGACCCAGAGCAATCGCCAGCGTAATCAGGCCCATGTTCTCGACACTTGAGTAAGCCAACAGGCGCTTGATATCGCGTTGAGTGATGATGTAGAACGCAGCCACTGCCACCGACATAAAGCCGAAGATCAGCAACAGAGTTTGCGGGAATGCCGGTCCAATCGACTTGGCGGTGATGATGTAGTAGCGCAGTACAATCAACAGGGCACAATTCAGCAGGCCTGCAGATAGCAGCGCACTGACTGGGCTTGGCGCCTCAGAGTGAGCGTCTGGCAACCAAGCGTGCATTGGGAACAAGCCTACTTTGGTACCAAAACCAATCAGCACGAACACAAAGGCAAGGTGCACAAGGCTAGTATCCAGGGCCTGCGCGTTCTGGTGAATTTCGGTCCAGAAGATGGCGTTGGTTGGGTCGGCCAATACCGCACTGGCATTGGCGTAGGTCAGAATCGAACCAAACAAACCAAAGGCCAATCCCACAGTACAAATCACAATGTACTTCCAAGCCGCTTCGAGCGACGAGCGCTGACCGTAAAGGCCAACCAAGAACACAGAGCAGATAGTGGTAGCTTCAATCGCAATCCACATCATGATGACGTTGTTGGCCGTTACCGCGACTAGCATAGAGGCGATGAACAGGTTGAACAGGCCGTAATAAAGCGAGACCTTTTCACCCGACAACTCACCGTGTTTGTACTCGTGGTTGATGTAACCAATGGAGTACATGCCCGTGAGCAGAGATACCAGACCAAGCACCGCCAAGAACAAGCCTGACAGGCCATCGATGTAGAGCCAGTTATTTTGCGCCAGAATCGCGCCGTCAAAGAAAGCGGTTTTGGCCAGTGCAAAGGACAAGACGCAGATTGCGACCATTGATAAGGCGTGACAGCCAATCGCCAGTGAGCGAGCGCCTTTTCCGCTTTTAACGGTTGCAAAGGAGACCACTGACGCGATTAAGGGCGTCGACAGTAGCAACAGCAACATATCGGATGGAGACATCGTGATTACCCCTTAAGTTGATTCAGTTGATTCACGTCTAAGGTGTTCAACTTCTGATAGATTTGACGAGCCAAAATCACCATGAACAGCACGGCAAACACAGCGTCTGTGGTAATACCCACTTCAACTAATCCCGGCGCCTTGTTGGCCAGCAATGCCAGTACCAGTGACGAACCGTTTTCCATCAAGCAGTAACCAAACAACTGCTTGAGGATGTTTCGCTGGCTGACGATGCACAATAGACCTAAGAAAAAGTGGCCAACGGCAACCGCTAGCGCGGGTTTAAGGTGAGCCACTAGTGGCAGTGACACCGACTCGACTGCAAAGTAGCAAGTCACGGTAATCAAGCCGGCGATGGGAATTAACCAACCCAGGTGCAACACAGGGCGATCGGCGCTTGGGTCGCTCATTTTGCTCAAAGCGATGTACAAGATTGCCGGTAGCGCGATAACTTTGGTGACAAATGCCGTCATCGACCAGTGGTATAGCTCGGTAGCATCGACACTCT
Source organism: Paraferrimonas sedimenticola (assembly GCF_002282855.1). Classification (GTDB taxonomy): domain Bacteria; phylum Pseudomonadota; class Gammaproteobacteria; order Enterobacterales; family Shewanellaceae; genus Paraferrimonas; species Paraferrimonas sedimenticola. The sequence goes on along the minus strand of NZ_NRIR01000002.1, from coordinate 346,402 downwards.
TGGCAATTGCCAAGAATGTCAGTACCAGCACTAGCGATTGCACTGAGTAGAGGATCGCAGCGGATTTGGCCTTTTTGGCGCCGATCACCATCACACTGGTGATGATGAGCAGGCCGGCCAGGTTATTGATTAAAATATCGGGATTCATACATTCTTCCTCAACTCAGCTACACCAGCCAATTGGCGGCAATTACGCTGGAACACAGCGACATGACAATCAGCACAAGGATCACGACAGTCATGGACGCAGGCAGTGGCTTAGCCGATTCCACTTGCTCAGATGGCTCGCCGATGACCGACTTACCGAACCAGTACAAAATCCAGCCAAAGCTGGCGACCGATTCAATCAAAGCCAGAATCATGATTGGCATTAGCCAGGTGTGAGTGGCGGTTAGTTCAAAGCCAGCGGCAAACAACGGGAACTTGCTAAAAAAGCCGTTAAATGGCGGCACACCAGTAATGGCTAGCGCGGCAACGCAAAAGCCCACCGCCAACAGTGGCGATTTCTTCACAACTCCTTTGAGTTGAGGCAGCAAGCGAGTGCCCATGCTGTAGCTAAAGGCGCCAGCGACTAAGAAGAACAAGCTCTTGGCGAAGGCGTGGTTGAAGATGTAAGTAATACCACCTTCAAAGGCCAACTGAGAGCCAAACACCGACAGCGACAATGCCAAGAAGATGTAAGCCAGTTGAGTGATGGTTGAGTAGGCCAGCAAACGCTTCATGTCGGTTTGCGGCAAGTACATCACGAAGCCGTAAATCAGAGTAATGATGGAGCCAACGACACCAACAATACCGATGATCTCAGGAATATCGCCGCCTTCCATGATGGCGCGAGCGAAGATGTACACACCCACTTTAACCATAGAGGCTGCGTGTAGGTAAGCACTGACTGGGGTCGGTGCGTTCATCGCATCTGGTAGCCACATGTGTAATGGCAACTGAGCAGACTTAGCCCAAGCGGCAAACAAAATACCCAGGAATACCAGAGTTTTAGTGGACTCATCTAGGCTGGCCAACGCGCTAACCGCAAAGGTACCGGTATTGGTGAACACCAGCGCCGCTGCAATGAACAAGCCGATAGAGCCGACGTGAGTGACCAACAGTGCCTTTAGCGCTGCTTTTAGCGACTTAGAGGACTGGTAGTAACCAATCAGCGACCAAGAACAGGCACCGGTTATCTCAAAGAAGAACAACTGGCCAAGAACGGTCGATGACAATACCAAGCCTGCCATGGCGCCGATGAAAATCAGCAAGAAGGCGTAGTAGCGTGGTAGGCCCGTGTGCGGATGCTCGCGGTTGCCTTGCGACATATACCCCAAGGAGTACATGGTAACCAGCAAACCCAACACCACCACAGCGACTGTGATTAGCGTGCTGACCTTATCTACCGTCAAACCAAACAGTTCTACATCGCCAATCGAAATCAGGGAGTAGTGGATGCTGGCTTGGTCGCCACCTAACAAGGTGGCCGCCAATCCAATGGCCGCGACCGATGCGATACCAGCGAAGAACTGACACACCCACTTGGCTGTGTCGCTAGGGACCAGCACCGTGAGTATCGCACCGACGAAAGGCGCTAAGATAGTGAGTAAAGCAAGTGTTTCTAACGTCATTGTGCTCGCTCCCTATAGGCCAATAATGTAGAAAATGAAGCCAAGCACAGCGATGCCAAATCCAACCCAAGTGAGATGATGTGTTTTGAGGAAACGAGTCCGCGCAACACTGTTTTCAATCACACCTGCGATGAGGAACACCACGAATAGCTTGGCCAGAAGAATTGGCGTGGCCATCAGCACACCGCTGAAACTCAGCTCGGCCGCTTTGCCAAAGGGAATGAAAATCGCTAGGAACAGCTGCGCAACCACCAGTTGCTTCAGACCCAAGGCCAGTTTGACCATGGCAAAACCAGCACCTGAGTACTCGGTTAGCGGGCCTTCTTGCAACTCTTGCTCAGCTTCAGCGCTATCAAATGGCAGCTTGCCCATTTCGATAAACACCGCAAAGGCACAAGCAGCGCCGGCCAGTAGCACAGCACCAGGAACCGCCCACTCTTGAGTGGCCATGAAGGTACTGATGTAACCCAAGTCGAAAGTACCGGCAGACAGTGCCATGGTGAAAATCGACAACATTAGAATGGGTTCTACTAAGACCCCTAAGGTCAATTCACGGCCTGAGCCAACACCGGCGAACATGCTGCCCGAATCCAACCCCGACAACGCGAAGAAGAAGCGGAAGATGGCAAACAGATAGATATCTGTGATGACATCACCAGCAATTGGGAACGGCGAGCTGTTGGTCACTGTCGGCAGTGCCATACCAACCAACAACATGGTCGACATCAGCACCAAAGGCATGACCTTGAACACTAGCCCGGACGAGTTTGGCGCTACCTCTTGGCGGCGCAGTAGTTTGGCAATATCGCGGTAGTCCTGAAGCAGACCAGGGCCTTTACGCGAGTGCATCTTGGCGCGCAAGACACGCGTAAAACCGGTTGCCATGGGAGCCAAGGCCACCATCATCAATGCCTGAATCAGTGCTAAAGCAATCCATTCAGGACTTGGCATTTCTAACGCTTGCATTAGCTCACCCCCATGTTAAGTGGAACGAAAAGCAGCACCAGCAGAGCGATGATGATATACATGCAGTAAGCACGGAAATCACCAAACTGCAGATGCCCAACCCATCGACCTATGCGCTTCACAAGGCCCAGCGTGGGTAGAATGATCTTGTTGTCGAATTGCGGCTCTATCGAACTGGCGCCTCGAGTCGTGCTAGCCAAAGATTTGGCCATCAAAGGTGCAGGGTCGATTTGTTTGCGGATTCGGTACAAAGGCGCAAACATAGAGCGCAGCGGTTGGGTGAAGCCACCAGCGGATACCGACATCTTGTTTTCGTAGCCATAGCCACAAGCCCAAGGATCGCCGCCGTCGCGGTTGGCCAACTTCGGTCCTTTGAAAATCGCCAGAATGGCAATTGGCACCAAAAAGAGTGCGCCCAGAGCAATGGTGATAACCGGAGTGGATAGAATGGCTTGGCTTGGGTCGCTTGGGATAAGCGCCATGCCTTGAGTCACGTTCAGCACTTGAGTGTCGACTAGCGCGCTGGAAACTCCAGAAATCACAGGAGCAATCCAAGGTGAAGCCACGCCCAGTACGATACACAGTAGCGCCAAGCTGCCGGTACCGAAGGTCATGCTCAGTGGCACTTCAGTGGCCTTAGTCGCTTGCTCACTGCGAGCACCGCCGGTAAAGCAGATACCGAACACTTTAACGAAGCACATACAAGCCAGAGCACCGGTAATCGCCAGCATGACGACAGCAATTGGTGCCGCACTTTGCATGGCAACACCACCTTCGCGGCTCATGGTCAGCAGCGATTGGTAGATAAACCACTCACTGACGAAACCGTTAAGCGGTGGTAGTGCAGAAATCGCCATGGTACCGATCAAGAAGGCAATCGCGGTTAGCGGCATTAGCTTGGCCAAGCCACCCATTTTTTCCATGTCCTTGGTGTGCACGCGATAAATTATCGAGCCAGCACCTAAGAAAAGCAGTCCTTTAAACACCGCGTGGTTTAGTAGGTGATACAAACCGCCTAGCAGGCCCAAAGTCGCTAGCACAGGCATGTCTTTGGCAATACCAATCATGCCAATACCCACGCCAATCAGGATGATGCCGACATTCTCAACCGTGTGGTAAGCCAACAGGCGCTTGATGTCGTGCTCTGCCAGTGCGTAAAGCACGCCCAATACAGAAGACACACAACCAAAGGCAAGTACCAAGTAACCCCACCAGGCCAACTCAGCACCCAAGAAGTCGATGCTGACTTTGATGATGCCAAACACACCAATTTTGACCATGACACCTGACATCATTGCCGATGCGTGTGACGGTGCTGCGGGGTGAGCTTGCGGTAGCCAGCCGTGCAAGGTAATCATGCCGGCTTTCGCGCCGAAGCCGAAGAAGGCTAGCAAGAAGACTGCCGATGCTTGAGCGTCAGTCAGCTGAGCGTTGGCAAAGTCCGCAAAGTTCAGACTGCCGGTTTCGCGGTACAGAATGTAGAAAGCAATCATGATCAGCACTGAGCCAGCATGCGCAATCAAAAAGTACTGTAAACCTGCGCGAACGCCTTTTTCGTTTTGCTCAGCGATAACCAAGAAGTAAGAGGCTAGCGACATCATTTCGAAAAAGACAATGAAGTAGAAGGCGTTGTCGCAAACCACCAGAGCAACCATGGAAGCGATAAAGCTATTCATGAAGAAGCCCATGGCCCACGCGCCCTTGTTGAAGTACTCCTTCATGTAGGAAATGGAGTAAATCGAGGTCGCAACCACCAGCAGAGAAATCACCATCAGCATGAAAGCTGATAGCGGATCTAGGCGAATCACAAAGTCAGAGAAGTAAAACGGACTGTAAACCGACTTAACAATGACATCACCGGATAACAGGGTAGGTAGCGCGGCAATAACACCTGCGACACCCGCCGCTGCGCCGACTAAACCGGATAACTTAGTAGCGATAGACTCTTGCTTGTAAAACAACAAAGAGCCGAACGCGGCACCTATGTATAACAAGACAGATAAGAGTAACCAATCAAGCGAGGTCATGACTGTTCTCCTTGTTTAGCTTGGCGCGCAACTCGGCGCTGCTTGCACCGTTTTGATTGCCTAGCAAGTTGATGTCCGCGCCACTGCAAGCCGCTTGCTCGCGCTTGCTCTTCGCCGCACCAGCGACTTGCTTCTCGTTGGCGAAGAAGATCGCCTGAGTTGGACAAGCAGCAGCACAAGCTGGGCCCTCAGGGTTGCTCTGGCAAAGGTCGCATTTGATAGCGATGCTCTTAACGCCAGGCTCCCAAGCCAGAATGTCTTTACCAAAACAGCTCGGTGTCGAGGTTGACGGGTTGCTGGAGTGAATATTGGATGGAATGTGGACGTCGTAGCTGTTGGCCAGCCCAATCGGACGACTGCCATCGAGCGAAATTGCGCCGAATGGGCAAGCAATCGCACACAAGGTGCAACCCACGCAGTTGGTTTCGTTCAGATGAACCATACCGTCTTTCTGGGTAATGGCATTAACAGGGCAGACAGTGGCACATGGAGCGTCTTCGCAATGTCGACACATGACAGGTGCGGTTGCACTGCCGTGCCGCATGACGGTCAATCTAGGTTTGGATTGCAGTCCTTTCGCCTTATGCACTGAAGAACACGCTGCCATGCATGTCCCGCATCCAATACACTGCGTAGGATCTGCAATGAGAAAACTATTCATATTTAGCCTTAATCTATTGCAGTACTTGCAGTGTCTATTACAAGTTGCGCACCAAGTCTGAAAACCAGCTTCACACTTCTGGCAAGAAAGACTACAACTCATTGTTTCTATTGAATTATTTTTTGGCGACAAGTTGAAAAGATTTGACGTTTTGGCGTTTTAATAAGGGGATTTTGGTGTCGAAATGGAGCCTTTCGACACTAGTGTCGACAGCCATCGAAAGCCGATGACACTTGTTGTTTTGAGTTGAGAAATGGCCCTTAGAATGACGGTGCCGATGCGCATCGCACATCGGCTTGTCGCCCTGTCATCCACAAGGCAATTTGAAGGAGTCGGTCAGTGAGAGTTTGGCAGAAGTGCTATAAGCACTTGAGTACCACTCGATCGTTTTCCACCCGTCTCACCCAGCCATCTCGCTCCATGCGATTAGCCAGCGGAATGGAGTATTTGCGACTGAGTTGGCTACGGTCTTTTATGTGTGCCATCGACAAGCGTTGATTCACTCGACAATCCGCTAAAACGTCTTGCACCAGTTGGTCGTACAACTGGGAGTCGTAATAAATGCTGTCATCTAACAAGGTGACATATTTGAGTCGGGCGAGGTTTTTAATCAGCTTTTTATCCAAGCCAATTAACTCCTTGTCCGCGACAACACCCGTGCGTTCGGCCTGTCTTACCTTGGTCAACAAGGCTTGGCTCGACGGACACAAATCGTCCTCGCTTTGCCCTTGGCCCGCCACCCAGGTTTGATAACTCAGATGAATCTCACCGTCTTGCTTTAACTGTTGCAAGGCTTGTTCGACGATGACCTTGTCGAGTCTGAGACGACTGCAAAACTCAACGGTAGAGATCGCCGCCGCCGGTTGCGCCAGTAATGTCGCAATTTGCGATTGGGCTTGTTCTACCGTGCTTTGCAACAGATAGTGGCTTGCCGTTTCAATCAATGGCAAGGCTTTTGCCAGTTCTGACGCCTGAGTTGGGTCATAGCTTTGTTTATCGATCAGTCCGTGCAACTCTAACTGCAATCGATAGTAATCAGGCGCATCAAAATCGCGCGTCAGTTGGTTGAGCAAACGGTACAAACTGCGCCGTTGCCACCTTTGGGTAGCCTCAAGCCAAACGATTCGCCCACCCGCTATCAGCTTGCTGCCGCCCTGTTGAATGATGGCTAAGGGTTGGCCAAAGTAGCCACTGACATCCTGTTGCAGCTGCAAACGAACCAGCTGAGTGTCACTGATTGGAATCATTTGCGCCAATCCGTTCCAACTGCCAATGGCCACTTCAACCTGGGCGCTTTTCAAGCGTGTGTTGCTACGATTAAGACGCACCACCAACTCGCGAGCGGGTCGTTGCCATTCAGCACAAGTGGTCAAACAGTCGCCGCGACCGATAGAGCGATAGTTAACCCCCTTGACGCCTACCGCCACACGACAGCTGCCGCTGACGCGGTCGACGGGACGATTGTAGCTTTGTAGGTTTCGCACCTTGACCTGTTGCTTGCTTGGCTGCAGGGTCATTCTATCCCCCACCGCCAACTCACCACCGACCAGAGTTCCGGTGACCACAGTACCTACGCCAGTGACGCTAAAGCTTCGATCTACATACAGATGACAATTGCGGTCAGCCGCGGTTGTGCTCTGCTCCTCATGCTCGCAGACCTCTTGGCCGCAATCCAACGCCAACTGATCGGTAATCAAGCGCTTGAGAGAGTCGATATTTTGGCCGGTGTGGGCGCTGACGCAAATCACCTCTGGAATTTGCTCGCAGGTGTCTAACACGCGTTGCAAACATTCATCCTCGAGCTCGGCCAATCGCTGCTCATCCACCAGATCTGCCTTGGTAATGCACACCAAGACTCTGGCTTGGCTCATGGCCTCAGCGACTTCTAAGTGCGCCTGAGTCATGGGCATCCAGCCTTCATTAGCTGCCACCACTAACAGCACCAAGTCGATACTCCACAAGCCAGCGACCATGTTGCGGATATAGCGCTCGTGCCCGGGCACATCAATCACCCCTATCCTTTTACCCTGGTCGCTTTGAAAATGGGCAAAACCGAGATTTTGCGTCATACCGCACGCTTGCTCGTGGCGGCGCGCGGTCATAATGCTTGTCATGGCGTAGACCAAGGCCGTTTTGCCGTGATCAACATGCCCAGCAAGCGCCACCACTGACGCGCTTGAGGCTGTGCTTTGGGAATCTGTTATCGAAGCTTGAGTCATTTTGTAGCGCCTTTATTGACTGTCCTGAGTCGGTTGTTCGCCATCTAGAATTGGTGCCAGCTGAGCACGCAGCAACTCAAAATCGTCATCACTGACGCTGGACAGGTTGAGCATAAAGCGCTCCTTGCTGACCACGCCAATCACAGAGATTGGGCAGTTGCGTAGGGTTCGGCTTAGGACTTTAGGATTGCCCTTAACCACCACACCAAAGCCTGGGTAGTCGGTATCAGGCAGAGTGCCGCCGCCGACTACTGCGTCCATGGCTATCGCTTCGAGCTGATGTGGAAATTCGCGCTGCAACGACTCGGCTCGACGCTGGGCACCGGACAGTTGCGCAAGCATGCGCTGGGAGACGCCTTGGCCTGATACTTGACGGTTGAGTTTGGCTATCAACAGCTCTTCGAGTAGTGACAGAATAATGCGACCAGGACGAAAAGCGCGCATCATGGGGTTGGTCTCTAACTTGCGAATCAAGTCGCCTCTACCACACACTATGCCCGCCTGCGGCCCGCCGAGAATTTTATCGCCTGAGAAGCACACCAGATCCGCACCTTGCTTGAGATAACGCACTATGCTCTTTTCTTGCGGACAAAAGTCTTCATCGCTGACGCCTGAGCCTTGGTCGACCGCGAGTACAACCCCCTCGGGCAGTCGCTCTCTTAGTGCCTTAATATCTACCGACTGGGTAAAGCCGCGAATAGCAAAGTTGGATTGATGCACCATTAACACCATGGCTGTGTTGTCGGTAATCGCATCGAGATAATCGTCACAGGTGGTGATATTGGTGGTGCCAACCTCCACCAACTTGGCGCCGGACATGGCTAAGATGTCGGGGATCCTAAACCCACCACCAATCTGAATCTGCTCGCCTCGAGACACAATCACTTCCTTACCCTGTGCCAGCGCCAGCAACAGCAGATACACAGAACAAGCGTTGTTGTTGACCACCAGCGCATCTTCGCCGCCGGTAAGGCTTTGCAGCAGCGTTGGCAACAAGCCTTTGCGTTGGCCTCGTTTGCCCTCAGCTAAGGCTAGTTCTAAATTGCAGTAATGGGTGTTGGTCTGCTTAGCCGCCTCCCACAGGTCTGGATGGATCGGCGAACGGCCTAAATTCGTGTGAATGATAGTCCCGGTAGCGTTGATCACTCGTTGCTGACGTACTCGCATGAGTTTATCTAAACGAGCGCACACCGCATCATTGACCTTTGCGGGCTCAAGCGAGATAGCGCCTTTGCCAGCGCGCAGCTCAGCAAACACCGCTCGCACCGCGTTAGTCACCACAGGGCGGCTGAGCTTGGCCACATAGGGCTGAATAAAATCTTGACTGAGAAACTTATCAATTTGCGGCAGTCGCGCCTGCGAGTTGCCCTGGCGAGTGACTTTACTCTTCGGCCGCTCGGGCGTAGCCGCGAAACTCTGGGCGTGGGGCAGTTCGCGCTTGTCGGTCAGAGGCGAACAATTGGAGCAAAAAGCTGGCATATCTCAAACACCGTCTAAAGACTTAAAAATGGGTTAAATGTTTTGAGCGGTGATTTTGTTGAGCAGTGATTCTGCAATGGTGAGTGCGAAACCATCAAGCATGTTTCGATGGGCACTGACACGCTGGGAATTTGGCGGAAGAGGCAGGAATCGAACCTGCCAAAGCCTATTAGGCTCACATCGGTTTTGAAGACCGAGAAGGCCACCAGACCTCATCTACTTCCGCACTCTGATACTCAGTATATCCAGCTTTCCAATCACTTCTTTGACCCTGGTCGCAAACCTGCTAGTAGCTTATGACCAAGTTCAAATTACTCAACAAATTCAATCGCTAATATTCACTAGCAAGCACGGCTTGGCAGTGCGCTAGCGCAACTCAATTGCGTGTGACTTGGTCGCTGCGGTGAGTTCTCCAATACACACAGGAGTGATTCCGCGCTTGGCTAACAGCTGGCGTAATTCTGGCTCGTGCTGGGCCGACACACTGACAAGCAATCCCCCGCTGGTTTGAGGATCGCAAAGAATGTGCTTTTGACGGTCGCTAAGCGGAGCAATCAACTCGCCGTAGCTGTCAAAGTTGCGCAGCGTGCCCCCCGGAACACAGTTTTGCTCGAGATATTTATCCAGGTTGTCCATTAGTACAATGGCGTCGAAATCCAGCTGAGCCGTGAGACCTGCGCCTTGGCACATTTCGATCAGATGACCTGCTAAGCCAAACCCTGTTACGTCGGTCAGCGCATTGACCCCGGCAACCTCCGCGATTTCCACACCTATGGTGTTGAGCTCGGTCATGGCATTAATGGCTTGCTGAATGTCCTCTGTGGTTGCCAGCTTTTTCTTTTGCGCGGTTGATAGAATGCCAACACCCAAGGGCTTGGTCAGGTAAAGTCGGTCACCGGCCTGAGCGCTGTTGTTAGGCTTCAAGTTTTCTAGAGCAATTCGCCCGGTCACCGCTAAGCCAAATATCGGCTCAGCAGAATCAATGCTGTGCCCACCGGCCAGCATAATCCCAGCTTCAGCGCATTTTTGGCGTCCGCCCTCAATGACCTGTTGCGCGACTTCCGGTGCAAGGCGAGATACCGGCCAACCCAGAATTGCCAGCGCCATACAAGGGCTTGCGCCCATGGCGTAAATATCACTAATGGCATTAGTGGCAGCGATTTGACCAAAAGTGTATGGGTCGTCGACTATCGGCATAAAAAAGTCAGTGGTGCTAACAATGCCTGTGTGGTCATCCAACTGATAAACAGCGGCATCATCTCGGCTGCTATTGCCCACTAAAAGCTTAGGGTCGATAAATTCGGCAACTGACGAGGACAGTATTTTGGTCAGAACCTTGGGAGAGATCTTGCAGCCACAGCCCGCGCCGTGACTAAATTCGGTGAGTCGGATTGTCTCGAGTGTCATAACAACTCCATCATAGCCAGTGACATGGGACACTGGTCGCGCCTTATTTCAAACTGAAATATTTAAAAGAGAAAGCGTTAACTATCTCTTTTCCAGTACCAAACACCGGCGATAATAACTACGCCAACTAATAAAGGAAGAATGTCATAGGCATGGTGAAATAGTCCCAAACCACCATGTCCTTCATGGGCAAACGCGATATTAGGCAGCCCAGCTACCATTAAGCCAATTAATTTTTTCACGGATATTTCCTGATTAAAATTTAATAAAAAATAAATTTAATAAAAAGTATTTAAAAGGTTATTAAAATATTCACAAAGGTTGCTCGAAAACATTTCGAGCAACCTATTAGTAGAATTATTACCTTGCGCTTTGCTTGGTTACATTCACAGGCTCTTCATTGCTCTGAGCCAATTTTTGTAGAGCAATTTCAGGTTTGCGATAGATCATCCAATAAGCGAAACCAACCATTAGACCACCGCCAATAACGTTACCAATGGTCACGGGAATTAGGTTGGCAAAAATAAAGTTGCTCATGGTAAGGTCGGCAAATTGGCTTGCCTCGTAACCTGTCATGGTCCAGAACTCTGGCGGCGCAAAGTTATAAATCATGATGCCGGTTGGGATCATAAACATGTTGGCGATACTGTGCTCAAAGCCTGATGCAACAAACATGCTGACCGGAAGGATCATCACCAACACCTTGTCAGTATTGCTACGGCAAGAGAAAGTCATCCACACCGCAAGACAAACCAAAAGGTTACACAAGGTGCCTAGAATCACTGCTTGCATGAAGCTGTGATGAATCTTGTGCTGGGCGACTTTCATGGCATTAATGCCCCATTCACCGCCGTTGCCCATGTACAGGCCAGCGAAGAAGATGACAACCACGAAGAACAGCGCACCAACAAAGTTGCCTAGGTATACTGTGGTCCAGTTCTTGGCTAACTGACCATTGGTGAGGCGATTACTCGCTCTCGCGACCACTGTCAGCACCGTAGAGGTAAATAGCTCACCGCCACAGATTACGACAAGAATAAGGCCTAGGCTAAACGCCAGACCACCGACAAACTTGGTCATTCCCCACGGCGCATCGCCCGCGCCTGTGGTGACCGTGATATAAAAAACAAACGCGATTGAAATAAAGACACCCGCCGACATGGCTAAGAAAAACGCCTGTAGCGGTTTCTTGGTGGCTTTTCCTACCCCGACATCTTCTGCTTTTTTGGTCATTGCCGGTGGCAATAACGAGTCAAAAGGATTGCTGTCCATGTACACCCTCCTTAGGTTGCATCTATGGCTTTTGTTTGGTTTTGGCGGCTAGGCCAATTTTCGTTGTTGTCGCCGACTTGCATCATCGACGTCTTTTTTTTTCGGTACCAATTCCACTTGGTAACCTTGTGGTTGCAACAGCAATGCCAACTCCATTTCGCAAACTCAAAACACTGTTTTTATTGGCTTTTTATCGTTTACCGCGAGTGTGTAGATTGAGCTGTGAGACTTGTGTCGACACTAATGACGACACACCAGCCGCCGTGTCGTCATTGACCCTAGCTCAGTGTCGCAACCCTGTCGTACTCAATTTGTTTGGATTCAATCAGGCTCACTACCTGATCACGCAAAGCGGTATCGATGCGAACACAGTAGCCGCAGTCAGAGGACAAATGCCTTGGCACTGGAATGATTCGACAATCCAGCTGATGCTTTTGCAGCAGCTTGTTGGTCCAAATTGCGTAGTTGTTGGAGAAAAACAGTACCGCGCTATGACTACTCATCAGCTACCTCTTTTAACGCTGCGATTAATCGTTCAACACACGCTGGCGTGGTATAAATTCCAAAGGAGATCCGGACCGCGCCTTCGGGAAAAGTCCCCATGCTGCGATGAGCCAGCGGTGAGCAATGCAAACCAACTCGAGTTTGAATGCGATAGCGCTCTGCCAGAACTAAACCCAGCTCTGAGCAACTGACACCCGCGAGATTAAAAGAGATGGTGCCAGTTTGAATCTGTTCCCAATCCACATAAGTCTGCAAGCGAGCGATGGACTTAGCGCCTAGATAAAAGGCCTCGGTCAGCGCTCGTTTGTGCGCGTAAACTCGCTCAATACCGTACTCGCTAAGCGCATCAAGGGCGGCGTTTAACCCAGCGATTGCTGGCATGTTGTGGGTGCCACTCTCGTACTTATCCGGCAGAAAATCCGGTTGACAAATATCGTCTGAGCGGCTGCCGGTGCCACCGAAGGTCAAAGGTTTTAGGCGCTTGATGTCAAAACTGTCGTTGATCATCAACACCCCCAACCCCATAGGCCCGAGCAAGCCTTTGTGCGCTGGAAAAGCGACAAGATCAAGACCCAAGGTCGCCATGTCTAACGGCACCACACCCATGGCCTGGGAGGCATCGCAGATGGATATCAAGCCCTGGTGCTTTGCAAAGCGCGCCAACATTGATAGCGGTGCGCAGGTACCAAATACGTTGGACGCCCAGTTGAACACCAGCGCTTTGGTATTCGATTGCACACAGGCTCGCAGACTCGCCTCGCTTAGCTCGAATTGCTCGTCAGCCTCAACAATACTCAGCTCAATATCACCGCGTTGCTTGAGCGCCATCAAAGGTCGAATCGTGCTGTTGTGCTCAAAGCTAGTGGTAATCACGTGATCACCTGGCTCGATACACCCGAGAATTGCGGTATTCAGTGCGTCGGTGGCCGAAGCGCTAAACACCGCACGCATCGGATTGCTAACCCCGCAAAGACTCGCTAGCTTTTCACGAACCTCAAACAAAGTGTTGCCCGCTTCAACCGCCCCCTGGTAATAGGCGCGACCGGAACTGGCACCGACTTGCGTCATGTATTCACATACGGCGTCAGTCACCGACGCCGGTTTGGGAAACGAGGTCGCGGCGTTGTCGAGATAAAGCGCTGCTGAGGTCATGGGGCGTGTCACCTACTTAGACTGTAACGAGTAGGGCATACAAACCCGAGGGCTTGCATGCCGTCACAGCGCTAATCCAGATTGATTTTGGCGCGGGCGCTGAACGCCAATCCCAAAATGAAAATGAAGCCTAAGATCACCGCATAAGGCGCAAATTCGGTGACGCCTTTGGGCGAACTGGCCAGCATAAAGTTGTGCGCAAAAGCCGCGCCAATCACCATTCCAATCACGAAGGTAGCCGCATCGCCATCACCCTCGCCTGCCTTGATCAACTGGCGCCCTGGACAGCCGCCAGCCATCACGAACGCACAACCGGCCAAGGTCATTCCAATGAAGTTCCACAAGCTATTGGTATGAGCAATAGGTTGCCCCTCAAAACCTGGGTTAAACTGGCCGAGCATCAAGTTGGCGATGAAAGCGAAGAACAGCAAAGATAAAACACCGGAAATCAGGTGAAAGTCTTTGGCAACGAAAACGTCGCGAATTGCACCCATGGTGCAAAAGCGACTTCTCTGAGCCAGAGCGCCAATCACAAGACCCGCGCCAAGACTTAGCCATAGAGGTGCATGCATCGCGCCTGGACCTTTCTCGCTGGCAAACACCACGCCATTGCCAAACTCAGGGGTGACAATAGCCAGCACTAACAAGCCGAACATGACCAAGGGGAACGCCAGACCTGCAGCACGGCTAGCCACCTGTTTCCGCCCTAGCGAAAAGCCTTGCTTGATAAAGTAAGTGCCAATTAGGGTGCCACAAATTAGCCCGAGAAAACCAAAGATGGCATTGCCATCGCCACCCGCTAACCGCAGCAGGGTACGCCAAGGACAACCCAAGAAGACCAGCGCGCCAATCATGGCAAAGGCACCCAACAACAAGCGGATCATGGGTGCGCTGCCGGCGCGAGGGGAGAACTCTTTGGCACTAAAGGCGGCAAGCATGGCGCCGAGTACTATGCCAAAAATCTCTGGGCGCAAATATTGAACCACAGACGCTCGGTGTAAACCCAGTGCCCCGGCGATGTCGCGCTCAAAACAAGCGACACACACGCCCATGTTGGGCGGGTTGCCCATAAACTGCATCAATGCCGCAATTATACCAATGACGGCACCGACTAAAATGATGCTCTTCTTTGTAGTAAAGAATTGACTCATAACAATCCCCAGAAAACTAAAATTAATAAATCGATGAGAGGAGGCCAATGTCGCTTGGTGACTACTTAGATATTCGAATTAGGCTATCAACAAGCTAATGAAATCGGCGTTAGCGAAGGAAAATTAATACCTAGAATAAAATAAGAAACTAGGACAACAAAAAGCAATCTCAATACTAATTCGCTAATGACCAATCACTTGTAAAAAATGCGAACCCTAACCCACTCATTATTCAAAATCATAATAACTGCATTTATTAATAATTAATGCTTAAGCTTCGACAAGTGTGCGATAGACAACACTAAGAAAAACCTATGTAGATTGGCAAATGCTGTAATACATAAAAACCGAATAAAACACGTTTATGGCAAAGGTTTAAGATGCCTTAACGCAAACCAATTGCTACAGGGGAATCTATTTTGCTGACGATTTATTAGTCAAAAGTGTTTGCTAGCCGCCAAAATTTATTAGCCACAATGCTGCGCTTGGTTAGAGGACGAAAGATAACGTCGTGAAACCTTGTCAATCACAACGTTAAAACAGGCGGTGATACCGATAAGAACGATGGCGTCACTGTATCGAATCTCAGCAAAGTTACTGTCGATGTAAAAGCCCAAGGCCATGATCCCCAACATGCCAAACACTGCGGTCTCACGCACGATTATCTCAAAGCGGTAAAACAGTAAGGCCATCAAGTTGGGATAGACGCTAGGCAGCACTCGGTAGTGAAACTGATTGCAGCGTCCAAAGTTAACTTGACTGGCGGCCAACTTGTCACTCTGGCGCACCGCCAAATAGGCCACCACAGCGCCGTTGTGAATGGCCAACGCCAGAATGGCGGGAAGCATTGACGGCCCCAATAAGATCAAGAAAGCATAGGCCATCACGTATTCGGGTACCGAGCGCCCGATTAACAGCACAAACTGCCCTAAATAAGCGAAGGGCTTGGGCAACAATTGACGACTGGCGATCCCATGACCGGTTAGGGCTAACAGATGGGTAAGCGCTAAGGCAAGCATTGCCAACACAATAGTGACCTGCGCGCCGGGTATGGCTTGCTCGACAACAATTTCACTAAACCAAGCGCCCAAAGACCCTAAGTCCACCGCCAACAGGCTAGACGCAGCCGCTATCGCCGGTGGCACCACATCTTGAGTAAGAAATCGAACAATCAAGCCTGCATCGAGTGAAGGTATTTCAGCCAAAGTGAAAAATGCCAAGCCCAAATACACAGGTATTAAGCGAGGACGACACCAATAACGAATGCCGCCAATCATGGCGATAAACAGCATCAGCAAGGCCATACCCTCATGGTAATTCCCCTGTCGAAAGGCGGTTTCTAGGTAAAAACCTATGGTGGGCATACCGATAAAGCCCAACACCGCGCTACTGCGCAGAGCGCACTCAAACCGATAGCGCACGTAGGACAACAACTGCGGCATGACCAATGCTATTTTGGCGTACAAGTATCGACTGCAGCGATCGCTGTTTCTCGGTGTGCTGGTCAGTGGCGCATCGCTCGATTGGCGTAAAATATCGCTAAAGACACGCGCGAATGTTGCGCCAAAGGGCAAAGTTAACGCCAGAATCCCAGTCAGCGGCGATAAGCCAAACACTTGTAAGAACAGCAAAGCCCAGAAAAGCTCGTGAACCGCTCGAGTCAGCGAGCACAAAGTAGAAATCACAGGGTGGGTGTAGATCAGCGCTAGCGGCGCACCAAGCACTAGCCCAAAAGCCACCCCAAGCACGGCGAAGTTGACTGTTTGTAGGATCGCCGCAAACAGGTATTCAGTGGCAGTGAAATCCGGTGCCAATAACCCCTGAAGCATGCGATGCAACTCAGTCCAAGGATCGTAACTAATGATTTCTAAGTCACTAAAAGGCAACAAGGCAATGGCTATCAGCCAAATCACCAAGCTGAGTTTTTGCCAGTGACCAGGCCAGTAGCGAATGCTGTTAGAGGTGTGCTCGGGCCTAGCTATCTTCCCCCAAAGGCGTTTTAGTACTTGTTGCAAGCCTTACCTCAGTGTCTTGTCTTTTCTGGAGTAGCGACAGTTAGTGACCCTGCCTCAAACCCGTGTATCGAATCCGTGTATCGAATCCGCTAGCAGGCGATTTTTAGACGAGTGACATCCGATTGATAGAGGGCTTCTACCTCGCACTTATCGACTTGGTCACTTGGGCTATCTATCACAACTCGCCCTCGACTCAGCGCGATGACTCTATCAAAGTGACTCAGTGCTAGCTCGCGGTCGTGCACCACCATGATTACGCTGGTATGCAGTAGGAATAGCTGCTCAATTAAACGGCGCGCCATCAAAGGGTCAAGCGCTGAAAATGGCTCATCGCCAATGAACACTGGTTGGCGTTGATACACAGCGCGAGCCAAGGCCACTCGCTGCCTTTGCCCGCCCGACAGAGTGTCGACTTTTTTGGTTAGTGCTTGATCCAACTCCAAGCGGTCGCACAAACTCTGAATCGCGGTTAAATGCTTACTAAAGGGCCGAATCAAATTTATCAGGTTGTACCACCACCCATGCCGCGCCAACGCGCCCATGTATACGTTGTGGTAAAGACTGAGGTTGTCTACCAGCCCCTGCTCTTGCGAACACAGCGCCGCTTGATGCTCAAGCTCCTTGTGTATGTAGTGCAGCAAGCTGGACTTACCGGCGCCCGAAGGGCCGATAATCGCAACCTTGTCTCCCTGCTCAATCGCCAAATTAACGTCGAACAAGACTTGATGCCCGCGTTCGCCGCTGCCTGAGGAGGCAGCGGTGCAATCGTAGAACAGATCAAGGTTGCGAATAGTCAGCATTAGTCAATCAAACCGATTTGTTTGGCCACATCTTCCACTGGCTGGTAGTCAGCGTTAGTGGCTTCGACAAAGGAAGAGCGCGGGAAACTCTTGAGTAAGTCTGGATTTTTCATATCCAGCAATGCCGCCTTTACCTTGCCGGTGAAAGCTTCGCCATACTTAGCATCGACATCGGCACGAATGGTCCACTGATAGTCGGGATAGGTTGGAGTCTCCCAAATCACTTTGACCTTGTTTAGGTCAATTTTGCCCTCTTCTAGCTCGCGCTCCCACACTTTGTAATTAACCGCACCGACTTGGTAGGCACCGGCTTGGACTTGAGCAATAGTGCGACTGTGATCGCCAGAGAAACCGACTCGCTTGAACGCTTTTTTAGGCGTGGTTTCAAGGTGTTTCTCAATGAAGTACTGTGGCATCAAGCGACCCGAAGTCGAGCCTTTAGAGCCAAAGGTAAAGCTAGTGCCACTGATATCCGGAAACTCTTTCGAGGCATCAATATCCGCGCTGTGGTGCGCAATGATGTAGCTTTTGAAGAACTGGTCTTCGTAGCCTTGCGCAATCGCTTGCGAACCTTCAACTAACTTACGCGCTTGCACGCCGGATAAGCCACCAAACCAGGCCAACTGAACTTGGTTATTTCTAAACGCGGTCACCGCCGCTGAGTATGACTTAACGGGAACGTACTCGACATCGACACCCAGTTGCTGCTCCAAGTACTCGGCAACTTTCTCAAAGCGGGTGCGCAACTGACTCTCATCGGCGTCGGGAATTGCAGTAAAGGTAAAGGTCGCCGCTTGGGCAAACGCCATTGGCACTAGGGCCAGTAATGAGGCTCCGCCAAGCTTGGCGATACTGGTAAATTTGAAAACTGGCATTGTGACTCCTGTTGGGCTGCATCTAAATCAGACTGCTTTAATAGCGATTGGCAGCCGTGTTACAAAGGTGAAAAATAGGTTTGTTGATGTTTACTATAGGGGTCACTGATATTGCTTTGAATGACTCAAGTCTACTTTTGAAAATAGCCACAAATGGATTGAAATAATTGCAGGACTAACTCACAAAAAGGCCAACCTGCGTTCATAACAATATAAAAAGCTTATAAAAAATAAGAACGCGCATTTTTTTGTTGTGTGGGAATGTGCCGAGCTTGTATGAAGCCGGATGAATCCTACCGCGTGAATGGTGGTTCGCATTCAAATTGGAAACAAAGCAAGGACAAGCACTACCAACTTTCACCGCAAAAAAACGCGCCCCAGAAAAGTTTCTGGGGCGCGTGATCTTAAGTGTCAGTTATCGCTTAGGCCTGCAACGAGTTGAGAAGGTAACGAGTTGACGAGTACAGGTTCAACCTACTCACTTTTCCACAGGAAATTGTCCAAGTTCAATGGCCGCGGCTCAGCGCTAGGCTTTGCGTGCTTTTCCAGTAGCTCCTCTATGTACTGTTGAATCGACTCGTCACTCCAGCCCACTGGCCCAGCGGCAAATCCAATAAGTTGACCCTTACCATCAAATACGATCGTTGACGGAACAAGCTCTGTTGGCTTGTCCAGTTGCGCCTCAAACTCGGGCGCAAGCCAGGTCTGGTATTGTTCAAAGCCTTTGCTTTTGAGAAACGACCGGACGTAGTCTGAGTTTTGATCGATTGAGATCGGAACTATGGCAAACGGCTTGTCTTTATTAGCTGACGCAAACGTCATCAACTCGGGAATTTCATCAACACAGGAAGAACACCAGCTCGCCCAGAGATTCACCACCACCAGCTTTCCCTTGTACTGCTCTAGGCTAACTCGACTTCCGGACAAGTCGCTATAAACTGTCTGCGGCAATGATTTGGCCCACTGCATTTGGGTGTAGGATTCGATGACTTTGGCAGTACCTAGCTGATTGTTTGGTTCGCACGCGTTAACGACTGAAATGGCGCATTGGCTGATAGCCAATATCGAGAAAATCAGGGCTTGTTTGATTGTTGTGGTTTTCATTGTGGGATTTCATCTCGCTAATAACTCAATCGATTGAACAGGCGCTGTGGCCCCATAAACAAGACAAATCGATTGGTTAACTCTAGCGACCCTTGCTGCTGGTTCCCGAGAAATCCAAACGGATTTTGAGGACCTATATCGAGTGTGAAACAATCGGATTTGAAGCTGCACCATGCTAGGTTAGCCAGTGTCCGAATGGGCTGCCGTGACGCCAATCACTAGTACAAAAAAAACTGTGGGCGCGAGATCCCACAGTCTTTTAAAAGGCTTGAGTTAAGTTACAGACGCTCTTCGGCAAACTCCGCTAGTCGCGAGCGTTGCACGCCATTTAGGAACACATTGGCACTGCCCTCAAAGTCCTTAAACCGCTCCACGATATAGGTCAGACCCGAGGTAACCGCAGTCAGGTAGTTGGAATCAATCTGCGCCAAGTTGCCCGAGCACACCAGCTTACTGCCCTCGCCCATACGAGTAATGATGGTTTTGATTTGAGAGGCGGTTAGGTTTTGGCATTCGTCCAAGATTACGAAGGAATTTTGAATCGAGCGACCGCGCATAAAGTTCACCGACTTAAACTGAACATTGGCCTTTTCCATGATGTAGTTCATGCTACCGGTCGGATTCTCATCGTGCTTGTGCAGTACTTCCAAAGTGTCGGTAATTGCCGCCAACCAAGGCGCCATTTTCTCCTCTTCGGTGCCAGGCAAAAAACCAATCGACTCGGCAATCTCTGGCGTATTGCGCGTCACAATCACTTTCTCGTACTGATTTCGCTCCACCACGGTTTCAAGTGCGGCCGCCATGGCCAACAGGGTCTTACCACAACCGGCGGGACCGGTGAGCACTACCATGTCGATATCCGGGTCGAGCAAGGCCTGCAGCGCCATTCCTTGATAAATATTCCTTGGACGAATACCCCAAGCATCTAGGTGCATCAAACGCTCGCGACCAAAGTCGATAAGATCCACGGTTTCATCGTCAATTTTGGCGACTCGAGCACAAAAATCACTGTCTTCGTCGATTAAATACTGATTGGTAAACAGAGGTTCATCCGCCAGCACACTGCGAGGCAGTTTATGGTGGGTGTGACGCCCCACCATCTCGGTATTGCACTCGCCGAGTTTATCCCAAAAATTACCCTCGAACTGACGAAAGCCCGTGGTCAAGAAGCGAATGTCGTCGATTAGCTGGTCGGTGCGGTAATCCTCCACCAGCTCCATACCCGCGCCTTTGGCTTTTAGGCGCATGTTGATGTCTTTGGTCACTAGCACCACCTGACGCGGTGCCAGCGTCTGCTGCAAGTGCAGCGCAGCGTTAATGATTAGGTTGTCGTTGTGATCCCCTGGCAGTGACTGCCCGGGCGAATGAATTTGATGGTCTGGGAAAATGGCAAGGCTGCCACTGACGTCGGGCTGATTGTCGCGTGCTTCAATTGGCACACCAGCGACTATCTCTTCTGGGGTTGCACCCCCAAGCAAGTTTTCAAGGGTTCGAATCGCCACGCGTGCGTCGCGGCTAACATCGCGCTTGCGGTCTTTGATCTGGTCCAGTTCTTCGAGAACTGTCATGGGTACTACGACATCGTGCTCTTTGAAGGAATACACGGCGAGAGGTTCATGCAGCAATACATTGGTATCCAGCACGAACAGTTTTCTAGCGTTTGGGTCCATAGCGCCTCCACGGTTGACTCTGATTATCGCCTTCCTGGTGAATCCGTACTTCGCGCAGCCTCCTCTTGTTCTATTATTGTTGGGTAACTCCAACATGACAGAAATGCTCGTCCCATACCAGAGTAAAAAAAGAAAATTTTTTAATGGTTGCAAATGAGCGCTTTGCGTTAAGATACGCGCCTTTTTTATCGCACCTCAACATGACAGATAAGAGACGTACAACCCAATGTCGATAGCTCCATTTGCCCTTGGACAACGCTGGATCAGCGATACCGAATCCGACCTAGGCCTAGGTACAGTAGTCGCTCTAGAAGGGCGCACAGTCACCTTGTTATTCCCAGCCACCGGTGAAAACCGCTTGTTCTCTGTACAAGATGCGCCCCTGACTCGTGTGATGTTTAACCCTGGCGACCAAATCCAAGGTCCCGAAGAGTGGCAGCTGACCGTCGAGAGTGTCGAAGGCGAGCCCGACGATCTCTTGACCTATCACGGCGTGCGCAGCGACGACCAATCTCAAGCCAGCCTGCGCGAGACCCTGCTCGACTACAATATTCGCTTTAACAAACCTCAAGACCGCTTGTTTGCCGGCCAAATCGATCGCATGGACCGCTTTGTGCTGCGTTATCGTGCTCAGTGCATGCGCCATCAATCGCAATCGTCCGACTTACTTGGTATGCAGGGCGGGCGCGTTGGTCTGATTCCGCATCAATTGTGGATCGCTCACGAGGTGGGACAACGTCACGCGCCTCGAGTATTGCTAGCGGACGAAGTGGGCCTTGGTAAAACCATCGAAGCTGGCATGATTTTGCATCAGCAATTGCTTACCGGCCGCGCCGAGCGCGTGTTGATTTTGGTGCCGGATAGTTTGCGCCATCAGTGGCTGGTAGAAATGATGCGTCGCTTTAACCTGCACTTTAGCGTGTTTGACGAAGAGCGCTGCGTTGAAGCCTATGCCGAGTACCACAATCCCTTTGAGTCGGAGCAGCTAGTGATCAGCTCGCTTGAGTTACTACGCAAAAAGCAGCGATTAGACCAAGCTCTTGAAGCCGATTGGGACCTGTTAATTGTCGACGAAGCCCATCATTTGGAATGGTCAGAAGAGGCACCATCGCGCAACTATCGAATCGTTGAGCAATTGGCGCAAGAAATCCCTGGCGTCTTGCTGTTAACCGCAACGCCAGACCAATTAGGCCATCAAAGCCACTTTGCCCGCTTGCGCTTACTCGACCCAGACCGCTTTTACGACTATCAGGCCTTCACCGAAGAAGAAGCTCAATATCAAGACGTCGCCAATGCCGCTGATGCCCTGATGCGCGACGATGCTCTCTCGAGCGCCGAAGCCAAACAGCTAGACACTCTGCTAGCGGATCGCGACATTAGCGATGAGATTGCCGCGATAAACGCTAACCCCAGCGACAGCCAAGTCGCGCGCGAAACCCTACTGCGTCAGTTGTTGGACCGTCACGGCACCGGCCGCATTCTGTTTAGAAACTCGCGTAAATCGGTACAAGGCTTCCCACAACGAATTTTCAAGCCTTACCCGCTCGCGCTGCCGGAGCAATACACAACCGCAAATCGCGTAGCCGCTATGATGGGTGCTCAGCAAAACGACGAGCAACGCGCCATGCAAGCCTTGACGCCTGAGAGCATTTACCAGGAGTTTGACGCCGCCGGCGCAGCTTGGTGGAAGTTTGACCCCAGAGTGGACTGGCTGATCGACTTCTTGCGCAATCATCGCAGCCAAAAAGTGCTAGTAATTGCCGCTAAAGCCGAAACCGCATTAGCGCTTGAAGAAGCGCTTCGCACCCGCGAAGGGATTCAGGCCACCGTATTCCACGAAGCCATGTCAATCATCGAACGCGATAAAGCCGGTGCCTACTTCGCTCAAGAAGAAGGTGGTGCACAGGCGCTTATCTGTTCGGAAATCGGTTCCGAAGGGCGCAACTTCCAGTTCGCCAGTCACTTAGTGCTGTTCGACCTACCGCTCAACCCGGATTTGTTAGAGCAGCGCATCGGTCGTCTAGATCGCATCGGTCAGCGCAACGATGTCACCATTCACTTGCCGTATTTCGCCGATTCTGCCCAGCAAAAGCTGATGGACTGGCACCACAAAGGCATCAATGCCCTTGAGGACACTTGTCCTTCTGGACACATACTGTTCCAGCAATATGGTGAATTGCTACTGAGCCAGTTGGCCGATGGTGATGATGCTGGTTTTGACGAATTGATTAAGCTGACTCAAGCCCGTCACGCCGAACTGACTCAAGCAATGGAGCAAGGTCGCGACAAACTGCTCGAGCTTAACTCTCACGGTGGCGCGCTAGCACAAGAGTTGGTCGAGCGAGTACAGCAAGCGGACGACAATTTGGACTTTGTCGGCTTCACTCTGCGCCTGTGGGACATCATTGGCGTCAATCAAGAAGACCGTGGCGAGAACGCGCTAGTACTGACCCCAACTGACACCATGCTGTTCCCAACCTACCCAGGGATGCCGGAAGACGGCGTTACAGTGACCTTTGAGCGCGATACCGCTCTATCTCGCGATGACATTGCGCTGATCACCGAAGAGCATCCTTTGGTGCAAACCGGTTTGGATTTGGTACTTAGCTCAGAAACTGGCTCCACCAGCGTGGCTTTGATGAAAAACAAAGCCTTGCCAGCCGGTACCATTTTGTTGGAGTTGGTGTACCTGGCCGAGGCGTCGGCGCCAAAATCCAGCCAGTTGTTCCGCTATTTGCCAACCACCCCTATCCGCTTATTGCTGGATAAGAACGGTGACAACCTGTCGGACAAGGTGGACTTTGATACCCTCAACCAACAGCTGTCGCCGGTAAATCGCCACATTGGCGCCAAGCTGGTCAGCGCCTCTCAAGTCTTAGTGCACCCACTGTTGCAGCAAGCCAATGAGCAAGCTCAAGCCGCCAAGGCCGACATTGTCGCGCAGGCCAAGGCTCGCATGCAGCAGGCGCTAGATGGTGAGCTCGAGCGCTTAACCGCATTGAAGCAGTTTAATCCGAACATTCGCCAAGCCGAGTTAGACCACCTAACTCAACAGCGCCAGGAGCTCGATGGCTACATGGAGCAGTGTCAGCTGCAACTGGATGCCATTCGTCTGATTTTGGTCAGTCATCAGTAATTGAAGCGAGTCAACAAGGGCTGTGGCAATTTGCAGCCCTTGCGCTTATGCTTAGAAAAACAGTCAATTAGGATGATCTCATGAAGCTGAAGCTGGCTTTTTTCTCTCTTGCCCTACTGGTGAGTGGATGCGCCTCCAACTCGCCGGTGACCGACTACGACGTCAACTATGACTTTGCCGCGGTCAATCAATTCCAGTGGCAATCACCGGCGGAAGTGAGCAACCCGCTGACCCATGAAAAGGTCAAGGACGCCATTATCAACAACCTCACCCAAAAAGGTTTGTATGAAGCGGATCCTTCAGCGATCAAAGTCACCGCATACAATCAACTGATTGAAAAGCCGAAAAATACCGGATTCTCGGTGGGAATTGGCGGCGGTAGCTACGGCAGTTCTGGTGGTGTTGGTGGCAGCGTGCGCGTCCCAGTTGGCGGCAATAGCGAAGTTCACCAGTTCGTGCGTATCGACTTTGTCTCCAGCGCCAATCAAAAGTTGATTTGGCGCGGCGAAGCCAGCCGAGCTTGGGTCGATGGCGACAACGCCGACAAGAAGCAACAAATCATCACTCAACTGGTCAACGACATTCTGGCCAAATTCCCACCGGATAACGACTAGTCTCAACTCTGGCCTGATGCTCATCAGGCCAATTAGACCCAGCTCGCAGAAATTCGATAAATAGGTGCTTCGCCGAATATTCGCAGCTAAACTCTAGGCGCATCACACTTCCCTATCACGACTCACAGGACAACAATAATGATTGGAACTCCCTTAGCGGCCCATAGCCGTAAGGCCATGCTTTTGGGCAGCGGCGAACTTGGTAAAGAAGTCGCAATCGAACTGCAGCGCTTTGGCGTCGAAGTGATCGCCGTCGACCGCTATCCCAATGCGCCTGCAATGCAAGTGGCCCATCGCAGCCATTGTATCGACATGCTCGATGGCGACGCGCTGCAAGCACTGATCGCGGCAGAAAAGCCGGACTGGGTGATTCCTGAAATTGAAGCGATTGCCACCGACAAGTTGGTTGAGCTTGAAGCTCAAGGGCAAAAGGTGGTGCCCACCGCCAAAGCCACTCAATTGACCATGAATCGCGAAGGCATTCGCCGCTTGGCTGCTGAGACCTTGGGTCTACCGACTTCCTCTTACGCCTTTGTCGACACCCTAGAGGAAGCCCAGAAAGCCATTGAGTCCATTGGCTGTCCTTGTGTGATAAAGCCGGTAATGAGTAGCTCAGGCAAAGGCCAGTCGGTGATTAAATCCAGCGCGGATATCGAATCGGCCTGGCAATACGCACAGGAAGGTGGTCGCGCTGGTGGCGGTCGCGTCATCATTGAAGGTTTTGTCGACTTTGATTATGAAATCACCCTACTCACCGTCAGTGCGGTCGACGGTATTCACTACTGCGCGCCTATCGGCCACCGCCAACAAGACGGTGACTATCGCGAGTCGTGGCAGCCACAAGTCATGTCCGACAAAGCACTGGCTGAGTCGCAACGAGTGGCCAAAGCGGTAGTGGAAGCACTAGGCGGTTACGGACTATTTGGCGTCGAGTTGTTTGTGAAAGGCGATCAAGTATATTTCTCTGAGGTATCTCCACGTCCACACGATACCGGCATGGTGACCTTAATCAGTCAGGATTTGTCGGAATTTGCTCTGCACGTGCGCGCAATTTTGGAATTGCCAATCCATCAGATTGAGCAAGTGTCAGCGGCGGCATCGGCGGTGATTTTGCCGCAAGGCCACTCCAAAGACATCAGTTTTGGTAACTTGGCTCAAGCCCTAGCGCAGCCGAACACTCAACTGCGCCTATTCGGCAAGCCGGAGATCCAAGGACAGCGCCGCCTAGGTGTCGCCCTTGCCAAGGCTGCGACCACTGACGCGGCAGTCGAACAAGCGGTCAAGGCCGCAGCCGCAGTTAAAGTGACTTTCAACGACTAAAACTCGTTTTTAGAAAGTGAATTGAAAGCCCAGGTTCGCCTGGGCTTGCAGCATAGTGCTCCCGCGAACTTTCCAGATACAACCGTTCTCACCGTCGCAGAACAAACTCTTATCCGAGTTCAATACAGTGGCAAATCCCTGCACTTCAGCAAACAAACCAAAGTAGTGGTTGAACTGGTACATAGCGCCACCGGCAAGGCCAAATGACAACCGAGTTTCATTGGAGACGTTACCGCCTGGCCTGAATTGGGTCGCCCCTGCACTGGCACTCACATAGGGCTTAAACGGACCGTCGCTAAAATACAGCGAGCCACCGATGTGGTAATAGTTGAGAGTTAGCTTTTGCCCAGCCGGGCTGGCTTGTTCGCCGGACTGCTGAAACTCAGTATCTTGAGTGCTGAGCAGCAAATACACAGCGCCGGGATCTTTGGTTAACACACCCAGCTTGAGCCCGAAGTTTTGCGTCTCTTTAATCTTAAGAGTTTGGCGCACCTCGTCTTGAGTGTTCTGCAGGTCGATATTACCGCCGGCGCTGTAGCCCGCCTGAGGTGCGATGAAGAAGTCTCGGCTCAACGCCGAAGTACTCACTGAACTTGCCAGCAGGCCTATCATGATGAATTGCCAACGCATCGTATCCCTCCGCAATTTGAGGCTGTCACATAAGGCTGTTAACTCGGGCTGTGATGGCGCTTAAGCACCTCATAAGCCGCTTTAATATCCTGCGTCTTTTGCTTGGCTATGTCCATCATTTCATTAGGTAATCCTTTAGCTACCAACTTGTCGGGATGATGCTCGGACATCAGCCTGCGATAAACTCGTTTGAGTTCGGGGAAACTAATGTTCCGGTCAACACCGAGCACTTGATAAGCGTCGTCGAGAATCGCCTGCTCAGAGCGCTGCTCGCCGTATTGGTGAGCTCGTTGTTCTGCCTGCCATCGCGACAACAGCTGACTCAACTCGCTCGGTGAAAAGCCAAGGGTTAGCGCAATCAGCTGCAACAGTTCGCGCTCATCGTCTTGCAGGCGGCCATCCGACAAGGCGGTTTGAATTTGGATCTCTAGAAACATTTGTAATAAAGCGGTGCGTCCAAGGGACAAACGGCGCAAGTCCTTGAGCACAGACTCCACTTTAAACCCGGCACTTTTGCCATTGCGAAACGCCGCTTGAGCCTGGCGACGTTTGTCACCGCTAAGGCCCAGCTGGTCCATCAGATGATTGGCCAATGCTATGTCTTGTTCAGTGACTCGACCGCCTTTTTTGGCCATATGCCCCATAACAGCAAAGGTGGACATGAAAAACAATTCACGGCGGCTGCCTGAGCCAAATAGGGAATTGCCCGAACGGCTGTCGTACAGATGGCCCAACCAAAAACCTATGACCGCGCCGACAATTCGACCGGCCATAAAGCCGATAATGGTACCAAATAGCTTACCCCACATGGGCAGTGTCCTCTGACTGTCCGACTAACCGTTCGCGCAGTGCGGTCAAACGCTCTAGCGTACCCACGTCGCACCAGTAATCGCTAATAACACTGGCAGCGATACGTCCCTCGACCAATGCATCGGCCCAAATTTCTGGTAGACGAATCGAGGTCACCTCCAAGCCTTCAAACAAGGATGGGTGATACACGCCAATCCCACTGAAAGTCAGACTGTCGTCACCTTTAGGGCGCAAGAGGCCATCGGCCACGCTAAAATCCCCCTGCGGATTGTGCTCAGGATTTGGCACCAGTAACAGGTGAGCCAGTTGCTGTCCTTGCAGTTGCGGTAACTGGACGAAATCGTACTCGGTATACACATCACCATTAATGACGGCAAAAGGGGCATCGCCCAGTTGCGACAACGCCTTGATGACCGCCCCTCCAGTTTCGAGAGCGGGCTGCTCGGCCGAATAATGAATCTCGACCCCATGACCGTCACCACTGCCAAATGCCGCCACGATTTGCTCGCCTAAGTGGGCGTGATTAATGACTAATTGCCTGATACCGGATTCGGCGAGTTTATCGATGTGATGCTTTAGCAAACTTTTTCCACCCACATCCACTAAGGGTTTTGGAGTGCTGTCGGTGATAGGTCTCAAACGCTCGCCGCGCCCAGCGGCAAGAATCATGGCTTTCATTGTCTGGCCTCCCAGGTCGGGATCACTGTGTGCTCAATGAGTTCGCTAAGCGCTGCTAACTCTTGATAGTCCGCAGCCACGTCGCGAATGTAAGTCAGGGTTAAAGCCACGTCTTTCAGATAGCCGGCTTTGTTATCGCGTAACTTCAGACGACAAAAGATACCCGCGGCTTTGAGGTGCCGCTGAATGCCCATCCAATCGAACCAACGGTAGAATTGCTGATAAGTGACCTGCTTTGGCAGCTCGCCGGTTTGGCGCATTTGCTCGAAAATAGCGTGCTTCCAAATTTGCACTTGCTCTGGTGGCCAAGCCCGATAGCAATCCCGTAGCAAAGACACCAAATCATAGGTGATTGGCCCTGTAACCATGCCTTGAAAGTCAATAACGGCCAGCTTCTTTTGAAAGCGCATCAAGTTGCGACAATGAAAATCGCGATGCACACCGCATTGAGGTTGCTCAAGCGCACTCTGAACTAATAAAGCTTTGGCCTGCTCTAAGCTATGCTTTTGCTCAGGGCTAAGCTGCAGCTGCAGATAGTTTTCGACCAGCCAGGTGTCAAACAAGCTCATTTCAAACTCGAGCATTTTGCCATCGTACTTAGGTAGCTGAGTACCACGCACCGAGTCGATGGTTCGAATTGGCGGTAATAAAGCAAGTGCTTCGTGAT
Source organism: Paraferrimonas sedimenticola (assembly GCF_002282855.1). GTDB lineage: Bacteria > Pseudomonadota > Gammaproteobacteria > Enterobacterales > Shewanellaceae > Paraferrimonas > Paraferrimonas sedimenticola. Next base: position 317,632 of record NZ_NRIR01000002.1, on the reverse strand, counting down.
AGCGAGCATCGACACTTTCTGAGTGCAGCTCGTCGCCTAACAAGGTATCGCCCAAATCGCTGAGCCACATGAAACCTTGGTCTGGGTCAAAACGCAACACTTGAGGCACGGTTATACCTCGTTGCTGCAGCTCGAGAGCGACATTGACAAACCACTGGCAATCTTCGACCTGAGGAGGCGCATCCACTGCGATGTAGCTAGCCCCTTGATACTGAAAACGAAAATAACGTCTAAAGCTGGCGTCACCGGAAATTAGGCTAGGAGTTGGCGGAGGCTCACAAAAATTGGCTAACCATGTTTGTAAAGCGTCGAGTCGTGCGTCCAATCGCGGATTCCTCAATAGCGGTATGGCAAAAATTGCTTTATCATAACCTACTTGCCCGGTTAATTTCCGACAAAAGCTGTCAACACAATCGACGGCTCGGGGCTCGCCCCCCGTGGATTCTACCAACAACAACTAAAGCAAAGGTTAATCGATACGTTAGCATGCATCGCCGGCAGCTTAACACGCTTCAGTGGGTGCTGATTCTTAGCGCCTTGCCCATTCGTTCTGTCTTCGCGGCCGACAGTGACAATCACTGTCGAGTATTACCACCGCCAAAAGTCCTACAGAAACTGGAGCAAACCACCAATACCCAAACCGATCCTCAAGCGCCTAACAGCGAGGATGACGCACAAGCGCCGATCCAAGTGAGTGCAGAAAAAAGTGACGCTGTATTAGGCGATTACGCCGAGTTTAACGGAAACGTGCGCTTCAATCAGGGCAACCGTCACATCTCAGCGGACAACGCTCGTGTGGATCAACAGAGCGAACGTCTAGATGCCAGTGGCAATCTGATATTCGCCGATAAGATGTTCACCATCACTGCCGAGTCGTTAACTGCCGAAGTCGCCACTAATGAGGCGACGCTCAGCCAAGCCAGTTATTGGCTCAATGGCAAGCAAATTCACGGTGACGCTGAGCAACTGCAAGTCACCGCGGAAAGTGACTTGATTCTCAATGGGACTAACTTCACCACTTGTCCACCTGAGTCGCAGTCTTGGTTACTAGAAGCGCAAAAAATTGAGATCGACAGCTCAGAGGCCTGGGGCAAAATCTGGGGAGCAAAATTGCGCCTATGGGACGTCCCTGTGTTTTACATGCCCTACATGACGATCCCAGTTTCAGACCAGCGCAAGTCAGGCTTTTTGTTTCCCAGTTTGAGTACCAGCACTACCAATGGTGTCGAAGTCGCTCTGCCTTATTATTGGAATATATCGCCCCAGTTTGACGCCACTATCACGCCCCATGTGATGACCAATCGCGGCTTGTTCTTAAAAACCGAGTTCAGGTATTTGGCCGGTGAAGACCAACGTGGTCAGATCAATATCGAATACCTACCCGATGATCGCAAGCTGGCAACCAAACCAGACCGGTACCTGTATCACTTCAATCACTCGGGCAAGATCAACGAAGACTGGCGTGTTTTGGCTAGCTTTACTGATGTGTCGGATAACAACTACTTCAACGATTTGAAGTCCGATGTTAGCCGCTCAACCGACAACCAGTTGATGCGCGTCGGTGAAGTCAGCTACTTCCAACCCAATTGGAACGTCAGCGCTAAGGTTCAAGACATTAAGGTTTTGGGTGAAAACGAAGTGCCGCACCAGGTGATGCCTCAGCTCACCTATACCTACAACCAGCCCGCACTGGGCTATGGCACTGACTTTGAGTTTTACTCGGAGATGACAAACTTTGCTCACCGCGACTCGGGTATGAATACCGCCACGCGTTTGCACTTCGAACCCACCGTACGCCTACCTTACCAAACACCATCAGGCTCCTTGATTGGTGAAGTGAAGCTGATGCAGACTTTCTACGAGCAAAACGACCCAATGAGGCAGCTCAACGAGTCGGTCAGTCGAACCATTCCGCAGGTTCGCATTCACGGTAAAATGAACTTGGAGCGCGACACGACCTGGTTTGAAGCGCCCTATCGTCAGACCCTTGAGCCCCAGATGCAATATTTGTACGTGGGCTATCAAGACCAATCTGGCATTGGCTTATATGACACTGGGCTTTTGTACGACGATTACTACGGCTTGTTTCGCGACCGCCGCTTCTCGGGTTTAGACCGAATTGCCGATGCCAATCAGATAACTCTAGGTGTCACCAGCCGCTGGTTTGATGAAGCCAATGTCGAAGCCGGTAAAATCAGTCTGGGTCAAATTCAGTACCTTAGAAACAGCAGAGTCAGTTTGACCAATGAAGTACAAGATCAGTCGGTTTCAAGCAGCGCTCTGGCCGCCGAATTTGATTTCCGCTTGGTAAACGACTGGTATTGGAGCTCAGCGGTTCAATACAACACCACGTTTAGAAGTGTGGCTAGAGGCCAGACGTCATTGGATTTTCGTCCACACACCAACAAGTTATTCCAGCTAAACTACCGTTATGTGCCGGATATCGCCGATGAAGTGGATATTTCGCAAGCCGGTGTCCGTGCAGCGTGGCCGATTCGTGAAGATCTGCACTTTGTTGGAAACTTTTACTACGACATGCGACTCAAAAGAGCAGTAGAGACTTACGCCGGTTTTCAATACGAGTCCTGCTGTTGGGCGATTCGACTCGCTTATCGACACTACTTGAAAACCAATTACGAAGACCCGAACTTGCCGCCAATCTCGCCACGCGAAACCTTTGAAAGTGGCATCTATCTGAACTTTGTTATTAAAGGTTTGGGTGGCAGCGGTCCGTTGGGTATTAGCGATATGTTGGACGAAGGTCTGTTTAACTACCGTCGTCCGCTGTATCTGAAAAACTAACCAAAAGCTGATACAGTGAGACACACTTTTGGGGCGCACAGTGCGATGCGAGCCCAAACAAGAAGTTCAGGATTGAAGTTGATGAAATTGAAAATTACTCTCGCCGCCGGTTTGATGAGCATTGCCAGCCTTGTTAGCGCTGCGCAGTTAGACCGAGTTGCGGTACAAGTCAACGAAGGCGTTATTTTGCAAAGCGAAATCGATGCCATGGTGACCAATGTAAAATTGAACGCTAAGGCGCAAGACCAATCGCTGCCTTCTGACAACGCTCTGAAAACTCAGGTCACCGAGCGTCTGATCCTTACCACACTGCAAATGCAGATGGCCGAGCGTATGGGCCTGCAAGTGGGTGATCTTCAGCTTGACCAAATGATCGGCAATATCGCTCAAGAACAGAACATGAGCGTTGACCAAATGCGCGAAGCCATTGAAGCCGAGGGCGGTAGCTTTGCCGCTTATCGCGAGCAATTGCGCCAGGAAATTACTCTAGGCGAAGTACAGCGTATTCAGGTTCGCCGCCGAATTCAGGTGTCGCCTCAAGAAGTGACAAGCCTGGTTGCCATGATTGAAGAGCAAGGCATGCAGGAGTCCGAATTCCACGTGGGCCACATTCTGATTGAAGTGCCATCAAACGCATCATCGTCTCAACTGGAATCGTCTAAGCAGCGTGCCGAGAAGACTTTAGAATTGTTGAAAGAGGGCGCCGATTTCCGCCGCACCGCGATTGCCGCTTCCGGTGGTCCAAAAGCGCTTGAAGGCGGTGATTGGGGCTTTATGAATGTCAACGAAATGCCGACCTTGTTCGCCGAGCTAATGAGCGGTGCTAAAAAGGACGACATTCTTGGCCCAATTAAGTCTGGCGCGGGTTTTCACATCGTTAAAGTGTTTGATATTCGCGGTCGCGAAACCCAGGAAATTGTCGAGGTGAACACTCGCCATATTCTGTTAAAGCCATCGCCTATTTTGTCTGAAGAGCGCGCCAAAGAAATGCTAGAGTCCTTTATGGACCAAGTGAAAGCAGGTGATGCGCAGTTTGAAGACATCGCCCGTCAATATTCAGAAGATCCAGGCAGCGCGCTGAAAGGCGGTGAGCTGGGATGGTCTGACCCAAGCATTTATGTACCGGCGTTTAAAGACAACATCGAGCGTTTAGAGCCTGGCGAGTACAGTCCGGCCTTCCGTTCAAGCCACGGCTGGCATGTGCTACAAGTGATTGACCGTCGCACCACAGATGCGACCGATCAGTTTAACAACGACCGCGCCTATCAATTGATTTATCGCCGTAAGTACAACGAAGAGCTGAACAACTGGCTCAACGAAATGCGTGGCGATGCCTACATCGAAATCATCGAACCTATGCAGCGCAGAGGCTAATTTTCAGTGACTTTACGTATCGCGGTAACTCCTGGAGAGCCAGCTGGCATCGGACCCGACTTGGTGGTGCAACTGGCTCAACGCGATTGGCCTGCTGAGTTGGTAGTTTGTGCTAACCCAGAGCTGATTCAAAGCCGAGCCAAGCGTTTAGGCCTGCCATTGGACCTACGCCCCTATCAACCAGGGCAAGCACCGCAGCCACAAGCGGCCGGTACACTAACCATTGCGCCATTTCATTTGGATGGCGAGGTTGTCCCTGGCCAGCTAAACGAGGCCAACTCGGCTTACGTCGTGGATACTTTGGGCTTTGCCGGCGAAAAGAACATGTCTGGCGAGTTCGATGCAGTCGTCACAGGTCCGGTGCACAAGGGCATTATCAATCGCGCCGGTATCTCGTTCAGCGGCCACACCGAGTTTTTTGCCCATCAGGCCGGATGCACCGACGTGGTGATGTTGCTGGCCACCGAAGGGTTACAAGTTGCTCTGGTCACCACCCACATTCCACTGGCCTATGTGTCAAAGGCGGTGACTCGCGATCGGCTGCACAAGATCATTCAGATTCTGCACAAGGACCTGGTCAATAAATTTGCCATTGAGAAACCGCGCATTTACGTGTGCGGACTTAACCCTCACGCTGGCGAAGACGGTCATTTGGGACGCGAAGAAATTGATGTCATTTCGCCCGCGCTCGAAGAAATGCGCGAATTGGGCATAGATTTGGTCGGGCCATTGCCTGCAGACACCCTTTTCCAACAAAAATACCTAGACGACGCCGATTGCGTGCTTGCTATGTATCATGATCAGGGCTTGCCTGTGCTAAAATCACGGGGCTTTGGCAATTCGGTAAATATTACCCTCGGGTTGCCATACATCCGCACCTCGGTCGACCACGGAACCGCGCTTGAATTAGCCGGTAGTGGCAAAGCTGACCTGGGTAGCTTTGTCTGCGCCCTTAATCGCGCCATCGAATTAGCAAGCAAGAGTCAATGAGCAACAAAGTCCATCTCGGTCACCACGCCCGTAAGCGTTTCGGCCAAAACTTTTTAAATGACGATGCCATCATAGGTCGTATCGTCGCCGCTATTTCCCCAGATAACGACCACACCATGGTCGAAATTGGTCCGGGTCTTGGCGCTATTACAGAGCCGGTAGCGGAGAAAATCGACTGCTTGAATGTGGTCGAGCTCGATAAGGACTTGGTAGCGCGGTTAACCAGCCACCCTTTTTTGGGACCTAAGCTCAATATTCATCAAGGTGATGCGCTCAAATTCGACTTCGGCCAACTGGTCGAAGAAGGCAAGTCAATGAAGGTGTTTGGCAACCTGCCGTACAACATCTCAACGCCACTGATGTTCCACTTGTTCGAGTACGCCGAGCACATTGAGAACATGCACTTCATGTTGCAAAAAGAAGTGGTATTACGCCTGTCTGCCGCGCCTGGGACTAAGGCCTATGGTCGTTTGACGGTAATGGCTCAATATCACTGTCAGGTGATTCCAGTGCTTGAAGTACCACCGGGTTCGTTTGTGCCGCCGCCAAAGGTCGACTCTGCCGTGGTGCGCCTGGTGCCTTACAAGGACAATCCGCATCCATGCCAAGACCTTGCGAAATTGCACCACGTCACCAGCACCGCATTTAACATGCGCCGCAAAACCTTGCGCAACAACCTCAAAAAGCTTTTCAGCGACGAGGACTTTACGCAGCTGGGTGTCGACGCCACCCTGCGCCCCGAACAAATCACTGTAGCGCAGTACGTTGCGCTCGCTAACCTGTTAAGCCAACGCTAGGAGCTCCGGCATGACCTCACTGTTAGCACAGGATGTGAAAATCAGCGTGGTCACAGAGTACGTGCCACAGCAGTCGCAGCCTGAAGACGACAAGTACCTGTATCAATACACGATTACCATTGCCAACCAAGGTGCAGTGGCGGTGACCTTATTATCCCGCCATTGGTTGATCACCGATGGCAACGGTAAAGTCAACGAGGTGCAAGGCGATGGGGTTATTGGCAAAACGCCAACCATAGAACCAGGCGAGTCCTTCACCTACACCTCAGCGGCAATGCTGGAAACTCAAATGGGTACCATGCAGGGCTGCTACACCATGAATTGCGAACTCGAAGAGCGTTTTCAGGTCACTATTCCTGTGTTTCGACTCGCGGTGCCAGGCATTGTCCATTAAGCCCGTGCAAAGAGTTCGACGAGATGGCTAATTATTATGTGGGTGATATTCAGGGCTGTTTTGACGAACTCGAGCGCTTGCTAGCCAAGGTTGAATTTAACCCGTCTAAAGATAATTTATGGGCTAGCGGTGATTTGGTTGCACGTGGGCCAGATTCACTCAAAACCCTGCGCTATTTCGAAAAGCACCAAGGGGCTGTCCACACAGTGCTGGGCAATCACGACCTGCATTTGCTGGCAGTGGTCGCCAAACTAAAACGCGCCAAGCCCTCAGATCAGCTCGAGCCTCTACTTCAAGCCAAAGACGCGCCTAAGCTGATTGATTGGTTGCGGCGCCAGCCGCTCATTATTCGAGATAAACAACAGAAGTTAGCGCTGACTCACGCTGGTATCCCACCGCAGTGGCGAATAAAAGATGCCCAAAACCAAGCCGCCGAAGTACAACAAGTCCTCGCCAGCCCAGATTACTTGAGCCTGATTCGCGCCATGTACGGCAATGAACCGGCTCGCTTCAACCCCAAAGACACCGAAATAAACCGCTGGCGTTACACCATTAACGCGCTAACGCGAATGCGTTTTCTCACTCCGAAAGGAGATTTGGAGTTTGAGCACAAACTCGCAACCGCCAGCGATAGCATGCTAATTCCCTGGTTTAAATTCCCGCGTAAACCCAGAGGCAGCCGACTGCTGTTTGGCCACTGGGCAGCCTTGCAGGGAAAAACCGACCGGGAAGACATTCTCGCCTTGGACACAGGGTGTGTATGGGGCAATGAGCTAACCCTGTGGCACAGCGAATCCAATCAATTTATTCGACAAGCGTCACTAAAAAGCTCAAGAAAAATAATAACAAGCCGATAACTTAGAACTACCGAAAAACCAAGGATTACAGCAATGGCCATGAAAGTCAGTGTCGCTATGCGAGCCGTCGGCGGCTTTGTCTTAGTTACTCTCTTATTGCTGGTGTTAGGTGCCGCTTCGCTTATCACCGTGGACGGAGTTAAGGACAACAGTTCACAACTTCAACAAGTCAATATGCCGGCGATGAAAGCCAATGTCAGCATTAACACACTGCTCGCCGATCAGCAGCGCGTGCTGCTTACCGCCGCAAATAGCCAATCGTCCGATCAACTGAGTAGCTTAAGCACTCGCCTAAACAACAACCAAGGCGAACTCGACAGTTTGCTTGTGGATTTAGGCCAGATTTTGTCGCCTTATCAAGCTCTGGCCAGCGAGCTCGAGCCTGTGGTGCAAAACAACGACACCTTTAAAGGCAAAGCACAGCAACTGGTGCAAACTCGCGAGCGCATCATTGCTCTGGAAAACCAGCTGCAAGCCCAGTCGGTAGCGATCGAGACACAGTTGGAAGAAACCACCGACAGCCTATTGGATGTGTTGGACCTGGAATTTAGCGACAATGCTGCCGAGCTGAAACTCGCGGATCACGCCGCCGCCATCGATGCCTTACTGATTCGCTTGAGCGAAGCTCAAAAAGCGCTATTGCTGCAGACCACAGTGACTGGCACAGAGCAAATTGCTCAAGAGCTGAGTTTTTTGTACGCCGATTTTAACGGCCGTTCAAACATGCTGCTGCAAGACGCCGAAGCCACCGATTGGGTGGATGCCAGCGAAACCTTAGTTGACTCGGTTAACGCTACCCTTGAATTGTTCCAAGGCGGCTCTGCATTGCAACCAACCCACAAACAGAAAGTGAATCTGTTGACTCAAGCCGACACCATGATGAACGAGCTGGAGTCGCAGGTCGCTCAGTACACTCAATCCCTCGGCCAACTGGCCGACACTTTGAACTTGGCCACCGACAAAATCGGTAGCAACACGATAGACGCGATTAGCTCGGCTCAAACCCTGACCACTGTGGTGATGGTGGCAGCAATTGTAGTAGCCGTGGTAGTCGGCTACTTTACCGTGCGCCCCATCGTACTGAACCTGCCAAAAATTAACGAAGCCTTCATGGTTTTGGCCAGCGGAGATCTCAGCCACACCTTACCGGTGAAGGGCAAAGATGAGTTTGCCGAGCTGTCGGCCAACTGCAACCAACTGTCCGGTCGTCTTAAAGAGCTGATCATGGCGATTCAAGACCGCGCGGGACAACTGGCCGCAGCGGCCGAGCAAACCGCCACTGTGACCGAGCAAACTGCTAAAGGTATTCAGGTTCAAAAAGATCAGATGAACTTGGCAGCCAGTGCGACTCAAGAGCTAAATGCCTCTGCACAAACGGTCGCCGCCAATGCCAACGACGCTCTAGGCGAAATTAAGATGGCCGATGAAGAGGCAGAGAACATCGCCCGTTTGGCCGACGAAAACAAGAACACCATTTTGGGACTGGCCGACGAAGTGGCCCAAGCCTCTAATGTGATTAATCAGCTGCACGAAGACTCAGCCGCCATTGGCTCGATTCTAGACGTGATTCGCGGTATCGCAGAGCAGACCAACCTACTGGCACTTAACGCCGCCATTGAGGCTGCTCGCGCCGGTGAGCAAGGTCGAGGCTTTGCGGTAGTCGCCGATGAAGTGCGCAACCTGGCCCAGCGCACTCAAGATTCCACTCAAGAAATTCAGCAGATGATTGAAGCGCTACAGCAAGGTGCTCAACAAGCGGTTGCTGCGATGCAAGCCGGCCGTCGTCAAGCCGACTCTTGTGTGGAGAAACAAATGGAATCGGCGCAAGCGCTGACTGTGCTAACCGACGCTGTGCACCAGGCCTTTGAATCCGGCTCGCAAATTGCCCACGCCGCCAAAGAGCAGCATCAAGTGAGCCAGCAAATCGCCGAGCGCTTAGAGCAAATTGCGCAAATCTCTGAGGAGAGCAGTGTCGCTTCCGAGCAGACCAATCAGTCGAGCTCGCAAGTGGCCCGCTTGGCCGAAGAGATGCGTGGCTCTGTGTCTGAATTCAAAGCCAGCTAAGCTAGCTTCCAAGCATCAAAAAGGCCGCTTGCGCGGCCTTTTTTAATGGGCTTTTGGCTTTGTTAGCCTTGCTGAGCTGGGCGCTCGTAAGTGCAAAACTGATAGCTCAAACCTTTGTCATTGGTGTGCTGGCTTTGCTCAATACATTGCCAGCTACCGTCGTCCCACTCAGGGAAACGAGTATCCCCTTCTGCGGCTAAATCGATGTGAGTCAGATACAAACGCTCGGCAAAGGGGAGCATCATGCGATATAGCTGGCCGCCACCGATGATCATCAACTCTTCGATGTCACCGTGCGCCTTTGCTATCTCAACCGCTTGCTCGACCGAACTGGCAACGCTTACACCGTCTGGGGCGTAGTCGCTTTGGCGACTGATCACCAAGTTCAAACGACCAGGTAGTGGACGACCAATCGACTCAAAGGTCTTGCGCCCCATCACCACAGGCTTACCCATAGTTGTGGCTTTAAAGTGTTTGAGATCTTCGGGCAAATGCCAAGGCATTTGATTGTCTTTGCCAATCACTCGGTCGTGCGCCATGGCGGCAATCAGTGCAATCCGCATTGCGATACAGCTCCTTGTGTGTGGTTAGCGCTCGTAGATCACTTCCACATCGTAATCGTCATCGTCGTCCCAGTCATCGTCATCATCGTCGTCGAAGTCTTCTTCGACCACAACCGACTCTTCCATACTGGACTTGTGGTAAGAGTCCCACTTGAACTCGACTTTCTGCTCACCTTCTTCTTCGTCACTGTCTTTTGGCAGCGTGTCGAGGAAGTACAGAATCTGTTTGGCCAGTTCATCGGTACCTTCGCGATTGTACGCCGAGATGCAGTGAACTTCACCTTCCCATCCAATCGCTTCGATGATGCTGTCCATTTTCTCTTGCAGCTCTTCTTCAAGAACCAAGTCGGTCTTGTTAAACACCAACCAACGCGGCTTTGATGCCAAGGCTGGCGAGTACTTCTCAAGCTCAGCGATAATGGCTGTGGCGTTCTCCACGGGATCGGCACCGTCAAAAGGTTCGATGTCGATCAAATGCAGTAATACACGACAACGCTCTAGGTGTTTCAAGAAGCGAATACCTAAGCCAGCGCCATCAGCCGCACCTTCGATAAGCCCGGGAATGTCGGCAATCACAAAGCTGCGACCCGGCTCTGGATTCACCACACCGAGATTTGGCACCAGCGTGGTAAACGGATAGTCAGCGACTTTCGGCTTGGCTTTGGATACCGAACGAATAAAGGTCGACTTACCGGCGTTAGGCATGCCCAGCAAACCCACATCCGCAAGCAGCATTAGCTCAAGACGCAAGCTGCGAATTTCACCTGGGGTACCCAGCGTCTTTTGACGAGGCGCACGGTTGGTGGAACTCTTAAAACGAGTGTTACCCAAGCCGTGGAAACCGCCTTTGGCGACCATTAGCTTTTGACCGTGCTGAGTTAAGTCGCCAACCACCTCATCGGTGTCCTCATCGACAGCGCGTGTACCAACAGGTACCGATAGCACTAGATCTTGACCGCGTTTACCTGTGCAATCAGAGCCACGCCCGTTTTCGCCGCGCTCAGCGCGATGAAAGCGCTCAAAGCGGAAATCGATTAGGGTATTTAGGTTTTCGTCTGCCAGCAGGTATACATCACCGCCGTCGCCGCCATCGCCGCCGTCAGGACCACCGCGAGGAACGTATTTTTCACGGCGAAAACTAACACAGCCTGAGCCACCATCGCCGGCTTCGACGCGAATTTTGGCTTCATCTACAAACTTCATGAAATCTCCATGCTGGCATTCGAATTCACTTAAGTGATGACTTAAGCTGTTGAACAAGTAATCGAATTATATGTGCAAGGGTTGGCTTACGCCAAAAAGAAAGCCCCGCTTAACAGCAGGGCTTACTCGAAATCTCAGGTCTCGAAATTAGTCAGCGATGATGCTAACGAATTTGCGGTTTTTAGGACCTTTTACTTCGAACTGTACTTTGCCGTTGGCAGTAGCAAATAGAGTGTGGTCTTTACCACAACCTACGTTGTCACCAGCGTGGAATTTAGTACCACGTTGACGAACGATGATGTTACCAGCCAATACAGACTCGCCGCCGAAACGCTTAACACCTAGGCGTTTGCTTTCTGAATCGCGACCATTTCGGGTAGAACCACCAGCCTTTTTATGTGCCATGAGTAATGTCTCCTATTAAGCGTTGATGCCAGTAATTTTCACTTCAGTGAACCACTGACGGTGGCCCATCTGCTTGCGAGAGTGCTTACGACGACGGAACTTAACGATCTTAACTTTATCGCCACGGCCGTGAGTTACTACTTCAGCAGTAACCTTTGAACCTTCAACGTAAGGTGCACCAACTTTAACGTCTTCGCCGTTAGCAACTAGCAAAACGTTATCAAATTCAACGGTAGAACCGGTTTCAACTTCCAGTTTCTCCAAGCGAAGGGTTTGGCCTTCGGCTACGCGGTGTTGCTTACCGCCACTTTGGAAAACAGCGTACATAGCTATTTAACTCCACAATAGATGCACAAATCAGCGTCATTGGATTGAACCTGAATTGCGACTTAAATTTATAGACAATGGCCGCGGATTATACGTACAAGATTGGCATCCCGCAAGCAGTATTTAGAAAAGATCAAACTAGAGTTCAATGTTAGCACAGCCGCTCGCTTATAGGGCTGTGTTGAGCTTAGATTTAAGGTACCATTGCGCAAACTATAGTTTCGCATTTTTGCTAACGAAACCAACGCAACTGCGAAGCAAATAAACAACAGATTCAGAGCAGGTTATGGACCTACAAGCCATTCAACAACTGACCGACCAAGACATGAACCAGGTCAATCAGTTGATCATCGAGCAGCTACAATCCGACGTGGCGCTTATCAATCAACTCAGCTTCTATATTATTAGCAGCGGCGGCAAGCGCATGCGTCCCATGCTGTGCACCCTAGCAGCTAATGCAATGGGCTATGACGGCGATAAGCACTATAAGCTGGCGGCGATTGTTGAGTTCATCCATACCTCGACTCTGCTACACGACGACGTAGTCGACGAGTCTACTTTGCGTCGTGGTCGTGAGACCGCCAATGCTCTGTTCGGCAACAGCGCCAGTGTCTTGGTTGGCGACTTTTTGTACACTCGCGCTTTCCAATTAATGACCGAATTGGAAAGCCTAGAGATTCTAAGCGAACTCGCCAAAACCACCAACATTTTGGCCGAAGGTGAAGTGTTGCAGTTAATGAACTGTAACGACCCAGACACCACTGAAGAAAGCTACATGCGGGTGATTTACTGTAAGACCGCCAAGCTGTTTGAGGCCTGCACCCGTTTGGGCGGCATGCTGGGTGGTGCCAATATCGAAGAGCAAAAAGCCCTAGCGGATTTTGGCACCTATTTGGGTACCGCCTTCCAACTAGCCGACGATTTACTCGATTACACCGCGGATGCCGACGAACTGGGCAAGAATATCGGTGACGATCTCGCCGAGGGCAAACCCACCCTGCCGCTAATCTACGCTATGGCCAACGGTACGCCAGAACAAAGCCAAATGATCCGCAGCGCAATTGAGAATGGCGATGGCACCGAGGTAGTGGACCAGGTAGTAGAAGCACTTCAGCAAAGCGGCGCTTTGGACTACACAGCTAAAATTGCTCGCCAGGAAGCAGAAAAAGCCAAGGTCGCATTAGATATCATTGCCGATGGCCCGCACAAAGAAGCGATGAAAGCGTTGGCGGATATTGCAGTGAGTCGCTCTCACTAAGATTGAATTTTGAATATAGGAAAGCCGCTCATGTGAGTAATGCCGATCGTTTTAGATAGTTGACCGATCTTGGCAGTACCGCATAATCGGCCACAATCTTTTATTGCGGCCGATTTTTTATGTCTGAATTTTCCAAAGAACTCCAAGTAACCGCTGAGTTTTGCCACGACCGACCTACCGATGTTTTCAGCAAGCATATTCCAATGGAATGGGTTGAAGAAGCCGTTAAACAAATGGGTCGAGCATCCCTTAGAAAACGACGATTTCCTGCTGAGCAAGCGGTTTGGTTAGTGCTAGGTATTGGGCTTCAGCGTAATCGACCGATTCAAAATGTCTGTGATAATTTGGAGTTAGCTTTTCCTGATGCCGATGGTGAGCTCTCACCCATGGCTACCAGCAGTATCATCAAAGGTAAGGAGCGTTTAGGCTCTGAGCCCATGCGCTATTTATTCAAGACCACTGCCGAACAATGGGAAAAGCAATCCGAGTGCGATGAAGTTTGTGGGCTTAGATTGATGAGTGTCGATGGTACCTACTTCAAGACTCACAACACTGAAGAAAATCAGTCGTTTGGGTTTGTCCAAAAAGGAGCGGCTTTTCCGAGCGTCTTGGCTGTTACTCTAATGTCCACGAGTAATCACCTTCTGTCAGATGCGGCTTTTGGACCGGTCACCAACAGTGAAATATCCTATGCCCAGCAGCTTGTTGGGTCTGCACCGGATGATTCTTTGACCTTGTTCGATAGAGGGTTCATGTCTGCTGAGTTGCTCACCAGCTGGGCCGGAGCAGGCAGAAACTCCCATTGGTTAATTCCTATCAAAGAAAAAGCTCGCTACGAGATAACCGAGAGCTTTTCTGAATACGACCATCTCATCGACATGCCGGTATCTCCACAGGCTCAGCGACAAGCGCCTTACCTAGGTGAAAGCTGGCAAGCTAGGCTTATCCTTATCCCTACGCCCCAAGGTGATATCAAGGGATTTATCACTTCGTGTGTTTGCCCTGAAAAATACCCGTTTGAAGCGCTGGTAAAAGTCTATTGGCAACGCTGGGAGATAGAGCGTGGATATGGCGAGTTAAAACAGTACCAGCTGCAAAACAAACCTACGCTTCGTAGTAAAAAGGCCGACGGGGTCTACCAAGAAGTATGGGGCATACTCACTAGCTATAACATCGTCCGACTCGAAATGGCCGAGATAGCAAAACAACACCAAGTCGAGCCCTTGAGAATCAGCTTTATTGGAGCACTCTTTCTCATCATGGACGAGATGATATGGTCAAGTAACACCCGCACTCCAGGAGCAATACCTAAGCATCTCAAAACTCTAAGGGAAAATGGAAAACGGTTGATACTTCCGAAAAAGCGGAAGCGACCCGCTTATCCTAGAGCCGTACTCAACAAGCACAAGAAGTACCCATGTAAAAAAGCCACTCGCTCTTAAGCGAGTGGCATTACTCATTTGAGCGGCTTTTTTGTGCTTGTTGATTCTGCTCCGGTACAGACTTCAGCATACACCCGGATACAAAAAGGGCAGCTAGCCGTACTAACTACCCTTTCTCAAAATCACTTCATTACAGGAACGATTAACCTAGAGGTACAATCTGATCCACATCGAATTTCAGCGAGCACCAAGCAACGTCATCCCAATTCACTGTCGCAGGGTCGATAGCAGTTTGATCGTCCATGCCTTCTAGCGGCTGGAAGAATGCATTGCGCAAGCTGGTACCGACTAAGTCAGTTTTTACAAGAATACGCGCACCTTTGTTACGCTCAAACTTAACTTGCTCTAGTGAATCGTACTCGTAGTATTCCAATACTGCTTCGCCCTGCATAACAGCAGCTTGACAAGTATTGTTGTTACTAATAGTCATGCCGGAAGTTTGCTTGCCAGTATCCTTATCGATGTCTAGGCCGAATCCAAATACAGCAATATTAGGGCGTTGAACGATGTTGCCTTCAGCGTCTTTTTCTTCGCGAACAGTGGCGATGGTCTTAACACCCAAAGAGTTACCGTATACTCGATGCTCTTTACCGTTATCCGGGAACATGGTGTGGATGTTTTCACGACTTGGCGAATTACAAGCTTCTTCTAGGGTAGTTGCCGCTTCTGGATAGTAATCTAGGTAGTTCGGATCCATGTTTTCCAGCTCAACCCAAATCTTAGTCTTGCCGTTCATGCGTTGGCTCAAGAACTGAGGATCCGAGTATGAAGCGGTTCCGTAGAAGTAGTTCGCACCCGATGCGAAAGTGATGTCGCCCCAAGGACTTTCTGCTTTGTTGGTCACCTGTGCTGGGTGACAGCTCTGACAATCTTTATCGTCTTTCCAGTTGCGAACCTGGTGTTTAGGATCGGCTTCAATCTTGCCTTGGTGACAGCTTAAGCAAGCATCAATACCCATGTGAACGGTTTCAGAAGAGGCTAATGCACCATAGGCCGCAAACTGCGCTGGAGCAGATGCATTCGGATCGACATAATCAAACTTGATACCGATATTGTCACACTGCTGCTGGAAGGTGCTGATGTAGCTCTCAGCCTTCGCCGCTAGCGCAACTGTCTCTTGAGTTAATTCGTCGTTCTGAGCAGTTAGATCCGCGATCTGTTGCTCTAATCCTGAAGTGTCGGTGTCATCGCTACAACCGGCAAGACCAAGTGTGATACTTGCTGCTAAAGCAGTTACTAATAGTTTTTTGTTCATCATTACATACCACTAATTATTGTTTTTCTGCGTACTAAATCGAAACAACCAATAAACTGTCGCAGCCCATTTATTGGTTTTTTAAAAACTTTTGAAATGCAGAACTTTTGTGTACAACAAGTCCTTCATCGCCCTGTTCAATTAAAAGAATCGCGAGGCCGTATTTCTCAGCCATCTCCAAAGTGAATTTGCTTCCAAGCACAAATGAAGCAGTCGCTAAACCATCCGCCGTCATGCAGCTTTCGTGGATAACTGTGGCCGAAATGATTTTGGTCTCGACAGGTCCTGCCGCTCTTGGATCCATAATGTGGTGAATATACTGACCATCGCTTTCGTAGAACTGTTTGTAATTTCCAGAAGTCGCAATTCCGACATCTGACACTGATAGCTCTATATTCGCGAGGGACTCTATAGGAGACCCGATAACAACAGGCCAAGGTTGATGTTCGCTTTTTTGCCCGTGTACTCTGAGCTCGCCGCCAATATCTACGACAAAATTCTTTACCCCATGGGCCAGCATGTAGTCAGCAACACGGTCTACTGCATACCCCTTGGCGATGGCTGAGAGGTTTATCTGGGTACCAGGCTTGGTTTTACGGACTGAATTCCCGTTAAGTTGAATGTTCTCGATGCCGACCAATTCGTTTGCTGCCATCACGGCTCTGTAATCTGGAGCAGTGAATCGTTTGCCTTGTTCGCCAAAGCCCCAAGCGTTAACTAGCGGCCCGACGGTAACATCGAGTGCTCCGCCAGTAATCTCGGCTAAGCGAATGGCCTCTTTTAAAACGACAACAAACTCACGCGACATTGCGACAGGCTCAGTACTCCGGCTTCGGTTGTACTGAGAGATCTCGGAGTGTTTTCTCCAAGTTGACATGGATTGGTTAACAATCTCGATTTCGGCTTCGATGCCGGCGTGAATCTCAGATTGTGAGGGAATCTCACCAGTCGCCAGATATCGCACCGAATAGTCGGACCCCATGGTCTTGCCTTGAATCAGCTCAATGCGCTTATCCGCAGCATTAAGCGTACTGCTTAATAGACACAGGCAGCAAAAGACAAAACAAAGGGAAATAGAGCGAACTAACAACATCAAGGCTTCCAAACATCGGGATTAGCCCAGAGTTTGCCTTGATTAGCTAAATACAAAAGTTAGCGTTTTAGTGAAAGTGATGTGGATCACTGGCGGGGATCTAGAAACCTTTGTGCATACCAAGTCATAAAATCACGTGTTTACTGGTAACAAATCAGCATCACAAATCAACAAACAGTAGCAGCAAATTTTGGGAACAAAAATGCCCGCTAAAAAGCGGGCATTTTCTAGCCAGAATGCGGCTTAGCTTTGAACAAACTCAATACCCAATTGGATATCACCTTTCAAAGTGTCCAGCATTTCGTCGCGAGCTTTGACTTCGAAATCGCTCAACTCGCCGTAAGGCAATACTGCTTCAACGCCGTCTTTGCCAAGCTTAACTGGCTGCGCGAAGAACTGAGAGTGTTCTCCCTCGCCTTCGACGTAAGCGCACTCGACAACGTTATCTTCGCCTTGTAGGCCTTTGATCAATGACAGGCCAAAACGACATGCCGCTTGACCCATGGAAAGGGTTGCAGAACCACCGCCCGCTTTGGCTTCTACCACTTCGGTACCAGCATTTTGAATGCGGTGAGTCAGAGCAGCCACTTCTTCGTCGCTAAACTCAACGCCTTCTACTTGAGAAAGCAAAGGCAGAATAGTCACACCAGAGTGACCACCGATGACGTTCAAACGCACCTTGTCGACGTCCAGACCTTTGGCTTCGGCAATGAAGGTTTCAGCGCGAATGACATCCAAAGTGGTTACACCAAATAGCTTGCGCTTGTCATAAACGCCAGCTTTCTTAAGCACTTCGGCAGCGATAGCTACTGTGGTGTTTACCGGGTTGGTGATAAGACCAATCAAAGCGTTCGGACAGTTATCAGCAACTGCTTGAATCAGGCTGCGCACGATACCAGCGTTGATGTTAAACAGGTCAGAGCGGTCCATGCCTGGCTTGCGAGCAACGCCAGCAGAGATAAGTACAACATCAGCACCTTTAAGTGCAGGAGAGGCGTCTTCGCCAGCGTAACCTTTCACGCTAACGTCAGTTGGGATGTGGCTAAGATCGGCAGCAACACCTGGAGTAACAGGGGCAATGTCGTACAAGGCCAACTCAGAACCTTTAGGAAGACGGTTTTTCAGCAGTAGAGCCAGAGCCTGGCCGATACCGCCAGCAGCGCCCAATACAGCAACTTTCATACTTATCTCCAATTATCCGTGGATATCATTATTCTTGCGTCGCAAATGTGATGCCGATCGCAGCTTTTGGGTGTGGCCAAACCTTACTGGATCAAGGCATAAAGTGCAATCAATCCCAGCGGCAATCAGGTCAAATTTCGTTCAAGGTGGAAACTTAAATGAACGCATAACTATTCAATAAGGTTAACTAATGTTTGACAGATATGCATAAACTGGGCAGGATCACTCGAAAAACTGAATAACAAAAGGCAGATATGCGTACTCAATCCAACCAGGACGACCTGATTAAGGCCTTTAAAGCGCTGCTAAAACAAGAGAAGTTTGGCTCGCAAGGGGAAATCGTAAACGCCCTGCAAGCCCAAGGCTTCGCCAGCATTAACCAATCCAAAGTGAGCCGTATGCTCAGCAAGTTTGGCGCGGTGCGTACTCGCAACGCCAAACAAGAAATGGTGTATTGTTTGCCGGCCGAACTCGGTGTGCCGACTGCAGGAAGCCCGCTGAAAAACCTAGTGATCGACGTCGACCACAACAACGCCATGATAGTGGTGCGTACCAGCCCAGGTGCCGCCCAGCTGATTGCTCGCTTGCTCGACTCAATTGGCAAAGCCGACGGCATTCTTGGCACCATCGCCGGCGATGACACCATTTTCATCGCACCAGCGGACGCCAGTCGCATTCAGCACACCCTAGAAACCGTGTGCGAGTTGTTTAACTTCAGTCGTTAATCAAAGCACCAAAACAACAAAAGCGAGCCATCCGGCTCGCTTTTGCGTTTTCGAAAGACCTTAGTCGTCGGCAAAACTGTCCAGGAAATCTAGGCTTGGCGCAAAAAAGGCCGAACCGGTTACCGCTTGAGTAAAGTCCATCAAGTGATCGTAATGACCTTCGCCATCACCGTGCACCATAGACTTCAGCATGGCCTCAAAGTTATCTGAGTTACGGCACAGGGAAATAAAGAACAATCCCTGGGTTGCGACACCACCAAAAGGCATGCTTTGACGCAGAATTTCCATCGAGTTTCCGTCGCTATCCTTGAGGTTCACGCGCTTAACATGACTGGTCAGTGGCTTGTCCGCCGAAGCGTACTCAATGTTGTCTTCTTTGGTTCGACCGATAATGTCTTCTTGCTGCTTCACCGGTAAACGGTTCCAACGAGACAAATCATGGACAAACTTTTGGGTGTGAATATAGCTACCACCAGCAAACTGACGGTCTTCTTTGTCGACAATCGCCACCTCAGCGCGGTGACTGCCTTGAGGATTCTCTGTGCCATCCACAAAGCCGGTTAAGTCTCGGTTTTCCAAGAAGCGGAAGCCACGCTCTTCGTCAACCAGGGTCATCAAGCCTGACAGCATGTTGACCACTTGATTGGCCACCAGATGGTTGATGTCATAACGGTCACAGCGCAAATGAACAAACAAATCGTACTCGAATGCCGGTGCTTCGCGGTGTTCCTTGCTCATGCTTGGAAACGGCTTAAGACCTAGCGGGCGCGCACCCGGGTAAAGGGTATCCCAATAATTCGCCCCAACCGCCAAAAAGCCATTAAACGCAGGCTCTGTGTACTGGTCGGTGAGCTCTTCGATAAAACGAGCCACACTGGCGAGGCAGGGACGTAGTTCTTGCTCCACGCCCTCTTGCGCGTGAAACATAAGATACACACTGTGCAAGTTGCCCTCGGCGCACAGACCCGATTGTTGTCGTGCCATTTTTACTGCTTCCATTGATTCATCCAATGATTATTTTGTCGGCATTATCACAGGTTGTTGACGATTTTACTGCCAACAAGATCAAACTTAGTAACCCGCTGCCTGTCCGTCTTTGCGACTCTCAGAAGCACCAGCATAAGCGCCATTGTCATCGCGGCGAATCGCTTGATAACCACCATAAGGCCCTACTGCGTCTTTCAGCACATGGCCTTTCTCCATCAAGCCACGACGAAATTCCCAAGAGTACCCAGACTCCAGACTCACCACACCACCATCGGTCATCTTCTCGCCCGTTGGTTGGCTCGAGCCTGTGTGTAAAATACGCGGTGCATCACCGGCTTCCTGCAGATTCATGCCAAAGTCGACCATGTTGATCAGCACTTGAGCGTGCATCTGTGGTTGCGTGGCACCACCCATCACGCCATAGCTTATCCACGGCTTGCCGTCTTTGGTGATAAACGCCGGAATAATGGTGTGAAATGGACGTTTGCCCGGCGCATAGGAGTTTAGGTGACCAGGCTCCAAGTTGAACATTTCACCTCGGTCTTGCAGTACAAACCCTGTGCCTGTTGGCGTCATGCCCGAGCCCATGCCGCGATAGTTAGACTGAATCAGTGACACCATATTGCCGTCTTTATCGGCGGTGGTTAAATAGATGGTATCGCCGTGCAGCAACGCAGGATTGCCCGCTTCAACCGCTTTCATCGCCTTATTGGGGTCAATCAGCTTACGACGCTCGTCGGCGTACTTGGCCGACACCAACTCCATCACTGGAATGTCGTGAAAATCAGGGTCGGCGTAAAATTTGGCGCGATCTTCAAAGGCCAATTTCTTAGCTTCGATAAACAAGTGAGCAAACTCAACGCCAAAACGGTCCATGCTGGCAATGTCGTAGCCTTCTAGGATTTTTAGGATTTGCTGAGCGGCAATGCCCTGACCATTAGGCGGTAATTCCCACAGAGTCACGCCGCGATAATCCGCAGGCACTGGCTCAACCCATTCGCCCTTGTGGCTCTCCAAGTCTTTGTAGTTCAGGTAACCATCGTTGTCTTTCATGTAGCTGTCGATGGCCTTGGCAATATCGCCTTTGTAAAACGCATCACGACCATCGCGAGCGATCAGACGATAGCTATTAGCTAAGTCGGGATTCTTGAAGATCTCGCCAGTGGCCGGCATGCGACCGTTAGGCATGAAGGTCTCAGAGAAGTTTGGGAACTTGGACAATTTGGGGGCTGAGCGATTGAGATAATAGGAAATCAACTCAGATACGGGAAATCCAGCCTCAGCATAGTCGATTGCCGGTTGCAGCAAACGCGACATTGGCAACTCGCCAAATTTATCGTGCAGCGCAAACCAAGCGTCCACTGTACCAGGAACCGACACGGGCAAAGGACCGTGGGCCGGGATCGAGGTTAAGCCCTTGTCTTGGAAATCTTTGAGGGTGAGCGACAAAGGTGAGCGGCCAGAACCATTGTAGCCATAAAGCTTTTTGTCTTTGGCGCTCCAGACGATGGCGAATAAATCGCCACCGATACCACAGCCGGTTGGCTCCATTAACCCAAGCGCGGCGTTGGCAGCAATCGCGGCATCCAGCGCAGACCCACCTTCTTTAAGCACGTCTAGACCAATTTGAGTGGCCAGCGGTTGGCTGGTAGCCACCATGCCGTTGGTACCGTATACCTCTGAGCGACTGGCGAATTCGTGGCCTGTCACGCGGTCAAACGCACTGACCGAAAAACTGATAAAGCCAATTAAGGCAATGATTAGTCTCATGTTCCCTCTTGTTCTTGTGCTGCCTATTGTTGTGAAGCCAATCTAGCACTGACAAGGTGGAAAATCACTCAAAGTTAGGCTTTGGAAACATTCGGGAACAAAACTAAGGGGTGAGCATGAGTCGACAAGGAGACGCTTTGTCCCAGCTCTAGCTGGGTCTGTTGCGAGCGCACCTGCAATTTGTGCTCGGCCAACTCTACCGTGTAGTAGCAATAATTGCCTAAGAAACGGCGCTCTCGAATGACCGCAGGGCCTTGCTCACTGGGAGCCAGTTGAATTTGTTGAGGACGCAGCAACAGACGCATGTGCTCGCCTTGAGCGGCAGCCAGCTTGCGACTCGAAGTTACCAAACCAAGCGGAGTTACCACTTGGTTTTCCGAGTGCACTTCGGCTTCCAGATAATTGCCTTGCCCCAAAAACTCAGCCACGTAAGGTTCTGCTGGCTGGAAATAGAGCTGCTCAGGCGTACCGGTTTGAACAATGCGACCCTGTTTAAATAGCGCTAAACGGTCGGCAAATTCAAAGGCTTCGTCTTTTGAGTGAGTCACAAAAATGGCGGTCACTCGTTGCTGCTTGAGGATCTCGCGGATCTCCTGCATCAACTGGCTACGAACCTGAGCGTCAATGTTCGAGAAAGGTTCATCGAGCAAGAGTACATCCGGCTTGTAAGCCAGCGCACGGGCAATAGAAACCCTTTGCTGCTGACCACCAGAGAGCTCGTGTGGGAATCGCTCGCCTAGACCATCGAGTTTAACCAACTCAAGCATCTCCGCCACCCGTTGTTGGCGCTCGACTTTCTTAAGCGACTTGAGGCCAAAACCAATGTTATCGGCAACGCTTAAATGAGGGAACAGAGCATAGTCTTGGAAAATCATGCCCAAGCCGCGCTGCTCAGATGGCAACATAAAGTCGACACTCGAGAGCAAACGCTCTCCAACGCAAATTTTGCCAGAACTAATTGGCTGTAATCCGCAAATGGCTCTAAGAAGTGTGGTTTTACCGCAACCCGAAGGACCTAATAACGCCAAAATCTCACCTGACTCAACCGTTAGACACAGGTGGTCTAACACGGTTTTGTCCTGATACTGACTAGAGACTTTGGTAACGCTTAATTTGGCCATAATTCTTAACTTACACCCTTAACCGATCGCACCCTCAACCGATAGCACGCTTAATGGTTGGCTTGCTCTAACGAGCGGTTCAGTAAAATAATGGGGATCAAACCCACAATCACAATGACGATGGCAGGCAGAGCGCCCTGCTCTAACATTTCATCCGAGACAAACTGGTACACATAGGTCGCTAGGTTTTCAAAGCCGATGGGACGCAACAACAGAGCCGCCGGCAATTCCTTCATGCACTCGATGAATACTAGCAAGCTACCCGCCAACACGCCTTTGCGCAACAAGGGCAGGTGCACTCGGCCAAACAAACCCGCGGGACCACAACCCATACTAATGCTGGCCATGTCCAATGACGGAGAAATGCGCTTATAGCTATTTTCGACACTACCCACAGCAATCGCACAAAAGCGCACAGTGAAGGCCAGAATCAAGGCCAAAGCACCACCGGATAACAGTAACCCAGGTCGCTGCCACTCTAGGAAGTCTGCGAGATCGTTGATGGCAAAATCCATCGCCGTTAATGGGATAAGTACCCCAATGGCTAAAACGGTACCAGGAATGGCGTAACCCATGCTGGCGATTCGAGGGGCTGCCGAGTCGAGCGGACGCGGCGAAATGCGTCGCACGAAATTCAACGACAGCGCAATCGCTGCACACAACAGCGCCACTAGCGCCGACATCCACAGGCTGTTAAAGCTGTACTGGAAGAATTCAGAATTCCAAGAAGAGTCGAAATAGGCGATAGCGTAATCCAGCAACACGGCAAATGGCAGTACAAAGGCCAACGCCAATACCAGAGTGCAAACTCCAGTCGCACCCCACGCATGCCAGCCTTTGAGCTGATAGGCGAAATCTGCCGGCTTATCGTCTTGCTTTTGATAGTGTTTTTGCTTGCGTCGAGCCCAGCGCTCAAAGCCAATTACCGCGAATACCGCCAAAAGCGTCACACAAGACAATTTGGCGGCGGCACCCAAACTACCTAGCCCAAGCCAGGTGTCGTAGATGGCTGTGGTTAAAGTCGATACGGCAAAGTAATTCACAGTGGCAAAATCAGCGATGGTCTCCATCGCTACCAAACTCGCACCGACGGCCAACGCCGGGCGAACCATGGGCAAACTCAAACGTATAAAGCTCTGCCAGGCATTACACCCCATGATTCTGCTTGCTTGAACTAGGTTGACCGACTGCTCTAAAAACGCGGTTCTCGCTAGCAAGTAAACATAGGGGAATAGCACCAAGGCCATCATGATGGCAGCGCCACCTAGGGAGCGGACTTCGGGGAAATAGTAATCGGCTGGGCTGGTGTAACCCATCACATCCCGCAGCAGGCGCTGCACGGGACCGGCATAATCCAGTAGGTCGGTATAAACGTAAGCCACCAAATAGGCCGGCATCGCCAGTGGTAGCAACAAAGCCCACTGAAACAGTCGATGTCCTGGAAAACGGCACATGGCCACCAGCCAAGCCAGCGGCGTACCGATGAGCAAACTGCCCAGTACCACCAGAGCCACAAGCACGACTGTGTTGGACACGTAATCCCACAATACGGTATCGAGCAGATGTGCGAATACCGCCTCGTCGGGCAATAGGCTTTGTCCGACTAAAGCTAACAGTGGTAATAAAAATACCGTTGCTAACAATAAGCCCGACGCACTCCAGCGTCGGGCCAATCCATGGATCACTTGCTACCTCTGTTTAAGGTCTATAAGTCGAACTTCACCTTGTTCAACAGTTTCACTGCCTGTGAGTGATGCTCGGCCAATTTCACGATGGCCAGGTCATCCGCTTTGAACTCGCCCCATGACGCTACCATTGCTGATGCAGGAACGTCGGTTTTAACTGGGTACTCGAAGTTGACTTCAGCATACTGCTGCTGCGCTGAACTTGATGATAAAAACTCGATCAGTTTTACCGCAGCTTCTGAATTAGGGCTGTATTTTGTCATAGCTACGCCAGAAACGTTAACGTGAGCGCCGCGATTTGACTGATTTGGGAAATTGATCACGACCGCATCCGCCCAAGCTTGCTGATCGGGGTTTTCCATCATCTTACCCAAGTAGTATGAATTGCCGATAGCATAGTCACACAAGCCCTCTTTTACGGCCTTTACCTGAGCGCGGTCGTTACCTTGGGGTTTTCTGGCCAAGTTGGCTTTCAAACCTTGCAGCCAAGCTTCTGTGTCAGCTTCACCGTGGTGTGCAATCATCGAAGCGACTAGCGATACATTGTACGGATGCTGGCCCGGACGCATGCAAATCTTTCCCTTGAACTCAGGCTTTGCCAAATCTTCATAGTCAATGGCTGCAGGTCCGACCCGCTCTTTCGACGAATAGACGTTGCGCACTCGGCTGGTCAGTGCAAACCATTGACCGTCCGGGTCGCGAAACTGAGCAGGAATGTTCTGATTTACCACATCGCTGTTCACCGATTGAACCAGCTTCATGTCTACCAATTCCATCAGACGAGAAAAATCTGAGGTCAAAACAATGTCCGCAGGAGACAAACGACCTTCGCGCTTCAAGCGCTCAGCGATACCCTTCTTGGCAAACACCACCTCGACGTCAATGCCGGTTTGCTTAGTAAAGTCTTCTAGAATTGGGTCAACTAAAAATGCCTGACGATAAGAATAAACCGTCAGTTTGTCCGCTGCCCATGAAGTTCCAGTAACCAAAATTAGACCGGCTGCTGCCAGAGTTTTGCGCCAACTTGCCATTCTCAACGACCTCAAATCCATTACAAATGTAAACTATTCTCAATTGCATTGAGATTACTTGAGAATCCGAACATAGGCAAATCTTTCCCGATGATTTTTGGCAATTTTGTTTACTCGTTAGCAAAAAAAAGCCCCGCATTGCGAGGCTGTCAAAATAGAGACTAACTGACGGAAATTGTTTGAGTTTAGCTACCCGCTTTGACGCTAACAAACTCTGGGTAGGCATCGATACCGCAATCCGAAGCATCCATACCCTGGTACTCTTCTTCTTCGCTGACGCGAATGCCATAGGTTACTTTTAGCAAGTACCATACTGCGAAAGAAGCAGCGAATACCCAGCCAAAGATGACTGCAGCGCCAAATAGCTGACCGCCAAAGGTCGCGTCTGCGTTACTCAGAGGCACGGCCATCAGGCCAAACAGACCAGCAACCCCATGCACTGAAATTGCGCCCACCGGGTCATCGATTTTAATGCGGTCAAAACTCACGATTGAGAACACCACCAATCCACCAGCTAGCAAACCAATTAAGGCCGCCATCTGCAGACTTGGCGATAGTGGGTCGGCGGTGATCGCTACTAGACCAGCCAAGGCGCCGTTGAGAATCATGGTGAGATCCGCTTTACCCCACACTAAACGGCAGACAATCAGCGCAGACACCGCACCAAAGGCCGCAGCTGAGTTGGTGTTTACAAAAATCTTAGCCACGGCCGAAGCGTTTTCAGCGTCAGATACCATCAGCTGTGAACCGCCGTTAAAGCCAAACCAACCCATCCACAGAATGAAGGTACCCAAGGTGGCCAACGGCAAGTTGCTACCTGGAATTGGATTCACCTGACCGTTCGCGCCGTACTTACCCTTACGCGCCCCCAGTAATAGAACCCCAGCGATTGCAGCAGCAGCACCGGCCATATGGACGATACCCGAACCAGCGAAATCTACGAATCCAGCTTGAGAGACAAAGCCACCCCCCCAGGTCCAGTACCCCTCAATCGGGTAGATTACGCCAGTAAGCACCACAGCAAACGCCAGGAAAGCCCACAGTTTCATACGCTCAGCAACAGCGCCTGAAACGATCGACATTGCAGTGGCCACAAACACAACTTGGAAAAAGAAATCTGACTCTAGCGCGTGGTCAGCATCTTCGGCTTGTGAACCAATAAGCGCACCAAAGCTTGGCAACCAGCCACCTTCGGTGTTGTCGACATACATAATGTGATAGCCCACTAATAAATACATGATGCAAGCTATCGAATAGAGACAGACGTTCTTAGTCAGAATCTCAGTGGTATTCTTAGAGCGCACAAGGCCCGCTTCTAACATGGCAAAGCCCGCGGCCATCCACATCACCAGCGCACCGGAAATCAAGAAGTAGAAAGTATCTAGGGCGAATCGTAGTTCTTTTACTGTTAGGCCCAATTCGGTTAGTTGTTCCATTGTGCTCCTCCTTAAATCGCTTCGACGTCCATCTCACCAGTGCGAATGCGCACCACCTGAGACAGTTCGGTCACGAAAATTTTGCCATCGCCAATCTTGCCGGTTTTTGCCGCAGCAATGATGGCTTCTATCAAGGCGTCAACCGAGTCGGTATTTACCGCGATCTCCAGTTTCACCTTAGGTAGAAAGTCCACCTGATACTCAGCACCTCGATACAACTCGGTGTGTCCTTTCTGACGACCAAATCCTTTCACTTCGGATACGGTCAAGCCATCGACGCCAATTTCGCTAATGGCTTCGCGAACGTCGTCTAACTTAAACGGCTTAATGATTGCGGTAACCAGCTTCATGATTTCTCCCATTTCCATGGCAATATTGTTTGCTGGTATGACTAATTCAATGACTGCGCCAACTTTTCAACCAACTGTTAAATAACAAGTTTTTAGCATACGCACCAAAATAAATGCACCACTATGGTGCATAAATATTCACTGCGCACCAGAGTGTGGCAGGCGACAGAGCAAGGAAATTTAGGATTAAATCAGGGGTTTGGCGCGAGAGGCTTTCGTTTGAGCTCGGCGTTTCTTACTGTCCACTCGACGCCGTTGCGATGCCTTGGTTGGCTTGGTGGCGATGCGTTTTTTCTGAACCACAGTGACGCTTTTTAACAGCTCAGTGAGCTGGGTTAACGCCGTTTGGCGATTGTCGAATTGGGAGCGAGAGCCTTGAGACTTGATGATCACTTTACCCGCGGCGCTGATGCGATGATCGCTCAGGGCTAATAAGCGCTGCTTGTAGTAATCCGGTAGTGAGCTGGCGTTAATATCAAATATCAGCACCGCAGCGCTCGAGGTTTTGTTGACGTGTTGGCCTCCAGGCCCTTGCGCGCGCACGAACTGCCATTGCAATTCGTGCTCCGCCACACTGACTTTGTTGGAGACCTTAATCACTGTTTGTCCGTTGTATTATTTTGCAAAAGTTAGGTAGCAAAAGCTAGGCGGTGCCGCCTACGGTCATGCGATCCAGCTTCAAGGTGGGCTGACCCACGCCAACCGGCACGCTTTGACCGTCTTTACCACACACGCCCACACCAGGGTCGAGGTTCAAGTCGCTACCTACCATGGAAATCTGCGCCATCGATTCTGGGCCGTTACCAATTAAAGTAGCGCCTTTGATGGGTTGAGTGATCTCACCGTTTTCAATCAGATAAGCTTCGGATGCGGAGAACACAAACTTGCCCGAGGTAATATCCACCTGACCACCGCCAAAGTTTGGCGCATAAATGCCCTTTTCGACCGAGCTGATGATGTCTTTTGGATTCGACTCACCCGGTTCCATAAAGGTGTTGGTCATGCGCGGCATCGGCAAGTGCGCATATGACTCACGACGACCGTTACCTGTGCTGGCTACACCCATCAGTGACGCGTTGTGCTTATCGAACATATAGCCTTTCAGCTCACCCTTCTCGATAAGTACCGTGCGCTGGGTTTGCGTGCCTTCATCGTCTACCGACAATGAACCGCGGCGGTCTGCCATGGTGCCATCATCAATAACTGTCACCAAAGGTGAAGCTACCATTTCGCCGATGCGACCACTGAAGGCCGAACTGCCTTTGCGGTTAAAGTCGCCTTCCAAACCATGGCCCACCGCCTCGTGTAGCAGCACGCCAGGCCAGCCTGAGCCCAATACCACTGGCATTTCTCCAGCAGGCGCATCGACCGCGGTCAGATTGACCTGCGCCATTCGCACCGCCTCGCGGGCATAATGGAACGCTTGCGGTAAACCATTGGCATCACTGACTAAGAAATCACTGTAATCACGACGCCCGCCGCCACCGGCACTGCCGCGCTCGCGCTTATCGCCATCCACCAAGAGCACACTGCAGTTGAGTCGAACCAGAGGTCGAATATCCGCGGCAAGGGTGCCGTCAGTGGCCATCACCAGCACTCGCTCAAAGACGCCCGATAGACTTAAGCTAACTTGCTCAATGCGCGTATCTAAAGTGCGAACATAGGCATCAAGGTCTCGCAGCAGTTGAATCTTTACTTGGTCTTCGAGGGACTCAATCGGGTCTTCACCCTGATAGCGCGCCGGTGCTTTACGCGCTTGGTAGGCTTGCACCTGAGCGCCGCTGCCTGCGTGGCTAATACCCCGAGCGGCAATCACAGAATCTTTGAGCGCTTGTTGAGAGACATCGTCAGCGTAGGCAAAACCGGTTTTTTCTCCAGCAATCGCTCGCACACCCAAGCCTCGCTCAATGTGAAAGCTACCGTCTTTGATAATGCCGTCTTCAAACACCCAAGTTTCGTGGCGACTGTCTTGCAGAAAAATATCGGCAAAGTCGACTTGGTGCTTTGAAATCACACCCAACTGTTGATGCAAATGGTCTAGATCTAGCTCGCCTGGGGCGAGTAATTGCTGCGATAAGGTTTCTATCATAATCTCACTGCGATGGTTTTGAGCGGTCAGTTTTTAGGACGCGCCAAGCAAAAGCGTTTGTGACTCTGTACAGGCATCATACGCTCTATTTCGAATATTTGGCTAACTCGGATTTCACTAGAGACCCATCCTGTGCCCTGGGCAAGCTGCTCAATTGGCTCTCCCCAAGGGTCAATAACAATGCTTTGGCCCCATGTGGCGCGGCCATTGTCGTGCTCACCCCACTGCCCTGCAGCGGCAATAAAGCACTGATTTTCTATGGCTCTGGCCTGTAATAGGGTTTGCCAATGGGCCTTGCCAGTTTTGGCGGTAAAGGCTGCCGGCACCAAGATTAACTGCGCGCCTTGCGCCTTGTACCATTGAAACAACTCTGGAAAGCGCAAATCGTAACAAACCGTCAAGCCGACTTTGACCCCATGCCAATCAATCTGCGCTGGCGCTTCACCAGGACAATAGCTATCGCTTTCTGCGTAGCGGCCACTGCCATCGGCAATGTCGACGTCAAACAGATGCATTTTGTCGTAGTGCCCCGCACACTCGCCGTCCTCATTGAACACAATGACTCGGCTGTAAAGGCGGCCGTCTGGCGAGTGCACTGGTAGCGTGCCAGCAACTAAGGTGATTTGATATTGCTTTGCCCAATCAGAAGCTTGCCTTGCTATCGACTGATGAGCATCAGCCAACTCGCGATTTTGTCCTTGGTGCTTGGCAAATACCCAAGCAGCTTCTGGCAAAAGCACCAAATGTGGGCCATCAGTGGCGAATTGGTCAGCCTTTTTCGCTAGCGCCTGCGACAGGGTTTTGAGGTTTTGGCTCAGATGCTGGCTCGATTGCATCTGCAGAAGGTGGACTTGCATTCTGGCTCTCCTTGTCTGTCGCCGAGGTGGGGGCTCCCGCCTCAGTGCCACCGGCCGCCTCTGGCAACAGCTCCTGCGGCACTTCGATTTCTTTACTTTCACGCCCAGTTTCGTTGACCAAAGGTTCGCTAATGGTACCGGTTAGTGTAAAGCGAATTTCCGAGATAACCTCGATCACCGGCTCCAATACTTTACTAATCGCAAATGCGCCAATCCCTAGGTTCCAGGCATTGGTGGTTAGCAATACCACGGTCGGTACACTGGAAGTAATGTGCGGCGAGAAGCGAACATCATAGTCGATTTTCTCGTTAACCAGGTTAGTGTAGCCTTTCACTTTGAGTACGCCGGCACCGCCATCCATTACCGAGTTTTGAGTGTCGACCACTCCATTTGCGAAGGTGAGATCACCACTGAACTTGTTGTAGTAGAAGCCCTTGCCAAACACGTCACTAAAGTCGAGGGACAGTTTTCTCACCAGCGAATCTAGGCTAAACAAGGAGAAGATCCGTGCCCCCTTGTCACTCACCTGAGTCAGGTGACCTTTGCCTAATTCAAAATTGAGGTCGCCAGACAGAGAGGCAATATCCGGGTTGAATGGTCCGCCGTTCCATTGCAGTTTTGCTTGGGTTTTGAGTGGCGATTCTTTTACACCAGGGTCAAAATCTAACGCGTCTGTCAGCTTGTCAAAGCGCTTTGAATTGACGCTGAACTCGATTTCAGTGATGTCATTGTCGACGTGATACCACCAGCCTTTACCGCGTAACTCGCTGAACTCGTCGTCTAGCTGAAGGGTCTGAATTTGATAGCCTTTATCACCAGGACTGCCTTGTAACACCAAGTGTCCCAGCTTAAATCCACCCAACTGAAAATCGTCGATGTCGATGGCCAGCGGTGGCAAGTTGGCGGCTAAGGTTTGCGAGTCCACTTCGCTAGGCTGACTCGAGTCCTCGTCGGATGGGGTTAGATACAAACGCGAAGCCACCAGCTTTAGCCCTTGAGTCGACCAGTTGGGATAAAAGGTCAACCCAGCATCCACTTCTGGCGAGCGCGCCAGTACTTGCCAAAACTCGCGATTGGGCTCGGCCATCAAATTGAGGTCGGTGAACGGAACCCCCCACAACTCAAACTGCTCAAACTTGCCTTCGACTCGCGCCAATTGGGGGAAAATGTTGGTGCGCTCGGCTGACGCTTGTTCGAGTGCCACTTGGCCTTGCTCGAGCGACTCTTGGCCATATTCAGTGCGCGAATCAATAAAGCTTTGAATAATTGGTAGCCAGTCGTCAAAGTTGGCTTGCTCCAGATTGAGCGAAATACTGCCCTGATCGCGACGGACCTTGTCGCCTGGCTTAAACAGTCGACCAATCATGGTGTCGTAGTGAGCAATCTTGGCACCGGTTTCCGAGTCGAAACCTGCCCAAAACTCCGCCTGTTTATCGTACTTAACTCCAAGGAATAACTGTTTGTTATCTCCGACAAGCTCTGCGCGCATCGGGCGCTTTTGCTCGGGGGTTTTAGCTAACTTGCCCGGCAGCGCTAACGACACTTGCTCAAGATCGCTGCGCACTTGCGCCTGTATTCGAAAACCGCCGTCGTCAAACACCATTTTGAGCTTGCCGCGCCAGTCCAACAGGCCGTCGTAATAATCGCGCAGCGGATTGTCCAGCTCGCTTGGCAACTCCTCCAGAGCCCACAACCCCGATAAGTCGATACCAACGCCATAGCCCTGATTCATCGACTCGCTAACAACGTCTAAGTTAACCGGCTGGCCATAAAGCTTGCCTTGCAAGGTCTTGGCTTCCACCTTGTCATTGGCAAAGCTCACCTGCCCCGACATTTCGGTCAGTTGAATACCCGGCGTATGAACGTATAACGGGATTTTATCCAAGCTCACTACCCCCTGGGCCAGGGTATTACCGTTAGGATAAAGCGCGATGTCTAAATCCAAATTGGCGGACAAATCGCCTTGGATCTCCACGATTTCCAAGGTGGCGCCCACCGAGTCAGCTAAGGCTGATTCGGTCATCACTTCGGTGACCTGCCAGCCCGGTGCGCTCAGATCCGCTTCGACCTTGAGACGGGATTTGGGTTGTAATCTTGGAATACCAACGTAGGCGCCTTTAGCATTAACGGATTTGAGTTTGCCCTTCTGAACCCAAAGGTCCATGCGAGCGTCCTCAAACAAGGCGTCTAAAGTTAAATCGGTCACCGCTGGCCAGTCGGGCTGGAATTTAAAGCGGCCCTTATCCAGCACAAACTCTGCTTGGAAAGAACCGTCGTTTTCATCGTAAGGGAAGCGATTCAGCGGCCCTTGCCACACCACCTTAGCATCGCGCACATTGCCTTTTTCTAGCGCCTCTTCAAGGTATTCAGATAGGTCTTCGCCCATGGCGCCGCGCGGGAACAATCGGCCAATCTCGGATACGTCGCGAATTTCTGCGCCCGCCAGTAAACTCAGTACCGGCGACTCACCTTCAGCAATTGCGATGGCAGCACGGCCATCCAGCCCCAAATTGCCGGTGTCTAATTTGATTTTGGGAATTAATATTTGCGAAGCGCTTTCGCCTTGGGCGTGATACACCAGCCAACTTGGGTCAATGTTGAGCTTTAGCGGATCGCTAAACTGGGAATCCATGGCGAAATTCACCAGCTGCTTGGGTAGGTGAGCGGCAATTTGTGTCGGTCGCCCAGCCAGTTCAACAGCCAAACCATCTACGCCGGGAATGCTATCACTTTGATTCCAACTCAGGCCTTCGGCCTTGGCGCCAAAGGACCAGCCTTTGGCGCTGTGTTGTAGCTTTAAGCCTTTTACCAGCCCGGTCAAATTCAGGTCTTGCCACTGCTTAATATTGTCTAACTTGACGCTTGGCGTTAGCGCAATGAATGGCTGCAATTGGGACAGTTCTAGCTCGTCTACATATATTTGGACGCCGTTAAAGTCGGTGTGTAAAAACACTCCGAAGTTTTGCCAGGCTTCACCATTCGAGCTCATTTCAAAGTCGCGACTGGTGACCTGCCAGCCGTCGTCACGAGGCAGCCATTGCAACACTCCAGAGTTCAATTCGAAGTGTTGTGGCGAGTCACCGACGTTCCATGCCAGCTCTGAGGGAGTGAACTCCAGCATCGCAGTCTGGAATTGTCGATTGGCAAATCGCGACCACAGCTCAAAGTTGAGAACGCCACTAAGCTGCAGTTGCTTTTGTAATTGTCCTGGGTGCCAGCCACCTAAATCTAGGTTATCGGCGGCCACATAAAACTGTCCTTTGAGCTTGTCCGGCTGATAGCCACTACCGCGCAATTGCACACTAAGCTCGAGCTGTTCGTCGTATTGGTCAGTGGCGTCTAGGGCTAAATAGCCGCTACCACGGTGATGCTGTCCTTGGTTGACGAAACGAAACTCGTTGAGATAAATGGGCTCACTTTGCCAATTGGGATGAAGCAAGGTGACCTGAGCACGCGTGATCGAATAACGCTCCAATCGCTCCAATAACAGCTCGTACAACCAGTCGCTGTTACCTGAGGTCTCAGGGGAGCGCATCGCACCTAGGTCCAACACGACATCCACACCATCAAAGGCCACCTCTTCGATTTGCGGAGAAGCCTTTAGCAAGGTCTGCCAGAAGTCCAACTTAAAGCGCATTTTCTCCGCGCTCAAAGACACCGGCACGCCGGGCTGCTTAGGTACTTCGACATCGTTTAAGGTAAGTTCGGGGCCATACGCCGCCCAAGCCGCTTCAATACGCCCTAAGCGAATATCCACTTGGTATTGCTCATCAACGTACTCTTCAACGTTGGCTCGAAGTTGGTCGAGTTGAGGAAGTAGTCCACGCACTAAGCTGACAGCCAGCGCAAACAACACCAGCACCACCGCAAGGGTGGCGCCGCATCGTCTGTACAGTGTGTTCAGCCAGCTGCCTTTCATTTACATCATCACCACGTCAAACTTTTCTTGGTTGTATTGCTGCTCGTTGCGCAAGTGAATTTTCTTGCCCAAATACACCTCAAGCTCAGCCAGTAGCTCATTGTCTTGAGTGCTCAACGACTCGTGCACAGCAGGTGCGCAATACACCACAAACTCGTCGGCGTCGTAGGTGCGATCCACTCGAATGATTTCGCGCAAAATTTCAAAGCTCACCGTTTCAACGGTTTTCAAGGTGCCCCGACCTTGGCAACAAGGGCAATCGGAACACAAAATGTGCTCCAAGCTTTCACGGGTGCGCTTGCGGGTCATCTCCACCAAGCCAAGCGAAGAGAAACCACTGATGTTGGTTTTGACCCGATCGCGACTCAGCGCTTGCTCAAGCGCGGTTAACACTCGATTCTTGTGGTTCTCATTCACCATATCGATGAAGTCGATAATGATGATCCCACCAAGATTGCGCAGTCGCAGTTGTCGGGCAATGGCTTGGGTCGCTTCGAGGTTGAGATTAAAAATGGTCTCTTCGAGATTGCGACTGCCGACAAACGCCCCAGTGTTGAGGTCGATGGTGGTCATGGCCTCGGTTTGGTCGACAATCATGTAGCCGCCTGACTTAAGGTCGACGCGCTTTTCCAACGCTCGTTGGATCTCGTTCTCAACGTCGTACTGGTCGAACAAAGGATTGGGACCGCGATACAGCTGAAGCTTGTCGTTCAGTTCTGGCATGAACTCCCGACAAAACAGCGCCAGCTCTTCAATGGTTTCGCGGGAATCCACCATGACTCGGTCAAGCTTGGTACCGACAAAATCTCGCACTATTCGCACCGGCAAAATCATATCTCGATACAGGTCTTTGACCCCTTTGCGGCGTTTGCGCTCAAGCACCTTTTGCCACACCTGACGCAGGTACACCGCATCTTGGACCAGCTCGTCCTCGCCCACGCCTTCGGCGGCAGTGCGAATGATAAAGCCACCATTTTCATCGACGAAGGGTTCGGTGAGCTTGCGCAAGCGCTCGCGCTCGGCTTCCGATTCGATGCGTTGAGACACACCCACATGGGAGGCGCCAGGCATAAACACTAGATAGCGAGACGGCAGGGTGATGTCGGTAGTCAGGCGCGCGCCTTTGGTGCCCAGAGGATCTTTAACCACTTGCACCACCAACTCTTGCCCTTGATGGACAAGGCGACCAATGTTGTTGGCCTGCAGTTTTTGCTTGTCGTCATCGGCAACGCATTCGTTGTGATTGACGATATCGGAGGCGTGTAGGAAAGCGGCTTTCTCTAAACCAATATCCACAAAGGCCGCCTGCATACCTGGCAGTACCCGAGTGACCTTACCCTTGTAGATATTACCCACCAAGCCGCGCTTCATGCGACGTTCAATGTGGATTTCTTGCAGTATGCCGTTTTCTACCAAAGCGACACGAGATTCAGTAGGGGTAACGTTAATCAAGAGCTCCGCGCCAAGGCGGCCGTCTGCGTATTCGTTCATTGACCCCATTCCATCGCTGATGCGATCAGCTGTCGTGTTTCTACTAAGGGTAAACCCACCACAGCTGAATAGCTGCCGTTGATGGCTTCTACAAAATTACCCCCAAGTCCTTGGATACCGTAACTGCCCGCCTTGTCGGCCGGCTCTCCCGTCGCCCAATATTGAGCGATGTCTTCATCAGTAAGACCGCAAAAACGTACTTTAGTTGTCACCACAAGCGATTGAATTTGGTTGCCATTTGTTACAGCAACAGCGGTCAAAACCCTATGCTCACGGCCAGATAAGGCGCGTAGAGTGGCGACACAGTCGGCCTTGTCTTTGGGCTTACCCAGCACTCTATCCTCTAGCACCACTATGGTATCAGATCCCAACACCAGCGATTCCCTCTCGCACAAGTGAGCCCCGGCCAGCGCTTTTTCGCGAGCCAGACGCTCAACTAGGTCGCAGGCTGGCTCGCCAGGTTTGGGTTGTTCGTCGATATCGGCGCTCAGTTGAGTAAACTGGTAGCCAAGCTGGCACAGCAACTGCTTTCTGCGCGGGGATGCAGAAGCCAGTACCAGTGGTAGTGATTTGCTCATTTAACGTACCTTGAAGTCTCGGCGAATTCGGCGCAACAGCCAGTATGCCCAAGACCAGATGATCAGGTTGGATACCACGGGAAGCAAAATAATTGGGTCGAATAGGGATTTACTGGTTACGAACTGAATCCAGAAAATAACCAAGTGGTATACACCACTGAGCACAGCCAGCAAGATAGCCTGTTGCCATACCGGGAAGTTTCGCAAGCGCTGGAAGTGCAGCGCCACCACATAAATCACCAGCGCCAGTGCTAGCGCGCGCACGCCCATGGTGGCACCCAAGAGAATGTCGAGCAGTAACCCCATCAACCAAGCGGTGAGAATGCTGTAGCGATGCGGCAAAGCCATGGTCCAGTAGGCCAAGGCGATGAACAGCCAATCGGGTCTGGCCGCCGAAACCACTTCTGGCAAAGGCATGATTTGCAGAAGCAACGCGAGGAATAGCGTGGCCCAAACTACGGCGCGCCCATTGGCGGCTTGCAGTGCCATTAAGAAGCCTCCTCTGCGTCTAGCCCAGGGCGCTCACCCTCGGGCCAAAGAAGTAGCAAGTATCGAATCCGGTCTAAGCTCGCCAGTGGCCGAACTCGAATCTTCGCGTAGCGACGTCCGTCACCGCGCTCCACAGAGTCTACTCGAGCCACCGGATAACCTTCAGGAAAACGCCCGCCTAAGCCCGAGGAAACCAGCAGGTCTCCCGCTTTAATGTCTGTGCTGGTTGGCAGATGACGAATCTCAAGCTCGTCGAGATTGCCCACCCCTTGAACCACAGCGCGCACATCGTTGCGAGCCACGCGCACTGGGATGGCATGAGTCGCATCGCTAATTAGCAGCACTTGCGAGCTCATATACGACACTTGAGTGATCTGACCAATGATGGCTTTGTCATCAATCACTGGCTGTCCGACAAACACTCCGTCTTTGCTACCGGCACCCAAAGTAACGTAGTGATGATAGGGGTCGGACTCAACGGCCATCACCTCGGCTACCATCTTCTGGGCATCTTGATGCATGGGTGAGCCAAGCAATGCGCGCAAACGATTATTCTCTTGATTGAGCTGCTCAAAGCGTTGTAAGCGCTCACTCATCAACAACTGTTGCTTGAGCATCTCGCGATTCTGGCGCTTCAACTCATTGCGACTGGCAAAGCTCTCGTTGGCCCAGTCGAGCATATCGCCGGGAACGTTGGCTATCAGTTGCAATGGAGATAAAAGAGAAGACAGAGATTGACGGGCAGGCTCGATGCTTTCTTTGGCGAACAGCAAAACCAGCGATAACACAATCGCAATGGTCAAGCGAAACTGGATCGATACACCGCGGCCAAATATTGGATTCATTTATTGCAAAGGGCGGCCTGCGCCGCCCTGTTATTAGTGACTAGATTTCTTCGGAGAACAGATCGCCGCCGTGCATGTCGATCATTTCCAGCGCTTTACCACCACCGCGAGCTACACAGGTCAGTGGATCTTCAGCAATCATCACAGGAATACCGGTTTCTTGCATCAGCAGGCGGTCTAGGTCTTTTAGCAGTGCACCACCGCCGGTCAGTACCATGCCGTGCTCAGAAATGTCCGATGCCAATTCTGGTGGCGATTGCTCAAGTGCAACCATGACTGCGCTTACAATGCCTGATAGTGGCTCTTGCAGGGCTTCCAGAATTTCGTTGCTGTTTAGGGTGAAGCTGCGTGGCACACCCTCGGCTAGGTTGCGACCGCGAACTTCGATTTCGGTGACTTCTTCGCCTGGGTAGGCAGTACCGATTTGAGTTTTGATGCGCTCAGCGGTGGCTTCGCCGATTAGCGAGCCATAGTTGCGGCGAACGTAGTTGATAATCGCGTCATCAAACTTGTCACCACCGATGCGTACGCTTGAAGAGTAAACCACACCGTTAAGCGAGATGATTGCAACTTCGGTAGTACCACCACCGATATCAACCACCATAGAACCGGTTGGGGCCGACACAGGCAGGTCTGCACCAATGGCCGCAGCCATAGGTTCTTCGATTAGATAAACTTCGCGGGCACCTGCGCCAAGGGCCGATTCTTTGATGGCACGGCGTTCTACCTGAGTGGCACCAACCGGTACACAAACCAGCACGCGAGGGCTTGGCAGGAAGAAGTTGTTGCTGTGAACCTGCTTGATAAAGTGCTGCAGCATTTTCTCGGTCACGTAAAAGTCGGCAATTACGCCGTCTTTCATCGGACGAATGGCTTGAATATTACCAGGGGTACGACCCAACATCTGCTTCGCCGCGGCACCAACCGCTGCTACAGACTTTTGTGAACCGTTGCGATCACCTCGAATGGCAACCACTGATGGCTCATCCAATACAATCCCTTCTTCGCGAACATAAATCAGTGTGTTCGCGGTGCCTAAATCGATTGATAAATCGTTAGAAAATACGCCGCGCAGCTTTTTTAACATGAAACAGGCCTGTTTTTATAAACTTGTCAAAACTCGGAAAACAGCTCACTTTAACAATGGAGCTCGCTTTCCACAAGGGTTTCGGGGCGATCGATAGCAACAAATTAGCCTCGAGTCCGATTTTTCAAATTTGACACCCATTCAGTCAAAAAAGTGCCGCAAAGCTCGCAAAATTTTGACGCTGAACCGAACTAATTGACTTCACGCCAAAAGATGACTCTATCGTTACCTCGGTAGGTACCAAAGTAAGCGCTTGCCCTTGGATTTTGTAAGGTGGGAGCCGAGCTGTCGTTCCAATTCCAATACCAGCGCAACCAAGGCGTATCAGATAGTTCGAGCGGTGCGGTTACCTGTCCGCGATAACCACCAGCACCGGTCCAAATTAGTTCGGACTGACCGGAGAGAATAGCGCCACCGCTATTGCCACGGGTGACGCTCTCATCTGTGGCCAATTCTGGCGCATAGCGATAACCGGTTGCGCTATCACTGGAGGATTTGCCCAAATTAGGGCGGGTAATCAGGCTACAACCGTCTAAGGTGTTGGTTTGCCATCGATTGTCTACCCAATACTCAGCAACCACAGGCATTCTTAATTCAACGTCTTCCGGCCCGTAGGTGTTGGTGAGCACCAATCGTCCTTGGCGCAGGTGAGTCATGCCTAAGCGCTTAGCATCGCATTCGTTGGGGGTAGATGTGGCGCAATCTCCAACAACTGAGTCCGCCATATCTGGGCTGGCCAGAGTGGCGTGATTACCATCGTTATCGACAATCTGAGTACCAACCTCAAGCTGCTCGTAAGGCCCGTCTGCCAGCGGAGCTGCTGGTCTGCTAAATTGCGGTTTCTGCGTGACCTGAGCTCGGCCAGTTGCCCAAGTTAAAGGGGTTTGCGCTGACATACGGGAAGACAAACTATCGCCGTCGCGATTGTTCACCGCCACCCAATTGCCGCTGCCTTTGGCAAAATCGCCAAAGTAATTCAGGGTTCGTCCACCCGCGACATTCTGCGCGTCGACCGTCATGTTCAAAGTAAACGGCTCGTCCATGTAGCTAAAGTCACCCGCAACGCAGGCTGGCATCACACTGGTGCCGGAGACGCTAAATTGGGCTGGGACAAAGCGCCCGATAGGTTTGCTGGTACCTTGAATATCAACA
The DNA here is from genome assembly GCF_002282855.1 of Paraferrimonas sedimenticola. GTDB lineage: Bacteria > Pseudomonadota > Gammaproteobacteria > Enterobacterales > Shewanellaceae > Paraferrimonas > Paraferrimonas sedimenticola. The sequence goes on along the minus strand of NZ_NRIR01000002.1, from coordinate 278,014 downwards.
TTGGCCCCTAGGTAAGTCGCAGGGGCTTTTGCGGTGATTTCAAATACGCCGACTTCGCTGACAGATTGGTTTACCTTAGTTTCGGCGTTCGCATCGGATTTATGGTCATAGCGCACAACGCCCAAATCAGCTAAAACCCCGCCACTTGGCGCTCGCAATACAGGGGAAAGGTCTATACCGGCATGCTCATAACTTGGCGTCACTGGGTTGTCGCATAAATTGGTGCCAGCTCCACTGTCCCAAGCCATGGCTTTGATGGACAGCTCAAATGTCTCGCCTGCTTTTTTGAAAACAGGGCAACTAGCGTCACCCGCCTCACACTGTGCACTGGCGTCGACACAAAAACCCGCTGGGTAGCTTACGAAGGTGGAAGTTTTACTAATGACTAAACCTTCTTGTTCGGTTCCGTCTCGCCCCGCGTATTCAGCTTTCACTGCTACTTTACCAGCGTCCGCATAATGGACTTTTATAAAAGCCTCGCCATTGGCGTCAAAACTGACTTCTATTGGGGTTGGTGCTTCGCCACTTTGGTTTATTGGCTTGTCGTTAACACTCACGTCAGCGTGCGAAATTATTCCGTCCGGCAACGCCGTTAAGTGTGAACTTTGAAAATTTATCGATTCTTTCGTACCTGAGAACAAAGGTACACAGGCCCTTCCAGGCTCCCCTTCCTTCACGGCTTTGAGCAAAACATTCTCGACAAGCTTATTCGCTGGAGTGTTGGGAATCTCCATTATGAAACCAGACCGTGCAAAGCTAAGCGTACAGTTGGCCTCACTTGGAGTGCCTCCAGCGATTGAGCACAAAGTTGGATTGGTATTCGACGGAATCGAGCCTGAAACACTAATGTTTATTGGCGTTTCATCGTTGTGGCGTAAATCCACAGTAGTTACACCGTCGGCAAAACTCAGATTTGCACTTGGTGACCAGCCGCCTTTACCCAATGGAGTCTTTACCATAGTCGCGGTGACGTTTCCGGTTATTAATTGGTCGCAAGCCTCGTTGGCACACGCTTTTACGGTGATCGGCTCGGCTTGGCAGGTAAGCGGTGAATCACTGTACTCGAGTTCGTAATGATGAATCAGTTGGCCGTTCGGCGGTGGTGAGCCAGGTATGCAATAGTCACCAAAATCAGTATCTTCGATCTGTGAGGGATCCAAGGGGTTGGCCTTAGCAGTGGTGCCATTCAGAGTGATAGTACCAGCCGCGCCGATACCACCAACAACCTCAACCTGACCCGAGATTGTTACGTTGCCGGTTGCGTAGATAACAGCATTGATGTGCGCGTTGCCATTAATGACTATATTCCCATTCACATATATGAATAGGTCTGAAGCCTTTCCTCCCTTATTTAATGCCGTGTTACCGATACTCACACTAGAGAAATAAAGCCTAGAGGTCCGCTCGGTAGTAGTTATGAAGTCCCCATTACCAAAGCTGCCAGAACCAAACTTATAATCGCCTTTGCCAAAGCTATCAGAAAAAGCGCCGCTATTTAGTTCACACTCATCTGGGCTATTTCCATTTCCAGCATAGCAAACTAAGTTTCCCAAAAGAGGTAAATCCGGAGGCTCTTTCGGACCATTTTGATCACCGGGATTATTAGTACCATTACCTCCTGTTGGGGGGTCGGTAAATATTGGCCCGCAGTAGGGTAGTTGATCAGCGTCGCTAGGCTGACTAACTAGCATCAATACAATCCATAAGACCGCTCGTTTAATCACTTCGAGCCCCCACTTCTACCTGTCGGCTCACCCGTATACAGCTACCGCCTGAACTGTTGCAATCCGCACTCGAGCACACGGCATTAGCGTTGATGCGAAACTCACTAACCGTATTGATAGTTTGCTGAGTACAGCCAATCGTCACTTGGCAACCATGAAAACCCACCAACCCTGTATCGGTTCCAATATCCCAACTTGGCGCTACAACCGCACAGCCTGCTACACCACCAGCGATAGGAAACAACTGCGAAAGACCGCGATCGGCCGCGCTATTGGCTGCGGCTAACGCTCGGGTTCCCCACACTTCAATGGTGACCGCTTCGCTAGAGTCTTCGACCACTCGTAGCAAAGCGCTGGCTAACAGTGCCATAACTGTGATGACGAAAATCGCGACCACGAGTGAAGAGCCTCGTTGCTGACGATAGCTTTGTATTGGTTGCGTTTGGCGATAATGACTAGGGAACATTCACCACCTGCACTTGATGTTGATAGCGAAAACTCTGACCAACCACTTCAAACTCGGGCTGAATATGGATCATGGCGTTATTCACCAAGGTCGCGGGCGTTAAGCTAATTGGCGGGTCCAGGGACAAGTCATTAATCACGCCTTCCGCCATCAGCACACCATCGCCCATGAAAGCAGGTAACGGCTGAGTGGCATTGGCCCAGTTGTAGCCGGCGTATCGGTATAGGCCACCATCGATACTAAAGCAGTAACTCACCGCTTCATTCACCAGATAAAAACGCTTGCTAGCAGAACCTTCGCTAAAGCGCACCGAACCGTGAAACTCTATGGTATTGCCAGTGAGGCGGGTAACGTCGAAAATCTTAGCCAGTGAACCATTAGACGCTTGATACACCTCCGATGGCTGTAATGGGTATACCAACATCTGATAACCAGACACATCACTAATTGCTGGGCTTAGGTTAAAGACTGTGGCGCTCACACGAGCGGTATCAGGGAATACCGGCACATCCACATAGCTTGCGCTTGCTTTAATCGGCACGAATTCTAAACATTGAAAGCCACCACCGCTGGTTTGGCGAACGCTATTAGGTACCGCTGAGCGCAACTCACGAGTCATGCGCTCAATCGCAAAACGGCTTTGGCTAAGTACCTGGTCGACCGTAGTAGACTCAACAAAAATACGAGTCCCGAAAATCACGAATCCGCTGACACCAACTGCCAGCACACCCAGAATAAGAATGACGGTCACTAACTCGACTAAGGTAAATCCACTTTGCTTAACTCGGATCATCAGTAGTTACTCCTGATCGCTGAGTAACTAATGGGCTCGCCGTTAGGAGTGGTAACTGTCACCTCAACCAGCTTTTGCGCTTGGGTGGCATCGAGATAGCTCACCGAGACCGCCAAACCATAGTTGGGATACACGTCTTGATAGCTAGCACTTGATTGCAGCATCAAGCTAGATGCGTTTAGCCCGTGGTAATCATCCACATCATCATAATCGTCTCGGCTTTTACCCGCCTCAGGCCCAAAATCGGCTTCGTCAGTGCAACTTGGTGCACCGGCAGAGTTGCACGCAGGCAACCCACCATTGGCACCGGAGGCATTGTCATAACGCTTGCCCCAGATTTCGTTCATTATCGAGTGAGCTAACTCTGCAGAGCGAACGCGTTGCAGGGAGTCCGCTGCCTTATCCGCTTGCGGAAACAGCACAGACGTCAATAGCACGATAGCGATTGCGCTGACCAGAATGCCAATCACCAATTCCATTAACGTAAAGCCACGCTGAGTACTAGTTCGCATGTATGTACCCCTCGGACTCAATGGCAATCGAAAGGGTCTCTTCAGCAATCACGCTAATACAATCGCCTGCGCAACCTAAGCTGCTGCGCCCAAAATTGTCGAAATCCACGTTAAAACTGTCGCTTGCAGTAGCGGTCAGGCGCAAAAATGCTCCGGCATCTAAGCTCTGAACTTGCTCGCTTCGAAAGGCACTACCAGTGCAGCCCAAAGGCATATGATGAAGCTGATAAGACAAAGAGGTGACCTGCACTCGAAAGCAGCGGTCTTGGTTGTTGAGCGCCAGTAGTTGGGCCTTTCTAAGCTCAGAAATGAACTCATCTCGCAGGGTATAAGAGGAGAAATTCGAGGTGTTCATGAAACGCGGAAATACCACCACAGCCAAAATGGCAATGATGATGATCACTGTCACTAGCTCTACTAGTGTAAAGCCAGCTTGTTGTTGAGAGCGCTGTCCCCGAAACAAACTTGCTATCCAATTATTTTTTTGATTATTCGCTAATGTTATCAGCCTAGTAACACAGGGTACAGCGCGGAAGATAGGCGGAAAATTTTTGCGCTCATATGTGCAAGCCAATCGGTATTTTTGAGGACAATTGCGACCCTAGTTTTATTTCAAGGTAGAATAAACACCAAATCACTAGATGCATCCAGCCATGAGCCTCTATCAAAAACTATTCTGTGCTGTCTCGGCTTTCCTTCTGTTATTTGGCGCTCACTATTTCCAGCCCAACTTTGGCGGGGCTGGATTAGAACTTCCTGTCAACGTGGTGGTTTGGGGAATCGCCGGTATTTTAATAGGGATAGCACTACTAGAAGTAGGTCGAACTCGTTCGCTTGTCGTTCATCCGCTAATGCTTTGGGCTGGTGCGATAGTCGCTATTCTTTGGCTGCCTTACTTTTTACCAGATAATCCAAGAGCCCATCTAGCTTTTCAGCGTTTGCTCGGACTAACCGGCGGATGGCTTTTGATTTGTAGTCTATTTCAAATGCGCCTAACTCAGCGCCATTGGTATGAATTCTACTGGCTGTTATTGTTCAGTGTGGGAATTCAGGCGGTCGTATGCCTTAGCCAATGGTACCTATTTCAGCCAGGGAACTGGATGGGATATGTGCCAGGTAATCCGCCTTCTGGCGTCTTTCAACAAAGAAATGTTGCTTCAACTTTCATGCTTTTTGCTGTGGTGGCAAGCGCGCTAATTGTTCAAAGCGGCGAGCTAAAAGCCAAGTGGCAAAAGCCTGCGATATTCATCATCAACGCCTTAGCTATCTGGGTATTGGTCCTCAACAGTTCTCGTATTGCGACCCTTAGCTTGTTTGTCGTGTTAGTGCTTTCAGCTCCATGGTTGCTGCGCAAGGCCGATATAAAAGCGTACCGTCTGATGCTGCTCGGTATTGCTTCCGGTCTGGCTATCGCCCATATCATTCCCTTGCTTTCGGGCGCTGCGGAAACGGCCAATGTCATGCGTGTCGAACGCGAGATGTTTGCCGATTCTGGCCGCATGACCATTTGGAAAGTGACCTGGGAGTTGATTAAAGAAAAGCCTTGGTTCGGTTGGGGATACGGTTCGTTTGAGTACTTTTACGTGATGAAGCAGGCCGAGCTGTATCATGCGGGAGAGATTTCGCGAATGATGCACAATATGTCGCATCCGCATAATGAGCTTCTGTATTGGGTATCTGAAGCGGGACTTATACCAGTGCTCACCATAATTGGCGTACTAGGTTGGCAATTAGTCAGACTAGCGTCCAACTGCCGGGAAAAGGCATTATTTTTCCCATCAATGCTCGTTGCACCTGTGTTGCACTGTACCACCGAGCTACCTTTCTATCACTCGGCTCTACTCCTGTTAATGAGCGGCGTGTTACTTTGCGTAGCTAGTTCGAATACCACGGAGTCAACTAACCAATCATTTTCATGCAAATTTACTATTGCTACGTCATTGGTTTCTACCATTGTTGTTACTAGTAGTCTGTTTTTCCTAGCCTCAGGATTGCAAGCTCATCAGCAACTCGGAAAATTTATAAAGAGCGAATACACAGATATCGAAGCTCTTCAACAAATAGTCGTTCCAGTTGCGATTAGTAACAGATATCAATACTACAGTTGGAAACTGCTATTAAATAATTCGCCTGCAGATACAGAGTCGGGCAGGAAGCATATAGAAAATGTCTGCCGCTGGAGTAATTCAAGGTTTCAGGATACAGGCAAAAGAATGTACTTAGAAAGCCAGAAAACTGCTCTAGAAAAGCTAAATGATACGGAACGTCTGAGAGTCGTTTACGATCAAATCACTTATCTGTTTCCAGATTCTGAATTCCCTTGAACCGCGAAAACGAAAAAGGGCCCGGTTGGGCCCTTTTTAAGTATTCCAGATGATTAGCAGTCCGAGATATCTACATCACCATATACTGGAGTTCCATCAGAAGTATCCAACGCGTAGCTGAATCCACAGTTCGCCGCTGGAGTTGCTCCTTTAGGGGCGACTACAACTGTAGTATCAACAGGTGCTACGGCCCATTCACCGGAGTCTATAGAAATAGCAGCAGCTACAGCCGAGCTGGTAACATTAACGTAGCCGCTTGAAGAAACGGGAATGCCATCTACATCGGTACCGTTGTGGGTACCGTTTGCCTTCTCGATTTGGTATTTAGCATGAACAAGATTGTTCGCACTCTGTAAAGCGCCCTTTGCTCCAGAAAGCGCCGAAACTTTCGCATCATCCTGCAAGTTAATAAATTTAGGTGCAGCGGTAACCGCCAACACACCCAAGATGATGATTACCACCACCAGCTCGATCAAGGTAAAACCTTTTTGTTGTTTCATTATTGTAATTCTCTTTTTTAGCTAAAATTTTGTGCAACTCGCTGACTAAAGCCGTCGCTCCATCGAACAAGCTGCGAACGCGCAATTGCATCGAAATAATAACAAAGCAACAAAAAGGAACAAACACTTTGTGTGAATATTGCGTGAAAGAACACGAGTTCCGCTCTGATTTAGTATGTTTGAAACCAAAGCGCAACCACGTGTTTACAAGGAGAGTGTGAGTAGTTTGTTACATCTGAGCTTGCTGGTAATTCTCTAAGCCGATCTTGTCGATCAATCTCAGCTGTTGCTCTAACCAATAGGCATGATCTTGCTCAGTGTCTTCCAGTAGCTTCTCAAAGATTTCGCGAGTGTGATAGTCGTTTAGCTCTTCGCATTCAGATATCGCGCCTTTAAGCTTGGCCGCTACGTCATACTCTAGCTGCAAATCGTTCTGAAGCATATCGGGCACATTTGCACCGATTTTTAGCCCTTCTCGAGTGGTCATGTCTGGCACGCCTTCAAGGAACAAGATGCGCTGAATAATCATAGTAGCGTGCATCTTTTCATCATCAAACTCATGAGCGATGCGCTCAAACAATTTAGTGAGGCCCCAGTCTTCGTACATTTGAGAGTGAATGAAATACTGATCCATTGCGGCCAGTTCGCAGGCCAAAACGCCGTTTAATAACTCTATGACTCTGTCATGCCCTTTCATTAGCCGTTCTCCTCCATACTGGCTTGCAGATAATTTTGCTCGCCGGTTTGTTCAATCAAGTGCTGCTGGGTTTCCAGCCAATCGAGATAGTCTTCTTCTTGCTTCAGTATTTCTTCGAGAATCGCTCGAGACACATAGTCTTTTTCTGATTCACATACAGAAATGGCATGACGTAGCGGTGGCAACTGGTCTTGCTGAAAAGAAAGATCGCAAGAGAGCATTTCAATCGGATGTTCCCCAATATTGAGTTTCTCAAGGTGTTGAAGGTTAGGAAGCCCTTCCAACAACAGAATCCGCTCGATCAATTTGTCCGCTTGTTTCATGTCCAAAATGGATTTGTCGTAAGCCTTGTCGTTTAGCTCTTCGAAACCCATGTTGCGAAACATGCGTGCGTGCAGAAAGTACTGATTAATGGAAGTAAGTTCGTTAGTGAGAACTTGATTGAGCTGGGCCAGAGTGACCCGAGAAATACGCATAAGCTGACTCCCTACGGCCAGAGTAAAACTTAAGCGTAGTACAGAGAAGCGGAGTCACAACACATCCGCTTCGAAATGTAGGGTTAGGCGACTTCGTAGTAAAGTGCGGCTTGTTCCGCGTGCGTGTCTTGTAAGACCTTGCGAGCCTGGCAGGCACACTTGCCACATACTGAGGCAACACCCAGATCGCGTTTTAAATCGCGAATATGGTTAGCGCCATTCTCTGCGGCTTGTTTAATTTGCTTGTCTGTTACTGCTTGACACAAACACACGTACATCGACGAAATCTCCTATGAAACTGAAATGAGAATAGCACCAATAGGAATCATTCGCATTATCTTTTAAAGTTTTTATGCCTAGATGTGACAATTGCCACACATCTCAAAGGATGAATGGCACTTTTGCTGTGAAAGCGGATTAACAGTCGTCGGTGACTAGGACGTATCTAGGTTGCTCGCCCACGGCTTGGGCAGAGGTGTACTCAATGCGACAAAGTTGAGTGCGGTTGAAACCGGCGGGATAGAGATAGAATTGGCGACGGTTCACCGAATCTAGGCCAAATCCAGAATCAGCTACCGTGCGGTTGTTGCGTAACCGAATGATAGATTCCACTTCAAGGATTTTGGCTAGGTTTTGAAGGGCACGGTTGTCGTTATTGCCTTCGTTGCTCAGATAACCGAAATTAGTCGCAACGACAGTTCCTGACTTATCTATCGCTACCGAACCTAGGTGACGGCGACGAGGGTTGGCTCGACCAATGGATTCTTGGCCTTGTATGGCTGCTTTAGCGTAGATCAGGGAGTTGGCGCTTTTCAGCGCTGCGATAACGCCTTGCAGTGAAGCGACACGCGCGTCTTTTTTGAAATCAAGAAACTTAGGGGCCGCGGTAATAGTAAGTACACCAAGTATTACTATCACCACAACCAGCTCTATCAGAGTAAACCCTAGTTGAGACTGCTTACCCATAAGCGGCTTCCCAGGAGTTTCTTATCAGCAACCGTCTTTAACGACTTGGTAGCTTGGACTATTTCCTGAAGCGGTCGCTGGTGTATAAAGTAAGTGACAGGAAACGGTTGGATCGGAACTAGAATAATTAGAACCTTGTTGGTAGATGGCAATTGCTGTTGTAGCCACCGCGTCAGTGTTATTTACTACTGCGGTGGTCAACCACTCTGAGTCGGTACCGCTAGTTGCTAGGTCGATGTCCAAGGCAATGTTGAGTGAGTCGAAATCAGACGCAAGATAGCCAAAACGAGTGTCTACTAAATCCGATGAGCCTCCAATAACTAAGTCTTTGTGATCACCACTTTCAACACCAGAAATTGCAGCCTTGGAAAACACCAATGCATTCGCTCCTTGAAGAGCACCTTTCAGACCCTGCAGGGTAGAAGCGCGCGCATCCGATTGAAGATTAATGAACTTTGGTGCCGCAGTAACTGCCAGAATCCCCAAAATAATAATGACTACGACTAATTCGATTAAGGTAAAACCCGCAGATTTTTTCATAGCATTTTCCCCAAATAGCGCACGCTAAAAGCTTTTTTATATTCATAACTGAGGGTTATTTTCTATTTCCCTCTTTTTGCACCGTACCACCAGAGCTCATTTAACACAATTATAACTTTTGTATATTTGGCACAAAAAAAGCGGCTATAAAGCCGCTTTCAATCAATCATTAACTCTAAATAGGTATTAGCATTTACCCATTTTTAATTCTATTTGCGGGCGATCATTGGCGCTGGCTCCATGATATTGCAAATGGCAACTTTGATCGTCGGTCGTGGTTAAATCAACAATACTTCCACGTTGATATATAGAGATAATAGGACCAACTCCCGCAACTGATTGATTACTAATAAGATCGCATACCCAATCACTAGTCCCGTTAGTATCCGTACTCATATCGATCTCTAGTGCTGTAGTTAACGCGGTACACGAAGGGGCTACATAACCGTATTGAATTGCAATCGAGTCTGAGTTGATGCTGATTGAACTGGATGCCTCCCGCTCTTTGCCCGCAATCGCGGCCTTAGAAAACACCAAAGCGTTGGCACCCTGAGTGGCAGCCTTTACCCCTTGCAGAGTCGATTTACGAGCATCGCCTTTGAGATCGATGAACTTTGGCGCAGCGGTTACCGCAAGCACACCTAGTATGATAATGACCACCACTAGCTCTACTAGGGTGAATCCGCTTTGTTGTTTCATCTAAAACCTTTGAAGCTAATACTTAGACGAAGCCGCTTCTTTCAAAGCGACGGCTTTTATTGGCGGACAATGTTAGCAACCACTTGCTAACAAGACAACGGATATGGATCGCAACTCAACAAAAAGCCCGGCATCAAGCCGGGCTAAAAAGAGAGATAGTTTCAATTAGTTATTGAATACAGTCACTTGGCCAGATGCAGGGTTGTAGGTAAAACCTTTACCTACACTAGTATCTGGCGTCGCTGGGTTTGGACGACCATTGCTTTGATCCAGCACCAGGCTGTTCACCAAGTGGTAGCGACACAAGTCAACAGTACGCGATTCGCCATTCAAATCAACCACTTGACCACCACCGTTGTTCTGAACGGTAATGTAGATGCGAGAGTCACGAGCATCTTGGTTTTGAACTACGTTGCGCGGCGCGTTTTGCAGTACGTTGTTGAACACCTCTTGGCAGGTAGCATTGCTCATCGAGGTTACTAGAGTATTGGTTGAACCCGTTGGGAAACCGTAACGGTTGTCCAAGCGGATAGTAGTGCCATCTAGAATAACGTTGTCATTGTTACGACCATCCACTTCCCACTGCGAGCGTACAAAGCTCACTGCGGTTGCCAGGCCACCAGACATGCCTTCAACGCTGGCGTCTTCGGCTTCCTCAGTCACGTTTAGAAAACGTGGAATAGCGGTTGCTGCTAATAGGCCTAAGATGACGATAACAATCACCAACTCGACCAAAGAGAAACCTTGGTTCTTCATACGATTCATAATTCGCTTCCCCTAATTAAATTGCTGCACTCAATTGTTAGTTGTTAGCGATCTCGGTCGCCGCTATTTAGCAACATCTTCATGTTAACGATAATGTTACAACTGAGACAAGTAAAACCTTATATAGAATTATTATTAGCCTGAGAAATCGTCAATAAACGTCCACTGCTTAATTGATAACTCAAACTATCACCTTGTACGCTGACAAATCGGCAAGCCATATCGGCTTTATCATAATGCGCACTTAATTTTCCTTTGCCGAAATCTTGAGCACTTTCCTCGCCCAATATTTGTTGCCACAACTTGATGCAGCCTTCAGCGGAGCGAATATCAGGTACTGGCCAGCCATTTTCTGACATCCGCACCCAAGTCGGGTTGTCATCTCCCCACAGAGTCACACTTACTCGTTCGGGTCTGCCCTGCGTCAACCACATGGAGCGCAACATACTGTCCATGCGGATCCAAGTATTCTGTTTGCGACTAAAATCGTCGCGGTCGATGCGAGACTCGACTTCCAAATAACGACCACCAAATACCGCTAGAATGATCATCATTACCACTAGGGCGATGACCACTCGGCCGGAGCGCAGCAAATCCGTTTCTGCTTGTTGTTGACGTCGCACTTAGCCTCCTTTGACTGCCTGCAACATATCCCACATCGGCAGGTAGATACCCAAAGCCAAAATCAAAACAATCACAGCTACGAAACCAATCAACATTGGCTCAATTTTGGCGGTAAGGTTTTGTAGGTCAAAATCCGTTTCGCGCTCGTAAAACTCAGCCGCATCGTCGAGCAGCGAATCTATGTTGCCGGTCTCTTCGCCCACCGCAACCATCTGCAAAACCAAAGGAGTGAACAACTCGCTTTGGTGCGCCGATTTCAACAGCGAGTCACCGCCTTCAATCTGACGTCGCATCTGCACGATTCGGTCGTGCATATAGGCGTTGTCTACCGCGTCCGCTACTAAGCTAAGCCCTTGAGTCATGGGCACCCCAGCGCGCAGCATCATGGCAAAGCTGCGTCCAAAGCGCGACAGTGTAGAGCGTTCGATAATGCTGCCAACCGCCGGGATTCCCAGTTTTTTCTTATCCCACTGATAGCGCCCTTTCTCGGTACGTACGTAGTATCTGAGCCCCAATATGACGCCGATAACCCCAAGCAACATAAAGGGCCAATAATCCAAGAAAAAATCTGAAGTCGAGATCAGCAGCTTGGTGGCCCAAGGCAGCTCAGCGCCAAACTTGGAAAACATGTCGGCGAATTTTGGAATCACCATCATGTTCAACACCACCATGGCAATCACAATGGCGAGCAAAACGAAGATTGGATAGCGAATGGCCGATTTAATTTGGCGACGGGTTTCCTGTTCACGCTCGATGTAACCGGACAATTGCAAAAACACATCGTCCAAACGCCCGGTATTCTCCCCGACGTGAACCATGGCAACAAATAGGTTGCTAAACACATCGGGATGATGGTTCATGGCAGTGGACAGCGGTTTACCTGCGGTCAACTGTTCGTGAATCGCTTCTAGAGCTTGCTGCATTCGCTTCGAATGCGCAGTCTCTGACAGGCCTTTGATTGCGCGAAGAATCGGAATGCCTGATTTGGTCAGCGAGAACATTTGGCGCGAGAAGATATGCAACTCGTCCAAACTCACCTTGCGTGCCAATAAATCCGACCATTTGATTTGCTGACCGGATTTGGCCTTTTGTACCTCGAGGGGAATGATTGCTCGGCGCAGCAAAGCATCGGCTGCCGCCGACTCGGAAGCGGCTTCCACCGAACCGTTGACCAAGGCGCCTTGGCTATCTCGTCCTCGATACTGGTACTCAGGCATTATCCAATTCCTTGAGTCGCTTCAATGTTGGCAAGGTTATCTGTGTTGCTAAAATCGGCCTCGACATCTTCCACCAATCGCGCCACCTCTTCGATGGTGGTCTGTCCGCTAAACAAGAACTCCATCGCCGACTTGGCTAGCGGCACAAAGGACGGACTGGCATGCGCTGCCGCAGAGAAGGCTTGTGGATCGCCGATTCGCATCGCATCCATCATGGCTTCATCCAACTCAAGGATCTCAAATACACCCACTCGGCCGCGATAGCCGGTGCCGCCACAGGCCTGACAACCAACACCTTTTCTAAACACGCCTTCACCTGGGTCGCGTCCGCTAATGCTGGTTACCCAAGCGCGCTCTGCAGCACTGAGCTGATGGTCTTGGCCACAGTTATAGCAGACTTTCCGAACCAGTCGCTGAGCGATAATCACTCGTAGCGCACTGGCCACCAAGTAGGCCGCAGCGCCCATGTCCAACAAACGCAACGCTGAAGTAATGGCGTCGTTGGTGTGCAGAGTCGACAGTACGAAGTGACCGGTCAATGCGCCTCGAAGACCGATTTCCACAGTCTCTTGGTCACGCATCTCACCCACCATGATGATATCTGGGTCTTGACGCAAAGTGGTTCGAAGCACGTTTGAAAAGTCCAAGCCAATCTTGTGATTCACCTGCACTTGGTTGATACGCGGAATTTGATATTCCACCGGATCTTCCACAGTAATAATTTTTTTCGAAGCCGTGTTCAGCTCAGACAAAATGCCATAAAGAGTGGTGGTTTTACCCGACCCCGTAGGACCGGTCACCAGCAGCATTCCGTGGGGACGGCGAATGTGCCGGCGTACGCGCTCAACCATAGGGTCCGGCATACCGGTTTGCTCGAGGGTCAGCAGGCCCGCGGACTGGTCAAGTAAACGCATTACCACTGACTCACCATGAGCCACCGGCATGGTCGACAAACGCACGTCGACCTTGTGCTTTTTCACTTCGATGTTGAAGCGACCGTCTTGCGGTAAACGCTTCTCAGAGATATCCAGACCAGCCATTAGCTTGAGACGCAACACCAGTGCCGAGGCGATTTTAACCTCAGGCAGTATGGTTTCGTTGAGATGGCCGTCGATCCGTTGGCGAATCCGCAGCGCATCTTCACCCGGCTCAATGTGAATATCCGAGGCGCGCATTTGAATGGCGTCTTCAAAAATCGACTGCAACAACTTAACCACTGTGGTCTCGTTGTCACCATCGTCCATGGTGAGGTCGCTGAGATTAAACGAGTCATCGGCGGCGTACTCTTCATCGAGCTGCTCAGCCATTGACGCAATTTCGTCGGTACGGCGATATAGGTTATCAAAGGCGTCTAACAGCTGGCGCTCAGGCGCTACCGCAAGACGCAAGCGCTTAGGCTCTAGCAAGACTTCAATGTTATCCAGCGCTTGCAGGTCGGCCGGATCCGACATGGCCACCAGCACAGACTCAGCGTCTTCTTCGATTGGCAGCGCGCGATAACGACGGGCCTGTACCTCAGGGATCCACTTTAAGATGGACTGAGGTATGTTGCGCTTACTGATATCCAGCAATGGAATGTTCAGCTGCTGCGCCAAGAAAGTCAGTAGCTGTTGTTCGCTCAAACACCCAGATTCAATTAGGGTGCGTCCCAGTTTTAGGCCGGTACTTTGTTGTTTTTTTAGCGCAGCGTTGAGTTGGTCATCGGTAATGATGTGTTCTTGGACCAACAAATCGCCTAAGCGCATTTTCAGTTTAGGTTGCATTTCAACCTCCTAACTGGGCGATTCGATTCGTGAGGAATTGCCTGCCGTTTTCCGACAGCCCGCTTGTTGATAAGGCGCGTCGATAAGCCAACAGAGCTTCCCCTTGTTCTCCTTGCGAGTCCAACGCAAACCCCAAACCCAGCCACCACTTGGCCACATTGGGTTGAAGTTCCGACAAGCTTCGATAGCTGCTTTCAGCCAAAACAAACTCTTGCTCAGCTTGAGATATCTCACTGAGCAAAATCAGCCCTTTAGCGTGCTCAGGCACGGCGATGAGTTGCAGCGATTGAAGCAAGGCCATGGCATCTTGCATGCGATCACTTTGTTGCAGAATTCTCGCCTGCAGCACACCAAAATCGATTTCTTGCGGATATTGCGTACGACCTTGCTGTAACACGCTCAAGGCCCCTTTTATGTCGTTTTGGCCAAACAAGAGCGCAGCAAGTTGTTTACGGACTTGATGCAAACTTCCATCTAACTTCAGCGCGGTACGGTAGTCAACTGCCGCTTTTTTAAACTGCCCCTGCTGTTGCCATTGTTCGGCAGATGTTATCGCTCGAGCAATCTTGTCTTTTTTAGTTAACACAACTTCAACCAGCTCAAAGCTGGGCTCTGGTTTGGCGCTGTCTGGCTTGCTGACTTGTGGCTTGCTCGAATGACTCGGCTCGGGTTTAGCCGGCTCTGCAGTCACTGGCTCTGCTTCAACAGAAGTCGCTGCGATGCCATTTTCCTCAATGATCTGAGGCGCTTCAGCCTTAGGCTTCGCCTGCTCAACCTGTGCCTGGCTAACCACTGGGTTGGCGTCGGTTTCACCCGTCGAAGCCTTGGCAGTTTCGCCTTTCGAATCGGCAGATGCTGTCTGGTCTATCGCCGAACTAGGCCTCACTTCAGCCTGCTCAATGACCGCGACTGGTACCTTGTTACTCATGCTCGCCGTCTCGATAAACTGAGGACTCTCCAGTTTAGACAGAGCCAGCCAACCAAACGCCAAGCCGCCACCGCCTAATCCAAGGGCGAGGCCAACCCACAATCCCGAATTTTGATACCAAGCCTTGGGCGCCTGATACGGGGTTACCGCGATCGCGCCTTGAGTGGCCTTGCGCTCATCGAGCTCTTTGAGCATCTGATTAATCACGCTCATAGGGCGCTACCTTGCAACCAATACCACAGCACTGCTGCGGCTAAACCTAGGGTTAACCCCAAAACCGGCGCTCTAAGTGACATCGGGCTGTTAGCGTCTTCGGTATCGGCAATCGCCGCTTTCAGTTGCTTAGCGCTCACTCGACGAACACCGGCACCATAAGCTAGTAGTAGGCCTTTGTGACAAAGCAGGTTTACCAATCTGGGGATCCCTCGTGATGCTTTGTACAGCTGACGAATTTGCCCCTTCTCAAACACAGCACCGCCTTGCCACCCAGCGACCTTAAGTCTGTGCTCGACGTAGCCATGAATTTCAGCCTCGGTGAGCGGGCGTAACTGGTAGGAAAACCCGATGCGCTGACGCAACTGACGGAATTTGTCTTGTGCTAGACGCTGGTCTAGCTCGGGCTGGCCCAACAATACCACTTGCAGCAATTTGCTGGTTTCGGTTTCCAAGTTGGTAAACAAACGCAAAGCTTCCAGACTCTCATCCGGTAGCGCCTGTGCCTCGTCAACCACGATAACCGCGCGCTTGCCTTGCTCGGCGAGGCTCAACAACTTTTCGTGGATTAATTGAATCAGTTGCTGCTGGTCGACCTTAGCGGAATAGCTAAAGCCCAATTCACAGGCCACCGCCCAACGCAGCTCTTGCGGTGATAGATACGGGTTGGGAAGGTAGACGCATGCAAACTGATGGGCCATATCATTGAGTAACTTACGGCAGATCAGTGTCTTACCTGTCCCCACTTCACCAGTGACTTTGATGAAGCCCTCGCCACCAACCAGGGCTGTATGTAAAACTTGCAGCGCCTCAACATGAGGCGCCAATCCAAAAAAGAAGCTGGTATTCGGGGTTAGCGAGAACGGAGCCGTCGCTAACCCAAAATGCTGCAAGTACATACCGATTAACCTTCCTCCGGATACCAACGATCAAGTAACTGCTTGGAGCGCTCCAATTCGTCTTTCCAAGTGTCTGCGCCAACCACCACAGGCTTGAGCAAAATGACTAGCTCGGTTTTGCGGTTCTCTTTTGTTTTGTTGTTAAACAAGTGGCCCAGCACGGGAATATTGCGCAATACGGGTACGCCAGAATTGAGCTCAATTGCTTGGGTCTTCATCAAACCACCAATCACGACCACATCGCCACTGGCGGCCTTAATAACGGTATCTGACTCGCGAATTTCACTTTGCGCTAACGGCAAACTCAGGCTGCTATCGGCCACATCGATTTCTTTGATTTGCTCTTTGACATCGACCACTGAAGGGTGGACGTGCAGCAACACGTTACCTTCGTTGTCGATTTGCGGTGTCACATCTAGCGCGATGCCACTAAAGAAAGGGGTCAGCTCAACCGAAGGTGTGGTAATTGGACTGGTGCCAGTGACCGTGGTTGACGAAACGTCAGTAACAAAGTACTCGTCTACACCAACTTTAATGACGGCTTTTTGGTTGTTGGCGGCGGTTACTCGAGGGCTAGACAGCACATCCACATCGCCTTGCGTGTCTAGCAGGCTAATCATGCCGGCAAAGTCATTACCGCTGAATTTAAGCGAAGTGATACCACCGATGGCTCGAGTAATCTCGTCGCCTAACTCGCCTTGGGTGTTGCCAAAGGTAAACTCGGCGCTGCCGCTGCTGGCAACAATTTTTTCCCAGTGGATCCCTTGCTGGAATCCGTCATTTAGGGTCACTTCAACCACTTTGGCTTCCAAAATCACCTGGCGCTGCAAGTGGCTTTCGGCCGTTTTAATGAACTCGCGTACCTGACGCAGCTCATTGGGATAAGCGCGAATGGTCACCAGACCCGCTTGTGGGGTTACCACCACCTGCCGGCCATCGTCAGTCGAACCAATAATCGACTCCAGAGTGGTTTTTAGCTCTGCCCAGAAATTGGTTTCGGTGCGACTTTGGATAAAGGTACCGTTGGTGCGGTTTTGATTGTTCTGCCCCGACTGATTGTTCGAGCCCGAGTTAGAACCCGAGTTGTAATTGTTGCTGTTGTTGGAGCCAGAGCGGTTGTTGTTGTTTTGCTGGTCGCTGATTCGGCCCGAGTTAATGCTGGTTAAGCTAGTGCCATTGCGCTGCATGTACAGATAGTTAAGCGGAAAAGTTTCGGTGCGCATGCCGGCCGGGAAAACTCGTAGAATACGGCCATCCAGGCTGACTTCGTAACCGTATAAATCCTGAATCACGGTTAGCGCTTCCGATAAGGTCACGCCTTTTAGCGACAAGGTTACAGTACCCGAGACATTGGGGTGCAAAGCCACCGACAAGGGCGTGCCTTTCACTAGACTTGGGAACAGCACACGAGCATCGAGATCGTTAGCCGCCACGTCAAAACGACGTTCTTGCTGCAGGCTAGGCGAAAGCTCGGCCAATGGCGACAACCCTGACAGCTCTTGTGCTAACGCATCCGGCAAAACGGGCTTGGATACCCGCGCCGCTTGCTCCGCCTGAATCTGTGCCAGAGCCTGCTTCGATTCGGTTGGCTGTGGACGATCCGCGGTCGTCTGACACCCCAACAAAAACAAGGCAAAGATTGGTGCCACTGACTTATACAAAGTCGTCATTCCTATTTCCCCTAAATCCCTAATTTTTGGTGACGGTCGTAAAAAGAGTAAGTACTCGACCGTTTTCCAAACGCACCTGATTGTTATCTATGTAGTTGATGCGCATACCACTAACTCGCTGACCCACCTGGTAGGCCTGCTGGTTAATTACAGCGGTTTTTGCCCCGCCGTTTATCAATACTGCGTTAAGCACAAGCCCGGTACTCTCCACACTGAGCTCGCCTTTGACAGGCTCTAGGCCCACCGCTGGACGTGTTGGGTCCAATAATTGGGTCGCAGATACGCTACCCGCGAGCAAGCAGGTCAATGTCAGCAGCAGTTTAGTCATTTGAAGCAACACTAATGAACTCCTCTCGCATACTCACACTGTAAACTTCTAGCTGAAGCTGGCCCTTTGGATATTTGGCGACCTGATAATCCAGCTCGTACCAATACAAGTTCTCCGGTAACTCCTCTACCGCTACCAAAAACTTAAGCAAAGAAAAGTAATCCCCTTCCAGGGTCAAATTGATGCCGTGAGCATAAATATTGATGTCTTGCTCTGCGCTGGTATCGACATTGGCTTGCGTTTGCTGTGCCTGGTCTAACAGGGCAATCGGTGCCAGCGACTTAAACGACACCAGCTTGATGCCTTTTGCACTGCTTAGCACGCTAGAGAGCAAGGCTGGCATGTGTTGCGGCTCAACCATGTCCACCATTTCCGATTGCAACTGCTCTTCAATGGCCTGGTCTTGCGCCTCGATTTGCGCAAGCTTCTGCTCAAATGCCAAATTCGGGTCTTCGTTAAGACGAATTTCAAAGATTTGGTTTTGCTGTTCAAGCAGCTTAATCTCCTGCTGCTTGCCCTCGGCGCGACGCTCGCGCTCAACCCAATCTTGAATATTGGCGTCGATGAACGACCAACCTATGGCAAAAATCAATACAGCACAGCTCAGTCCAATGAGCACTCGCTCGCGCTGACTCAGGTGATCGAATTTATGACGATAAGTGGCCAATGCCTGCATTACTGCGCTCCCTCGTCTAAAAGACTACTCAGCACAAAGCTCAACGCCTGATTCTTTTGCGACTGCATGGTCATGCTGTGGAACGACTGGCCGCGCAGAGTTTCTGTGGTCTGTAATTGGTCAACCCATTTCGGCAAGCTGCTAGCCATAGTGGCGCCGCCTTCGAAGCGAAATTTACCTTCGCTGGCGTAGATTTGAGTCAACCACAAATCGCTGCGGTGCACGCTAGCTAAGTCTTTCATCAGCGGAGAAAAGCCGGTACTGGTGAGTCGTGAGCGCTCGTTTAGTTCGCGGATCAGCAGTTGTTTCATCGCAAGCTGACGCTCGCGACGGTTCACTTGCTCAACCAACTCTGGGCGTGGCGCGTGGGCTTTAACTCTGTCTTTAAGGTCGTTGTGGGTCTGCTGAGTCTGTGAAAGCTCTCGCTCCGCCACTCGCACCTCAGCAAGGGCCTGGCTGGCCTGCCAACTGGTAAACACGCCGATTAGCAGCATTATCACTAAAGCCGCTACGCTAAATAGCGCCAAACGGTCAAAGCTCAGGCGGTGCTGCTTGGGAAATAAGCTGTCGCTATAGAGATTGATGCGTGTCTTCATGACGCAACCTCCTGCTCAAGCTCCATCAAAGCCATTCTGGCCATAATCGGCGCTACGCTTTCAGCCGGCACTTGCTCTACCGCCTGATTGAAATTCTGATTTAACAAAGGTTGTAGTGCGTCGCCTTGATGGGATAACAGCAAGTTAATGCTTGATACTGGTGGCTGGCGCAATTGCGACTCGAAAAAGTCCATCGACCGCCGAACTTCCAGGCTCAGACGATCCGCCACATCTTGCTCGAGCTCACTCGACTGCGCATTGGCTAGCTGATTGAAACCGCGCAGACGACGCTGCAGATATAGCTCACCGTCTTTTACCACGGTCAGCAACATCTCTTGCTCAGGTAATTGCGAGAGCAACATGCGTGCACTCTCCTCACCGCTAAACAAGTGAGTGAGCGCAAGCTCCTCGATGACGACATGGCTAATGTTGATTTGATGATCTGCGGCAGACTGCAACACCTTAGACAGCCAAGATTTGCTGACTATCACAACGTTGACTTTATTGCTGCTGACCACCGGCGCCGAGAAGTAGTCGTAATGAATGTCGTCAACGCTGAGTGTGACTAGGTCTTTAATCGCCCACAACAGCGCCGGAGCAAGCTCATCGTTCGCGACTTTTGGGCGGTCTAGGGTAACAATTTGATAATGAGGAGGCGCGAGTACAAGCGCTGCATGCACCGCGCCTGTCGCTTCGGCGGCGGCTTTCATGGCGCCATCGAAGTCGTCTTCGAGCACCTTAAACTGCTCAACGACGGCTGGAGTGTCAGTGCCAGGCGCTAGGTAGGCGGTCAAGCTATCGACACCCAGATACAAGCCCGCCTTTTTCGCGGACGCACCGGATTTCCAAAACTGTAATCTGCGTAACAAGCCTTTATCCATAAAGCGTTACAAGGTCCAATTGACGATTTATAAGAGTTATTATGTAGCGACTATACCAAGTAATTCGGGCCCCATGTCTTCCCATGAGTTTTATTAGTGAGTTCAATCACCATAGCCGAGGCGCATCTGTCGACAGGATAACCCATTCTGTACTGAATTCCCATAATGTAACGCTTTGGTTAAAGAGGGATGACGCGATTCATCAGCTGATATCTGGCAACAAGTGGAGAAAGCTTAAATATCAGTTAGTTAACTCCAAAAATGATGGAGTTAAAACCCTGATAAGTTTCGGTGGTGCATTCTCTAATCATCTGCACGCACTAGCGGCCGCGGGCAATACTTTTGGATTTAACACAATCGGTGTCATTCGAGGGGAGTACGACCCTAACAACCCAACCTTAAAGCAACTGCAAGCCTTAGGGATGAAGCTAGAGTTTGTCAGTCGCAAAGAGTATCGAGACCGCCACGACCTCAACTACCAACAGAGCTGGCAGCAGCGAATTCCCAATAGCCGAGTCATCGCCGAGGGCGGTAGCAGCGAGCTCGCACTGCCTGGGGTAGCCGAAAGCGTTGATGAACTGTCGCAACAGCTGGGTGCGTTCGACGCACTGTTTTGTCCAGTCGGCTCGGGTGGCACTGTCGCCGGCTTAGTGCAAGGGGTGGTACAAGCGAAACTCAACACCAAGGTCTACGGTGTGTGTGCGGTAAAGGACAACTCCCTCGAGCACAAAATACAAGACTTGCTAAAAGATGTTGCCCTGATACCCGACTATCAGCTAATCAGCGGCTATGAGTGCGGTGGTTTTGCAAAAACCTCTAGCGAGCAATTCGCGCTGATTGACGACTTTTATCAAACCAACCAAATTGGCCTAGATCCGGTTTATACCAGCAAAATGATGTTGGCAATTTTTGATTGGGTCAGACGTGGAAGATTGGATGGGCAAACCGTCGTGGCGATTCATACCGGCGGCATGCAAGGCTGGCAAGGTATGAGCTACCTCAACCAGCTGCCGGTGGGATTTACGATTCCCGAATATGATATTTGCGTTTGAATTGCGAAGCGCGGCCAAAAAACCACACCAACACTGGAACCGGCAACAAGGCGGCTAAAAACTCAATCGCTTCGTTCGCGGCTACTTGATAAAAACAAGCCAGCACAAACAGTGCAACGAGAAACAGAATAACGCGATGGGCGTTTTTGTTTTTGGTAGAAAAAACGGCGTACCAATGAATCATGAAGGTTCCTAATTACCGCAGACGACTTATTCTTATTGTTTTAGCGAGTGCTGAAGTTTAACAAATTTTTTCTAAAAATAGATGCCCAGGTTCATCACCTGCGAGCTCACTTCATATTCGTCTTGCGAAAGGGATTATTAATAAACGAAAGTCGCTTGTAAAGGTCAAATTGTGAGCAATTAAACTGCTGTTTTGTAGGGTTAATTTTTAACAGCATTTTGACGGAATCACGTTTTTTTGACACCCATAACAACACACTTCAAAAACCGCTTAAGCCACTGTTTTAAAACAATTTATCTTGTAAATTAGCATTCCTGACTTGCTATTGTTTAATTTTCGAGCGAACATGGTAAAAATGGCAC
Organism: Paraferrimonas sedimenticola; assembly: GCF_002282855.1. Classification (GTDB taxonomy): domain Bacteria; phylum Pseudomonadota; class Gammaproteobacteria; order Enterobacterales; family Shewanellaceae; genus Paraferrimonas; species Paraferrimonas sedimenticola. Next base: position 256,159 of record NZ_NRIR01000002.1, on the reverse strand, counting down.
TTGTCAGTTATTTGGCAATTATTTCGAGGGAAGCGTTAAATAATTGTTTATTTTGAGTTATAACTATTCTTAGTGCTGTACGTTCGATTATTGGCAGTTTCGAAAGCAAGGACCGCGGATGCCACTCAAGTACAAAATTTTTAGCTCCATATTAATGGTCGTGATCTGCTTTATTTTGCTGGTCAACTTAGCCGTGAGCGGCATGATCAGTAATATGGTTCAGCAGCAAGCTATCACCACCATGGAGCGGGCAGCCACTGCCACAGAGCGCTACGAAAACCAGCGTCATCAACTCATTGCATCCCTCGCCCGCTTAGTCGCCGATTCGGCCTACTTGAAAAACCTGATGATCGAAGCCCATCGCCAACGCGCGCTGCCTAAGATCGACCCGAGTAAACTGACTACCTCAAACAATGCGCCGCTGCAGCTCATCCTAAATAGCGACGCCAAGCTGTTGTTCCACCTTCAACAACCCCAGCAAAGAGGCGAAGACCTGTCGTTAATGCCTGGCATCGACGCGGTCAAACAAGGCGAGTCCTTTAAAGGTTATTGGACGCTAGATGACAAGATGTACCAAGTGGCGGTAGCGCCGGCACTGGTGGCCGACAGAGTCATCGGCATGGTGGTGTCTGGTTACGAGCTGGCCAGCCCTAATCACCTACAAGTGATAGAGCAGATCAGCGGAGTAACGGCGTTCACCCTAAAACAAAATAACGCGGTGAGTTTGGGCAGTAACCCCCACCCATTGGCTGATATCGTTTATGCATCGCGCCAACCCGAAGCCAAGCTGGTGAGCAAAATTGGCGAGCAACGTCTGATCAATGTGGAACTCAACGGCTGGCAACACTACCTATTACCCATAGAGCTCAATCAACCCGATCACTACGTGGTCTTGTTTCACTCCATCGACACTCTGAGCAGCAGTGTCGGTCCCATACGCAACATCACTTTGGTTAGCAGCTCGATAGCACTGGCGCTTGGAGTGGTGGTTAGCTGGTTGTTGGCGATGCGAATTAGCCGCCCGATGAAAGAGCTGACAGACGCTGCCAAAGTGTTTGGCGACGGTAACCTAGATTACCGAGTCAAACTCAGCTCTGACGATGAAATTGGCAAGCTGGCGAACGCCTTTAATGCCATGGCGGGCGATCTACAAAAGCAGGAAGAGAAAGCCATTGAGCTGGCTTATCGCGATTCTCTCACCAACCTGCCCAACCGTCGCCACTTCAACGAACAATTGGAGCGCTTGGTGTCTTTGGCGAAACAGCAAAAACGCCAAATTGCCGTGTTGTTTATCGACTTGGATAACTTTAAGCGAATTAATGACTCCTTGGGGCATAGCGCCGGTGATAGTCTGTTGATTCAACTGGCCGAGCGCCTTTCCTCGGTGATCCGCAGCAGCGACTACATATCCTGGTCTATTGAAAACAACGCCAAAGTCCAAATAAGCCGTCTCGGTGGTGACGAGTTCACCGTGATCATCGATCGAATTCAAGATGCCAACTGTGTCGCGTCAATCGTCAAACGAGTGCGCTCGGTATTCGTCGAGCCCTTCATGTTGGAAAACCATGAGGTTACGGTAAGCGCCAGTATCGGTATTTCGATTGCGCCGCAAGACGGAACCGACGGTGAGAGCTTGATGAAGCACGCCGATTCGGCCATGTATGCCGCCAAGTTTTCCAGTAACAGCAAGGTCAAATTCTTTGCCCCAGAAATGGAAGCCAAAGAGTACCGACTGTTGAAACTAGAGAGTGACATTCACCGCGCCATCAAAGAAAAAGAATTCACGGTTCACTACCAGCCTTTCGTCGACCTCAAACGCAACAAGATCATTGGAGCCGAGGCCTTAGTGCGTTGGCAACATCCCAAAGATGGCATCATTTATCCCGATGCCTTTATCGAGCAGGTAGAACAGCTTGGGGTAATTGTCGAACTCGGTGAATACGTACTACTCAGCGCGTGTAAGCAATTCTCCGCTTGGCGTAAAGCCGGCTATGACTTGGAAAAGCTGGCGGTTAATGTGTCGACCCTGCAACTACAGCACCCTAAGTTCATTGAGCGCTTCCGCCACATTTTGCAGTACACCAAGGTGCCACCGAACTTCGTTGAGGTGGAAATCACTGAGAGCGTTCTGGTAGGGAATGCCAACAAGACAGTGGCACTGTTTAGAGAACTGCAAGCCATGGGCGTTAAAATCGCTATCGATGACTTTGGCACCGGCTACTCGTCGCTGAGCTACTTGAAACAGTACCCAATCAACATTCTCAAAATCGACAAGAGCTTTGTGTCAGAGATCATCAGCGCTTCGCCCAACACGGGCATTGTCTCGGCCATCATCGCCATGGCCAAGAGTTTGAATTTGGACATAGTCGCTGAAGGTGTAGAAAACGATTGGCACGTTCACTTCTTAAAGCAAAAGCAGGTGAATATTGTGCAAGGCTACTTCTACAGTCGTCCGCTGCCGCCAATTCAGTTCGAGAAAATTTTGCAGCAAAGCAATTGGAACAAATCCAAGCCAGCGGAAATCGATCAAGAGTCCTAAGCTTTGGCGGCAAATGCTTGTCGCCACTGCTTTGGAGATATACCGTAAGCCAACTTAAACTGTTTCCGATAGACTCCCTCATTACTGAATCCAGACAATTCTGCCACTCGAGCGATCCCCAACCCCACTTCTTCTAGTAGCTGTTGCGAGTAATTCAGGCGTTGGTTTATCAGCCACTGAGTGAAGCTGATACCAGTCAACGCCTTAAATCGACGGGTAAAGCTGCGACGGCTCATGGCACTTTGCTCAGCCGCACTATCCAAGGTTACCGGTGCCGATAGATCGGCCAAGATACGCTCTATGGTGTTGCGGATCCCCACTTGCGTTACTTGAGCTTCTGGCAACACAGTCGGTATGAACTGCTTTTGACCACCACTGCGATAGGGGGGAGCAACTAATAATCGAGCGACTTCGGTTGCCGTCGCATTACCCAACTGATTTCGCAAAAGATGAAGACAGCAATCGAGTCCAGCGGCGGTACCGGCTGACGTTAGCACACTGTCCTGCTCGACAAACAGAGGATTTGGGTCGAGTTCCACCTTGGGAAACAGTTGACGAAACTGCTCTGCGTAGGCCCAGTGGGTGGTGGCCTTTCGACCGTCTAGCAGGCCCGCGTAGGCCAGCACAAACGCGCCCAAACAAAGACCTACTAGCTGCGCTCCCCGCTCCTGAGCCAAACACAAACCGTCAAGTAACTCCCGCGAGGGGCTGACCTCTAGCTTGTCCCAGCTCGGAATAATGATGATGTCGGCGCTAGCGAGCCAATCCAGCCCCTCGCGTACCTCAAGGCCTAAGGGCGATGCGCTGTCAAAGCGTCCCGGAGACTCGGCGCAAACCCTGACGTCAAAGGGCTTAGTGCCGATAAAAGCATCGTGAAACACCAAACAGGGAACCGCCAGATGGAAGGCACTGATTTGTGGAAAAGCCAAAATGGCGACTTTCTGCTGTGTAGACATGGAGCGGCTCCAGTTTGGCCCGATATGAGCGAATTATGTCTCTTAGGCCAATGTCGCGCAAATCTGTGCTGAGGCAAACTGTGCAACAAGCTTGACCCAACCTTGGAACTGTTATGAAAATTCACCACTTGCGCAGCGCGACCTTCATTATTGAATCTGGCGACACTTTTATCCTGGTGGACCCTATGTTAGGTGCTGCGGGCTCCCTGCCACCATTCAGCCTGATGCGCTTTAAAGCTCAAAAAAATCCGCTTGTAGACTTACCCACTAACGCTGACGCTCTACTCGATAAAGTGACCCATTGCTTGCTGACTCACTCCAATACTTTTGGAATAAAAGCGCTTCAGCACGCCGATCACTTAGACCCAGCCGGCGAGCAGTTCCTGATTAAACGCAATATTCCAGTGGCCACTCCGCAAAAAGACGCCAGCTATTTAGAAGCCAAAGGGATCAACGTCAGTACACCGCTTAAAGCCTGGCAGCCACAGGCCTTTGCCGGCGGCACTGTGACACCAGTGCCCTGTCAGCACGGCCACGGTTGGATCCACAAGCTAATGGCAAATGGCTTTGGTTTAGTATTGGAACTGCCCAATGAGCCGAGTATCTACATTAGCGGCGATACTGTGTACACCACAGACGTCAAGCGAGCCCTCACTGAGCTCAAACCGGATATTACTGTGGTCGCCGCCGGACAGGCGCAAATGGACGTGGGTCAGCCATTGTTGATGGCACTGGATGAAGTGTTGGCCTTTATCCAAGCTTCCCCAGGTCGGGTGATAGCCAACCACATGGAAGCGTTAAACCACTGCCCGGTTGACCGAGCCACTCTGGCCAAGGGCCTCGAACAAAAAGGGATAAGGGACAAGGTTTATATCCCTCAAGACGGTGAAACCATAGCTCTGTAACCATTGCTCTGTGACCCTGGCGCTACAGCCCTAATGCTGTAATTGGCGCAGACACAAAAAAGCCCCGCTGAGCGGGGCTTATTGATTTTGGCTGACAAATCCGATTTAGAACGGGATATCGTCGTCCCAACCGTCATCCAAATCTGGCGTGTGGCTGGTTTGCTGCTGTGGCTGCTGCGCTGGACGCTGCTGTTGTTGCTGCTGGAAGCCGCCACCTTGGTTGTTTTGCTGGGTGTTATTTTGTTGAAAGCCCTGCTGAGGCGCTGCCGCTTGAGCTGGCTGTTGTGCCGGCTGTTGCGCTGGACGCTGCTGAGCGGAACCTTGCTGCTGGAAGTTACCCTGGCCTTGAGCCTGTTGTTGGAAACCACCACCTTGGCTTTGCTGACCGCCAAAGCTCTGACCTTGACCACCGCCTTGACCACGGCTGTCTAGCATTTGCATTTCGTTAGCCACGATCTCTGTGGTGTAACGATCTTGGCCAGACTGATCTTGCCACTTACGGGTCTGCAGTTTGCCTTCTAGGTAAACCTTAGAACCTTTCTTCAAGTACTCACCAGCAATCTCCGCCAAACGACGGTACATAACGATGCGATGCCACTCGGTACGCTCTTGCTGCTGACCTTGTTGGTCTTTCCAAGACTCACTGGTAGCAACGGTTAGGTTGGCTACTGCGTTGCCGTTAGGCATGTAACGTACTTCCGGGTCGTTGCCCAGGTTTCCTACAATGATGACTTTGTTGATGCCGCGACTGGCCATCTTTCTCTCCAGTATTCCGTATTAATCGATAGAGCCTATCACAGCTCGAGCTTGGCTTAAATCGAATTGATCGTCGACTTTTAAATAGGCTGCATTTTCTTCCAAAACCACTATGGCTTCAACCACACCTACCAGCGCGCTTAGCTCAGTAGCCAGCTGCTGCGCCGCAGGTTTGTCGTTGACTTGAGTCGACAGGGTGAAGCTCTTTAATAGCTTAGGGTTTTGCATTCCAAAACTCAGCCCAAACCAAAAAATAATCAGCAAAGCTCCCCCAAAAAACACTCCGCTCGCCCCCACAAATTGGTAGGCGGCACCGCCGAGCATACCGCCCAAGAAAGCACCGAAGAACTGACTGGTGGAGTAAACCCCCATGGCAGAGCCTTTCTCACCAGTGGGGCAAAACTTTGAGATTAAGCTTGGCAGTGAGGCCTCTAAGAAATTAAAGCCAACGAAAAATAATAATAAAGCGGTGGCCAATGCCCACAAGCTGTGAGGCAAAAAGCCCATGATCAGCAATGAGGTGATCATCAATAGCATGGCAAATTGAAAGGTCTGCTTGGAGGCGTTGCGCTTCATGCTGTAGATAATCAGCGGCACCATCAGCACAAAGGCAGCGGCAAAGGCTGGAAAATACAGTTGCCAGTGGCGCTCTTTGGCAAGCCCTGCATCCACCAAATCCAGTGGCAAGGCCACAAACACTGCCGTCAGTACCAAATGCAGAATAAGAATCCCAATATCTAGACGCACTAGCTGAGGATCTTTTAGCATTTTAAGCAAACGCTTTGGCGAGGGTGTAGTATCGCCAGCAGGCGCTTTGGTAATGGGGGTCGGTACAAACCAAGCCACCACAGCCATACCACCCACTGCAAAGGCGGCGGTCATCAAGAACAAGCCATCCAGTCCAAACTGCTCGGCAGCAACCGGGCCAACCAAGAGTGACAAAGCGAATGACAAACCAATACAAGCACCGATAATCGCCATCACCTTGGTGCGTTGCTGCTCGCGGGTTAAATCGGCAGCCAAGGCTAGTACCGCAGACGCAATTGCCCCCATGCCTTGCAACGCTCGACCTATCACGACTTCATAAATGGTATCGGCGTTGGCGGCGACCAAGCTACCAAGCGCAAAGATACTCAGGCCCAAAAGGATGACGGGTTTGCGCCCCCAACGGTCTGACAAGACTCCCATAGGAATTTGCAGCATGGCCTGAGTCAAGCCATAAGCGCCAATTGCGACACCTACCCAAAATGGCGTGATCCCTTCTAAGTGAGTGGCGTACAAAGCAAAGACAGGCAGAATCATGAAAAGGCCCATCATACGCAGGCCGAATACGCTGGCTAAGGTTATGGCGACTTTACGCTCCAGACCGGAGAGTCCATTGGCCGACATGGCTAGCTTCCTTTATTTTCTTGATGAAATTTATGGTTCGATAGGGGCGCGATGTTAGCAGTTTCAGGGGCTTGATCCTACCGCTGAAGACGATTCAGCCAGATACTTGAGCTAACTTCTCGGATTTACTCACGTTATCAGATAAGTGGTGATCCCAAAAGGCGGTTCGTGCGATACTGGGGGTTTTCTCGTTTTGGCTCATTGGTGCTATGGATAAGATAGACGTACGGGGCGCTCGCACCCACAATCTTAAGAACATCAATCTCAGCATTCCTCGCGATAAGCTCATTGTGATCACAGGCCTTTCAGGCTCGGGCAAGTCGTCGTTGGCATTTGATACTCTGTACGCAGAGGGTCAGCGTCGCTACGTTGAATCCTTGTCAGCCTACGCTCGTCAGTTTTTGAGTTTGATGGAAAAGCCCGATGTGGATCATATCGAAGGCTTAAGCCCTGCGATTTCTATCGAACAGAAGTCCACCAGCCACAACCCCCGTTCTACCGTGGGTACCATTACAGAGATCCACGACTATCTGCGTTTATTGTTCGCTCGCGTGGGTGAACCTCGCTGTCCAACTCACGGACAAGCACTGACCGCACAAACCGTCAGCCAAATGGTCGACAAGGTATTAGAGCTACCCGCAGACAGTCGCCAAATGCTTTTAGCCCCAGTGGTCAAAGCCCGTAAAGGCGAGCACGTTAAGCTACTCGACTCACTAGCGGCGCAGGGCTACATTCGCGCTCGAATCGATGGCGAGGTGCACGACCTCTCGGATCCACCTGAGCTGGACTTGCACGTTAAACACACCATCGAAGTGGTGGTCGACCGCTTTAAGGTGCGTCCAGACATCAAGCAACGTCTGGCGGAGTCCTTTGAAACCGCCCTCGAGCTTGCTGGCGGTGTGGTGCACGTGGTGGAAATGGGCGAGGACGCGTCAGAGCCTTTGGTATTTTCGGCCAACTTCGCCTGTCCGCATTGTGGCTATTCGGTGACCGAACTCGAGCCACGGATTTTCTCTTTTAACAATCCCGCCGGCGCTTGTGGTACTTGCGATGGTTTGGGCGTACAGCAGTTTTTTGACGAAAACCGAGTGGTCACCAATGAAGACCTAAGCTTGGCCGGCGGCGCGGTGCGCGGCTGGGATCGCCGCAACTTTTACTACTTCCAGATGCTGACCTCATTGGCGGAGCACTATCTATTCGACATTGAAGCGCCCTACTCTGAACTGAGCGACAAAGCTAAGAAAGTGGTGCTCTATGGTTCTGGGCGCGAGAAGATTAACTTCCGCTACATGAACGACCGCGGTGACGTGGTGGTGCGCAACCATCCCTTTGAAGGCATTCTGAACAATATGGAGCGCCGCTATCGCGAAACCGAGTCCAACGCGGTACGCGAAGAGCTGGCCAAGTACGTATCAACCCAAGCCTGTAAAGCCTGCGGTGGCAGCCGTTTGCGCGAAGAAGCGCGCAATGTATTCATCGATGACGTCAATCTGCCCGAAGTCAGTAATTGGTCGATTGGCCAAGCATGTCAGTACTTTGAAAGCCTGGCGTTGACCGGTCAACGCGCCCAAATCGCCGCCAAAATTCTAAAAGAGATTGGCGATCGCTTGGGCTTCTTGGTCAACGTCGGTCTTAACTACCTGACCTTATCTCGCAGCGCCGAAACCCTTTCCGGCGGTGAGGCGCAGCGTATTCGCTTGGCCAGCCAAATTGGCGCGGGCTTAGTCGGTGTGATGTACGTACTCGACGAACCCTCTATTGGATTGCACCAAAGGGACAACGAGCGACTACTGAAAACCCTGCTGCACTTGCGCGATTTGGGTAACACAGTGCTGGTAGTTGAGCACGATGAAGATGCCATTCGTCTGGCGGATCACGTGATTGATATTGGCCCTGGTGCCGGTGTTCACGGCGGTGAAGTAGTCGCTAGCGGCGCCCTTGCTGATATTTTAAACAGTGAGGACTCACTGACTGGTCAATACCTATCCGGTAAGAAGTCGATTGCTGTGCCTAGTGAGCGCACGCCAATGGACCCAGACCAGCAAATTAAACTGTTTGGCGCTAGTGGTAACAATCTCAAGGCGGTGGACTTGTCGATCCCTGTGGGTTTGCTTACCTGCGTCACTGGCGTATCAGGCTCGGGTAAGTCCACTCTAATCAACGACACCTTTTATCGCATCGCCCACAAGGTATTGAACAAAGCGGTCAATGACGAGCCTGCGCCTTACACCAAGGTAGAAGGCATGGAGCAGTGCGATAAGGTAGTGGACATCGACCAAAGCCCAATTGGTCGTACACCTCGTTCAAATCCCGCGACTTACACCGGAATATTTACCCCGATCCGCGAGCTATTTGCCGCCACTCAGGAAAGCCGCAGTCGCGGTTATAAACCCGGCCGTTTCTCCTTTAACGTCAAAGGCGGTCGTTGCGAAGCCTGTCAGGGCGACGGTGTCATCAAAGTAGAAATGCACTTCCTGCCCGACGTGTACGTGCCTTGTGATGCCTGTGCCGGTAAGCGCTACAACCGCGAAACCTTAGAAGTTCTGTACAAAGGTAAGAACATCCATCAGGTGCTGGATATGACGGTGGAAGAAGCGCGAAGCTTCTTTGATGCGGTACCAGCGATTGCCCGCAAGCTGCAAACCCTAATGGACGTAGGCCTAAGCTATATTCGTTTGGGCCAAAGCGCGACCACGCTTTCCGGCGGTGAAGCACAGCGGGTTAAGCTCGCCAAAGAGCTGTCGAAACGGGACACGGGCAAGACCCTATATATTCTGGATGAACCGACTACCGGCCTTCACTTCCAGGACATTCAAATGCTGCTCGACGTATTGCACCGTCTGCGAGATCACGGCAATACCATCGTCGTCATTGAGCACAACTTGGATGTCATCAAAACTGCCGACTGGATTGTAGACCTTGGGCCGGAAGGCGGCTCGGGTGGTGGTGAGATCTTAGTTGCAGGTACGCCAGAAGCGATAGCTGAGTGCGAGCACTCCCACACGGCTAGATTCTTAAAGCCAATGCTCTAAAAACTCACAAGCGCACCAACCGGTGCGCTTTTTTTCGATGCTATAACTGACTGAAAAAAAGCACATATTTAAAGACTAGCTAAAGTCGTCTGATTTTCTGCCTCAGTTTTCCTATAAGCCTTCCTAGACTACCTATACTTTAGCAACGCTCATCGCAGATCCTGCGGCACTTCGCAGGGTTTAGCGAAGACTAAGGAGAGTTGTTATGAAGCTTTATCCCCGTAGTTCTCTTAAGAAAATCTCATTAGCGGTTGGCATAGGTATTATGGCGGCGTTTTCTAGCGCTAGCTTGGCGGATGGTGATGAATATCTCGGTCCTGTGGTGTCTGCCGACGTTCAAACTGCATTAATGAACGGTAACCGCATTCGCATCGCCGGTACCGGCTTACACGACGAGCAAGAAGTCCCCAACATTCCCAACGAAATCAGCTTTACCCTGAATCCTGGTGAAACCGTCGAGCGCGTCTTGCTCTATTGGCAAGTGTTTGACGATGATTTGGCCTATGACACGGACATCGATGTCAGTCGCAATGGTGGCACCGACATGATGGTAAGTGGTGAGGTAATTGGGGAGTTTGTCAGTACGTTAGGAGGCTCCCCCGCGCCATCTTTTTACGGTGCTTACAGTGCAACCATCCGCGCTGATGTCACCGACATGAATTTGATACAAACTGGATCGAATACCCTGACGATAGACGGGTTAAATTTGATCGCACTGCCCAATGCCAACTTTGGTGACGATGGCAAAAACGGTGCCGGTATCTTAGTGATTCTCAGCGACGGCAGCAGCACAGAAGTTCAACTGGCCGATGGTCATGACGCCGCTTGGTGGCAACGCAGTGGTACCTTGGGATCAACCGTCCCCGTAGTTTTTAACTTCGCCCCAAGCGCTAGCGAGCGTATGGCGAGCATGTCGATGTTTGTCGCCAGTGTCGAAGGCGCCCAAGCGGGCAATGACCGCCCTAACATCATTCGATTCACCAGTGGCGGTGTAGTCACCGAGGTTTACGACCAGCTCACCTCAAACCGCGGCTTTGAGTGGGACGACTATCAAAACGATGCTGTGGTTATTCCCGCGAGCGCCGACAGTTTACAGGTCGAAATATTGTCCGCCGCTGAAGGTGGAGGCCCTTACTCGAGTGATGGTGGTGTAGACCCTGCCTCATTCGTCTGGCTAACCGCCGGCTTAACCATACAACCCGAGGCCATGGATGCCTGTCCTGACGGCCAACGTCCAAAAGTACTGACCTTCCGTTACCTAGGTGGCAGCTGTGCCATGTCGGATAACCAACAAACCGACTTTAAATGCCAAGGCGATTTAGACGGCACACCTGATGTGATGCTGAAATACACCGACAAATTTAACGGCAACAAAGCTCAGTGGGCCGCCAAAATTCAAGGCGCCAACAACGATGGCTACGTTAGCTTGATGCCAAACGAATCCTTTACCTTGTACACCGATAGCAGTAATCGACTGCCTCCGCAGACCCAGTTTGTGATAAAAGCTGAGCAATCCATGCAGTGGCTGGACATTCACACCTCTTGCTCACAGCCACTTAATATTGGCGATCGCTATGGTTCGCTAGAGCTGATTGGGTTTGAAACTCGAGACTTTGGCCCGAGTAACAATCAGGGTGGAGGAAAACCTTAACTCTTTGGAACTAAGGTCAACTGCCACTGACTAGTCCCAGCCTTCAGCGGGCTGGGGCGACCTTCCACCCAATCCTGATGGCCGCTTTTAAAGAATGGCGACAGCGGATGACCGCTTTGCCCGCCTGGCATGTGGAAAACTGCCTTGTCTTCATTTCCCGGCGAGACAATTAAGCGCTGACTCGCGCCAAATCGGCGTCCTTGTACCCGTGGCATGTCGGTATCACCGGCCATAGCTTGCGTGGGTACCGACAAGACTCCACTGATTAAATCGGGAGTCCAATCGGGTAGTAGCCGGGCAAAAGGATGAGTGACTTGCAGCTGGTTGTGCTGCCCCCAGCGCGCGGCTTGCAAGTGACCGTGACGCTCTATCAAGTCTTGAGCGGCTAGATCCAACAACACTAGCATCCATTCGTCCCAACTTTGATGAGGAGCAGGCACCCAATGTCTGGGTTTTACATTTGCCAATTGCCACATCGCCTGTTCTTTTTGTCGCAAGCGTCGCAACTGGCCGGGTTTAAATTTAAGACCTGCTTGCTGCTCTAAGTAGGCTTGAACCGCTTGGTACAAGCCCTGACGATAGCGGCGGTGGAACTGACGAACCACAGTATAGGCCGCGTCGTCTTTGGCAGCATGGCCACTCCAGTCGTCAAGTAACTGGACTATGGCGTGTTGCTGATTGGTCAAGCTCGATTGGCTTTGTAGCAGTATCTGCAGATAGTCACGCCAACGCTCTAAGAACAAGGCCTCGTCATCCAGCGCAATGGCCAACATGCCGGCTTCATCGATTTGCTGTTGTGCTTGCAAGCGCTGGGCGATTTGCCCACCACGAGCTCCGGTGGCATAACCACCATCGCCCACTTGGGTAAACATACCGTCCCCCATCATGCGAGCATTGGCGGTCCACAGTCGATGCTCGGGTGGGTTGATCATTTTCGGATAGTCTTGATGCGCCAACCAGCCAATCCAGGTTTGAGCGGCTTGCTGCCATGGCACCCTTTGGTTTGATACCGTGCGTCCTCGCAGGGGCATCTTGCCGCCGAGGGTCCAACCTATGCGCCCCTGTTCATCCACCACTAAGCAATTTTGTGGTGGAATACCTGAGTTCTGACACACTTCGATGCCTTGCTCCAAGCTTTTGGCCAGCGCCATATCCGCAAGATTGAAATTGGTTGCTGCTGGAAAGTGCGCGAGCCATCGAATGGCGACAGTGGCACCGTCCAGCCCAGTGGTTACCGGCCCCCAATGGCTGTGACGCAATTGCACAGTTTGCGCCTGCTGCCCTTTGACTTGAATGCTCTCTTCGAAGACTTCAAAGGGACGCCAACCGTCCGAGGTGCGATAATTTTCGCCCGAGTCATCCACTTCCAACACGATTTGATCGCTCCAATCGCCGTAGCTGTTGGTAAAGCCCCAGGCAACATGAGTGTTTGAACCGACCACCACCACAGGTGCTCCTGGTAAGGTAACGCCGTACAAGGACACGTCTTCACCTTCGTGGCTGTAGTGCAACTCGGCTCGATACCAAGTGTTGGGTAGCCTTAATCCTAGGTGCATATCGTTAGCGAGTATCGCCCCGCCAGTGCTTGTCAGCGCACCAGCCACTGCCCAGCTATTGCTGCCGAGAATATTGGCTTGGGGCTCCCAAACTTGGGCGACGGGCGATGACAATTGGTCGAGTCGAATGACACTCTCGTCCGGAACTTGGGCACTATCAAAACTGCTGCCATCCAAAGCGCTGTCCCAATCTGTCCCAGCAGGCGATAGATATTCCAGTAGTTGTTGACTGCCGTAGTCGGCCACCAAACTACGGGTGGCATCATACTCTGCTTGCTCGTCATTAAGATCGGTAAACATGGCGTAGACGGTGAGTAGCGTATCCTCTGGCTGCCAAGCTCTTGGCTCTTGACCTAACAACCAATATTCAAAGGGTTTACTCTCAAGCTGATTCAACCCCTGATTTACTCCAGCACTGTAGGCCTCAACTAGTTCTACTTTCTCTGCAGACCATCCCTCAATCGCTAGCTTGGCAGTCTGTTTGAGCTGATGCATTCGCATCCGTTTGTCACTATCGATAGCAGCACTGCCAAACAATTCGGCTAACTCGCCCGCGGCCAAACGGCGACTCAGATCCATCTGAAAAAAACGCTCTTGTGCGTGCAACAAACCCAATGCGACGTAGGCATCTCGACGAGATTGCGCCACAATACTCACCAAGCCCTGAGCATCGCGGTCAATTTGAACTGGGTTGTCGAGATTGGCCAGACTAATACTGCCCTCCAATTGAGGTAGACTGGCTTTCAGTTGCTGATAGCCGAACCCTGCGCCCACCACCAGCGCTACTACAATCAGTAAAAACAACCGCCATACCCACTTGCCCATTGCTACACTTTCCTTATTCGTTTCCTTGTGCAGTTTCAGTGTAGCGCTAGTTAAGCAATTGTTTAAATTGATTTTTAGAGTTCTTATCCCTTGCCTATTCGCGACCCTATTGAGCGCTTGCGCTCAAATGTCACGGTGCCAGCTGCCGCAATTACCCAATTGGCTCGATGCACAACAACTGGCGGCGGATGCCAAAACCCTAAGTAGTGGCGAGATGCTAGGGCGCAAAACCGGTACCGAAGGCGCCAATCGCGCCCGCAACTATCTGATAGAACGCATGCAGCAAATAGGAGTGCAACCTTGGCGAGGGCAATTCCTGCACCCATTCAATTATCCCTATCGATTTTCCGAGTACTCAGGCATTAATCTTATTGGCGCCATACCCGCCACTACTCCCGAAGCAGATTTATTGGTGGTGATTGCCCACTATGACCACTTGGGCAACCAAGGCCGGCGCGTCTATTTCGGAGCCGATGACAATGCGTCGGGAATGGCGGCTGCGCTGGCCATCGCGCAGCAAGTAATCCAGCAGGAACAGCGCAACCACACGGTGTTATTTCTGTTTAGCGATGCTGAAGAGCGAGGCTTAAAGGGCTCCAAGGCATTCGTAAAACAATGGCCGGACCTACCGATTAACCTGGTACTCAATCTGGACATGGTTGGGCGTCAGTACGGTAATTATCGACTGGCAGTAACCCATTCCAACGATCCTGAGGTCAAACAAAAGTTGGTAGAGCTTAGGCCTAATTCAGCCAGCTGTTTTGCTTTTGGTCAGCCTCGCTTCTCGACCACCGGCAGTCGCATCGACTACAGTCGCGCCTCAGATCACAACTCATTTTCTCGCTACGGCACCCCATGGGTGTACGTAGGCGGAAGCCAACAACCGGACTGGCATACCTTCAGAGATACCTTTGAACGGCTCGACCAGGAGTATTTCGAACGAGCGACAGTCACAAGCTGGCAGATCCTAAGTCTCTGGCTAGACTGAAATATGAGTGGGGTCGCGGGTAAAATTTTGCTATACTCTCGCGCCTCGTATGCGGAGGATCGACAGGGGGTTGGTTTTCTGCCCCTATTATCAGTGCCGTGCAGGCACAGACCCAAGGCGAACTTGAATGTCTTCCAATGACGTAACCTTTTCCGATCTCGGCTTAGCCGATCCTATTTTAAAAGCGCTGGAACAGTTGGGCTATGAAACCCCAACCCCAATCCAAGCCGCAAGTATTACTCCACTGCAGCAAGGTAAAGACCTGCTCGGCCAAGCCCAAACCGGTACCGGTAAAACCGCCGCGTTTGCGCTACCACTACTGACTCGTGTAAACGCGAGCAAGTCAGTTCCACAAGTATTGGTATTGGCTCCAACCCGCGAACTAGCGGTACAAGTTGCCGAAGCTTTCCAAAGCTACGCCAAATTCATGAAAGGTTTCCACGTGATGCCTATCTACGGCGGTCAAAGCATGGGTCAACAGCTGCGCCAGCTGAGCCGCGGTCCTCAAGTGATCGTGGGTACCCCTGGTCGTGTGATGGACCACATGCGTCGTGGTACTTTGAAGCTTGACGATTTGCAGTCGGTCGTTCTCGACGAAGCCGATGAAATGTTGAAGATGGGCTTCATCGACGACATCGAGTGGATTCTGGACCACACCCCGGAAGAGCGTCAACTGGCCTTGTTCTCTGCCACCATGCCAGATGCGATTCGCCGCGTTGCCAACAAGCACTTAGACAACCCAGAGTCGATTGCGATTGCCGCAAGCCACACCACGGTTGAGCGCATTGAACAACGCTTTGTACAAGTGGCTCAAAACAACAAATTGGAAGCACTGAGCCGAGTACTCGAGGTAGAAGATACCGACGGTATTATCATCTTTGTGCGCACTCGTAACTCAGCGGTTGAGCTGGCTGAAAAGCTAGAAGCCCGCGGTTACGCTGCCGATGCACTGCACGGCGATATGAACCAAGCCGCTCGTGAGCGCGCCGTAGAAGCGCTAAAAAAAGGCAAGTTGGACATTCTAATTGCCACCGACGTTGCTGCCCGTGGTTTGGACGTTGAGCGTATCGAGCACGTTATCAACTACGACATTCCGTACGATACCGAAGCTTACGTTCACCGTATCGGTCGTACCGGTCGTGCTGGCCGTTCTGGTAACGCCATTCTGTTCGTCACCGGACGTGAAATGCGCATGCTGCGCACCATTGAGCGCGCGACCGGCAGCCGCATTGCGCCTATGTCTATCCCAAGCCCAGAGACAGTCTCTGAGCGCCGCTTGGACCGCCTAGGCACTCAAGTAGGGCAAATCATCAACGAAGGTGGTTTGGACTTTATGGATGCCGCGGTTGCCAAGCTTTGTCAGCAACTGGAAGTGAACACTGACACCCTAGCAGCAGCACTGTTAAAGCAAGTACAGAAAGCTCGTCCACTAGAAATTGAACCTCTGCCAAGCCGCCCAGAGCGTCGCGAGCGCAGCGACCGTGACGATCGCGATAAGAAGCGTCGCGGTGGCAACGAGCGTCCAGCGCCGTCAGACTTGGGTATGCCAGTACCGCTAAAAGACATGCCAGATGTCACCATGAAGCGCTACCAAATCATGGTTGGTCGTGAGCATGGCGTGGGCGTAGGTAACATTGTTGGCGCGATTGCCAACGAAGCCGATATCGATTCGCGTTACATTGGTCAAATCGAATTGTACGATGCGATCTCCACAGTTGACCTGCCAGACGGCATGCCAAAAGATGTGCTAGGACACCTGCGCAAAGTGCGTGTTTGCGGTCAAAAGCTGAATATCTTTGAAGCAGGCACTAAGGCGCCGTTTGACGATAGCAAGCCGACTTACGGCAAAGGACCTAAACGCCACAAGGATGGCGATAAGGCTCGGAATAAAAGCGGATTCAAACACCGCAAAGGCGGTGGTGATAAGCCGAAAGGCCGTAAGCCTCGCAAAGACTAATAGATAAAGCGCCCTAAGGGCGCTTTTCTTTTGAGCGCTTGTTTTTGACGCATACAAATCAGCAAAACCCCAAGCTTTGTCTACACTTAGGCTAATTTCGTCAACAAAAACAGCCAGGGAGGGGGTGAGTGAATAGCTATCGAGTACTTGGTTACCTAGGCATCACCCCTATGCTGTTTATACTGGCGGCAATCATCTGGCAACGACTATGGCCTGCCGACACCCAGCTCGCCGACCAAGCTGTCACCGATTGGCTGTTGCACGCCTTTTTAATGTACTCGGGACTCATTCTGGCCTTTATGGGAGGCACGCTCTGGGCACCCAATGCTCAGCCCAAACCCGCCAAATGGGAGCCTTGGTTGGCAGTGTTACCGACTTTCATGGCGCTGATTGCAGTGTTACTGGATTCACTGTTGAGCTTGGCCATTCTCACCACAGGTTACACCGCCATTCTGGCCATCGAAATGGGCCGCCCCCGCTGGGGTGAATACGCCAGTTGGTATCAAAACCTGCGCTTCACCTTAAGTCTTTGGGTGGTCATGGCCCATCTCGCCATGGGTTTTATTGTTTAGATAAATCCAGCCGATATTCGGCAAAACCCAACTCATCTTGACCCACTTTATCCATAGGCCAATGGCTGAAATTATCTATGTAGTTTTGCGCAGCGGCTGACTCTTGGGTCACAAAACGAATATCCAAGTCACTGCCATTTGCGATGGGTTTTAGCGACCAATTCATGTCTGGACGCACCTCAACCCAAGAATCGAAACTGCCCGAGGCTGGGTTATAGCGCGAACGCTCGCGAATGAAGTCGATCAGCAATTGGCGTGTCTCGTAACCCGACTCAAAAACCACTTGCTCTGCTGTCGCTCCGGCGAACTTATTACCAAAGGCACGAAAGTTGTTGGTTACCACCACGAACTCCTGCTGCTCAAAGGCATCTCCTTTGAGAACATCGCCATTGTCTGCCTGATACTCCAATCCCACAATCCGCTCAGCGGCGTCATTGACGATGCGACAATCGCCGTTGTAGCGACTGGGTTGAGTCACATCAATTTGATAGTGCAGCCCTTCAATCACATCGAAATTGTAGGTGCGATGGCCGCGCCAATTAATTAAGGATTGCGCTTCAGTAGAGCCAGTGTCGATTTGATTAAACTGGTTCGCCGAACACTCGAGCCACTCTTTGAGTTGCGCTCCCGTGGCTTTTAGCGCCACCAGAGTGTTGGCATACAAATACAAATCGGCCCCGTTGCGATAACTGAGCTCGCCCGCTCCCACCTGCACATACTGCTCATTGTCGTTTGGAGTGGCGTGACGGCCACCGCTTTTAAGCGGGCTGGCTACCGATACCATGGGCAAG
This sequence comes from Paraferrimonas sedimenticola, assembly GCF_002282855.1. Classification (GTDB taxonomy): domain Bacteria; phylum Pseudomonadota; class Gammaproteobacteria; order Enterobacterales; family Shewanellaceae; genus Paraferrimonas; species Paraferrimonas sedimenticola. Next base: position 238,242 of record NZ_NRIR01000002.1, on the reverse strand, counting down.
TCCACCAAATCGTTGGGTAGGTTCTTACGCACGTAGGCCAATTGGGCGTCGGCGACAATTTGCACCGAAGGGTCGTCTTGCAGCAGGCTCAAATAACTGTTCAGCGGTTGTGATGCCACACCGATGGGCTGTTGCATAAAGGCTAAAGTGGCGTGATGATCATCGTGGAGTACTCGGTGCATATCGGCACTAGCGGCCACTTTCGATTCGCCGTCAGCAAAGATAGGCAACGACTGAGTTTGACTGGCGCTCACTTGCCAGCCTTGCGTCGCTGAATAGTTGAGTGTCAAATCAATCTGGCCTAAATGATCGCCCCAACGACCAGGCATAACTGCCGCCACGCCATTAAGACGCCCTGTATCGATATCCACACCTTCAATGCCAGCAAACTCGCTTGAGGGAAACACACTGTGGCTGTGTCCTAGCAATAGCGCATCAACGCCATCCAACTTGGACAGTGCTAACGCCACATCTTCCTGATTGGGACTGGTTAGGTCAGCAGGATCGCCCAAGCCAGTATGAGCAATCACAACAATCAAATCCGCCCCTTCCTTGCGTAGCTCGGAAATTTGAGTGCGCGCGCTTTCAACCATGTCCAAAGCTTGCACCTCACCGGTCAGGTGTGACTTATCCCAAACCATTATCTGAGGTGGCACTAGTCCAATAAATCCAACGTTTAATTGGTGAGGCTGCCCATTTGTGTCCGTGAAGGTGCGTTCAAGCAGTACACGGGGCCTGAATTGATGCTGGCTCGCGTCATCGGCGGCCACTACATTGGCGTTAATGTATGGGAAGTCCGCGCCCGCGAGCGCTTTAAACAAGAAAGTCAGGCCGTAGTTAAATTCGTGATTGCCCACATTGCCCACGTCGTATTTCAACTCATTCATGGCCTTGTAGGCAGGATGCTTATTCCAATCCAGCAAAGGCAAGCTGGCCATGTAATCCCCCATGGGGCTGCCCTGGATCAGATCGCCATTGTCGATTAATAAGGAATTGGGTGTGCGTTGTTGGGCAATCAAAGACGCCACGCGAGCCAAACCTATGCTTGGATCGTCTCTGTCTTGGTAATAGTTATAATCCATCAGATTGGCATGCAAATCTGAGGTTTCTAGCAGTCTGAGCTGAATGGTAGCGTCAATGCGCGGGTCGGTAGGTGTGGGCTGGCAGGCCACAACAGAAATACACGCCAGCAGGATCAGTAAGGGTTTCACGAGCCTAACCTAAATCAATTGGTAAGGCTCGATTATAGTCTTTATCAGGCACTTAGCCTACTTGTGGACGCACCCCAAGCGTGTGACAGATGGCGTAACTGAGCTCGGCTCGGTTAAGGGTGTAGAAGTGAAAGTCTTTCACGCCTTCGCGCGAGAGTACTTTAACCATATCGATAGCGACATTGGCACCTACAATCTTACGAGTTTGTGGGTCGTCATCTAAGCCTTCGAACTGACTGTACAGGTAATTCGGTACATTGACGTTAGTCATACCGGCAAAGCGCTTGAGCTGAGTGAAGTTGGTCACTGGCAAAATGCCTGGAATGATCTCTACATCGATACCGGCAGCGGCGCAGCGGTCACGAAAGCGCAGGTATGACTCGACGTTAAAGAAAAACTGAGTGATAGCGCGATTAGCGCCAGCGTCGATTTTGCGCTTTAGGTTCACCAAATCCGCTTGAGCGTTAGCCGCTTCTGGGTGTACTTCTGGGTAGGCGGCCACTGAGATATCAAAGTCGCCTTCTTCCTTTAACAAGCGCACCAAATCGGCTGCGTAGCGAGTTGGACGTGGGCTGCCTTCAGGTAAATCGCCGCGCAGGGCAACAATTTGCTTAACCCCTTTGTTCCAGTATTCGCGAGCTAAGTTGCGCAGCTCTTCTTCGCTGGCATCTACCAAGGTCAGGTGCGGAGCGGCCACCAAATCGGTTTCCGCATGAATGCGGTCGATGACAGCATGAGTTTTATCGCGCACGCCTGAGTTGGCACCATAAGTAACTGACACGAACTTTGGCTTTAGTGGAGCTAAGCGCTCAATCGAGTGCCACAGAGTTTCTTCCATGGTAGGCGTGTTCGGTGGGAAGAACTCGAACGAAACATTGATGTCTTGCAGCTGTGCCAAATTCTCGTTTAGCGATTGCAGCTGTTGTGCGTGGTGAAAACCCATGGAACTCTTCCCCTGTCAATTCGAAGCTACGGCACTAATCTCGCCAAGTGAGTATCACAAGTTAGCTTAGCGCCGAGTTAATGATGGACGTTTAGACGTCTATACATCCAGATACTAACCTCGACGCTGATTAAGTCAATACAAATTTTCTCAATCAGCCAATAAATCTCGACAGATTTGCGCCAGATCGGTTTGTACCGCCGCCGCGGTCACTTCTCGACCGGCGCCAGGGCCGCGAATAATCAGCGGATTGGTGCTGTAAAACTCTGAGGAAATCACGAACACATTGTCACCTGGTGTCAGGTTGGCGTAGGCGTGATCCAGTGCCACTGACTCTAAACCCACCTTGGCAGTCAAACTGGTCGCGGTGCGATTGAGTGCTGCCACATAGCGCAAGGCTTTACCATCTACCTTGGCTTGGTCAAACGCTGCTTGCATGGGCGCATCGAGCTCAGCTATGCGCTGCATGAATTCGTCTAGTGAGCATTCGGCCAAGGCGCTCGGTACCAGGGATTCCAGCTGAATGTCTTCAAGCTCCAACTCAAGCCCCATCTCACGCGCCAAAATCAGCAGTTTGCGTTGCATGTCACGACCAGACAAGTCGTCTCGCGGATCTGGTTCTGTGATTCCAAGTTCTTTGGCTTTAACCACCAACTCAGAAAACGGCGAACTACCGTCGTAGTGCTCAAACAGCCAACACAGGGTTCCTGAGAAAATGCCACCCACTTTGTTGACCTTGTCACCACTGTGGCGAAGGTCATTGATGGCGTATTGCACCGGCAGACCTGCGCCCACCGAAGCGTTGTAGCGCCAGAACAAGCGGCGACTGGCCAACTGATTCTTAAGATGACGGTAGAAAGGCATAGGACCAGAGCCAGCGAGTTTGTTGGCGCTGACCAGATGAATGCCATGACTGAAAAAGTCGGGGTAACGCAGGGTTAACCCGGAACTGGCAGAGACATCCAGCGCGATGATCTCATCGAATGGCAGCTCGTTAAGCTGCTCGAACAGAGATTCATAGCCCCAAGGTAGCCCCTTGGACAAGCGTTGCTGCCACTGCCCGGCGATGATGCCATTGGCATCGATAACCGCGCGCTTAGAAGAGACTAAGCCCACCAGCTGTAACTCAGCTTCAAGGTCGCGTTGTAACCGAGGGCGGGCTTTTTCAAACAGTTCAAGCCAGGCTTCGCCAATATTGCCAGCGCCAAACAGCGCCACGCCAAAGCGCTTACGTGGTCCGGCACAACGTCTGTGTACCTGTGCGGTCAGGCTGGCCACCTGCTCGTTGGATACCAAGGTCACCAAGCTGTGGCTGTCTTGATACAAAGGCGACGCGCCACGGCTTAACAGCCGAGCAAAACCTTGACGATAATCGCTTACGGCACTGCTCACCAAGGCTACCAAACCTTGCTCTGCCGACACTCTCATCGCGCCCACGCCGTATTCAGTTTTCAGCTCAGCTAACAAATGGCGCGCCGACGGCGATTGCTCTTGAGTAAATGCCAGCGAGGCCACACCGTTGTAATCGCGCCAATGGGCCAGCGGTGGTAGTCCGTGAGCATCGAGCTGGGCCAACAAGGTCTCTAGTTCGGTATCAAGGGCAAAGGTAAACAAGCTGACTTGCTTTAGTGCCGTTACCACAGGCTGACTGGCACTTTGCGAGTTTGGCGAAATTAGGGTGAAGTCTGTATGCGGCGCGTAACTAGAACGTACCGCTAACGAAATTTGAGTGCCTTCGAGCGGCTGTAAACAGCGGCTGTGAAGCACTGGGCTGCCAAGACGTGCCAAGCGGTTGGCTTCTTGCAGACTCATGGATTTGAGAAGCTTGGCATCGCTGATTCGATTCGGGTCGGCGTTGAACACCCCTTCCACATCGGTCCAAATAGTGACGCGATCAAAACCGGCCAAGCGAGTAATCAAAGTCGCGCTGTAATCCGAGCCATTGCGGCCAAACAACAGGGTTTGACCAAGCTCTGTAGCGCAAATAAAGCCGGTGAGCACCACTCGATAACCTGGATTATCGCGAATGACTTGCTGCAAGCGCTGGCTGGATTCCTGCTCGCGCACCATAGGGGTGACATCTTCATCCGCCACCAATACATCGCGAGCGTCCAGCTGCATGGCTGATACGCCCGAGGCAGACAGCACCTCGGCCAACAAGCGCGATGACCACAACTCACCAAAAGCTATGATTTGGCTGGTTTGGTACTCGCTTAAGTCTTCTTCGCTGAGCAAACGATGTAACACGCGCATGTCTTCGCGCAGCTTGTCGCTAAGGCGCTTGTGCGCACCACCAACCAAACAATCGTCCACCAGCTTTTGCTGGTATTGGTGCAGCAACTCCAATTGCTGTTGCCAGCCGAAATGATCGAGACGGCCGTCGAGCAATTCGTATAAACGATTGGTAGTTTTACCCGCGGCAGAGACCACAATCCAATCATCGCTTTGGCCATGGGTCAGCAGGATGTGGGCGACGCGTTTGTAGCAATCGGCATCGGCCAGGCTCGAGCCGCCGAATTTGTGTAAATGACGCAATGCCACCACTAGTCTCCCTTCACAACCACAGCGTCTAGGGCTTGTTTGAGGTCGGCGACCAGATCGTCTCCGTTCTCAATGCCTACCGACAAGCGAATCAGCGTGTCCTTCAAGCCCGCCTCATGACGTGCTTCTGGCTCCATGGCGCGGTGGGTCATAGTCGCAGGCACCGCCACTAAACTCTCAACCCCGCCTAGGCTTTCGGCCACCGAGAACAAGGCCAGTTGCTCAAGGAAAGTGGCGACTTGTTGCTGATCCCCCACCAGCTCAAAGCTGAGCATAGAGCCAAAGCCCTTTTGCTGCTTTATGGCCAGCTCGTGGCCGGGATGGTCAGTAAGGCCCGGGTAGTAGAGTTTGGCCACCGCTGGGTGTGCGTTTAAAAGCTCGGCCACCTTGGTGGCGTTGTTCTGATGGCTGTTAAGACGACACTCCAGTGTACGTAGACCACGCAGGGTCAAGTAGGAATCAAAGGCACCGCCAGTAGCACCAATGGTGTTGGCCCACCAAGCCAGCAGTTCACCCAGCTCGTCGTCTTTGGCCACCACAGCGCCCCCGACCACATCCGAGTGACCGTTGATAAATTTAGTTGTGGAGTGCACCACAATATCGGCACCTAGAGTTAGCGGAGTCTGTAAGGCCGGTGATAAAAAGGTGTTGTCTACGGCAAGCAGTGCACCGACTTTGGCACACTGTTCAGCGGTTTCGGCAATATCAACGATGCGCAACAGCGGATTAGACGGGGTCTCAAGCCACACCAACTTAGGGCCTTTTGCGATAGCCTCAGTTAACGCTTGGGTATCGGTCTGATCGACTACATCCAGCTCGAACTGGCCTTTTTTGGCCAAGTTGGTGAATAAGCGAAAGCTACCGCCATAACAATCGTGGGGAACCACTAAGCGGTCACCTGGCGATAACAGCTGCAGCACCACATTGATTGCTGACATACCTGTGTTGGTGATAATGCCTGTGCTGCCTTGCTCTAGCTTGGCAAGGGCGTCGCCTAAAATGCCTCGGGTTGGGTTGCCGCTGCGGCTGTAGTCATACTGACGCGGCTCGGTGTAATCGGCAAAGGAGTAATTGGTGGAAAGATAAATCGGTGGAACAATGGCTCCATGATGGGTGTCGTTTTCTATGCCCTCGCGAACTGCGATGGTGCCTGGCTGATAGTCTTTCATTACCGCTCCACGTGTTGATTTTGTGCTCTGAGACCCAGCATCAAAGATGTCTAGACGGCTAAATTAACCTATGACATAATGGGCGTCAAGATGCATAGACGTCTAAACACTTATCTGTATATACGGCGATTATTGACTGCTTTGGCACAAACTATACAATCGGTGCCACAATAACGCATAACATTAACTGGGTGGACATATGACCGAATGGGATGGCAATTACATTAGCCCCTACGCTGAACACGGCAAGAAAAACGAACAAGTCAAAAAAATTACCGTGTCGATTCCCATCAAGGTGCTGAAAATTTTGACCGACGAGCGCACTCGCCGTCAGATTGCTAACTTGCGCCACGCCACCAATAGCGAACTGTTATGCGAAGCCTTTTTACACGCCTACACAGGTCAGCCGCTACCCGCCGATGAAGACCTGCGCAAAGACAAGGCTGACGGAATTCCAAAGGACGCGCAGCAAATCATGCGTGAACTGGGAATCGATATCGAAGCGCTAGACGAAGAGTAAAGTGCCTTATCTCAATTCTTGAAAGGAGCCTGATGGCTCCTTTTTTGTGCCCACGACTGGGTATCTTTGTTTGTTTCTTGCTAGTCAGCGACTCTGTTAGCATCCGGTGCGTTGCACAAGCCAACCCCCACTAAGATTAGGCCAATGCCAATCGCTGCACCATGACTATAAGTCTGCTCAAACCAAGGTGAGCTAACCGCAATCAGATACACTAATGCGTAGCTAATGCCCAACATAGGATAGGCTTTGGACAAGGGCAAATTGGCCAGCACCCCCATCCATGCTGCCATTGAACCCAAGTATGCCAATAGCCCGGCCAGCACCCAGGCAGCAGCGCCTAGTTGCTCGGTATAAAGCGCCGGTTGCTGCAGCCAGTCCCACTGCGCCGGAAGCAGGCTCATGCCCCACTTCATCGCCAGCTGCGCAAAGCTCACCAGCGCTATGCTAGCTAGTGCAAATGCGTAACCTCTTGAAGCGCTCATAGCGTCAGCCCCATGCACACTATACCCGCAGCGACCAAGCCTCCGCCTAACCAGCGACGCTTATTCACTGTTTCTTTAAAGCCAAAACGGGCAATCAGAAGCATCAGAACAAAGTTGGTGGCCAACAAGGGGTAGGCTTGGCCGACTGGCCAGACGTGCAGCACCAATAGCCAAAATAGCGCGCCGAACCCCAACGCAAACAGCGCCGTGATAAGCCAAGGATGCAGTAGCTTGGCGCGCAAAGGCGTTTCAGCAGGCATGCGCGCAAACGCTGTCACCGCCTGCTTTTGTGCTATTTGGCCCAAACAAGTCAGGGATATCGACAGGCCAATCCATAGCCAGGGCCACATTACTGCGACCCTTGGTACAAGAACAACCAGTAACGGCCTTGACGGAACTCCTGATCGGGCGCTGGAATCTCCTCGAGAGTCGGACGCTCGCGACGACGCATGAATACCGCCACATCACCATCTTTTAGCGACTCGGCAATCTCTAGCGCTATCGCCTCGTTGGCAATCAGTCGATGTTGGCTGTCGTCTTGACCTACACCGTAACTGAGCTCACCGGTTTTACCCCACAGGTCAATATCGCTGCGAGACAAGTGCCAGGCCAAAGAGCCAGCTAACCCTACCTCTTGCGAAATCACTCGAGTGTCGTCGTTGAGGTACGGCTTCATGTTGTTAATGAAATCACCGGGTGCTTTGGTATCCACCACCGACTGGGGCGCTAAGAAAGGGACGAGCAACATAAACATCACAGGCATTAGGCCCAGCTTGAGCAGGGGCTTGTCTGTTGAGTTTTTGATTAGCGCCAGTGACAACGCCGCCCAGCTGCCAAACACCAACAAGCCCAGCACCATTTTCGGAATTTCAGACAAGCCATAGAGAGGGGCTTTTCCGATAATGCCCAGCATCGCTAGTACCAATGCAACCAACAGCAAACCCGAGAACACCAAGTTGATCCAACCGGCCCACTTAAGCAGCGACTGAGTTTGCTCTTTGATTTGATCAAGATAACGGTTTAGCCCCATCGCCAGCATGATGGCCAGCGGTGCAAAGCAAGGCAGAATGTAAGTCGGCAACTTGCCCTTGGCATAAGAGAACAGCAAAAACGGCATCAAAGCCCAGAACAGCAGGTACCAAGCAAAGTCTTTGTTGATTTGCCAAGGCTTACTCTTAATTGCTGCAATGGCCGCGCCCGTCCAAGGCAAGGCTCCCAACAACAACCAAGGCACATAAAACCAGAACGGCGCTTTGTGCTGAGCATCATCCGCGCTAAAGCGTCGAATGTGCTCTTCCCAGAAGAAGTAGTTCCAGTAATCCGGTTGTTGCAAGTGAACCGCAATCGCCCAAGGCAGGCTCACCAATCCGGCCGCCAATACAGCAATCGGTCCAAATTTAATCAGCTCCAGTAAGCGCCCCTGCACTATCATAAAGGGCACCAACGCCACCACAGGAATGGCTAACGCCACAAAGCCTTTGGTGAGAAAGGCCGCACCGCAAAAGATTCCAAACAAGGCGTAGCGAATTGCCCTAGAGCGCGCATTACTGGCCTCCAACAACCAATAAAAACACACAAAGGCAGCGGTCACCCAGAAGCTCAACATGGAATCGAGCGTCGAGTAGGTGCCAATCATGAACACGATGAAACTGGATAAGAAAATGCCTGACGCTAACAAGGCGGTGCGTCGGCATTGCAATACTCGTAGGGTTAGCCAAAATATCAGCACCGCTGAACCTGCCGCGGCCATCGCCGACATAAAGCGTACCGCAAAGGCATTGTCACCGAAGGTCATCAAGCTTACGGCGTTCATCCAATAGCCCATGATTGGCTTTTCGAAATAGCGAAGCTCTAAAAACTGAGGGGCGACCCAGTTACCGGTTTCCACCATTTCACGACTAATTTCGCCATAGCGAGTTTCGTCGGGCTCCCATAGCGGACGCTGCCCCAATGGAACCAAATACAGCAGAATAAACCCTGCTACTAACAACCAGCCAAAGCGATTTTTTAATGCCTGCATTGTTTTGCCTTGTTATTGCTCTTTGGAGTAATGCTCTTAAGCTATTGTGTTTCAAGGGCGGAGGCTTGCCAACCCACCCAGCCCTCGCGGCCTTCTAGTGGCCCAGTGACCAAACGGTCTTGTCTGAACTCGGTTTGCGCTTCTACCAGCTGCCCTAGGGGTACAAACTGAATATTGCGCGCCTTAGCCTCTTCCAGTAGTTGCTCAAATAGGTCGGCTTTGATACCACCTTCCACTTCAGCATGAATGGTATAGCAGTGAAACTGCCCCGGCACTATGCTATCCAGAATAGTTTGGTTGAATGCCTCTTCTGGGATTTTCTGGCCCACAATCTCATCATAGGTCGGCAGATTCACCGGCACTTGCGGTGCGCCCACGCTGCCATCGCCAAGCACAGGCTCAAACAACTGGTCACCGCGACAATCTGAGTTATAGCGAAAGCCAAATTCTTGCTTGATGTCCAAGGTGCGAGGATCGGCGCGCCAACCGGCGACGGCTGAGCAGTCCACCTTGCGACCGATAATGTCTTCAAGGGTGTCGACGCCCAGTTTAATCTGCTGGCGAAGCTCGTCATCAGACCAACGCTCAATGCGCGCCTGCCAGGCTTGATGATCCCAGGCGTGCAGGCCTATCTCGTGCATCCCCTGAGGTTGTGGTTCAGCCGCCGATTTGATGGTATCGCGCAAGCGCTGACCAATTTGAGGGCCGGGCCAAAAGGTACCGCAAAGCAAAATATCTAACCCGTAGAGACCCACAGCATTCGATCGCAGCATCTTCCACAGGAATTTAGGTTTTAATAAACGCCACACGTGACGGCCCATGTTATCCGGGCCTACCGAAAAGAAAAAACTGGCCTGGATTTGATGCCGGGCCAGTATTTCTAGAAGTTTGGGCACCCCTTCGCGGGTGCCCTTAAACGTATCGACATCAATTCGCAAACCCACCAAAGTCGGTTCGGTCATGCTTGTCCTCCGCTAATAATTGAAAGCCTACTTCTCGTCTACCGCGCTGTCTAAGAAGAAGTTTAGCGTCTTCTCGATGGTAGTTTCCATGCTATGGGTTGGCTCCCAATCGATCAAACGCTTAGCGTTGCGAATGCTTGGCTTGCGGTGTGACACGTCTTGGTAGCCGTCACCGTAAAAGCTGTGGCTTTCCACCACTTTAAAGCCGGCAAACGGAGGGAATTGGTCGCGCAATGGGTGCGCTTCAAATTTCTCCAGCAGCACTTCGGCCATGTGCTTAATTGAGGCTTCGTTTTCAGGGGCACCAATGTTGATGATCTGGCCATCACACAGGTTGTCCTTGTTAGCAACTATGCGGAATAGTGCTTCGATACCGTCTTCGATGTCGGTAAAGCAACGCTTCTGTTCACCACCGTCAACCAGCTTGATAGGCGTACCTTCAACCAGATTCAAAATCAGCTGAGTAATAGCGCGTGAGCTACCAATACGGGCTGAGTTCAAGCTATCTAGGCGGGGGCCCATCCAGTTAAACGGGCGGAACAGAGTGAACTTAAGGCCTTCTTTCTTACCGTAGGCCCAAATCACGCGGTCCAGCAGTTGCTTAGATACCGAGTAGATCCAACGCTGTTTGCTAATAGGACCAACGATCAGCTTAGACTTATCTTCGTCAAAGTCTGGCTCGTCACACATGCCATACACCTCAGAGGTGGATGGGAAGATGATGCGCTTGTTGTACTTCACACAGTAGCGAACGATGCGCAGGTTCTCTTCGAAATCCAACTCGAACACGCGCAGCGGGTTACGGGTGTATTCGATTGGAGTAGCAATCGCCACCAGCGGCAAGATCACGTCGCACTTCTTGATGTGGTACTCAATCCACTCGGTGTGAATCGAAATATCACCTTCAACAAAGTGGAAATCTGGGTGATCCATCAAGCGCTCAATCGCACTTGAGCCAATATCCAAACCGTAAACTTCAAAGTTTCCATCGGCCAACAGGCGCTCGGTTAAGTGGTTACCGATAAAGCCGTTCACACCCAGAATAAGTACCTTGGTCTTGCGATCCAAGTTCAACTGAGATGAGGCTTTCGGGCCAAAGCGCATGCCTTCAACTAGGTTCATTTCACGAGCTAACTGCTCGCCGTTGACGTACAAACCCGATTCGGTTTGACCCGCGTCGATTTGCAGTAAGCCTTCTTTACAGGCCACTTGTAGTGGGGAGGCGTTAACGATAGTCCCTGGTGCTGCGTCCGAGTTTTGCTCGACAACGGTGGATTTCCACACCAGGCTCTTGCGCTCACCGGTAAAGGTAAAGGCACCCGGGTACGGCTTAGTTACCGCGCGCACCAAGTTGTGCAGTTCATTAGCACTCTTGCTCCACTGCAGCTCGCCGTCTTCTGGGCGACGACCGCCGAAATAAGTGGCTTGCGACTCGTCTTGAGCGGTGTAGCTAACCTTGCCAGCGATTAGCTTAGGCAAAGTGTCAGCCAGCAGCTCACCAGCGGCGAGTTTAAGCTTGGCGTGCAAGTCTTTGGCGTTGTCCTGCGGCTCAATGGCCACTTTTTGCTGGGCAGCGATATCACCCGCATCTGGCTTAACCGTCATCTTGTGCAAAGTAACGCCAGTCTCGGTTTCACCGTTAAGGATCGCCCAGTTGGCCGGTACGCGACCGCGGTAGCGCGGAAGCAATGAACCGTGCAGGTTCAGCGCCGCTACTTTGGCACAGTCCAATACCGCCTGTGACAACAAGTTGCGGTAGTAGAATGAGAAAATGAAATCAGGCTCGATTTGAGCGATGCGCTCCACCCAAATTGGGTGGTTCACGTCTTCTGGTGCGTAAACAGTAATACCGCGCTCGGCGGCTAACTCGGCCACCGACTCAAAAAAGCGGTTTTCCGTTGGGTCATCCACGTGAGTGAAGATGGCCTCGACTTGAATGCCAGCGTCTAACAGGCGGCGAATACCTTCGCAGCCAATATCATGATACGCAAATACAATCGCTTTCATGCTTATTCCTATGCTTGTTGTGACTCGCGCTCGCTGTCGGAATCGCTGGATTCCTGAGGCGCTCGAATAATTTGTTGAATAAAGTAACGAGGACGGGCTCGCACATCGCTATAAATACGGCCTATGTATTCCCCTAGCAGTCCCATACCGACGAACTGGGCGCCGATAAACATGAACAAGAAGGCAAACAGGGTGAACACACCATCGCCGGCCCACTCGGCACCAAGAACTAGGCGAAGAAGTAGCAACAGCATGCCAAATAACAGGCCTAAGGCGGCAATCGCGCCTCCGGCTAGTGACAACAAACGAAGCGGCGCTGTGGTCATACAGGTCACCAAATCAAACATCAGGTTGATAAGGCGCATGAAGTTGTACTTAGAATCGCCGTGCTCGCGCTCGTTGTGGCCCACTTGAATTTCCGTGGTGCGGCGGGCAAAGCTGTTGGCCAGAACTGGAATAAAAGTGGAGCGCTCGTGACACTGCAACATGGCATCGATGATGTGACGGCGATAAGCGCGCAACATGCAACCATAATCGGTCATATCCACACCGGTGGCGCGTTGCACCGACTTATTGATAATCCGGCTTGAGTAGCGACGAAACAGCGTATCTTGGCGATTCATACGCTTAGTACCCACCACGTCATAACCTTCGTTGGCAGCAGCCACTAGGCGTGGAATCTCTTCCGGTGGGTTTTGCAGGTCGGCGTCTAGAGTGATGATCAAATCACCCTTGGCTTCTTCAAAGCCCGCCATAATTGCACTGTGCTGGCCGTAGTTGCGGTTAAGCATCAGAGCCACAAACGGACTGCCCGGCTTGTTGGCCGCGTCCACCAGCATTTGCGCTGAGCCGTCACGGCTGCCATCGTCAACCATGATGATTTCATAGCGACAGGTTAACTGAGCACAAGCCTTTTCAGTGCGCTCAAGCAGTTCTGGTAGACAATCCGCTTCGTTGTATACCGGAATAACCACCGACAAATGTTCGATGTCTTTATGTAAAAACACTTAAAGTTCCGCCTTAATCTGTTTAATGGCAGCGATCACACGATCCACATCCGCCAAACTCATGTCCGGAAACAGAGGTAAAGAACAAATCCGCTCTGAATTCCACTGGCTATTTGGCAAGGCTTGCGCCAAATCGCCAAAACGTTCTCGATAATACTTTTGGGTGTGCACTGCTCTAAAGTGAATGCCAGTACCAATATCTTTGGTCTTTAGGGCCGCCATGAATTGGTCGCGGTCCATGCCAAAGGCATCGGCTTCTACTCGAACAATCAGCAGGTGCCACGCGTGCACGAAATCATAACCATTAGGAATCGCTAATGGTGTGACCCCATCGACGTTTGCCAACTTGGATAAATAATATTGCGCCAACTCAGCGCGTTGCTGGTTTATCTCGCTCAAACGCTCAAGCTGACATAGGGCAATGGCCGCGTTGACGTCGGCTAGGTTGTACTTAAAGCCTGGGCTCAATACTTCGGCTTGCGGTGCGCGCCCTTGGGTTTGCCTGTCAAAGGCGTCCACCCCTAACCCATGAAATTTTAGCTGACGCACACGCTGTGCAAGCTCGGCATCATCAGTCACCACCATGCCACCTTCAGCGCAGGTCATGTTCTTAATCGCGTGGAAGGAGAAAATCGCGGTACCAGAGGCGCCAATCGGCTGGCCTTGATAGCTGGTACCAGCACTGTGAGCCGCGTCTTCGATGAGTGCGATTTGATGCTGCTTGGCTAACGCGCGAAGCGGCGCCAAGTCCAGCGCAGAACCGGCGTAGTGCACTGGGATGATGGCTTTGGTGTTGTCGGTAATTTTGCCCGCTATGGTTTCTGCATCCACCATCAAAGTGTCGCGATCCACATCCACAAACACTGGAGTGGCACCCAGCAAACAAATTAAGTTAACCGTGGATACCCAAGTCATACTCGGGGTAATCACTTCATCGCCGGGGCCGATATCCAAGGCCAGCAGAGTGACGTGCATGCCTGCTGTCGCTGAACTAACTGCAATCGCGTGCTCAGCGCCTATGCTTTCGGCGAACGCTTGCTCAAGCTCGGCGTTTTTAGGACCTGTGGTAATCCAACCACTGCGCAGGACTTCTGCCACTGCGTTAATTTCTGCCTCGCCCATGCTCGGACGAGAAAAGGGTAAAAAGCTCATTAGTCTGCCTAGGATCAGCCCTGTCGAAAAAGGCCAATGCTGCAATCAAAATTATCGCGCCTAAGTTTACCCGCAAAGTCGCGCAAACGCACGAAATTACAAGGGTTACTCTTGCGGGGCACAGCCAGATTTAACCTCGCAAAGGAACAAAAAAGGCGCCCCTGCGGCGCCTTAATCTGTGCTAAGCGATTACTCAGCCATGTAGTTCTCTGGCAGCTCTTCGATACCGGCAACGCCAGAGTCGATAGCCGCTTGGGCCACGGCTTTGGCGATACGTGGCAGCAAACGCGGGTCCATAGGTTTTGGCAGCACATAGTCAGCGCCAAACTCTAGTGAGTCCACTTCTGGGTAAGCTTGCAGCACTTGTGGCAATACCGGCTCTTTGGCCAACTGGGCCAAAGCGTGTACGGCCGCGACTTTCATCTCGTCGTTAATCGCGCTAGCGCGAACGTCCAGTGCACCGCGGAAGATAAACGGGAAGCACAATACGTTGTTGACCTGGTTCGGGTAGTCGCTGCGACCGGTACCCATGATCAAGTCTTGACGAGCGGCGTGAGCTACTTCTGGCTTGATCTCTGGATCTGGGTTTGAGCAAGCAAAAATCACTGGCTTTTCGGCCATCAGCTGAATGTCTTCGGCGGTCACCAAATCGGGGCCAGATACACCAACAAAAACATCGGCATCAGCAATCACGTCTTGCAGAGTGCGCTTGTCGGTGTTGTTGGCGAACATCTTCTTGTATTCGTTGATGTCGTCGCGACGAGTGTGAATCACCCCTTTGCGATCCAGCATGTAGATTTTCTCACGCATCGCACCGCATTTGATCAACAGTTCCATACAAGCGGTCGCCGCAGCACCTGCACCCATACAAACGATGATAGCGTCTTCGATGTTTTTACCTTGAATCTCCAGTGCGTTGATCATGCCTGCGGCAGTCACAATCGCGGTACCGTGTTGGTCATCATGAAAAACCGGCACAGCGCAGCGCTCAATCAAGGCTTTTTCAATTTCAAAACACTCTGGCGCCTTGATGTCTTCAAGGTTAATGCCGCCAAAGGTGTCAGCGATATTGGCCACTGTGTCAACAAATTCGTCGATTGTGCGGTGTTTTACTTCGATATCGATGGCATCTAGGTTAGCGAAGCGCTTAAACAGTAGTGCTTTACCTTCCATCACAGGCTTAGAGGCCAATGGGCCCAAATCGCCCAAGCCCAAAATCGCAGTACCGTTAGAAATAACGGCAATCAGGTTGCCTTTGTTGGTGTAACGGTAGGCATCGTTTGGGTTAGCGGCGATTTCGCGAACCGGCTCAGCAACACCAGGACTATAAGCCAATGACAGATCCATTGCGGTTTCAGCGGGCTTGGTTAGCTCAACACTGTACTTACCGGGTACGGGGAACTCGTGATAATCGAGGGCTTTTTGACGAAAATCTGTCATGACTGCAGTCCTGCAAAAAATACTTTGGGGTAATAGGGGGTTATTGCCGCTACGATACGCTTCCTTGAGGGAAATTCAAGGTGAATTAGCGAAAATTGATAAGTAGTCGGATCAGCGGGGATTAGAAACGACAAAGGCGCCAATCGGCGCCTTTGTGAACAAGTCGAAATTCGACTTATTTTTTGCTGCTAAGAGCGCCAAAACGCTTCTTAAAGCGATCAACACGACCGCCAGTGTCAGCAACTTTCTGCTTACCAGTGTAGAAAGGGTGGCAAGCGCTGCACACATCCAAGTGGATGTCTTTGGCGATAGTAGAACGAGTTTCGATTACGTTACCGCAAGAACAAGTTGCCTTGATGTCAACGTAGTTAGGATGGATACCATCTTTCATGGGGGTTACCTCAGTTAAGGCCGTGTCGCCATCTGATCCAAAGCCAGACACCACACGAGGTTACATAATAAATAGGGCGCGAATACTATCCCATTCCCAGCACAGCTTCAAGATAAATCTGTTTAAATTTGCGGCCATTTTCGCCTTAGCATCGGCCATTAGAACTAGGGAATCGCAATTCCAATCTGAATCGCTAGCCCACTCCACCACAAAGCTTTAGACTGGAGACTGATTTTTCAAGCGTTTTCGCACAAATATAACCATAGCAAACCGTGCCAGAGACCAAGCCCTTATACGTTGAAGTCGCACTCGCCGTGCCCTTGCGCCAAGTATTCTGTTACCAAGTGCCAGCAGGCCAAGCTCCTGCGGTGGTTGGGGCACGCGTACTGGTGCGCTTTGGGCCTAGAACTCAAGTCGGCTTGGTCACGCGTCTCGTGGACACGCCAGATTTCGACGTCAGAAAAATCAAACCATACCTCAAGGTGCTCGACGCTGAGCCGCTGTTTCCCGAATCACTTCTAAAGCTCAGCCAATGGGCGGCGCGTTACTACTTTGCGCCACTGGGGCAAATGCTCACTCAAGCGTTACCCGTCGCTCTTCGCCAAGACGCCAGGGCTGAGCTTGCCAGCGAGCGCTTTTGGCAGCTGACTCTCCAAGGCCAAGAATTCGATCTGGGCGAGCTCAATCGCGCCAAGCAACAACAAGCCCTGCTTCGAGCCCTCAGCGAGCGTGAGCACAGCGATGATGAGTTGGGTGAATTGGGTTTCTCCAAGGCGGTTATCAAGGCGCTGCAAGACAAACAGTTAATCCAAGCCGATGACAAGCCTTACCAGCCCGACCTGAGCTGGCGCGAGCAATTGCAAATGGGCG
Source organism: Paraferrimonas sedimenticola (assembly GCF_002282855.1). GTDB lineage: Bacteria > Pseudomonadota > Gammaproteobacteria > Enterobacterales > Shewanellaceae > Paraferrimonas > Paraferrimonas sedimenticola. Next base: position 221,527 of record NZ_NRIR01000002.1, on the reverse strand, counting down.
AAGAGCCGCTTGAACTTAATACCGAGCAGGCCATTGCCGTAGCACAGGTCAATCAAGGAAGTGGTTTTCAACCCTATCTGCTCGAAGGGGTCACAGGCTCGGGTAAAACCGAGGTGTATCTTAGCCTGATTCAATCTCAGCTTGAGCAAGGTAAGCAAGTCTTGGTGCTGGTTCCCGAAATTGGACTAACACCGCAAACCTTGGCGCGCTTTCAACGTCGCTTTAAGGTGCCGATTTCGGTGCTGCACTCGGCACTGACACCTCAGCAACGCCTAACCGCTTGGCTGAAAGCCCGTACCGGCGAGTCAGCCATAATTATTGGTACTCGCTCGGCGCTATTCACTCCCATGCGCTGGCCTGGGCTGATTGTGTTAGACGAAGAACACGACCTGTCGTTTAAGCAGCAAGATGGGGTGCGTTATCACGCGCGCGATTTGGCGGTACGCCGTGCCCACCTTGAAGGGGTACCTGTACTGCTTGGCAGCGCTACGCCGAGTTTAGAAACCTTGCACAACGCGCTGAATGGTCGCTACCAACATCTGAGCCTGACCCAAAGGGCTGGTAATGCCAAGCCGCCAAAGAATGGTGTGGTGGATATCACCCATGCGCAACTAGAAGCCGGGCTATCACCTGCGCTAATTGAGCGCATCGAACAAAAGCTCAAAGCCGGCGAACAAGTGCTGCTGTTTTTAAACCGTCGCGGCTATGCGCCGGCGCTAATGTGTCACGAGTGTGGTTATTTGCACGAGTGCCAGCGCTGTGATGCTTTTTATACGGTTCACCGTGCCAACGGCGAAATTCACTGTCATCACTGCGATGATGCTCGGCCTATCCCAATTCAATGCGCCAACTGTTCGTCCACACTGTTATTTGGCCAAGGGGTCGGCACCGAACAGCTCGAAGAGTATTTATCGCAACGCTTTAGCGACTATCCCGCGGTCCGCATAGATCGCGACAGCATACGGCGTAAAGGCGAGTTAGAAAGACGCTTAGAAGGCATTCGCTCGGGCAAGTACCGTTTGCTGATTGGCACCCAAATGTTGGCCAAAGGCCATCACTTCCCTGACGTGACTTTGGTGGCTTTGCTGGATGTTGACGGCGCCTTGTTTAGCGCCGATTTTCGCGCGCCTGAGCGCTTAGCTCAGCTGATTACCCAAGTAGCAGGACGCGCCGGTCGCGCTTCCAAACCGGGCGAAGTGCTACTGCAAACCCATCAAGCCCAGCACCCTTTGATTCAAGGCCTGCTCAGCCAAGGCTACACCGAGCTCAGCCGCGAGTTGCTACAAGAGCGAAGTGCAGCACTACTGCCACCCAAGCAGTTCATGCTGCAAATTCAAGCCGAGGCTCACAATAGCCAAGACGCGCTCAATCTTTTGCAATTTGCCGCCGAGCGCTTGGGCCACTATCAAGACATGGAACTGTTAGGACCCCTGCCCTGCGCCATTGAACGCCGCGCCGGTAAATATCGCTATCAGCTGTTATGCCAAAGCCAAACCCGCAACCAATTACAGGCGATCGTGGAGGCTGAGTTGGCCAACATCGAAGCCTCGCCGTATGCGCGCAAATGTCGCTGGAACCTAGACCGCGACCCACAAGATCTAAGCTAGCCAGATTCCAAAAGATTCTGCTAAAATGGCCGGTTCGTTTTTACGTTCAATTTTCCTGTCAAATATACGGCTGTACACCTATGAAACAACACATCCTGGAATTGCTAGAACAAAGCCTGGCAAAGCTAAAAGATCAGAGCATTATCGCAGCGGACTTCACCCCTCGATTGCAGCTGGATCGAACCAAGGATAAGTCCCATGGGGATTTCGCCACCAACTTGGCGCTAATGACCGCCAAAGCGGCAGGAAAACCACCACGTGATTTGGCGCAACTGCTGATCGACAATCTGCCAGCCTCTGAGCACATTGCCAAAGTGGAGATCGCCGGTCCTGGCTTTATCAACTTCTTCGTTGACGACAATACCCTGGCCAACCAACTGCAAGCGGCCTTGGACGACGAGCACCTAGGCGTGCCACTGCCTGAGTCGCAAACCATAGTGGTGGACTTGTCTTCGCCAAACCTAGCCAAAGAGATGCACGTAGGGCACCTGCGCTCATCCATCATTGGCGATGCAGTTGCCCGCGCCCTTGAGTTCTTGGGACACAAAGTGATTCGCCAAAACCACGTAGGTGATTGGGGTACTCAGTTCGGCATGCTGCTGGCCTACATGGAAGAGATGCGTGCGCAAAACACCGAAATCTCGATGGCACTGTCGGACTTAGAAAGCTTCTATCGCGCTGCCAAGAAGCGCTTTGACGAGAGCGAAGACTTTGCCAAACGCGCTCGCGAATTGGTGGTTGAGCTGCAATCTGGCGATGAAGATTGCTTGGCTTTATGGCGCGAGTTTAACGAAATCTCGCTAGACCACTGTCAGCAGGTGTACGACAAGCTCAACGTAAAACTGACCCGTGATGACGTTCGCGGTGAGTCAAGCTACAACCCGGACTTAGCCCAAGTGGTGGCCGACTTAGAAGCCTCAGGTTTGTTGACCGAAGACCAAGGCGCTAAATGCGTATTCTTGGACGAATTTAAGAACCAAAACGGTGACCCACTGCCGGTTATCGTACAAAAGCAAGGTGGCGGCTTTCTGTACTCCACCACTGACCTAGCCGCAATGCGCTACCGTCAGAATCAGCTAAACGCCGATCGCGCTCTGTACTTTGTTGACCAACGCCAAGGCCTGCACTTTCAGCAAGTATTTAGCGTGGCTCGCAAAGCCGGTTTTGTAAAAGACGGCTTAAGCCTTGAGCACATGGGCTTTGGTACCATGAACGGCGAAGACGGCAAGCCGTTTAAAACCCGTTCTGGTGACACAGTTAAGTTAATTGACCTGCTTAACGAAGCCGAGCAGCGCGCGTTTGAGCTAGTGAAGTCGAAGAACCCAGATTTGAGTGAAGACGAGTTGCGCGAAATCGCGTTAGCGGTTGGTATCGGCTCAGTGAAATACGCCGATTTGTCGAAAAACCGCAGCTCAGATTACATCTTTAGCTTCGAGCAAATGCTGAGCTTTGAGGGTAACACTGCGCCTTACTTGCTATACGCCCTGACCCGCGTGCGCAACATTCTGCGCAAAGCCACCGAAGCTGGCATCGACGCCAGCCAGTCACCAATTGCCCTTGAGCAAGAGAAAGAAGTGGAGCTAGCCAACAAGTTGGCCCAGTTCGCGGAAGTGATTAATCGACTAGCCGAGCGGGGTACCCCTCATGTATTGTGTGGATATCTGTTTGAGCTGGCGGGTGTGTTCTCAAGCTTCTACGAAGCTTGCCCTGTGCTAAGTGCCGAGCAGACCAGCGCGCGCGACAGCCGCCTCAAGCTGGCAAAACTCACCGAACGCACCCTGAAGACCGGACTTGAGCTACTGGGAATCAAAACGCTGGAGCGCATGTAATTCAATGAGCCAAAGGGACTATGCCAATCGCGGCAGACCAAAGAAAAAGAAGCCCTCTACTCGAAACAAACCGGCCCGCGCTGCAGCAAAGCCTGCAGCCTGGCTTAAGATTGCCCCTGCGGTCGTTTTGATCGCAGGTTTTGGCTACTTCCTATATCAGATTAGCGGCAGCGCGGACGACCCAAGCATAGCCACTAAACCTGATCCCATCGTTTTGCCGTCCAAGCCTAAATCCAACGCAGGCAGCGACAACTTACCGCCTAAGCCTCAGGAAAACTGGGATTATCTCGACCAACTGCCACAAAAGTCGGTCGAAGTGGACTTGCCAGAGAAAACCGAACCGGGTCGCCCTTATCAAATGCAGTGCGGCTCCTTTAGAAATAGCGACGACGCCCAAGCCATGCGTGCCACCATCGCCTTCCAAGGCCTAGAAGCCGAAGTCAAACGCACCGAAAGTCAAAAGAACGGCATTTGGTATCGTGTGCGCTTAGGCCCCTACGACAGCAAGCGCCAAGCCGAGCGAGATCGCCACAAGCTGCAACGCGCCGGCATGAACGGCTGCCAAATCTGGTACTGGACCTAAGCGGCTGTTAACGACCAACCCCGCAACTGCCAACCAGGGCAACCGCCACTAATACAAAACACGCCGATGCTAGCCCACAGCTTTGCGACGGCGTGGATCCTCACCAAAACAGCATCAAAATCTGAGCTAGGGTTGAAAAGCCAAAAGTCCTGCCCCATATAGTTATTAAACGCGGCATGCACGTCGCTAACACCATATGAGGATACACACGTGACGACCATAGTTTCAGTACGCCGCAACAACCAAGTGGTTATCGCAGGCGACGGCCAAGTCTCCTTAGGCAACACCGTCATGAAGGGCAACGCCCGCAAAGTTCGACGTCTTTACAACGGCAAAGTGCTGGCGGGATTCGCCGGCGGTACTGCTGATGCCTTCACCCTATTCGAACGCTTTGAAGCCAAACTAGAAATGCACCAAGGTCATCTCACCAAGGCCGCGGTAGAGCTGGCCAAAGACTGGCGCACCGATCGCATGCTACGCAAACTCGAAGCCTTGTTGGCAGTTGCTAACGAAGAAGCCAGCCTAATCATCACAGGTAATGGTGACGTGGTTCAGCCTGAGCACGACTTGATTGCGATTGGCTCTGGCGGCAACTACGCCCAAGCCTCGGCACTGGCTCTGCTTGAAAATACCGAACTCAGCGCTCGTGAAATTGCCGAGAAGTCACTGACCATCGCTGGTGATATCTGCGTATTCACCAATCAGCACAAGACAATCGAACAGCTGGACTACTAGTCCGTCTGTCAGCAAAAGAGAAAGCACTATGTCGCAAATGACACCCAGAGAAATTGTCCACGAGTTGGATAAGCACATCATTGGCCAGCAGGGCGCCAAAAAGGCCGTAGCGATTGCACTGCGCAACCGCTGGCGTCGCATGCAGCTCAACGAAGAGCTGCGCCAAGAAGTGACCCCAAAGAACATTTTGATGATCGGCCCCACCGGTGTCGGTAAAACCGAAATCGCTCGCCGCTTAGCCAAGCTAGCCAACGCGCCTTTTATTAAGGTGGAAGCGACTAAGTTCACTGAAGTGGGCTATGTGGGTAAAGAAGTTGAGCAGATCATTCGCGATCTCACCGATTCAGCGGTCAAGTTGACTCGCGAGCTGCAAATGAAAAAGCATCAGTTCCGCGCCGAAGAAATGGCCGAAGAACGCATTCTCGACGCCCTGCTGCCGCCGCCAAAAGACAACTGGGGCCAAGACGAGCAAGCCAGTAATTCCAGTACTCGCCAAGCGTTTCGCAAAAAGCTGCGCGAGGGCAAGCTAGACGACAAAACCATCGACATCGACATCGCGCAAAAGCCGATGGGTGTGGAGATCATGGCGCCTCCGGGCATGGAAGAGATGACCTCCCAGCTGCAAAACATGTTCTCTAACATGAATCAGCCGGCGGCCAAGCGTCGCAGCATGAAAATCAAAGACGCCTTTAAAGAGTTGGTGGAAGAAGAAGCCGCTAAGCTGGTCAACCAAGATGACTTAAAAGAGCAAGCCATCGAATTGGTTGAGCAAAACGGTATCGTTTTCCTCGATGAAATCGACAAGATTTGTAAGCGTGGCGACACCTCGGGTCCTGACGTGTCACGCGAAGGCGTGCAACGCGACTTGCTGCCACTGGTCGAAGGCTCAACCGTGTCCACCAAGCACGGCATGGTCAAAACCGACCACATTTTGTTTATCGCTTCAGGTGCGTTCCAAATGGCCAAGCCATCGGATTTGATCCCTGAGCTACAGGGTCGTCTGCCGATTAGAGTTGAGTTGGATGCGCTGTCTGCCAACGACTTCAAGCGCATTTTGACCGAGCCCGATGCCTCACTCACCGAGCAACAAGTGGCTCTGATGGGCACTGAAGGGGTGAGTTTGAGCTTCACCGAAGACGGTATCACGCGTATTGCTGAGGCTGCCTGGCAGGTTAACGAAACCACCGAAAACATCGGTGCTCGTCGTTTGCACACTGTCATGGAAAAACTGATGGAAGAGATTTCCTATTCAGCGGGTGATCGCGGTGATGAAAGCATCACAATCGATGCCAACTACGTCAACCAGCACCTAAACAACCTGGTGGAAAACGAAGATTTATCTCGCTTTATTCTGTAACACCTAATTCTGTAACACCTATGCTAGCGTCATCAGCCCTCAGCCAATCTGAGGGCTTTTTTTGGTTCATCGCTGACCAAATGCCGGCGATAAACCCTTCTAGTTAGAGCTCCCAGAACAGATTGGCTATCGCAAAAAGCCCCACCAGAGCCAACAGATTGATCGCCAAACCGACTCGCATCATTTGACTTTGTTTGATGAACCCCGAGCCGTAGACAATGGCATTGGGTGGCGTGGCAACTGGCAACATAAAGGCGCAAGAGGCAGCCATACCAATGATCACAGACAGCATTACCGCCGACACTCCAAGCCCCTCAGCAATAGCTGCAAACACTGGTATTAACAAGGCAGCGCTTGCGGTATTAGAGGCAAACTCGGTCAGCATGATCACAAAGAAGATGAGCACCAAAACAAACAGCGCCACGTGAAATGAGCCAAATAGCTCCATAACGCCATGCGCCAAAAAGACGCTGGTGCCTGTGGCTTTGAGCGCGCCGCTTAGCGTCAGACCACCGCCAAATAGCACCAGCACGCCCCAATCTGTGGTGTTTTCAATTTTCTTCCACTCGACCAGCTTGAGACCACCGAGCAGCACGACAGCCGAAAGCGCGACAATGGTGTCGAATTTAGCGATGCCACCAAGTGCTTGAGCAATCGGTTTGGAGAATATCCAGCAAACTACTGTCGCTAAGAAAATCAGTAGAGTCAGTTTGGCCGATGCGGTTAGTTCTGTGGCCTCTTGCGCAAGCTCGAACCTTTGTTGCAAGTCCGGTTTCACCGCCCAAAATAATGCCAACAACATCAAAGGCAAAAGGATGACGACGGCAATTAAGCCAAACTCAAGCCATTCACTAAAACTGATGCCCGCTTGGGCCGCGGCAATCGCATTAGGCGGCGAGCCAACCAAAGTACCAATGCCACCAATGTTGGCTGAATAGGCGATACCGAGTAATACGAAGACATAGGTGCGGCCTTTGTTCTCTCCCTCTAGCTGATTCAATATGCCTAACGCTAGCGGCAACATCATCGCAGCGGTGGCAGTGTTACTTATCCACATGGAAAGGCCTGCGGTTACGCCGAAAAGTACCAAGCAGGCAGTGGCGAGATTACCCTTTGATAGCGTAAGCACTTTGCGGGCAATCAAGCGGTCAATTCCTTGGCTGTGCAATGCCGCCGCTATCACAAAGCCACCAAAGAACAGGTAAATGATAGGGTTGGCGAAATTACTCAGAGCCTTGGTGGTATCAAAAATTCCCATGAACACTGCAAGTATGGGGATTAAAATAGCGGTCAAACTGATGTGAATGGCTTCGGTGAGCCACAGCAAGGCGGCAAAACTCAATAGCGCTAAACCTTGGTTAATGCCCTGTTCAAAAGGCAAAAAATTGAGTAGAGCAAAAAACAAAACGATAGCAGCCAGCAATATGCTGGGTTTTGGCTCAGCGCTGTTGGTCGCGAGCAGCTGGGTCGAAGACACTGTATTGGTTGCTTCCATAACCATAATTCCTTTGCGTGCTTGTTAAGTGCTTGTTGCGCTTTGGGTGTCACAAAAGTGCCTTAACTGACGCAATTCGACAAACGCTGCTGCAGATTTATGTGAGGTAGTTCACGCTGACTTTTAACCAGAAATGACTAAATTAGCGACTTTTCTGCGCAGAGTTCACACGGTTTTCCGAATCAAGGCACTAGAATTGGCTAACCGAGTGATAGCACCGTACAATTTAAGCCTCAGACAAAAAAATCGAGTGAAACCATGACGGTAAAAGCCACGGCGATTAAGCTCAAACGCCAATCGCGAATTCTGGAAGTTCAATTTGATAACGACGAGCAGCACCAACTCAGCTGTGAGTTCTTGCGAGTCCACTCGCCTTCTGCGGAAGTCCACCAGCACGGTAATCCGATTTTGGTGACCCACAAAAAAATGGTCAACATCGACAAAATCGAGCCGGTTGGCCATTACGCAGTGAAGTTGGTATTTGACGATGGGCACGACTCAGGCATTTATTCTTGGGAATTGCTATTGGATATGGGCCGCAATCAAGCGGATATGTGGCAGGCCTACCTAGCTCGCTTACGCGCCGAAAAGGGCTCGCGCGAGCCGCTGATCGACATTGTTGCTAAGTACACCCCATAACTGGCCAATCGTACTTTCCTTTTTACAAATCAGCGATATACTTGCCATCAGCGACCTTTGACCATGGGTGTTACACCCGCACGGAGCCGTCTTATGCAATACAACACTTCTGAACTTTGCGACATGTACCCAGAGCGCGTCGACGTGGTGGAGCCAATGTTCTCCAACTTCGGTGGTATCACCTCTTTTGGCGGCGCTATTTCAACCATTAAGTGCTTTGAAGACATAAGTTTGATCAGCGAAGTGGTGGCGACTCCTGGCAATGGACGAGTCTTGTTGATCGACGGCGGCGGTTCCTTGCGTCGCGCCATCTTTGACGCCCAACTGGCGGAAGTGGCACTAGAAAATGGCTGGGAAGGCGTCGTAGTTTATGGCTGTGTGCGCGATGTCGACGCCTTGGAAGACCTCGAACTAGGCATTCAGGCGATTGCGTCTATTCCGGTTGGCGCCGAGAGCTTGGGCTTTGGTGAGGGCGATGTACCGGTCAATTTTGGCGGCGTGACTTTTTTACCCGATGACCATTTGTATGCCGATAGTACCGGTATCATTTTGTCACCAGATCCACTAGACATAGAATAAGCTGAATCAAGCAAACAGCAGGCCGTTCTAACGGCCTGTTTTGCGTTGTAGGGAAGCCATATGCAACTAGCCAATAGCCACACACTAGAGCACTTTGTCCAAACTCGAGCGGGCGAAATTCACTTGGGTCAGCGCATGCACACCCCGTCTAACCAATGCCCCGATCTGCAACAGGCTCTAAGCCAGGCGTTGGACTCCGGCGTGCGCTTTGCCCTGATAGGCATCAATGAAGATCACGGCCCGCGCGCCAACCTAGGCCGCGGCGGCGCGGATCAAGCCTGGCAGGCAGCACTGACCCAGTTGGCTAACCTGCAGTCAAATCAGTTCCTCGATGGCAGTGAAATCATGGTACTGGGCAGCATCGACGCTATGAGCTTGCCCGCACAAGCCAGTACCGAACAACTCAGACTGGCAGTGGCCGAACTCGATCGCCGTGTGACTCGTGCGGTTCAACCCGTGATTGAAGCCGGTATCACGCCCATCGTAATTGGTGGCGGTCACAACAACGCACTGCCGTTACTGCAAGCCAGTTCACAAGCCCTAGGTCGCGCGGTTAACAGTGTTAACTTCGACCCCCACTCGGATTTTCGACCGTTAGAGGGGCGCCACAGCGGCAATGGCTTTAGTTACGCCGCAGAAAAGGGTTATCTGGATCAGTATCACGTAGTCGGACTGCACGAATCGAAAAATTCTCAGGCCAGCTTGGAACAATTGAGTGCCCACAATGCCAAATTCTATAGTTATCAATCGATTTGGCAGCGTCGCGAGCAAAGCTTGGAGGCGGCACTTGAGCAGGTCGAAGCTTGTTTAGCGCAATCGGCACCGTTAGCGCTTGAGGTGGATTTGGATGTCATCAATGGTATGCCCTCGTCAGCGAGCACCATTGCCAGTATTCCACTGAACGATGTCTTGTATGGCATCAGCCGCTTAGCACGCCAACCGGATGTCGCTTATTTGCACCTTGCCGAAGGGGCACCGGCTTGCGCACCGGAGGGGTTACAAGCCGGACTGCGCTCGGTTGGACAAGCCTTGGCCGAACTAATTTTGGCCTTTGTGCGTAGTCGAAACATGACCTGTGGCGAATAAGCCGGGCTAAGAGATTTATTCTATTGTGTGCATATGATGTAATGCGCAAAGTTTGAGTCACGAATTTACCGCCACTCTTTGCCTTCGAGTAAAGTGGAAAACCAAAGGATATTTGCCATATGGCAAACGATAAGCAAGACAAAACCCACTTCGGTTACAAAACCGTAGAAAGCGAGAAAAAAGAAGAACTGGTCGCCGATGTATTCCACTCGGTCGCCTCAAAGTACGACATTATGAACGACGTGATGTCCTTTGGCGTACACCGTCTGTGGAAGCGATTCACCATTGAATCCGCCGCAGCGCGCCCTGGGATGAAAATCCTCGACATCGCTGGCGGTACTGGCGACCTGTCCGCTAAGTTCTCTCAAATCGTTGGCGATAGCGGCCAAGTGATTCTGGCTGACATCAACGATTCCATGCTGAAAGTTGGCCGTGACAAACTTCGCAACCAGGGTTTTGTGTCTAATATTCGCTACGTTCAAGCCAACGCGGAAGCACTGCCCTTCCCTGATAACCAATTTGACATCATTACTATCGCCTTTGGACTGCGCAACGTAACCGACAAAGACGCGGCATTGCGCTCTATGCTTCGCGTTCTAAAACCGGGCGGCAAGTTGTTGATCTTGGAATTCTCCAAGCCAACCAATGAGATGATGCGAAAGGCTTACGACTTCTACAGCTTCAAAGTAATCCCCAAAATGGGGTCGATGATCGCCAATGATTCCGGCAGCTACGAGTATCTGTCTGAGTCGATTCGCATGCACCCGGACCAAGACACGCTCAAGCAAATGATGGACGAGGCGGGTTTTGACCAAACCGATTACATCAATATGACCAATGGTGTAGTCGCATTGCACCGAGGCTATAAGTTCTAATGCTAGCTGCCAATTTGGCGTGCGAAGTACTAGAACACGCCATCAACACTGCGCTTGCGCAGCACAGAGGCCAGGGTCCTTTGTTTGAAGGGGCAAGCGGCAAAGTGATCGAGCTCAAGCTCAAAGAGCTGACTTGGCCGCTGTTCGTTATTCCTCGCGCCAATGGAGTGAGTTTGCTGAGCCAATACGGTGATACTCCGGATGTGTCAGTAAGCCTGCCGCTTACCCAAGCGCAGGCCCTTTCCGATGGCAACCGTTTGATGGAACTTATCAAACAAGAGCAAGTGGCTTTGATTGGTGACCTAAACGTATTGCAAAGTTTTGCCAACCAACTCAAACGCTTGGATATCGACTGGCTAGCGCCCATCGCCGCTTTAGTCGGCGACCCAGCAGCGCATAAGCTCGGCGGCTTGTTTGCTGAACTGCGCCACAAAGGCAGTCGCTTCCAAAGCGGTGCCAGCATGCAGCTTAAAAACTGGCTGAGCGACGAAGCCAAGCTTGCACCTGGTAAAGCTGAGTTTTCCGGATTTCGCCAGCAAGTGACTCAACTCGAGCAAGCCACTGCAACACTAGAACAAAAAATAAAACAGCTGGTGTCGCGCTAGACATCAGTTTACAGGGAGTCTCAATGAGCTTAGCCAGCGTCAAACGCGCCTATCAGGTGTTGGCCACCGCTTTGCATCACGGCTTGGACAAGCTTTTACCCGCGCGCTTAAAGCCTTGGTGGTTCTCGCCACTGCGCGCTTGCCTGTTTTGGCTACAAGACCAACACCCCGACAAGCCAGCCGCTGAGAAAGTAAAACTAGCGATGCAGTCCCTTGGCGCGGTCCACATCAAATTCGGACAGATGCTGTCTACCCGTCGCGATCTTCTCGATGACGACTGGGCCGAGCACTTAAGTCAGCTGCAAGACCAAGTCCCACCCTTTGATAGCCAATTGGCCATAGAGGCGATAGAGCAACAACTGGGCGCAGGCATTAACAGCCTATTTGACGAGTTTGACCCAAAGCCGCTCGCCAGCGCCTCTATTTCCCAAGTTCACACCGCCAAACTCAAGCACACCGAAGCGCCCGTGGTACTCAAGATACTGCGCCCCAATGTGGAAAAGAGCGTCAAAGCGGACATTGAGTTGATGCAATCGGTCGCTAAATTAGGCCAGGCCTTGCTACCGGATGCACACCGACTGCGTCTTGTAGAAGTGGTAGAAGATTATCGTCAAACCATCATGGCGGAGCTCGACTTGCGCCTTGAGGCAGTAAACGCCACCAAGCTCAGAAACAACTTCATCGACTCACCTGCGCTCTATATACCGCGCATTTATCCAGAGTTCAGCCGCGAACGTTTGTTGGTAATGGAGCGCATCAATGGCATTCCCGTCACCGACATCCCGCAACTAAAAGCTCAGGGTACTAACTTTAAGTTGCTGGCCGAGCGCGGTGTGGAAGTGTTTTTCACCCAAGTGTTCCGCGACAACTTCTTTCACGCAGACATGCACCCGGGCAACATCTTTGTCAGTCGTGAAACTCCGGAGGACCCTCAGTACATAGGCATAGATTGCGGCATCGTTGGTCAACTCAGTGAAGAGGACAAGCGTTATCTAGCGGGTAACTTTCTGGCGTTTTTCAACCAAGATTATAAGCGCATCGCTCAGCTTTACATTCGCTCTGGCTGGGTATCATCGTCAACTGATATCGGCGCTTTTGAAGCGGCCATTGAAGAGGTGTGCCGACCGCTGGCAGACAAACCTCTGGCGGAAATATCCTTTGGCCAAGTGCTGTTAGACTTGTTCAAAACCGCCAGACGCTTTGATATCGTGGTTCAGCCCCAATTGGTGCTGCTGCAAAAAACCTTATTGTACGTGGAAGGGTTAGGCCGTCAGCTCTACCCTCAGCTCGATTTGTGGGCCACCGCCAAGCCCTTTTTGGAGGAATGGATGAAATCCCAAACCGGTTTAAAAGCCACCGCAGACAAGCTCGGTGAGCGCTTGCCTGAGTTTATGGAAAAGCTTCCAGAGATGCCGGATCTGATATACGACAATCTCAAAATGGGGCAAAACCTGCTCACACAACAGAAACAACTGTTAGCTCGTTACCTAGAATACAAGCGTCAACAACACAAAAGTTACTTTCTGCTGGCAGTGAGCGGCGTTTTAGTGATCTGTGCCAGCGTTTTATCTATACAAGAAGGTACACTAGGCCCTGCTATTGCTCTGGCGGTCATCTCAGGCGTGTTTGCGTTGTGGGGATGGTTTTCCAGACCGTCTAGCGATAAACTTTAGAAAGTAACGATACAAGCATCTTCGATTCGAAGTTAAAGAGGCAATACCATGGGTAATATCGGAATCTGGCAACTACTGATCGTGGCCGTGATCGTCATCCTGCTGTTCGGCACCAAGAAACTTCGCGGCATTGGCGGTGATTTGGGTGGCGCAGTGAAAGGCTTCAAGAAAGCCATGTCTGACGAAGACAAGAAAGAGCCGGAAGCCATTGAAAACGCCAGCGCCAAGAAAGAAAACGCTGACGAGACTGCTACCAAGAACAAAGAACAGGCTTAATCGCATATGTTCGATGGCATAGGTTTCATGGAGCTACTGATCATCGCTGTGTTGGCGCTGATCGTACTTGGCCCCGAGCGTTTGCCCACTGCGGTGCGGTCAATTAGCCGCACTCTAGGCAGTATCAAGCGCATGGCCTCCTCGGTGAAATCTGAACTTGAATCTGAACTCAAGCTCGAACAGCTGCATTCAGATTTGAAGAAGGCGGAAAACAAAGGCCTGAAAGACTTGTCTCCAGACCTACAAAACTCGCTGGACGAACTTAAGTCCGCGGCTCAATCAGTTAACCGCCCCTACCAAGAAAGCTCAGACACCCCTGCATCAGCTAGCCCTGCACCGGCAGGCTCAGCTTCGGTAAGCGACACGCCCGCCGCAAGCGATGCCAAAGCAGAAAGCACTGGTGACGCAAAATCTAAAGAGTCGTAAATGTCAGAACAGCTACCACTGATAAGCCACCTGCTGGAGCTTAGAGATCGCCTACTACGCGCTATCGCCAGCGTGTTTGTCGTGTTCGCTTGTATGGCCTATTGGTCAACTGACATTTATCACTATGTAGCGCAACCCTTACTACAAGTGATGCCCGACGCCAGTAGTATGATTGCCACTGATGTCGCCGCACCTTTTTTCGCCCCCTTTAAACTGACACTGGTACTGGCCTTTTTCATTGCCATTCCCTACGTCCTTTATCAAATGTGGGCTTTCATTGCGCCAGGGCTGTATCGCCACGAGCGCAAGCTATTAGTTCCCCTGCTCGTCTCTTCTACCTTGCTGTTCTATTGCGGCATGGCTTTCGCCTATTACGTGGTATTCCCGGTGATATTCGGATTCTTTACCAGCGTGGCGCCGGAAGGGGTTCAGGTGGCAACCGACATAAGCAGTTACTTAAGCTTTGTATTAAAACTGTTTTTTGCTTTTGGATTGGCTTTCGAAGTTCCAGTTGCAGTAGTATTATTGTGCAAAGCTGGCGTCACCCATCCGGACGACTTGGCCCAAAAGCGCCCTTACATTATTGTCGGTGCCTTTGTGGTTGGCATGCTACTGACTCCTCCAGACGTAATTTCGCAAAGTCTGTTGGCAGTGCCCGTGCTGATATTGTTCGAGGGTGGACTGATTGCTTCGAGAATAATAACGAAAAGCGACGCTCAACGAAAAGCTGCTGAAGGCGCCGAATCCGGCGACTAGTCCAGCCCAGAGCGGAGCCAAAAAGTGAAGGGATTCTATGCGCTCCAACTCTTGCCTGACGATTAGCACAACGCTTTTCTGCCTAGCTATTTCGACCTCAGCTTGGGCTAACTCCGCAGAGCTCAAAGACCAACTTCAAACTTGTTCAATCATCGCCGCCAGTGATGCGCGACTGCAATGCTTCGACGCTCTGGCTCAGTCCCTCAATCCGCCAAGCACGCAACCAGCCCCAACTTCTGTTCAACAAACTCAGCTGACCGAAAGCCCGGCCCCAGTGGCTAGCGCCACTGTGTCGTCAACCACACCGGCAAGCACAGAGTCGTTTGGCGCGGAACAGGTCAAAGTGGATAAGGCTGAAGACAAGCCAAAAGAAGAGTCGATCACCGCGACAATTGTGTCCACCAAGCGCGACGCCTACAAGCGCTATCGAATCACCCTGGACAACGGCCAGGTTTGGAAGCAAAGAGAAACCGTGCGCTTTAGTCTGCGCGAAGGACAAGAGGTGATTATTCGACGCGGTCTTGTGGGCAATTACTACCTCACCAAATCTGGCGGTGGTAAGAAGATCTCTGTGAATCGAGTAAAGTAAGCCGCCATGCAAAACCGACTTGTGCAACTCTTGCTAGCTGTTTGGGCTTTATGCCTGAGCAATTTCGCCATAGCTGCAGTCGAGATTTCTCCAAACGCGAAACAAGCTTTATCGCTAAACAACTATGCACAAGTGCTTGAGCAAAGCCCGAGTATAGACATTCAGCGACTGCTAACCAGTGGAGAGTCGCTTGCGTGGCGCAAAGACCACTCGGTGCTCGAAAGCTATTCTGTTGCCCCGCTTAAAGTTTGGATTAAACTGGACTTCAGCAACGCAAGCGGACAGGACTTGAAGCGAGTACTGCACATCAGCGGAGAGGCCAAAGGCCACGTCGCCGCTTACCTGACCCAAGACAGCCGCATTCTAGAGCAATGGCAAGTAGGAGCTACCCAGTCCTACTATGAGCGTCCCATCGCTCACCCGTCGGTACTAATACCGCTGGATTTTCCCAAACGGTCCAACACTAGCTTATACCTGAAAATCGACTCACGCGGCCTAGTCGAGTTACCTCTGACGCTAATGACCACAGAGCAGGCCATTGAGCACACCACCAATAAGGACATGCTGCAGCTACTGCAAATCGGCGGGTTATTGGCGCTTGGGATTTTCTCTGCCTTCATGAGCGCGTCCACCCGCTCTTATGCCTACGGTTATTTCTCAGCCCAAAACCTAACATTAGCCCTCGTATTAGCGAGCTTATACGGCTATGGGTTCCACTTCTTATGGCCGGACAGCTACACATTCCAGCAAATGTCGATCGGCCTGTTTCTGCCCATGCTGCTGCTATTTGGCACCCTTTTCTGCGAGAAGGTGCTGCAGCTTAAGTATTACAACCCCGGGCTTATTAAAATCACTCGCAGTCTGGCCGGCTTCTTTGCTTTTGTGATCCTCTATCACGCGGTTACGCCAAGTCACTGGCACGTTTGGAGTGAACTGCTGGCTTCCACTTTGTACTGGATGGCGATGTTTGCGATTGGGCTGTCGCAACTGCGCCAAAACAACGAATACGCCAAACCTTACCTGTTGAGCTGGTTGCTAGTGATTTTAGGTTGCTGCGTATCCCTGGCCCAGCGCCAGTTTGAAATGGGCGCTTTGTTGGGTTCGCTTCCCGTGGTGATGGGTATGACTGGGCAGGCGATTATTCAAAGTGCACTTTTGGCTGAGCGCTACCACAAAGAGCGTTTGGACAAACAGCTCGCCCAGCAGCGAGCACTCGAGCGCGAAGCCAGTCAACGTCAAGCCCACGAGGTTAAGCTCAAAGCCCAGGCGATTGCTCAACAGGACTTGGAGCAAAAGGTACAAGAGCGCACACTAGAGCTGGAGTTTGCTCTGCGCGAGCTCAATGACGTCAATCGCCAATTACAGCAGCAAAGCACCATAGATACTCTCACCGGTGTGGCTAATCGCCATGCGTTTGAGCATAAGCTAGAGGCCGAAGGGCGAATCAGTCGACGTCAGCAAAGTCCGATTGCGGTTATCATGTTGGATTTAGATTTCTTTAAGGAAATCAATGACCAGTTCGGCCACCTAGCAGGCGACAAAGCGCTGGTGCGAGTGGCTGAGGCAATTCAGTCACAGCTAAAGCGCCCGACGGATCTCGCCAGTCGCTACGGCGGCGAAGAATTCGCTCTGATTTTGCCGAATACCCCCATTGAAGGTGCGAAGCAGGTCGCAGAATCTGTACGTAAAGCCATCGAATCATTGCCCATCCACTGGGATGGCAATAGGATTAAGTTATCGGTAAGCATCGGCTTAACTAGCGCCGTTATTGATGACGACATCCAGCCAAGAGATTTGCTTCAGCTGGCTGATCAGGCGCTCTACAAAGCCAAGGCAGCGGGAAGAAACCAAGTAGTCATTACATCCCCTCAATCTGCTGTCGCTACGCCCTAGATTTCAAATCCTAATTGCAAGGAGACTAGCGTGAATATAATAACAAGCGCTTATCCACAACGTCGTATGCGCCGCATGCGTCGCGACGATTTCAGCCGCCGTTTGATGGCGGAAAACAGCCTGAGTGTTAACGACCTGATTTACCCTATGTTCGTGCTAGAAGGCAATGCCCGCACCGAACAGGTAGAGTCGATGCCGGGCGTCGAGCGCTACTCTATCGACCTACTTTTGAAAGAAGCCGCCGAGCTTGTCGAACTTGGCGTGCCTATGATTGCCATCTTCCCGGTTACACCTGCCGAGAAGAAATCACTGAATGCCGAAGAAGCCTACAACGCCGACGGTTTGGCTCAACGCGCAGTACGTGCGATTAAAGCCGAGTACCCTGAGCTTGGTGTCATGACCGACGTGGCATTAGACCCGTTCACGACTCACGGTCAAGACGGCATCATTGATGATGAGGGTTACATCCTCAACGACATCACCACCGAAGTGCTAGTAAAACAAGCGCTATCCCACGCCGAAGCCGGTGCCGATGTGATTGGTCCTAGTGACATGATGGACGGCCGTATCGGTGCGATTCGCGAAGCGTTAGAAGCCGCAGGCCACGTTAACGTTCGTATCATGGCCTACTCAGCCAAGTACTCGTCAAACTACTACGGTCCTTTCCGCGACGCGGTCGGCTCAGCGGGTAACATTAAAGGTGGCAACAAGCATAGCTACCAAATGGACCCAGCCAACAGCGATGAAGCCCTTCACGAAGTGGCATTAGACATCGCCGAAGGTGCGGACATGGTAATGGTGAAACCGGGTATGCCGTATCTGGATATCGTTCGTCGCGTCAAAGACGAGCTTGCAGTGCCGACCTTCGCCTATCAAGTGAGTGGTGAGTACGCCATGCACATGGCCGCCATTCAAAATGGCTGGCTGGCAGAGAAGCCAATTGTGATGGAATCACTGCTGTGCTTTAAGCGCGCCGGTGCCGATGGTATCTTGACCTACTTCGCTAAGCGCGTTGCTCAGTGGATCAAAGAGGAGCAACAAGCCAAATGAAGCCTTTGCTAATAGTCGCGTCTTTGGTCGCTGCATTTGGCATGACCCCACCTGCGTTGGCCGAGGGTGGCTGTGGTTTTAGCGATCCAAACAATCCATTTGCCACCTGTGGTAAAGAGGAGAAACAAGAATTGATTTTCACCGGCATTGTCACCGAGCAAAAGCTGCTAAATGAGCATCCCGACTTTGGCCCTGGCTATCAGGACTATCAAGTGGATACTCAACTGGCGAACAAGCTCAAGCAAGTATCAGAGCCGACCGAGGTGGTAGTGATCATTGGTACCTGGTGTCCCGATTGTCATCGCGAAACGCCGCGTTTTATAAAAATCATGGAAGCAGTCAACAACCCCAATATTACTGTTAAGTACATTGGTGTTGACCGTCAGAAAGCCGATCCAGAAATGCTGTCGGCTCAATACGACTTTAAACGCATTCCAACCTTTATCGTCAATCAAAAAGGCGAAGAGATCGGCCGCATCGTTGAGCGTCCAACGGTATCGCTAGAAGCTGACATGGTAGAGATTTTGGTGAATTAACCGATATTCTCAACCATTAAAAAACGCACCTAGAGGTAACTCAAGGTGCGTTTTTTGTTGGGTAGTATTCATTTCCTAGAGCAGGCTGGCTTGCGCCTCAAGTAATACGCCTTCGCGCAAGGCACCACCCGACAATTGCATCCAGTCGAAATTCAGGCGGGCCATTAAATGGCAAAGAATCACCAAGCCGGCGACAAAGGTAGGGCGGCGCTCTTCAAGCAGTCCATCAAGCTTTGGCGCTAACGGCGCTTGCCCGATGCACTCGCTTGCCAAAGCGGCCAGCCACTCACCGCTGAGGTGCTCGCTAACACCTCGGTGCCTCGCAATCTCAATCAGGGTTTGGACTATGCCCGACGCGCCCACCACAGAATCCCAATGCAGGCCTTCTAAATGATGCAATTGCCCGTCGATTTGCAGAGCGACCCAAGCATCGAGCTGAGCAAAATCCTGCTCGCTAAGCAGCGCTATGCTTTGCAATTGGCGATTGGCCACTACACAGCCGAGCGGCAAACTACACAAACTTTGCATCTGGTCATCGAGCCCAGCAATGAACTCAGTGCTAGCACCACCGATATCGATCACCAAGCGCTTTCCAGCACCTGGCGTCGTTGCTGTCATGCCTGCGAAAATTAACTCGGCTTCACGCTCACCGCTGATGATTTCTAACGGGTGACCGAGAATTGTTTCAGCCCGCTGGCAAAATCGCTCGGCGTCCTGGGTTTGACGCAAAGCCGCTGTGGCGAACACTTTGACCGCTTGAATTGAGTGCTTTGCCAGCTCATCAGCAAACCAACGCAAACAATCCAGACCGCGCTCAAATACGCTCTCGGTCAGACGCCCTGAAGCATCAATGCCTTCGGCCAAACGCACTTTACGCTTGTGCTTGGCGACAATTATCGGGAGAGGATCGGCGCTGGCCGCCAACAGCATGTTAAAGCTGTTGGAGCCTAGCGTAATAGCCGCCAGTTGCGGCGAGGGTTTAGCGTCTGCGGCGTCGGTCATTGCCGCGGCGCATGCCAGATTGGCGGTCTTTGAAACCACGGCCGTCGTGGCGTGGTTTGCGGTGCAACTTCACTGGTGGCGGAATGTCATTTAACAGTGCTTGCGGGTCGTACTCGCTCACTGGAATGGCGTGGTCGATGTACTGCTCGATGGCAGGTAGATTCAGCGCGTACTCTTCACAGGCAAAGCTGATTGAGTGACCGGTGGCACCAGCGCGGCCTGTGCGGCCAATGCGGTGTACATAGTCTTCGCAATCGTCTGGCAGGTCGTAGTTAAACACATGGGTCACATCCGAGATGTGCAAACCACGGGCGGCCACATCGGTGGCGACCAAAATGTCCAAATCACCCTTGGTGAATTGCTCGAGAATGCGCAAACGTTTTTTCTGCGGCACATCACCAGTCAGTAAGCCCGCTCGGTGACCGTCGCCTTGCAACCAGCCCCAAATGTCTTCGCAGCGATGCTTGGTATTGGCAAAAACAATGGCTTTGTCTGGCCATTCTTCTTCGATAAGCGACAGCAACAGGCGCATTTTGTCTTCCATCGACGGATAGAAGATTTCTTCTTGAATGCGAACTCCGGTTTTTTGCTCTGGCTCCACTTCGACCTTTTCAGGCTCGTTCATGTGCTCGTAAGCCAGCTCTTGAACTTTCATCGACAAGGTTGCCGAGAACAGTAAATTCAGACGCTCGTTGGGATCCGGCATACGACGGAACAAGTAGCGAATGTCCTTAATGAATCCCAGGTCGAACATTCGATCCGCTTCATCTAACACGACAGCTTGGATCGAGCCCAAGTGAATGGCGCCCTGCTTATAAAAGTCGATCAAACGACCTGTGGTGCCAATCAGGATATCAACGCCTTCGTCCAATACTTTGCGCTGCGCATCGTATCCGTCACCGCCGTAGACCAAGCCCATTTTTAGACCGGTCTGCTTAGATAGCTCCAAGCCGTCTTTGTGGATTTGAATCGCCAGTTCACGAGTTGGCGCCAGCATGATCGCTCGCGGCTGATTAAGCGTACGAGATTCAGAAACTGGAGTGGTCAACAGGTGGTTAAAAGTCGCGGTTAAAAAGGCCAGCGTCTTACCAGTACCGGTTTGGGCCTGGCCTGCCACGTCTTTGCCCTGCAACACAATCGGAAGCGACAATGCCTGAATCGGCGTACAATATTCGAAACCGCTGATTTTCAACGCTTTAGCCACTTGAGGCTGAAGCGAAAAATCTGCGAATTTTTGTTCGGAAAGGTGTGTCTGTTTCATGGCGGCAATCATACCACCAGAACACTCAATTAGATACAAATCCGTCAGAAATTGAACGGCTTTGACGATTGCCCCTTGAATTACAGCAGACCTGTCCCCATATTACAGGCATGGCCTGCTGGGCTATTTATTATTGGAGACGAGAATGAACGACAAAATTATTCAACTGAGCGATGACAGTTTTGAAGCCGATGTATTGCAATCCCAGCAACCGGTCCTAGTAGATTTTTGGGCTGAGTGGTGCGGACCTTGTAAAATGATCGCTCCAATCTTAGACGAAGTAGCCGACGACTACGAAGGCAAAGTCACCGTAGCCAAACTGAATGTTGACCAGCACAACCTGTCAGCTCAAAAGTACGGCGTACGCGGTATCCCAACGCTTCTTTTGTTTAAAAACGGTGAGCTGGTTGCCAATAAAGTTGGCGCGCTTTCTAAGACTCAACTGAAAGAATTCATCGACGCGCAAATCTAACGATTAGCGACTCGGTCAAATAAGCGCAGCAATCTAGGATTGCTGCGCTTTTTATTGACTAAAATCACTGGACGCTATCTGGCTATGGTGCTACTTTAATACTCAATTCAAATCCAAAAACTTTCCTTTTTGGGCTGGACCCTCCACCGGCCTATCCACGGACGTACAGACATCATTCCCACATATGAGCCAGGCAAAAGTAAGACCTTCTAAAATGAATTTAACTGAACTCAAGAAAAAACCCATCTCTGAACTGGTGGCTTTGACTGAGGCAATGGGGCAAGAAAATCACGCTCGTGCCCGTAAACAAGACATCATCTTTGCAATCCTAAAAGCGCACGCCAAAAGCGGCGAAGACATCTTCGGCGACGGCGTGCTGGAAATCTTGCAAGATGGCTTCGGCTTTTTGCGTTCTGCCGATGCGTCTTTCTTAGCCGGTCCTGATGATATTTATGTGTCTCCGAGCCAAATTCGACGCTTTAACTTGCGCACCGGTGATACCATTTCTGGCAAAATTCGCCCACCGAAAGACGGTGAGCGCTACTTCGCGTTGTTGAAAGTTAACCAAGTTAACTACGACCGCCCAGAAAACTCTCGCAACAAGATTCTGTTTGAAAACCTGACCCCACTGCACGCCAACGACCGCTTGCGCATGGAACGTGGTAACGGTTCAACCGAAGACATTACCGCCCGCGTTTTAGACTTGGCCAGCCCAATCGGTAAAGGCCAGCGCGGCTTGATTGTTGCACCGCCAAAAGCCGGTAAGACCTTGCTTTTGCAAAACATCGCGCAGAGCATTGCCTACAACCACCCTGAGTGTGAGTTGATGGTATTGCTTATCGACGAGCGTCCTGAGGAAGTGACCGAAATGCAGCGCCTGGTTAAAGGCGAAGTGGTTGCCTCGACCTTTGACGAGCCAGCCTCGCGTCACGTGCAAGTGGCCGAAATGGTTATCGAAAAAGCCAAGCGCTTGGTTGAGCATAAGAAAGACGTGGTTATCCTGCTGGACTCCATCACTCGTCTGGCGCGTGCCTACAACACAGTAATCCCATCGTCGGGCAAAGTACTGACCGGTGGTGTGGACGCCAACGCTCTGCATCGTCCGAAGCGCTTCTTTGGTGCGGCGCGTAACGTGGAAGAAGGCGGTAGCCTGACCATTATCGCCACGGCACTTATCGACACTGGTTCTAAGATGGACGAAGTGATCTACGAAGAGTTTAAGGGCACGGGTAACATGGAGTTGCACTTGTCGCGTAAGATTGCCGAGAAGCGCGTCTTCCCTGCCATCGACTTCAACCGTTCCGGTACCCGTCGCGAAGAGTTATTGGCCGGCAGCGAAGAGCTTCAGAAGATGTGGATTTTGCGTAAGATTTTGCACCCGATGCAAGAGATTGAAGCAATGGAATTCCTCATCGACAAGTTGGCCATGACCAAAACCAACGATGAGTTCTTTACGGCGATGCGCCGCGCTAAGAGCTAAGCCACAGAGCTATTAAGACAACAAAGCCCAGCGTTAGCTGGGCTTTCTGTTTTGAGCGAGCCTGTTATTGGGCGCGGTTCTTAATGGGCAGGTACCTTTGAGTGTCCCAGTCAAAATAATACAAGGTGCCTTGATGCAAGTATCGCACGCCTTTGTCGTCCTGAATTACACGCGCTTCATCAGGCAAACGAGTTAGCCCAGGCGGCGCAACTTTAAAGCTCTGGGTTGTAACCACCGGTGCTTCAATCACATTTGGCTTGGCTGGTTGACTGCGACGATAACGGTATGGCGAGCGCCAACCGTAACCCCAGCGATCACCCCAATAACTGTCGTAACCGCCCCAAAAGCCATCGTAATAACCCCAACCGACACCGTATTGCCATCGGTTCCAATTGCGCCAGCCGCGAGGGTAATAGCCCTTGGGATAGCGATACTTGTGCTTGGGCTTATAGCTGGGATAAGTAGGTACGCTAGCCTTTGAGTGAGGCTTGTATGAAAGGGCGTTTTTCGGAGGCGGAGTGGCCCAAACCACTGCGCTTAGCAAGCATGCCGATAGACCGGCAAATAGCGCATACTTCATTGATTCCTCCTTAGTATTGTTAGTTAAGTTTAGCCTGATTTAGCAAGGCTTCGCCAGCAGGCCCTGCCGAGGTATTGATGCGAATTTGTGATATAGTGAGCGCCACATCCAGCCAAGAAAAAATAAGCAGAGCAGCTGTGAGTTTTAAAGACCTAAGAAGCTTTATCGATCACTTAGAAGAAAGCGGCGAGTTGGTTCGCGTTTCACATCCGGTCGATACCCACCTGGAAATGACTGAAATTTGTGACCGCTTGGTGCGCAACGGCGGTCCTGCAGTACTGTTTGAGAATCCTAAGAATAGCTCCATGCCCGTGCTGGCTAACTTATTCGCCTCGGCCAAACGAGTGGCTATGGCGCTAGGGGAAACCGACACCAAAGCGCTTCGCGAAATTGGCAAGCTGCTAGCGGCACTAAAAGAACCCGAAATCCCGCGCGGCTTTAAAGATGCCATATCCAAAGTGCCCATGTTCAAGCAAGCGCTTAACATGCCACCCAAGCGAGTGTCTAAAGCGCCTTGCCAAGAAGTGGTACTCGAGGGTGATGATGTTGATTTAACTAAGCTGCCAATTCAGCACTGTTGGCCAGGTGACGTGGCCCCTTTGATGACTTGGGGACTAACCATTACCCGTGGTCCACGCCAACCAAGACAGAATCTGGGTATTTATCGCCAACAGTTGCTGGGTAAGAACAAGCTCATCATGCGCTGGCTCGATCACCGCGGTGGCGCACTGGATTTTAAAGACTTCAAAGAAAAGCACCCGGGTGAGAAATACCCTGTGGTGGTAGCGCTAGGCTCTGATCCTGTCACCATTCTTGGTGCTGTGACGCCGGTGCCAGATGGCATGAGCGAGTACGCCTTTGCCGGGTTGTTAAGAGGCGAGCGCACACAGGTAGCCAAAGCCCTCACCTGCGATTTAGAAGTGCCAGCTACCTCTGAGATGATTCTTGAGGGTTATATCGACCCAGAAGAGATGGCCACCGAAGGCCCTTATGGGGATCACACCGGCTATTACAACGAAACCGAGCGTTTCCCGGTGTTCACCGTGACCCATATCAGCCATCGACGCGATCCGATTTACCACACCACTTATACCGGCCGTCCACCGGATGAGCCCGCTATGCTGGGAGTGGCGTTAAACGAAGTGTTCGTGCCGATTTTGTGCAAGCAATATCCAGAAATTGTCGACTTCTACTTGCCACCGGAAGGCTGCTCCTACCGCATGGCAGTGATCTCGATTCGCAAGCAATACCCGGGACACGCAAAGCGCGTCATGATGGGCGCCTGGTCTTTCTTGCGTCAATTCATGTACACCAAGTTCGTGGTGGTGGTCGACGATGACATCAACTGCCGCGACTGGAACGATGTTATCTGGGCCATGACTACGCGAATGGACCCAGCTCGCGATACCGTGATGATCGAAAACACACCTATCGATTATCTGGACTTCGCTTCACCTGTCGCAGGCCTAGGCTCCAAAATGGGCTTAGACGCCACCAATAAAATGCCCGGCGAGACTGAGCGCGAATGGGGTGAACCCATAATACAAGACCCTGATGTTGAGCAACGCGTTGACGACATCTGGGACAAGCTGGGCTTAGATCCGGCACATAAAAATAAAAGATAATTAGAAAAACCCAAGGATCGAAATGAATACCACCCGCTGCAGTGTCGACTCTATCGTCAAGCTCAACGACTATGTGTATCAAGTCAAATTGACTCCAGCGTCGACAGTGGAATATCGCCCTGGCCAATACGCTAAATTGGTCTTAAGCGAAGACGACAAACGCATTTTCTCTATCGCGTCACACCCAAGCGCCGAGCAAATCGAATTGCACATAGGCGCGGCCGAAGGCGATGAGTACCCGCTACAAGCCATTGCTCATCTGCAAGCCAACCCACAGGTCATTATGGAAATCGGTGAGGGCGATGCCTTTTTACGCGAACAACAGCAGCGCCCTCGCCTCTTGATTGCCGGCGGTACTGGCTTCTCTTACGTACACAGTATCCTTACCCACATGCTTGAACACGGTAACAACCCGCCCACTGAAGTGATCTGGGGCTGTCGTTCTGAAGTCGATATGTACTACTTTGAGCAAGTAAAGGCGTGGGCAGATGCCAATGACTGGTTGAGCTTTACCCCAGTACTAGAAAACGCAGTTGAAAATACTCAGGCCACTCAAGGCTTGCTGCTAGACGTTGTAAAAGCCTTGCATCCAAACTTGGCTGAGTATGATGTGTACCTCGCCGGACGCTTTGAAATGGCCGCGGCAGCCAAAGCTCAGTTTGTTGAGCAGCAAGTGGATCTTAAACACTTGTACGGCGATGCCTTTGGTTATGTGTAACCGCTAGCCTCAAACATCAAAAAAGCCGCTCGATTGAGCGGCTTCTTAGTGTCAGTAAGTAAATGCTTACTTGTGGTATTGAGCAGAGTACTTGTGTACCGCTTCAATGAACGCACCGGCGTGCTCTGGATCCACGTGCTGGTGAATACCATGGCCCAAGTTGAATACGTGGCCAGTACCTTCGCCGTAACCGGCCAAGATTTGCTGCACTTCTTCTTCAATGCGTGGAATTGGCGCATACAGCATAGATGGGTCCATGTTGCCTTGCAGTGCCACTTTATCGCCAACACGAGCGCGAGCGTCTTTGATGTCGATGGTCCAGTCTAGGCCCAGTGCGTCACAACCGGTTTCCGCCATGGCTTCTAGCCACAGACCGCCGCCTTTGGTGAACAGGGTAACTGGTACTTTGCGACCTTCGTTTTCGCGAATCAGACCGTCAACAATCTTCTGCATGTAGCGCAAAGAGAATTCGCGGTAAGCCGAGTGAGACAGAGCGCCACCCCAAGAGTCGAAGATCATCAGAGATTGAGCACCGTTCTTCACCTGAGCGTTCAGGTAAGAAGTTACAGAGTCAGCTAGCTTGTCTAGCAACATGTGCAGAGCTTGTGGCTCAGCGTACATCATGCGCTTAATCTTTTCGAAAGTCTTAGAAGAGCCGCCTTCAACCATGTAGGTCGCCAGCGTCCATGGAGAACCAGAGAAACCAATCAGAGGTACTTCGCCTTTCAGTTCGCGACGGATGGTGCTTACCGCTTTCATCACGTAGCCCAGCTCGTCTTCTGGATCTGGCACAGCCAGCTTCTCGATTTTCTCGATGGTGTCGGTTGGACGCTCGAAACGTGGGCCTTCGCCAGTTTCGAAGTACAAACCACAACCCATGGCATCAGGAATGGTCAGAATGTCAGAGAACAGAATCGCCGCGTCTAGGTCGTAACGACGCAGTGGCTGAAGGGTTACTTCACAAGCCAAATCGTGGTTTTTGCACAAAGACATGAAATCGCCGGCTTCGGCGCGAGTGGCTTTGTACTCTGGTAGGTAGCGACCGGCTTGGCGCATCATCCATACAGGGGTCTTATCAACCGGCTGCTTTAGCAGCGCGCGCAAATAGCGATCATTCTTCAGTTCTGACATGTAAAGCTTCCTAATTCGTTCGAATAACTAATTCAATCTTGTCGTTATGGCGAGCTAGTTTAGCAGATCACCCGATAAAAAAATGATCCGATGGCGGAAATGTGAACCAGTCCCAATAGCGCTTTAAAAATGCGAATTCCAAGGGCGAGCTAGGTCAAATTGTTAGAGCAAACCGGTCGGAGTTGTCAGGCTGCAAAAGCTTTGATATAAAGACATTGCGCTAGCAAAACAATGAAGAATCTCGTCACAACGAGGCCAGTACTTCTTATTCACCCTGTCGTTTACGACAGGGTTTTTTATTTCCTAATTTTCACATCCCGCCCGATATCCCTCTGCCAAATACATGCTCGGATCTGTTAAATAATTGTTGATCCCAACAGTGGTTATTTTCTATTCTGATCCAACAGCAAATGCGAATGGAGATTCCGATGCTAAAGAGTTTGGCTGTTGCGAAAGAAAAGTGGGGTGGCAGTAATTCCCTAATCGATCAGTGGTTGGGTCACCGTAGCCAATTGCTGGCCAGTTATTGTGAACTGGCAAACCTTCCTCCTTACGAAAAAGAACACCGACGACTGCCCGACTTAGGCGAAATCCAAAGCTTTTGTGCATTGGTGGTGGACTATGTTTCCGAAGGTCACTTTGAGGTTTACGACCAAGTGGTATCCGCTTGTGAAAAAACCGGCGAAGAGAATTTGGCTCTCGCGCGCAAACTCATGCCGCAGATCGCCAAGACCACCGACTTCGCACTCGACTTTAATGATAAGTACACCGGCATTCACGACCACGACCAAGTGGTTGAGCTGGACCAAGACTTGTCCAAGCTTGGGCAAATGATGGAAACCCGTTTCGACTTAGAAGATAGGCTTTTAGAGGCCGTGCATCAGGTGCACGCCTAACCTTCCATCTCAATTAGACACGAAAAAGCCCGCGTATTTCTACGCGGGCTTTGTTTTTCAGTAAGCGATTAGACCGCTTGCTGGAATATCACAGTGTCCGCTTTCTTGGTGTAAGACGGTAACTGATCAAAGTTCAGGTAACGGTAGGTATCTGCCGCGGTCGCGTCGATGTTAGCCGCGTACTCTTGATACTCTTGAGTGCTTGGCAAGCGACCGATAATTGCCGACACTGCCGCCAACTCCGCCGAAGCTAGGTAAACGTTAGCACCAGTACCCAGACGGTTCGGGAAGTTACGCGTCGAGGTAGACACTACCGTTGAGTTCTCAGCTACCCGTGCCTGGTTACCCATACACAGCGAGCAACCTGGGATCTCAATGCGAGCACCCACACGGCCAAAGATGCCGTAGTAGCCTTCGTCGGTCAGCTGGTCTCGGTCCATCTTAGTCGGTGGCGCAATCCACAAGCGAGTTGGAATAGCACCCTTTTGCTGATCCAATAGCTTACCAGCGGCACGGAAGTGACCAATGTTGGTCATACAAGAACCGATGAACACTTCATCAATTGCTTGGCCTTCCACCTCGGATAGCAAGCGAGCGTCATCTGGGTCGTTTGGCGCACACAAGATTGGCTCTTTGATCTCGTTCAAATCAATTTCGATGATTTCAGCGTACTCAGCGTCTTTGTCCGCTTCCATCAGCTCGGGGTTGGCAATCCACTCTTCCATACCCTTGATACGACGCTCAATGGTACGACGGTCGCCATAACCTTCGGCAATCATCCACTTAAGCATCACGATGTTGGAGTTCAAGTACTCGATGATTGGCGCTTTATCCAGCTTGATGGTACAACCGGCGGCACTGCGCTCAGCGGACGCATCTGATAATTCAAAGGCTTGCTCAACTTTCAGGTGCTCAAGACCTTCAATTTCTAGTACGCGGCCAGAGAAGATGTTCTTCTTACCCTGCTTCTCAACGGTCAGTAGACCGCGCTGAATTGCTGCGTATGGAATGGCGTGTACCAAGTCACGTAGGGTAATACCTGGCTGCATTTCGCCTTTGAAACGAACCAGCACTGACTCTGGCATATCCAACGGCATAACACCGGTGGCCGCTGCAAAAGCCACCAAACCAGAACCGGCTGGGAAGGAGATACCTAGCGGGAAGCGAGTGTGACTATCACCACCTGTACCTACGGTATCAGGCAGCAACATACGGTTCAGCCAAGAGTGGATGACACCGTCGCCTGGGCGCAGTGATACGCCGCCGCGGTTCATGATGAAATCGGGCAGAGTGTGGTGAGTGTTCACATCCACAGGCTTTGGATAAGCGGCGGTGTGACAGAATGACTGCATGGTCAAGTCAGCGCTAAAGCCCAAGCAGGCCAAGTCTTTAAGCTCATCACGAGTCATAGGACCTGTGGTGTCTTGTGAGCCAACGGTGGTCATCTTAGGTTCGCAATACTGACCTGGGCGAATGCCTTCTACGCCGCACGCCTTGCCAACCATTTTCTGCGCTAAAGTGAAGCCTTTGCTCGAGGCTTCAACCGCTTGTGGGCGACGGAATACATCGCTTGCTGGCAGACCCAATACTTCGCGAGCACGGTCGGTTAGACCTCGACCAATGATTAGCGGAATACGACCACCAGCGCGCACTTCATCAAGCAGCACATCGGTTTTCAGTTTAAATTCAGAGATAACTTCATCGCTGTCGTGACGAGTCACCTTGCCTTGATACGGATAGATATCAATCACATCGCCCATGGCCATGTGCTCGACTGGCAACTCGATTGGCAGTGCACCGGCATCTTCCATGGTGTTAAAGAAGATTGGCGCAATTTTGCCGCCTAGGCAGAAGCCACCGCCGCGCTTGTTTGGCACGTTTGGAATGTCATCGCCCATGAACCACAATACTGAGTTGGTGGCTGACTTACGCGATGAACCTGTACCTACCACGTCACCTACGTAGGCCAATGGGAAACCTTTTTGCTTGAGCTCTTCGATTAGCTTAATTGGGCCAACTTCACCAGCAACATCAGGCACTATACCTTCGCGGGCGTTTTTCAACATGGCCAAAGCGTGCAATGGAATGTCAGGGCGCGACCAAGCGTCCGGCGCTGGCGACAAGTCATCGGTGTTGGTTTCACCCAGCACCTTAAACACGGTCAGGCTAATTTTGTCATCAAGCTTAGGCTTAGAGGTAAACCACTCAGCTTCCGCCCAAGAGTTCACAACCTGCTTAGCAAAGTCGTTACCTGCGTTCATCTTCTCAACCACGTCGTGGAAAGATTCGAACATCAACAGAGTGTGAGACAGGGCTTTTGCTGCCAGAGGTGCCAATTCGGCATCGTCTAACAGGGCAATCAATGGTTCGATGTTGTAACCACCTTGCATGGTGCCTAGTAGTTCAACCGCGTGGGCTTTTGAAACTATGGGTGATTCGGCTTCGCCTTTGGCAACCGCCGCTAAGAAACCGGCTTTTACATAAGCGGCTTCGTCAACACCAGGGGGAATACGGTTTTCTAGCAGGTCTAGGATGAATTCTTGCTCACCAGCAGGAGGATTTTTTACCAACTCAATCAGTTCGGCGACTTGTTGAGCGTCCAATGGCTTTGGCACAATCCCAAGCTCAGCACGTTCGGCAACGTGGGTACGATAGGCTTCTAGCACGACAACTTTCCTCTTTTTTGTAATCGGCAGTGATCACTGCGCGTCCTTCAACAATAAGCCCCGAGTTTTGTTATTTTTTGGCGGCTTAAATGTGGTGCGCATTATATCGCAAAAGAGAAAAATCTTGAACCAAATCACACAAACTTGAAACTTTGTATACCGGATCGCAACCGATTGCTAGAAAACTCGCCCGATAAACAGGTACACAGCCCTGTCTCCGGTTTGGGCTGCACCGAAGCCGAGCGCTGCGGGACCAAGTTGGGTATCGGTGCCAACAAACAGCGAGCCCGAGTAAATGAGCTCTTCCAAATTCACTGTGTCTTGAACTTGCCAAACATTACCCGCTTCCAGCGACGCCCCTAGATACAATGGATACTGGGTCATGTTGAGCACACTGCGGCCCAAATCGTATTGGTAAATTAGAGCGCCAAACACCTTCTTAGGTCCGACGATGGATTCACGTAGGAAGCCCGAAAGGTTCAAAAAGCCGCCCAAGTCCGAACCATAACTGGTGAAATCCGAGTTTTTGTCGGTATAGGCTGCTGACACCTTACCCACCACCGAGCTATTGCCAAGCTTAATAGCCCCTTTCCAATCAAATTCACTGATCATCGCTGTCACATGACTGCCGTCAAAGCCGGCGCCGGTAAAGACTTCATCGACGACAGTGACTGCAAGTCGCACCTGATTGCCTTGTGTGGGAAAACTGACGCTATTCAGGCTGTCATAGCCAAAAGCCAGGTAGCCACCTTTCATCTCGTAGTTCCAACGTTGAGTGACCAGTGAGCGGCTGATGATTTGACCCTGTTCGTACAAAGCGCCGATCTCAAGAATCCCTAAGCGGCTGTAATTGGTCCCAATACCTAACTCAAAGTTGTTGTATCTTTTGTCAAAATCTAATGACAATACGTCCGTGCTTACCAGAGGCCAGCGCCGGTCTTGAAAGCGATATTGCGCACGCGCATAAAAGCGGTCGGTCAGATCAAAGGGCTGATAAAACTCAGTATTGAGTATTCGATTTTCCCCCAGTCTGGCTTGAGTTCGCCAATAGGCTCCCTGATGATTAATGTCCGTCATAGTAAACGAGGCATCGAGCTGCAGTGAGTTTTTGAAATCGAAGTTATCTTCCCAACTAAGGCCAAAGTCTAGATAGTTTGGTCCCCAGGGCTTGGGTTTGACCGCTAGGTGCAACTCGCGCCCTACTTCGGTATCGATAAACTCAGCGTCCACCCGTTCAAATCGATTTAACGCATAGACTCGATTTATCGCATCGTTTAAGTCGTCCGCAGAAATCCGCTGACCGCGCTCTAGATCAAGGGTTTCTCGAATCAAGGTCGTAGAGGCTTGGGTGGAATTATGAATGCGAATGCGAACTACTGGCTTAGCAGATTCTTCCAGCCAATTCTCCGCGTACAACTGTTTCTGCGCCCGTCTTTGCTGATACTCTTCAACCGGCAGGGCTAAGTATTCTAGCCGTTCTATTTGCTCCTCGGCTGCCGTGCGTCCAAGAGGTATCGATTCGCGCATTCGGCTAAAATCTGTTGTGCCAAAGCCATGTAACGCGGGCACTATCAGAACGTCGTCCTCCTCCATTAGTGCGATTTGCTTTTGCAGGCCGCCCTGAGTCAAGAAGTTGGCTAACTGCTCAAGCACCTTAACCGCGCTATTGAGCTCATCATGGTTGAGTAAGGGCGCACCGATATCCACCGCAATCACAATGTCAGCGCCCATGTCCTTAACCAACTGCACTGGCATGTTGTTGACCAAACCACCGTCCACGAGCAAGCGTCCTTCCCGTTCCACGGGATTAAGCACGCCAGGCACTGTCATAGAGGCCAACATGGCCGTCACCAAATCGCCTTTGTCCAATATGACTTCTTCGCGAGTTTCTAAGTCGGTGGCTATCGCGCGATAGGGAATTGCCAAATCATCGAAACTGTCAAATACGGGAAGTTCACCAACCGAATAGCGCACCAATTGCGCCATGGTTTGACCGCGCAAATAACCACTGGGCGCGCGAAACTCCCCGTCTCTGATGCCCAGATCTAACGGTACGTTGTAGATATCTCTTTGAATTTTGTCGCGATAGGGTAGGGATTCGCGAGGCACAGCATCAGAAAAACCCTGATTCCAGTCCGTAGACAGCATCAGCGCTTCGATTTCTGCCGCTGAGTATCCGATGGCATAAAGACCACCGACATAGGAACCAATCGAGGTGCCCGCAATGTAATCCACGGGAATTCGGTGTTCTTCGAGTACTTTAAGCACGCCCACGTGAGCCGCACCTTTGGCGCCACCGCCACTGAGGGCTAAGCCAACTTTTAGACGCTCACGGGGTGCTTCCTGCGCGGCGGGTTGCGAGTTTTCGGCTAGAGCTATCGAAGAAAGTGACATCAACAACAGCGCAAAGGTTATGAGATACCATGTCACGGAACCAAATTTCACACCAAATCCCAGATAAATCAGAGTATTAGACAAGCCTAGCTAACCACGCCACGACTATCCAGCAGATTTTGCCCTGTGAGTCGTGGCGATATTAGGCGTCTTCGGTAGTTTTATGGTCAAGCGAATGGGCTTGAGCGTATTGCTTGAGACGCTTTTCAACCTCAACAACCGCCACAGGCTTAGAGAAATAATAGCCTTGAATCTGATAACAACCACGCTTTGTGACTTCATCGAGCTGAGCCTTGGTCTCAATCCCCTCGGCGATGACCTCAAGGTTCAAGTTGCGAGCCAAATCGATAATACTCGAGGCAATCGCTTGGTCTTCGGCGCGCTCAGCGATGCGCTGAATAAAGCTCTTATCGATTTTAAGCGCGGTCACTTGCAGCTCGCGCAAGTAGGCCAGCGACGAATAACCAGTGCCAAAGTCATCAATCGAAACCCGAACTCCCATGGCCTTTAGCTTGGCAATCTGGCGTTGCGCCACCACCAAGTCTTCCATCAAAACGCCTTCGGTGATCTCAAGATTGAGCTGATCAGCAGCTAGACCAGAGACCTCCAGAGTGTGGCGAACCCACTCCACATAGTCGGGCTGCATAAAGTGAATACCAGACACATTGACCGACATACGCACCGAGCTGTAGCCCTTGGCTTGCCAGCGCGCCGCTTGATTACAGGCGGTCATCAACACCCAGCGGTCGATTTTAACGATGAGGCCACACTGCTCGGCAATTGGTATGAACACGTTCGGGCCAATGTATCCCTGCTCTCTTTGATTCCAACGCAACAAGGCCTCAACGCCAACTAGGCGCTGGCCGTGGCTAACCTCAAACTGAGGCTGGTACACTAGCTCAAACTCGTTGAATTCGATGGCCTTGCGCAAGTCGTTTTCCAGCTTGAGCTGCTGCAAAGCTAACTCGTTGCGTTCTGCAGAGTAGTACTGGAAGTTAGCCCGGCCCAATTCCTTGGCTTGATACATGGCCAAGTCGGCGTTCTTCACAAAACTGTCAGCATCCTCGGCATCTTGTGGGTATTGGCTGATACCAATACTGGTGGAGTTGTAAAACTCGCGGCCGCCAATCTCAAACGGCTCGTTAAAGGCGGAGACTATTTGGCTGCACAATTGATTCAGTTGTCGCATAGACTCAACTTTGCGCAGCAGAATAACAAACTCGTCGCCACCGAAACGACAAATCAGAGTGTCGTCACTGGTGCACTGGTGCAGACGACGTGCCGCCTCCACTAACAGCGCATCACCCACGTTGTGCCCATAGGTGTCGTTGACTTGCTTAAAGCGGTCCAAGTCGAGGAACAACATAGCCATTTTCTCGCCGCTGGCACTGGCTTCGCGAATGGCTTTCGACAAACGCTGAGAGAATAGCGTTCGGTTTGGCAGATGCGTCAAGGCGTCGTAGTTGGCCAAGCGCCACAGCTCGCTCTCGTGGCGTTTGCGCTCGGTAATATCGGAGAACACCACCACCCAGTGATTCTGCTGAGTATGGGTGTCCTTCATATACGTCATATTGATAAGTACTGGCGCCGATTGGCCTTTGGCTCTTTGCAGATAGCGCTCGCCGGTCCAATTAACTTGGTCTTTGAGAATCTTGTGCATAGGCACACCGGTAGAAGCCCGCTCGTCAATCAGTTGAGCCAGATTGCGATTGACCATATCGTCGCGGCTGTAGCCAAGCACCATGCTTACCGCGTTATTGACCACCTGAACTTCGCCTTGCTCATTGAGAATGAGCATGCCCTCAGAGGTATTGGCAAAGGCTTGGGCGAATAGCGAGTAATCACTTTGCAGCTCACGCTGTTTGGTAATGTCCGTGTAGATACCGGCCATTTTGATGACCTGGTTGGTGACCAAGTTACGCTCTACCACCTTGCCGCGCACTCGAATCCAACGCCATGCACTGATGTGGTTAGCTTGAACTCGAATGTCCATATCGATACTGGAGATAAAGCCTTTGAGGTGGCCGTACCAATGATGTCGCGCCGATTGAATATCGTCTGGGTGAATCAACAAGTCTTCGGCGCTGAACAGACTTCCGCCATCGTCTTGTTGCTTGCCCACCATGCCGTTGCGCAGATAGATGCGCTTAGAAACACCGTCCCACTCCCACATTTGCGCACCTGAACCTTTCAGCGCCAGCAGTAAGCGGTCTTTGTTTTGGATGATGGCGCGGTTCATTTGACGCACGGTATCGAGCTGTTGCTGACGCACCACAATCAGCGCCACCACGCCCACGAACACAGTCAGGATAACCAATGCGATAAACCAGGCACTGCGCCACCAATGCTGGTCGATAGTGAAGTCTATGGTAAACGGGATCTTTTCGGATGCGTGACCGTGCAACGGCAAGAATTCCAGCCGATACTCACCCTCATCGAGTCCAGCAACGTTGACACTTGGCACACCCTCCATCACAAAGGGTTTACTCGTCACGCCAGTCCTAAGATTTCGAATCTGATACTGGTATGGAAAGCGAATGCCGAAAATCGGATTAGCCACCGAGAAGTTGAATTTCAACATCAGAGTGTCTGGCCCAAAACTCAACGGACCGCTCGGAGAATACAAAATGCTCTGTCCGGTATTTGAGTAACTTAACACCGAGTCCAACATGGTCTGACTGTCATCGAATGCCGGCTCGAGCTTGTCGGGGTCGACCAGAATCGCTCCCTCTGGGCTGCCGAA
Organism: Paraferrimonas sedimenticola; assembly: GCF_002282855.1. Taxonomy (GTDB): domain Bacteria; phylum Pseudomonadota; class Gammaproteobacteria; order Enterobacterales; family Shewanellaceae; genus Paraferrimonas; species Paraferrimonas sedimenticola. The sequence continues at coordinate 185,970 of NZ_NRIR01000002.1, read as the reverse complement.
CATCAAACCCAGATCGGGACGGTACAGATAGGCGCCTTCATTGAGCTCTTTAACCATCAGGCCGTCGTGATCGGTTAGCGCCTCATAGCTTTGCATATCCGGGTCGAATTTTAAGAGGCGATCACTGCAACCGACCAACAAGCCAGCTTGAGTGGGCTGAATAAAGAAAACGGTGCGGCAATCGTTTTCTTGAGTTAAGCGAGAGAGTTGGGGTTCGCTAAGCTCGAGATCGATTGACACCAAACCAATCTCATCGCCGCCAAATAGCATACGGCCCTGGTGTTGCGCCATGTGCCCAATAGCGGTGGACAGCTTGTCCTTCGGCAGCAAATGGCGCATGGAGTTAAATTGGTTGTCAGCGTCTATGTAGCCAAACAAGTCTCTGCCACCAACCCAAAGTCGGTCGAGCGAGTCCTGAAAGGTCGAATAGGGGTAACGACTTTCGCCGCTGGCACGGGTGAGCGACTCTCGCATCGATGTGCCCGAGGCCATGTCTATCTTAAACAAGCCAGAAGACGCGCTTACCCACCAAATATTGGACTGCTTGCGGTCTTGAGCCACGTAAAAAATGGTGGCTTTCTCAAGCCCTTCCACATCCCCTTTGAACAAGGTCCAAGGGTCGACAAACACTCTTTGCTCGGTATCGAAGATCATCAAACCTCGAGTGGTCGCCAATGCCAGCTGTTTTGGCGCAACTCGTTTAATGTCGTAAATCCTATCGGACAAGCCAAACCCAGGCGGTAGCACGTGGTAGCGTTTAACCTCGCCCTCAGCCAAGAAACTCTCTAGTTGGATTAAGCCGTTTTCAGTGCCAAACCAAAGATCGCCCTCGGACTCCAAAATGGACCATATCACCTGATTTTCTAGCTGGTAGCGCCCACCTTTGGTGAAAGTATCTAATACGAAATCTTTGGGTTGGATCATGACAGCAATGCCTTCAGCATCGCCTGCAAGCCACAGCAGTCCATCATGGTCGATCAAAATTGAACGAACGATACCAAGTCCGGCATCCGCTCGAATTACGTCGCCATAGTGTTTCGAATTCTTCAGATCAGGATGCCAACTAATGACACCAACACGAGCACTTAACCACAATCGTCCTGACGAGTCTTCTTTGATGGCGCGAACGTGCGCGTCTACCTGGGTAATTTTGTTGATCGATTGCGATTCGGCATCCAGTTGGAATAATCCTTGGCCACTGGTCAGCCACTGGCGACCTTTACTGTCCACCAGCAGCTCGTTGATCAGCTCATACTTTTGAGGCCATAAGTGATGAAATAACTGCTTGCCCGCCAAGTCATACAAGGCGAGCTCTGAACGGTTAGCCACCCAGACTTTATCATTAGTCGCTTGGTGTAAAGTCCAATGCGTTTTGCCTTCTTCTCTTGGCGCCAGCACAGTGTTGATTTGCCAAGTGTCGACATCAATTTCGACAATGCCCTGCTCAAGCGTGCCAAAACGATACGCGCCCTTGTCGGTTTTTATCGGGCTCAATACCTCGTTAAACTGGAACTCGGGATTCAGCTGGTCAAAGTCAACGAAGGTATTGCTGTCTAAATCGAAGTGGTAAAGGGCTTTGTTGGTGGTAATGAAGTATTGGCGGGGCTTGATTTCGGTAACGCTGGTAAACAGCATTTGATTGACTAAGCGCTCGCCGAATTGAATATCCATGCGCTCGACGAAGCTGGAACTTATTCGATAGACCCCATCCTCGGTGGCAGCCCAAATATAGCCGCTGCTATCTTGGGAGATATGATGCACTTGCGCTTTTTTTAGCCCGTGCTCGTCAACGATTAATCGCTGAACAAATTCGGACGCACTAACACTTGGTTGTGCAACAAATAAAAGCAATCCTGCTAATACCAGCGCGAAAAAGCGAGACAAAAAATCACCTCTGTATTTGAGTTATTATTTGCGGTGAACTCCCTTACCCAACTTTATACTACATTTCATTTACAATCCCACACCAATTCCACACTTTTGTGAGGGAATTTTGTCTTCTTGGACAAAAAATGGGCATAAAAAAGCCGCCCTTAGGCGGCTCCTAATTTAGCTAATTTGCTTACTTTTTCTTCTTAACCGCTTTGGCGTTTGGCAAGTCGGTGATCGAGCCTTCGAACACTTCTGCTGCCAGTCCTACCGACTCGTGCAAGGTTGGGTGGGCGTGCACTGTTAGAGCTAGATCTTCAGCATCACAGCCCATTTCGATGGCTAGGCCAATTTCACCCAACAGCTCACCACCGTTAGAACCAACTACCGCACCACCGATAACGCGGTGAGAGTCTTTGTCAAAGATTAGCTTGGTCATGCCGTCAGAGGCATCCTGAGCAATTGCACGACCGCTGGCCGCCCATGGGAACACAGCAGTTTCGTAGTTGATGCCTTGCTCTTTGGCTTCTTTCTCGGTTAGACCAACCCAAGCGACTTCTGGGTCAGTGTATGCAATTGATGGAATCACTTTCGGGTCGAAGTAGTGCTTCTTACCAGAGATAACTTCAGCGGCTACGTGGCCTTCGTGCACGCCTTTGTGAGCCAACATAGGCTGACCAACGATGTCGCCAATCGCGAAGATGTGGCTAACGTTAGTGCGCATTTGCTTATCAACACCGATAAAGCCGCGCTCGTCGATGTTAACACCGGCTTTTTCAGCGTCGATGTTTTTACCATTAGGCGTACGGCCAATAGATACCAAAACCGCGTCGTAGCGCTGTGGCTCAGCTGGGGCCTTTTTGCCTTCCATGGTCACATAGATGCCATCTTCTTTGGCTTCAACCGTGGTGACCTTGGTAGATAGCATCAGGTTAAACTTGTTCTTAATGCGCTTGGTGAAACCGCGAACCACGTCTTTGTCAGCCGCAGGGATCACTTGGTCTAGCATCTCAACTACGTCGATTTGAGAGCCTAACGCGTGGTATACGGTACCCATTTCAAGACCGATAATACCGCCGCCCATCACTAGCATGCGCTCAGGAATTTCTTTTAATTCCAGCGCATCCGTTGAGTCCCAAATGCGTGGATCTTCGTGCGGGATAAATGGTAATTCGATTGGGCGAGAGCCGGCTGCGATGATGGCGTTATCGAATTCGATAGTAGTTACGCCTTCTGGGCTTTCCACGTCGATGCTGTTGGCACCGGTGAATTTGCCGTAGCCGTTAACTACTTTCACTTTGCGCATCTTAGCCATGCCAGCCAGGCCATTGGTCAACTGACCAATTACCGACTCTTTGTGCTCGCGCAATTTATCTAGGTCGACTTGCGGCTCGCCAAAGCTAATGCCGTGGGCTGAAACCGCTTTGGCTTCGTCCATCACTTTAGCAACGTGAAGCAGGGCTTTTGACGGGATACAACCCACGTTCAAGCACACGCCACCCAAGGTGGAGTAACGCTCAACGATAACAGTATCCAGACCTAAATCTGCCGCACGGAATGCCGCAGAATATCCGGCTGGGCCAGCGCCCAACACGACTACTTGAGTTTTAATAGACTGACTCATTTGTTCCTCTAATTATTTTCATTCCGTTGCGACGATTATTCAGATTTTCGCCTTTTGCTTGCGCGATTGTACTGAGGCAACCATCGAAACTAAAGCCCCGAGTTAACTCGAGGCTAACTGCCTTACAAAATCAGCTTGCGAATATCGGTCAAAATGCTAGCCAGAGCCACACTAAAGCGAGCGGCGACTGCACCGTCGATCACGCGGTGATCGTAGGACAGAGATAGCGGCAGCATCAGCCTTGGCTGGAAGGCCGCGCCGTCCCACTTAGGCTTCATTTCCGACTTGGACACGCCCAAAATGGCCACATCCGGATAGTTAACAATTGGAGTAAACGCCGTCCCACCAATACCACCTAGGCTTGAGATGGTGAAGCAGCTACCCTGCATGTCTTGGGCTTTTAGCTTGCCTTCACGAGCTTTGGCGGAAATCTCCAACAGCTCTTTAGACAGATCGTAAATGCCCTTCTTGTCCACATCGCGAACCACAGGTACCACAAGGCCGTTTGGCGTATCTACCGCGATACCGATATGGAAGTATTTTTTCATGATCAAGCTCTCGCCATCTGGGCTTAAGCTCGAGTTGAATACTGGGTATTGAGCCAGTGCTTTAGCTACTGCCTTCATCATGAACACCAGTGGGGTGATCTTGAAGTCGGCCTTTTGCTTGTTCAGCATCTGGTTCTGTTCTTTGCGGAAAGCTTCTAGCTCTGTGATATCCGCTTCGTCGAACTGAGTCACGTGCGGAATGGTCACCCAGTTGCGGTGCAAGCTAGGACCAGAAATTTTCTGAATGCGGGTCAGCGCGACTTCTTCCACTTCACCGAACTTAGCGAAGTCCACTTTTGGCGCTTCGATAACGTTCAGACCTGAACCGCCTTCAACCGCGCTCGACTTAGGACGAGACAACTCGTACTTAACCCAAGACTGCACGTCTTCTTTTAGAATGCGATTCTTGCGACCAGTGCCGGTGACCTTATTCAGATCCACACCAAACTCGCGGGCTAGGCGGCGAACCGCTGGGCTGGCGTGCGGCATACCGGTTTTCTTGGTGGCGCCGGCACTTGGGTGGTGTGGTACTGGTGGTGCGCTTGGTGCTGGGGCAGCCCTTGGAGCTTCTGCTGGTGCCGGAGCTGGTGCATCAGTCGCTACCGCAGCAGGTGCAGCAGGCGCTGCGCCTTGTACCGACATAGTGCCTATTACTGCACCACTACCAACCTTATCGCCAACAGAGACAGTCAGATTTACCACTTTTCCACCTTGAGAGGCCGGCACTTCCATAGTGGCTTTATCCGTTTCCAGAGTAATCAAGCCCTGATCCGCCTCAACATTGTCGCCAGCGGCAACTAGCACTTCGATGATGTCTACTTCGCCATCTTCGCCAATGTCTGGAACCACGATATCCACGACACTGGATTCCGTTGTAGCAGTTGCAGACTCTACTGGCGCACTCTCTACAGGCGTTGACTCTGCCTCTGGCGCTGGTGCGGCCTCTCCAACCGCTGGTGCTGGCGCTTCTTCCGGTGATTCAGCACCCGCAACAGCTTGGATCATAGCGATCAGAGTGCCTTCTTCCACCTTGTCGCCCACAGCAACTTTTAGCTCTTTGATCACCCCGGCTTCAGGCGCCGGAATGTCCATGGTCGCTTTATCAGATTCAACTGTGATGATTGAGGCTTCGGCTTCAACGGTGTCGCCCACTGCTACACACAGTTCAATCACTTCAACCTGATCACCACCGATATCAGGTACTAGGATTTGCTTTATATCGCTCATGTCCTCTCCCCTTAAGCCAGTAGTGGGTTGATTTTGTTGGTGTCGATACCGTAGTTGCTGATAGCCTTAGTCAGTACCTCAGCTTCCAGCTCACCCTTGTCTACCAGAGACTTCAATGCGCTGATTACGATAAAGCGAGCGTCCACTTCGAAGTGGTGACGCAGGTTAGCACGGCTGTCGGAGCGACCGAAACCGTCGGTGCCCAGTACGCGGTAATCCGCTGGTACCCATGCGCGAACCTGGTCGGCGTAACTCTTCATATAGTCGGTCGCAGCAATCACCGGCGCATCGTCGCCCAATACTTTGGTGATGTAAGGTTTCGCCACATCAGAACCACTGTTTAGCAAGCACTGACGCTCGTATTCCTGACCTTCGCGGGCCAGTTCGTTAAAGCTGGTCACGCTGAACACATCAGAGCTAATGCCAAAGTCTTTGGCCAGTGCTTCTGCGGCTTTGCGAACCTGCAGCAAGATGGAACCAGAACCTAGTAGCTGGACCTTGCCTTTGCCTGAGCCCGCAACAGAATCTAGCTTGTAGATACCCTTGATGATGCCCTCTTCCACGCCCTCTGGCATGGCTGGCTGCTCGTAGTTCTCGTTCAAAGTGGTCAGGTAGTAGAACACGTCTTCTTGGCTCTCGCCGTACATGCGCTCTAGACCGTCTTGAACGATAACCGCTACTTCGTAGCCGTAAGTCGGGTCGTAACTAATGCAATTTGGAATGGTGCCGGCTTGAATGTGGCTGTGACCATCTTGGTGCTGCAAACCTTCGCCGTTTAGCGTAGTACGGCCTGAAGTACCGCCGACTAAGAAACCGCGAGCACGCATATCACCGGCCGCCCATGCCAAGTCACCAATACGTTGGAAACCAAACATAGAGTAGTAGATGTAGAACGGAATCATCGGCTCGTCGTTGTTGGAGTAGCTAGTCGCTGCCGCTACCCAAGAGCTCATGGCACCCAGTTCGTTAATGCCTTCTTGCAGTACCTGACCTTTCTTGTCTTCGCGGTAGTAAGCCACTTGGTCAGCGTCTTGCGGGGTGTATTTTTGGCCTTCGTGAGCGTAAATACCTACTTGGCGGAATAGGCCTTCCATACCGAAGGTACGAGCTTCGTCTGGAATAATTGGCACAATGCGCTTGCCAATGGCTTTGTCTTTTAAGAGAGCGGTCAGCACGCGCACAAACGCCATGGTGGTTGAAATTTCACGACCGTTTGAGCCTTTTAGCACAGCGTCAAAGGCTTTCAGACGCGGAACATCCAACTCGCCGCTAAACTGAGGCAAACGACGCGGCATCATGCCATGCAGCGCTTCACGACGGGCCTTCATGTACTTCACTTCGTCCGAGTCAGGACCCGGGTGGTAGTATGGAATGTCTTCTAGCTGCTCATCGCTAATTGGAATGTTGAAGCGATCGCGATAGTGGCGAACCGCTTCGGCACCCATTTTCTTAACTTGGTGCGCGATGTTCTTACCTTCACCGGCTTCACCCATGCCGTAACCTTTTACGGTTTTAGCCAGAATCACGGTTGGGCGGTTCTTGGTGTTCTTGGCGTGTTGCAGTGCCGCGTACATCTTCACAGGATCGTGACCACCACGGTTTAGACGCCAAATGTCATCGTCTGACATGTTGGCCACCATTTCGGCGGTTTCAGGGTACTTGTTGAAGAAGTGTTTACGAGTGTACTCGCCACCTTTGGCTTTGCAGTTCTGGTACTCGCCATCAACGGTTTCTTCCATCAACTGCAAAAGCTTACCTGAGGTATCTTGAGCGATTAGCGGATCCCAGTAGCGACCCCAAATGACCTTGGTCACTTCCCAGCCCGCGCCGCGGAACTCACCTTCTAGCTCTTGAATAATCTTGCCATTACCGCGAACCGGGCCATCCAGACGCTGCAGGTTACAGTTAACGATGAATACTAGGTTGTCTAGCTCTTCGCGAGCCGCCAGACCAATCGCACCCAGTGATTCTGGCTCGTCCACTTCACCGTCGCCCAAGAAGCAGTACACGGTTTGCTCAGAGCAGTCTTTGATGCCGCGGTCGGTCAGGTACTTAAGGAAGCGCGCCTGATAGATGGCTTGAATTGGACCTAGACCCATAGAAACCGTTGGGAATTGCCAGTAGTCAGGCATCAATTTAGGGTGTGGGTAGGAAGACAGGCCTTTGCCATCCACTTCCTGGCGGAAGTTGTCCATTTGCTCTTCGGTCAAACGACCTTCGAGGTATGAGCGGCTGTAGATACCCGGGGCAATGTGACCTTGGAAGTAAACCAAGTCACCGCCGTCTTTTTCGTTCGGCGCGCGGAAGAAGTAGTTAAAGCACACATCGTAAATGGTGGCAGAAGAGGCGAAGCTTGAGATGTGACCACCCAACTCCAAATCTTTCTTAGACGCGCGCAATACCATGGCTAGCGCATTCCAACGAATGATGGCGCGAATGCGACGCTCCATATCTTGGTCGCCAGGCATGGTCGGCTCTTGACCAACAGGAATGGTGTTCAGATAAGCAGTCGTCGCTTTAAACGGCAGGTGCGTACCGTTGCGACGGGCTTGGTCAATCAGCTTTTCAAGCAGGTAGTGGGCTCTTTCTGGCCCTTCGTTTTCTAATACCGCTTGCAGGGCGTCAAGCCACTCGTTAGTTTCGAGTGGATCAATGTCATGGGGTAGTTGAGTCATTTAGCGATCTCCACGCAATCGACGTAGGCTACGCTGCTGACGCGTGTCTTCTTGGCGAAGGGTCAGCAGCACTTCTTCAATGTAAGCAAGGTGTTCGTTTGAGGCTTGGCGGGCGCGCTCTGGGTCGCGACTGACAATAGCAGTTAGCAATGCGCGACGATGGTCGCCCGCTTGCGCTGCGGTCGAAGGACGACGCTTTAGCAGGACTAAGTTTTGCACCACGTTGGATTGTAGTACCGGGGCTAAACTCAGAACCAAATGTAGCATGGCTGCGTTGTGCGACGCTTCGGCAATGGTGCGATAAAAATGCACGATAGCGTCAGCTTCGGCGTCCAAGTCTTTGGCTTCGTCAATCGCGTTTAGCGCTTTTTGAATGCGCTCGAAATCCGTATCAGTTCCGCGCAGTGCGGCGAAATAGGCCATCATACCTTCAGTGGCATGACGAAACTCCAGTAAGTCAAACTGACTTTCTGGATCTTTAGCCATCAATTCTAAAACGGGATCGGCGAAGCTCTGCCAGAGTTGCTGCTGTACGTAGGTGCCACCGCCTTGGCGGCGAGTCAGCAGGCCCTTGGCCTCAAGTTTCTGAATGGCTTCGCGCAAAGATGGGCGTGAGACGTCAAACTGGACCGCTAACTCTCGCTCCGGCGGCAGCTTTTCACCAGGCTGCAGAGACCCCTCAAGGATCATTTGCTCTAGTTGCTTGACTATTACGTCGGATAATTTGGGTTGGGCGATTTTGCGATAACTCACGATTGCACCTGCCATCAGACACTATTGTTAAACTTGTTATATCTTCTTTTGTCTTTTTTGGGGTCAATTGGTCTTACCAATTGTTTAACATGGCGCACTTTATCAGATCACATTTCGCCTGTCCATAGCGTGATCCAAATCAAAAATCTGGTCGGAAGTGTGATTGTTTGGGGGCTATTTGAGCGAGTGCGCTAACTATATCGCAAATCGCCCAAAAAGCCAGTGTTATTGGAGTGTTGCGCTTAGGCAATCACCCCAAAAATGGTGAGTAAACTGATGAATACCAAAAGTAGGATAAAGTTACGCCGCGCTAACTTCAAAAGCGCCAATGTCGACTCGACACAAATCGGTGGTTTTTCTTCAGAGTCATTTGGCGTATTCGGCAAATGCTCGGCCGCCAAAGCCACCTCACCAATCACGGTTCGAGCTGGTGTTTGCCAGTCCACAGCGTAACGCTGCCATACCGGCATAGCTGAGGTGAAATGGCCGGAGAGCATATAGCCAAGCGCCAATAAACGACTTGGCGCCCAATCGGCGATGGCCAAAAAGTCACTCAACCAGCTTGGGCACTGGTGGGAGAGCTGTAAGCGGTCGGCGTGGTAGCGCAACGACGAATACAGTAGGCCACCCACTGGGCCAAATAGCGCGAAATAGATAACCACGGCTGCAAAGTAGCGGTAGTTCAGCCAAGCCACGGTTTGACCGATATAGCGGCCTAGTTCTGCTGAGTCGATGCTATTGATGTCCGTGTGCGGGTCTAGCTGCTGGGCGTAATGGTAGCAAGCCTGTGAGTCGCCGCGACGCGCCGCTTTTAAGTACCCGGAGAAATGGTTGCGAATTGGCAGATGGTTTAGCAGCGCGACTGCGGCTGCACACCAAATTAGCAAGCCGATAACACCCCATAAGGCGCTTCCGACTAGGCTCAGTAGTAAATACACTACAACGGATGGAGCCAGCACCGCCGCGGCCAGGCGAAACTGAGAACTTGGGTGATCAGCAAGCCACTGTTTTGCGACCCAAGCGTGTATGGGGCGATCGCTCCACTGGGGTTTCACCACCTTAATGCGGTCCAACAACAAAGCCAGTAACAAACTGAAAAGCGCCATAACCTCTTGCTCCTACGATTGGCTTATTTTATTCCTGCAGCGACTAACCTTTGCCGATACCCTGTCCAGTCGAATCCCGGACCTGGGTCTGTCTTGCGCCCTGGCGCGATGTGCTCGTGCCCGACGATCCGATCTAAAGTGATTTTAGGATAGGTTTCAAGTATATACAGCGATACTTTGTGCAAAGCTTGATATTGCTCATCGCTGTAACCCGAATCATCGGTGCCCTCAAGCTCAATCCCAATCGAAAAGTCATTGCAGCGCTCACGCCCTTGGAAACTCGAAACGCCTGCGTGCCAGGCTCTTGAATGCATATCTACGTATTGAGTGATGAGCCCTTCTCGATTGATAAAAAGATGAGCCGATACTCGAAGGCCGATAAGCTCTTCTAACTCTGCAGGACAGTCTTCTTGAATACAGCCCATAAACAGCTTGTCTATGTAGGGCTGACCGAACTGGCCTGCTGGTAAGCTAATGTTGTGCAGCACTAAAAGGCTGATATCGGTAATATCTGGTCGTAAATCAAAATGCGGGGACGGACGCTGCGCCACCGTCTGCCAAGGCAGTACGCCCTTTCCTTTTTGGGCATCACGACTCATACAATTGAAGCTCCTGAGATTTAGGCGCTTTCAGTCTACCGCAAAATAGCGGTTAGCCTATCCTCCAAAACGAAAAATCACTTCAAAAATTCGACAATTATTTCGGCCGATGTTTTTAGCTAACTATTGTCAGCTGATGTTTTCTACTGACTGGGCGAATGGGTTAAACTAATGAGCAATAACAAAGAGCTGGCACCCGATGAGTTTTACAGACAGTGCCGAGCAATGCAGTAAGGACAGCTCAAATGCTACAAAACGACATTCGCACCAGCGTCAAAGCCGCGCTTGACGAAGATCTAGGCCACCAAGATGCCGCTACTGGCGATATCACCGCCGCGCTAATTGACCCCAACAAACACGGCGAAGCCACCTTAATCACTCGCGAAGATGGCGTATTTTGCGGCAAAGCTTGGGCTGAGCAAGTGTTCGCCCAACTAGGTGGAACCGTGGTACTGAAATGGCATGTGGACGATGGCGACTTGGTGGTACCGAATCAAGTCCTTTGCGAATTATCCGGCCCGGCAGCGACCATTTTGACTGGCGAGCGCTCCGCGATGAACTTCATCCAGACCCTGTCTGGCACTGCAAGCTTGGTAAAACGCTACGTCGATGCCCTCAGTCAAAGCAACACTCAACTACTGGATACTCGTAAAACTATCCCGGGACTCCGCACTGCGCAAAAATACGCGGTGGTTTGCGGCGGCGGTAAGAACCACAGAATTGGCTTGTTTGATGCTTATTTGATCAAAGAGAACCACATTATGGCTTGTGGTGGCATTCAACCAGCCATCGCCAAAGCCCGCGCGTTGAATCCAGCCAAGCTGGTCGAAGTGGAAGTGGAGTCACTAGAAGAGCTGCAACAAGCACTCGCCGCTGGCAGCGACTATGTGATGCTGGATAACTTTGACATCAACATGATGCTCGAAGCGGTATCGCTTAATCAGCAACTGACGTCTGGTAAAACCAAGCTGGAAGTGTCTGGTAACGTGACACTAGATACCATCGCAGGCTTTGCTAAGACAGGAATTGACTATATTTCCGTCGGTGCACTAACCAAACATGTTCGCGCTTTGGACCTATCGCTGCGAATGAAACCAGAATAATTAATCAATCCAGTGCAATTCACTGCCAACTAACACTTTTGGCAGTGGATTACATATTTTGCTATGCCTCACATTTTCTTTTTTATCTGCCTGTAAACCTTTGCACTAAGCGAGCAACTATTAACCTTTAAATAACGTCAATAAAGCCAATATTGCGTCAAAAGATCTGACAGCGACAATATATTGACGATCGTAAGTGGCTAATTTATAAGGGTTTTTGCTCACAAAAATGAAAATTTTTTAGACTGTTAAAATTCAGTTAAATCAGGCACTTAACTAATACCTTTAGCTGATCTAAATCATTTCTTGTTCAAAATAGTGAAATCTGCTGTTTTCATTTAAACAACTTTGTACTAACTTGGCAGACAGACCAGTATTGAGCTGGCGCAATCAGACCTTTTATCAATTTGACGTGCAGCTTTCATGGAGAGAACAAAATGAAACAAAGCAAAGGTTTTACCTTAATTGAACTACTAATCGTTGTTGCCATCATCGGTATTCTGGCAGCAGTTGCTATTCCTCAGTATCAGAATTACATCGCAAAAGCAGAGGCTGGAACGGCGTATTCTACTTTGGCAAGCCTTAAATCACCAATGGAGGCTTATGTACTGGAAAAAGGTTCACTTCCGGGTGTGGATGGAGAACTAGCTTGGATTGGCGCCAGTGCAGGTCTAATTGTGAATGGTAGCTTGGAATACACTGCCAGCGGAATCCAAGTTACGATGGGAGCTAATGGCTCGCCAGCAATAAGCGGCGCAGTTATCGCACTTAGTCGTACCGCAGGCGCTACCGCATCTGATCCAGCAACTTGGGCTTGTACCTACACCTATCCTACAGCAGGTAATGCAAACCACGCTCCGAAAGGTTGTACGGCCGCAGCAGGCACCTAAGTTACGCGTTCACGAATAAAAAAGCCGAAGTTTTCAAAACTTCGGCTTTTTTGTTTTTATAAACACGGATACTATCAAAATTACGTCCCTATTGAATGTTTCAAACTATGTCAATTACGAAGGCTGACTACGGAATCGCGTCTATCTTTTTAAACAAAGGCTTGTTTTCAGAACGAGAGCTCAAAAATTCACTGCAGAACGCAGGAAGGGAGCGTTCCAACATTGTAAGTACGTTGGTTGAGAGTAAGCTAGTTGAAGGAGAACAAGCGGCTTTGCTGCTCCACGAGGAATTTGGAACTCCTTGGTTAGATCTTAAAAGCTTTAATGTCGAATCGATCCCTGAGCAAATACTCAATAAAAAACTAATAGAAAAGCACAGATGTTTACCTTTATCAGTCAAACAAGGCCGGGTATACATTGCAACGACCGATCCAAATAATATAGGCGCTTTGGAAGAGTTCCAATTTTCATCAGGATTAACTGTAGAGCCTATTTTAGCGTCTCACTATCAACTCAAATCGGCTATAGAGAGAGTATTGGAAGCCGATTTAGAAGAGCTCGATCTTTCCGGAATTGACGAATCAACGCTCGCAGATATTGACGTCGCCGAAGAGAAAAAAGAAGACGATAACGCGGACGGCAAAGATGATGCCCCAATCGTCATCTATATCAATAAAATTCTCACTGATGCAATTCGCAAAGGTGCCTCCGATTTACACTTCGAGCCTTACGAGAAAGAGTATCGCATCCGTTTCCGAATTGACGGTATTCTCCACACTGTATCAACCCCACCGGTAAACTTATCCTCAAGGATCTCAGCTCGCTTGAAAGTGATGTCCAAACTGGATATTGCCGAACGTCGTTTGCCTCAAGATGGGCGCATTAAACTCAAGCTTTCCAAAACCAAAAGCATCGATTTTCGTGTATCCACGCTGCCAACCCTATTCGGTGAGAAAATCGTAATGCGTATTCTCGATTCCTCCAGCGCCATGCTAGGGATCGATATTCTGGGTTACGAGCCCGAGCAAAAGGCACTTTACGAAGAAAATTTAGCAAAACCTCAAGGGATGATTTTGGTAACCGGCCCTACCGGCTCGGGTAAGACGGTTTCGCTATATACTGGCCTTAACATTCTCAATACCGAAGAGCGCAACATTTCCACCGCGGAAGATCCGGTGGAAATCAACCTTTCAGGTATCAATCAGGTTCATATCAACAATAAGGCCGGATTAACTTTTGCTTCGGCTTTGCGGTCTTTTCTTCGCCAAGATCCAGATATCGTGATGGTCGGTGAGATTCGAGACTTAGAAACAGCAGAAATTGCTATCAAAGCCGCCCAAACCGGTCACTTAGTGTTGAGTACCCTTCACACCAACTCGGCTGCTGAAACCCTGACTCGTTTGATGAACATGGGAGTACCCGCCTATAACATCGCAGGTTCGGTTAACCTGATTATCGCTCAGCGATTGGGCCGAAGGCTGTGTAAAGAGTGTAAGCAGGAAGAGCAAATTCCAGACGAGCAACTCAGAGAGCTAGGCTTTAGCGCGGAAGATATCGCCAAAGGGTTCACCGTGTATAAGCCTGTGGGTTGTGACAACTGTGCCGGCGGCTATAAAGGTCGAGTGGGTATCTATGAAGTGATGCCTATGACCGAAGCTATCGCCAACATTATTATGGAAGGCGGAAACGCTCTGGATATCGGACGACAAATGCAACAAGACGGCGTCAATACACTGCGGCAGTCTGGGCTACGCAAAGTGGTGCAGGGGGTTACCAGTATTGCCGAAGTCAACCGTGTGACCAGCGCCTAAGACAAAGATCTCAGCCCTGACACTTGTCAAAATCTTTACACTAGTCGGTCCTGTCTAACTTGGTTACACTGGTGCATAAACGTGCGCATAGCAATGCTGGATTACGCATTGCCTAGTTTGCAAAAACTAAGAATAACTAAGAGCAAGGAGCCGCTATGGCCACGGCATCTGCAAAGACCAAATCTAAAGCCTTACCGGTTCAAACTTTCGTTTGGAAAGGGTTAAATCGCAACGGCCAAAAAGCCAGTGGTGAAATCAAAGGTACCAGTGCTACCGAAGTGCGCACTATCCTCAAAGGCCAAGGGATTTCTCCCAAGTCAGTTCAGAAAAAGTCTAAGCCGCTATTTAGCTTAGGCGGGCAAAAAATTGTCCCTATGGACATCGCCATGTTGACTCGCCAAGTTGCAACTATGCTGTCCGCCGGGGTCCCCTTAGTTACTGCCATTGAGTTACTCGCCAAAAGCCATGAAAAAGAACCTATGCGCAACCTGTTGAATACGATTTTGGCAGATCTCCAGTCTGGTATTCCCTTTTACGAGTGTTTGAAACCCCACAGAAAATACTTTGATGGACTATACGTTGATTTGGTGAAAGCAGGTGAAGCGTCAGGTTCACTAGATATCGTTTTTGACCGTATCGCTTTGTACCGAGAAAAAGCAGAGGCACTGAAGTCCAAGATCAAAAAAGCGCTATTTTACCCAGCCGCAGTTACCTTGGTGGCAGTTGTTGTAACTGCGATCCTACTAGTTAAGGTTGTACCTCAGTTCCAATCCATTTTCGAAGGGTTTGGTGCGGAGCTTCCAGCATTTACGCAACTCTTAATCACCGCATCCGATTTCATGCAAGCATACTGGTTCATTATGCTCGCAAGCGCTGCAGGAGCGGGATTCGCATTCAAAAAAGCCCACGAACGCTCACAAAATGTTCGAGACAGAACCGATGCGATTCTCCTGAAAGCGCCAGTATTCGGCGACATACTCCACAAAGCAGCCATCGCCCGATTCTCTAGAACCTTAGCCACCACCTTCGCCGCCGGTGTCCCTCTAATCGACGGCATGGAATCCGCCGCTGGTGCCTCGGGCAACGCCGTGTATCGCGACGCCATTATGAATGTGCGCAACGAAGTCATGGCCGGTATGCAGCTCAACGCCGCCATGCACACGGTTAACCTATTTCCAGAGATGCTGATTCAAATGGTGCAAATCGGCGAAGAAGCCGGTTCGCTTGATGACATGCTTAACAAGGTAGCCAGCATCTACGAGATGCAGGTAGACGATGCGGTCGACGGTCTATCCTCGCTGATCGAACCTATCATGATGGTGGTTATTGGTACTATTGTCGGTGGTTTGATTGTTGGTATGTACTTACCAATCTTCCAGATGGGCGACGTCATTGGCTAAGCCAAGAATTAACAAAGAAAAATAATAAAAGATGCAGCAGCTAATTGAATTAATGGCGCAAAACAATGCGCTATGGCTTTCCACCGCTTTAGTATTTGGACTAGTCGTGGGTTCGTTTTTGAACGTGGTAATTCACCGCACCCCAGTATTACTAAAGCGTCAGTGGCGGGAAGACTGCGCCGAACTAGTGCCCGATGCGCCTGCCTATGATGACGGCTACCCCAAGCGCTACAACCTGGTGACCCCAAATAGCACTTGCCCAAAATGCGGACACGCCATCAAAGCCTGGCAAAACATCCCGGTTATCTCTTGGCTACTGCTAAAAGGTAAATGCGCTAACTGCCAAACGCCGATTTCCAAGCGCTACCCAATCGTCGAGACCATCACTGGCTTGATGATTGTGGCCGTCGCTCACGCCTTTGGTCCCACCTGGACCTTCCTATTTGCCGCGCTTTTCACCTTTACTCTAATTGCCCTAACCGGCATCGACTTAGATGAGATGTTGCTGCCAGACAATATGACCTTACCTCTGCTGTGGCTTGGTCTAATAGTTAACGTCTCGGGTACCTTTGTCCCTTTGCAAGATGCCGTCATCGGCGCTGCCGCCGGCTACCTGTCCCTCTGGAGCGTTTTCTGGTTGTTTAAACTAGTCACTGGCAAAGAAGGAATGGGATACGGCGACTTCAAACTGCTAGCAGCGGCCGGTGCCTGGCTGGGTTGGCAAATGCTGCCCATGATAATTTTACTCTCGTCCTTGATTGGTGCTATCGTGGGTATCTCATTGATGGCATTCAAAAAACTACAGCAAGGCAATCCTATTCCGTTCGGCCCTTATATTGCGGGCGCGGCTTGGGTGGCGATGCTCTGGGGCGAGTCTATTTGGCACTGGTACCTGAGCATGCTGTAAACAACAAAAAAGACAGTGCAATGGCAGACTATATTATCGGGCTGACCGGCGGTATTGGCAGCGGCAAGACCACAGTAGCGAATTGCTTCGCTAAAAAAGGCATCGTGCTCGTAGACGCGGATCTCATCGCTCGGGATATGGTTGCACCAGGTAGTCCCGGTTTAGAGGCCATCATTGAACACTTTGGCGCCGAGGTATTGGCCAACGACGGTACGCTCGACAGAGCCAAGCTCAGGCAAAAAGTGTTTGATAACGATGCCGAGCGCACTTGGCTAAACGGCTTGCTGCATCCGATGATCCGCAAGCACATGCTAAGGCAGGCCAGAGAGGCTGAATCAGAGTACGCCATTATGGTAGTGCCTCTGCTTATCGAAAATAGCCTCAACCAGATGGTAAACCGAATTTTGGTGGTGGACGTTAGTCCCGAGACTCAAATTGAGCGCACCATGGCTCGTGATGAGGTATCTCACGAGCACGTTGAAAACATATTAAAAGCGCAGGCTAGTCGCGATGAACGACTCACTTTTGCCGACGATGTCGTCAATAACGAACAAAGCTTGCCCGAGTTACAACAACAAGTAGATCAGCTACACGAGAGCTATTTAAAGCTGGCGAAGCAGTACCAACTAACGCAGGAATAAGCCATGGCCAATATTATGTTCGAGCAGCCGCTTAACGAAAAAGTCCGCAGTTATTTGCGACTCGAACATTTGGCCGAGCAACTGAGCAACCACGCCAATAAAGACACAGGCATGGAGCTGTTCACTCCCCTGTTTGCGCTTTGCGATATCACCGACCGTTGCGACTTTCGCAATGACCTCATCAAAGAACTCGACCGCCATCTCGCCCAAATCAAACGCTGGCGCAACGTCGAAAATGTCGACCAAGAGCAACTCAACGAGTGTATTCGCTCGCTAACAGAAATTCGCCGCGAGCTCTCCTACAGCGGCCGCTTAGGCCTCAATACTCGCAGCGATAAGTTTTTAAGCGCGGTACGCCAACGCTACAACATGCCCGGCGGTTGCTGCAGCTTTGACTTGCCTCAACTGCACTATTGGTTGGCCGGCCCTTGGTCAGTGCGCAAACAACAAATCGCTAAATGGCAAGGCGAGTTCGCTCTATTGTTCAACGCCATCGACGCCATATTGCAGCTGACCCGCCAAAGCGGTGAGTTTGTTACCCAAGAAGCCAAGAGCGGTTTTTACCAATACAGTTCAGATATGCCATTGGCGTTAGTGCGGGTAGAATTGTCGCGAGACAGCTTGTGCTACCCCACGGTTAGCGGCAATAAACAACGTTTCTCGATACAGATGCTAAGATTTGACAATCAGACCCGCGCCAGCAATGATGTCGCCTTTTCTATCGCCTGTTGTCCAGAAACTAAATAATGACCCTGACCGTAAACTGCCCAACCTGTAAAGCCGAAGTCCAATGGGGCGAACAAAGCCCGCACCGTCCATTCTGCAGCGACCGTTGCCGATTGATTGATTTAGGTGAATGGGCTAACGAATCCCACGTGATCCCTGGCCAAACCGATCCCAACGCGAACATTCCGGATGAGTTTGACCTGAGCGACGAGCAGCCATTCTTTAAAGAAGATTAACCAAGTGCGTAGGCGGCGATTACGCTGCCAAACAGCAACAGTCCCGAGTAGTTATTGTTTAAGAAGGCCTGGAAGCAGCGGGCCTTATCGCGCTTGAATATCAAAGCCTGTTGATACACAAAGGTACCAATCACCGCCAGCAGGCCTAGCCAATACCAGCTCGACAAACCTTCAAGACGACCCACTTGCACCAGCGCCACCACAGTAGCTAGTTGGAACATCCCAATCCAGTGGCGGTCGTATCGACCGAACAGAATGGCAGTGGATTTAATCCCGACTTTAAGGTCGTCGTCTCTATCGACCATGGCGTACATGGAGTCGTACGCTACCGTTAAACACCAGTTGGCCAAAAACAACCACCAGGTCGTGGCGTTAACCTCGCCCACTTGTGCCGCGTAAGCCATCGGAATCGACCAGCTCCACACCACCCCGAGCACCATTTGCGGCATATTGGTCACGCGCTTCATGAAGGGGTACAGCATGGTCAGCAATATGCCGCCAAAGCTAAAGTACACCGTCATGGGATTGAGCGTCAGCACTAAGCCAAAGCAAATCAGCCCCATCACCACAAACAGGTACAAGGCTTCATTCTCGCTGATTTCCCCAGTGGCCAGCGGACGCCCTTTGGTGCGTTCAACATGGGCATCAAGCTTGCGGTCGGCAAAATCATTAATGATGCAGCCAACGGCACGCATAAGCGCCACACCCACGACAAATACGAACACCACATAAGGAGTTGGATTGCCTTCACCGGCGATCCACAGCGCGGTTAACGTCGGCCACAATAACAGCAGTGTACCGATAGGACGGTCAATTCGCGTGAGACGGCTATAGCTGGAAAGACGGCTTTTAATTACTGCCAGCATGAAGTACTTCCTGAATGTCTTGTAATGCTTTTGCGCTCAAACTCAGTGTTGGCTCAAGCGCTTATAATCTATTTTAAATCGGTTCCAAACGAGCATAAGCGACCACCAGCCACTTAGCGCCAACCCTATCAAAGTGCACCTGCACTCGGGACTGTGGACCGTGCCCTTCGTAATTTACCACCACACCGGCCCCGAATTTTGGGTGACTGACACGTTGGCCCAAACTCAATCCGGTTTGCTCAAAGGTCTGCTCACTTTGATGAAAACGATTGGCCACTGAGCTGCTTGGTGTGCTCACCTGAGTTTTTAACCGAATTTCGTCTAGGTACTGGCGCGGAATTTCGCGAATGAACCGCGACGGCGCCGAATAATGCTCACGGCCATACAGACGGCGTTGCTCGGCATGACTGATAAACAGCTTTTGCATCGCCCGAGTCATGCCCACGTAGCAAAGGCGGCGCTCCTCGTCTAAACGATCCCCTTCATCGATGGCGCGCTGATTCGGGAATAAGCCTTCTTCTACCCCGGCCAAGAACACCAGTGGGAATTCCAGACCTTTAGCCGA
The DNA here is from genome assembly GCF_002282855.1 of Paraferrimonas sedimenticola. Taxonomy (GTDB): domain Bacteria; phylum Pseudomonadota; class Gammaproteobacteria; order Enterobacterales; family Shewanellaceae; genus Paraferrimonas; species Paraferrimonas sedimenticola. The sequence goes on along the minus strand of NZ_NRIR01000002.1, from coordinate 166,424 downwards.
GTGCAAGGTCATTAGCTGCACGGCATCCTCAAAGGCGTCCGCCTGACCTTCACCGGCTTCCAGCGCCGCGTGAGCCAAGAAAGCATCCATCTCGGTTAAGTTCTCTTGAGTCTCGTCGGGCTCAAAACTGCGCGCGGCAGTTACCAGCTCTTCCAAGTTCTCAATTCGAGCTTCGGCTTTCTCACCTTTTTCGGCGCGGTACATGTCCTTAAGGCCTGAGGCAATGATGCAGTGGTCCACTTGCTTGTGCATGGCCAAATCGCTGCACTCATCTTCCAGCTGGGCTATCAAGCTTAGAAAACCATTTACCGCGCTTGAGGCGCGACCCGCCAGCCCTTTTTGCTCAATTAAGAACTGCGCCGCTCGCCATAGCGTACTACTTTGCTCGCGAGCGGTGGCTCTCACTATCTCTAATGTGCGATCGCCAATACCACGAGCAGGGGTGTTAACCACTCGCTCAAACGCCGCGTCATCGTCGCGGTTGGCCACTAAGCGCAAGTAGCTCATAGCATCTTTAATTTCCTGGCGTTCGAAGAAGCGAACGCCACCATAAATGCGATAACTCAGTCGCTGTTGCAGCAGCGCTTCTTCCAACACACGGCTTTGAGCGTTGCCGCGATACAAAATCGCGCACTCGCTTAAGCTGCCGCCCTTATCGGCCCAGTCTTTAATACGACCAACGATAAACCGGGCTTCATCGAGCTCGTTGAACGCCGAGTACAAACCTATTGGCTCGCCATCTTTACCTTCGGTCCACAAGTTCTTACCTAAGCGGTCTGGGTTGTGGGCAATCAGTTGGTTGGCCGCATTCAGAATATTGCCAGTAGAGCGATAATTTTGCTCTAAGCGTATGGTCTTAGCCCCATCAAAGTCGGTCAAAAACTTCGACAAGTTCTCCACTCGAGCCCCGCGCCAGCCGTAAATCGACTGATCGTCATCGCCAACGATCATCACCTTGCCCGAGTCGCCGGCCAACATCCGGATCCACGCGTATTGAATGGCATTGGTATCTTGAAACTCGTCCACCAGAATATGACGGAATCGGTCGCGATAGTGGTTAAGTAGGGTTGGGTTGTTCAACCAGAGTTCGTGGGCGCGCAACAACAGCTCAGCAAAATCCACCAAGCCGGCGCGGTCACAGGCTTCTTGGTACAGCTGATATATCTGCAGCCACTGCTTTTCCATGGGGTGATAGCCAGCGTCCACGTGCTTCGGGCGCAAGCCTTCATCTTTCTTGGCATTGATATAGGACTGAGCCTGACGTGCCGGCCAGCGCTTGTCGTCAAGGCCTAAGCTTTTGATGATGCGTTTAAGCAGTCGGTGCTGATCTTCTGAGTCTAAAATCTGAAAGCTTTGGGGTAACTTGGCTTCTTGATAGTGAGCGCGAAGCAAACGATGCGCTAAGCCGTGGAAAGTACCAATCCACATGCGATTGCTAACTCGACCGGTCACCTGCTCAACTCGGCCCAACATTTCTTTAGCGGCCTTATTGGTAAAGGTCACCGCCAATATGGAGTATGGACTTTGTTGCTCGACTTGAAGCAACCATGCAATGCGATGCACCAACACACGAGTTTTGCCCGAGCCCGCACCCGCTAACACCAGCATCGACGATTGCGGCGCGCTAACCGCTTGACGTTGGTGTTCATTAAGGCCATCGAGTAAGTGGGAAACGTCCATTAGGCGGGCTCCGTGATAATACTTTTTAGGTTGGAGAAACGAACTCGCAGGGTGCTGCAAGTGCGCCTAGTATACCAGCTGGGCTAACTCCTGCAGCTCAGATATTTGCCAGTGAGGTAGGCTTCGATGCAGGGCTCTTGGTTGCTCATGGCCAAAGCCTGGATTCAGCCACACACTCACCGCGCCAAAGTCTCTGGCACCACCCACATCGGTTCGCGGGTGATCACCAATGTGCATCAGTTGCGAGGGCAAAATGGCCAGCTTTTCGCAGGCTTTGGCAAACATACACGAATGCGGTTTAGCCCGCTGGCCAACTTCGGCTTGCAACGTCAAATCAAAGCACTCTGCTAAACCACTAACATCCATATCCAAATTGCCATTGGTGATGGCCACCAGCGAATAGTCTTTTCTCAAGTCACTCAACAACTGCTTGGTAGCCGCGTCTACGTTGAGCTCGGAGCGTTTTTTGATGAACAATGCCATGGCACGCTCGGCCAAAGCCTGCGCATCAGCAATCTGATAGCGCTCAAAGGCCAACAGCAAGGTGGCCAATCGAGTTTGGCTGACCGAATGGTTTAGCTGAGGTGCAGCGCGCTGACAGGCCAGCTTTAAAGCAAACCAGTCTTTGTAGCTCCAACTAGCAAATCGAGCATCCACCCCTTCGAGAAAACCCTGAAGCTCATCAAGGGCAGCTTTCAGCGGCGGCCGGTTGTCGTAAAGACAGTCGTCTAAATCAAAACTAATGGCCTTTATCGGTCCATGTCTGAGGTAGTGTCGAATCATGATTTGGCTTTCTTGTTGGAAGCGCTTGTCTCTATAGCAGCTCGAGGATGCGCTTGATCATACACACTGGCCAAGTGCTGAAAATCCAAATGGGTATACACCTGAGTGGTGGATAAGTTGGCGTGGCCTAACAACTCTTGCACCGAACGAAGATCGGCGCTGCTCTCAAGCATATGAGTCGCAAACGAGTGCCTTAGTTTGTGCGGATGCACCCCGGCAGGCAGTCCTTGTTTTTGCGCCCAATGAGACAAACGCGCCTGAATCGCGCGATGCGACAAACGTCCGCCGCGCTGGCTAACAAACAGGGCGTTCTCACCCACTGTGGCCATATCGGTGCGAACCGCCAACCAAGCTTGCAGCGCTTGAATGGCCTTGCGCCCCATGGGCAGAATTCGTTGCTTGTTACCCTTACCCAAGACACTGACCAATCCCTCATCAAAGTTCAGATCAGCCTCATCCAGCGCCGACAACTCGGCTAAACGCAATCCCGATGAGTAAAACAATTCCATAATGGCCAAATCGCGCAGGGATATTGGGTCCTTGTCGTCAATACTCAACAGCGCATCGATACTGTCGGCATCCAAATTCTTGGGTAAGACTTTACCTACCTTGGGCGCAATCAGATTCTCAGCAGGACTGTCTTCAATCGCGTCACAACGCAGCAGATACTGATAGAGCCCTTTAAGCGCCGATAAGCTCAAGCCGATGGATTTGGCAGACAAACCCTGCTTCTTAAGACCGATCATAGCCCCTTGCAGCTGTGCTGAATTAAGGCGAGTCCAATCGACACGAGTATCCGCATCACCACAGATTAGCGACTGAATACGTTCAAGTTCAAATAGATACAGGCGAACCGTGTGCGCCGAGTACACCCGCTCACTAGCCAGGTGTTGTCGATACTCGGCGAGCCAGTCCATGATTAGGGAAGCAGCGGAAACTGATAGTTCAGCTGTTGGCGCAGTTGGTCTAGCAATAGGCTATCCATGCGCGAGTGAAAGTGTGCCGGGTCGTCGTGAGCAAACGCCAAAATGGCCGGAGTCTCGTCAAAGTCCAATTTCAGTAGGGCAACCGAACCCACAGGCGCGCGGAACAAGCTTTGACTTTCAGCGTCGCTCAACCGGCCAAAGTACTGCCCGGCGATCAGTCGGTGCTGATACACCTTCTGTGCACCGAAGTTATCTTTTTCTACCTCGACAATCTCTACGCGGCGAATGGCAAATTCCGCCTGCAAGCTGTCGCGCATCAAAGTCAAGATCTCATCGCGAGACTTGGCCTTTAGAAGCTCCAGACACAACGCCGAATTAAATCGGAAAATTTGCTCGTTGCGAGTAGCAACTGTCATCAGGTTGGTGATTTCTTCTTCGAGTTGGCGCATGCGTTGGCGCATGGTTTCTTGCTGGCGCTCAATCAAAGACACCGAGCCTTTTTGTTGATGGCTCAAGCGCAAGGTAAGCAGTAGCTCTGGATGATGAGCAAAGAAATCTGGGTGTTCTAGCAAGTAATCGCGCACCATACGCGCATCCAAGCTGGCCACATGCGCCAGTTGCTGTTCTAGTTCCTGCCCTAGCTCTGAGTTGAGTGGATTTGAGTGACTCGAGGTCATAGCTGCATTTGTCCGTCAAAAATGTGCTCGGCCGGGCCTATCATGGTGAGCGGTTTGCCCGCTCCGTCCCAAAGGATATTCAAACGTCCGCCTGTGAGTTCCACTTGCACACGTCGACCGAGTTTTCCCTGCAGTTTGGCGACAGCTACTGCTGCGCACGCACCGCTACCACAAGCCTGAGTTTCCCCAACTCCACGCTCGTAAACTCTTAACTTAACACGATTTTCAGCAAGAATCTGGACAAAGCCCACATTCACACCCTTTGGAAAACGCTCATGGCGAGTGATCGCCGCCCCTATGGTATCTACATCCGTGTTTTCCACATCGTCCACTTCAATCACACAATGCGGGTTGCCCATGCTGACCACACCGGCGAAAAAGGTCTGATCAAGCGCCTGAATCAAATAAGTCTTCTCTGACTTTTTGGCTTTAAATGGCACGCGGTTGGGCTCGAATTCTGGCACACCCATGTTCACTGCGACCAGATTGTCCTTTTCAAAACGCAGGGTCATTTTGCCGGCTGTGGTGCTGACCTTGACCGAGTTCTTGTTGGTCAGACCCTTGTGACGCACAAAGCGGGCAAAACAACGGGCACCATTGCCACACTGCTCCACTTCGCTGCCATCCGAGTTGAAGATACGGTAGTGAAAATCCAAATCTGGGTCGTAGGGTGGTTCAACCATCAACAACTGGTCAAAACCAACCCCTTGGTTGCGATCCGCTAAGCGCTTTATTTGCTCCGGTGAGAAGTAGACATTCTGAGTGACCGCGTCGACCACCATGAAGTCATTGCCCAAACCGTGCATTTTAGAAAATTGAAATAACATTCAATGACTCTTAAATCGTTACTAGCGCCAGTTTACGGTAATTTTTGCTCGCCTTGCCACAGTTGTTGCACGCTTTCGCGAGCCCGCACCACATAATCCTGACTCGAATCCACCATGATCTCGGCAACTCTTGGGCGAGAGTTGTAGTTTGACGCCATCGCAAAGCCATAAGCACCAGCACTGCGCACCGCCAGCAAATCACCGGCTGCTAGGCTAAGCATTCGATTCTTGCCAATGAAATCACCGGTTTCGCAAATCGGCCCAACCACATCGTAACTGTGCTCTTGGCCTTCACGGGGCACCAAAGGAATAATATTTTGCCAAGCCGAGTACAGCGCCGGGCGCAACAAGTCGTTCATGGCCGCGTCAACCACAGCAAAGCGCTTATCGCCGTTGCGTTTGAGGTACTCAATCTTGGTGACTAACACGCCAGCATTGGCCATGATGGCGCGCCCTGGCTCAAAAATCAGCTTAAGCTTTCGATCGCCAAGCTTCTTCAACAAAGCGGCGGCATACTGGTCCGGGTGCGGTGGGTTCTCATCGCCGTAGTTCACCCCAAGGCCACCGCCCACGTCTAGGTGTTCGATTTCAATGCCCATGCCTTGCAACTGATCGATTAAGCCCAATAATCGCTCTAACGCGTCAATAAACGGCGGGATTTCGATGAGCTGAGAGCCAATGTGACAATCCACCCCTTTTACCGCGATACCTGCCAACCCGGCCGCGGTTTTGAACACTTCAACCGCCTGCGACATAGGAATGCCAAATTTATTTTCCGTCAGTCCGGTGGAAATGTAGGGATGGGTACCAGCGTCTACATCTGGGTTTACGCGAACCGACACAGGCGCCACTTTACCAAGGCGTAAGGCCACCTGGTTAAGGCGCTCTAACTCAGCTTCCGATTCTACGTTAAAGCAATAAATGCCCGCATTCAGCGCCTGTTCCATTTCCTCGACGCTCTTGCCTACGCCGGAAAACACCACTTTGGCCGGATCGCCTCCCGCTTCAATAACTCGAGCCAATTCACCACCCGAGACGATATCAAAGCCGCTGCCCATGCGCGCCATCAAGTTGAGCACCGCCAGATTGGAGTTGGCCTTAACCGCGTAACAGATCAAATGCGGATGGTCTTTGACCGCGTTGTTAAAAGCATGCCAGTGACGCTCGATGGTGGCACGAGAGTAGCAATAAAAAGGCGTGCCATGACGCTCAGCCAGCTGGCTCAAGGAGCATTCTTCGGCGAACAATTCACCGTCGCGATACTGAAAGTAATCCATAACCTGCTCCGCTATTCTTGTTGATTAGAAGCACTTGACTCAGACTCTGCTGAGGTCGTTTGCGCTGGGGGTTGATTGGTCTGTTCTGGGTCGGCTTTGTACAGCGGACCCTTTTGCCCGCAACCGGACAGGCCGCCAAGACTCAACAACAGGCACAGGAAAAATATTGATAGAGTGCGCATCAGTGGCTTTCAGCTTCTTGTTTGATAAATGGTATGGGCTCTATAATCGCACTCATCATTCACTTTGCAAAGAGCTTAACTAGATGACCGATAGTGAATTTCATCAAGTCGCTGACGATTTTATGAATCGGGTAGAACACGCCATCGATTCCAACGAACTGGATATCGATGTAGACCGCAGTGGAAATGTGATGACCCTAGAGTTCGACGACGGTGGTCAGCTGGTACTTAACAAGCAAGAGCCGCTGCACGAGCTTTGGCTTGCCAGCAAACTAGGCGCCTCTCATTACCAATACCGCGGCGATAATAAAGATTGGTTCGACGAGCGTAACCAGATAACCCTAGATGTGGTGCTTATCGATATGGTTGACAAGCTTAGCGGCGAAGCTCTGGACTTGAGCTAATTGTTTTGGCCCAGTCGTATAAGCTAGTGGTTTGATTGAGTTGTGTTAGGGGTGTTTGCTAGATGGAGCCTCTTTCCAATGCAAGCGCCCGTTAGCAAACTGAAGCTCATAGGCTTTATCACCAACGCGCCACTCTAGCTCGTTTGGCCCTTCTTGCTGCGCACACTGAGTCAATGATTGCGCCTGTTGTAAGCGGACTCGAGTGGCCTCTATCAAATTGCGACTGGCTTTCGCTGAAGCACTGATAATTTCAATCTGTTCCCAATCCAGCTCAGGTTCATCAATCAGATCGCTGGCCGCCGCCATCAAAGCGTCCGCACCTTGATAATGTTGTACTCGCCAAGCGCCCCAGCTGGAGTAGGTCACCAATGCAACACTACCGAGTAAGTTGGTCTTGCTTTTACCCATGTGAAACACCGAACCGCCTAGCACATTGAGCGCAAAGCTATGGCCTTTTAACTCAGTGGTCGGGTCGATTTCGCTGTTCAACACCAAACTGACTTTCATTAAGCGAGTTGGCGCTTTTAATTGAGCCAAGCTGACCTTTTCAAAGCTGCGCATTGGCGCTCTAAAGTGTTTGGCGACTTGTGCTAACCATTTACAGGACTTTTTGTTGGGTTTTTCGCTGGAATTGGGCGCGCCCAATCGCCACTGAGTCTTGGCTTTACTGGCTTTGTTCAGCACAGCCCAAAGCACTAGATCCAAGCGATGGCGCGAGGTTTTCAATGGGCGTGGCGCACACCTTGGGCCGCTGCCGACTCGATGCGCATTGAGTTGCCAAGCGCCGTCTTTTGGCACAATAGCCAATATCGCTTCGCCAGTTGCCTTGCTCCAAAGCTGGTTAACTCGCTCGACTTGATGAGGGTCGGTGCTGAAACGCGTGTGCAAACGCCGAGTCAACAGCCCCAAATCATCAAGAGTGAGCTCGTGGTCCAAATGATGGTTACCGGCAAATTTCACCAAATGGTTGTAACTGGATAAAAGAATTTCATCCACTCGCTGGTTCATTTGCTGCAACTCGTTCAGGTCCCAGTACTGAGCCTGGTCGAGAAAAGCGATTTGATGCTGGGAGAAACCCCATTCGTTGACCAGTTCTTCCATGTATGGATAGCGCCAATCGCGAGGCTGCTTAGGGTCCGATAAACGCACCCCACTTTTCATGTAAAACCCTTGGCGCACCAGCTTGAGACGATCGTCATCGTAGTGCTGACTCAAATAACGACTGACTCTAGCCAATAATAAAACATAAGGGTCGTTGCTACAGGAGTAATCGCCGTTGCAGGCATTGCGCCAAAGAGTGGTAGACAGCAGTTCACCGCCGGGATATTCCTCTGAGTAGGCTTCTAGCAGCAAGGTCTTCATCAGGGATTTGTGCGGACGGGCCTGACCCTTGTGTAACTGCCAAAGAGTGGCGCCAAAGTATTCACTCGCGGGCAGTTGAGATAAGTCGCCCAGCTCTAACCCAAGCGAGCTCCGCCCGTACGCTCGCGGCCACCACTGAACCGTCAGTCCGGCGAGCTTAATGTGAGTACGATAGAACTCATCGAGCAGTAACCAATGCTGTGCCGACCCACTGGCATCTTCTTGAATCGAGCAGCGCTCACCTTTGACGAACTGATTCGGGTTAACCAGATAACAATTGAGCTCCATGCCAAAGTCGGCGAAATAATCGCTGATGCGATCGCATTTGAGCTTGAGCAGCTCCAGATCCCTGGGCTGCAACTCAGCTCGATAGATAACCCACAGGTCGATATCACTATCAGCGCTAAAGCCAAAGGTGCCGCTGCTGCCCATGACATAGATGCCGAGCAAGTCGGCATGCCCTTGGAAAAAGTGAGATGGACGTAGGAGTTCGTTTTGACGCAACGCAGCGGTGGACAGTTCTTGGTCGAACGCCTCGATACCGTGGGGCACATCACCTTCGATAAATCCGGGTAATGCGGGGTCGTGATAATGAAACAAGCTGGGCAAAAGCGCGAACTTGGCTTCAATGTGGGCTGAGTACAGAGCAACCGCACGCTGCAATCGCAACCGATTGACCCGTTCTGCCGTTTCAAAGGCAAATTCCAAGTCGGGCTCAAGCGCTAAGTTCAATGTTCCAACACTCTAATCGATAAGAAGAAAACTGTGACTATGGTAACAGTTTCCAACACGCCCTTCTAATCTTGTGATCGCGATCACAAAACCTAGGTGATGAAATTCCTGCCTAAGTCAAAGATTAAACAAGCGTCGCTTACATAAGCCTTGGGGCAGTGTTAGCATGACCGCAGATTAAAAGTTAGCAATATTGGAATTAGCAAGATGTCAAACCAACAACTACGGATTGCCACCCGTAAGAGCCCATTGGCCATGTGGCAGGCCGAATTTGTCAAAGCCGAACTGGAAAAAGCGCATCCAGGTTTGGAAGTAATTCTGCTGCCTATGAGCACCAAAGGCGATATCATTTTGGATACTCCATTGGCGAAAGTTGGCGGTAAAGGCCTGTTCGTTAAAGAACTGGAAGTCTGCATGCTAGAAAACACGGCGGACATTGCCGTGCACTCCATGAAAGACGTGCCAGTGGATTTCCCAGAAGGTCTAGGCCTAGAAATCATCTGTGAGCGCGAAGACCCGCGCGACGCATTTGTATCAAACACCTATAAGAGCATCGACGAATTGCCAGAAGGCGCTGTAGTCGGTACTTCCAGTCTGCGCCGTCAGTGCCAGTTGCGCGCTCGCCGTCCAGACCTAGTGATTAAAGATCTTCGCGGCAACGTAGGTACTCGTTTGGGCAAACTGGATAACGGCGATTACGATGCCATTATTCTTGCCGCTGCAGGCCTGATTCGCTTGGAGCTTAAAGAACGCATCGCGAGCTTTATCTCTGCTGAAGAGTCGCTACCAGCCAATGGTCAAGGCGCTGTGGGTATCGAATGTCGTGTCGACGACGAGCGCGTTAAAGCGCTACTTGCGCCACTAGAGCACAAAGAAACTCGCTACCGCGTGTTGGCCGAGCGCGCCATGAACACTCGCCTAGAAGGCGGTTGTCAGGTGCCAATCGGTGCCTACTCTGAAATCGACGGCGACACTTTGCACTTGCGCGGTCTAGTTGGCAGCACCGATGGCAACGAGATCATCGAAGGCGAAATCTCTGGTCCTAAAACTGACTTTGAGCGCCTAGGTGTTGAGTTGGCTGACGAGCTTCTGTCTCGCGGTGCCAAGCGCATTTTGGACGAAGTTTACGGTAACTAAATGACGCCCACCTCGCTTTTGCTAACTCGCCCCAAAGGGCGTAACCAAAGCTTGCAAATGCGACTGAGCGAACTGGGGCTGCGCACCTGTGTAGCCCCTATGATTTCCATTCAAACCACTCCCTTAGCCCAACAATGGTCCGCCACCGAACTCCATCAATGGGCCGATATCATTATCTTCATCTCAACCAATGCAGTTGAATTTGCTGAGGATTTACCTCAACAAATCGCCAATTCCCAGTTACAATGTATTGCAGTTGGTCAGGCCACTCAGGCTGCCTTAAAGCAGCGTGGTGTCGTGGCTTTGTGCGCCCCGGCCGAGTTACAGCAAACTGAAGGCTTGCTGCAACTTCCTCAATTGCAGGCGGTCGAAAACAAGCGCATCGCGATAGTGCGCGGTGTTGGCGGGCGAGAAGACTTAGCCGAAAGCCTATCGGCGCTCGGTGCCGAAGTGCGTTACTGGCAGGTGTATCAGCGCGGTCTGCCAGACTATGATATCGAGCAGACCATCGCCGATTGGCGTGCTTGCGCGATCGATACCATAGTAATAACCAGCGGCGAAGGTCTTACCAACCTCAATCAACTGGCTGGCGAGCGCCATTGGCCCTGGCTAGCCAACAAAACCTTTATAGTGCCAAGTGAGCGTGTGCTGACGTTGGCAAAAGAACTAGGCATTACTAATCTTCACAATGCCCAAGGCGCCAATGACCAAGCAGTGATTGACGCGCTTTCTCAGCTAAAAGGCAATATGGATGAGCGACAACAAACCCAAGGGCACCAGCGACAATAGCCCAGACCAGTCCAAACAAGCGCAGTCTCCCAAAGCGCCGGCCGAATCGAATTCAAATACTGCATCGTCAGACCCAGTAGTACCTTCTAAAACGCCTGACCCCAAGGCAAAACCAGCAGCCGCAGACAAAGCCGACAACAAAGCGAAAAGCGCTCCTGCAAAAGCCACCACTGCCAAGTCGGAAACGGCAACAAAGCCAGCGTCCAAATCTGATAAAACCAAAACCACAGCGCCATCACCCGACAAAACACAACAACAGCCCGCTAAAGCATCTAACGCGTTGGCCTGGTTGTGTTTAGTGCTGATTGTGGCGTTAGGTGCCGGTGGCGCATGGTTGTTCACACAGTTTCAAACGCTGCAACAGCAACAAGCTCAACTCAATGGCAGCATCGACCAGCAACTAAGTTCTCTGCTCGAGCAAAAGCTGCAGCAACCTCTGTCCCAAGTGCAGTCGTTACACTCACAGCAACAGGCGCTAACCGAGCACGCACAAACTCATAGTGACTCGCTGCAGGCCTTAAGCGATGACCAGCAAGAGCTGCAAATTAAGCTTAATCAGTTAGCCGACCGCAACCCCAACCACTGGTTAGCGGCAGAGGCAGACTATTTGGTTCGAATTGCCGGTCGAAAACTCTGGTTGGAGCAAGACATTGCCAGCGCGGTTGCCCTACTTGAAAGCGCCGACGATAGGGTTAAGAGCATGCGCAACCCGTCGCTGATGCAATTGCGCCGTGCCCTAGCCCAAGACATTCAAACCCTCAAACGCATCGAGCAGGTGGATATCAGTGGTACCGCGTTGATCATTGATACCTTGGTCGCCGAGCTCGACCAACTGCCGGTGAACTTTGTCGAACTGCCTGCCATCGAAGATGACGCCGAGTCGGAGCCGGTTTCCAAAGATGCTGCCGAGTGGAAGCAGAACTTCAGCCGAGCCTGGAGTAGCGTGGTGGATCAACTCTTTACCATTCGCCGCCGAGGCGCAGATACCGAGGCCTTGTTGGCACCTGAGCAAGAGTGGTTCTTAAAAGAAAACATTCGCAATCGACTGTTAAGGGCTCAAGTAGCCCTGTATCGAGGCGAGCAAGCCAATTACGTCACCGCCATTGAAACCGCAGCGACTTGGGTCAACCGCTACTTTGACTTAGAAAGCGCCACCACTCAGCAAGCCTTGGCCACGCTGGACGCGCTAAAGCAGGTGCGCTTTAAGCGAGATTATCCACAAACCTTTAAGTCATCCCGTTTACTCGAGCAATTAGTCAACTTTGGCGAGCTGGTTGAGTCGGAGGCTAAGCCATGATCCGCGTACTGGCTTATTTGCTCATCATTCTCGCGGGAATGATGATTGCACCGTATCTGATTGCGAACAAAGGCTATGTATTGGTTGCGGTTGGCGAGTGGACCATTGAAAGCTCATTGCTAGTGACTGCATTGGTTTTGGTGGTGTTTTACACCTTGCTGCAATTGCTTGAGTGGCTCGTGGTGGGGTTTATCAACACTTTGCTACAAAGTCGCTATTGGCCAGAGCGCTGGCGTCGCTCAGCCGCCCGTAAGAACACGCTAACCGGCGCGTTGGCCCTTGCCGAAGAAGACTGGCAAGTGGCCGAAGATGCCATGGCCAAAGGTGCGGCTAAAGGCGAGCTGCCGGCCTTGAACTACCTAGCTGCAGCACGCGCCGCTCAGCAACAAGGCCACATAGAAACCCGTGACAAGTACTTGGCCTTGGCAAAAGCTCAGCCAAATGCCAAGAACGCCGCGACCGTAGCCTCAATTCGCTATTTGTTGCAACAAGGTGAATCTGCACAAGCTCGAGAGCTGTTGGATACCCTCAAAGTCGATGGCCGCGCTAAGCCTTCGCTGTTAAGCCTAGCCAAGGAAGTTTATTTGGCTCAAAGTGACTGGAAGGCCTTACGCCTGATTCTTCCTTTGCTGCGCAAAAAACAACTGCTCGACGGCGAGCAAGCCGAAGCCCTGCTGCTCAAAGTTGACTTAGGCGAGCTCAGTGCTAGTGACAATCGAACCTTAGACGAGCTCCGCAAGCATTGGGCTTGGATGCCGCGAGTTGAGCGTAATAAACCCATCATTAAAGCCGAGTACTGTCGCCAGCTTGCACAGTTTGAATTGGCTGAAGCCCAGCAGTTGTTGATGAAACAACTTAAAAGCCATCAAGACCCCCACACTCTGGCGGCGGTTGCTGAACTGATGCACTGGCAAGACAACGACAAGTTGCAAACGCTGCTCAACAAGTTTCATCAAGCCAACCCAGAATCGGCAGAGCTCAACGATTGCATTGGCCGTTTGATGCTCAAAGACCGACTGTTCAAGCAGGCCAAGCCCTATTGGCAAGCCGCCATCAAAGCCGAGCCCACACGTGAGCGCTATTTGATTCTGGCAGACATTCAGGAAAATCAGGGTGAGCAATTTGCTGCCATCAGCAGCTACAAACACGCCGCTAACTTGAGTTAGCGGCTTTGGTCTTTACGTACCAGCTTGCGCTGATGAGCGTGGACTTTTGCGATTGAATCACTAGCAGTAACAGAAACGAAAAAAGCCTCGCAATGCGAGGCTTTCTTCTTAAAAGTGGTCGGTGATAGAGGATTCGAACCTCTGACCCTCTGGTCCCAAACCAGATGCGCTACCAGGCTGCGCTAATCACCGAATTTTTTCCCCAAAAAGAATGGGGTGAACGATGGGATTTGAACCCACGACAACCGGAATCACAATCCGGGGCTCTACCAACTGAGCTACGCCCACCACAACCGGGAACACACTGGTTATGACAATGGCGCGCCCAGGAGGATTCGAACCTCCGGCCTCACCCTCCGGAGGGGTGCGCTCTATCCAGCTGAGCTATGGGCGCAGTTCCGAAAGGCCGAGTGCCTTACCAGCGGGGCATACTATACGGATTCGCTTAGCCATAGTCCAGCGCTAATACCCTTAGTTTAAACCGATTGGTCAGAAATTAGTAATCTCGAGTAAAGATTAGTCAGCGATTTCTTCTCGCAGTCCCGGAATCATGGTATACATAGGGGCAGCTAAAGCAACGCACGGATTCGATTAAGCAGGCTATGGATAGCACCGCAAAAGACGCGCTCTCTTTAGAGAACCGTCATCTAAAACAACGACTTGAGGAAGCTCAGCAGCAGCTAGAGCAAGCTCGAGAGGAGTTGTTGTCTGCCTCCCAAGCTCAAGCAAAGTTCGAAATTCAGCAACACCAAGCGCTCGAACAGTTAGTTAAAGCTCGTACCGAGAAAATGGAGCAATTAAATCACGCGCTCCAGTGCGAGGTGCAGCAAAGACGCAAAGCCGAACAACAACTCATGTTCGACGCCCGCCATGACAGCCTGACCCAGTTACCCAATCGCGCCCTATTTCACGACCGACTGGCCCAGGCCCTGCGCCACGTCAAACGCCACCCAGGCGACAACCTTGCCTTACTGTTTATCGATTTGGATAAATTCAAATCGATTAACGATAGCTTTGGCCACAACGTGGGTGATGCGCTGCTCATCGAAGTCGCGCAGCGGCTGCTATTGTGCATACGCGATAACGACACACTAGCGCGTTTAAGCGGCGATGAGTTTGTTATTCTGCTCGATAGCATTGATAGTCGCACCGCAGTGCGCGATGTAGCAGAGCGAGTTATCAGCACCATTGCTGAACCCTACCAACTTGAGGGCAATAGCATCTACTGTAGCGCTTCGGTCGGTATTGCACTCTCTGGGCGGCATCAATTCGAGACCAGCGCCAGCTTGCTGAGAGACGCCGATGCCGCCATGTACCAGGCCAAGCATACCGGTCGTGGTAGCTATGTGTTCTTCGACCAAGAGTTGCATCGCAATCAACTGTCGCAAGCACATCTAGAAAATGAGTTAAGGCACGCCCTGAGCCACAAAGAGCTCGATCTCTACTTGATGCCCTTGTACCACTTGGACCAAGCCCAGATCACCGGCTATGAAGTGCTGTTGCGCTGGCAACATCCTACTCGAGGTTTGATTCTGCCACGAGAGTTCTTGCCGGTGGCAAGCCAAAGCGGCTTGATGCTAGAGGTTGACCGCTACGTGCTACAAGCCTTAGAAAAGGCCGCCGATCAACTGCAAAGCTTACCGAGCAATGTTCAGCTGCAAATTAACTTGAGTACCGATCACCTCAAGCACCAAACCAATTTGGGCAAGTTGATGCGAGTAATTCGACGATTGCGAGCACGCTTGTCGAATTTGGCGCTGGAGTTTGACGAGCAGTCCCTCAACCAAGGCTTTAAGCAACACCTTGAGTCAATTCAACGATTGCGTCGTTTGAAGGTACAGATTGGTATTGATGGCTATGGCGCTGGCTATAGTTCGTTCTTAGCGCTCACTGACTTAGACGCGGACTACCTGAAAATGGACCGTCAATTCGTTAACAGCCTGATCGATAGTGACCGCAGCCAGAACCTGGTGAAGTCCTTTGCGGCAATGGCCCGGAATCTCAGTTATCAGTTGATAGCCAGCGGCGTGGAGCATCCAAAGCAGGTGAGCTTATTGCGCCAGCTTGGATGTACTCAAGCTCAAGGGTATTGGCATAGCGAGCCACTGCCGTTAGAGGAAGTTATCGCCCACTATCATCACGTCGACCTTTAAGACTTGTTCTTTAGCATGGCGCGTAGGTTGGCAATGTTGGCCTTGCCCACTTGCTGTCGCTGCTCCGCACTTTGCGGTTTGCGCCGGTCCATCCACTCCAGATCGTCCTGTGGCAACTCCAATAAAAAGCGGCTCGGTTCTGTGGTAATGGTTTCGCCAAACTGACGGCGTTCACGGCACAGAGTAAACCAAAGCTCTTGTTGCGCACGAGTGATGCCCACGTAGGCCAAACGACGCTCCTCTTCGACGTTGTCTTCATCCAAGCTTGATTGATGAGGTAGCAAGCCCTCTTCCATCCCCACCATAAAACAGTAGGGATACTCAAGGCCTTTGGATGAGTGCAGAGTCATCAATTGCACTTGATCGCCGCCCTCTTCCTCACTGTTGCGCTCCATCATGTCACGCAAGGTCAAGCGGGTGACGACCTGGGCCAGCGTCATTGGCTCTTCTAGCTCATCCCCTTCAAGCATCTCGGTGATCCAACGATACAGCTCAGAGATGTTTTTCATGCGCATCTCCGCCGCTTTGGGCGAAGCGCTGGTTTCGTAGAGGAAGTCCTCGTAGTCGATACCCTGAATCAGGCTTCTCAGCGCCGCCACGCTATCACCCCGCTGGGCGTTGTCGGCGGTTTCCACCACAAAACGCACAAACTGCTTAACCGAGTGCAGCGCAGTCCCGGATAGCACGTGACCAAGGCGGTCATCGGCGGCGGTGGCAAACATCGACTGGTCGAGTTCGTTAGCCAGTGCACCTATTTTTTCTAACGACGCAGGGCCAATACCACGCTT
This sequence comes from Paraferrimonas sedimenticola, assembly GCF_002282855.1. Taxonomy (GTDB): domain Bacteria; phylum Pseudomonadota; class Gammaproteobacteria; order Enterobacterales; family Shewanellaceae; genus Paraferrimonas; species Paraferrimonas sedimenticola. The sequence goes on along the minus strand of NZ_NRIR01000002.1, from coordinate 150,244 downwards.
AGGGGTATTGATGATCCGCAGCAAAGCGTTGTCGTCATCTGGATTTACCAACAAGCGCAGGTAAGCCATGATGTCCTTGATTTCCGCGCGTGAGAAAAACGAGGTACCTCCCGAGAGTTTGTAGGGAATACGGTTGGTCATCAGCGCTCGCTCAAACAAGCGAGCCTGATGGTTACCGCGATACAAAATGGCGTATTCACCAAACTGGGAGCGCTTCATAAACTTGTGGCGAATGATCTCGGCGACCACTCGCTCGGCTTCTTGCTCTTCGTTATTTGCCTGCAATACTCGCAGCGGTTCACCATAGGCCAATTCGCTAAATAGGGTCTTTTCGAATACGTGGGGGTTGTTGGCAATCAGAATATTGGCCGATTTAAGGATGCGGCCCGACGAGCGATAGTTTTGCTCCAATTTAATCAAGCGCAGCGAAGGAAAGTCCTGACTTAGTAGCACCAGGTTTTGCGGCTTGGCGCCACGCCAAGAGTAAATCGACTGATCGTCATCCCCAACCACGGTAAAACGCGCCCGCTCGCCCACCAGAAGTTTAACCAGCAAGTATTGCGATGTATTGGTGTCTTGGTATTCGTCCACCAGCAAATAGCGAATCCGGTCTTGCCAGCGCTGCCTGACCTCGGCATTACTTTGAAGTAATAAGGTCGGCATCAGAATTAGATCGTCAAAATCCAGCGCGTTGTAGGCCTTAAGGTGCTGTTGGTACAGCTTGTAACTGTTGGCAAACAGAATCTGTTTTGGCTCACGCGCCTGTTTGATGGCCATGTCCGGCAAAATCAGATCGTTTTTCCAATTGGAGATTTGATTGACTAATTGCGATAGCAAATCCTTATCACCGTCGATTTGCTCGGAAGTCAGGTCCTTTAACAACGCCAAACTGTCTTGGTCGTCAAACAGGGAAAAACCGGCTTTAAGCCCGAGGATTTTCACCTCGCGACGAATGATCTCTAAGCCCAAAGTGTGAAAGGTCGACACCCAAAGACCACGACACTGTTTGCGCCCCATGGTTTGGCCAACCCGCTCTTTCATCTCGCGTGCGGCCTTGTTGGTAAAGGTTACCGCGGCGATGTGACGCGCTTGATAGCCACAGTTTTGTACCAAGTGGGCTATCTTGTTAGTAATCACTCGAGTCTTGCCACTACCGGCACCCGCCAACACCAGACAGGGTCCGCTAACGTAGTTTACTGCTTGCTCCTGACCGGGATTGAGTTTCATCGAAGTTTACTTCCTAGCGCGAAATCGAAGGGCGTGCATAATAGCAAATTCGCGCCCATTCAGGCAGCAATCGCCGCCGTTTCTCCGCTGTAATAGTGTCCAAATATCGAGATTATTCTAACTTACCGGAAAAATTTGCATCGATTCATTGAAATTTACGAATCTCTCACTACAATGAATGAACGTTCATTCATTGGCGATCGAATAATGAGCAACAAACAACAACAAATCTTACTGGCAGCCGAGAGCATCATTGCTCAACAGGGTTATCACAAGCTATCGATGCAAAAACTGGCCAAGCAGGCCGGCATCGCCGCAGGTACGATTTATCGCTACTTTGCTGACAAAGAAGCGCTGACTCAGGCATTGCGCGAACACAAAATGCGCCAAGCTGCGAGTCAAGTACTGGCAGGTAGCGAGAGCGGCACTTTACAAGAGCGCTGTCATCGCGTTTGGATGAACATTGCCCAGTTTGAGCTCGAGCGAGACCCTGACCGTTTGAGCTACGACCAAATCAATCAGCTGCCAGGTTCTAACAACCAAGAATCTGTCCAAGCTGCTCGAGAGATTTATCAGCCGCTAATTGAAATGTTCAACCATGGAGTGGCTACTCAACAATTTAAACCCCTGGATACCGAAATCTTAGGTTGCGTCTTTCTCGAGCCCGCCATTGGGCTGGCCCGCCGCCGACGACAAGGTATCGAATTCAACCAAGAACAATTGCAGCAAGCCTATGAGCTTTGCTGGCAATCCATCACAAAGTAAGCACGGGAGCTAGAAACGGGATGAAGAAGTGGATCCTATTGGTAATTGTATTGGCCGCGGTGCTTTTTGGCAGTGTGATTGGCTTTAATTTCTTTGTACAAGGCAAGATGAAAGAGGCCATCGCCAACATGCCGGAGCCGGAGTTTGCGGTTACCGCGCAACCGGTTGAGCTAATGACCTGGTCGCCAACCATAGACGCCATTGGCTTTGTTGAGCCAAATCAGGGCGTCACCCTAGCCACCGAAACCGCTGGTTTAGTCAAGTCTATCGACTTTGAAAACGGTACTAAGGTTGAGCAAGGTCAGTTGCTGTTAACCCAGAACTCTCAGGTCGAGGAGGCTAATCTCAAGAATGCCAAGGTGCGATTACCAGCGGCAGAGTCTGAGTACAAACGATTGAATCGACTTTACAAAGTAGGCTCAGTATCTAAGTCTGACCTAGACCAGGCCGAAGCTGCTTTCATGGCGCTAGAAGCCGATATTGAAAGCTTGAACGCCACCATAGATAAACGTCAGATCAAGGCACCATTTGCTGGCTTGGTGGGCATTCGCTCGGTTAACTTGGGCGAATATCTGCAAGCGGGTACCGATATCGTGCGTTTGGAAGACATCAGCACCATGAAGATCCGCTTTACCATTCCTCAAAATGAGTTGGCCAAGATTGCCGTGGGCACGCCGGTTAAGGTGTACGTAGACGCACACCCAGAGCACAGCTTTGACGGCGCCATTAGCGCCATTGAGCCGGCTGTGTTTTATCAAAGTGGTCTTATTCAAGTGCAAGCCACTATTCCAAACAATGACGGCCGTTTGCGCTCTGGCATGTTCTCTCGAGTGGCCATTCAGCTTCCAGAGCTGGTGGACCAAGTAGTACTGCCTGAAACCGCGATTAACTTCACTCTGTACGGCAACACTGTGTATGTGGTCGAGGAAGACGATCAGGGCCAGCTGCGCGCAAATCAGATCAACGTAGAAGTGCAAGAGCGCAACGGCGAACTTGCGCACGTCACCTCAGGCCTGAAAGGCGGCCAGATGGTGGTGACCAGCGGGCAGTTGCGTTTGAGCAATAACAGTAAGGTTAAGATCATCGAGCGCGATGTATTGACCCCAGCTGACACCATGCCACAGCTGTAAGGGGCCAATGATGCGATTCACAGACATATTCATTCGCCGGCCAGTATTGGCGGCCTCAATCAGCTTGCTGCTGCTGTTATTGGGTATCAACGCGCTTAACGACATGCAAGTGCGCCAGTACCCGGAAATGACCACAACAGTGGTAACAGTGAACACCTCTTATTACGGTGCCGATGCCAATCTGATTCAGGGCTTTATTACTCAGCCGCTTGAGCAAGCCATTGCGCAAGCGGACAACATCGACTTCATGACCTCTCAGAGTTTCCTTGGACGCTCCACCATCACGGTCAATATGAAGCTCAATACCGACCCCAATGGCGCGCTGGCAGAAGTGTTGGCAAAAGTGAACTCGGTTCGCTCACAACTGCCTAACGAAGCACAAGACCCGACAGTAGAGATGTCCACTGGCTCTCAAACTTCGGTGCTGTACATTGCATTCTCCTCTGACAGTATTAACTCGAGCCAAATCACCGACTATCTAGAGCGAGTGGTTCGCCCTCAGCTATTCACGGTGAACGGGGTGGCAAAGGTAAACCTTTACGGCGGTATCAAATACGCCATGCGTATCTGGCTTGACCCGGCGCGAATGGGTGCCTTTGGCATGAGTGCCACTGAGGTCAACCAAGTCCTGCAAGCCAACAACTTCCAGTCGGCAGCCGGACAGGCCAACAGCTTTTTTGGCCTCTACAATGGCACCGCGGATACGCAAGTCGCCACGGTAGAAGAGTTAGAACGACTAGTGGTTGGTAACAACAACGGCATGGTGGTTCGTCTTGGCGATATTGCCAGTATCAGCCTTGAGAAAAGTCACGATACATACCGCGCCCTGGCTGAAGGTCAAGAAGCGGTAATTGTGGGTATCGATGTCACGCCGACCGCTAACCCACTAAATGTGGCCGCCGATGTGCGCGAGTTGATGCCGGAGCTCGACCGCAACCTACCTCCAAGCATCAAGATGCGCACCCTTTACGATTCGTCGTTAGCCATTGAAGAATCCATCAACGAGGTGATTAAAACCATTGCCGAGGCGGCACTGATCGTCATCGTGGTGATCACCCTATTCTTGGGCTCATTCCGCGCTGTACTTATTCCGATTGTCACCATTCCTCTGTCTTTGATTGGGGTGGCGATTTTCATGCAGATGTTTGGTTTCAGTCTCAACCTGATGACTTTGTTAGCCATGGTTCTGGCAATTGGTCTGGTGGTAGATGACGCGATTGTGGTGGTGGAAAATGTTGACCGTCACCTGAAGGCGGGCGAGAGCCCATTCAGAGCAGCAATCCTAGGCACCCGTGAAATCGCAGTACCGGTTATTTCAATGACCATTACCCTTGCCGCGGTGTACGCACCGATTGCGCTAATGGGTGGGGTTACCGGCTCGCTGTTTAAGGAATTTGCGCTCACTTTGGCCGGTGCGGTGTTTGTCTCGGGCATTGTGGCACTAACCCTATCGCCAATGATGTGCTCGCAGTTGCTTAAATCCAACGCAACGCCGAGTCGATTCGAGCAAGGCGTTGAGCGCTTTTTGCACGGCATGACCAGCCGCTACGCACGCATGCTGGGCGCGGTCATGAAGCGTAAACCAGCCATCATAGTGTTCGCTTTGATTGTTATGGCAAGTCTACCGCTTATGTTCCGCTTCATCCCAAGTGAATTGGCGCCGAATGAAGATAAGTCGGTGCTGATGATGATGGGTACCGCTCCGTCGACCGCCAACCTGGATTACATTCAAGCATCGATGACCGACGTCACAGCGCGCTTGCAACAAGAGCCAGAAACCGCCTCATCGATTGCCTTTGTTGGTGTGCCGAACTCTAACCAAGCCTTCGGTATTGCGCCCTTGGTGCCTTGGAGTCAACGTGATCGCTCGCAAGCAGACATGCAGAAGTACTTTGGCGGAGTGGTAAAAGACGTTCCCGAGTTGTCATTGACCACTTTCCAAATGCCAGAGCTACCTGGGGCTTCCAGTGGTCTGCCGATTCAGTTTGTGATTACCACCTCCAACAGCTTTGACAGTCTGTTCCAGATTGGCATGAGCGTGTTAGAGCAAGTGCAGCAGAGCCCGTTGTTTATCTACTCCATGGTGGACCTTAAGTTCGACTCGGCCACCATGAAACTGCACATCAAGCGCGACATGGCCGGCGCCTATGGGGTGACCATGCAAGACATAGGCATGACCCTATCCACCATGATGAGCGATGGGTATGTGAACCGCATTAACATGGACGGTCGCTCATACGAAGTCATCCCGCAGGTGGAACGTCGCTTTAGAGCCGGTCCAGAAGCTTTGAAGAGCTACTATGTCAAAGCTGCGGATGGTCGCTCGATTCCTTTATCGAGCTTAGTTGAGGTCGAAATGAAAGCCGAGCCACGTGCCCTGCCTCACTTTAACCAAATGAACTCTATGACCGTCAGCGCGGTAAACACTCCAGGCGTGGCCATTGGTGACGCGATTGCTTACATGCAGGATATCGGCCAAAACCAGTTGCCAGTGGGCTATAGCTATGACTTCTTGGGCGAAGCTCGCCAGTACGTTACCGAAGGCTCGGCTTTGTATGTCACTTTCTTGCTGGCACTAGCCATCATCTTCTTGGTGCTCGCCAGTCAGTTTGAGAGTATTCGCGACCCTCTCGTGATTTTGGTATCGGTACCGCTAGCCATTAGCGGGGCATTAATTGCCTTGGGCTGGACCCATATCTTTGGTTGGAGCTCGCTGAATATCTACAGCCAGATTGGTTTGATCACTCTGGTGGGGCTTATCACCAAGCACGGTATTTTGATGTGCGAAGTGGCCAAAGAAGAACAGGTGAATTTTGGCAGGGATAAAACCAGTGCCATTATGAAGGCCGCAGAAATTCGCTTGCGCCCAATTCTGATGACCACAGCTGCCATGATTGCCGGCTTGATCCCACTGCTGTTTGCAGTAGGTGCAGGTGCTGCGGCGCGCTTTAACATAGGCTTGGTGATTGTATCGGGTTTGGCAATTGGCACCCTGTTCACCTTGTTCGTGTTGCCGGTAATTTATACCTACCTGGCCACCGACCACAAACCACTCGAAGAGTTTGACGAGTCCAAGCCGGCGCTAGCACAAGCCGAATAATCGTTACACCTAAGCAAAAGCCGCTCGAACGAGCGGTTTTTTTGTTCAGCCCATTTTTGGTAAGGACTTTTTTGGTACAGCCCTTTTTTTGGTACAGCCCTTTTTTTTGGTACAGCTCAGGGCCGTTTGCTACACTGGCGCCAAACCTATATTCAAGGAATGGTTATGATCGACCCGCAAAAACTCGAACAGGTCGCCAAGCAACTCAGCGAAGCGCTGCCACCAGGGCTAAAGCAAGCCGCCGGAGAATTTGAAGAGCGCAGCAAGCAGATATTGCAGCAACAGCTTCTCAAGCTAGACCTAGTTTCACGCGAAGAATTTGACGTGCAGCAAAAGGTATTGGCGAAAACTCGTGCCAAACTTGAAGAGTTAGAAAAACAAGTAGAACAGCTTATTCAAGCGCAAAAGGACTAAGCGCCCAATCGAGCTTCGATAGCCGTCAAAATGGGCAGATTGGCATCGGGAAAGCGGTAGTCTTCAAGCGACTGCCAATCCACCCAGCGCACTTCTTGCCCTTCCATACCGCGCGCTTCACCCTCGAAGTGCTCCGTCCAGCGCACACACAGTCGCACGTGCTTATCCGAGTATTCGTAGTCTAAGGTAATAAGCTCTTCCGACTCGCCCAACTCAAGCGCCAACTCTTCGCGAATCTCTCGCACCATGGCTTGATGAACGCTCTCGCCAGTTTCTATTTTTCCACCTGGGTATTCCCACTTGCCACCTTGGTGCAGATGTTCAGGGCGCTTGGCGATTAGCACTTGGCCGTGTTGATTAACTATTACCGCCACTGCGACTTCAATTCGTTTCACAGGCTTCCCACCTTATAAATTTTTTCCACAAAAAAGCGCACCTAAGTGCGCTTTTTCTCAATGACTCGGTTTAGGTCAACTTACCGTGACACTGCTTGTATTTCTTGCCTGAACCACAAGGACAAGGCTCGTTGCGACCCACTTTGGCGTCTTCGCGAATGAAGGTGCCACCGGCAGTCTCAGGCTTGTCTGCGGTCAGGTTCTCCGCTTGCTCGTGGTTGAACTGACGAGCAGCGGCCAAAGCTTCTTCTTGCTCGCGGCGCTGACGCTCCATGGCTTCCACTTCAGATTCAGCTTGTACGCGAACCTTCGACAGAATTGAGATAACCTCGGTTTTCAGCGATTCCAGCATGGCCTGGAACAGTTCAAACGACTCGCGCTTGTACTCTTGCTTAGGATTCTTCTGCGCATAGCCACGCAAGTGAATGCCCTGACGCAAGTGGTCCATGGCCGCTAAGTGATCTTTCCAAAGCGTATCCAGAGTTTGCAGCATGATGGCTTTTTCGAACTGACGCAGCACCGGCGTACCGACCTGCTCTTCTTTGGCTTTGTAAGCCGCAGCCCATGCATCATAGATACGAACACGCAGAGTCTCTTCGTGCAGGTCGTCTTCGTCGTCCAGCCACTTCTGCACTGGCAGCTCCAACAGGAAGTCTTGCTTCAAGCGAGTTTCCAGACCTTCCACGTCCCACAGTTCTTCTAGAGACTGAGGCGGAATGTACTCAGATATCACACTGTCGATAACATCAACGCTAATGCCTTCGATGGTATCTTCGATGCTTTCGGCATCCATCAGATCGTTACGTTGTCCGTAAACCACTTTACGCTGATCGTTGGCCACGTCATCAAATTCAAGTAGCTGCTTACGAATGTCGAAGTTGCGCGCTTCTACTTTGCGCTGAGCGTTTTCAATGGCACGAGATACCCAAGGATGCTCGATGGCTTCGCCCTTCTCCATACCCAGCTTTTTCATCATGGCCGACACGCGATCTGAAGCAAAGATGCGCATCAGACTGTCTTCCATCGACAAATAGAAACGGCTCGAACCAGCATCACCCTGACGACCCGAACGGCCACGTAGCTGGTTATCGATACGACGAGATTCGTGACGCTCGGTACCAATGATGTGCAAACCACCGGCTTCTAGCACTTGGTCGTGAATCACTTGCCAGTCGTCTTTGATTTTCGCTAGCTGTTCTTCGCTTGGGTTATCTAGCTTAGCTTGCTCGATCATCCAGTTACCGCCCAACATGATGTCGGTACCACGACCGGCCATGTTGGTGGCAATGGTTACCGCACCTGGACGACCCGCTTCGGCAACAATGTCCGCTTCTTTTTCGTGGAACTTAGCATTCAGTACGTTGTGCTTAATCTTGGCTTTCTTAAGCAAACGAGACAGTAATTCCGACATCTCGATAGACACAGTACCTACCAAAGCCGGTTGACCGCGCTCTTGGCAGTCCTTGATGTCTTCGATAATGGCGTCGTACTTCTCTTCCGCTGTCAGGTAAACCAAGTCAGCGCGGTCGTCGCGGATCATTGGCTTGTTAGTTGGGATAACCACAGTATCCAAACCGTAAATGTGCTGGAATTCGAACGCTTCGGTATCTGCAGTACCTGTCATACCTGCAAGGCGCTCGTAAATACGGAAGTAGTTCTGGAAGGTAATGGATGCCAGAGTTTGGTTCTCGTTCTGGATCTTAACCCCTTCTTTGGCCTCTACTGCTTGGTGCAAGCCTTCAGACCAACGACGGCCCGGCATAGTACGGCCGGTGTGCTCATCAACGATAACCACTTCGCCATCGGCGACAATGTAGTCCACGTCTTTTTCGAACAGCTTGTGAGCGCGCAAGGCGGCATTCACGTGGTGCAGCAAAGAGATGTTAGTGGCCGAGTAAAGCGAGTCGCCTTCTTTAAGCAAGCCGCGCTCAACCATCAGAAGTTCGACTTTCTCTTGGCCGCGCTCGGTCAGGTTCACTGACTTGGCTTTCTCATCGACAACGTAATCGCCATCGCCGATTTCTTCTTCGGTGTCTTCTTTGTCTTGTTGAACTAGGTGCGGAATCAGCTTGTTCATCTGTACATAGTTCTCTGAGCTGTCTTCTGCCGCACCAGAGATAATTAGCGGAGTACGAGCTTCGTCGATGAGAATCGAGTCAACCTCATCCACTAGCGCGTAATACAGCGGGCGCTGAACTCGGTCTTGCGGCGAGAAAGCCATGTTGTCGCGCAGGTAATCAAAACCAAATTCGTTGTTGGTACCATAGGTGATGTCCGAGCCGTAAGCTTCGCGCTTTTGCTCTGGGGTCATACCAGATAAGTTGATACCAACGGTTAGACCTAGGAATTCAAATAACGGACGGTTCCACTCGGCGTCACGACGGGCTAGATAGTCGTTGACGGTAATCACGTGAACCCCTTTGCCGGTCAAGCCGTGCAAATAGGCGGGCAAGGTGGCGGTAAGAGTTTTACCTTCACCAGTACGCATCTCAGCAATTTGATTGTCGTGTAGCACCATGCCGCCGATCATCTGTACGTCGAAGTGACGCATCTCGAATACGCGTTTAGAAGCTTCACGAACCGTGGCAAAGGCTTCAGGCAGAACTTGCTCCATCGACTCGCCATCTTGCAAGCGCTGCTTGAACTGGTCGGTCTTAGCCTTTAGCTCCTCATCGGAAAACGCTTCGTATTCCGCTTCCAATGCGTTAATTTTGGCCACGGTTTTACGCAGGCGTTTAAGGGTACGGTCGTTACGACTACCAAAAATTTTCGTTAGTAGATTACCAAACATCTGAGTTCACTTTAGTTGTGTGAAAATTCGGGCAGGGCCCGAGGCTTATCGCCCGAAAGCGTCATTATACTCGCGGTTTGCGATATACGTAATTGTTCGGGTCAACTTGTTTTCCCGAACGCAACACTTCGTAATGAACATGAGGACCGGTGGAGCGGCCAGTGCTACCCATTAGCGCAATTTCTTGCCCCTTGGCTACCACGTCACCCACCTTAACGAGGATTTCTTTGTTGTGGCCATATCGGGTTTTTAAGCCGTTGCCATGGTCGATTTCGACCATTTCACCATAGCCAAACAAGGTCTCTGCCCAGGTAACGACGCCCGCGCCAGTGGCGATCACCGCTTCCCCTTCGCTACCAGCAAAATCCATCCCCTTATGCATTGCTTTGCGCCCAGAAAATGGGTCGTTGCGAATGCCGTAAGGAGATGACATCCAACCTTTTTTGATTGGTCTGCCGGTAATGTATCTCTGTTCATCAACGTGATGATTGTGGGTCACTACACCAAGCAGTGCCAACTCATCATCGTTTTTCTGCAAACGACCCATCAATTGGTCCATTTGCAGCATTAATTCTTGGAGTTCAATCGGTTGCTCCGATAACTCTTCACCGCCCACGCCCACTTCACCACTGAAATCAAACTGATCGGCCAAGCGCGCTTTTTCCGCCACTTGTTCGCCTAGGGCCTCCATTCGCGCCAAGCGCGCCTGAATACTCGCTACTTTGGTAGCCAGCATTTGCAGTTGGGCTTTGGTGGCCTTTTTCAGTTCGGCAACTTCTTCGAGGGATAAATCGGTTTGGTGGGATTCGCGCTCCTCTGCGAGCAATTGCTCCGCTTGAGTCTCGCTTTGGTGAATTGACAGGTAAGCAGTTGCAGCGATAAGCGCCACCGGCAGCAGCAGCCAGGCTTTACCCGGTTGCCAGCGCAGCACGCCTTTTCGTCGCTGAATAAATACTGTTACACTCATACCTGTCTCAATTAGCCAGTGATTAACCTACCGTGAAAAAGCTTAAGCCCAAAGGTCTGGAGAACGTTGCTAAAGGCAACAACCGTCTCCATCAGCTACTGCATCATGCAGAGCATATCAGCACCTTGGATAAGCAAGTTAAGCACTTTGTTGGCAACCCCTTGTCGCAACACCTGCAGGTCATGAACCTGCGCGATGGCGTTTTGGTGGTCGCCGTGGAGAGTGCCAGTTGGCACACTCGCTTGAATTTTGTTAAGCCCGCATTAACCGATTGGTTACGGACGCAATCTTTGCCAATGCTGGCGGCTATTGAAGTCAAAGTCAACCCACAGATGGCGCAGATCACCAAAAAAGAACCGACTCATAGCAACCGCATCTCGCAGACCGCCGCAACCACCATTTGTGAAGCTGCTGAGAGCATTGGTGGTAGCTTGGGCGAGAAACTAAAACGGCTGGCACTCAAGGCCAGCCGTTAATCGTATTTTTCGCGCTTACGCTAGTGCAGGAACACCGTAGTTCACTGGCACCTTGTCTTCCGCATCAAAGCTCACCAACTCCCAAGCTTCTGCATCGGCCAATAGGGCGCGAACCAGCTGGTTGTTGAGATCGTGGCCTGACTTGTAGGCAACAAACTCGGTTAACACCGCGTGTCCCGCCAAGTACAAATCGCCAAAGGCATCCAGAATCTTGTGCTTCACAAACTCGTTATCGCAACGCAGGCCGTTGGGATTCAGAACCTTGTACTCATCCAGCACTACCGCATTTTCCATGCTGCCGCCTAAGGCTAGGTTGTTGGCACGCAAGTATTCGATGTCACGCATGAAACCGAAGGTACGGGCTCGGCTAATCTCTTTCACAAAGGCACCGGCGGAGAAGTCCATTACCATGTGTTGTTGAGAGCGAGCGATTTCTGGGTGGTTAAAATCGATAGCGAAATCGATTTTAAAACCTTTGTATGGGCGGAATTCTGCCCACTTGTCACCATCTTCGACGCGAACCGTCTTCTTGATGCGAAGGTACTTCTTAGGTGCTTGTTGCTCGTGGATACCCGCGCTTTGCAACAAGAACACAAACGGACTCGCACTGCCATCCATAATTGGAATCTCTGGCGCGTCCACTTCGATAACTGCGTTATCGATACCCAAGCCGGCTAGCGCTGAGAACAAATGCTCAACGGTCGCAATTTTTACACCTTCATCGTTGACTAAGGTGGTGCACATGGTGGTTTCACGCACCAGTTCGGCTTTGGCAGGAATACTGACATTTGGAGTAAGGTCTGTGCGAACCAAAGAAATGCCACTATTCACAGGCGCAGGGCTGATAGACAGCTGCACTTTGTTACCCGAGTGTAATCCCACTCCGGTTACTTGCACCTTTTTTTGAACAGTTCTTTGAAAAATCATCCTCTTACCTTAGCTTTTATCAGTTTTGTATCAACTGCTGGTCGGATATCTTAACACAAGCTAGCACCATCGCAAAAAAGCGACTAAGACGCAGCCCACAAAAACGGACAAATTAGTCCGCTTGTTTACGCAAGAACGCCGGGATGTCCAAATAGCCTGGGTCTTTTTGCGCACCCGCATTGGTCTCAGGCTGAGCTTGAGCGTTACCCACTTCAAAAGTCGCAGTTTCAACCACTGGCGCTTCGACTTGCACAGGCTCTGGGCGCTGTACTGGAGCCGGTTGCGGCTTGGCCGTTGGCTGCACTAGCGTGATATCGGGCTTCTTATCAGCGCCAATACCGGTCGCTACCACAGTCACGCGCAACTCTTCGCTCATCTCAGGGTCAATCACAGCACCAACAACCACGGTCGCATTGTCAGAAGCGTACGCTTTGACGTGGTTACCCACGGTTTCAAACTCATCGATGCTGACATCCATACCGGCAGTAATGTTAACCAGTACGCCGCGCGCACCGGCCAAGTCGATGTCTTCAAGCAGTGGGCTGGCCACCGCCGCTTCGGCCGCTTCTTCTGCGCGATCTTCACCGCGAGCCACACCCGTGCCCATCATGGCGTTACCCATTTCTGACATCACGGTCTTTACGTCGGCAAAGTCGACATTGATCAAACCTGGGCGAGTAATCAACTCAGCGATGCCTTGAACCGCACCTAACAGCACGTTGTTGGCAGCAGCAAACGCGTCAAGTAGCGAGGTGCCACGACCCAATACTTTTAATAGCTTCTCGTTTGGAATGGTGATTAACGAGTCAACGTTCTGTGCCAGCATCTCAATGCCTTGGTCCGCAAACGCCATGCGCTTCTTACCTTCAAACGGGAACGGCTTAGTGACCACAGCAACAGTCAAAATACCTTCTTCACGGGCCACTTCAGCTACTACAGGGGCTGCACCGGTTCCCGTACCACCGCCCATACCGGCAGCGATGAATACCATGTCAGCACCTTTTAAGGCCTGACGAATGGCGTCTTTGTCTTCTTCAGCCGACAGACGACCAATTTCCGGGTTGGCACCTGCGCCCAAACCCTTGGTGACGTCTTTACCAATTTGAATGCTGGAATTGGCGTTCGACTTGCGCAGCGCTTGCGCATCTGTGTTAGTTACGATGAACTCGACCCCTTCAATGGTCTGGCTCACCATGTGTTCTACGGCGTTACCGCCACCGCCGCCTACCCCGACGACCTTAATTACCGCGTCATCCGCGTGACTATCCATGATGTCAAACATGGTTCTATTCTCCGTTTTTATTGCCTGCTTTTTTATTCCAGTTGGCCGCGCTGCAGCCCCCTAAAATTCCCCTTTGAACCAGCGCTGGATCTTTGTCCAAGTGCCGGACACTGGATTGGTTTCTTTGTTGTCAGTGCGCTTGTCCATCATTTCGCGGGCGCCATATCTTAGCAGCCCCACCGCGGTGGAAAAACCCGGTTGTTCCACGTATTCGGACAAACCTTTCACTTCCAACGGCTTAGCGACGCGAACTTGAACCCCAAAACAGGCTTCAGCCACATCTACCACACCTTCAATTTGGGCAGTACCGCCGGTAAGGACAATACCTGCCACTACCTGGTCTTCTAGACCGCTTTTGCGCAGTTCATCCTGCACTAATTCGAACAACTCTTGATATCTTGGCTCTACCACTTCCGCCAATGTATGGCGCGACATAGAGCGCGATGGACGCCCTCCCACCGACGGCACTTCAATATTCTCTTCCTGGCTGACCAAGTTGGAACGCGCCGAGGCGTACTGCACCTTAATCTGCTCTGCGTGCGAGAGTGGCGTTTTGAAAATCTTGGCGATGTCGTTGGTCACCTGATTACCGGCGATCGGCAGCACCGCGCTGTGACGCAATGCGCCATGGGTGTAGATGGCAATGTCGGTGGTACCACCGCCCATGTCCACCAGACACACGCCCAAATCTTTTTCATCATCAGTCAGCACAGCATCAGCCGATGCAATTGCTGAGAACACCAAGTCATCTACGTGCAGATTGCAGCGCTCAACACTCTTGGTAATGTTCTTGGCCATGTCATTGGCGCAGGTCACCATGTGCACCTTGGCTTCCATACGCATCCCCGACATACCAATCGGGCTGCGAATACCGTCTTGCACATCAATGGTGAATTCCGATGGCATCACGTGCAAAATTCGACGCTCATTGGGGATCTTCACCGATTTGGCGGTGTGAATCACATTGTCGACGTCTTCCTGAGTCACTTCTTCGTCGTTGATGGACACCATGCCGTTCTCGTTTTGACAAGCGATGTGCTTGCCCGAAATGCTCAAGTAAACCGAGGACACTTGGCAGTCAGCCATGAGTTCGGCCTGATCCATGGCGCGCTGAATTGAGCGCATCACTGAGTCGAGGTCATTCACCCCGCCCTTGTCCATGCCGCGCGACGGGTGGCTACCCACACCCACTACGCTGATCTCACCGTCGGGCAGCACCTCGCCGATGATTACATTGGTCACCGAAGTACCAATGTCTAATCCCACAATCAAATTTCTTTCCATGGTCTTGGTCATTTGTTAACGACTCTCTGCGTTTTAATTTTGCCAGCCCACCGCCAACCCCGTGTCATAGCGCAAATCCACGTAGCCTATGGCGTCAGGCTCATTTTCCAATATCGGGTACACATTGATAAAGCGCTGTACCCGCTCCATTTTCTCTTTTCGCCCTAGCCGCAACTCAATACCGCGCGCTAGGGTCAGCTGCCAAGATTGACGATCGCTTAACGTCATCTCAACCGCTTCAAATCCGTTCTGACGCAGCAGCTCGCTGACTTGCTGATACGCCTCTAGTACTTGTTCGCTGACCTTGTCAGGCCCTGCCAGTTGAGGCAAGTGCTGCACCCCCTCTACCTCTGGTGCGACAAACACCTCACCTTTGTCATTTAACCAGCGCGGCGGTTCGCCCTGCCAGCGCGCCACCGGATGCTGCTCAATCAGGTGGACTTTGAGCTGACGCGGCCACTCTCGTCGCACTGTAGCACGGTACACCCAGGGCAGCTCGGTCAGAGTTTGCCGAACTTGATCCACATCTGCTGTGAAGAAGCTCGAAAGCATCAAATCCTGCAGTGCCTCACGAACCTCTTGGTCCTGAGTGAACCTTCGTTCCCCTTTTAAGCCCACCGCTTCAATCGGAAGCGCATCGGCATCTTGCAACACTATCGCCAATTTCCAAGCGCCACCGCTGAGAAACACAATCACGCTCAACAAGAAGCCAAGCCCTAACCACAAGCTCCAGCGAATTGGCGTTGACGCTTTCGCGCTTGGCTTTTTGGTCGATGCTTTGGGCTGCCCTTTGCCCTTTCCTTTGCCTTCTTTGGCCTTCGTCGCCATGACCGCCGCTAGTGCGCCCCCGCCAAAATCTTCACCGACAATTCAGCGAAACTCATACCTGCTTGCTTGGCGGCCATAGGCACCAAACTCTTTTCTGTCATACCTGGCGAGGTGTTTACCTCGAGCAAGTAAAAGCGGCCATTGCTATCGCGCATAATGTCCACTCGACCCCAGCCGGATACCGATGCCGCTTGATAAGCGCTAAGCGCCAACTTAGCAATCTCGGACTCTTCTTCGGCGTTTAAGCCGCTTGGGCAGAAGTACTGAGTAGTATTGCTCTGATACTTGGCCTGATAGTCATAAAAAGTATTCGGCGTTTGCATGCGAATCGATGGCAAGGGCTGCTGGTCCAAAATTGCCACCGTGTACTCAGCACCTGTGATCCACTGCTCTACCAATACCTGCTGGTCGTACTTAAACGCCAGCGCTAGTGCTTTATCGAGCTCATCGGCATTGGTCACCTTGGCCATGCCAACACTTGAGCCCTCGCAGGCAGGCTTCACCATAGCCACACCGCCAAGCTCAGCGAGCACCTGAGCGCAATCCACGTCACCGTAGTCGGCGCTATCCACTACTCGATAAGGTGCAGTGGATAAACCTAGGTCATGCCAAATCTGCTTACAGCGCACCTTGTCCATCGCCAGCGCCGAGCCCAATACTCGACTGCCGGTGTACTTAATGCCCAAAACCTCTAGAGCACCTTGCATGGTGCCATCTTCCCCACCGCGACCGTGCAAAGCGATAAAGGCGCGCTCAACTTTCATCGCCAGCAAATCGGTAATAGGCGCTTTGGCTGGGTCAAAGCCAATAGCGTCCACGCCAGCGCCTTGCAATGCTGACAGCACAGCCGCGCCAGAATTGAGCGATACTTCTCGCTCGGCGGAATCACCGCCATACAGCACAACCACTTTGCCCAATGTGCTGACATCTATCATTCGCTTTCACCTTTCAAGGCTGAAATCTTTAACTCAGTAGCCGCTAGCGTCTTGGCTAGCTGGCCGATATTGCCCGCACCCTGGGTCATTACCAGATCGCCATCTTTGAGCACGTTGGCCAAAATACTCGGCAATTGCTCCGGCCCGGCCACATAAATCGGCTCCAATTGACCGCGCTGGCGAATTGAACGGCACAGGCTGCGGCTATCCGCCCCTTGAATTGGGGTTTCACCCGCGGCGTACACCTCGAGCAATAACAGTGCATCCACTTCGCTTAGCACGTCGACAAAGTCGTCGTACAAATCGCGAGTACGGGTATAACGGTGCGGCTGATAAGCCATCACCAAACGGCGCTCTGGCCAGCCCTGACGCGCCGCTTTAATGGTGGCGGCCACCTCGCTTGGGTGGTGTCCGTAATCGTCCACCAGCATCACCTCGCCTTGACCGGTGTCAAACTCGCCCAGGTGCTGGAAGCGACGGCCAATGCCTTCAAAGCTTTGCAGCGCGCGCATAATGGCTGGATCTTCAATGTCATCTTCGCTGGCAACAGCAATTGCCGCCAACGCATTTTGCACATTGTGCTTGCCCGGCAAATTGAGCTCGACTTGTAAGTCAGGTTGGCCTTGTCGACGCACGGTAAACTGGCTGGCGTGACCGTTTTGGGTGAAGTTCAGCCCTTGCACATCGGCGTCTTCGCTAAAGCCATAGGTCACGTATTTACGTCCGACCTTTGGCAAAATCTCGCGCACCACTGGGCAGTCGATACACAACACAGCTACCCCGTAGAAAGGCAGATTGTGCAGAAACTCGATAAAGGTGCTTTTGAGCTGCTCAAAATCACCGCCATAAGTGTCCATGTGGTCGGCTTCGATATTGGTCACCACCGCTACCATAGGTTGCAGGTGCAGAAAGCTGGCATCCGACTCATCCGCTTCGGCAATCAAAGTGCGGCTACTGCCCAAGCGAGCATTGGTACCGGCGCTATTTAGAAGACCACCAATCACAAAGGTCGGGTCACGCTGTGCCTCGCCATAGACAGAGGCAATCAAACTGGTCGTGGTGGTTTTTCCGTGAGTACCGGCCACCGCAACACCATGGCGATAGCGCATGAGTTCTGCCAGCATTTCAGCGCGGCGAACAATCGGAATACGCGCATCTCGCGCCGCTTGTAATTCAGGGTTACTCTGGTCAATCGCCGTCGAAACTACTACCACATCAACGCCAGCCACAGACTCGGCCTTATGGCCTATCTCAATACGCGCACCCAGCGCTTGTAAGCGCTCGGTCACAGCATTGGTGGCAATATCACTGCCACTGATGCGATAGCCTTCGTTGGCCAGTACTTCGGCGATACCACCCATACCGGCACCACCGATGCCGACAAAATGTATTTGTTTTACCCGGCGCATTTCCGGGATCATGGCTCTTAATGAGCTACTTGCTTGATTCATGATTGTTCCCTATCCGCCAATTGTTGGCACACTCCAGCAACCACCGTGGTTGCGTCTAGATGTGCCACACTTCGTGCTGCTCGCCCCATTTGCGTCAATGCATCAGGTGAGGCGTGCATTTTCGTAATCTTATCCACCAAGGCTTGCTGGCTGAGGTCCGGCTGAGCTATCAGCTTGGCCGCGCCTGCATTCACCAACACCATGGCATTCTTGGTTTGATGGTCATCCACCGCGTGCGGGTATGGCACCAATAAACTCGGCTTACCCACTGCGGCCAGCTCGCTAACCGTCAGCGCACCACTGCGGCACAAGACCAAATCGGCCCAATCGTAGGCGGCGCGCATGTCATCGACAAAATCCGCCACCTGCGCTAATTCAGCACAGCCTTTTTCGCGGTAGGCCTGCTCAACATCTGCTGAGTTACCCTTGCCCACTTGATGCCAAACCGTCAGACCAATGCCTTGCGCCGTTAGCGCTGCGACAGCACCTGGTACCTCTTGGTTAAACACTCTCGCACCCAAGCTGCCACCGACTACCAACAATTTAAGTGGCAGTTCCACCAAGCGGCTTTGCTCGCCCAGCTCAACCAGCTCTGGACGCACGGGGTTACCCACCACTTGCGCGTCCACTTGATCGAAAGCGCCGTTAAAGGCACAAAGCACCTTGTCAGCAATTCGACTCAACAACTTGTTGGTCAGTCCTGGCAGTGCGTTTTGTTCGTGCAGCACCAAAGGCACTCCGCACCACTTGGCTGCCACACCACCAGGGCCACTGGCAAAACCGCCCATGCCCATGACCACGTCAGGCTTGAAGCTCTTTATCACGCGGCGTGCCTGCAGCATGGCCTTGATAATTTTAAAAGGCGCGGCGAGCTTGCGAACCAAACCATTGCCGCGCACCCCTTGAATATCGATGTAATCGATATCAAACCCGTACTGAGGTACTAAGCGCGCTTCCATGCGATCTGGGGTACCCAGCCAGCGAACCTGCCAACCCTGGCTGCGCAGATGCTGCGCCACGGCAAGGGCTGGGAACACGTGTCCCCCGGTTCCGCCTGCCATCACCAATAGTCGTTTCGCCTGACTCATCGTTTCCCCTGGGTCGCCTGAATTTGCGACCGTCGTAATTCAAAATCTATTCGTATCAGGGCAGCCGCTGCCGCGGTCATTACCCACAGGCTACTGCCGCCGTAACTGATAAAGGGCAGTGTGAGCCCTTTGGTGGGCAACATGCCGATGCTTGCGCCCACATTGACCCCAGTCTGAAAGCAAAACCAGATGCCAATGCCATAGGCCAAGTAGCCGCCAAACGCCTGGTCGTTGGCCAAGCACTGGCTGCCCAGCTTGAGCGCTTTAAACACCAAGCTAAACAGCAGCACTAAAATTGCGATAACTCCGATAAAGCCTAGCTCTTCGCCAATCACAGCAAAGATGAAATCCGTGTGGGCTTCGGGTAAGTATTCCAGCTTTTGAATGCTATTGCCCAAGCCTTGCCCCAACCAATCACCACGGCCAAAGGCCATTAACGATTGAGTCAGCTGATACCCTTCGCCAAAAGGGTTCTCCCAAGGGTCTAGAAACGAGGTCACTCGCTTCCAGCGGTAGGTCGAGGTCACCGCCAGTGTGATGATTAGCACCACGCCCATGGTCAACAGACCGCAAAACTCGATCATGCGCGCACCGGCTAAAAACAACAGGCCAATCACGATAACGAATAACACCACGCTTGAACCCAAGTCCGGCTGTAACAGCAGCAAGAATGAGAACAGTCCAAGCAGAATAATCGGCTTCAAAAAGCCCCAAGCCGCGCCGCGAATTTCTTGGTGACGGCGCACCAAATAACTGGCCATGTAAGCGCAGAACGCCAATTTGGCCAGCTCGGCCACTTGAATGTTAATCGGGCCCAAGGAGAGCCAGCGGGTCGAACCATTCACCGTTTTACCGACAAACAACACGGCCACCAGCATGCTGCCAACTAACAAGAAGCCATAGCCCGAGTACTTTTGCCACTGCTCCACACTGACTTGCAGCATGATAAGGCCAATCACCACACAGCCGGCCAAGTAAAACAAATGGCGTAGAATAAAGTGGTTGGGATTACCGGTCAGCGAGGTGGCCTCTGGCATAGAGGCTGATGCCACCATCACAAAACCAACCGCCATCAGTCCGAGAATGATCGCCAGCAAACTGCGGTCGTACATCACCATGGTTGGTGCTTTCGGACGACTTAGCCAACGCCAGGGTGCAGCGTCACTGACTTTGCCAAATAGGGCTAACTGCTGTTCTTGACTAGCCATTGAGCCCTCCTACTAATTGGCAGAAGTGCTCACCGCGCGCCATGAAGTTAGGATACATATCCAAACTGGCACAGGCCGGCGATAGCAGCACTATGTCGCCATCTTTGGCGGACGCTGCGCAAAGCGATACCGCTTGGTCTAGATTAGCGACGACCTTGGCTCGCTCACTGAGCGTTGCCAGTTTGTCGCCGTCTTTGCCAAAGGCGTACACAGCTTTGGTGTTCGATAGCGCCGGTGCAAGCTCACTGAGATCCGCTTGCTTAGAGTCGCCACCGAGAATCAGATACAAATCACCGTCGATATCAGCCAAACCTTCGAGAGCCGCCAAAGTGGCGCCCACATTGGTGGCCTTGGAATCGTTGACATAGCGCACGCCGTTGACCGTGGCCACAGTCTGACATCTGTGTTCTAGCCCCGGATAAGATTGCATCGCTGCCAGACTGGGCTTCAATTCAAGTCCGCAAGCTTCGATTAGCGCCATCGCGGCTAGCGCATTGGCTTGATTGTGACGGCCCAGCATGGTCAGTGACTCACTGCGAGCAAACACTTGTACGCCGCGGCGCAACTGACCATCAACGCAATTCCAATCGGCACTCGCCGACAAACCAAAACTGACCTGCGAGCTTGCATCATTCGCCCAGGTTTGCGGGTCGTCAAAGTTGGCCACTATCGATTGGGTTTGCTGATACAAACGGCGCTTGGCCGCCAAATAAGCGGCGTAATCTGGGTAGCGGTCAAGATGGTCTTCAGAAACGTTTAGAATCGTCGCCACGGTACAATTCAGGCTGTGACAGGTCTCGAGCTGGAAGCTGGATAATTCAAGCACGTATATATCAGCGTCTTGCTCCAACAAGTCCAGTGCCGGTGTGCCAATGTTGCCACCCACTGCCACTTTAACCCCAGCGCTAGCCAGCATCTCGCCCACTAGGCTGGTGACGGTGGACTTACCGTTGGAGCCGGTGATCCCAATCAACTGGCTGGATGGCTTACGCGCGCGCGCAAACAGCTCAATGTCGCCAATCACTTCAACGCCAGCGTTTTTTGCAGCAGCAATGGCAGGCGTGCTCAGCGCCAAGCCTGGTGACAGAATAATTTGACGCGCCTGGGATAATTGCTGCTGTGGCAAGTCGCCACAAATCAGTGGCACCTTGGGGAAATCTCGAGCCAGCGCTTTTGCACCTGGGGGCGTTAGGCGAGTATCACACACAGCAGGGGTCAAACCTCGGGCGCACAAGTGCTTCACCACAGACAGACCTGTGGTGCCCAAACCGACTACCCAATGCGATACTCTTTGCGTCATCGTCTCCCTACCTGAGTTTGAGCGTGGCTAAGCCAAGCAAGACCAAGAACAGAGAAATAATCCAAAAGCGCACGATCACTCGCGGCTCTGGCCAACCTTTCAACTCATAGTGGTGGTGAATCGGCGCCATACGGAAAATCCGCTTACCGCCGCGCAACTTGTACGAGCCCACCTGCAAGATCACCGACAGAGTTTCGATAACGAACACACCGCCCATGATCACTAATAAAATTTCTTGTCGCGTTAGTACCGCAATTGCGCCCAAAGCCGCACCCAATGCCAGTGAACCCACATCGCCCATAAACACCTGGGCTGGATAGGTGTTAAACCACAAAAAGCCCAAACCCGCACCCATCATGGCGGTACAGACAATCACAAGCTCTGCCGATAGCGGCAGGTAAGGAATATTGAGGTAATTGGCGAACTGCACGTGACCCGAGGCGTAGGCAATAATCGCAAACGCAGCCGCGACCATAACAGTGGGCATGATTGCCAGGCCATCTAAGCCATCGGTCAAGTTCACCGCGTTGCTCGAGCCCACCACGGTAAAGTAAGCCAGTGCAATAAACACCAGTCCCAATTGCGGCATGATGTCTTTGAAGAAAGGCACAATCAGCTGTGTCTCACCATCCACAGAGGCGGTTGCATACAAGCCCACTGCGAACACCAACGCCGCAGCCGATTGCCAAAAGTACTTCCAACGAGCCACCAACCCATCGGTGTTTTTGCGCACCACTTTGCGGTAGTCATCGATAAAACCAATCGCACCAAAGCTACCCAGTACGAATAACACCGCCCAAACGTAACGGTTAGACAGGTCACCCCAAAGCAGCACTGACACGAAAATGCCCGCGAGGATCAGCACACCACCCATGGTTGGAGTACCGCGCTTACTAAAGTGGCTCTCTGGACCCTCGTCGCGAACCATTTGGCCAATTTGCATGCTCTGCAAACGGCGGATCAGGGCAGGACCTGTCCACAAACAAAAAACCAGTGCCGTCAACAACCCCAAAATGGCTCGAAACGAAATGTACGAGAACACGTTAAAACCCGAATAAAACTGGGTCAGGTATTCGGCTAAATAGACCAGCATTACTGCCACTCTCCTTCATCAAAAGCTGTCAGCAAGTACTGCACCACGCGTTCCATGCGCGCACTGCGCGATCCCTTCACTACAATCACCTGCGGCCCTTGGCGCTGGCGTAACATGTCCAATAGTTGTGACTGCAACTCTTGAATGTCGTCGAAGTGTTGACCATCTGCCGCAGCCGAAGCATGCGCACTTAGGCTGCCTAGGCTAAACACTCGGTCAACTTGCCGAGTTTTAGCGTATTCGCCCATTTCGCGGTGCAAAAGGGGAGCATTGTCGCCTAATTCGGCGCAATCGCCCAGTACTAAGCTGGTGCTTGCGCAGTTTTTCGCCAGCCAATCGATAGCGGCTTTGACTGAAGCCGGATTGGCGTTGTAACTGTCATCCACAATACAGACATCGCTGCGCTGATTGAGTTGCATGCGACCAGGGACCCCAGCCAATTGCGATAGGCCACTGGCCACTTGAGACAGAGATAAACCCACTTGAAGAGCCATGGCTGCGGCGGCCAATCCATTGGCTACTTGATGTTCACCCGGCAGATTCACTTGGATGGCCTGAGTCTGACCTTGATAATTCAACACAAAGCTGGCACACCCTAGCTCGTCGAGCTTCACCTCGGTGGCATGCAAATCGGCACTATCATCGTAGACCGAAAAGGTCACTATTTGACGATTGAGGTTGGCCTGCAACATATAATCGGCGTAATCGTCGTCTTGGTTGATTACCGCCACACCGTCACTGGCCAACGCGCCATAAATTTCTGATTTGGCTTGAGCGATACCGTCGCGCGAGCCAAACCCTTCTAGGTGGGCATCGCCGACGTTGTTGACCAAAGCCACCTTGGGTTTAGCCAACGCCGAAGTATAGGCAATCTCACCAATGTGATTCGCACCGAGTTCGAATACACCAAAATCGTAGCTCTCGTCTAAGCGCAACAAGGTCAGCGGCACACCAATCTCGTTGTTGAAATTGCCTTTGGTGGCCAGCACATTGCCTGCTTGGCTCAAAATCGAGGCCAGCATTTCTTTGACTGTGGTTTTGCCGCTACTGCCGGTAATCGCTAGGGCCTGAATCTCAGCCATATCACGTACCAGCTCGCCTATCTTGCCTAGGCCAATTTGGGTGTCTGTGACAATGACCTGAGGGCAGTCTATGGGCAGTTGGCGGCTCACCAAAAGCGCGGCAGCGCCCTGCTCGTAAGCTTGTTCGGCAAATTCGTGGGCATCGAATCGCTCTCCGATCAAGGCTACGAACAGGCCACCGCGAGTCACCTGGTTGCTATTGGTAGTTACCGAATCAATTTGTCGGTCAGCGCCAACTAACTTGCCATTACAGGCAGTGGCGATAGATTGCAGGCTCAAAGGAAACATTATTGGTCTCCTTTGTCGTTATCATTCAGCAGCGAAGCCACATAAGCGCGCTCGTCATAGGGCAGTTTTTTACCCATGACTTCGTGATAGGTCTCATGGCCTTTGCCGGCCACCAAAATCACATCATCCGTATCGGCCTGCGCCAATGCCTCAGCAATGGCTTGGCGACGGTCCTGTACTTCGATTGCGGCTTGCGGATTCGTCAGTCCTTCGCGCATTTGGCGAATGATCTCTGCCACCGACTCGCTGCGAGGGTTGTCCTGGGTTAGCACTAGCTGATCAGCGTGGGCTTCAGCGGCTTGCGCCATCAATGGGCGTTTGCCTTTGTCTCTATCACCGCCGCAACCAAACACGCACCAAAGTTTGCCTTTGGTGTGTGGGCGAAGGGCCGATAAAGCTTGCTCTAATGCATCCGAAGTGTGGGCATAATCCACCACTAAGGTGGCCTTGCCTGGGGCGTGATAGGCTTCCATGCGACCGGCGATCGGTTGCAAGTGGGTGCACACCTGAGTCAGCTGGGTTAGATCGAATCCCAACAAATCGAGAGCGCCCAAGGCCGCTAGCAAATTGGATAAGTTAAAGGGTCCTAGCAGGGGCGAATTGATTTCAAACTCACCCGATGGGCTGTGTAAGGTCGCACTAACACCTGCATCGTGGTAGTTCACCTGAGATACAAAGTAATCGGCGTTCTGGTGACCAGCCACACTGTAGCCGCTGGCCTGCTCGCCAAATTCCTGATGCCAGCTCTGCCCTGTGCTGTCGTCTAAGTTAAACAAACGATGCTTGAGGCGGCGAAATTCAAACAAGCGACGTTTCGCCAAGGCATAGTTTTGCATGTCGCCGTGATAGTCCAGATGGTCACGACTCAAATTGGTAAATACCGCCACGCTAAAGGGTAAGGTCGCAACGCGTCCTTGTACCAAGCCGTGAGACGAGACTTCCATGGCTACCAATTTGGCATTGTGATTTTGACAATCGTGCAGCTGTCGCGCGGTAGTGAGCGCATCCGAGGTGGTATTGATACTATCGCTCAGCGAACCCCATAGGCCATTGCCAATAGTGCCCAGTACCGCAGCTGGTTCACCGGCCAAGCTTACCAATTGGGCCATTAGCTGACTGACCGAGGTTTTACCATTAGTACCAGTGACGCCTGCCAACAAGGTCTGCTTATCATTAAATGGGTATGCCTGACGCGCAAGTGCCGCTAGCTGTCCAGATAACTCAGAAAAATAAATCACGGGAGCGCCGAGATTTTCTACTTGCCCGTGTTGTTTCGCATCGTCGCTATGACACAAGACAGCACTGGCACCAGCCTCAATGGCTTTGGCGATAAATCGACGTCCGTCTAGGGCGTGGCCAGGAATGGCCACAAATAAATCCCCTTGCTGAATTTCACGAGAATCCAACCTCAGATGAGCAAACTGCTCAGGGCCTGAGTAGTGAAACCAAGGGGCCAATAAATCCCGGATATACATCATCGGGCTCGCTCCTGCAGCCCTGCTAGCTGCAATCGTTTTTCTCTATTGGTGACCGGTTCGACGTTGCGCATCTGCAACGCCCCTGACATCACCTTGGCGAACACGGGCGCTGCCGCGTCACCACCGTAATACTGATCGCCTTTCGGCTCGTTAATCACTACCGCGATAGCCAACTCAGGTTGGTTGGCCGGTGCCACACCAACGAAAGAGGCCACGTAATCATCGCCATAGCCACCGGCCACCGCTTTACGGCTGGTGCCGGTTTTACCCGCTACCGGATAACCTTCAATGTGAGCCTTGCGCGCCGTGCCGCCTGGCTCGGTCACGCCAACCAACATGCTGCGTACCGTGCGCGCCACATCAGGGGCAATCACTTGCTCACCTGCGGGCAGCTGAATCTGGCCATCAACTTCGGGCAGTTTCAGAATACTCACCGGCATCTTCAATCCATCGTTGGCCAAAGTGGCGTACAGTTGCGCCATTTGCAGTGCGGTCACACTAAAGCCATAACCAAAGCTTAGCGTAGCCCGTTCGTGCTCAGACCAACGGTTACGCTCGTGAATCACCCCAGAGGACTCTCCCGCAAGATGGATACCAGAGTAATTGCCCAGTCCCATTGAGTAGTAGGTGCCCAGCAGCTGTTGTACCGGCATTGCCAAGGCCACTTTGGAGATACCCACGTTACTGGATTTCACCAGCATTTTAGCCAGGTTCATATCGCCGTAGTTTTGCGAGTCGCGCACCAAAGACCCACCCAAGCGCATGTAGCCTGGCGATGTCGATACGATTTCGTCTTTTTTGATAACGCCCGCTTCTAGGCCTGCCACCACCACGAACGGCTTAATGGTAGAGCCCGGCTCATAGGTGTCGGTGATCGCGCGATTGCGCATTCGATAGCTTTGACGCTGACTGGTGGAGTTAGGGTTAAACGACGGGGTGTTCACCATCGCCAGCACTTCGCCAGTCTTAATATCTAGCACCACCACCGAACCCGAGGTCGCTTGGGTCGACTCGGTGGCGCGCTTGAGCTCGCTGTATGCCAGCGACTGAATCCGTTGGTCCACACTCAAGACAAGATCATTGGGGTGTTCGCCTTGCTGCACCACAGACAAGCGCTCCACCACGTGACCGTTTCTGTCTTTGCGCACCCGTTGCTTTTGCGGTGAGCCGGTAAGCCAGTCGTTGTAGGCCTTTTCAATGCCTTCGATGCCCTTGTCATCGATATTGGTGATACCCACTAGTTGGCTGGCGATCTCACCGGTTGGGTAGTAACGACGGGACTCGGGTTTTAAATAGA
The DNA here is from genome assembly GCF_002282855.1 of Paraferrimonas sedimenticola. Classification (GTDB taxonomy): domain Bacteria; phylum Pseudomonadota; class Gammaproteobacteria; order Enterobacterales; family Shewanellaceae; genus Paraferrimonas; species Paraferrimonas sedimenticola. The sequence goes on along the minus strand of NZ_NRIR01000002.1, from coordinate 123,438 downwards.
TACCGCGAATTTTGAGCTGGCGAACGTACTCAGCTACCGCAGGGGTCACCTGGCGGCGCAAATACACAAAGCGCTTTTTGGGATCCCGCTGCACACGCTTGAGTAGAGGGTCGAGTGGCTGGTTGAGCACGTCAGCCAGCGCCTGCCAACGACGCATGTCTTCAAAACCGTTGCGCTCAAACACCACTTTGGGGTCGGCCCACACCGCCTGTACTGGCACGCTCACCGCGAGCATTTCGCCGTTGCGATCGGTAATCAGGCCACGTTGAACCTGTTGTGAGGTGGTACGTAGCGAGCGCATGTCGCTTTGCTTGCGCAGCATCTCAGGCTCGATCACTTGCAAGTATGCCGCGCGCACCGTGAGCCCAAAAAACAGCATGGCGATACAACCGGCCACCGTATACAGGCGCCAGGGGATCACTTGCGGTTTTAGCTTGCTACGTGCTTGCCGGCTCATGGCAGTCGCACCACCTTTTCATCCTTGGGTGCTGGGCGAACCATGCCCAGCTGTTTATCGGCAACCCGACTGACGCGGCTGTGTTCCGCCTGGGTTTGCTCTTCTAACAACAAATGGCGCCATTGAATATCCAAATGGTCGCGCTGTTTTAATAATCTGTCCCACTCGCTGGTGAGATTGCGGTTAGCATGGCTGGTGTAAACCACTACCAATGCATTGCCCACCACAAGGCTTGCCAACAGCAACACCCATTTGTGCTGCCACAAATCGGCACCAATCACACGCCAAAGCTTTATGCCTTCGCGGGCGGCGGCCATTACACTTCACCTTCTAAACGGGTCGCCACGCGCAACACCGAGCTGCGCGCACGAGTATTGGCAGCCACTTCAGCTTCGCTTGGCTTAATCGCTTTGCCCTCGGGACGCAGGCGTTTGCTGCGGTTAATCTGATCTTCGGTCACCGGCAAGCCATCGGGAATTGGATCCCCTTGCGAGTGGCGGCGAATAAAGCGTTTCACCATGCGATCTTCAAGGGAGTGAAAGCTAATCACTGATAAGCGCCCACCAGGCTTTAGAACCCGTAAGGCCCCTTCTAGGGCCTGATCAATTTGTTCCAGCTCGCTGTTGATGTAGATGCGTATGCCTTGAAAGCTTCGCGTGGCTGGATGCTTGTTGCGCTCTTTGGAGCGAATTAAGCGACCAATCAAGTCCGCCAACTGTTTGGTACGAGTAAAGGGTTCTTCGACGCGGTCCTGTACAATGGCGCGCGCAATTTTCTTGGCAAAACGCTCCTCGCCATAGGTCTTTAATACCCAGGCAATATCTTCCGCTTCGGCGCGATTAAGCCAATCGGCCGCAGTCTCGCCCTGACTGTCGTCCATGCGCATGTCCAACGGACCGTCGTTCATAAAGCTAAAGCCGCGCTCGGCGTCATCCAACTGTGGCGAGGACACGCCCAAGTCCAGCAGTACGCCATCGATTTGACCGGTTAGTTCCAGCTCATCGATATAGCGCGCCAACTGGCCAAAGCCACCGTGAACAATTTGAAATCTAGGGTCGTCGGCAAAGGCTTTTGCGGCTTCTATCGCTCGAGGGTCGCGATCAATCGCAATCAGCCGGCCCTTGTCGCCCAAGCGTGACAAAACCTCGCGACTGTGGCCGCCACGGCCAAAGGTACCGTCGATGTAGATGCCGTCGGGTTTGATGTCCAAACCGTCGACCGCTTCGTGAAGTAATACTGTGATGTGCGCTTGTTGAGTCATGGGGCTACCTATAAGGCGAAATCTTGCAGTCTAGGGGACGAAGAGAGATCGGCGTCTTGCAATGCTTGCATGCTGTCGTCCAGCTGCTGCTGCCACGCCTGCTCATTCCACAACTCAAACTTATTCAGCTGACCGATGAGCACAGCGGCCTTGTCTAGGCTGGCGTAGCCACGCAAACTGGCCGGTATTAATAATCGACCATTTTTGTCCATCGCGCACTCTTGCGCATGGCCCAGCAGCAAGCGCTTCATCGCCCGCTCTAAGGGTTGCGTATCAGATAAGCTCATCAGTTTTTCGGCAATGATCTGCCATTGATCTTCGGGGTATAACAACAGACAACGAGATTCAAAATCCACCGTGCACACGAAGCGACCGCAACATTGCTGTTGCAGTCTAGCTCGATAGCGCGTCGGCATTGCCAGCCGTCCTTTGCCATCGATCTGTAAATTACTCGCGCCACTAAACAAGCGAATTCCCTTTTCAGATCGTTGATCCACAAAATACCACTTTTCCCCACATTGCTTAGTTTAGGTAGCGGTTGCAATGCTTGTCAAGTGAGCAAAATAGAAACTAAACCCCATCAGCATGCGGCCTAGACCTATGTTTAGGGAAATGTGAGGTAAGTGGTAGAAAGTGGTGTTTGGTCCCAAAAATCAATCGGATCCCTGTTATGGGATCCGGTGATTTTGATCGAAAAAGGGGCTGAACCCCAAGATGTGGGTTATCGAATGCCTTTTTTACGCAAGATAGGCTTAAGTACCACACCCGGGCTTTGGGCGACTGTGGCAGGCATTTGGTCAAATGCGATAAGCAATTCGATCTGCAAATCGGCGTCTAAACCCACCGAAGACAGAGCCAAAAGGGTCAATTGCTGCTGGTGATTGTCGATAATTTTTTTCAGTGCCGCCGGTGGCACAGTCTCGCCAGTACGACGCGACAGCACAGAAGCGGCCGAAAGGGTCATGATTTGACCGAACAAACTGAACAGACCCAATGTCTGAACTTCGTCCGGAGAGATATCGCTATCGCCGAGCGCCTCAAGAGCGTCTACCGCTTCTGCAGCGATGCTTTCGTTCAACGCCCAATACCCCTTGGCCAGCTTGTCATAGGGCGCTGCCAAGCCTTCTAGGTTAGACTTGAGGTAGAAAGAAAACGCATAGCGATAGATATTCACCTGGCCAAGGCGAATCAGCGCTTCTTTTAGGGAACGTAGCTTCTTGGTGGGGCTCCAGGAACGCAGCACCAAATTGCCGCGCCAAATCAAATTGGCGGCAAGAGCCGGATCAGAAGCGACTAGATCGACCATCTGGCCGATGTCCACTTCGTCCAAAATGGCTTGTTTGAGTTGCAACAGCACTTGCTGTCGACCCAAGATTTGTTCTTCGTGCTTTAGAATCGAGCGTATCTGATGCAGCAACTGCTGCTCGTGGTCACTCATGTTTATTTGAACGCCTGTATTTTTGTCATCGGGCGCATTCTACAAACCGCGCCGTGGAGCATCAGTTCAGCAAAAGATTGAGCATGGGTCAACACCTGAATGGGCAAGCTGTGAACTAATAGTTACAAAGGTCAAAAAGCCGTCGCGGTTCAAAAAGTTGACTGATAAATCTAGGCTAAAACGCGCAAAAATCACACAGCGTAATAAACGCAGTAAAAGAAAAGACCGGAGCTGGCCTGTAAGCCGGGTTCTGTATGCCCTCAAAGAGGGTGACAGCCATTCGTCTAGGCCGTAAATCGCTCTACGGCTCAAGCAACCTACCCGCCCCCAACGCGGACCACGCCATTAGGGGGCCTATTTGGTCTTGCTTCGGGTGGAGTTTACCGTGCCACGGACTATTGCTAGCCGCGCGGTGCGCTCTTACCGCACCCTTTCACCCTTACCTGTGCTTTTTAAAAAAGCCATCGGCGGTATACTCTCTGCTGCACTGGTCGTCGGCTTGCGCCGCCCAGGCGTTACCTGGCACCCTGTCCTGTGAAGCCCGGACTTTCCTCCCCGCTCTTGCGAGCGCAGCGACTGTCCGGCCAGCTCCGGGGCGGCGATTATAGCCTAACCCTCCCAAGGGCGCTAGCGGCTATTGCTGAGCTTGGGCTTCGGCAATCGCGTGCTTGTACAGAGCGTTTTTCTTCACGCCGTGAATTTGCGCGGCTATCGCTGCAGCTTTTTTCAGAGGTAACTCAGTTTGCAACAAGGCCAATGTCGCTAGCGCGTCGGCAGGTAGTTCGTCCTTACTGGCACTGTCGTAACCTCGTACCAACAATACAATCTCGCCTTTTTGCTGATCCGGGTCATTGCTCACCCGCTCAATGATGTCGTCGATACTGCCGTGCAAATAGGTTTCAAAAGTCTTGGTGAGCTCGCGGGCCAGTACCATTTCTCGATCCCCGCCAAAGGCCTGCGCCAAACTCTCCAGAGAATTCAGCACCCGCCGTGGTGACTCGTAAAACATCAAAGTACGAGGGTCTTGCGCTAGGGCCGCTAGTTTGTCCAAGCGCGCTTTCTCTTTGCTGGGAAGAAATCCCTCAAAACTGAAGCGATCGGACGGTAAACCTGAGGCCGACAGCGCCGCAATTGCCGCACAGGCACCAGGGATCGCGCTGACCTTGTATCCCGCCGCGCGCACTTGCTTGACTAGGTGATAACCAGGGTCAGATATCAATGGCGTTCCCGCATCACTGACCAAAGCGCAGCTTTTGCCCTGCTCTAGCTGTTCGATAAGCCATTGCGCCCGTTGTCGCTCATTGTGGTCGTGAATGGCTGTCGTGCGAGTCTTAATTTGGTGATGGGCAAAAAGATGACCAGAGTGACGAGTATCTTCACAGGCAATCCAGTCAACCGAGTTGAGAATTTCCACCGCTCTTGGAGAAAGATCGTCAAATTGACCAATGGGTGTGGCCACAATGTACAAACAAGGGGTGAGTTTCATAGGCTTTCTTCTCGGCGCCATTTACAAGCGGTTTTGGGGCGGTAAACTATTGAGCAGCAATCTTACCAGAGTAAAACACTGTGACCAAAAGCCCTCTGCGACTGAGCGCCAGTTATTTATCCAGCCTGTGTCTGGCGGCCCTGTTGCTGCTCTCCGGTTGTGCCAGCGATCCCAAAACCACTCAGCCAGCCGAAGATGCACCGGTGAACCTGCGCCAGCTTGACCAAAGCGCCGAGGTGTATATACAGCGAGCCGCAGACGCAGACACGCCATATAACCAATACGCCAACTTGTTGCTTGCCGCCGATGCTTACCTAACCCAAGGCAAAGTCAACTCGGCCAGCAACCTATTGCGTCAATTGTCGAGCAAGCCACTGGACTCGGTGGAGCTTAGTGCTCAACTGGCGTATTTAAACGCGCGATTAAAGCGCACTCAAGGCAATGACACCAGCGCACTGGCGGCACTAAACGCGACTGAGGGCATGACCTTACCGCGCTGGCAATCGGTGCAACAGCTGCAATTACAGGCCGAGATATATCAAGACCTGCAACAGAGCATTAATGAACTGCGCGCACTAAGCAGTTTGTCAGCACTGGTATCCGATGAACAAAGAGCCAGCCTGAACGACCGCATCTGGCGCAAATTACGCCCACTGTCCGAGCAAACGGTAAAAGACTTTCAATCGCCACAGGAAGACTGGGTATTTAATGGTTGGTTAGCCTTGGCGTATTTGGTCAAGCACTACGCAGTAGACCCCAGTCAGCTAAGCGGACAACTAACTCGCTGGCAAGGTGCCTACCCCAACCACCCAGGTGCCAAACCACTGCCGCCAAGTTTGCAACAAGCCTTCAATACGAAAGCGTATCAACCCAAGCAAGTGGCGGTGTTACTGCCTCTTTCCGGCAACCTTGCCGCGCAAGCCGAGGCCCTGCGTTACGGCATCGTTAGTCGTACCATGGAAAACCCCAACGCGCCCGAGCTTAAATTCTACGACTCAAGTGAGTCTGCCGAGCAAGCCCGACAGCTCGCCCTTAGCGAAGGTGCCGATTTCGTCATAGGTCCGCTGCGCAAGGCCCAAGTCGAGCAATTGAGCCAAACCGAATCAAGCGTGCCCCAACTGATGTTGAATCTGCCGGATCAACCCATCAATCACAGTGACACCTTCTATTTCGCCTTGTCGCCGGTGCAAGAAGCGCAAAAAGCCGCTGACTACATGTACAAACAAGGCATTCGTCGTCCACTCGCGCTGCACGCCCAAACTGCCTTATCACAGCGCATGGCCAAGGCCTTCGCCGAGCGTTGGTTAGAACTTAGCGACGAAGAAATCGATTTATCGGCCTATGTCGACGGTAAAGAAATGCAAAAGGGCGTGCGCAGCGCCCTCGAAGTGGATGCAAGCCAGGCGCGAATTGCCGCCATCAAAGAGCATGGCAATTCAAAGATAAAAGCCGACTTTCGCTCACGTCGCGACGTGGATGGCATTTACTTGATTGCTTCCGCTGCGCAAGTGAAGTTGGTGAAACCTTTTATCGACGTCAACATCAGTGTGTTTGCCGAGCCCATCCCCGTCTATGCCGCAAGCCGCAGTCACATCAAACCAGTAAAAGGCCGTTATCCGCGCGAGTTAGATGGCTTGATGTTCAGTGACATGCCTTGGCTATTACAGGCCACGCCAATGAAGCAGCGAGTCGAGTCGCTGTGGCCGCAATGGTCGCTGACGCAGCAAAGATTGTTCGTGATGGGCTACGATGCCGCGGCAATGATTGATAAACTGGCGCAAATGCGTGCCTTTCCCGGCTATCAGGTACAGGGCCAATCTGGTGCACTTAGCGCCGATGAAACAGGCGTGATCCAGCGAGACTTGAGTTGGGGTAAATTGAAAAGCGGTCGCGTTCGCAACCCATGAAGCACAGAGGTCAAGCCGCCGAACAAATCGCATGTTGCTATTTGACCGCAAGAGGCTTGACCTTTGAAAGCGCCAATGTGAGATTTGCTGTAGGCGAGATTGACTTGGTGATGCGCGAACAAAACACCTGGGTGTTTGTCGAAGTAAAATACCGACGAGATGACAGTTACGGCGGCGCGCTTGAAGCGTTGCGACCACAACAGGCATACAGATTACAACGAGCCGCAGAGGCCTACTTGCAACGCCACCAGCTAAACGTCGATGCCCGCATTGATTTAGTCGCCATTCAGGGCGAGCAAGTGAACTGGATTAAGAATATTTTGGCGGGCTGACCAATGGCTGCCGCCCTAGAAAACGAAGGAATCCCATGTTAGAGCGAATTAAAGAGAGTTTTAAAGAATCCATTCAAACCAAAATCGACGCCAGCGAAGCGCTACCTGAGGCGCTAGAAAAGGCGTCCATGATGATGGTTAGCTGTCTGCTCAACGGTAACAAAATCCTGACTTGTGGTAACGGCGGTTCTGCCGGTGACGCGCAGCACTTCTCTTCAGAGCTACTCAACCGCTTTGAAACCGAGCGCCCAAGTTTGCCGGCAATCGCGCTGACCACGGACTCATCTACCCTGACCTCTATTGCCAACGACTACAGCTACGATGAAGTCTTCTCCAAGCAGGTTCGCGCTTTGGGCCAACCGGGTGACATTCTGCTAGCGATCTCTACCAGTGGTAACTCAAACAACGTGATTAAGGCGATGGAAGCGGCATTAGGTCGCGATATGACTATCGTTGCCCTTACCGGCAAAGACGGTGGGGCTATGGCTGGCTTCTTAAGCGAATCTGACGTTGAAGTGCGCGTGCCGTCCACTCGCACCGCTCGCATTCAAGAAGTGCACCTGTTGGCCATTCACTGCATGTGCGACAGCATCGACCGTACCCTATTCCCTCAAGACGAGACTCAGTAGGAGTATCACTGCATGAACCAATGGCAACGCTTAGTAGCAGTTGGACTGGTGTTGGCCGGCCTTCAGGGTTGTGCTGGCGCTGTCATGGTTGGCGCTGTGGGCGGCGCTATGATGCTCAATGACGAGCGCAGTATTGGTACTCAGCTGGATGACACCAACATCGAGCGCAAACTCTCTTCCGCGCTGAGCAAACACGATGACTTGGCCAACCAAACCAACATCAGTGCCGTGAGCATCAACCGCTCTGTGCTGTTAATCGGCCAAGCGCCTAACTCCATGCTGCGTGACAAAGCAATAACCACGGTCAAGCAAGCAGGGGTTAGCGATCGAATCCACAGCCAGATTCGCATCGGCAACCCAATCAGCTTTACCACCCGCAGTAACGACACCTGGATTACCACCAAGGTGAAATCTCGAATCATGAACGACCCAGAGATCGACGTGACTCGAATCAAAGTGATTACCGAAAATGGCGAGGTTTTCTTGCTGGGGTTAATCTCTAAACCCGATGCTGAGCGTGCGGTAGAAATTGCTCGCAATACCTCGGGGGTTCGCAAGGTGGTCAAGGTGTTTGAATATACTCAAAGCTAGTGACTAAGGCACCACCACCAAAAAGCCCAATATAAAAAAGCCCCGCATTCGCGGGGCTCTGTGACTGTGCTGGCGGTCAGTTTTATATGACAAAACCCACTTTCTCGTAGACTTTCTGCAAAGTGGCTTCTGCGCGATCTTGCGCTTTTTCCGCACCTTGCTTCATCACTTGCTGCATCAGCGCCTGATCGGCGCGGTACTCGGCGAAGCGGGCTTGTACCGGCTCTAGCATAGCCACCACAGCATCAGCGGTGGCGGTTTTTAAATGACCGTACATCTTGCCTTCAAACTCTTGCTCAAGTTGCGCCACCGGAGTACCAGTCGCGCCAGACAGCAAGGTCAGCAGATTAGACACGCCTGGCTTCTCGGCAATGTCAAAACGCACCACTGGCGGCTCATCGGAGTCAGTCATTGCGCGCTTGATCTTTTTGGCAATCTTTTTCGGATCTTCTAGCAGACCAATGCGGTTATTGGCGTTTTCATCGGACTTAGACATTTTCTTAGTCGGGTCTTGCAGCGACATAATGCGCCCGCCACTTTGCGGAATAAAAGGTTCAGGCACCACAAAGGTGGCACCGTGAGAGTTGTTAAAGCGAGTGGCGATATCGCGAGTCAACTCCAGGTGTTGCTTCTGATCTTCACCCACCGGAATCTCATCCGCCTGGTACAAAAGGATGTCTGCAGCCATTAGCACCGGGTAGCTAAACAAACCCGCATTAATGTTGTTGGCGTGCTTGCTGGACTTGTCTTTGAACTGAGTCATGCGATTGAGTTCGCCCATCTGGGTGTAGCAGTTGAGTACCCAGCTTAGCTGCGAGTGCTGGGGCACATGCGACTGCATAAAGATGGTGCTCTTGTTTGGGTCGATGCCACAAGCTAGGTACAAAGCTAGGGTATCCAAACAGGCGTCGCGCAACGCTTGAGGGTCTTGGCGCACGGTAATCGCGTGCAAATCGACCACGCAATACAAGCAGTCGTGGCTATCTTGCATGTTCACCCACTGGCGTAAGGCGCCCATGTAGTTGCCTATTGTTAATTCACCTGAGGGCTGTGCGCCACTTAATACCACGGGTTTTGCCATGAGTCTGTATTACTCCGCTTGTGCAATAAAATCGAAAATCTGTTGTATGTCCGACGCCACAAAGGTCGGATTGGAAAGGGCTATATCTTCGCCATAGTTGTAACCATAGGTCAAGCCTAGGCTAGCGCAACCGGCGGCTTGCGCCGCCAGAATGTCATTTTTTGAATCACCGACCATCAAAAAGTCAACCGTACTCACACCAAAGCGCGCCATGCAATGCTCAATCGGCATTGGGTCGGGCTTGGCTTTTGCCAGAGTATCTCCGCCTATGACTAAGCTGAAATACTGGGCGATGCCAAAGTGAGTCAAAATCGGTTCAACAAAGGCTTCGGGCTTGTTGGTAATAACCGCCATCGAGTAGCCCTGTTGCTGCAACTGCTTTAGTGTCTCGGCGACGTTTGGGTATAAACTGCCATGGGAGCACAAATCCGCGTGATACGCTGGGTCGAATAAGCCCCGAGCTTGGACCAGCAGGGCCTCACTTGGCGGCTCACCCGTTTGCGCGGTTAAGGCTCGCGTGAGTAGCATGGGTACGCCATTGCCAATCCAACCGCGGACCTGAGCCTCGCTGACCGAGTCCAAACCTAGGCCCGCCAACGCCACGTTAGTGGCGGCATGTATGTCAGGCACGCTATCGACAAGCGTACCGTCCAAATCAAAACCGATCGCGCGATACTGACTCATATTACTTGGCTAACTCGGCGCGCATCTCATCGATAACGGCTTTGTAATCCGCTTGATTAAAGATGGCCGAGCCGGCAACGAACATGTCCGCGCCTGCATCTTTTATCTCAGCGATATTATCAACCTTAACACCACCATCAATTTCCAGACGAATGTCGTACGGGCTCTCATCGATGCGGCGACGAACTTCGCGCAGCTTGTCCAAGGTCGACGGAATGAAAGACTGACCGCCAAAGCCTGGGTTAACCGACATCAACAAAATCACGTCCAACTTGTCCATCACGTAATCTAGGCAAGACAGAGGGGTCGCTGGGTTAAGTACCAAGCCCGCCTGACAGCCAGAATCGCGAATCAGCTGCAAGCTGCGGTCAACATGGTCGCTGGCTTCCGGGTGGAAGGTGATAATCGACGCGCCCGCTTTGGCAAAGTCTGGAATGATTCGATCTACCGGTTTCACCATTAAATGCACATCAATGGGTGCTTTGATGCCGTGATCTCGCAGCGCCTTGCACACCATAGGGCCAATCGTCAGATTCGGCACATAGTGATTGTCCATCACGTCAAAGTGAACCACATCGGCACCGGCGGCCAATACGTTATCAACTTCCTCGCCAAGACGAGCAAAGTCGGCGGAAAGAATGGATGGAGCGATTAGAAAGTCTTTCATATTCAGTACCCTTAGGGCGGGGCTTAAAACTGGCGCACATTCTACTGAATATCAGCCGCACTGGCTACGAGTGCGAGGGGAAACTGAGTATTCAGTCTGAATAAAATTCATACCAGTTTAGCTTGTGCTAATTCGAGTTTCCCGCTTTAATCAGAAATACCCCCAGGTCCTTTAATCCCTGTGTTGACTAAAACAAACCAATTTAAAGGACTTACAATGATGAAATCTTTGTTGTGTGGCAGCGCTGCAGCGCTTGCGCTCGTTGTCGGCTCACCCGCCAGTGCACAAGAAAGCCAACACCAATTCTCTGCCAATGCGACTCTGGCCAGTAACTACATCTTCCGTGGCACCAGTTTGTCAGACGACAAGCCAGCGCTTCAGCTCGGTGGTGACTATGAGCACAGTTCGGGCTTTTACGCTGGAGTGTGGGGCAGTAACTACGACCTAGCCGGCAAAACTGAAATCGAAATTGACTGGTGGGGCGGCTACTACGCTCAAATCAATGACAACCTTGGCATCGATCTCAGCGCGACCCGTTACTACTATTACGACGTGGGTGGCCACACCACAGAGTACAAGATCGGCGCCGACCTATACGACGGTTCGGTTGCCGCGCACTACGACCAACACCTAGAAACTTGGTATTTTGAAGCCGCCTATGGTTTTGGGCTTACCGAGCAGCTATCCCTAACGCCCAGCGCCGGTTTGCTGACCTTTCGTGAGAGCGGCAATAGCAGCGAATACAATTTGGGCTTAGTGTTGGACTACAGCATTAACGATTACTTCAACGCCTTTGCTGGCGCGGCCTATCAGGAAGTTACCAAATCCGCTTACGTTGTCGGCGTCACCGTGGCCTTCTAAGCTAACCAGTCGCTTAGGCCGTGATTTGGCGGCTTAAGCGGCGCTCTGCTATACTCTGCGGTGGAACAGGACTTCTAAGGATGGCGCGTGACACTTCGAAGAACAGTATTTGCCAGTATGGCGCTCGTTTGCGCTGCTCTGCTCACCATGGGGTACCAATACACCTATAGTGATGTTTCTGCGCGTGCCGCCTGTGTGTGTTCCACTCCTAACCAACACGATGCCAGCTTGCCCGCAAGCCACCCGCAAAATCGCTGTGCCGATGTGTCTTGGACCGCTTGGGTGTCAGGCCGCTCTCAATCCAATCAAATGCATTTCATGGACTTGCTCGAGTTGCTCTACGGGCATGCACCTGCGCCTGAAATTGCACCGACACAACCGGTTGAGCCTTAATCTTTGAAGCGTTTACTAAGCACGGTAACAAGCGTGTTAGCGGCGTTTTTTGGTGTCCAAAGCGAAGCCAATCGACGCGACGATTTTCAACGCCAAAGCCCACTCCCCTTTATCGTTACCGGCCTTGTACTGGCGGCACTTATGGTAGTGGGGTTAGTGCTACTGGTAGATTGGGTTTTGGCGAGTTAGTTATCTGGCGTGTACAGCGCCATCAACTCTGGCACTTTGCCGCGAGTACGGCCATTTTGGCTAATATTGCGCTGTACTTGAATCGAGTCCAGCTTAGCACCGTGATACAACTCCCGCGTTAACGGCGTATCGTGATTGCTAATAAGTACGCTCACCCCTTGATTCGCCGCGCAGTGTCTTGCTCTGCGCGCCAATAGCGCCTGATCATCCAAACTAAAACCCGCGCTAGCGTAGCTGGTGAAGTTGGCGGTGTGAGACAAGGGCGCATAGGGTGGATCGCAATACACCACATCCCCTTTATCAACCATATCAAAACCTTGCTGATAGGAAACGCAGCGGAATTCCGCCAAATGGGCTTTGGCCGCAAACGCCAGCAACTCTTTCTCTGGGAAATACGGTTTTTTATAGCTACCGAAAGGTACGTTAAAGCCACCTTTCTTGTTGTAGCGGCACAGGCCATTGTAGCCGTGGCGGTTGAGGTACAAAAACATCACAGCACGTTCAAAGGGCTCAGTGGTTTGATTGAACTCAGCACGCATATCCAAGTACACCTGCTTGTCATTGTACTTGGGAGTAAATAGCGCCTGGGCGCGCTTAATGTACTCCTGGGGTCGATGCTGCAAGCACTGGTACAAATCAATCAAATCGGAGTTGATATCGCAAAGCAGATAGCGCTTGAAATCACTGTTCAAAAACACAGAGCCAGCGCCAACAAAGGGCTCAACCAGCCGCTCTCCTTGGGGAAGTCGCTCACAGATAGCTTCGGAAAGCTTGTACTTGCCGCCGGCCCATTTTAGAAACGCTCTTGTTTTTGTTGTCATTGATCGCTGTTATCTATTGGGGCGCTAACGCCGCGTTGATTCATCACTGTCTTGCGGCGGCATCCGCGAGTTTAGCGCCTTGATAGGCAGACCAAGGGCGCACCCAAGTACCTGACTTGAGGTTTAACTCAGCGGCAGTGGTGTTCGCTAATTCTTTGCTATCAAAACGGCCATAGGTCAGCACCAAGCGCTCCCCCTGAGCCAACAAATAGCTCTGGTCTGCATGCGGTAATTTTTTCAAAATTGGCCCAAGTGAACTGGCCTTTCCAACCACCGCCAGCTGAATGGTGTAGCCTTGTACTGGTATTGATTGGGCCTGTTGAGAATCGTCAGCAGAGCTCGATTTGACTGGGGTCGAAGTGGCTGGGGCCGGTTTTACCTCAGCTACTACGGTTTTTTCCTCAACCGCTACCCCTGCCTCACTCGGTTGCTCTAGCTCGATCGAAGCGGCTATCGCATCTTGCTGTGCAGTAGTTTGCGCAGACATAGGCTCGCCTGGGCTTGTAGCTGCAACAGCTTCCCCCTCAGCGGCGGCTAACTGGCTAGATTGCGAAACAATCGCCTGTTGTTCTGGCTCGGCTGGACTGACTTCTGGTTCGCTAATCACAATCCAAGAGTCGTCTCCAAGCTCTGGCTCAGGCGCTTCGACCACTTCCACCGCAACCGGGCTATCTTCTGAAAAAGTCTCTTCAGAAAAAGTCTCAATAGCGATTTCTTGGCGAGAGGCAGGCTTGGCCGCTTCAACCGACACTACATCAGACTCTGGCTTAGCGTCTTGTTGTAAAAACCAACCCGCGCCTAGCAATGCCAAAACAACAGTGGCAGCTGCAGCACCTAAGCCTAAGGCCAACTTACCTTTGTTTTGCGCGATAGCCGCAGGAGTATGAATGGCGGTTTGCACCAGTTCCACCACATCTGCTGCTACTCCGGGAAGGCTGGCCAATTTTTGCTTGGCTTGCTCGCGAGAGAATTCTGGGGTGCGTCCAGTGCGAGCGTAAAGCCCAAAGAACAATTGCTGGCGCTCTGCATGGTTCAATGCTTGAACGCTCATCGACAGACACCATCCGGTCAAGTGTTCAGGCAGCGCTGACATTAACGCCTGATGGCCGCGCGTGTCACTGACCATGACTAGGCGGATCCCCACGCCGCGCTCGCTCAATCGCGCCGCTTCTATCAACTCAAGTTGCAGTTCAATCGGCAAGTGCTGGGCATCATCTATGACCAGCAAGGCCGTGCCAGAAGCATCGCCGAGTAGTTCAACTAATGTTTCAGCCAGCGGGCGTTCATCATCGAACATCGCCGAGGCAAACAGCTGAAGAATGATCTTTTGACGAAGTTCAGCGGCGCCCATGTATTCGGGGCAACGCACGAAAGCCTGATTATAGTGCTCGCAAGACTCCAGCAACTGGGTCGCAATCAGCGACTTGCCTGAGCCTTGTGGGCCAACCAGGAGCAGCGCTTCGTTGCAATACTGAACACCGTGGAGCAGGCGCGACAGTATATCGCTTTGACTTGGCAGTAAGCTTTCACCCGCCGTCATCATAAGGCCTGAGACTCCGCTATCGCTTGAATAATCTGATTTGCGGGCACGTCGTTGACCAATTCGGCGCTACCCAAGCCTTTGGGCAGTACCAATCGAATCTTGCCCTGCTGAGATTTCTTATCCCGACGCATGTGCGGTAGATAAGACTCTGCCGCCATACTCTCGGGCCCTTGAACTGGCAAGCCACAGCGACGTGTCAGCGCAATAATGCGCTCTAACTCGCTTTGGCTAAGGTCACCATTGGCTTTTGCAGCGAAACCCGCCTGCACCATGCCCGCCGCCACGGCTTCACCGTGAAGCCACTGACCGTACCCCATTTCTGCTTCTATCGCGTGACCAAAGGTATGGCCCAGATTGAGCAGGGCTCGCACTCCTTGCTCGGTTTCATCCGCAGCAACCACTTCGGCTTTGATTTCACAGCAGCGTTTAATCGCATAGGTAATTGCACCAGGCTCAAGTGTCATCAAGGCGTCCGCATTGGCTTCTAGCCATTCGAAAAAGGCCAGATCCCAAATAATGCCGTACTTGATCACCTCGGCAAGCCCAGCAGAGAGTTCGCGCGGGGGAAGCGTGGAAAGCGTTTCGGTGCCGATAAACACAGCCTGAGGCTGGTAAAAAGCACCAATCATGTTCTTGCCCAGGGGATGGTTTACCGCGGTCTTACCGCCCACAGACGAGTCTACCTGTGACAGCAGCGTAGTGGGCATTTGCACAAAATCGATTCCGCGTTGATAGCACGCGGCTGCAAACCCAGCCATATCACCAATAACGCCGCCGCCAAGGGCAATGATTAAACTGTCCCGGCTGTACTCGTGCTCAAGCAGGTGAGCAAAAATCCGCTCTAACTGTTGAAGAGATTTGTATTGTTCACCGTCGGGGAGCACCAAAGCATCGCTGTCGGCAATGCCGGCCAGCTTTTGCTGTAAAGCATCTAAGTACAGAGGTGCTATGGTTTCATTAGTAACGATAAGAATTCGCCGATCGGCAAGATGGCGAGCCAAAAGCTCGCCATCGGACAAGGCCTGATTACCAATATAGATAGGGTAGCTGCGCTCACCTAGCTCGACCCGAATCCGTTCCATTGGTGGTCTCTCCAACCTGAGGGGTTAAAAGCCCAGTTTTTCGATGATTTGGTGGGCGACAACTTTTGCGCTTTGATCGTCAGTACGGATCACCACATCAGCGATCTCTTCGTACATAGGATTGCGCTTGTCCGACAGGTCTACCAGCACCTGACGTGGGTCGTCCACTTGCAACAAGGGGCGACGCTTGTCTCTTTGAGTGCGCGCCACTTGCTTGTCGATGGTAGTCTCCAAATAAACGACGATACCACGGGCAGACAAGCGATTACGCACGTCTTTGCTTTCAACCGAACCACCACCTGTGGCTAGGACAATACCTTGCTTTTCGCTTAAGTCTTCAATGACTTTAGCTTCACGGACGCGAAAGCCCTCTTCGCCTTCAACGTCAAATACCCAAGCGATATCCGCTCCGGTACGTTGTTCAATTTCTTGGTCGGAGTCAAAGAACTCCAAATGCAGCATCTGTGCTAAATGACGGCCAATGGTGCTCTTTCCGGCACCCATAGGACCAACGAGGAAGATATTACGTTTCTCAGCCATTTTACGTCTGAATCTCTAATACGATGTAATTCGAAGTCGCCGGTAGAACACCGGCCCAAGTACCCACTCTATTTTTTGTGCGACAGCGAATTATCTCAGTTTCCTCTTAGCCTTGGCAATAGTGGTCGCTAAATAAAAAGGCCGCGGACTAAATAGCGCGGCCTTTTTGAGCAGGATCGATTAGTTGACGCTGGTTTCTGAAATCCGCGGTGTCACAAACACCAAGACTTCGCGACGCTCATTGCCCGCCGAAGTATTTCTAAACAGCGCACCCATCAAAGGAATGTCTCCAAGTACCGGTACCTTGCTGACGCGATTGACGCTGGTCTGCTGGTAAATCCCCCCCAGAACCACGGTCTCGCCGTTTTCCACCAAGACTTGGGTTTCAATGCGCTGAGTATCGATAGACACCGCAGGCCCAGTTGGCGTATCTACCGTGGCGCCTTGCGAATCCTGGCGAATCTCTAGGTCCAAAATAATCCGATTGTCTGGAGTAATGTGTGGCGTCACCTTAAGACCTAATACCGCTTTCTTAAAGGTTACCGAAGTCGCACCGGACGATGCCGATTGCACATACGGAATTTCCACACCTTGCTCGATATAAGCTTCTTTTTGGTTGGCCGTAGTAATACGCGGACTCGCTACCACTTCACCTTTACTTTCTTGTTCTAGCGCCGAAAGCTCTAAATCAAGTACTGTGCCGTCGGCCAATTTAGCCACGTGGAAAGCGATACTCGCCGGCGTACCACCGGAAGGAGCCGCAGGTAAGTTAACGTTTAAACGGTCGCCCAGTGGTGGCACACTGCCACCGGCAACAGACTCGGCACCGTCTAGGTTACCCGAAGTACCCAAATCGCCAGATTTGTTGGTAATACCCCAACGAATGCCTAAGTCTTCAGCGAAGTCATCGCGAACCGTTACCATGCGCGACTCGATGACCACCTGTGTCACAGGCACATCCAGTACTTCAATCAAGCGAGCAACGTCTTCTAGTTTTTCGGAGGTGTCTTGTACTAGCAAGGTGTTGGTACGCTCGTCCACCGCTACCGAACCACGGTCAGACAGCAGGCTAGATTCAGTGCCTTTTAACAGATTGGCGATGTCCGCCGCCTTGGCGTAGTTGACCTGCATGTATTCAGAGTACAAAGGCGCTAATTCTTCGGCTTTCTTTTGCGCTTCCATGTCCAGGCTCTCACGAATGTTGAGCTCTTCTTTTGGCGCCACCATCAGAATGTTGCCTTCGATGCGCTTGTCCAGACCTTTCACCTGCAGAATCAAATCCAGCGCTTGATCCCATGGCACGTCGTCTAGGCGTAGAGTGATGTTGCCGTCGACTGTGTCACTGGTGACCAGATTGAAGTTGTTGTAATCGGCGATGATCTGCAGCACGGTGCGCACTGAGATATTCTGGAAGTTTAACGACAGTTCGCGACCTTCATAGGTCGGTTTTTGCTGCTCGGCCAAGGACAACTGTTCGCGCTCTTTGACCAACACACGCAGCATGCGCCCTTGTTGGCGCTGAGAGAACTCGTAAGGGCCATTCACATTCATTACGATGCGAGTATTGAGGTCGTCGCGAAAGGTTTCAAAACCGCTAACCACGGTGGCAAAGTCCTGTACATCCATCACGTACAGCAGCTCTTCCTGAATGTCCGTGTTGTACAGTTGTAGCTCGAGTTTGGCGCCCACTTGCTGCAAATTGGCGGCGATGACATCAGTAGCTAGCTTAATCAGTAGTTCGCCTTCGCCGTCCATGCCACGACGAAAATCGATTTCTTCGATGGCGTTGTTGTTGGTGTTGGCCACATTGGCGCGATTGTCTTGATTGAGGATCAAGCGGTAGGCATTACCCACCACCTCGCCCGTGTATGGGCCGACTCGCTCCAACTCTACCATGACACGCAAGGTTTGCAGCGACTGATCGGTTGTCAGCCCAACCACACCCTTGGAATCAATAGCGATGTCATTGAGCTCTAGGGCGGAACTGGCGTCGTCAAAACTCATGGCCAGTATTGCCGGGTTGGTAGCCAGTTCGATTTGTGGCTCTAAAATTGGTTTGTCGAAAATCAACTCAACTTGCAGCTGATTGCCAACGGTGGAGTGATACTGAACATCGATGAGCTTATTGGCCGCGTGGGATAGCGGAGACAGCAACACAAGCATGGTCAACCAAGCGGCACGTTGCCACTGCCCTTTGACGCATCCTATCAATGCAGAGGTGTTAACTAATTTCATCCTTGGACTATCCTTGTGCGTTCGCAATTAACTCTAAAGTGGTTTGGCGCTCGTTCCAGCACCCGGCTCCGTCGGGAATCAACTCCAGCACCACAATCTGCTTGCGGTCAACTTGAGTGACCTGACCGTGATACAAGCCTAAGTGCTCGCCAATACCCACGCGGTACACACTGGCTTCGGAAGTTTCCACCAGTGCCCATAAATCTTCGCCATCACCTAACGTGCCACGCATGGTCAGGTTATCAATAGCAAAGGTTTCCAAGCGTCCTTTTCGACGGCTCAAATCTGGCTGCAGACAGTTCTTGCTGGTGTCGATGACGTCTTCGGTTAATTCTCTTTGTGGCGGCTGAAACGGGCTGCGCAAATGCTCCGCTTGATACGCGTAATGCTCGAACTCTGGTGGCTCCTTGAGCTTTGGAATACCCGGCACATGATTGGCTTTAGTGCTGGTCACAAACTCTTCCAGATCGGCGCGATCGCCGCTACAACCGCTTAACATTATCACAGCTGCACTAAGAAGTAATAGTTTTAACATCAGTTAGTTACCCCTTCTTAGCCGGAGTTTTTGGCAACTCCGCCCCTTCCTTGAATCGGTAGGTTTTGGCCAACACTTCCACGTCAACACCACCGCTGGCAGACTTAGTGACTTTGAAATCGTGCAAGCTAACAATACGTGGCAAGCGAGCCACACCGGAGACAAACTCACCGTACTCGTGATAGCTGCCACTGGCGGACATGCGAATTGGGAACTCGACATAAAAATCGCGTTCGATCTCTTGCTCCCACTCCAGACTGTCGATGCGCAGACCAGCGTCGGCAGCAACAAAGCTCATGTCGTCAATCAGCCCTGGCATTTCGTTTTCTGATGGCAGCATTTTTAAGAGCTCGCTGAATCGGGATTCCATTTCTTTTAGCTGAGCACGATAAAGCATCAAGTTAGCGGCCAAGCGATATTTCATTTGAAAGTCTTCGCGCAGCTCTTGCTCTTTCACCTCGGCGCGCTCAAGGCTGTCGAGGCGATCACTGATGAACAAATAGTTCCCGCCAAACAGCACGCCGACGAGCAAAATAACCGCAAACGCAATTTTGATTTGGATAGGCCAGCCGCCCATGTTCTCCAAATCGATGTCATTGAGGTCGATCTCTTTCCAGTTCATCGAACCCCTCCTTTCGCTTCCGCGCTTTCCGCCAGGTCGCTCTTGTCGTCGATGGCGACGCGCAAACTGAAGCGTTGCATTTGACGTAAATCACTTTGTTGAGCGTGAATCGATTTCATCGATGGGTCGTGCATCCACTGAGACGCCTTAACCTTACGCATCATATTGGTCACGTGATTGTTGGACTCACTGCGCCCTTCAATCCAAATCAGACTGCCTTTCTTATCCAGATTGCTGATGTAAATTCCCGGTGGCACGATACGCACTAACTCGTCCATCACATGGGTTGGCAAGTTACGAGCTTCTTGCAGACTTAGGATAATTTCGGTGCGACGTTCAATGTCGCGCTTGCGCTCTTTGATTTCGCGAATTTCTTTGATTTGCTTGTCGAGCAGCACGATTTCGTCTTGTAAATACTTGTTGCGCGCTTGCTGGTCTTGAATCCAGCCATCCACCACCAGCATGCTGACGTAAACCAATAACACGCCGACAAAACTGGTCAGTACAAGTGCGAGATAGTAGTCGCGCTTTTTCTGTTCGCGCGCTTCTTCACGCCAAGGTAATAGGTTTATGTTCGCCATTGACCGTAGCTCCTTAGCGCCAAGCCAGCCGCAATCATGTATTTGGTAATGCTGCCGCTTAAACGTTCACTGTCCGCTGAACTGGCGTGCAATCGTCCTTGGAATGGATTGGCCACCAAAGTATTGATGCCCAAATCATTGGTTAGCAACTTAGCTAAACCTTCAAGACGAGCGGTACCACCCGAAAGGACGATATGGTCGATTTGTTCGCGCCCCGAAGAAGTGCAGTAAATTTGTAGGGTGCGTTTGATTTGTTGAAGTAGTTGAGTCTGGAATGGCGACAGTACTTCAAACTCGTAGTTTTCTGGTAACTCGCCCGACTGTTTGGCCTGTTCGGCTTGCTCATAACTCATACCGTAGAAAGAGATAATGGCTTGGGTGAACTCTTCGCCACCAAACGCCTGCTCGCGCACAAACTGGGTTTCGCCGTTGGCAACAATCGCGATAGTGGTCATACTCGCGCCCACATCCACCATGGCCACCACTTGGTTATCGCCCTGTTCTGGCAGTTGCTCGCGAATCAGTTCAAAACTGCGCCCGAGCACATAACCTTCAACGTCCACCACCTTGGCTTCTAGGTCCACATCCGCAAGCGCATCGACACGGGTGTCCACGTTCTCGGTACGGCAAGCGCTGAGTAGCACGTCAACTTTGGTTGGATCGGAGGAGTTGGGCCCCAAGACTTCAAAGTCGATATTCACTTCGTCGAGCGGGTAAGGAATTAGGTTATCGGCTTCAATTTCGATATGAGCTTCGCGCTCGTCTTCTGACAACGCCGCATCCATGTAGATGACCTTGGTCATCACTGCAGAACCAGATACCGCCACTGCAGCGTGCTTAATGGAATTGGGGAGACGACGTTTGACCTGCTGTAGTGCTTCAACCACAGCTGCAACGTCCTTGATTTCATGGTTAACTACCACGCCTTTGCGCAAGGGCGCACAAGCGTGACCGCTGATCTTATATCCGTCTGCCGTACTCGAAAGCATGATGGCTTTAACTTCATGGGAACCAATGTCGATTCCAACCATCTGAGGAGCAGTACGCTTCCACATTTTTAATAGCATATCCATAGCCAAAATATTGTCAGTAGACGAGTTTTTGTTATGAGTTTTATTATTTAAATAGGTATTTACGCCACCTTGACCTACGATACCACATTAACAAACGCGTGCCATTTTTGTGAGGACAAAAGTGGGATTTTTTAAATTATTTTCTACATTCCACAAAATTAATTAAGAAAGACGATCTTCAACAAGCTTTGCTGCGCTTATATAATGTCGAACACTCAAGTAACTAGGATTTTCTCTTTGAAGTGGATTAAACGGCTTTTGCTGTCGATGGCCGCGATGGCCCTGCTCGGAGTTTTAGCAATCTCCGCCGCCTATTGGTACGTCAGCCCAGAGCTTCCTGATGTCACTACCTTAAAAACGGTAAAACTGCAGACCCCGCTGCGCATCTATAGCTCAGACGGGCAGCTGATCTCTCAGTTCGGCGAAAAGCGCCGAATTCCGTTGCAGTTTGAGCAAATCCCTCAACCCTTGATCGACGCGGTGCTCGCGACTGAGGATGCGCGCTTTTACGAGCACAAAGGGGTAGACCCCATAGGCATACTGCGCGCTGCGTTTATTGTAGCGACGACCGGGAAGAAGAGTCAGGGTGCGAGTACCATCACCATGCAGGTGGCTCGAAACTTCTTTTTAACGCGAGAAAAAACCTACATTCGCAAGGTCAAAGAAATCTTTTTGGCCTGGCACATTGAACAACTGCTCAGCAAAGACGAGATTCTGGAGCTGTATCTAAACCGCAGTTTCTTTGGCAATCGCGCTTACGGTGTGGGAGCGGCAGCTCAGGTCTACTACGGCAAAGACATTCAAGACCTGAATCTGGCGCAGTACGCCATGATTGCCGGTATGCCTCAAAGCCCGTCGGCGGCTAACCCGATTCGCAACCCGCAGCGAGGCAAAACCCGTCGCAACGTCGTGCTTGGGCGCATGTTAGAGCTGGACCTAATCACTCAGCAAGAATATCAACAAGCGCGTAATGCTGAGGTATCCGCCAAATACCACGGCGCTGAAATTGACCTGTACGCCCCTTATATCTCTGAAATGGTGCGCGACGAGATGGTGGCCAAATACGGTGAAGAACTGGCTTACACTGGCGGTTTCTCGGTATACACCACGGTGGACTCGCGATTGCAACGCTTGGCCCAACAGAGCTTGCGTCAAAACCTTTACGACTACGACGAGCGCCACGGCTATCGCGGTCCAAAAGCTCAGTTGTGGCAAGAGGAAGCCTGGCCGCAAGAGCAGATCATCGAGTATCTGGCCAAGCAACGCCGCGAACAAGACCTGACTCCGGCGGTGGTCACTCAGATAGAAGAGAAAAGCGCGACTGTGCTACTTCGAGGTGGTGAGTCTATCGAGTTGGACTGGGATGGTATCAAGTGGGCTCGAGCTTACGTATCGGATACTCGCCAAGGTGCCGCGCCGAAAACCGTCGCCGATGTGCTCACTAGCGGCGATCTAATTTGGGTTCGTCAGCAAGCGGGGGCGTGGCGCTTGTCGCAAGTGCCGGATGCCAGTAGCGCGATTGTGTCAATGGACCCCTACAGTGGTGCGCTTAAAGCGTTAGTGGGTGGTTACTCGTTTAACCAAAGCCAGTACAACCGAGTAACTCAAGCCAAGCGCCAGTTGGGCTCAAACATCAAGCCTTTCATTTATGCCGCGGCGATAGAGCGCGACTATACCCTGGCGACTTTGGTCAACAACGCCCCGATTAACCAGTGGGACCGTCGTCAAGGTGTGGCTTGGCGTCCGAAAAACTCACCGGATGTTTACGGTGGCCCAACTCGCCTGCGGGTTGGTCTGGCTCAGTCAATTAACGTAATGGCAGTGCGCGCACTGCGACACGTGGGTATCGATGCCGCCATTGACTCGCTGGTTCGCTTTGGCTTTGATCGCAGCGATATGCCGCGCAACGAATCCTTAGCGCTGGGCTCTGCCTCGGCAACCCCGCTGGACGTAGTCACTGGCTACTCAGTATTCGCCAACGGTGGTTTTTTGGTGAAACCCTACTTTATCGAGCGGATCATCGATGCGGATCAGCAAATGGTGTTTATCGCCGAGCCTAAAGTGGCCTGTAGCGACTGCGAGACCCTACTGGCTGAGCAACAAGTCGAGCCGACGAATTTGACCGCCTCCACCGAGCTTGGATTTGCGCTGGCTGTTGATGAAGCCATTGACGATAGTGAAGTAACCAAGGTATGCCCATTGCCAAAAGAGCGACTCGCTGATCGAGTGATGTCACAACAGCACGCCTTTCTCCTCACCGAGGCCATGAAAAGTGCGGTCTGGGGTGGCGGCAATTGGAGCAAGAAAACCGGCTGGAACGGCACCGCTTGGCGTGCTGCACAAACCGTCAAACGCCGAGATATCGCCGGCAAAACCGGAACCACCAACGAGGCCCGTGATACTTGGTTTAGCGGCTTTAACCCTAAACTGGTGACCACAGTATGGGTTGGCTTTGACGACCACAACCGTCAATTGGGACGCACCAGTTGGAACAACAACCTTGGCCAGGGCCAAACCATGGGTGCGGAAGCCGGTGCGAAAACCGCAGGTCCCGGTTGGAACTTGTTTATGCGCGACGCTCTTAAAGGCACCCCACAAGTTTCGGCTCAAGTGCCCGAGCAAGTGGTATCGGTTCGCATTGACCGAGAGACTGGCCTGCTAAGTCGCAATACTGACCACACCTCGCGATTTGAGTACTTTATTCAGGGCACCGAGCCACAAGAATACGTGCAAAGTGGCGAGCCTGAGCAAACCTTATTTGATCAGGAAGAAGAGCAGGAATTATTCGAATAACGGGTAAATAAAAACGCGAGCTAAGCTCGCGTTTTTTAATTCTAGGCTGGCATCAGTGTTTTAACAGCATAATGTCGTTGCAGTGCTTCGATATCCGCTTGCGCCGCCGGACTGGCATAGGCTTTAAACACCATCAACACCCGTTGTAAACCTTCGTACACTTGAGGCTGGGTAATCTCAGTTTCGCTGGACTGAGATAGGCGATAGCTAATCCAGCACGACACTGTGAGCTTGATAGTATCCGCCAGAATTGGCAGCTGCGACTGGCTCAGTGTCAACAAACCTTCTTGATGCAGTTGATTGAAAATTAAAACAATCCTATCTAACACCTGACTTTGCACTTCAATATATTCCGATTGCAGCTTTGCGTCTCGGTTTAAAATATCCACCATGTTGGCGTACAAAAACCTAAATCGCCACATCAGATTAAAAATGCTGTCAAAATAACTGGTTAGCAAAGCTAAATCGACTTGCTGGGCTTCGTAAGGTTGAATATTCGCTTCTAAATGGGCTCGATATTCCTGAAATATCGAACGAATAATGTCTTCCTTATTTCGAAAGTGATAATACAAATTGCCCGGGCTCATATTTAGATGAGCGGCAATATGATTGGTTGTGACGTTTCGTTCACCTTGTTGATTAAATAGTTCCAGGCTGGCCTGGACAATTCGATCCTTTGTTTTCATTGCTAACAAGGTCTCTGTGACTGCTGGGGCATTATGTTAGCATTGCATTTATCCGCCACTTAACACAAGCCCCAATGACTCGACATTTGTACGCAGCCCTGCTGTTTCTGCTCACGCCCTTGCTGGCTTTGTACCTGAAACTTCGTGCCCGTAAGGACCCAGAATACAATCGTCGTTGGCGCGAGCGCTTTGGGCTGCGCGATTGGCAGGCTTGTGATGTGTTGATTCACTGCGTATCCATAGGTGAGACTCTGGCAGCGCTTCCCTTGATTGCCAAAATCGAGGAAGACTATCCAAAGCTCAAGTTGCTTATTACCTGCTCCAGTCCCACCGGCTCGCGCTTGATTCGCCAACGCTTAAGCCAGCATCAACACAGCTATCTGCCACTGGACATCAACTGGGCGGTCACTCGCTTTGTCAAACGCGCCAAGCCGCGTTTGTGTGTGATCATGGAAACCGAACTTTGGCCTAATCTGGTTTACCAACTCAAACAACACAAGTGCGCTGTGTGTCTGGCCAACGTTCGCCTGTCACAAAAGTCGTTTGAGCAATACGCCAAATGGCCTAGATTGACTCGCCCTATGCTGACAGCGCTGGATAAGTTAATGATCCAAACGCCAACCGAAGCCCAACGCTTTGCTCAGCTTGGTGTAGACTCGGAACAGTTGCACTCAGTGGGCAGCCTTAAATTCGACTTGGTGCTCTCATCTGAACAAATTGCTGCGGCTAGCGCCCTCGCCGAGCAGTGGCAACGACCGAGCTGGGTAGCAGGCAGTGTTCACCCCAATGAGTTTGATGCGCTTATCCGTGCCCATCAACAGGTGTTAAAACAACACGCCGATGCCTTGATGGTGATGGTGCCGCGACACCCAGAGAAGTTCGACACTGCGAAAGCTGCGCTGAGCGAGGCGGATTTGCGTTGGCAAGCCTGGTCCGAAGGCCAAAGTATCGAACCAGAGACTCAGGTGTTGGTAGGCGACACCATGGGACAATTGCTGACCTTTTACGGTGCGACCCAAATGGCCTTTGTAGGTGGTTCTCTGATGGAGCGCGGCGGTCATAATCCGCTGGAGCCAGCGGCGTTTTCCAAACCTGTGATGATGGGGCCAAGTCGCTATAACTTTGCGGAAATTTCCGACGCTCTCGAGGGTGCCGGGAATCTGGTTTTGGTTGACTCGGCACAAGCTTTGGCCAATCGCATTGTCAGCTTTATCGATAACCCAGCTCAAGCCGCCAAGGCGGGTAAGGCCGGTGCCGAGATAGTCGCCGCCAACCAAGGCGCGCTAAATCGGCATTTTGCTTTGTTAACGCCCTATTTGGACGCCATTTCCTCGGACGTACTTCCCTAGGACGCCATTCACTTAGGAATCATTGCCTCGCGATAGCCTGACTCTAGCGCTTGCCAGTCCGACTCGCTCCAGTGCAGCGGCGCGTGCCGTTGCGCCTCTTTGCGAAACGAGCGCAACAAGCGTTTTAGGTTGGACTGACACCAGCTGCCGGTATTTTCGCGAAACTCGCCTCTATCAAAGTCAATCAAGTAGAACTGGTCGCCGTCGAACAGAATGTTCTTGATGTTGAGATCGGCATGGTACAGCTTGTGCTGGTGAAACTGAGCAATCACCTGGCCCAGTTGCTGATACTGCGCCTTGGTCAAAGGCTTAGCCGCCAGCACCGCCAATAAGTCTTTAGCGTCCAAACGCTCAATCAGAATATCATTGCGATACCAAAGCCCATTGCGACAAATTCGCGCCGCCACAACCTTGGGAACCGGCAACCCCAGTTTGTGCATGCGGGTTAGCAAATCGAACTCGGCAAATGCGCGAGTGCGTTGGCGACCGGTATACAAAAACTGATCGCGATTAACCTTGCCCACCAGACCGCCGCGGTAATAATGGCGCAACACCCATTTGTTCTCTTGGTAATCGATGAAATACGCTTTGTTACGACCACTGGAGTACCCCACCAGATGCTTGGTGTGTAACCAATGTTCGGCATCCAACCAGTCCACGTCTAGTGACTGGGGAGCGCGTGCGTGACATTTGAGAATGCAGGCCATAAGACTCAACAAAGACGAATAAAATCAAGCAGCGAGTGTACCTTAGGGCTGGTATAGCGTCTATTGCGCGTTTGCGAAAAACTCACATACAATAAGCGCCAATTTCAGAATTTTGGATCTCAGCATGGCCACTCAGCCACAATCCATTTGCGTGTTACGCCTCAGTGCGATTGGCGATGTTGTTCACGCCAACGCCATGGTCAGTCAGTTGCGTCAGCGCTACCCTCAGGCTCAGATCACCTGGATTATTGGCAAAGTTGAGTATCAACTGATGCGCCACTGCCCAGGCATAGAGTTTGTGGTGTTCGACAAGTCACAAGGCTGGCGTGCCTACTTAAATCTAGCTAAAGCGTTGAAAGGTAAACGCTTTGACGTACTACTGCACATGCAACTCGCTCTGCGAGCCAGTATTGCCAGTCTGGTCATCAAAGCCAATCGGCGTATCGGCTTTGACAAAGCCCGAGTTAAAGAGGGCCAGCAGTGGGTCACCAATGAGTCGGTGAAACCCTTGCAAAATGCCCATGTTGCCGATGGCTTTATGGGCTTTTTACAGGCCATCGAAAACGACCCTGAGCCGCTGCCCGCGACCCACTGGAACATTCCCATTCCCAGTGAGGACCAAAATGTCGCAATTGGTTTAATCCCAAATGAGGCGCCGGTTTTTGTGATTTGCCCAGCGGCCAGCAAAGCTGAGCGCAACTGGCTGGCCGAGCGCTATGCGGCGATGGCGGACTACGCGGTCGAACAGGGTTATCAGGTGCTGCTTTGCGGCGGCCCGGCGCCAGCTGAAAAAGTACTCGCCGCGGAGATTGAAAGCGCCAGCCGACACTCGCTTACCAACCTAGTTGGCCAAACCAATCTCCCGCAGCTACTCGAACTGTTAAAGCGCGCTCAACTAGTGCTGGCACCTGATACCGGCCCGCTGCACATGGCCGTCAGCCAAGGCACGCCAGTGATTGGCCTATACGCCCACTCCAATCCGCGGCGTACCGGCCCCTATCGCTATCGCGAACTCACGGTGAGCGTATACGAGCAATGCATCGAGGCGCAAACCGGTAAGCCCTGGCAAGCCCAGCGTTTTGGTAAGCGCGCCAAAGGCGAACACCTGATGGCTCAAATCACTGTCGAGCGAGTTAAGCAAGCCTTTGATAAAGCACAGGCTTTACTGGATAGCCCAGAAAAACCTGCTAATATCGACCATTCACCAAACTAACTAGGCTCAACCTCATGCATAACCGAGCAATATATCCTGGCACCTTTGACCCCATTACCAATGGTCACGCGGACCTGATTGAGCGCGCCTCGCAACTGTTCAAGCACGTGGTAATTGGCATTGCTGCGAGCCCCTCAAAGCAACCTAAGTTCAGTTTGGAAGAGCGTGTTGCCCTGGTTAATGAAATCGTAAGCCCGTACGCCAATGTGGAAGTGCAGGGCTTTTCGGGACTCTTGGTAGATTTTGCCAAGCAGCAAAATGCCAGTGTGTTAATTCGAGGCTTACGTGCGGTATCGGATTTTGAGTACGAATTCCAATTGGCCAACATGAATCGTCGCCTTAACCCAAATTTGGAAAGCGTGTTTTTAACCCCAGCCGAAGAGAACTCGTTTATCTCCTCGACTCTGGTAAAAGAAGTGGCGCTGCACGGTGGTGATGTCAGCCAGTTCGTTCACCCAAGCGTAGAAAAGGCCCTGCTCGCCAAGCTTAGTCGCTAATTCTGGGTCGCTAATTCTGGGCTGGAAACTCTAAACCACTAGCTCTGACAGGCGCGGCAGTAGAAACTTGCGCGCTGACCTAAAACAATCTTGCTGATCGGCCGACCACAACTGGGGCAAGGCTCCTCCGCCTTACCATAGACCAGCAGTTGCTGGGCAAAGTACCCCGGCTTACCATCGCTTTGAGTGAAGTCTTGCAGGCTGGTACCTCCCCGAGCGATGGCCTGAGTGAGTACCCACTTAACTTTTTCCACCAGCACTACTAAACGCTTCCGGCTGACTCGACCGGCTTCGCGCCTAGGATCGATCCCCGCCATAAACAGTGCTTCATTGGCGTAGATGTTGCCCACTCCAACCACTAAATGATTGTCCATCAGCGCCAGCTTGATGGCCTTGGTGCGGCCTTTTAACTGAGCCTGCAGGTAATCGACATTAAACTCATCGCTTAGAGGCTCGGGGCCTAATTTACTCAACAGCGGGTGAGCTTCATACGGCAACTCGCTAAACAGCCAAGCGCCAAAACGACGGGGATCGCGGTAACGTAAAAGCATGCCATTGCTCAAGAGTAAATCAACGTGATCGTGTTTTTGTGGCGGCTCGTCTTGGGAGAGTACCCGCAGACTGCCTGACATACCTAAATGGACAATGGCGCTGCCGGCCAGAGTATCAATAAACAGGTACTTAGCGCGCCGGCGCACCCCTTGGATCACCTGTCCTTCCAGCTGTGACAGAGCGTCACTCACCGGCCAACGCAGTTGCTTTTGGCGAACCGTTACGGCTTTGATGGTCTGCTGTTTTATGTGTGGCTCAATACCAAGTCGAGTAACTTCGACTTCCGGTAACTCGGGCATCCTTCACCTCTGGGCAACAAGGCTTATTGAGAGTCTGCCAACAGGTTACGATATCGCATGGGTAATTGATACCAGTTGTCGCTATGGCTGCGCAACACGCCGGCTTGGGCGAACCACTGCCATTGCAAACTAGCGCCGGATTGAGTCTGAATCACAAGGGTTTGTGAGGTTTCATCGGGAATGGGGTGAGCGACCAAGGGCAACAGAGCTAGCTCGGCCCAAAGCGCTCCTTGCTTTTGGCAATCTGTGCTCTCGGGCACGCATTGCCACTGGCCTTGTGGGCTTAGGTGCCACTGTCGCAAGCCAAGGCTGACGCTTTGCAGCGCATTGGAATCATCGAACACGGGCACGGCGTCGGCCATGCTGTCGTCAAAACGCTGCATCAAGCTAAATAGGCCAATGAAAAATACGCATCCTATGATGGTGACGTTATTCCATTGGCGTCGAGTCAGACGCAGCACTGCGGCTTAGCCTCCGGTGTGACTCATAAAGCGCAAAATCTGCACGTCAGCGTTGTGGCTGAAGATGTGTTGCTCGGGCTTACGCATTATCGCTTCGCGGATCACCTGCTTCAAGTGCTCGATATCACCTGGATTCGCGCGCAATACTGACTTCAAATCCACCGAGTTTTCGTTGCCTAGACAAAGCAGCAGTCGCCCTTCCACGGTCAAGCGAACCCGGTTGCACTCATGGCAGAAGTTGTGCGAGTGAGGTGAGATAAAGCCAATCCGAATGGGCGAATCCGTCATTTGGTAGTATCGACTTGGACCCGCGGTTTTGGCCACCGAGGCGGTCAAAGGGTAATGCTCTTCGATTAGTGCGCGCACCTCATCGCTCGAACAAAAACGCTCTTCCGAACGTCCAGCGGCATGGCCAAGAGGCATTTCTTCGATAAAACTGATATCCAGCTCGCGCTCGCGGCAGAAATTAACTAGGTCCACCACTTCGTGATCGTTCTGGCCCTTTAGAATCACCGCGTTGATCTTGATTCGCTCAAAGCCCTGTTCACGCGCGGTATCTATGCTCTTTAGCACTCGCTCTAATTTCCCGGTGCGAGTCAGCGCCGTAAAACGCTCAGGGTCCAGAGTATCTAGGCTGATGTTTAAGCGCTTAAGACCGGCCTCTTTGAGCGCTGGTGCCAGCTTGCTCAAACGCGAACCGTTGGTGGTCATTGCCAAATCGGTAATCCCAGGCAGTGCGCCTAGCTGGCGAACCAGCTCGCTACAGTCGGTTCGCACCAAGGGCTCACCGCCAGTCAGGCGAATTTTGCTGACACCCAACTCGCTGAAGGCTCGGCCGATACAGGCCATTTCTTCCAGGGTCAGCACCTGCTCCCTGCGCAAGAATTCCGGGTCTTCACTCATGCAATACACACAGCGAAAATCACAGCGGTCGGTCACCGACATGCGTAGATATTCCACTTTGCGACCAAACTTATCGATGAGAGCGTTCTGAGCCTGCATCTTTATTATCTCCTAGAGCAAATCAGCGAAAGGCTGCACTAACACAGTGTCGCCTTTGGCCACTTGCGCTACCGATTCAGGGATAACCACTAAGCAGTTACCGCGAACCATTGAACTTAAAATACCCGAACCTTGGGAGCCGGTGGACGATACTTGCCACTGACCTTGTTGGTTCATTTGTACCAAACCGCGACTGAACTCGGTACGGCCCAAGCGCGAGCGAAAATCTTGGGCGGCGATTGCCGGCACTAATACGGGCTCGTAGTTCACTTCACCAGCGAGCTTGCGCAGCGCTGGCTGCACAAATTGAAGGAATGAAACCATCACCGCCACCGGGTTACCCGGCAAGCCAAAGAACAGCGCATCGCCCACCTGACCAAAGGCCAACGGACGACCAGGGCGCATGGCGATCTTCCAGAAATTGATTTGACCCACCTGCTTAAGGGCGAGTTTTACAAAATCCGCATCACCCACGGAAACACCGCCAGAGCTGATGATCACATCGGCATTGGTACTGGCTTGAGTAAGCGCGTCAGCCAATGACTGTTGGCTGTCTTCGATAATGCCAAGGTCAATCACCTCACAGTCCAGCTTGGCCAGCATGGCCATGATGGTGTAGCGATTAGAGTCATAGATGCCGGCACCGGTTAACGGCTCGCCTGGCTGACACACCTCATCACCGGTGGAGAAAACCGCTACTTTGGGGCGACGAACGGCATTAATCTCACCAAAGCCTAGC
Source organism: Paraferrimonas sedimenticola (assembly GCF_002282855.1). GTDB lineage: Bacteria > Pseudomonadota > Gammaproteobacteria > Enterobacterales > Shewanellaceae > Paraferrimonas > Paraferrimonas sedimenticola. Next base: position 92,132 of record NZ_NRIR01000002.1, on the reverse strand, counting down.
GACGCCAGTAAGCCTTGCTCGGCGGCACCCACACGAGTGTGTTTCGCCAGAGCCACTTGGCCTTGAGCGATATCTTCGCCGGCCTGACGCACGTGCTGGCCCGCTTTGGTTGGCTTGCTAAAGCGAACCTGGCCATCGGCTTCGCTGGCCAGCTCGCGCAGTTCAACGGTATCGGCGCCGGCGGGCATCGCCGCGCCTGTCATGATTTTTACCGCTTGTCCTGACTGCAAAGTGTCAGAGTAGACATGGCCCGCCAGCACTTCGCCAACCACTTGATAAGGACCTTGACCCTCGTCGCTGTGGGCAAAGGCGTAGCCATCCATTGCCGAGTTGGTGTTTTGCGGAACGTTGATCGGGCTGACAGCATCGTCCGCCAGCACTCGATTAAGCGCCTGGTGTATCGGGCAGGTTTCTGTCTCAGTAATCGGCGTGACTTGAGCTGTGATATGGGCGACACCCTGTCCCACAGACATGGGTTTGCTTGGGTCGGTATCACAACCACACTCGGCTTCAATCGGGTTGCGACGGGCGGCAATCGCTCGTTGTTCTCGCTTGGCATAAGCGCAGACATAATCGGCGATCTGCTCGACGTTGTTTAAATCGAGGCGCTCGATATCGACTTGAAGCTCGGTTTCATCGTCGCAAGCAATCGCTTGCACGTACTCATCCACCTCGTGAATCAGTGGCTTGCCATGACTGGCTCTGTGCAACTCGATTTTAGGCAAGGCCAGCTTTTTAAAGCCTTCAACCAGTACGATATCGACCTGGTCCTGCTCAATCTGACGCAGTAGGTGGGGTAATGAAGGCGCTTCGTCGACCTTGTCTTCGGTCATCAAAGCCCAGCGAATATGCGAAGCCACCAGCATCTGGCGCGCACCCGCATGACGCATTTCATAACTGTCTTTGCCTGGGGTGTCCACGTCGAAATTGTGATGAGCGTGTTTGACACACGCCAGACGCAAACCACGGCGATTCAACTCGGGAATCAGCTTTTTCAGCAAAGTGGTTTTGCCTGTGCCGCTGTAGGCACAGAATCCAATCACAGGAATGTTCAACGGGTTTTGAAATGGCGTCGCCATAAACACCTCAAGAATTCGGCTTGAGCAAGGCTTCAACTTCAGCGCATTGCTCAGGCGTATTAACGTTAACAAAAGCACTCGCGCAATCGGAAAAGTCCACTTCCACGTAGGGGTGTTGACGATACCAAAGAACGATCTTGCGATCGCCGCGAGCCAAAAATTCGTTTATCGATTGATACAAACTGGTGTGAACCAGCAGCACCACGTGCTGTGGGCGCTCACCATCGTGAGCTACCGCGACCAAGGCATTCTCTTGCTGAGCTTTGGCCAACATGCGCTCGACCAAATCGCTTGGTAACAAGGGGCAATCGCACGGCGCCGATACCAGCCACTGACTATTCACAGCGGTCATTGCTGCAGCCACCCCTGCAAGGGGGCCCGCGAAGTCGTTCGACTCATCTGAGACCAAAGGCAAACCAAATTGGGCGTACTTCTCCAAATTGCGGTTGGCGTTTATCACTACCTGCTCGACTTGCGCCGATAAGCAGTCGATGGCGTACTCAATCATGGAGCGCTGGCCAAGTTGCACCAGGCCTTTGTCGTTACCGCCCATGCGGCGCGCCAAACCACCGGCTAACACCACAGCTGCGACTTGCTCAGCCATAATAATTTTTCCCCAAGCTATGGACTTTAGCCGTGGGACTGTCACCGCGGCGCAATTCTCGATTATCTATGTGCCAGTGACTCTGGCAAAGCTCAGACACACCTTGTGGCTGATGGCTGGTGATGATCATGCCACATCCATTGGCCTGTAACTGTGCCACCGCTTGCAAAATTAGCCTTTGCGAGTGGGTATCCAAGTTAGCCAGAGGCTCATCGAGCAGCATCAATCGTGGCTGTACCACCCATAGCCGTGCCAGCGCTAAGCGTTTTCTCTCGCCGCCAGATAGGCTATTGGCCGACTCCAGTTCGCGCCCCCCTAAGCCGACTAAATCCAAGGCTTGAGTAAAGGCTTGCTCACGAGTGTGCGGCTGCGCTTGGCGCAAACGCCAGGCAAATTGAAGATTGTCGCGAACATTGCCCTCAAATAAGTAGGGCGACTGATGCAAATACACCACTTGTCCCAGACTCGGGTTGCGGCGGTACCAAGGGGTTGGCCAATCAGTCTGCAGTTGTACTTGCCCCGTTAGCGGTTTTTGTAAGCCCGCTAAGCATTTCAGTAACGAGGTTTTGCCACTGCCATTCGCCCCTTGCAGGTGAATGCTATCCCCCTCAGCCAAGCTCAGATGGTCCACATTGAGTAACAGGGTTTGTTGGTAGCCGACCTGAAGATCGCTTGCAATCAACTTCATCTGAACGTCCTATTGACTGCGAGGCTCGGCGTTGCCGCGCAAGCTGCCCAAACTAAAGGTCAGTGCCAAACTTAAAAACAGCAGCACCATGCCAAGCGCAATGGCTTGAGAGAAGTCCCCTTTGCTGGTTTCTAGAGCGATAGCCGTGGGTATGTTTCGAGTGTAGTTGGCAATGTTACCGCCAACCATCATAGAACAACCCACTTCGGTGAGAATTCGACTGAATGCCGCTAATACCGCGACAAGGATGGCCACTCTTAGCTCTTTCACTAAGGTAAACAAAGCGCTAAACCAGTTGGCGCCAAGCGTACGAGCGGTTTCCCAGGCACGACGGTCTAAGCTGGTAAAGGCCGCTTGACTCATGGCCACTAGAATCGGCGCACAAATCAGCATCTGCCCCAAGATCATACCTTTTTGAGTGAACAACCAGCGCAGGTCTCCCCAGGCACCTTGATTTGAGAGCAGCAAATACACCAACAAACCTATCACCACAGTGGGAATGGTTTGCATGGTGTGAATAAGGTTAGAGACCAGCCAACGCCCGGGAAAGCGGCTGTAAGCCAGCACAAACCCCAGCACCACACATGGCACTAGGGTTATCACTAAAGCCGCGATGGAGACACTAAAGGACACGCTGATAATCGACCACAGGTCCTTGTCGAAGCTCACTAGCAAAGCCAGCGACTGCGACATTATCTCCCACCAAGATTCCGTCATTAATTGCTTCTATTTCTACTACTATCTCTGAGCCAAGTAAGTGGCCTTAAACAGCTGCTCACCATTGACTAAGAATTCATTGATCATTGCTTGTGTTGTCGCGGATACAAAGAAATCAGATAGGGCTTTGGCACCCGCGTGATTCAAGTGTGGATACTTGCTTTCAGAAATCAGCATCACTTGATATGGGTTGGCCAGTTGTGGCCCGCCTTCAAAGACTATCCCGATTTTTAGATTGCCTTTATACGCTAAGTAGGTACCGCGATCTGCTAATACGTAGCCTTCCAACTCGTTGGCCATTTGCAGGGTTTTACCCATGCCTTGGCCCACTTCTAAATAGCCATCAAAGCCTTTGCCAAAGCCGCTGGCCTCCCAGATAGCCCGCTCTTTCATGTGGGTCCCTGAGTTGTCACCGCGAGACAAAAAGCTACCTTTAGCTTCAGCGATTCGAGAAAACGCCTGTTGCACGTTCTCGGCTCCCACCACATTGGCTGGGTCGCGTTTCGGACCAAGCACCACGAAGTCGTTTTCCATGAACTGTCGAGGCAGGCGTCCATAGCCTTCAGAAACGAATTTGGCTTCGGCAGCCGGCGCGTGTGTCATCACAATGTCCACATCACCCGCTCGGGCCAAGTTGAGCGCTTTGCCGGTACCTGTGGCGATGACTTGTACTTCATAGCCGCTTTGTTGTTCAAATTTAGGAAGCAAATGTTTGAGCAAGCCCGTATTTTCTGTACTGGTTGTGGTGGCTAAACGAATGACCTTAGACTCTTGCGCTTGAGCGAGACTGAAAGGTAGAGCAATAACTAGCGCGATGGCCGCTAACGCGATGCGACGACTAAACAGCATGTGGTTCTCCTTTTGCTTCTAAATAAATCTTTTGTCGAAAAGCGGACAAAAGAAAAAAGGTAACAGAGGTCCCTTTCGGCAATAACGTAGCAATCCCGATGCCAACTCGAAAATGCCCATAAAAGTATGATCCGTTTCTCGTTTCCTAAGTTAAGCATGATATTAATAATGCGTCGTGGGTCGCAAAACCTCGACAAAATGTCACAGTTAGACCCATGGAGTGGTCAAACTGTCCCTACCCTTTGGATATAATGCTAGTATCTTTGAGACTATTTCACCTTACAGAGCCAAAATATGAATCAAACCAGTCAGGCCGAATTGCCTAGCGTTGCCTTATCCGTGCTCATCGTCGATGACGAGCCAGGCATGCGCAGTTTTCTCACCAAGGCGTTGGCCAGTCGATTCGCTCTGATAGAAACCGCGGCTAGCGTCGAGGACGCAGAGCAGATTCGCCGCCGCGCCCACTTTGACTTGCTGATTGTGGATATACGCCTGCCCGGTCGCAGCGGTATCGAGTGGCACGAGGCGCTAGCGGATCAAGAGCGTCGTTCCGACATCATCTTTATGACTGGATACGCTGAGTTGGACGTGGCGATCACCGCCTTACGCGCCGGCGCCAGCGATTTCATTCTCAAGCCCTTCCATTTAGACCAAATGCTGCAGTCGGTAGACCGTTGTATCGAACGTCGCCTGCTCAAACGCCAAAACCTAATGCTCAAACGCGAGCTGTCTATGGTACAAACCTCCACCATCATAGGCACCAGCGACTCTATGATGGAGCTCAAGCAGATAATTGAACGAGTGGCCCCCACCCCAAGCGCAGTTTTAGTGCAAGGTGAGTCCGGTACCGGTAAAGAATTAGTCGCTCGAGCCCTGCATCAACACTCTGGCCGCCAAGGGGCTTTTGTACCAGTCAACTGTGGCTCTATTGCCTCGGATCTCATCGAAAGCGAATTGTTTGGCCATGTAGCCGGTGCCTTTACCGGTGCTAAAGGCAGTCGTGAGGGGCTGTTTTCGTTTGCTTCAGGCGGTACGATTTTCTTGGACGAAATTGGTGAGATGCCACTGTCCATGCAGACCGCTTTACTGCGTGTGTTAGAGCAGCGCTCGATCCGTCCCGTGGGCAGCGAGAAAGAAATCGCTGTGGATGTTCGTATTATTGCCGCGACTAACCGCGAGCTAAAGGCCGAGGTCGAGGCGGGTAATTTCCGCCGTGATTTATACTATCGCTTGAACGTGCTTGAGTTGATCATTCCGCCATTGCGCGAACGGGTCGAAGACATTGTCGACCTGACCTATTTTTTCACCCGCCAATTAGCGACAGAGCTGGGTACTCAAGAGGTGGTCTGGACCCATGAAGACCTGATGCAACTGCAGTCACAACCTTGGCCGGGTAATATTCGCGAACTGCGCAACACCATCGAGCGCTGTTTGCTGTTGGGCAAACCTCCGGCCGAGTATTGGCGCGCCGAGTCTCAAGACAGCGACATACAAACCGGCCAGGGCTACCCAGACACTTGGCCTTTGAAAGCGGTGGAGCGACAGCACGTGCAGCAAGTCGTAGCGGCTCATGACGGAAACAAGTCCGCCGCCGCTCGAGTGCTTGGCGTCAGTCGCAAGACGCTGGATCGAAAATACAAAGAATGGCAGCAAGAGGACGAGTAATCCATGCGCCAAAATTTGCGTTCAGGCATCCCCCTAAGTTGGGCTGAAATTCAGTCCAAGGTGCGCTATCGTCTGATTCTGCTAACGTCATTGCCGATTATATTGACCCTGTTATCGCTTGTGGTCATTACCATCTACTGGAACGTAAGTTACACCGGCAAACAGCTGTTCATGAAGGTTAAGGCCGACTTAGCTGTGGCCTCCAATACCCTCAATGCACAACAACAGACCCAAACCCAGCAGCTCAATGCCCTGCGCAATTCTTATGACTTTCACCGCTATTTCTCAGCCCTAGAAGAAGGTGACAACTCACAGCTAACCGCCATTGCAGCCCATTTAAGCCAGCAAAAAGACCGCTTGGGTCTGGACTTTGTGCGCTTGCTACCGGTAGATCAGGCCGCCGCCGATCATTACTTAAGGCAAATGCTAGAGCTAGGTTCGCTGCAAGCGCCGGCATCGGGCCTTCAAGTGCTGCCCAACGACGATTTGAGACGAATTGATGGACGCCTAGCACAGAGGGCGGTCATACCATTACTCGCCACTGAAAAAGCGCAACGTCCGGATTTAGCCTCTGAACAGCGCGGGCTGGTATCGCGTACCTTACTCCCCATCACGGATACCCGTGGCGAAGTTTCATGGTTGCTCGACGGTGGCGTACTAATCAATCGCAACGAAACCATAGTCGATAGCATTCGTGACTTGGTATACAACAGCGACACTCTGCCTCAACAGTCCATTGGGGCTGTGACCATCTTTTTGGACACAGTGCGAGTGGCCACCAATGTACCGCTGAATTTCGACGGTACGGCTCAAGCTGAGCGAGGCCGCGCGCTTGGCTCACTGGTTTCCGATGAGGTGCAGCAGCAAGTCCTTCGCGAAGGACAGCCTTGGGTGGATCGAGCCTTTGTGTTCGACGATTGGTTCATTTCAGCCTATGCTCCGATTTACGACATCGAGGGCGATAGAGTCGGCATGATTTACGCCGGTTTCTCCGAAGCGCCGTTTATCAAAGACTACCTGTACAACATTGTCGAATTGGGTTCGATTTTGGTGCTAGTAATGCTGGTTTCCGGTTATCTGGTTTATCGAGCGGCCACCACCTTGCTCAACCCCATTGAGCGCATTCACCACGTGGTGCAAGCGGTACAAAGAGGCCACAACGTGCGCATTGGCGAGCTAGGATTACGCCAGCAAAACGAACTGTCTGGATTGGCTCAGCAATTTGACCGCATGTTGGACCAACTGCAAGAGCGCAATCGTCAAATTCAGCAAGCGGCCGAGCAACTGGAAGCCAAAGTGGACGAGCGCACCCAGACCTTGCGAGAAAAAACCGCCGAGCTCGAGCGCAACGTCAAATTGCTCAACGATACTCGAGCGCAAATGGTCACCAACGAGAAGCTCACCGCCTTGGGTGAGCTGACCGCGGGTATTGCCCATGAAATCAACAACCCGACCGCGGTGATCCTTGGCAACATGGAGCTGTTGAAGCTCACCTTGGGCGAAAAGGTCGCGCCGGTGAGCGAGGAAGTGGACACAGTGATTGAGCAGGTAAGTCGAATATCCGCCATCATTCGCAACCTGCTGCAATACAGTCGCCCCGGGGAATTTAACGCACCGCTGCAACGCTCCGAGGTCAATCCCATCATAGAGCAAACTCTGACGCTGGCTCGACACTCGATTCAGTCCAAACGCCTAGAGTTAGTGCCTGAACTGGACGCCAGCCATACGGTGCAAATCAACTCATCGCAGCTGCAACAGGTACTGATTAACCTAGTAGTTAACGCCGCACACGCCTCTGATGATCACTCACGCATTTGGATACGCAGTCGCGACTGGCAAGACGAAATGGGGGCGAAGGGAGTGCAAATTGAAGTGGAAGATGAGGGCTGTGGTATGAGCCAAACCACTATGAAGCGGATTTTTGACCCTTTCTTTACCACGCGCAACGAAGGTACGGGTCTCGGCCTATCACTGAGCTTTGGTTTGATTCGCCGAATCGGCGGTTTGATAGACGTAGATTCACAAGTGGGCCGCGGCTCCAAGTTCACCATCAATCTTTATAGCGATGCCAACGAAGGGGCTTTGGCCCATCCTTACGACGGGCTCCAAATCACCTTGCCTGCCTCTGACAGGTCGTAGCCGCCTAGCTGCGCGGCTTTGTCCAAAGTTTCTGCTTCGAGCAATAAGCCAAACAGTTGTTGTACCAACTGTCGAAAGTAGAAGCTTTGTGGCAGCACCAAGTCAAAGCTCTCTTCAAACAGGGGAATAAAGGCTAAACCAGCCTGCTCCGCTGCGGCTTGGCAGGCAAAGCCGATATCGGCTCGGCCTGATGCAATCGCGCCGGTCAGCTGTTGTTCTGTGTAGGCCATCTCAACAAAGTTAAGCGCTACACTGGTGTCTGAGCGCAGCTGCAGCCAATGGGCCAAATGCTGCTGACTGCCAGACCCAGGTTGGCGCTCTACCCAGCGCCAGTTAAGCTCAAGCAAACTTTCCAAATTTTGTGCTGCGGCGTGCTTTTGCGGTGCCAGCGCCAAACCGTATTGACGCTTGTAGGCGTGTAACAACACCCATTGCTGATGATTCTGATAATTGGCCAGCAAGGCTGGATGACGCACATCCCGCTCTTCCGACAACCCCCAGTGAAAGCAACAGATGTCGGCAAAGTGTCGCGACAACAAGGCTAAGCCTTGGCGCGAGCCCGTGCCCGAATAACTGACTAGTCCCGAATGACCCACTTTGTCCATTAGCCGCGAGACTAAGTGCTCCATCAGTGGGTCGGAGGACCCGGTTATCAACAATCGGTCCGACAGCAGGCCGCTGTGGCAAGAATCCAGCAGCCAGCGGTCAATCAGTACTTTGGGGAACATCCACTTGCCGGTCACCTTGGTGCCGGGCAAGACGCCGTCATTGGCCAAGGCGTAGACCTTTTTCTCATTGAGGTCTAAGTAGTCTGCCAGCGCTCGCGCGCTCAAATACTGGGAGGCTTGAGTCATGGCGTCTCCTGGTCAAACTCGATAGTGTCAGCGCCGTGGTACACCAAGAAATGACGCCCCTTGGCTCGAGCAATCATAGTAATCCCCAGTTGCTCGGCAAGTTCCAAACCCATTTGGGTCACACCGCTGCGGGATAAGAGCACAGGAATACCCATTTTGGCCACCTTGATAACCATTTCCGAAGTGAGTCGTCCTGTGGTGTAAAACACCTTATCGGCGCCGCCTTGATTGTCCAACCACATATCGCCCGCTAAGGTGTCCACCGCATTGTGACGCCCAACATCTTCGACAAAGGACAGGATCTGGTCCCCTTGGCACACAGCGCATCCGTGTACCCCGCCCGCACTTTTGTAGGTCTCGTTATAAGCGTTTAGGTTCTTGAGTAAGGCGTAGATCCCCGTTTGCTTTAATTTCGGGGCCTTGAGTTTGATATCTTCAATACCATCCATGAAGCCGCCATATACCGTGCCTTGACCGCAGCCTGAAGTCACTGTCTTTTGTTGTAGGCGCTCATTGAGCCCGTCGGTATCTTCTTTAGTGGTCACCGCCGCCGAGTTGACCTCCCAATCGACAATTACCGATTCCAAAAGCCCAACATCGCTAATAAAGCCTTGGTTTTTGAGATAACCCAAGGCCAGAGATTCTGGCTTAGCGCCTAAAGTCATCAGAGTAACGATCGGCTGCCAATTGAGGTACAAGGTCAGCGGGCGCTCACAAGCCACTTGCTTATCGACCACCTCACCGCGCTCATTAACCGCTTTGACCGGCTGAGTGAGTGGGTTCTCGCTTCGCGTTTTAATCAGTGAAATCGTCGATGTTGGCACGCTAATGTCTCTCTATTTATTCGCCTCGACGCCGACCGTCGAGACCTAATGCTGTTGCTAGTAAAGTTACTTAAGCAATTATTATTCCCGCTCGCGAACGCCAGCATTCGACCAAGTCACAATTTTTCCAAATTACCGCCATCATTCTCAGTTCTGCCGCTTAGATCTCGTTTTCTGCGCCCCATCCAAGCAGAATTTGCCCAGCTTTTGTCCACCAAATAACAAAGGCTGATGTTTAGGAGTTGAGAAATCCGACAAAAGGAATCAACTCGTATCCTTTTGTCGCATCTTTTCGAACGACATGGACAAAATGTCGCAAATATTAGCCTGAGCGGTGATCGAGTTCACCAAAGCAATGACTTAGGTTTGGCACGCAATTTGCGATAACTCTGGGTAGTCGGTCGCGAATTTGCGACTAGTATTAAGCTTCGAGAGCGCTGTAAACGCGTTCAAACCCCAAAAACACAGGGTGACTATGAAACAGACTGAATCCGTTTGGCCGCTGATGGTGAAATTGAAAGCGGTTGAAAAGCAAGTCGGCCAATGGAGCGCGATTGACTGGCAAATCGATTACCTTGGGCCTGCCAGCCAACCGGCACCAGAAGGCTCAAAGATGATTTTATTGGAGCTACACAAAGACGAGCGCGCCAGTTATCGGTTGAATTTGGACATGGACAATCCCGCTTTGTATATCGTTTGCGATGATCTTGGCAATGACCAATGGGAGCCCCTCTCAGCCAGCGCTGATCAAAACGTTGCCGCAGGTTGCCTAGAGAGCGATATGCCACTGCTTAACGTTCCTATGCCCGCCGCTATCGCGGTTTGGATGGAAGCGTTTATTACTCGCCACGGGGAAGTCGAAATTCGCGCGCACCGCCGCAAGCACGTTAACCGTCGCAAAGAGTTTGCCGGTGAGCAAGATCGCAAACGAGGATCTAAGGCATGAGCGAAGGTTTTCTGTCCCGCTGGAGCAAACGCCGCGAGCTAGTTGAGCAAGAAGAGCAAGAGCTAGAACAGGCAAAAGCCGCAGAGGAAGCGGCTGCAGAGGCGCAAAGCGAACAAGCCGAAACCCCAGAAGAAGCAGAAGGCGCAGTCGAGTTACCTGACCCAGATAGTATTGAAGAGGGCGGCTCCTTTGCGGCCTTCATGGGGGCGGATGTGGACCAAGAAACTCGCAACCAAGCACTTCGAAAGCTTTGGCAACAGCCTCAGTACCAAGAAATCGACAACATGGCCGAGTACGCCTTGGACTACTCCAACCAGCCACTACTCAGTGCCGAGGAATCGCTAGAGCTAGTAGAAAAGGTCTATCGCCATGTGGTCAAAGACGAAGAGCCTGAGGAAGAAATGCTAGCGGACGCCGAGGGTGAAGCGTCAGACGAGCCAACGGCCTCATTGGAAGACAACAGCGATGCAATCGCGTCAAATCAGGACAGCTCGACCCCATTGAATGACGATGTGGGTCAAATTGAACCAGATTCTAAACATTCGCAAGAAAGTTAGTAGTTATAACGGAGTTATCGGGAATATAGCGCTCTAATAAGTGGTATGACACTTGCTATATTAGTGGTAGCTGAATCCATCTTCCGAGCCATATTATAAAAGCCAAGGCTCGGTTGCATTCAGGAACGCATTTGTGAGCATAAATATTGAAGCGCAACAAAGCGCCAAACAAGCGGCACTGACTCAGGTCCAGTTGTTGCAAAACCTGATTCCACCGACAGTGAGTTACACCACTGAGGGGAACGTGCTGATCATTGGTGCTGAAGACTTAGCTCGCCTCGCGGCCGAGCGTTTGTCTGCCATGAACCAACTGACCATTCTGGCGACTGAGTCCATCAGTTGCCAAGACGACGATCATCTAGAAAAAGTAATGAACGCCGCCGAGGGTGTGCCAACCTATTACGCCAAGCTAGAGAACGTCAAAGGTTTTCTCGGTCAATTCCAAGCGCAAGTGATTCTCGAAGACGGCCAGCACGCCGAGCTGAGCAAGGTATCCATTCGCAAACCCCATTTCGATTTGATTTTGGACCTGTCGATTGAGCCAGTTATCAATCTCGAAATGCTTCCACCCGGCTACCTGTATGTCGGTCAAGATGCCGCCAAACTCGATGACGCCATCGAGCAGTTGCCAAACTTGATTGGTGAGTTTTCAAAGCCGAGATACATCAAGGTCAACGCCGAAATTTGCGCGCACTATCGCAATGGAAACAACGGCTGTAATCGCTGCGTTAATTTCTGCCCGGCCGACGCCATTAGCTCAAAAGATCAGGTCATCGAAATCGACCCATATCTGTGTCACGGCGCAGGCAGTTGCTCAAACGCGTGCCCAACCGGTGCCTTGGCCTACGATTCACCAAGCCCAGAGTCATTGCACAAGTACATCGCAGGCTTGATTGCTAAGTACCGCGAAATCAGCGGTGGCGCACCCAATATCTTGTTCTACGACCTGTCACAGCAAGAGGCCTTAGCGGAAAGCCTACCGGCCAATGTGATTCCTGTTGCACTAGAAGAAGTCACGGTAGCGGGTATTGACCACTGGTTTGCGGCACTGGCGGGCGGTGCTCAATCGGTTGGTCTGTTGACCACCAGCGCCACTCCGGACACTTTGCTGCAATATCTTCAAGGCGAAGTAAGCTTGGCTCAGCAACTGCTGCAAGCCACCAACGACAGCTATCAAATCAGCTTGATTGCTCAAAGCGAGCTCGAGCAGCACCAGTGGCCAGAAGCGAAAGCCATTGAGCCAGCGCTACAACAGCCAGTGCAAGACAACAAACGCAGCCGCTTCTATCAAGCCTTGGATGCGCTCAACGCGCAAGGCAAAGCCAGCGCCGATGCATTGAGCATAGCTAACCTGCCTTACGGCAAAATTAGCGTGAAAGCCGCCGACTGTACCTTGTGCCTATCGTGCGTATCCACCTGCCCTACCGCCGCGCTGCAAGACGGTGGCGACCAGCCGCTGCTAAGTTTCCGCGAGCAAGACTGCATTCAGTGTGGATTGTGTGAACAAGCCTGTCCGGAAAAAGTCATCAGCTTGGCGTCTCAAGTGCATCTCGACGCCGAGGCTCGCCAGGCCAGACAAGTAATGAAAGAAGAAAAACCTTTCGAATGCATTACCTGCGGCAAACCGTTTGCCACCCAGTCCATGGTAAACAAGATGATGGAAATGGTAGGCGCCCATAGCGCATTTGCCGGCCATACTAACCGACTTCAAATGTGCGAAGACTGTCGAACGAAGGACCTGTTCCAAGACATTTTGAAAGATCCTGAGCGCCAACTGAGATAACGAGAACAGACAATGACAGTACAAGCACAACCTATGATTTCTGAAAACGACCAACTGCGCGCAGACATTTATCAGATTATTGCAGCGCTATTTCGCCAGCACCCTAGCCAAGAGCTGCTAAATTTCTTGGCTGAAATCGAAGTCGAACAAGACGGTACCGATATCGCTGAGTCTTGGAACGCACTAAAACTGGCGGCCCAAACTGCCCAGACCGATACCCTCGAAGACGAGTATTTCGATCTATTCATCGGTGTTGGCCGCGGTGAGTTACTGCCTTATGGCAGCTACTACATCACAGGCTCGCTAATGGACAAGCCACTGGCGCTGCTGCGCCAAGACCTGTCGCAACTGGGTTTCGAGCGTCAAGAAGAAGTGAAAGAGCCGGAAGACCATGTCGCCGCTCTGTGCGAGGTGATGAGCGCCCTGCTACTCGAAGCGCCTAAGCACCAGCAACTGGGTTTTTACCAGCGCCACCTATCCGGTTGGATTGCGCGTTTTTGCCAAGATGTAGCCAAAGCCAAAAACGCCTCGTTTTACGCCATTGTTGGCCAGCTCGCCGACCAGTTTTTTGCGCGAGAAGCCATTATTTATGAGGAACTGAGTCTTGCGACGCCAGTGACTCAAAACGCGGGGGTTGCCCAGCAACCTGAGGCGAGTTAGCCCCCGGACCTGGGTGGCAGCGGAGTCTGCCACCCGTCACCCAGCCCCGTCGCCTCTACCAGGGCAAGACGGGAAAACAGGAGGAACTATGGATAAGAAGCCATCCCTCGACAAGGCCAAACGCACTACTTTGCGCGCGTTGGCCACTGGTAGCGCCTTAGGAGCCCTTGCCGGGGCCAGCAGTCAAGTCCACGCCGGTGAAGCAACACCAACTGACCCCAGTGTCAAATCCAACGGCTATCGGGAAACCGAGCACGTCCGCCGTTACTACGACTCATTAAAATAAAAAATTCGTCCGACTTATCTTTGATAAGCGGAGGCGAAGCGACAACACACCAAGGAGTTTATGATGCGACTAACCCGCACATCGAACCAGGTGAGCAATGCTGACAGTAAGGGCCTAGGACTGAACCGTCGTCAATTCCTAAAATCAGCCGGTGTCACCACCGGGGGAATTGCCGCCGCGTCCATGATAGGCGCTGGCATGATGCGCAAAGCGGAGGCGAAATCCGTTCCGCATGACGCACCCACCGAAGTAGTAAGAACCATTTGTACCCACTGTTCCGTAGGCTGCGGCATTTACGCCGAAGTCCAAAACGGCGTGTGGACCGGACAAGAGCCTGCTCTTGATCACCCATTCAACCGCGGTGGCCACTGCGCGAAAGGCGCTTCAGTGCGCGAGCACGGCCATGGCGAGAAACGTTCAAAATATCCAATGAAATTGGTTGGCGGCAAGTGGAAGCGTCTCAGCTGGGACGAGGCCATTAACGAGCTTGGCGATCAAATGCTGAAAATCCGCGAAGAATCCGGGCCAGACTCGCTGTTCTTCATGGGCTCAGCCAAGTTCAATAACGAGCAAGCCTACCTTTACCGTAAGTTTGCCGCTATGTGGGGCACCAACAACATTGACCACTCAGCGCGTATCTGTCACTCAACCACAGTGGCCGGTGTAGCGAACACTTGGGGTTATGGTGCTCAAACCAATTCATTTAACGACATGCACAAGTCCAAGTGCATCATGTTCATCGGCTCTAACCCAGCAGAAGCGCACCCTGTAGCAATGCAGCACATTCTGACCGGTAAAGAGCGCGGCGCAAAAGTGGTGGTGGTTGACCCACGCTTCACTCGCACCGCGGCCCACGCCGACGAGTACGTTCACATTCGTCCGGGTACCGATATTCCATTCATTTATGGTTTGCTGTGGCACATCTTTGAGAATGGCTGGGAAGATCCCGAGTTCATTCGTCAACGCGTGTACGGCATGGACGCCATTCGCGAAGAAGTTAAAAAGTATGACCCCGCCGAGGTCACCAACATCATTGGTGTATCTGAAGCACAAATGAAACGCACCGCTAAGATGATGGCAACGGTGAAGCCCGCCACTATCGTATGGTGTATGGGTGGTACTCAGCACACTATTGGTAACGCCAACACCCGCGCCTACTGTATTTTGCAGCTAGCTACCGGCAACATGGGTATTGAAGGTGGTGGTACTAACATCTTCCGCGGACACGATAACGTACAGGGCGCTACAGACTTTGGTTTGCTGTTTGACAGCTTGCCAGGTTATTACGGTTTGAAAACCGGTTCGTGGCAACACTGGGCACGCGTCTGGGATCTGGATATGGGCTGGATCGAAAGCCGCTTTGACCAAGGCGAATACCTAGGTCAAAAACCTATGACCAGCGCCGGTATTCCATGTTCTCGTTGGCACGATGGTGTACTGAAAGACAAAGAAACCATTGCTCAGCGCGATAACATTCGCATGGCCTTCTTCTGGGGCCAATCAGTACACACCGAGTCTCGTGGCCGCGTTGTTCGCGAAGCGCTAGACGCGATGGATACTGTGGTGTGTGTGGATCCCCATCCAAACATGGCGGGTGTGATGCACACTCGTACTGACGGCGTATACCTACTGCCCGCTTGTACTCAGTTCGAAACCTATGGTTCGGTAACTGCGTCAAACCGTTCGCTGCAGTGGCGTGATCGCGTGGTAGAGCCTTTGTTTGAAACCAAGCCAGACCATGAAATCATGTACATGTTGGCCAAGAAGCTTGGGTTTGCCGACCAGATGTTCAAAAACATCAAGGTAGAAGGCAACGAGCCAAACATCGAAGACGTTACACGCGAGTTTAACTCTGGTATGTGGACCATTGGTTACACCGGCCAGTCGCCAGAGCGAATTAAACTTCACCAACAAAACTGGGGCACTTTCGACTTCGATTCGCTCGAAGCGCCTGGTGGTCCAGCCAAGGGCGAGACCTTCGGTCTGCCATGGCCGTGTTGGGGTACCGCCGAGATGAAGCACCCAGGCACTCAAATCTTGTATCGCACCGATCGCGAGGTGAAAGACGGTGGTGGTAACTTCCGTGCTCGCTTTGGTGTAGAACACGAAGGTAACAATCTCCTAGCCGAAGGCTCTTGGTCGAAAGGCTCTGAAATTCAAGACGGTTACCCCGAGTTCACCGACGTGATGCTCAAACAATTGGGTTGGTGGGATGACCTCACCGAAGCCGAGAAGCAAGCAGCCGAAGGACGCAACTGGAAAACCGACCTATCAGGCGGTATTCAACGGGTAGCCATTGCCCACGGTTGTATTCCATACGGTAACGCTAAAGCGCGCTGTATTGTGTGGAACTTCCCAGACAAGATCCCTGTGCACCGCGAGCCTCTGTATACCCCTCGTCGCGACTTGGTGGCTAAGTATCCAACCTACGACGACCGTATGGTGGCGCGTTTGCCAACCTTGTATCGCTCGATTCAAGAGCAAGATTTCTCAGTCGATTACCCGTTAATCGTAACCACAGGACGCTTGGTGGAATACGAGGGTGGTGGTGAGGAAACTCGCTCGAATCCATGGCTGGCGGAATTACAACAAGAGATGTTCATCGAGATGAACCCAGGTGACGCGGCGGATCGCGGCGTTCGAGACGGGGACATGGTGAAAGTTCACTCGCCAGAAGGGGCGGTGATCGAAGTGAAAACCATGCTTACCGGACGAGTGAAAAAAGGCGAGTGTTTCATGCCTTATCACTTTGCCGGCATCTTTGAAGGTGAAGATCTGACCCCGCGCTACCCAGAAGGCACAGTGCCTTATGTGCTAGGTGAAAGCGCGAACACAGTCATGACCTATGGCTACGACGTGGTGACCCAAATGCAGGAAACCAAAACGTCGCTATGCCAAGTGTCTAAAGCCTAACACTAAGGAGGATACGCATTATGGCAGTCATGAAATTTATGTGTGACAGCAAGCGTTGCATCGAGTGTAACGGCTGTGTCACCGCTTGTAAGAACGACAACGATGAGGCTTTGAAGTGGGGCATTAACCGCCGCCGCGTGGTTACCCTCAACGACGGTAAACCCGGCGAAGCATCATTATCCGTGGCTTGTATGCACTGTACCGACGCTCCGTGCGCGGCCGTGTGTCCTGCCGATTGCTTCTACACCACAGACGACGGCATTGTGCTGCACAACAAAGATACTTGTATCGGTTGTGGCTATTGCTTGTACGCCTGTCCGTTTGGCGCGCCTCAGTTTGAGAAAGATGGTGCCTTTGGCGCTCGCGGCAAAATGGACAAATGTACTTTCTGCGCAGGCGGTCCTGAAGAGGATCATTCCGAAGCCGAGCGCAAGAAGTACGGTGCCAACCGTATCGCCGAAGGTAAGTTGCCTATGTGTGCCGAGTTGTGTGCCACCAAAGCGCTACTGGCTGGTGATGCTGATGTGGTGTCAGCAATTTACCGTGAACGCATAACGGGTCGAGGTCTCAGTGATGCCATGTGGGGCATAGACGTCGGCGGCAGCTAACCTAGAGGAGCAGATTTATGAAATCATTCGCTTCTATGCTGTTTTCCGCTGCAATGGTATGTGCGGTGTTGTTTGGCTCTGGCTTGGCGATGGTCCACATCGCCCAAGCCGATGAGGCGCAAACCAGCATCCAGCAAGCAGTGGCAAGCCAGCAGACAGGGATTGCCGATATGTGGCGTGCGGCCAAGTCAGGCCAAGCGGGCTATACGACTTCTAACTCGCCCTTCCACGGAGCGCTGATCAATCAGTACCCGGCCGAGCGACTGACTTATCGCAGCGACTATCTAGCGCCTGCGATTATGTTGAGTGTGTTTGGAGTGATACTGATATTCGCCGCTTTCGTGGCAGTCAACGGGCCTTCTCGATTAGAGAAGGGCTTCTCCGGCGTTGAAATCAAGCGTTGGAGCAAGTTCGACGTTTGGTTGCACTGGATTGGTGCCATCCCTTGCTTGCTGTTGATCCTCACCGGATTGACCTTGCTCGGTGGGCGCTACTTCATTCAACCTTGGGTTGGCGAAGCGGGCTGGGCAGCCATAGTCAACTTCAGTAAACAGACCCACGATGTGATGGCCATTCCATTCATTGTCGGTTGGTTTTTGATGACCATTCTATGGATGAAGAACCAGTTCTTGGCGTCTTATGACTTCAAGTGGTTCCTGGTAGTCGGTGGTTACCTCAACTTTGGCCCCTTCAAAGGCAAGCACCCTGATGCGGGCTTTGCCAATGCCGGTGAGAAGTTGTGGTTCTGGACCTTCGCCTTTGCCGGCGGTGCGATTGTGGTCAGTGGTATCATCATGCTCTTCCCCAACTGGGTCGAACCCAGCCGGAGTCTGAGTATGTTGGCCATTATAATCCACGGCGCCAGCTCGGTGCTGATCGCCGCCTTTACCGTCGTCCATATCTTCATGGCAACAGTTATGTCTGAAGGTGGTATGGAATGTATGGTGTCGGGCTATTGTGACGAGAACTGGGCCAAGCAACACCACAACGTTTGGTACGACGATCTCAAACGCGACAACAAACTGGAATACCGCGCGTAGCGGTTAATCAATTCCTAATCAAAATGCCAGCCTTTGAGGCTGGCATTTTTTTGAGTGCTCTTGCAAACCAGCTTCTCGATAACAAGCTAGCAACAAGTCTAATTAAGAGCCATTCTCAATACCAAAATCATATAATAATCAACATCTTAAGTCCTTATTCATTTTGACCCATCGATTTTTCAAATTGGACATTTTGTCCACTTTCGAGTTCGCCACCTATACCCAACCCCACGCTTCTGTGACAGCCGTCACAATAGCCACCACCCTTGTTTGTGTCGGTGAAAAATAGGGGTCTAGGTCAAAGTTTTGGGGGTTGATTTCCTGATAATAGGCCTCGCTATCTAGTTGATAGAGCTGCCAAGTTGGACGGTGGCTTCACTTGAAAACCGGTTCTGTCGTCGATTGAAAGCAGAAACCCATTTAAGCCAAGTGGGCGGAGGGAGACTCCAACTTCACTTGGATTCGAAGGAGTAAATATGAAAAACCAACAGCCAGACGCCTCTCGTC
Source organism: Paraferrimonas sedimenticola (assembly GCF_002282855.1). GTDB lineage: Bacteria > Pseudomonadota > Gammaproteobacteria > Enterobacterales > Shewanellaceae > Paraferrimonas > Paraferrimonas sedimenticola. Next base: position 73,413 of record NZ_NRIR01000002.1, on the reverse strand, counting down.
GCTCTTTGCTAAAAGCAGTGACCCTAGGCTCAGCCGCTGGCGCTGCAATTGTAGCAAGCGGTACTGCAAGCGCTGCTGCCCCAGCCCAAACGAAAAAAGCTAAAGCCGAAGGCTATCGTGAGACTGATCACGTGAAAAGCTACTACCAAAGTTTACGCGGCTAATTTTAGGAGCTATTACACATGCAACTTACTCGCAAAGCGACGTCTGTCAGCACTGACAGCAAGCCGACGTTAGGTATCAACCGTCGTCAATTTATCAAGGGCGCTGCTGGCGCTACCGGTGGTATCGCAGCCGCAACCGTTCTTGGCGGTGGCATGATGCGCAAAGCCGAAGCCGCTGACTTCATTCCTCACAACACTCCAACCGAAATCAAGCGTACCGTTTGTTCGGCTTGTGCTGTTGGTTGTGGTCTGTACGCAGAAGTACAAAACGGCGTTTGGACTGGTCAAGAGCCAGCTTTCGATCACCCATTCAACGCTGGAGGTCACTGTGCCAAAGGTGCAGCCCTGCGTGAGCACGGCCACGGTGAAAAACGCGTTAAGTACCCACTGAAGCTAGAAAACGGCAAGTGGAAGAAAATCTCTTGGGATCAAGCCATCAACGAAGTTGGTGACAAAATGCTTGAGAGCCGCGAGAAGTCTGGCCCAGATTCATTGTACTTCATGGGTTCAGCGAAATTCTCTAACCAAGGTTGCTACATGTACCGTAAATTTGCGGCCGTGTGGGGAACCAACAACGTCGATCACTCGGCGCGTATTTGTCACTCTACCACTGTAGCCGGTGTTGCTAACACTTGGGGCTATGGTGCGCAAACCAACTCTTTCAACGACATTCAGAACGCCAACGCGATCTTCTTCATCGGTTCAAACCCTGCAGAAGCTCACCCGGTTGCGATGCAGCACATTCTGATTGCCAAAGAGCGCAACAACGCCAAAGTTATTGTTGTTGACCCACGCTTCTCTCGCACCGCAGCTCACTCTGACCTGCACTGCGCGATCCGCCCAGGTACCGACATTCCTTTCATCTACGGTATGTTGTGGCACATCTTCGAAAACGGCTGGGAAGACAAAGCCTTCATCCAACAGCGTGTATACGCGATGGACGAAATCCGCCGTGAAGCCAAGAAGTTCCCACCAAAAGAAGTGGAAGACGTAACTGGCGTTAAAGAAGAAGACGTATACATGGCTGCCAAAATGATGGCAGAAAACCGTCCAGGCACCGTTGTATGGTGTATGGGTGGTACTCAGCACCACGTTGGTAACGCCAACACCCGTGCTTACTGCTTGCTTCAGCTAGCCCTTGGTAACATGGGTAAGCAAGGTGGTGGTACTAACATCTTCCGTGGTCACGATAACGTACAGGGCGCAACTGACTTGGGTCTGTTGTTCGATACCCTACCTGGCTACTACGGCCTAAGCACCGGCGCTTGGAAGCACTGGTCAAACGTTTGGGAACTGGACTACGAGTGGGTCAAAGGCCGCTTCGACAACAACGAATACCTAGGTCGCGTTCCAATGAACACTCCTGGTATCCCATGTTCTCGCTGGCACGACGGTGTACTAGAGTCTGCTGAAAAACTGGCTCAGAAAGACCAAGTTAAGATGGCTTTCTTCTGGGGTCAGTCGGTGAACACCGAGTCTCGTCAGAACGACGTACGCGAAGCGCTAGACAAGCTAGAAACTGTTGTTGTGGTTGACCCATTCCCAACCATGGCAGGTGTTATGCACCGTCGTAAGGAAGGCGTATACATCCTTCCTGCATGTACTCAGTTCGAAGCCGAAGGTGCGGTATCTAACTCTGGCCGTTCACAACAGTGGCGTCAGCAGGTAGTTAAGCCTCTATTCGAATCTAAGAACGACCTAGAAATCATGTACCTACTGGCTAAGAAAGTAGGTATCGCTGAACAGTTCACCAAGCGCATGCGCATTGTTGATAACATGCCTCACGTTGATGACGTGATGGACGAAATCAACCGTGGTATGTGGACTATCGGTATGACCGGTCAGTCGGCCGACCGTATCCGTGCACACACCAACAACTGGGGCAACTTCGATGCCAAGACCCTAGAAGCACCAGGTGGCGAGCTGAAAGGCGAAACCTATGGTCTACCTTGGCCAGCATGGGGTACTCCAGAGCAGAAGCACCCAGGTACTCAAATTCTGTACCGCACCGACCGTCACGTATTGAACGGTGGTGGTAACTTCCGCGCGCGTTATGGTGTTGAGCACAATGGCAACAACATCCTAGCTGAAGGCTCTTACTCGAAAGGTGCTGAGATTCAAGACGGTTACCCAGAGTTCACCGACAAAATGCTTAAGCAATTGGGTTGGTGGGACGACCTGACTGCAGAAGAGAAGAAGCACGCTGAAGGTAAGAACTGGAAGACCGACATCTCTGGTGGTATTCAACGCGTTGCGATGAAGCACGGTTGTATCCCATTTGGTAACGCCAAAGCGCGTGCCATCGTATGGACCTTCCCGGATGCATACCCAGTACACCGCGAGCCTATCTACACCACTCGTCGTGACCTGATCGCTAAGTACCCAACTTACGAAGATCGCCAAGTACACCGTCTACCGACTCTGTACAAGTCACTGCAAGACAAAGACTTGTCTGGCAAGTACCCACTGGCTCTGACCTCTGGTCGTCTGGTTGAGTACGAAGGTGGTGGTGAAGAATCGCGTTCTAACCCATGGTTGGCAGAACTTCAGCAAGAAATGTTTGTTGAAATTAACCCAGCTGACGCTGCCGAGCGCTCTATCCGCAACGGCGACGACGTATGGCTAGAAGGCGCCGAAGGCGGCCGCGTTAAGGTCAAAGCAATGGTTACTCCACGCGTTCAGCCTGGCGTTACCTTTATGCCTTACCACTTCGCTGGTGTGATGAGCGGTGAAAGCCTAGAAGCGAACTACCCAGAAGGTACTGTTCCTTACGTTATCGGTGAATCTGCCAATACCGCGCTGACCTATGGCTATGACCCTGTGACTCAAATGCAGGAAACCAAAGCGTCCATCTGTCAGATCGTGAAAGCGTAATCGAGCAACGTAAGTTAGGAGAATTGCCAATATGGCTACTATGAAATTTTTGTGTGATAGCAAGCGTTGTATCGAATGTAACGGCTGTGTCACTGCGTGTAAAAACGAAAACGAAGCTGCGCTAGAGTGGGGCATTAACCGCCGCCGCGTAGTTACCATCAACGACGGTGAGCGTGGCGAAGCCAGCTTGTCTGTAGCGTGTATGCACTGTGCGGATGCACCTTGTATGGCGGTTTGCCCAGCGAACTGTTTCTACAAGACTGAAGACGGCATCGTGCTACACAGCAAAGACACCTGTATTGGTTGTGGCTACTGCTTGTACGCCTGCCCATTCGGTGCCCCTCAGTTCCCGAAAAACGGCGCCTTTGGTGCTCGCGGAACTATGGACAAGTGTACTTTCTGTGCCGGTGGCCCAGAAGCCGACCACTCAGAAGCTGAGAAAATGAAGTACGGTGCTAACCGTATCGCTGAAGGCAAGCTGCCTATGTGTGCTGAGCTATGTGCGACCAAGTCGCTACTGGCCGGTGACGCGGACGTAGTATCTGCCATCTTCCGCGAGCGCGTAGCGTACCGCGGTTCAGTGAAAGCTCAGTTCGGTGCAACGAGCGCCTAGTACTAGAGCCTAGGGAGGGTTCGCCCTCCCTATTTCCAAGGGGTTTTTATGAACAAACTGTTCAATATGCTGGTCATGAGCGCCATGCTATTGGTGAGCGGCTTTGCTATCGCAAACGGCGATGCAGAAACGACCCAATCGCAAGCGCATATGTGGCAAGCGATTCAAGAAGGTCAGCAAGGTGTTACCACCTCGCAGTCGACCTTCCACGATCAACTGATCAATGTAAACGATGAGCGTTTGATCCCTGCCCGTGAAACTTACCTAGCCCCAGGCATTATGCTAGCGGTATTCGGTATGATTGCGGCGTTTGCAGTGTTTATCGCCGTCAACGGTATTTCCAAATTGCACGGTGGTTTCAGCGGCAAAATGGTGTATCGCTGGAGTAAATTCGACGTCTTCATCCACTGGTTGGGTGCGATTCCATGCTTGCTGCTGATCCTAACCGGTATCGCGCTGCTCGCTGGTCGCTTCTTCATTCAGCCTTATCTGGGCGATGGCGCTTGGTCTAGCTTGGTCTACTTGTCCAAGGAAATCCACGATGTAATGGCGATTCCATTCATCATTGGTTGGGCTGTTATGGTCGTTCTTTGGGCCAAGAACCAAATGCCTGCCAAGTACGACTTGGGTTGGATTCTGGTAGTTGGTGGTTACATCAACTTCGGTCCTTTCAAAGGCAAGCACCCTGACGCTGGTTTTGCTAACGCCGGTGAGAAGATGTGGTTCTGGACCTTCGCCTTCGTTGGTGCACTGGTTGTCGCTTCTGGCGTAGTGCTACTATTCCCGAACCTGATCGAACCTAGCCGCTCATTGAGCATGCTAGCGGTTGTGGTTCACGGTGCCGGCGCGATTATCATCGCCGCCTTCTCTATCATTCACATCTTCATGGCGACGGTTATGTCTGAAGGTGGTATGGAGTGTATGGTTTCCGGTTACTGTGATGAGAACTGGGCCAAGCAACACCACAATGTTTGGTACGACGAAATCAAAGCTGACGGCACCTTGAAGTACAAGGACTAAGCCAAACGCACGATTAACAATACCCCGCACAAGCGGGGTATTTTTTTGTTCCACCTATTTCGAACTAAATCACACAAACATCCCTTCCACGCCGTCTATATTATGATCGCCTTAACATTCTGGCTTACGGTACGGTGCAACCGAATAACAATCGCCCCATACTGTCGAACCAATTTGAAGGTGCAGTTGTCATAACTGCATCAATACGCTCATCAGCATGACTCTTAGGGAGACTCGATGACAGCTTCTATCTCTGAACGCCACCTAAACTTTGATGCCTACAAGGCCGATATCACACTGCCACAGTGGAGCATTGGCGCGATGGAACGCATCATGGGCTTTTACGTGGGACAAAACTTGAAGCTGGACACTCAAGGGGCTGACGCCATGCCGGCACCTCAGCCGGGTAAGAAGTACATGCTGTACGCCCACATTCCCTTTTGCCATACCCTGTGCAACTTCTGCACCTTTCACCGCTTCATATTTAAAGAAGACAAAGCACGCCAGTACTTTATCTCTCTGCGCAAAGAAATGGAGATGGCCAAAGCCCTAGGCTATGACTTTGAGTCCATGTATATAGGTGGCGGCACCACCACAGTTCTCGAAGATGAGCTAGCGCGCACTATTGAGCATGCTAAAAATCTGTTCCCAAGCATCAAAGAAGTATCATGTGAGACCGACCCACAACACTTGGGCGATGAGCCAATTAAGCAACTAAAAGGCTTGGTGGATCGCATGTCTGTGGGCGTGCAAAGCTTTGACGACGGCATTCTAACCATGACCGACCGCATCGAAAAATTCGGTAGTGGTGCTGAAACTTTTGACAAGATTGCCGCCGCGAAAGAGTTGTTCCCAATTCTTAACGTGGATTTGATTTTCGGTTTTCGCGGTCAGAACGAAGAAGTGATTCAGCGCGATTTAGAGCTGGCGTCTCAGCTAAAACCTCGCCAGATCACCACTTATCCTTTGATGATCACCCATCAAACTCGCAAGAGCATGAAGGGCAAGCTAGCGGCACCGCAAAGCGATATGGTGCGCCAGTACAGTCAGATTCTGACCTCCCTAAACGGCCAGTATAACCAGCTATCGGCTTGGGCTTTTGGCGAAGCCAAGAACGAAGGCTTTGACGAGTATGTCATCGACTACGACGAGTACTTAGGGGTTGGCTCGGGTAGCTTTAGTTTCCTTGACGATACTCTGTATGTGAACAGTTTTTCCCTGCGCGATTACAACCAGAAAATCGCTCAGGACCGCATGGGGGTTTCGCAAAAGAAAACCTACAACAAGAAAGCGATTATGCAATATCGCTTCTTGCTTGGTATGTTTAGTGGACGCTTGTCGCGCCGTTATTTCAAAGAACAATTTGGCGTCAATCTGGACACCGCACTGTTCAAGGAAATGATGAGCATGCGCGCTTTAGGCGCTTTGAAGAACGACCCTAATGACCCAGAGCAATTGATTGTTACCGACAATGGTAAGATGATGGGTCTATTGATGATGAAAGAATTCTATTCCGGTATGGACAACGTGCGCGCCCAGTTACGAAAAGGTCTCTCGGCAAAGGACGGCGTTTAACCGCGAACACGCGGAGACACACCATGAAGCCAGTGCTGTTGGTCGCTAATCTCAACTGCGACCATGCGTTAAGCCTACAGCAAGCGCTCGCCTCTGGAGGGCGCCACCAGTATCAGGACAGCGGTCGGCGTCTTGGCGGTGGTGCCGCCAACACCGGCCTTGGGCTGGTGTGGGCCGGATACAAGGTGGAGCTGGTCACTCAATTGGGCAGCGATGCCACCGCTGACTGGCTACTCGAACAAGCGCAAGCCAATCAACTCAGCCCTTATCAATTGATTCGCCACCCAGGCGCCCATGGTGAGTTGCTGCTATTACTTGAGCCCAACGGCGAGCGCAGTATTATTCGCCCTCAACGCCCAGAATTTACCCTGCCTAGTCCACCAGACTTCTCGCGCTGGGGCGCAGTGTATTTTAACTCGTTGGCGGTTAACCAGCGTCATTGGAGCGAAGCGGCCCTCACTCAAACTCAAGTGGTTTGCCAATACATCGCCCATAAAAGCCCCTCGCCTTGCCATTACCTCATAGCTTCGGCCAGCGATTTGCCAGAGATGGCCGAAGACGAGCTTTGGTCTTTTGCTCGCCAATACGCCGGCGAACACCTCAAGGGGTTTGTATTAACCTGTGGCAGCAAAGGCGCTATTTGGTTCGACGGCAACACTCAGGTTTGCCAACCGGCACTGGCTTGCGACGTACTAGACACTACGGGTGCGGGTGACGCTTTTGTGGGTGGTTTTATCCACGCGCTGTTAGCCGAAAAGAACCGCCAACAAATTCTGCTTGAAGCCTGCCAATGGGCCTGCTGTGCGCTGCAAACTGCCAGTTCGATCCCCGGCGACGCCTTGCGAAATCACCTCAAGCTTTAACCCGTCAAACCAATGACTGGGATCTGCACCTCTTCCTAGAGCTGGTATGACCTGTTAGAATGCTGGTCATACCAGATAAGAATAGAGGTGTGTCATGTACCAAGTCGAGACTCAAATTCACTCTGTAGAGCAGGCTCTACAAGGCTTTCCACAGCTTGAACAGCAATTTCAGCTAAACCCACAAGACCACTTAGCCATTGTACTGGTGGAAGGTGAACTCGCTGGTGCTCAAGTGATTAGCCAAACCGCACCAGCGCAAAAACAGTTGCACAGTCCTTGGGTTGACGGTGAGTTCGCTGGGTTGGGGTTAAAACAGGTATTATTAGCGGCACTTGAGCAATGGGCGTTCGCTCAATCGACTCAAGAAGTCAGCATTCTCGCCAGCAACCAAGAGTCTAATTGGCTGGCGCTACTCATAGAGCAAGGCTATCTAATTGAAGCCGTCACAGCGAACAAGGGTGGAGCGTTAGACAATCAGCTGACCCTTAGTAAAACGCTGAATTAAGTGATTAAAATAAGTGCTTGCAAACGCAAATGATAATTACTATTATTTAGGTGCGTTCCAAAAATCCTCATTGGGCTGACAAGCCAACCCCTGCAGGTTTTGAGGACCTTTTAGCACTTTGCTCACAAAAATAGGTGTTACGCCGGGCTAACTGCCCGGCTTTTTTTTGACCTAAATCCAGTCGACCACTTGAGCTACTAATTTCTCAATACCATCAGCGGCTTCGGTAATATTTCCTGCCAACATATAGGCCGGTGTAGATACCACCTTGTAACGCTCATCAACCACAATGGCATCGACGCACGCCGACTGATGCTCTCCGCCCATGGCGTTAAAGGCCGCCGCAGTATCCGCGTCAGTCCCTATGGTACCGCGAACCCCGGCCGGCAATAGCTTAGGCATCATGACAGGCGAAATGCACACAAAGCCCACAGGTTTGTTAGCACTAATAAAGGCTTCGACAAACTCTTGCACGTCTTGGTGCAATTCGTTGTCAGCACCAACTAGGGCGAAGTTACACAAATTCTTCGCCGCACCAAAGCCACCAGGAAGTATCAAGGCATCGCAATCGCCTTGATAGTCCTCAAGGGGCTTGACCTCACCTCGCGCAATGCGCGCCGCTTCCACTAATATATTGCGTCCCTGTCCAGCTTCAACCTCACCGGTTAAGTGATTGACCACGTGCAATTGCTCTCGGTTAGGCGCATAGCACTGCACTGCCACACCGGCACGCGCCAAACTCAATAAAGTAATCACTGATTCGTGGATCTCGGCTCCGTCAAACACACCACAACCACTCAGTAAAACCGCGACTTTTTTCATACTTATCTCCCTGGTGAAACTAATTTAACAAAATGTCCACAAAAGCACTTTACAGCATTTTTTTTTATGCTAGTTTAGTTGATTCGAAATTGCGCAATTGTTCAAGGATTTCTCAGCGCCTCTCGTTGAACCACGGACGGAAATCCACAGTCTTCGCGCATATATTTGATTTGGATCAGGATCTTACTTGCTCACGGCAAACCCAGTGATAGCAAGGGTTGATCTGTGCCGATCCGGATCTTATCCCTGATTATTCCCCGGTTGATCCACATTAACTCACAGACTTATCCACAGCCTGTGCAGAATTCCGTCGCGGCTGAAATTCCCGCTTTTGTGTGGCATGCTATGACACACTTTCCCTTTAGCAACTGGTTGATTCGACTATGGTCACAGTACCGAATAATCCGCTGATCCTTGTGGATGGCTCTTCCTATTTATTTCGCGCCTATCACGCGCCACCGCACCTAACCAATTCTAAAGGCGAAGCCACTGGCGCAGTATTCGGCGTAGTCAATATGTTGCGCAGTCTTTTGAAAACTTACCAGCCAACCCATATGGCGGTGATTTTCGATGCTAAAGGGCCGACTTTCCGCAACGAAATGTTCAGCGAGTACAAGGCTCACCGTCCACCGATGCCTGACGACTTGCGCAGTCAAATCGAGCCGCTTCACCAGGTGATCAAGGCCATGGGTTTGCCCTTGATCTCAATTCCCGGTGTCGAAGCGGATGACGTGATCGGTACTTTGGCCAAGCAAGCCAGCGAACAAGGCATTGCCACACTTATCTCCACTGGCGATAAGGACATGGCGCAACTGGTAAACGAGCACACCACTCTGATCAACACCATGACCGACACCCTTTTGGGGCCAGAGGAAGTGGTTACTAAGTTTGGTGTAAAACCGGAGCTCATCATCGATTATTTGGCGCTAATGGGTGACAAGTCGGATAACATTCCAGGCCTACCAGGGGTCGGCGAGAAGACTGCCACGGCCTTGATTCAAGGACTGGGTAGCATAGATAACATCTACCAAAATCTGGACGCCATCGCCCCCTTGGGATTCCGAGGCTCCAAGACCATGGCCAAAAAGTTCACCGAGCACGAGCAAATGCTGCGTCTGAGCTATGAGCTTGCGACCATCAAACTCGACGTCGAACTGGAAACCGAGCCCAATGCGCTAACCCTTAACGAGCCAAACCGTGACGAGCTGGTGAAGCTCTACGGCCAACTCGAGTTTCGTCGGCTACTCGCCGAGCAACTCGACGATGGTGGCGAGGTAGCTGCCGAAGAAGCTCCGGCCAAAATAGAGGCTAACTACACCACTATCCTAAATCAGGCTCAGCTAGACGAATGGTTAGATAAACTGGCCAAAGCAGAGCTGATAGCAGTGGATACCGAGACCACCAGCATCGACTACATGCAGGCCAAATTGGTGGGGCTGAGCTTTGCGGTTGAGGCCGGCGAAGCCGCCTATTTGCCGTTGGCGCACGATTACCCCGGCGCACCGGCACAATTGGACTTCGACCAAGCCTTGGCTCAGCTAAAACCTTTACTAGAAGACGCCGATAAAGCCAAAGTGGGCCAAAACCTCAAGTACGACATGAGTGTACTCGCTCGCCACGGAATCGAGCTCAAAGGCGTGGCTTATGACACCATGCTCGAGTCCTACGTATTTAATTCGGTGGCCTCGCGCCACAACATGGACGACTTGGCGCTTAAGTATCTGGGCCACAAAACCATTAGCTTTGAAAGCATTGCCGGCAAAGGCGCGAAGCAACTGACCTTTAACCAAATTGCGCTAGAGCAAGCGGGCCCATACGCCGCGGAAGACGCCGACATTACCCTGCGTCTGCATCAGAAGCTGTGGCCACAGATAGAAAAGGAAGCGGGACTCAAGCGAGTCTTTGAAGAGCTGGAGTTGCCGCTGTTATCTATCTTATCCAAGGTAGAGCGCCACGGTGTGCTGATCGACAGCCTAATGCTTTCTAGCCAAAGTCAGGAAATGGCGCAAACTCTAGACTCGCTCCAGCAGCAAGCCTATGAAATTGCTGGTGAGACCTTCAACCTAAGCTCCACCAAGCAACTGCAACAGATCTTCTTTGAAAAGCTGGGATATCCCATTTTGAAGAAGACCCCCAAAGGCGCGCCTTCCACCGCCGAAGAGGTGCTGGTTGAATTGGCATTGGACTACCCCCTGCCGAAAATCATTCTCGAGCACCGCAGTCTGAGTAAGCTAAAGAGCACCTACACAGATAAGCTGCCCTTGATGGTTCACGGCGAAACCGGTCGAGTGCACACCAGCTATCATCAAGCAGTCGCCGCTACCGGACGCCTATCGAGCACAGATCCCAACCTGCAAAATATTCCGATTCGCACTGAAATGGGCCGTCGCATTCGCCACGCCTTTGTGGCACCTGAAGGTCACAAAATTATGGCGGCGGATTACTCGCAGGTGGAACTGCGCATCATGGCGCACTTGTCGCAAGACAAAGGCCTGCTGGATGCCTTTGCCCAAGGCAAAGACATTCACCGCGCTACCGCGGCCGAAGTGTTTGGCGTAGCTTTTGACGAGGTAACCAGCGAGCAACGTCGCCGCGCCAAAGCGGTTAACTTTGGTCTGATCTATGGCATGAGCGCCTTTGGTCTCGCTCGCCAATTAGACATTCCGCGCTACGAGGCGCAGCAGTACATAGATACCTACTTTGAGCGCTATCCCGGTGTACAAGACTACATGGAGCGCACTCGCAAGAAAGCCGCAGAAGACGGCTATGTTGAGACTCTGTTTGGTCGTCGCTTGTATCTACCTGAGATTAATGCGCGCAATGGTATGCGCCGACAGGCGGCCGAGCGTGCGGCGATCAATGCGCCGATGCAAGGCACCGCGGCAGATATCATCAAACGCGCCATGATTCAGGTACAAGGATGGATTGATAGTCTGGACGACGACTCGATCAGCATCATAATGCAGGTTCACGATGAACTGGTGTTTGAGGTTCGTGAAGAGAAACTTCAAGAATACACCGCCAAGGTCACCGAGATAATGGCGGATGCAGCGGATCTGGATGTTCCACTGTTAGCTGACGCCGACGCTGGTGACAGCTGGGACGAAGCGCACTAGATTTAAGTTGCTGATATTGTTGATCAAATAAAAAGATCGGATTTTTTTGAAAAAATTCGGAACTATCTGGCAGGGGCTAGCTCTAACTGTTAACAGTGAACTTCATTAGTTTGAATTTCTCTCCCTGCATAGTTTCATCATTGTGAGCCAGCCTTCCTAGAAAGCTGGCTTTTTTTTGCCTGTTTTTTAGAGACTTAAGCGCGAGTTTAAATTGGTTTAATTTTCGCCGATATCGTTCAGCATGGGTTCAGCCAGATTGAGCTAAATTAGACAGCAAGAAGCCATTACTGAATAGTTTGACTTCCTACTACCCTTTTTAAAGGCTCGGTCTTAATGACTCGAGCCTATTTTTTTGCCCGCTCTTCAGGGTTTATATTCGATTCTCCCCCAAGCTACAGGCCAGAATGCGCGACAAGTGCGCGTAGGGAAGACCTGTCTCCTGGTGCCACTGATTAAAGGCGGCCTGCATCTGCTTTAGCGCCTTTTGAGTGCCCGGCTTGGTATCCAGCATGTTGCGCGAAATAAAATAATCGGACGCATCTTGGTTGACCAAAAAGCTGTCTTTGCCCAGCGCCCGCAAAGCGTATGGCCCAGTATTGCCTCCCAAACGACTGCCTTGCTTTTTCAGCACAGACCAAAGCCCGATGATGTCGCCGTTGGGCCATTGAGCAATCCACTGCGCCGCGCTTTGATGTTGGCGCTGTATGTCCAACAAGAACACCGCATTGTCGTAAACCGCTTGCATCTTTTTAGCGTGGCGAATCAGGTTTTTATCGCTGGCACGGGCCGCTAACTGCTCGGGACTTAGCATGGCCACCTTGTGCGGCTCAAAACCAAAGAAAGCTTCTTCAAAGGCTGGCCATTTGTTCTCAACCACCCGCCATACAAAGCCAGACTGAAAGATTTTTTTGGCGAACTCGCTGAGCACCTGAGCATCCGTATGCTCGGCTATCTCTTCGTTGCTCAGGACAGTGGGCAGCAAGTCTTGCAAAGCCGCCTCACCGCCCTTGCGCTCTGCCGCTCGCGCCATAATTTCACTAAAGACTTCCATGCGAATTTTCCACTCCCAGCTGTACTTTGTTCAACAACTCTAGCAAGTCTTGTTGCTCTTGTTCACTCAATCCACTCAAGCGCTGTTTCTCCCAAGCTTTCGCTCGCTTAGCAATTTTGGCGTAGACCTGCCAACCCTCCTCAGACAAACAGTGGCGATTGGCCCGCGAGTCTTGGGCGTCGCGTACTCGCGCCACCAAACCTCGCTCAAGCAGTTCTCTTAACGCTCGGCTGACTTTGGATTTATCCAGTTGGGCACGCTCGCACAAGTGCTGCGCACTCAAGTCCGCTTCTACCGCCAAATTAGCCAGAATCCGCCACTGGGCTACCGATAGCTGCTCTGACGCTTGATAGAGCAAGGCGAAGTCCTGACTTACCAATTGAGACAACTGGGCCAGGCGATAGGGCAAAAACTGGTTTAAATCCAGCGGGGTGACCTTCGACATTAACTCTCCTTTGAAGGCTGACCGCGATTGTGCTTGTTATTTGGCCAGCTCACTTCTAATATAGTTGCAAATGAGAACAAATAAAACCCACGAGGTCTGTGATGTCCTTCCAATATTTGAGTGGCTTTGATAACGAACACCAAACCGAGGCCTTACCCGGTGCCCTGCCTCAAGGGCAATTCTCACCACAGACCTTAAAGTACGGCTTGTACGCCGAACAAATTAACTCGACGGCCTTTACTGCGCCGCGCGCCGACAATCGTCGCAGCTGGCTATATCGCATTCGACCCTCAGTCGTCATGGGCAAATTCCGCCACCTAGAGCAAGACAAATGGCAAACCGCGCCTATCGACTCTGAGCGCTTTCCACCAGACCCAATGCGCTGGGACCCACTGCCAACCATAGATGACGATGTACACTTTATTGAAGGGATGACCACAATCGCAGGCAATGGTGACGCCGCCTCACAAACCGGCTTTGGCATTCACTATTACCAAGCCAACGTCGCCATGGGTGACGAGTATTTTTACAACGCCGATGGCGAGCTGTTGATCGTGCCCCAGCAAAATTCGCTACTGGCACTGACCGAGATGGGACGATTACAAGTGGCCCCCGGTGAGATTCTGGTGATCCCGCGCGGCGTTAAGTTTCAGATTAATCCGGTGGAGGGCCCCATTCGCGGCTATATCGCCGAAAATTACGGCGCGCCTCTGCAACTGCCTGAACGCGGCCCTGTGGGGGCCAACGGCTATGCCAACGACCGTGACTTTCTCTACCCCACCGCCTGGTATCAAGACGTCGAGGGAGACTTTACCCTCACCGCGAAATTCGCCGGCGAGCTGTATCAAGCCGATATGAGCCACTGCCCGCTGGACGTGGTGGCTTGGACCGGCAACAGTGCGCCGTACAAATACGACTTAAGCCGCTTTAATGCCATGAATACGGTGACCTTTGATCACCCAGACCCGTCGATTTTTACTGTATTAACCTCGCCTACCAACACCCCGGGTACCGCCAGTTTGGACTTTGTGATTTTCCCTCCGCGCTGGATGGTAGCCGAGAATACCTTCCGCCCGCCTTGGTACCATCGCAATATGATGAGCGAATTCATGGGGCTGATTCACGGGGTCTACGATGCCAAGGAAACCGGCTTTGTTCCTGGCGGTATGAGCTTGCACAACTGCATGACCCCACATGGCCCTGATGCCGAGGTATTCGCCAAAGCCTCCAGCGCCGAGCTAGCGCCACAGCGTTACCAAGATACTCTGGCTTTCATGTTTGAAAGCTGCTTCCCCATTCGTCCAACCGACTATGCCTTGGCCAGTCCCTCGCTACAGCGCGATTACTCTGACTGTTGGCAGACTCTGGGCAAACACTTTGATGCAAACGAGCAGTAAGGAAATCCAATGACTCGAATCAACCAAACACACGACGCCAGCCTGACCAGTTGGGTAGAAAGCGCCAACGGCCACTCGGACTTTCCGATTCAAAACCTGCCATTCGCCAGTTTCCGCCGAAAAGGCCAAAGCGAGTTTCGCGGAGGTGTTGCGATTGGCGATGCCATTGTCGACTTGGCAGCCCTAGCCCAACTCAGTATCGCTGAGGCGCCAGTTCAGCAGGCGCTAGAACAAGCGGCCAAGCCACAGCTTAACGACTTTATGGCCATGGGTTTTAGCGCCTGGTCAGGGTTGCGCTTGGCCTTAAGCCAATGGCTTAGAGAAGGGGCCGCCCAGCAAGCACAGCTAGCCACATGCCTAGTCAGCCAAGCAGACGTCGAGTATCAAATGCCTGCGCAAGTGGGTGATTACACCGACTTCTACACCTCGATTCACCACGCCACCGCGGTCGGTAAACTGTTCCGTCCCGATAATCCATTGCTACCCAACTACAAATGGGTGCCGATTGGCTATCACGGCCGCGCCTCATCGCTGGATGTCAGTGGTCAGGAATTCCACCGCCCTTGCGGGCAAACCAAAGCGCCGGATGCCGCCGAGCCAAGCTTTGGCCCTTGTAAGCGCCTAGACTACGAGTTGGAGATGGGCATATTTGTGGGTAAAGGCAACGATTTGGGCAGCCCTATCGCGCTGGATGACAGCGACGAGCACTTGTTTGGTATGTGCTTGTTTAACGACTGGTCGGCCCGTGATATTCAAGCCTGGGAATACCAGCCATTAGGACCATTCCTGTCTAAGAGCTTTGCCTCAACCATTAGCCCTTGGATTGTCACCATGGAGGCCTTGGCGCCTTATCGAGTGGCTTATCAGCGCCCTGAATCCGACCCAACCCCACTGCCTTATTTGTGCAGTGCGGATAACGACGAGTTCGGCTCCATGGACATCGAGCTCGAGTGCTTCTTGCAAACCGATGCCATGCGCGAAACCGAACAGGCACCGCAGCGCCTGTCGCGTTCCAACTTCCGACACAGCTACTGGACTATGGCGCAAATGCTTGCACACCACAGCGTTAACGGCTGTAACATGCGTCCTGGTGACTTATTAGGCTCAGGCACTCAGTCAGGCCCAGAGCGCGAAGAAGCCGGCTCACTGTTGGAGCTTAGCCAAGGCGGCAAGGTGCCTTTGACTTTGGCGAACGGCGAACAGCGTACCTTCTTGGCCGATGGCGATACGGTGATCTTTAAAGGTCATTGCCAACGTGCGGGTTATGCGCGCATTGGCTTTGGCGAGGTGGTTAGCACTGTGCTACCAGCCAAGAGCTAGCCGAAACAAGCCTTCAAAGCAGGGCTCAAGCTTGAGCGAACCTAACGCTTAAGCTTGGGCGGCTTCCATTTTGGCAAGATACTCTTGCCAGCCTTCTTCCCCTTCTGCCGGTGCCCAAGGCGCAAAGTCCGCCGGTGCATCTGGGTCATACGGCCCTTGTTTCACTTCTATTGCCAGAGTGCCACTCTCTCGTACCGCGTAGCTGTGCCATGTGTCCGCCGCGATCTCCACCGCGCGCAAAGCCTCTGCGCCCATCGGGTGCACAGCAGTAACTTCGCCTTGCTCATCGAACAGCAATAAGTCGATGGCACCATCAAGCACCACAAACAACTCCCACTTGTTGTGCTTGTGCGGACGAATGTAAGTACCAGGTTCGGTGGTGATAAACAGCTTTTGCACGGTTGCGCCCAAGCTGTCGTGAATATTGAGGTTGGCGCGTTTGCGCGGGGCTTCAGCCGCTTGCAGTTTTAGCGCTTGTAAACGCTCGGCGGTATAGAATTTGGTCATGATAATGCCCTGTTCAATTGATGGCGGCAGTGTAGCAAGCGGATTTGCCCTTGCCCAGCTCTCAGAAAGCCACAAAAGCCCTAGGCAGTACTTTAAAAACCAAGTAAATTGCTAAATAAAAAAAAGAGTTACCCCATGCCAGAGCTGTTAGCCAAGTCCCTATTCGCTGCCGTAATCGCCGATGACTACGCCCTTCAGGCGAGCAAGGTCATGGACGCCATTATGGCCCACTGCGATGAGCAAATCGGTGCCACCTATTGTCACGCCCTAACGCGCACCCTTGAAGATCCAAACTACCCGGCACTGGAAAAGGCCAGTAGAAGCTGCCTGATTTTCTCCGAAGCGCTTGATGCGGGACGAATTGGCAAAGGCACTGGATTTGATCAGCGCGGCTAGTCAACAAGGCCTAATTTAGCGCTCTCGGCTCACAAATCCACAACGCCTTTAGGCTAGTCAGACCTCCCCCCTCTTGTGAGTGCAGTGCGCTGTCATTAAAATGAGCGCTGATTATTTTTTGCGGAGAGAATTATGACCGCGCTGTTGCGGCCTTTAATCGCCCTATTTTCCTTTAGCTTGTACACGCTTAACACGCTTTTTTGGGTAGTACCGATTCTGCTGTTCGGACTGATTAAGCTGATCCCAATTCGTCTGCTTCGCAAAGGTTGCACTCTGATTATCGATGCAGCGGCGGCTTCTTGGGTCAAAGTGAATGGTTGGATCCAAGACCTAAGTCATCCGTACAAGGTACAAGTCAGTGGCGACGTCAATCTCTCTAAGTCCGACTGGTATATGGTGATAGCCAACCACCAAACTTGGGTCGACATTCTGGTATTGCAGCGAATACTGGGCGGCAAAGTGCCGTTTCTCAAATTCTTTCTAAAAAAAGAACTGCTTTACGTGCCGGTTTTGGGTTTGGCTTGGTGGGCACTAGATTTCCCATTCATGCGTCGCTACACCGCCGCACAGTTGCGCAAAAACCCCAAGTTGCGCGGCAAGGATATCGAAACCACCAAAGCGTCTTGTGCTCAGTTCCAACACCAGCCGGTGAGCATTATGAATTTCGTTGAGGGCACGCGCTTTACCGAAGACAAGTACCGCAAACAGGCACCTCAGTATCAGCATCTATTGCGTCCTCGCGCTGGCGGGCTAGCGTTTGCGCTTGCGGCTATGGATGAGCGCATCAATCACTTGTTGGATGTCACTATTGTTTACCCCAATGGACGCCCTACTTTTTGGGAGTTTTTGAGCGGCCAATTCAGCGAGGCCAAAGTCGACATTAAACTTCGCAGTGTCGATGCGAGCCTACGTGGCGACTACACGTCTGACCGTGCCTTTAAGCAATCTTTCCAGCAATGGTTGAATGGCGTTTGGCAGGAAAAAGACAATACCATCGCCCGATTAAAACAACCCGTGAGTGACACCCAGGCATGCTAAATTTTTTACCTGCTCCGATTCTTTATGTGCTGAATACCACTTTGGTTATCCTCAGCACGATTGTGTTTGCAACACTTATCATTATCGGCGGCCTAGTGAAGCTCATTCTACCCGGGCAGACCCTAAACAACCTGATGTCCCATTGGCTGACTGAGCTGATGCGCGGCTGGGCAATTACCAATGGTCTGATCCTCAAGCTCACCTGCAAGCTCGAATGGAAAGTCACTGGTGATACCGAATTGTCGCGCCAATCTTGGTACTTGGTGGTGTCCAATCACCTCAGTGGCTTTGACATCGCCGCCCTTTGCTATGTGTTCCGCCACCGCATTCCCATGCTGAAGTTCTTCTTGAAGCGCTCATTGATCTATGTGCCATTCTTGGGGTTGGGCTGTTGGGCGCTGAATATGCCCTTTATGCGTCGCCACACACCTGCGCAAATCAAAAAGAACCCTAATCTCAAAGGCAAGGACATGGAAAGCACTCGCAAAGCCTGCGAGCACTTTAAGCACTTGCCCACCAGCATCATGAATTTTGTTGAGGGCTCGCGCTACGAAGCCAAAAAACACCAGCGTCAAAATTCGCCTTATCAATATTTACTTAAGCCAAAAGCCGGCGGTATCGCATTCGCCTTGGCCACCTTGGGCAGCCAGTTCGATAAGATGCTGGACGTGACTTTGATTTACCCCGACTCGGCGCCAGACATTCTCGCCGCCATTCTGCGTGGCGAAGTGACCCAGGTACAAGTGCATATTCGCTCGATGCCCGCGCCGAAAATCGACGCACAGCGCTATTTAGAAGAGGCCAGTTACCGAGCCGAGTTCCAACAGTGGCTCAACAAACTTTGGGCGGAAAAAGACGCGCTGATTGCCGAACGCTTGCGCGAGTCTAGCCTTGAGCAAAAGGTGTACCCTGAGGTGAAATCCCAATCGGCTTAGTCAACACTGATTCCTACCAAGGCCGGCATTCGCCGGCTTTTTTGTCGACAAAACCTGGATTGTTGACAATGTGCGCATAAATTGATCTAGCTCAAAGAATAAGCAAAACGCCGCCTTAAAGGGGCTACAAGCCAGATCGGCTCGAATATAACTCGAATCCTTCCACTTAAGTATTGTTGACAAAATAACCAAAACCACCTAATTTGTGTGACAGCTCTCGCAATAACCCTAAAAACCGCGAAGGAATCACACTTGATTGTCGACAAAATGCCAACCACTCTGGCCGACAAAGCGACACTGGCCATTCAACAAGCCATCATCACTGGTGAGCTTGAGGCTGGCTCTAAGATCAATGAACAAGCCTTGGCCGCCAAATACGGCATTTCCCGCGGCCCCCTTCGCGAGGCCCTGCAGACCCTAGAACAACAACGTCTGGTCGTGCGCCAACCCAATGTCGGCGCGCGAGTCGCCGCTTTAAGCCTTGATGAGCTCCACCAGCTTTACGAGTTGCGCGCCGTGCTTGAGAGCATGGCCTGCCAGTTAGCCGCACAGCACATCACCACAGACTTAAAACAACAACTCACTCGTCTCATCGAGCAACAAAGCCAAGCCTTTCAAAACGGTCGCGACTTTCACATGAGCGACGACGTCGACTTTCATCATTGCATCATTCAAGCCAGCCAAAACCGCTACCTGCAAGACAGCCTGACCGGCGGCTTGTACCACCTGGTGCGCATGTATCGCTACCAGTGCACTGGAGAGTCGCGTCCAACTCGCGCCATCGAAGAACATGCCGCGATTGCCAAAGCCATTATCAAGGGCGATGGCGAGTTGGCTAGCTTACTGATGAAACGCCACATTCAAACCGGGCTGAAAAACACCGCCCGCAAATTACAGCAAAAAATGGAACAGGAACTTCACAATGACTAAATTGACTCCGGGCGCTCGTTTTCGCCAAGCGGTAGAAAACAGCAATCCACTACAGATCGTGGGTACCGTAAACGCCTACTTTGCACTGATGGCCGAGAAAACCGGCTTTGACGCTCTGTACCTATCGGGCGCCGGTGTAGCCAACGCCTCTTTTGGTATGCCGGATCTTGGCATGACCTCTATGAACGACGTGGTCACCGACGCCAGCCGCATTACTTCCGTCACTGATTTACCTTTGCTGGTCGACATCGACACCGGCTGGGGTGGCGCGTTTAACATCGCGCGCACCATTCGCGAGTTTGAGCGCGCGCAAGTGGCGGCGGTTCATATGGAAGACCAAGTCGCCCAAAAGCGTTGCGGCCACCGTCCAAATAAAGAAGTGGTTTCTATCGAAGAGATGGTCGACCGCATCAAGGCCGCGGTTGACGCCCGCCAAGACGACAGCTTTGTAATCATGGCTCGCACCGACGCGGTTGCTGGCGAAGGCATACAAGCGGGTATCGACCGCGCCAACGCTTATCTTGAAGCCGGTGCTGACATGATTTTTGCCGAAGCTCTGACCGAGTTAGACCACTACCGCAAGTTCCGCGCTCAGGTTAACGCACCGATTCTGGCCAACATGACCGAGTTTGGTAAAACCGAGCTATTTAGCACAGAGCAGTTAGCCGAAGCCGGTGCCGACATGGTGCTATACCCGTTAACCACTTTCCGCGCCGCTAACGCAGCCGTACTTAAGACCCTTGAAGCGCTTAAGAACGACGGCCACCAGCGCGCCATGGTAGATAGCATGCAAACTCGTGCCGAGCTGTATGATTTCTTGGGCTATCACGCCTACGAAGACAAGCTAGACACCCTATTCCAACAACAAAAAAACGAAAAGTAAGGACACTCCCATGGTTGATAAGAAACTCAGCGGCGCCGGCCTTCGTGGCCAGAGCGCAGGTGAAACTGCCCTAAGTACCGTTGGTCAATCAGGCACCGGCCTGACCTACCGCGGCTATGACATTTCGGATTTGGCCGAAAGCGTGAGCTTTGAAGAAGTGGCTTACTTGTTGTTCTACGGTGAGCTGCCAAACAGCGAACAACTTACCGCTTACCGCGAGCGCCTAAAGTCCATGCGCAGCCTGCCGCGCCCGCTCAAAGAAGTGCTTGAGCGCATTCCTGCCGACGCCCACCCAATGGATGTCATGCGTACCGGCGTGAGCATGCTAGGTAACCTAGAAACCGAAGCGGACTTCTCGGAACAGCAAGACGTAGCGGATCGCTTGTTGGCCACTTTCCCGGCCATCATTTGCTACTGGTACCGCTATAGCCACTTTGGCGATCGCATCATCACGGAAACCGACGACGATCAGTTGGGCGCCTACTTCCTGCACTTGCTGCACGGTAAAAAGCCATCTGAGTTGCACGCTCGCGTGATGGACGTGTCACTGATTTTGTACGCTGAGCACGAGTTTAACGCCTCAACCTTTACCGCTCGCGTATGTGCCTCAACCTTGAGCGACATGCACTCTTGTATCGCGGGTGCGATTGGCTCGCTGCGCGGTCCACTGCACGGTGGTGCTAACGAAGCGGCGATGGAGCTGATTGAAGATCTGAAAGACGAAGACCACGCTCGCGAAGTACTGGCGCAAAAACTGGCCAACAAAGACAAGATCATGGGCTTTGGCCACGCCATTTACCGCGAGTCAGACCCGCGCAATGGCATCATCAAAGCCTGGTCTGAAAAGCTGTCAAAAGAGTTTGGCGACGAGCGTCTGTACAAAGTTTCAGAGGCTTGTGAGAGCTTTATGTGGGAGCAGAAGAAGCTGTTCTGTAACGCTGACTTCTTCCACGCCTCGGCCTATCACTTCATGGGCATTCCGACCAAGCTGTTCACTCCGATTTTCGTATGCTCGCGTTTGACCGGTTGGGCTGCGCACGTGTTTGAGCAACGTGCCAACAACCGCATCATTCGCCCAAGCGCCGACTACGTTGGTGTCGAGCCGCGTAACGTGGTTCCTTTGAGCGAACGCTAACAGCTAGCGGCCAACACCTGTTGGCCGCTGTTTTTCACCCAGTTTTATTGGTGAGCCCATGAATAATAAGAATTTCCGCAAGTCGCTACCTGGATTTCAGGTAGACTTTTACGACACCCAAGAGGCCGTTGAGCAACTCTCCCCAGGGGCTTACGCCAAACTGCCGTACACCTCCAAAGTACTCGCCGAGCAATTGGTGCGCCGCGCCGAGCCCGCGAGCCTTAACGATTACCTAGACCAACTGATTTCCCGCAAGCGCACCCTGGACTTCCCTTGGTACCCAGCGCGAGTGGTGTGTCACGACATTCTTGGCCAAACTGCGCTCGTTGACCTAGCAGGCCTTCGCGATGCAATTGCCGACAAAGGCGGCGACCCAGCCCAAGTCAACCCTGTGGTACCTACCCAACTGATTGTTGACCACTCACTAGCGGTAGAACACGCCGGTTTCGACCCAGAGGCCTTTGAGAAAAACCGCGCCATTGAAGATCGCCGCAACGAAGACAGATTCCACTTCATCGAGTGGACCAAAACCGCCTTTGAAAACGTTGACGTTATTCCTGCGGGTAACGGCATCATGCACCAAATTAATTTGGAAAAGATGTCGCCGGTGATCCAAAACCGCGATGGTATTGCCTTCCCAGATACCTGTGTAGGTACCGACAGCCATACCCCACACGTGGACGCTTTGGGCGTTATCGCCATTGGTGTGGGAGGTTTAGAAGCGGAAAGCGTGATGCTAGGCCGCGCCTCTATGATGCGCCTGCCGGACATCGTCGGCGTTAAGCTGGTTGGCGAGCGCAAACCCGGGATCACTGCTACCGATATGGTGCTGGCAATCACCGAGTTCCTGCGCGAACAACGCGTGGTGTCTAGCTACCTAGAGTTCTTTGGTGAAGGCACTAACAACCTTACCATTGGCGATCGCGCTACCATTGCCAACATGACCCCAGAGTACGGTGCCAGTGCGGGTATGTTCTACATCGACCAGCAAACCATCGACTATCTCAAACTCACCGGTCGTGAGCCTGAGCAAGTACAACTGGTAGAAGCCTACGCCAAGCAAACCGGTTTGTGGGCCGATGCCATGGTGGAAGCCGAGTACGAGCGCGTGTTGGAGTTTGACCTGTCTACGGTTGAACGCAACCTAGCCGGCCCCTCTAACCCGCACCGTCGTCTGCCTACCGCCGAGTTGGCCGAGCGCGGGATTGCCAACGACACCGACTTGTCAGAAGCGACTCGCGATAACATGCCTGATGGCGCCGTTATCATCGCTGCTATCACCAGCTGCACCAATACCTCAAACCCGCGCAACGTGATTGCTGCAGGTTTGGTGGCCAAGAAAGCCAATCAGTTAGGTCTGGCGCGCAAGCCTTGGGTGAAAACTTCATTCGCTCCAGGTTCAAAGGTAGCCAAGCTGTATCTTGAGCACGCGGACTTACTGGGCGAGCTTGAGCAGCTCGGTTTTGGGATCGTAGCGTATGCCTGTACCACCTGTAACGGCATGAGCGGTGCGCTAGAGCCTGACATTCAGCAGCAGATCATCGACCGCGACCTGTACTCTACTGCCGTGTTGTCTGGTAACCGTAACTTCGATGGTCGTATTCACCCATACGCCAAGCAGGCGTTCTTGGCCTCACCGCCGCTAGTCGTGGCTTATGCCATCGCTGGTAGCGTGCGCTTTGACATCGAAAAAGACGTGCTCGGACACGACAGCCAAGGCAATCCGATTCGCTTGATGGACCTTTGGCCAAGTGACGCCGAAATCGATGCCATCATCGACCAAGCGGTGAAGCCTGAGCAGTTTAAGCAGGTGTACCAGCCGATGTTTGACCTTAAAGTCGACTACGGCCAAGCCACCTCGCCCCTGTACGACTGGCGCGAGATGAGTACCTATATTCGTCGTCCTCCTTACTGGGAAGGCGCGCTGGCAGGGGTTCGTACCCTTAAGGGCATGCGTCCATTGGCGATTCTGGGTGACAACATCACCACGGATCACCTATCGCCGTCGAACGCAATTTTGGCCAGTTCCGCCGCCGGTGAATACTTGGCGAAAATGGGACTGCCAGAAGAAGACTTTAACTCTTACGCCACCCACCGCGGCGATCACTTAACCGCCCAACGTGCGACCTTTGCCAACCCCAAACTGTTTAACGAAATGGTGCGGGAAAACGGTGAAGTCAAGCAAGGTTCGCTAGCGCGAATTGAGCCAGAGGGTAAAGTGACTCGCATGTGGGAAGCGATTGAAACCTACATGGAGCGCGGCCAAAACCTGATTATTGTGGCCGGTGCTGACTATGGTCAGGGTTCTTCCCGTGACTGGGCCGCTAAAGGCGTGCGCCTAGCTGGTGTCGAAGTGATTCTGGCGGAAGGTTTTGAGCGTATTCACCGCACTAACTTGGTGGGCATGGGTGTACTACCGCTGCAGTTTCAGGCGGGCACCAACCGCAAGACGCTGGCGCTTGACGGTCGTGAAACCTATGACGTTGTCGGTGAGCCAACCCCAGGTGCCACCCTAAAAGTCATCATCACTCGCGACAATGGCGAAGTGGTGGAAGTACCTGCGACTTGTCGCTTGGATACCGCCGAAGAGGTGGCGATCTACTCGGCCGGTGGTGTACTGCAGCGCTTCGCGCAGGACTTTTTAGCCCAACACCAGTAGTTAAAAGCGCGCGTCGGCTAACACTGACGCGCTTTTTTTCGCTTTTAAAAAGGACAACTCATGGCTTTTCCCGCCCAAATCAAAATTCCCGCCACCTATATGCGCGGCGGCACCAGTAAAGGCGTGTTCTTTAATCTGACCGACTTACCCGAGGCGGCGCAACAGCCCGGGCCTGTACGAGACGCGTTATTGTTGCGAGTGATTGGCAGCCCAGATCCTTACGCCAAGCACACCGACGGCATGGGTGGCGCCACCTCTTCCACCAGCAAGACAGTGATTCTCTCGAAGACCACACAAGCCAATCACGACGTGGATTATCTGTTTGGCCAAGTGGCTATCAATAAGCCCTTCGTCGACTGGAGTGGCAACTGCGGCAACTTAACCGCTGCGGTGGGAGCGTTTGCGATACAGTCTGGCTTGGTGGACCCGACCCGCATTCCAGAAAATGGCATTGCCGAGGTACGCATCTGGCAGGTGAATATCCAAAAAACCATCATCGCCAAGGTGCCCATTCGCAACGGACGAGTACAAGAGACCGGCGACTTTGAACTCGACGGGGTGACCTTCCCCGCCGCTGAGGTGGAAGTGGCCTTTGTCGACCCATCAGCACCGGGTGAATCCGTATTCCCCACGGGCAATCTGGTAGACATGCTCGAAGTCCCTGGAGTGGGTAGCTTTAAAGCCACCTTCATCAATGCCGGTATTCCTACCATTTTCGTCAATGCGGCAGACATAGGCTATCGCGGGGACGAAATGCAAAGTGACATTAACTCTGACTCAGCGGCCCTTGAGCGCTTTGAGACCATTCGCGCCCATGGCGCTGTGGCCATGGGGTTAATTGAGCACCCAGACCAAGCCCAGTCTCGGGCCCATACCCCAAAAATCGCCTTTGTAGCGCCGCCAAGTAGCTACACAGCGTCAAGCGGCAAAGCCATCGACGCCAGTGACATCGATCTCCAAGTACGCGCCATGTCCATGGGACAATTGCACCACGCCATGATGGGCACCGCCGCTGTGGCCATTGCTGCGGCCGCCTGTATTCCGGGTACTCTGGTGAATCTGGCCGCCGGTGGTGGCGAGCGCCAGTCAGTGGTGTTTGGTCATCCTTCAGGCACGCTTAAGGTTGGAGCGCAAACCGAGTCGGTGGATGGTCAGTGGCAAGTGCGTCAGGCGATCATGAGCCGCAGCGCACGAGTGCTGATGGAAGGCTGGGTACGAGTACCGCCGGTAGAAGGCTTGTAAGCAAGAGGCGCTGGCAACCGAGCTAGCGCCTTTGAGTTAACGCTTATTGATTGGCGCCGATGTTCAGCGCCAATCGGTTAGCGCCAATCAGTCAGAGCTATGCGAGACTCGCCCACCAGCTCGAATTCCAAGTCCACCACGGTTTGGGTGGCTTCTAGGTTAGCAAGACCACGGCAAAGGTGCTCATCAGGGCAGTCGATGGGCTGACCAAAGAAATAATACTCGCCAGCCTTCTTCACCAAACTTTGCTCGCCCATCACCACTCTTGGGTAGTTGTAAACTTGGGCTAGTGGCTCTAGCTCGATTTCTTGGTCGCGAATAAAGCGATACTGGCCGAATTCGCCAGACTCAGGCTCATCGATGACTTCTACTAAAATGCGACGACGCTTACCCCACTCAAAGCTAAAATCTTCAATCTCACCCTGACATTGAGGGTCTTGCGCTGGCTCTTGTTGCAAGGGGTAGCAGAGTTGCCACTGTGCCCCATGCTCGGCATCGCTGTTCAGCTGTAACTGCAGCGCAGGCGCAATCACCAACTCTTTGGTGTTGCTATCGACAGACGCCTCGTCGCAACCACTAATTAGTAGCAAGCTGGCAACGGCAAGCGACAGATGAAAACGCATGTTATCGACTCTCTAACTTTGGGGGATACAAGCCTAACAACTCGTTTCGCAAATCCTATCAAATGGCGCAAAAAACGCGATCCAGCTAACACAAATAATAGGAAGCTTAGTGCCTTTAGTTAAAAATTAACCCGAATGGAGTAACTAGAGAGACATAGCCGCCTGTGGCACAATAACCAAAAATTAATACTCTTGTTATTCAAATGTACCTCTCTTCCGCCAACCAGAGCTATTTGCTCGAGCAGTGTCAGGCTGACGCCATCTTTTCTGAACAATTGATCCAGCCCCTATGGAGCGACTACGGCCAGCTCGTCAGGGTCAACTTGATAGGCGGTGAGCATGGCTCGGTCATCGTTAAGCAAATCGATTGGGCCAAACGACGCAGCAACGTTCGCGGCTGGGGTAACGACCTATCCCATCAACGCAAACTGCGGTCCTATCAAGTAGAGTCGAGCTGGTATCAGGGACTGGCCAAGGACTCGCCTGTAACAGTCCCCAAAGTGATTGCCAGCCACCAAGACGACACTCAATTACTGCTGATTCTGGAGGATTTGGCGCCTTTGGGTTTTACCCAAGTGCTACGCCAAGCCAAAGGAGAGACCATTACCAGTGTCATCGACTGGTTGGCTGAATTTCACGGATTTTACTTAGGCCAAACACCGACGGGATTGTGGGAGCAAGGCTGCTATTGGCACCTGCAGACTCGCCCGGACGAATGGCAAGCCATGGCCGAGGGTAAGTTAAAGCAGGCCGCCAGTGATATCGATGCAGCGCTGCGCTCCTGTCAGTATCAGACCATAGTCCACGGCGATGCCAAGCTGGCGAATTTCTGCTTTAGCAAAGACCACACGCAAGTTGCGGCGGTGGATTTCCAGTACATAGGCGCCGGCGTTGGCGTGCAGGATCTGGCTTACTTCATTAGCAGCGTGTTCAATGAGTACGAAGCCGAGCAATACGAGGAGCAGATTCTCAGCCGCTACTTCGAACGGCTAAACCAGGCAATTGAGCAATATCACCCGAATATCAACGCCGCTGAAGTTGAACGCGAATGGCGGCAACTCTATTGTGTGGCTTGGGCAGACTTTTGTCGTTTCTTGCAAGGTTGGAGCCCACAGCACTGGAAATTGACCCCGTACAGCCAAGCACAAACCCAACGAGCGCTTGAGTTACTGGGTTGGTAAGCCTTTACTGGCGATTAAATCAGCGAACGCGAAACAAAGTCAGTAATAACCTGATTTTACGCTTTCGCTTAGAACCACACTTGCTAGAATGACAGGCAAGCGAACACCGCATTTGCAAGGATATTTATGAGTCTAGAATTATTAAGCCAGCTGGAAAGCAAGGTACAAGTCGCCCTCGAAACCATTGAGCTTTTGAAAATGGAACTGGACGAAGAACGCGCTAACAATCGCACGCTGCAACAACAACAGCAAACACTGCAAAGCGAGAATCAAGAACTTCAGAGTCAGCTGCAGCAGTGGAACGACAAAGTGAATGGGATGCTCGACCGCATCAATCAGGAAGTCAAAGAGGCGCTATAAAGCGCCTCTTTCGTTTGCTATGCATTAACCTGTGAGGTCTGCATTTCTTGGTTGAGTAGCTTGACCGCCTCTTTCACCTTGATTGGATCTGCGGCTTTGGCCAAGAATCGCCCTTGCTTAAAGCGAAGCCAGCCCAGATGCTTTACCCAAATCACTCCGTTGACAAGAATCCGAGCGTGTTTCGCAATTAGCTTTGGCGCAAAAACGGGAAATCTTCTCATACGCCCTCCGTGCAAATCGATCCCGATGACACTAGTGTCCCATATTCAGACAGCGAAACTGGTCCAATGCTCCCCACTGTATTTAAAACTTTTTGTTTTAAACGGGGGATTTTTTATTACCAGTTCCGGATCGACACAAGGCGTCAAAATCCCATAAATTGCCAAAAATTTGACAAACTGCTAGAGTAAATACGTTACTCAAGGCCGACAGGTCGAAGCCAGTTTGTACTGACTTCAAAACCAAAAACGCACCCGTTAAGGTGCGTTTTTTTTTGTCGCTAAACAATTGCTTAGTCTTTTTGAGTCAAATACAGAATCAACTCACTTAGCTCGTCGAAACTCTTCACCGATTGAGTGTTCACGCGGTACTTGTCATTAACCACAAAGGTAGGAACGCCGGTCAGTTTGGCGTTTTGAGTACTGCGAGCCATTTGCGACGCCATGGTTTTAACCATAAAGGACTCAGCAGCCTTGTCGTAATCTGCAGGATTCACACCAGTGGCGATGAAGACATCGCGAATTTCTTTTGGCGTGCGCGGTGCTTTTTTCTCATCGTGAATACGTGAGAACAGCACTGGCTTCACTTTTTCGGTAACGCCAAGCTGAATGGCAATCGCGTAAGCCTTGGTCATGGCAACGCCCATCTCACGCCCGATGAAGTCAACGTGGTTTTGCTTGAATACCACGTCAGCATCTTTCAATTCGCCTTTCAAACGAGGCACATAGCCTTTTTCAAAGGTATTACAGTGGCCACAGAAGAAAGAAAAGTACTCGGTAACGGTTGGCTTTGCCGAACCTTCACCCTGGTTAATCACCTCGTAGTTAACGCCTTCTTTAAAATCAGCCAACGCGGCCAGTGGAGTTAACATCAGCGCCAACGCGCACGCCATTAGCTTTTTCATTTGCTTTCCTTTTGAAATTTTTTTAAGCCATCAGTGTCTAGGCGCCAGCCTAGCACAAAGCCGCCCCAGTTAGAATTGCCCGGGTAAGCGAATGGGAGCCTCGTCTAATGCTGCCAATTGCTCTTTGAGGGCAAGAATTTGCTGTTCCCAGTATTTGTCCTCTGCATACCAAGGAAAGTTCCGAGGAAATGCAGGGTCTTGCCAACGACGCCCTATCCAAGCGCAATAATGAATCATACGCATCGCTCGCAATGGCTCAATTAGCGGCAGTTGTTTAGCCGGAAACTCACAGAATTCGTCGTAGCTTTCCGCCAACATGTCCAGTTGCGCCAGTTGTTGCTGCCGGTCACCACTGAGCATCATCCACAGGTCTTGCACCGCAGGGCCTTGGCGCGCATCGTCTAAATCCACAAAGCCCGGGCCATCCTCCATCCACAAAATGTTGCTTGGGTGCAAGTCACCGTGCAGGCGAATGAACTCTGATGAGTCGACCTGCTGCCAGGCCTTCATTACACGCTCAGCCACTAACTCCAACACGGTAAAGTATGGGGTCTCCAGACTACGCGGCACCAACTCACTGTTTTTCAGAAACGCCAGCGGCTTCTCAACGAACTCGCTGACACTCAGCACCGGTCTGTGTTTGAAAGGCTCAGCGGCGGCCAGTTGATGAATACGACCGAGAAAACGGCCGACCACTTCTAGCTGATCCCAGTTGTCCACCTCAAAGGTGCGCCCACCCATAGAGTGAAACAGGGCAAAGCTAAAACCGCCAAATTCAAACAGGTTAGCGCCGTCTTGTCGGTAGGCGGTGGCCACCGGCACTTCGTGGGCCGCCAATAGATCGGCAAAATCCAGCTCTTCTTGAATCTGCGCTCGGCTCCAGCGCTGTGGGCGATAGAACTTCACCACGTAGCGATTGCCGCGGTCACAGCGAAATTGGTAAACGCGGTTTTCGTAGCTGTTTAGCGGCAAAAGTCCGGTTTCGGGATACACTCCAATCGATTCGATCGCCTGAATGATCAAATCAGGCGTGAGTTGTTGATAATCAAAACTCGCGCTCATAGCGATAGCCCACCTTCTATGCGTCGACCTAAGTAGCTCAACAACTCAGTTTCACTGCGGTCCTCGAGCTCAAACCACACCGCACTAGAGTAGCCCTCAAAATGCAGGCGTAACCGCGAGCCTTCAAAGTCCAAGCTCCACTGATGGCGGTCGGCTCCGGACTGGCGTTCAACAACGCGAATCTCTAACGCTTGGGTCAAACGCTCGCCGAAGTCGCTAAAATCGTCGTAGTCGGGCAAGTCGCCCGCTAGACTCAAAGTGCCTTGTTGTTGGTCGAGTTGACAGGTGAGTTTCATTGCATCCCCGCGGGCTATCCTCAATACTCGAGCTCTGATTAGAATCATTAAGTATTGGATCTCAATAAGATTTGGCATCATAAGGTGAGCCATTTCCTGCGTGCAAGCGTTTTCAGCCACGACAAATCTGTAAATACGAGGTCAGCATGTCGCTTCACCCTCCCAGTTTCATCCAGCTCGGCAGTGAATTTTTTGAGCGCACTGAACCAACCCCGGTCCGACAGCCTGAATTGTTACTGTTTAACGAGGCGTGGGCTAAGGCCAACCTAGCGCCTGAGTCTTTGCCAAGTTCAGCCCTCGAGTTGGCAAAGGTTTTTTGCGGCAATCAGACCTTACCCGGCAGTGAACCCATCGCCTGCGCCTATGCCGGTCATCAGTTCGGTCATTACAACCCTCGCTTAGGGGATGGTCGCGCTCATCTGCTGGGTGAGCTAAAAGGGCTAGATGGAAGCGATTGGGAAGTGCAGCTCAAAGGCTCAGGGATCACCGATTTCTCAAGAGGCGGTGATGGCCGCTGTGCACTAGCCCCGGCTTTGCGCGAATATTTAATGAGCGAGGCCATGTACGCCTTAGGTGTGCCAACCGGCCGCTGCCTAGCCGTCGTCAGCACTGGTGAGACAGTTTACCGCCAAGGCGCCGAGCCCGGCGCAATTGTCACTCGACTGATGGCCAGTCACTTGCGGGTTGGTAGCTTTCAGTACGCCGCCAATCAACTGGGCCCTGAGGCCACCAAACGCCTACTCGATTACGCCATTGCACGTCATTACCCGCACATAGACCCAAATGACGCTCAAGCGCCATTGCTCTTCTTGCAAGCGGTGGCAGAGAAACAGCGCCAGTTAATTAAAGCCTGGATGCGAGTGGGCTTTATTCACGGGGTGATGAATACCGACAACTGCGCTATCAGTGGTGACACCATAGACTATGGTCCTTGCGCCATGCTCGGCACCTTTGACCTCAATCAGGTGTATTCGTCCATCGACCAACAAGGTCGTTACGCCTTTGGCCGCCAGCCCCATATCGCCCAGTGGAATCTGGCTAGATTAACTGAGACCTTGCTGCCATTAATGCCGGGTGAAAAACAGGAAGTCCTTGCGAAGCTGCAGGACTTTGTCGACGGCTTGGGCGAATCCTTTGAGCGAGATTTTGGCGAGGTGCTAGCGCAAAAATTAGGGCTAAGCGATGCTGACAAGCACCAGGAGTTGATAGCCACTTTGGTAGAGCGCATGCAACAACAGGGGCTGGATTACACCCAAACCTTTGATAGGCTCACGGAAAGCCAACAAGACTCAAGTTTGCTAGCGCCCTTGCAAGCAGTGCTGGGGGACTGGTTGCCGCTTTGGCACGAAGCGCTAGCGAGCGAGCCCAATGGTGCGTACCAGCTTATGCGCGCGGCAAACCCTAGGGTCATCCCGCGCAACCATTGGGTGGAAGCGGTACTTGAGGCGGCGGTTGAGCATGGCGATTTAGCCCCCTTTAAACGCTTTCTCAAAGTGCTACAGCAACCCTATCAACAGCTTGACGAGACGTCGGACTTTCAAAGCGCTAAGCCCGAGTACGACTTGAGCTACCAAACTTTCTGCGGAACCTAGCCAAGCTCGCCGAAAACTGTGGCACAGGTCTAATTCCTGCCAGCACAAGTTGGCAGTTGCGTTTTGCTGTGGTGCAATCTCAACCAATACCCGAGTTGTTTAATAGGATTTAGCAATGGCAACTGAGCCGAGCTTAACTGGCAGTCTGGCTTACGAGTTTCGCACCATCACTGCCATGGTACGGATTTACTGCCAACACCATCATCAAGGGACGCACCCTTGCGAGGAGTGCCGCGACTTTCTGCAGTTCGCCCACAAAAAGCTGGTGCGCTGCCCCTACGGCCAAGACAAACCCACCTGCGCTAAATGCCCAATTCACTGCTATAAGCCAGAAATGCGCGAGCGTGCCAAGACCATCATGCGCTATGCAGGCCCACGCATGCTGATGCGCCACCCAGTAATGGCGATAAAGCACTTGTTGGCCGAGCGTCGGCCGGTTCCCGACAAACCGCCAAAGGGCGCCTCCGCTCGCCACCAATCTCGTCGATGACCGCTAAAACCGCGCACTACCCAGCGCGTTTTTTTCTGTTAAGCTATTGAGAATATAGAGACTAGGAGTCCAAAACCATGACACGCATAATTTCAGCCCTATTGATGGTGCTCGGCCTATCCCTTTCAACCAATGCGATGGCAGACGACTATCAACGCGCCATTGATACCTTCAAAGAAGCCGAAGAAACTCGCCACTTCTTCGACACCGCGTACGGCTTCGCTATTTTCCCAACCGTAGGTAAAGGTGGCATAGGTCTTGGCGGCGCATATGGTAAAGGCAAGGTGTATCGAGGTGGTGCCGTCACCGGCAAAACCAGCCTGACGCAAGTGTCTTTTGGCTTTCAGCTCGGCGGTCAGGCCTACTCAGAAGTGATTTTCTTTAAAGACAAAGCCGCTTATGACGACTTCACCTCGGGCAGCTTTGAATTTGGCGCGCAGGCCTCAGCCGTTGCGATTACCGTTGGCGCTAACGCCAAAGCCGGTACCACGGGTAACAGCGCCAGTGCAGGCCACTCTTCAGCAACTGGCAGCTACATCGAAGGCATGGCGGTATTTACCGTGGCAAAAGGCGGTTTGATGTACGAAGCGGCGCTGGCCGGACAAACCTTCTCGTTTGACCCTCTGTAACGTCGAGATTGAGTGGAGAAAAGGAGCCTTTGGGCTCCTTTTTTTGTGTCGAACTTACACAGGCACGTACGTCATGGCGACCAAATCTATGCCTTTAGCAAAGCCATCCGCTTCTACTCGAGTCACATGAAAGCCCATCTTTTGATAGAAGCCTTGGCTGTGTTGCGAGGTTTCGATTTGTACTTCTTTCTCGGGAAACTGCTGTTGAGCTTGTACTAACCGTTGCTCGGTTAGACTACGGCCATAGCCTTTGCCATGACGCTTCGAGTCAATCATGCCCCACGCCAGCACCACATAATCCTGCTTTGCGGCAATACCACCACAACCGATAAGCTGCTCATCATTCCACAAAGTCAGATAGCCATCGGGCTCGGCGAATCGCTTTAAGAAATCTTCAAACTCGTCACGTTCTTCTGGCGCAAAGTACTTGGGCATGTTGCTATCAAACAGCGCCATGCAACCGGCTAGTTGAGCTTGGGTGTAGGGCTTAAAGGTGAGACTCATGGAGTATCCGCTCAGACTGAATTGGGAGCGCTAGTATAAGATTCTAACAATGTAACGCCAACCTAAGTGCTGCGTTGCACATGGCCACAAGGCAAATCGAAATCGAGCAAATCTGTCAGCCAGCAAAGTTATCGGATGCACTGATAGCTGCTAGCTCAGCCGATTAAACCCCGAAATGCTTGGCGTTGGCTATGCTTATGGGCAACTTTTGCCCTAGGAGAGCGACATGGCCAAGTATCTGTTTGTTTACCACGGTGGTACTTCCCCAAACACTCAGGCGGAAATCGATGAGGTAATGGACCAATGGGGGGCTTGGTTTGCCTCCATGGGCGGTGCGGTGATTGACGGCGGTGCGCCAGTGGGACTGTCAACCACAGTGAATAGTGATGGCTCGGTAGTCAACAATGGTGGCGCCAACCCAGCCAGTGGTTACAGCCTAATTGATGCCGCTGATGATCAAGACGCGGTCAACAAGGCCAAGGCTTGCCCCATTTTAGCCGCGGGCGGCTCTATCGAACTGGCGCCAATTCATGAAATGTAAGCTAACTTTTGGGCGTTAGCCGGCAAGAAAGCGCGTACAAACTTGCTGCGCTAACGCTGCATAAAGCCATTACCAAAATCATTGGCCAAGCGGCTTGAGGTAGTAACGCCACCAAAGCGCTGATCACTGCCGCGGTGCCAAAGCGCAGGGTGCCGGTAATCGACGATGCGGTGCCGGCCATGGTCGGAAATTCGCTTAAGATGATCCCCATGGAGTTACTGCCGATCACCGAAATAGTGCCTATGTAGAGAGTCACAAAGGGCGCCACGCCCCACAAACCCCAGTCCAGCAGCCAAGCGCAAAACAGACCGATACCCGCCACGATTTTTAGTGCCAGTGCACCGCGCAGCATACTGTGAATGCCCACCCGTTTTACCCACTTGCCATTAAGGCTAGTGATTAAAATCATGCAGCCAATATTGGCGCCAAAGAAGTAACCAAAGTTTTGTGGCTCAACCCCATATAGCTCGATGTAGACAAAAGGCCCGGCGGTTAGAAAGGTAAACATGCCACTAAAGGACAACGCACCGGCAAGCACCAGTGCCATCGCACCTGGGTGAGTGAGCAAACGGGCGTAGTTCTTAAGCGCTGCGCGCAGTTGCAGCGGTTGGCGTTTTTCTTCGGCTAAGGTTTCTGGGATTTGCCAATAGGCGATGAGCATGACTATCGCGGCGACCATGGCCAACAGCCAAAACAGCGAGCGCCAGCCAAGCCAAACGCTCAAGTAGCCTCCGATAATTGGGGCCACCAGCGGGGCAACCGTCACCACCAAAGTAATAAAGGACATGGTTCGAGCAAAGTCTTCTCGCTCAAACAAATCGCGCACCAATGCCATGATCACCACAGAAGTGGCAGCACCAGCAAGCCCCTGCAAGGCACGACTCAAAACCAGCATGTCCGCAGACACGGCTAACGCGCACATAGCCGACAACAGCATAAAGGCGATAAGCCCGGCCATTAGCACAGGCCTTCGTCCCAGCGCATCGCTTATCGGCCCGTACACCAGCTGACCCGCGGCAAAGCCTGCCACATAGGCGGTCAAGGTCATTTGAATAGTGCCTGCACTGGCGCCCAGCGCATCGCCAATCATGGGCATGGCGGGTAAATAAATATCGATGGCCAGCGGTGTTAGCGCACCGAGCGCGCCTAGCACTAAAATCAGGCTTAAACTGGCCTGACGCTTAAGCGTGTCTGTCATCGATTGAGTCATGGATTTACTGCACCACAGGAGTCGAGGGCGCAAAGGCTACACGCTCCCCCCAATTGGGTCAATTGCTTATTTTACTGCCACTTAAAACAAAAAAGGCCGTCATATGACGGCCCTTTGGTAGTTAACTTCCGCTTACGCTTAAGCTTTTTTCGCTTCGCGGCTAGCGCGCTTACGCTCGTTTTCAGCTAGAAGCTTCTTGCGAATACGGATGCTCTCAGGAGTTACTTCAACCAACTCATCGTCATCGATGAACTCAAGGGCTTGCTCAAGGGTCATCTTGATTGGCGGCGTCAGTACCTGCGCATCGTCAGTACCTGATGCACGTACGTTGGTCAGCTGCTTACCCTTAAGTGCGTTAACCGTCAGGTCGTTGTCGCGGCTGTGGATACCGATAACCATACCTTCGTAAACTTCAACACCGTGGCCGATCATCAGACGACCGCGCTCTTGCAGGTTAAACAGGGCGTTAGTCAGAGCTTTACCAGCCGCGTTGGCAATCAGTACACCATTGATACGTTGACCAATCTCGCCACCTTTGTGCGGACCATAGCGCAAGAAAGTGTGATAAATCAGACCAGAGCCTGACGTCAGAGTCATGAACTCGGTTTGGAAGCCAATCAGTCCACGGCTAGGCATGATGAAGTCCATGCGAATACGGCCTTTGCCGTCTGGTGCCATGTCAGTTAGCTCAGCTTTGCGAAGACCCATTTTCTCCATGATGGAGCCCTGGTGCTCTTCTTCAACGTCTACAGTCACGGTTTCGTACGGTTCTTGTAGCTCGCCGTCGATTTCACGCATGATAACTTCTGGACGCGATACCGCTAGCTCGTAACCTTCACGACGCATGTTCTCAATCAAAATACCTAGGTGTAATTCACCACGGCCCGATACGCGGAACTTGTCCGGATCGTCGGTCTCTTCAACACGCAGTGCTACGTTGTGTACCAGCTCTTGTTGCAAGCGCTCAAGGATGTTGCGCGAAGTAACGTACTTACCTTCTTGGCCAGAGAACGGAGAAGTGTTCACCTGGAAAGTCATGGTTACGGTTGGCTCGTCTACAGACAGTGCTGGTAGCGGCTCAATTTCAGTTGGGCAGCAAACCGTGTCAGAGATTTTCAGCTCACCCAGACCGGTAATTGCAATCAGGTCGCCCGCTTGCGCTTTGTCGATCTCGTGACGCTCAAGGCCAAGGTAGCCCAGAACCGTACCCACTTTACCGGTACGGGTGTGGCCATCAGCACAGTTGATGGTCACTTGCTGGTTCGGCTTAACGCTACCACGAGTTACACGACCTACGCCGATAACCCCAACGTAAGAGTTGTAGTCCAGCTGCGAGATTTGCATCTGGAAAGGACCATCAACGTCGCCGGTTGGGGCAGGTACTTGCTCCAAAATGGTTTCGAACAGCGGGTTCATGTTGTCGCCCTGCTCGCCTTCTTCTAGCGACGCCCAACCATTGATGGCTGATGCGTAAACCACTTGGAAGTCCAACTGTTCGTCGGTAGCGCCTAGATTGTCGAACAAGTCGAAGACTTGGTCCATTACCCAGTCAGGACGCGCGCCTGGCTTGTCGATTTTGTTGATAACTACGATTGGCTTCAAACCCTGCGCAAAGGCTTTCTGGGTAACGAAGCGAGTCTGAGGCATTGGGCCTTCTTGGGCGTCAACAATCAGCAGTACCGAGTCAACCATAGACATAACGCGCTCAACCTCACCACCGAAGTCGGCGTGTCCTGGGGTGTCTACGATATTAATGCGGTAGTCGTTCCAGTTGATGGCGGTGTTCTTGGCCAGAATGGTAATACCACGCTCTTTTTCCAGATCGTTGGAGTCCATCACACGCTCGTCCATGTCGGCGCGGCTGTCCAAAGTACCGGATTGCTGTAGCAATTTATCTACCAGGGTAGTCTTACCGTGGTCAACGTGGGCAATGATCGCGATGTTACGTAACTTACTGATATCGCTAGTTTGAATACTGCTCAAAATGGCCTCTGTACTGAGTAATTGTACTTGGGTTCACACCCAAGTTAGCGGACGCTTAATAAAATGTGCGCGAAGTATAGCCGATTCGCTTTCAAAAAGATAACCAAAGCCCGCAACCTAAGTGGCTGCGGGCTTTGAGGATTTTCTGACTAGATACTGACAGCAAGATGACGACTGTCAGTTAGGCAGTGATTAAGGTTGGTAGTAAATCGGCGAGTTTGGACCCACTGGCAGGCCAAAACCAAATACCCAAATGTAGAACAGGGCAACCCATCCGACGAAGAACACCATGGAGTACGGCAGCATGGTCGCCACCAAAGTCCCAATGCCCATGTTTTTCTTGTACTTAGTCGCCACCGCCAAAATCAGGCCAAAGTAGCTCATCATAGGCGTTATAAGGTTGGTCACCGAATCACCAATACGGTATGCCGCCTGAATGGTCTCAGGGGCGTAGCCCACCAGCATCAACATAGGCACAAAGATAGGCGCGGTTACCGCCCACTGTGCTGACGATGAGCCTAAGCTCAAGTTCACCAAGGCACACAGGAAGATAAAGCCGATAAAGACTTCAGGTCCGGTCAGATTCAGCGCTTCCAACAAAGCCGCACCGTTAATCGCCAAAATGGTGCCAAGGTTGGTCCAGCTAAAGAAAGCAACGAATTGAGCGGCAAAGAATACCAAGACAATGTACATGCCCATCGAGCTCATGCTCTTAGACATAGCGTCGATAACGTCGCGATCGGTTTTCATGGTACCAACCACACGACCGTACACGTAACCTGGAATCGCAAAGGTCACGAAGATAAATACCACGATACCTTTTAAGAAAGGTGAGCCTGCTACGGCACCGGTCTCTGGGTGACGCAGTACACCGTTCTCTGGAACGATAGTCAGCGCTAGCAGTGCACAAGTGGCTAAGAAAGCGATACCTGCGTAGCGCAGACCTTTGCGCTCGGTGTCGCTTAAGTGCTGTACCTGATTGTTGCTCAAGTCTTCCGCCGCTTCTGACGGGTCGTATTTGCCCAAGCGCGGCTCAACGATTTTCTCAGTCACCCAAGTACCCAAAATGGCCACTAAGAACACCGAGATCATCATGAAGTACCAGTTGGCTTCTGGGCCAACTTCGTAACCTGGGTCAATCATTTGCGCCGCAGGAGTGGTAATGCCCGCCAACAGTGGGTCAATGGTACCCAATAATAAGTTGGCGCTATAACCGCCGGATACACCGGCAAATGCTGCGGCCAAACCGGCCAGCGGGTGACGGCCTAGGCTGTGGAAAATCATCGCTGCCAGCGGAATCAGCACCACATAGCCCAGCTCTGAGGCGGTATTAGAAAGAATGGCGGCGAATACCACCATGAAAGTCACGAGACGCTTAGATGCGCCCATCACCATGCCGCGCATCGCAGCCGATAGCATGCCCGAGTGCTCGGCCACGCTCACACCCAACAGGGCCACCAATACGGTGCCTAGTGGTGCAAAGCCTGTGAAGTTGGTTACCAGTCCTGTGACAATTTTTTGCAGACCTTCAGCGCTCATCAGGCTGACCACTTCGATCACCCCATCAGGGTCGCGACCAGCAGCGCCTTCCGGGCGTGGGTCGATGGCCGACAAGCCAAAGAAGTCGGCAATGCCACTAAATAACACCACGCCCAAAGCGAACATGGCAAACAAAGTAATTGGGTGGGGTAGTAGATTCCCTAAGAATTCGACACCCGCTAAAAAGCGGTTAAACCATCCTTTGTTATTGTCAGTCGAAGAGGTAACAGCGTTCGACATTATGTCCTCATTTTTTATAGTGATTGGTCTTGTTGTTGCGCAGGCACCTTAGCACAGCTTTTACGCGATTGGCTAATTTACTCAACGCCTAATAGGCCTGCTATTCGCCCGCACCAAAGCAGAACAAAACTTCCGATGTTCGCCGTCTGGCGGGGAAACCAAACTATCTTAGCTAAGACTGATAAAGATCATGGCAAGCTCACATCTTTGCACCATAATGGAACATGCAATGCACCATTTGCGTGCAAGGCGCGCTTGTGCCTGCACCGAAATGGCCCGCAAACCCTAATAAACAGTGCCTTACAATGTTGGCACGAGTTTCGCTTAGTGTTTCGCATCCATATGGCATTGCGCTAGTGCCGACCCAATTCGATGCGGTCGAAGTATTCGACTGCACCAATTTAATCATTCTGGAGAAACAATATGTCTGTAGAAAGTGTACTGAGTCTGATTGAAGAGCATGAAGTTAAGTTCGTAGACCTGCGCTTCACCGATACCAAAGGTAAAGAGCAACACGTATCTATTCCAACTCATCAAATCGACGCCGACTTCTTTGAAGAAGGTAAAATGTTCGATGGCTCTTCAATCCAAGGCTGGAAAGGCATTAACGAATCAGACATGGTATTGATGCCAGACCCAGCGACTGCGGTTCTAGACCCGTTCACTGAAGAAGCGACTCTAAACCTGCGTTGTGACATTCTTGAGCCGTCTACCATGCAAGGTTACGACCGCGACCCACGCTCTGTAGCTCGCCGCGCCGAAGAGTACATGCGCGCTTCTGGTATCGCTGACACCGTATTGTTTGGTCCTGAGCCAGAGTTCTTCCTATTTGACGACGTTAAGTACAAGACCGACATGTCTGGTTCTATGTACAAGATCGACAGCGAAGAAGCTTGCTGGAACTCTGACAAAGACTACGAAGATGGCAACATGGGCCACCGCCCAGGCGTTAAAGGTGGTTACTTCCCAGTATCACCAGTTGACTCTTCACAAGACCTGCGTAGCGCCATGTGCCTAGTAATGGAAGAGATGGGCCTAGTTGTTGAAGCTCACCACCACGAAGTAGCAACCGCTGGTCAAAACGAAATCGCATGTCGTTTCAACACCATGGTTGAAAAGGCTGACGAAATTCAAATCTACAAGTACGTTGTTCACAACGTAGCGCACGCATACGGCCGCAC
This sequence comes from Paraferrimonas sedimenticola, assembly GCF_002282855.1. Lineage (GTDB taxonomy): Bacteria > Pseudomonadota > Gammaproteobacteria > Enterobacterales > Shewanellaceae > Paraferrimonas > Paraferrimonas sedimenticola. The sequence goes on along the minus strand of NZ_NRIR01000002.1, from coordinate 33,369 downwards.
CGCGACCTTTATGCCTAAGCCAGTAGTTGGCGACAACGGTTCTGGTATGCACTGTCACCAGTCTCTAGCTAAAGACGGCGTTAACCTGTTCGCTGGCGACAAGTACGGCGGCCTATCTGAGACTGCTCTGTACTACATCGGCGGTATCATCAAGCACGCTCGCGCGATTAACGCATTTGCTAACGCTTCTACCAACTCGTACAAGCGTCTGGTTCCAGGCTTTGAAGCACCAGTAATGCTGGCCTACTCTGCCCGTAACCGTTCAGCGTCTATCCGTATCCCAGTGGTACCAAGCGCTAAAGCCCGTCGCATCGAAGTTCGTTTCCCTGATCCAACGGCTAACCCATACTTGGCCTTCTCTGCCATGTTGATGGCTGGCCTTGACGGTATTAAGAACAAGATCCACCCTGGCGATGCTATGGACAAAGACTTGTACGACCTACCAGCAGAAGAAGCCGCTGAGATCCCAACTGTAGCTGAGAGCTTCGAGCAAGCACTGGCTGCCCTTGACGCTGACCGTGCCTTCCTGACCGAAGGTGGCGTATTCTCTGATGACTTCATCGACAGCTACATCAACCTGAAGAGCGCTGACGTTGAGAAGCTGAACATGACCACTCACCCAGTTGAGTTCGAAATGTACTACAGCGTTTAAGCTAACCCGCTTAAAAAGAAAACCCGCCAAACGGCGGGTTTTTTATTACTGGTTACAAAGTTATCCACACGGTTACACACAGGGGACAGTCCCCTCCCCCAAATACCTGCGGTTTTATCCACATAGCCTGTTTAATTTGCCTCAAAAAAGCCGGAATGTTTTTGTTGATGATTTTTTAACAATTAGTGGTTAATCTATACTCAACAGTGAAATTTGAGGGTAGTCGAGATGCGTCACCTCCTTGTTTTGTTTGCAGTTATTAGCTTTGCTTCGAGTGCGGCGGTTTATCGCTGGGTGGACGAGAACGGTAAGGTTCACTATTCGGATGAGCCCGAGAAAGGGGTCAAGGCCGAGCAGATAGAAGTTAAAGAAGCGAGCTCAATCTCTGTAAGCCTGCCCAAGGTGGCGGACGTTAAAGAGCAGCAACCCCAAGCTGAGCCCATCGACTACAAGCTGTCTATTCGTTCTCCCAACAATGAAGAGACCATTCGCAACAACAACGGCAACTTCGAAGTTCACGTAGACATCGCTCCAAAGCTTTCCCCAAGCCATCGGTTGGCCCTGTACTTGAACGGTAAAGCCTACTCGGTGCCTCAGCGTAACGGTATGTTTCGACTGGTAAATATCGATCGTGGCGAGCACAACCTTTCTGCCAAGCTGATCGACAAAAACGGCAAAGTACTTGCATCATCAGCAGAAACCAAAGTGTTTTTGCATCGAGCCAGCGTTATTTCTCGCCAAGGCGCCGGATAATACGGAATTAATTCGAATTTTCTGGGCCGTATAAGCCTAGGCCTCTTGTTCGATGCACCATTTTGGTGCAGCATGGTAACGAGCTTTTATTTGCGCTCGAACACAGGAACAAGGGATGCAAACCGAACTGGTGCTCGATTCACTGTCTACCGCCGTCATTCTGGTAGACCCACAGCTAAAACCTCTGTACGCCAACAGTGCCGCCGAGCAACTGTTTGGTTTTAGCCGGGCGCGCCTTACCGAACACCCGCTATCCCATCATTACTTGTCGCTAGGCATCGAAGAGTCTGTACTGCGCGATCGAGTGCAACAACAAGCCAGTCTCAGCGTCAGCCAAATCAACTTGGTGACTTTGGAAAAGCAAGCTCATGTGGTTGATCTCACCGTATCGCCTTACGAAACCGACAGTGCTGGCGCTTCGGCACTGATTGAGCTGCGAACCTTAGACCAGCGACTCAAAATCCATCAGGCACTGGTCAGCGAAAACCAACAACAAGCCGCGCAGTTATTGGTGCGCGGTCTGGCCCACGAAATCAAGAATCCACTGGGTGGCCTGCGCGGCGCGGCGCAGTTGCTTGAGCGCGAGCTCGACGACCCGGATCTACAAGAATTTACCGGGATGATTATCGAGCAAGCCGATCGGCTGCGCGGTATCGTCGACAAACTACTCGGCCCGCAAAAGCCCACCGAGCGGGTTGAGATAAACCTGCACCGAATACTTGAAAAAGTGTTGCGCTTAGTGGAGATGACCCTGCCAGACTCGGTGCAGCTCGACCGGGATTACGACCCCTCGATCCCAGACTTAACTCTAGAGCCAGACCAGATGCAGCAAGCACTGCTCAACATAGTACAGAACGCCCAACAAGCACTGAGCAAAACCGGTGGGCGTATCACTATTCGCACCCGCACCCACCACCAGGTCAGCATAGGCCAGCACACTCACAAACTGGTGGCGGCAATTAGCATTATCGACGATGGCCCGGGCGTAGCCCCTGAACTGGTGGACACCCTGTTTTACCCCATGGTGACCAATAAGGCGCAAGGCTCTGGCTTGGGTCTTTCCATCGCCCACACCATAGTGAGCCAGCACCAAGGCCGAATCGAATGCCAAAGTGGTCAAGGCCAAACCGAATTCACCGTATGGCTGCCAATCAAGCCTCTGATTAAGGACAAGTGTCGATGAGCGAGCAAATTTGGATTTTGGACGATGACAGCTCAATCCGTTGGGTACTGGAGCGCGCGCTCACTTCCGCCGGTTTGAGCTGCTCGAGTTTTGCCGCTGCCGACTCTTTATGGCAAGCGCTAGAAAGCTCGCCACCACAAGTCATCATCTCTGACATTCGCATGCCGGACATCGACGGGCTGACCTTGCTGGAGAAATTACAGCAACATTATCCCCAGATCCCGGTGATCATCATTACTGCCCATTCCGACCTCGACAGTGCGGTTAACGCCTACCAATCCGGTGCATTTGAATATCTGCCCAAGCCGTTTGATATCGACGAAGCAGTGGCCTTAGCCCAGCGCGCGCTGAATCACTGCCAGGAGCAAGCCCAGCAAGCGGCCGCCGAAGAGGCCACCACTGTCTCCGAAATCATTGGTGAAGCGCCGGCGATGCAAGAGGTGTTTCGCGCCATTGGTCGATTATCTAAGTCCAGTATCAGTGTACTGATCAACGGCCAATCCGGTACGGGTAAAGAGTTGGTTGCCAACGCGCTGCACAAGCACAGTCCGCGCTCGCAAAAGCCATTCATCGCACTGAACATGGCGGCCATTCCCCACGATTTGATCGAGTCTGAGCTATTTGGCCACGAGAAAGGCGCTTTTACCGGTGCCGGCGGGATGCGCAAGGGCCGCTTTGAGCAAGCGGACGGCGGTACCCTGTTTCTCGATGAGATTGGCGACATGCCGTTGGCAGTGCAAACCCGCTTGCTGCGGGTGTTAGCCGATGGCCAGTTCTATCGAGTGGGCGGGCACACGCCGGTCAGTGTCGATGTGCGCATTATTGCCGCCACTCACCAGGACTTAGAAACTCGAGTGGCCAAAGGCGAGTTTCGCGAAGACTTATTCCACCGACTCAACGTGATTCGTATCCATCTGCCTAGTCTGTCGCAACGCCGCGAAGATATCGCCAAGTTAGCGCAGCACTTTCTGCAACAGGCCGCGGCCGAGTTGGCGGTAGAGCCTAAAAGCTTGAGCCTAGAAGCGCAGCATTTTATGAGCGAGCTACCTTGGCCGGGCAACGTGCGTCAATTGGAAAACACCTGTCGTTGGCTAACCGTGATGGCCAGCGGCCAAGAGATTTTGGTGAGCGACATGCCGCCCGAGTTGGTCAACGAACCGAGAGATTCGGCAACCGGCAGTGGCGATACCGTCGCCAGTGGCAGTTGGCAGGCGCAGTTGCAGTCCTGGGTACGCCAGCGCCTGCAAGCCGGCGACGAGTCCTTGCTGCAACAAGCGCAGCCAGAGTTCGAACGGATTTTGCTAACCACAGCGCTTGAGCACACAAAAGGCCACAAGCAAGCCGCGGCTAAGCTGCTGGGGTGGGGGCGCAACACCCTCACCCGCAAGCTCAAAGATCTAGGTATGAATCCTTAACCAAGCCAATTAGCTCGGCTTTGGCTCGGTTGAACTCGCCTGAGTAGGCGGTACTTCGGTCGTTGCCGCATCCACAGCTTCATCCTGTGCCGACGGCATTTCGGAAGGGTCTAAGTGAACCAATAGCTCGGTATCCGGAAACGCCTTTTGCACGCGGAACATAGCCGCGTCACCAATCGCATGGGCTTCAGCCAGCGATAATTTGGCATCTAAGGTAATGTGCACCTGAGCAAAGCAATACTTACCCGCCTCACGAGTGCGCAAGTCGTGGCTGTTGATAATTCTGGGGTCTTGTTCAATTAAACGCTGCATGCGCTGGCGAGTTTCGCTGTCGAGCTCGCGGTCTAACAGACCTTGTACCGAGCGATAGCCCAGGCCAATTGACTGGCCGCCAATATAAAGCGCAATACCAATTGCAAACAAACCATCAGCCCACCACAAACCGTATTGAGCCAACACCAAGGCCAGCAGTACCGAGCCATTGAGCAATAAATCGGAGCGGTAGTGCATGGCATCGGCTTCGATAACCGTACTGTTGGTAGCCTCAACCGCTTTGGCTTGCAGCTTAACCAAAGCAAAAGTCAGCACAATTGCCAGAATAGAAACGGCAATGCCCCACTCGCTGTAGCGAATCTCACTAGGGTCAGCTAAGCGTTGAGCGCCATAAACCGCCAAGAACACACAGGCGCCGCTGATAAACACGGATTGCGCTAAGGCTGCCAAAGGCTCGGCTTTACCATGACCAAATTTGTGGTCTTCGTCGGGGGGAATAATGGCGTAGCGGATCGCTAAGAAGTTGATTAATGACACCATGCCGTCGGCAAAAGAGTCAGTGAGTGAGCCCAGCATACTGGCCGAGCCAGATACCATCCAGGCAATCAATTTAGCTACTATCAGAATAGCCGCCGTCGCCATTGCGGCGCGGCTGGCCAGTTTTACCCAAAAATCGTAGTCGCGAGAGTCAGACATAAAAGCCGTCAGTTCAATAAGATATGACGGCTATTATAGCGGCTCACCTAGCGATTTCTGCTGCGCTGTTTGGAATTATTCAAACTCTCTTTAAACTTCTCTTGCTGCTCTGGAGTGAGAATTTGATAAATCTCGCTCTGCATGGCCAGCATACGCACCGCCGCTTCCACACGCTCGCTTTGCTGAGCTTCGATCAGACTGCGCGCTGCATTCTCATCAAAGCTCTCTGCGGTGACCACGGCCTGCAACTCAGCTCGATAATCCTGACGCTCTTCAGAGCGGTCCTTAGCTTGCTCGGCATAGCCCGCCATGATGTCTTTCACCGAAGTTTTTTGCTCTTCGGTTAAATCCAAACCGCGTAGTAAATGACGGTGGGAACCAAAACCGCGCTTCTTATCCATGCTATGGTAACCGCGCTCACTGCTAGGCTCTTCTGCCAGCGCTTGAGGAGCTAAGGCGCTAACGCCAACAATCGATAGGGCCAAAATAGTTTTTTGAATGGCTTTCATGGAAAATCTCCTTTGTGAAAAACGAATTGCCAACCTTGGTACCCAGTCTAATTCGGTCTATGTAAACCGCCGTCATCGCAAGGTAAATCTTTGTAAAGCCAGCTTAACCCCAACCGGCATAGTCGCTATTATGTAAACCAAGTTACCGCCAGATTGAGCCTATATGTCCCACTTACTACTAGTCGATGATGACGCTGGATTGTCCGAGCTATTGGCCGAGCTGCTACAGCTTGAAGGCTACCAGTTGACCTTAGCAGCCGATGGCCCCAGCGGTCTAGCGCAGGCTATGGAGCAAGACTTTGACGTCATTCTGCTCGATGTCATGTTACCCGGACTCAACGGCTTTGAAGTGCTAAAGGCCCTGCGAGAGAGCAAACAAACCCCAGTATTGATGCTCACCGCCAAGGGTGACCCCATCGACAAAGTGCTCGGGCTCGAGATCGGTGCCGACGATTATCTGGCTAAGCCGTTTAACGAGCATGAGCTCCTCGCCCGCATTAAGGCGCTCCTGCGCCGCGCCAAACTCACTCAAGCCGATGCCGACACCAGTCAGTCGATTAAAGAACACGACATAGAGTTATTTCCAGGCCGCCAAGAGGCGCACTGCAACGAACACTTGCTCGAACTCACCTCTACCGAATTTGCGATTCTAGCCCAACTTATCGATAGCAAAGGCGAGCTGGTCACCAAAGAAACCTTGTCGTTAGAAGTCTTGGGCAAACGCTTGGCACCATTTGATCGCAGTATTGACATGCACCTATCTAATCTGCGTAAAAAATTACCCGAACGGGATGACGGCCGCCCGCGCATCAAGACTCTTCGAGGTAAGGGGTACCTGTGGCTGGTTTAATGGCCAAGTGGCGTCTTAACAACCTGTTCGTCAAGCTGATGATTTGCTTTTGGCTGGTCAGCGGCTTGAGCATTGGCGGGCTGTTGATAGCACAGAAGTTATCCAGCCAAGAACCGCTGCAGGCGATTGACCCAATTGAGTTGCGCATTCTTAATCGCATCGCAGAACGAGTTGAGCGAATGCCGCTGCGCGCGCTGCACAAGTTCGACATCTCCCGTGAGGTCGAAGCGCGCTTTCCCAACATGCCAGAGGGCTTCAAACCGCCGCGATTTGTGCTGCTGGACTCCCAAGGGGAAACGCTAACCGGTCGTCGTGCGCCTCGCAGCGTGTCGTTTTTTCGAGTGGTTCGCGAAGAGAACCAGCTCGCAGAGCCCGCCAGCTACCAATTTCGCCGAGAGCGCGTATTCGGCCCGCAGATAGTGACCATTTCCGGCCAAGACTACGAGCTTTACGGTCGAATTGACCGCCCACCACCTAAACCCAAGCTGTATCAATGGCTCGACCGGACCGAGTTACTACTGGGATTAGCTCTGTTGCTGTCCGGTCTGATTTATGGCGCACTGGCCTGGCATTTGTCTCGCGGCTTGCGCAGCTTACGTCACTCGGCCGAGCGCATTGCCGCCGGTGAGCTGGCCCATCGCTCAGAAGCCTCGGTACGAGCTCGCGGCGACGAGATTGGCCAACTCGCTCAAGCCTTTGATCAGATGGGCGACTCGGTTCAGGCCATGATGCAAAGCCAGCAACGCTTGATGAGCGACATTTCTCACGAGTTGCGCACACCGCTGACTCGATTGCAGCTGGCTCTCGCCATCGCTAAGAAAAAAGGCCAAGAGTCGAAAGAGCTGGCACGCATGGGCTATGAAACCGAGCAAATTGAACAGATGATTCAAGAGCTATTGCAACTCTCGCGTACCAGCTTACAAGCCAGCGAAGACAAGCAGCGCTGTCGCTTAAGCGACACACTGGCAGGCGTGTTGGACGACGCTGTGTTTGAAGCTGAGCAGCAAAAAATCTCTCTGCAACACAGCGTCGACGCGGATCCCGAATTAGCGCATTCGCCCAAGCTCATCGGTCGCGCGGTGGAAAACCTATTACGCAACGCCATTCGCTACGCCAACTCAGCGGTTTATCTGCGCCAATACATTGAGGATGAGTCGTTGGTCATCGAGGTAAGCGACGATGGTCCTGGGGTCGAGCCAGACCAGCTAGAGCAAATATTTCAGCCCTTCTATCGACCGAGTGACGCTCGCGAGCGAGAGAGCGGCGGTGCCGGTCTTGGTTTGGCGATATGCGCCGCGGCGGTTAAAGGCCACGGCGGTCAAATCAAGGCTGACCGCGGTGAGCACGGTGGCTTGCGAGTAAGGCTTGAACTACCGCTTTAGAATGCGTTTTTTTAGCGGCTCCAATCGGTGCCGCTGAGAGAACAGAATAGGTACTAGCAAGAAGCTGAGCTCCCACGCCAGCGAGCTGTGAAAGGCCGCCGCAATACTCAAAGCCGCCACCAGTGGCTCAGACAATGAATCAGCGCTGCGAGCTCTAAGCTTGTCCATCGACAAACCCTCGATCAGCAACTCCTCATGGGCCGCTAAACGTCGCCACCCCAGCCACAGCATCACTCCCACCGCCAACAGGTTTACGCTGTACACCACCAGAATCAGGGTCTGACTGTCATCCACGCTAATAAACTGATTTGTCACAGGAACTAGCATCAAAAAGGCAAGCAGCCACAGCTGTTGCATCATCAAAGTGCGATCCAGCTTTTTGATGACCGAGAACAGCTCAACGTGCTTGACCCAGTTCGCGGCAATCACGGTAAAGGTCAGTAAATAAACCCCGATTTCCGGCAGGTTGTCGATCAGTATGTCTTGTAGCTCGCTAGCACTAGCAGTGGTAGTTATCGCCGGCAGCTCGACGTTACTGATCAGCAATATCAAACTCAGGGCAAACACTGTGTCTGCCAATCGTTGAAGACGATTTTTTGCCAATACCGGGTCTAACATGTACTACCTCACCTTGAATCTTTGAAAGTTAAGCTTTTGCTGTATCAGCCTAACCCATGAATCAGCAAGATGGCAGCTTTAGGGCAAAATCACTATACTGGCAGCCCTTATGTGCTATCGGTGATCTCATGTTCCACATCGCTCTCTACGAACCAGAAATTGCTCCCAATACGGGCAACATCATTCGCCTGTGCGCCAATAACGGCTGCCAGCTACATCTTATTGAGCCGCTAGGGTTTGATTTGGAAGAGAAAAAACTTCGTCGAGCCGGTTTGGATTACAGCGACTTGGCCAAAGTCCAGCGCCACGCCAACTTTGAAGCCTTTGCCGAGGCGATGGCTGGCAAGCGCATTTTCGCCTGCACCACCAAGGGTTCACGCCCCCATTCAGAGCTTAGCTTTGCCCCCGGTGACGTGCTGCTGTTTGGCCCAGAAACTCGCGGACTGCCGGATGACATCATTCAGGCCACGCCACTTGAGCAACGCCTGCGCATTCCCATGCAAGCCAACAGTCGCAGTCTTAACCTGAGCAACGCGGTGGCCATCATCAGCTACGAGGCCTGGCGTCAAAACGGCTACGACGGCGCGGTCTAACCCGCTTTTAGTATTTGTTGCAGTGCCTCTAGGTCGATAGCCTCTTCAAACGCATCCGCTAGACGGTCGAGCTCAGTTTGTAAATGCGCTTGCTGGTCGAGCTGGCGCTGAGCGTCCAATCCTGCCCAGTTGAGCAGAGTTTGGCAGGCCTCTGCCTTATCGAAGATTCCGTGCACATAGGTGGCTATCACCTGGTTGTCTGCACTGACTGCACCTTCGTTTTTACCATTGGTAAGAAATGGTTGGTGTTCGCTGATGTCACTGCTTCCGGCGTGAATTTCATATCCTTCAAACTCGGCGCGACGCTCGCCAATAGTCAGGTGACCACTGACTTGCTCTAAGGCTTTGTCAGCTTGTAATTTGGTCCGTATCGACAGGTATCCCAAACCTTTTGAGCTACCTGGCTGACCTTCGACGCCTTGTGGGTCATCAATGCTATTGCCCAAGATTTGCAGTCCACCACAAATCCCCATCAACTTACCGCCGTATCTCAAATGCTTGGCAATTTGTGCATCCCAACCCCATTTTCTGAGCGAGGCCAAATCGGCGCGAACACTTTTCGAGCCAGGAATAATAATCAGGTCAGCGGGCGGCAAAGGCTGCTCTGGAGCGGCGAACACCAACTCGACTTGCGGGTGGCGGCGCAGCGGATCAAAGTCGGTGTGATTGGAAATTCGTGGCAAGGTGGCCACCACCACTCGAAACAAGCCCTGATTGGCGTTGGTTTGCTCGATGGCATCTTCAGCAGACACTTGCAGTCCTTGCACGTAAGGCACTACGCCCAGAACCGGCACGCCGGTCTGCTCGGTTAGCCAGTCTAAGCCGGACTCTAGCAAGCTAGGGTCGCCGCGAAATCGATTGATGATAAAGCCTTTGACCAGGGCCTGCTCTTCAGTGCTTAGCAACTGATAAGTACCAAGCAATTGAGCAAACACCCCACCCTTATCAATGTCAGCAATGATCACTACCGGGCAATTGGCCGCAAGGGCAAAGCCCATATTAGCGATATCCCCTTCGCGCAGATTAATTTCCGCGGGAGAGCCGGCACCTTCGGCCAGTACCAACTGATGTGAGTCACACAAACTCTCAAAACTCTCTACCACTTGTTTGAGAAGCTTCGGCTTTAAAGCCTGATACTCTTGTGCCTGATAATTACCAATAGCCTTACCCTGCACTATCACCTGCGCGCCCACATCTGAGTTGGGCTTAAGCAATACAGGATTCATGTCCACCAAAGGCTCGACGCCACAAGCCATGGCTTGCAGCGCCTGCGAGCGGCCAATCTCGCCGCCATCTTTGGTAACCGCGCTATTTAGCGCCATGTTTTGCGGTTTAAAGGGAGCAACCCTTAACCCTTTGCGAGCAAACGCTCGTCCTAATGCAGCCACTGCGACGCTTTTACCCGCGTCGCTTGCGGTGCCTTGAATCATGAGTTTCAAGCGTTTTTTCCAATCATTGAATCAGTTGCGGGCGTTAGCCACAGCGCTTGTTTGCGCATCCATGCCACAACATAACTAGCAATCCCGATGAACACCAGCGCAGGAGTAGCCGATGGAATCTCAAAGGCTATGTGGAAGTATGCCGCGCCAATCATAATAGGCACCAGACCCGCTGCCGCCCAAGCACTTAAGCGTGGGATCCACAGGCCAATTGCAGCGGCCACCTCTGCAGCACCAATAAAGTAGCCGAACCAACTCGGTAAGCCCATCATGGCAAAGCTTTGATGCATTTCTGGCACGCCTACCACCTTAGCGCCACCGCCGTATAGCATGACAGCCGAAAGCAGTACCAAAGGTAGATACTTTAGAATCGTTTTTACTGTGTTCATGGTTTTGATGTCCCGTTCGTAATTATCAACGGGTTCATTATTTCGTGACCTAAACTTAATTAATATTTATTATTTTCAATCAAAATCATAATCAAGAGTTATAAAGTGGCTAGCATCGACCAACTGAAAATTCTAAAAGCCGTCAGCGAGTGCACCTCATTGGCTCAAGCCGCCGAGGTGGTACACAAGTCGCAACCGGCGCTGACTAACGCCTTAAAACAGTTGGAAACTCAGCTGGGTATCGAGTTATTTGACCGTAGTGGTTATCGGCTGCAGCTAAGTGATTCAGGCCAAGCTATCGCTCGGAAAGCTCGCCAACTGTTAGAGCATCACGCACAGCTAATCGACGCCGCCCGCGCCTTTGGCCAAGGCGAAGAGAAACAGGTGACCATAGCCATCGAAGCGTCGTTTCCGATTCACACCATCGCCAAACAACTACAGACAGTGCAGCATCAACATCCGCACACTCGCGTGGTGTTACACCAGGAGTATTTATCTGGGGCCTTTGAACGCTTGTCGAATCAATCGGTGGATCTGGCGATTACCCCCGTGCACCCACAGTTAACTCACCAAGTGCCCGTCTCTAGTCACTGTATAGGGCAAGGCCGCATGGTCAACGTCGCCTCACCAGATTTACTAGCACGTCACCCAAAGCTTGAGAGCGTGCGCCAGCTAATCAACGATAATCAAATCGTGGTGCAGGATTCTGGCTCGATGACCGCCGGTCACGAGCTAGACGTTTCCAGCGATCAAAGGCGTTGGTACGTCAATGATTTTGCTAGCAAGTTGTCGCTAATTCTGGCGGGTGCAGGCTGGGGGCGGTTGCCCATGCACTTGATAAATTCCCACCTCGATGGCGGCCAATTGCAGGTGATTGAGACTCAGGATATGGCCAGCGAAATCCAGCTTGATTATCAGTTGGTTAGGTTGAGTCGACACACACCTGGGCCGGTGGCCAAAAAGTTGTGGCAGTTGTTAACAGAGATCCCGTCCAAACATCAGTCTGATTAACAAGAACTCTCATCCTCGCTCTTAAGCTATTGTTGCAATTCAAATTATGCGGTTGCAGTCCAACAAATGCTGCCCTCGACATTCAGATTTGCGTTGATGGGGTTTCTACTTTTCCTTTAGCGAGAAACTAAGAACTGAGAGCAGTGAATACGCTGATCCAGCTGCTCTCGAATATGCGTTCCTTACTCGAAGTTAGTTGAGGGTAGACTCAGTTAGAATAAAAGCTCCCCAGTAGTAAGGGCTGCTATTCGTTTCTATCAGTTTCAACTTAGCATTCCTCAAAGACTCAGCAAAACTTTGAACTTTGACGCCAACGTCGTAGAAATCGACCACTAAATCAATCGTTTCCTCGTTAGGTATTGACCAAAGCGTCGTGACAGACGAAGCGGCGCCAGATACTTCGATGGCTCGTCGTAGTCCTGAGGTAGCTTGCCCATTCAACTGGTCGCCGATAGCAGTATCACACGCAGATAGCACAACTAACTCGGTATCTTTCAAATCCATTGAGGCCAGTTCATGCCAGTACAGAATACCATCAAGGCTGAACGATTCTTTGCCACTGATATTCGCTCCCGCAAGCGCGACACCCGTACTCATAGTGCTACTGCCGTAGCTAACAGAGACAGTGTTAGGATCGACCTTTACAACATTATCAACGGCTTCATTTGCAAACCCGTGAGAGGCTATGTGTAGGAAACGAGGAGACTTCAATGCACGAACGTTCTTTTCAGAAGCATCAAGCCCTTGCAAGACTCTGACTTCTATATCAGATTTTTCCAGAGCACCTTTGACGAAGTCTCTTTCTAACTCAATTCCTGGTAAGGGTAAAAACGAACCTCTGCTCCTCGTAGCAACTTTCTCTCCGGTGTGAATTGTAGACTGGGGGCTGCCATAATCAGGGCCAGCTACAACAGCTGCAGTATTATTGGTGTTACGAGTATTCGGGTCCGCAGCTAAGGCTCTAGATGAGGTGACATAGCGAATGAGGTGGGTGGATATCAGAAGATTCTGCCCACTATTCAATGTCTCAAACGGCAAACCACCGAGTTCACTATCAGGAGAGACAATAATCTGGCCTTTAGCTAACTCGTTGCTCGGGAATAAGGGAGCAAGCAGCAGGCGATAAAGCGCATGAGCTTGTTCTTCAATCTTTGATTGTTCCGCGCGGGTCGATGGCTGTTTAATACTCGCTACATATGTCGCGACTTCAGTATCAATTTCGTTAGCTTGCCCAATATCTACGAACTTAATTTCGTTCTGCTGAACTATAAATACCCCGTAGTGCTGTTGTCCCCGAGCCAGCATCGGATACAAAGGTTCAGCTTCAATATTCGTATATTTAACAAAGTCTAAGAAGACTGTGCCTGATTCAATGGCTTTCGCGCGCTTGCTAGAAACGTCTATTGGAGCAGTATCTTTATAAAATTGAGCTTGAATATCGCTTGCAAACTTTTCTTTTACACGGCGCGTCAGGGCGAGCTGTGTTTCCTTCTTATCCATGTAATCTTGTGAGACCCCTCCGCCATTGCCGGAAAGGTTCTTCAGCTCGAGCTCTAGTGCCATGAGTTCTTGATACTCTCGAATATCGCTCGCGTCCCCTCGCTTATATACCGCCGACGATAAGTAAGTACTCAAATTTGTTTCAATGTTTTTGGTTTTACCTACAGCTGCGAATGCAAGCTCAGTCAATTCAGGGTTTGTCGGAGCTCGAGCTAGTTCTGAAAGCAAAAAGTCTATGGATTTCCTTCTGGTCTCCAACAAAACGCCTAAATTGTCGTTACTCAGGGTCGCTGACCACTCCAATAACCTTTTGTCAGAGGCGTCCATGGCTTTGTTGAAGTAATCGACTGTAGATTTTTTGTCAGATTGGCTGAGATAATACGTTGCCAACTTCTGGTAGTTGATTTCATCAGTTGCCGACGACAGCATCCCATCGTTTTCGCCCTTAGCCAGCTGAAACTCAGGGTTTTGAACTCTAAATGCCTTTTGATCAAATAACTCAAGTAGCCCATTCAAAGATTCATCTCTTTGAGCGCTACTTGAATCAGACATTATCACCGCCAACAGCGAGTTACCGTAGAGTTCACGGACGTCGACAGGTTGCAGTCGAAGTCTTAGCTCATAAAGTGGTCTGTCATTTTCAGGAATATTGTAAGAAACTTCACTGAAAGTAGCTTTTCCTACTGTTTTTGCTTCGCGTACAACGGCTGACAACATGCCAGCAAACTGTTCGAAGCCAGCTTTACCTTTGGATGTTCGTGTTTCTGCCAAGTCTTTGAGAACATAATCGCTAGTTACCGCAAACATCTCAGTCGACAGTTCTTTGTCACCAAGCTTGTAAAGCATGTCTGCACAGTTAATTAATGCATGTGCTTTCAGAAGGTTAGTTCTCCAATTTTTGAAGTCATCGCTAGAACTACTATGCATCTCGATGCTTTGCTTTACGTGTGGAGAAAGTGCTTGGCAAGTGGTTCTTAGGCCCTCTAAATCATTACCGGCGAATTGGACTCGAGCCAATAAATTAACGAGGTTCGGGTCAAAACCCTTTTTGATTAAGGTTTTGGAATTGGAATCAGCTGAGATCTGCTCATAAATGATGTCTTTTGCGCGCTGCAGATTGCCAAAAAAAGCATTCGCCTCAGCAGTTTTTAGCGCAATCTCACCTTCCCGAGATTCACTCTTACGAGGATCATTATTCAACATAAAGTACCCGCCACCCACTGACACATTTCGCTCAGTTTCTTGCTGGTCCATTGACTTTACCAAACTGTAGGCTTCTTCCCATTTGGCGACGCGAGTCTCATCATGTGCTCTCACATCAAGGTTTTTAGCTTCAATTTCCAATTGTGCGAGTTTTCCAGCAGGAGTACTCTGATCAATATTCGGCATCCCAAATTGACTGGGCATTTGATATTTAGAAACATCAACCAGAGCTGATGCACATCCTGACAAATTCAGAGTCAATGCTAGGCTTATCCCTGTAGCCAATAACTTTTTTTTCATCGCCCTAAAGGCTCCTTTTTTTAGCGTTTATTTTTGTAATTCAGTATTTGGTAAGCGTTAAACTTAAATCCATGATCGTATAGCTCCAGCGATAAGGAGAGAATTTGAGCTTGAGATAGTTCGCCCCGCCGATAGGTGTTAATTAGATTAAGCAGCTCTTCGTTCAATCCCTGTTCGGATGCCAAAAAGAAGTCACCCGAATACAAAGCAAGACCGTCGTTGTAGATCTTCCATTGATAGGAGCGATTATTTTCCAAATTGGAAGTGTTTATTTTGATCACCTGAGAGTCGAAAGGCAGAGAGTCTAGCTCTACCCCTTCTTCGGAAAACAAAACAAATCTAGAGGCACCTTCCAAGGACAGTGGTTTGAACAAGGTAAAGCGGTTGGTAGCTAGCACGTCGTTATACGGATAGCCAGTTAACCGCTTCGGCTCATCGCTTCTTTGCAGAGCTAAAGTTTCTCCTGGCGTGGCTTTAAGGGCACTAAGTAACCAAGAGAGCTTTCCAAGCCTAGGACGCTCTTCACAGGCTTGCAGCTTCTTCAACTCGCTCTGAGAGTCAACTTCATAGCACTTATTGCCGCTAGTAAAGCAAAGGACAACTGAAGCCGAGAGGCTCGAAATAGAGCAGCAATCCTTACTAATAAACGGCAACTCCACTAACTCTCCGGAGACTTCAATTTCCTTAATTTTTTGCGCCGAATCAACGACACACGCGGATGCCGAAGCTTCACCAGTTACGAGTAAAAAAAACAGTAGAATTACTAGGAAAAAAGGACGATCCACAGTCCCATAAACCCGAAACATAACTTCACTCCTGTAGAAATTGATTTAACGATCTTATTGATACCAAAATAATTGGTCCGTCCCTTTTGCTCGCTAGTTTGATTTACTGTGTGGGATAAGAAATCAAACACTAATGCTGCCACGATAGGAGCAGGATTCAGCCAAACGGCGTAAGTGAGAAAGTAAGGAGTAATTAAGACTGCGATAAGGAGGATGTAAAAAAGGGTATATCCGATTATCAAGACATCCAAAAAGACGCGAGTTGCATATTGGCCCGCTCCGATAGATAAGCATCGTTGTCTGTTTTTCCAGAGTGCCTGAAAAAAGAAGATGAAAATTACCCCAACAATTACTTCCAATAACAGTGCTACTAAATTGCTTGTCTCGACTGGGTAAATAATATTGAGATACTCTACCGCCTGAAGACGGACCCCTGGGATATTCTGGTCAGCAATATAGAAAAAATCCTCGTTCCCATACGCTCCACCGAGAAAAACTGTATCCCATTTTGAACTCTCTACTACTTTCCGTAAGCCATCAAGAGTTTCAACAGATATGATCTGAAGCTGCCTAAGCAGGTTTACATTGAGTACTTGCAACGTGCGATGATCAACCATAGCTGAGGCTGAACTAGAGGACTCAAATAGACGAGACTTTATACTAATTGGCGAAGTTAGATCATCCAGAGACCAGGAACATATAGTTCGCTTATCGAGCTGCTTATTCGCGATAGCAGTCTGCTCATAAAGCGTAGTTGGCATGGCTTCAGACACCTTCGCCATTTTTAAAACGGTTCGATTGTTGTGAAGAACAACTGGCTCAGCGAACTCTATTCCTCTGGAGCACATATCATCGACCCAGCTCAAATTGGCTAGATATTTTTGACGAGTATTCACCCCAAATGGCAGAGCTAGATTGATGCTCACACCATCGTCAATCAAACTGCCAAGTTGTCGATAAAGAAGTTGGCTCTGCTCTTGAGAATTAAGCTGCGGTGATAGGTCTAGGTCGATAGTTAGAGTGGAAGGGTTCGCCAATGAGATTAGCTGGATTATCTCGGCTAATTTCGCACGACTCAAAGGAGACTGATACTCAAAGTACTCCTCATACATCTCTTGGCTAATTTCAATTACTGTAACCGGTAATTTTTTCTTATCTGGCGACGACTGATGATAAGCATCGAACTGGCCGAGCCTTAGGATAGTAGCGTCCAGCCAGCCTAGGTAGCCATAGTAGTCTAGAGGTATCAATATGGTGCCGATAAGAATTGTTCGAGCAAACCATTTAACTAAAACGTTCCGCTCTAGCCACCTTGCTAAGCGATTCACTTGTAATCCATTACCTTCATAAACAAAACGCTTGCGTCATCCTATTGACTTTAGCTCGCCTCCAAACTGTACATTGACTTAGGCGAATAGCTTTAGAGCGTGAAACAGACGTACAGGTCGTACATCAGAAAAAAGTACCCTCACATCTAACAATACAAACTAATACTGTGTAGCACACCCAGGAATTAAACATCCTATGAGAGGAGCCTCATTATTAAATACCTACGAAGCAGGTTCTTTGACAACTCTCAAGTGCCCTCTGTGAAACTAAAATATGAAAAAAACGGAACCGGCAGTTAGTTCCGTTTTTTATTGACCTCCAGAGCTCTCTATAGAGCGCGATAACTGAAGGTCATAAACCACTGCTGCCCAGGACTGTTATAGCCCGCCGCTGACACAATTTTCTCATTGAGCAAATTGGTTAGCTTAAGGCGTACTTGCCAGTTATCGGCAAAGGCATAACCCGCGGACAAGCCCAACAAGTGATAGCTTGGCAAGAAACCGCGATAAGCCCCGCCCCAACGTTTTCCTTGGTAGTGGTAATCGGCCTGAGCATCGAAGTCGGCCCAACGATAACCAATACGATAGTCCACTTCGTGACGAGAGCGACCGGTTAGTAGCTGACCGTTGCCGTCTTTGGCATCCAGATAGTGGTAACCCAGTTGTTGGCTTAGATTGCCGTATTGCCAGCTCAGCCGAGATTCCACACCCTTTAAGGTTGCCTTGGCAATGTTATCTGGTGCCCAGATATCCCAACCGTTAGCATCTTTCTCGCCGGTCGGTGCCCATTGAATTAAGTCGTCGACCTGATTGTTGTAGCCGCTGACGTACGCGGTCCAATCACCCGACTGCCAATGCAGACTCAAATCCGTGCTTTTGGAGCGCTCGGACTTAAGATTCGGGTTACCCGAAAATGGATAGTACAGATCGTTAAAGCTTGGTGCCTTAAAGCCTGTGCCATGGGTGGCCACCACTCGCCATGCATCGCTTAGCTGATAGCTAGCACTCAGGTTATAGGTGGTCTCATTGTCAATTTTCTCGACCTGGTCGTGACGGACCACACCTTCTAGCATCAAAGCGTCCCGCTGGCCTCTAGCTAAACCGTACACGCCAAGCGTATCGCGCTGATTGACCGCGTAATCACCTTTCACCGACTCACGTTGATAGTCAGCACCACCAATCAGAGTCACCGTATCGCTGGCTTGGATTTGGTTAACCCAGCTCAGTTGGTCGCGATCGGTTTGGAACAGCTGCTTGCGCGTTTGCAGTTCACGGCGGAAGTTTTGGTTTTTGTCGCGAGCTTGACCGAGGTTTAGGCGCGACTGCCAGATATCGCCTTGATACTGACCACCTAGATTCCAGAAGTAAGTGTCGTAGTCGGTTTCGTTGGCGTAGGGCGCGGCGTTATCAAACTCAAAGCTGCCGCGATTGTATTGGCCGACCCAGTTTAGCGAGAAAGCATCGTTAAGGGTTTGCTCACCGCTGGCACCGACACTGGCGCGTTTGTAGCCGTCTTTGTCGGTTTCGTCGTCCTGACGCACATCAAAGCCATCGCTTCTATCCAGGCTCACGCTAACGCCGGTATGCCCTTGGCCATGACTAAAGCCAACGCCCGCCGAACCGCGACCATAGTTACTGCTGCCACCTTCAAGTACTGCGTAACCTTCGCCTTGATTGAGCTTGCGAGTAAAAATTTGAATCACACCGCCAATGGCATCGCTACCCCAAAGGGCAGCGCGCGGGCCTTTAACCACTTCTACACGCTCGATTTGCTCTGGCATTAGCGCGCCAAAGTTGGCTAGCCCAAGCGTTGCCGAGCTGACTCGCATACCGTCGACTAATACCAATGTGTGGTTCGAGTTGGCACCGCGAATGCTCACGGTAGCCGCATTGGCGGCGTTGCCGTTGCGAATAACGCTGACCGCTGGCAGGGTTTCTAGAATATCCACCACAGACTCTGGATTAAGACGCTCAATCTCTTCGCGCTCAATCAGGTTGGTGATTTGAAGTTGCTGCTCGGGTGCCGAGCCGAAGCGATCACCGGTAACTACCAGGATTTCGTCGACTTCGCCCTTGGCGGTTTGCGCCAACGCATTAGAGCCGGTTTGCGCCACAGTGGCGGTGCTGGTTAGCGCCAGCACTAATAGGGGATAACGCATTTTAAAACACATATACAACTGTCCTTTGGTTGTGTTTAAAACGCGGGAAAATTAAACAACACAAGGCGCCAGCTTAGCGAGCTGACGCGACTGTCTGATCAAGTAAACCCGCTTGTTTCAGAGACAAATTCAACAAGGCAGGTATCCTGACTTTCAGCGTCTAAAGCGTACCCTTCCCAGCTTTCGCCAGTGGTTTTGTACGCTCGCTCTGATTACAGTTGCGAGTACAGTTGCGGATTCTCACCGCATTCCCTATTAAGCCGAGCTAACGGCACCTTATCGGGCTGGGAGTATACCTGAAACCTACTGTTAACACAGCGAATTAAGCTGAGGGCTATTCAGTTTCACGAGACTTGCGACGAGCCAGTTGTACCAAGGCAAAGGCCAACGCCAGCGCGACCAACGCATAAGCCAACTGTAACCCCAGCGCCCAGCCAATTGCCAAACAGGGAATACAGCCCGCCCAAGCCAAGCTTTGATAGCGTCGGGAGAGAAGACGAGTCGCTGCCAGCATAGTGGCCAAGTAAATCAGTACGAACACACCGTTGGCCCACTCAATAAGCTGGTGAAGCGGCAGT
The DNA here is from genome assembly GCF_002282855.1 of Paraferrimonas sedimenticola. Classification (GTDB taxonomy): domain Bacteria; phylum Pseudomonadota; class Gammaproteobacteria; order Enterobacterales; family Shewanellaceae; genus Paraferrimonas; species Paraferrimonas sedimenticola. Next base: position 13,753 of record NZ_NRIR01000002.1, on the reverse strand, counting down.
GCCAGCCAACTCACCAGCGCTAATACCAGGGCAATCACACTCAGCAAGGCCGTTAGCGCGCGAAGCGGTGCTCCTTGCGGATTGGTCTTGGCCAAAGACTTTGGTAATACACCTTGCTCGGCAAAGCTAGCAATCAAACGCGAGGTACCGGCAGCGTAGACATTCACTGTCGCCAAGCCCGAAGCGCTACCCAGAACGCCAATGACCCAAGCACCACTGACACCGCTCCAGCTGGCAATTTGTGCATCAAAGGCATGCACCATGGCCAGCCCAGAATCCAGCGGGTATCCCAAGAGTAAATAACAGCAAGCCAGATAGATAAGCCCCACCAGCACCACGCCCATTAGCATGGCTGGTAGCATATCGCGTTCAGGTTGGCGGAATTCTTTGGAAAGGTGACTCATAGCCTCAATGCCTAAGAAGCTCCAAAAGGCGATGCCGGCGGCCGCCAGCATAGGCGAGTAGCTATCGGCATTCAGTAAGCTTTGAGCACTGACCGGTTGCGCATTGCCACCAAGGGTCGTAAGCAGCAGTACCACCACGGTGACGATGACCAGAGTTAAGCCGAATTGCAGTCGAGCTGACACCACGATGCCGCGAGCGTTGATCAACCACAACAACACGAGTGCCAGTAGTTGGCCTGCCAGCAAACTAAGCCCAGTCAGTGGAATTAGCGAGGTGACAAATTCAAAGGTCATCAGAAGTGCTGCCGGCGCGCCTATCGGTACCACCAGCAAGAACACCAGACCTATTGCACGACCTAAGCTCACCCCAAAGGCACGTTCGACGAAATACGCAGGGCCCGCTGCATGGGGTAGTACGCCGCTTAGGCGACCGAAGACTAAAGTCACTGGAATCAACAGCATAGTTAGCAGACCCCAGGCCAAAAGTGCCTGTTCGCCAGCAGCCGTTAAGGTCATTTGCGGCAGAATGAAAACACCGGTTCCCAGTAATGTGGTAGCCATTAGTCCAGCGCCTTGCCAGCGCCCTAAGCCAAGCTTGCTCATTATATTTTTCTTGAATTGTCGAGATGGCAGGCAGTGTACTTCAGCGCCGTTATTAGGCAAATCCGAACAGCCAAAAGCTTGTAAAAAATTGTGTTAACTCAGTCTTTTACACATTCAGCGGTGACACTTCACACAGACAGCATCCAAGCATTAATTAAAGTAGCCAAACTTTCCCAAAGAAACCGAAGCCGATGAATTTTCGCAATAAAATTAGCGTGTTAACCCTTAGCACCTTGGTCAGCTTTGGCGCCAATGCCAATGCGTTCAATCGATTGTTTATCGACCCGACCGATGGCCATTTCGATGCTAGCCAGTTCTTGCTTGAGCACGATTTGGGCTTTTTGCCGACTGTCATGCTGCTCACCGAACCTGCGTTGGGGCCTGGGCTGGGTGCGGCTGTTGCCATTATGCACGAGTCCGAAGAGCAAAAAGCGCTGCGAAAATCCGGTGCCAAAGACGCACTGCTGCCACCTAGCATGACTGGGGTTATGCTGGCAGGCACCGAGAATGGTTCGAAGTTCGGCGGTGCGGTGCACTACGGCCACTACAAAAACGACACCATTCGCTACCGAGCCATGGCGGGTTATGGGGATATCAATATCAATCTGTACGGCCTTGTTGGTGATAACCCCAATGAAAAGTTTGCGGTCAAAAGCCGCGCCGTGCTGACCACCCATGAGTTAAGCCATCGCTTAGGCGATAGTCCTTGGTTTGTCGGTGTTAACGCCAGTTACATGGACATGCAAACCCGTTTGCGCAGCGGCGAGTCAATCCTAGACGACTTGCCACTAGACGCCACCAACTCGTCATACGGCGCGCAAATTCAATACGACTCGCTGGACAATATTTTTACCCCGCGCAAAGGCCTGAATGCTCAACTTAAATGGCAGCAATTCGGCAAGGGCCTAGGCGGGAACTTCGATTATCAACAAGTAACCAGTAACAACCGCTATTACGCTCGCTTAAGCGACACAGTATCAGCGGCGGTGCGCCTAGATGTCACCAGCACCAAGGGTGACGTGCCCTTCTTTGCCCGTCCTCACGTGCAAATGCGTGGTATCCCCATGATGCGCTACCAGGGCGACCATGTGGCCGTGCTAGAAACTCAAGTCGATTGGCAATTCCACCCCCGCTGGAGCGTGTTGGGCTTTGTCGGCTCTGGCCGCGCTGCCAACAACTTCGGTGATTTGGCCAACGCCAAAGATCGCGTGGCCTACGGCACGGGTTTTCGCTACTTACTGGTGCGTCAGTTGCGTTTGAGCTTAGGTGTGGATATCGCTCAGGGGCCTGAGGATACAGCGGTGTATATTGGGTTTGGTAGCCGGTTTAACTAGGGGCTGGCTCCGTTGTCATTCTCGCGAAAGCGGGAATCTAGCCAACTGCGAACAGCGGCAAACGGCCAATACCCACGCCCGTCATTTCCGCGAAGTCCCGACCGTCATTACCGCGCAGGCGGTAATCTACCCAACCGCGAACAGCAGCAAACGGCCAACACCCGCGCCCGTCATTACCGCGAAGGCGGTAATCTAGCCAACTGCGAATAGCAGCAAACGGCCAAAAGCGGACATTAATTCTAGTTCCACATAGTCGCCCAAACCTCTACTTTTAACTTCGGCTAGCAATGGGAGGGGCACCACATAAACAACCCGATCAACTAGACACCTCATCAACTTTAGTTTGGTTTTTCTTCGACGCTCGTCTCAATGTTCTTAAGCTCACGATTTAGCTGTTGGCTCAGTTGAGTCGACATTTGACGAGCCTTGTTGACTCCTGTTATTACTGCTTTAATCATCGCTGTCATCTGCTGTGGACCTAGGATAACCAACCCCACAATAGCTATCATAACTAGCTCAAACATACCGATATCAAACATGTCTCTATACCTCTTGTTGTTGCATTGAACTAAGCTGATCTTTCGAACCCAGCGGTTTGTAAAGTTTTGCCATCAATAATCCAGCTTCAAAGAGTAACCACATAGGCAATGCCAACAGGGTTTGCGAAATCACATCCGGTGGTGTGAGCAACATACCAACAATAAAAACCCCGACGAGTACATGCGAACGTTTACTCGCCAGTGAATGTGGTGTATTTCGACACCCAATATACGTACCACATTGATGTCCTATTGGGCGTATACAGTGACAAGGTTATCGGTTTACCTGATGTGCCCAATGGCGGGTTGTTCACACCACTGCCTCAGCGCTATTACGACGATTATACGGTACTCAAGATCCCTGCAGAAGAGCAGAAAAAGGGAGTATGCAACGCGATTCCAACCCGCAACGGTGGGGTGATCATCATCGACGAAACACCAAAAACCCAAAAACTATCAAAAGAGGTGGGGCTGAAACCACGCCCCATCCCATTTAAGACGGTTTATGGGATGACAGGCTCAGGCCCGCACTGTTCTTGTACTGCTTTTTGGCGAGAAACATAGTCACAAATCAGTTAATGTCTGAGTACAAAATAGCCCGCTTTTTAGCGGGCTATTTTGTTTTTTTACAATGGATATTGCACAAATGGATGCAAGCCTTAAAATTTTCGCGCCACGCTGATAAACGCCCTTACACCGTGCATATGGTTGGTTCGCGAAGGCTCGGTGAATAATCGCACACTCAGGGTTGAATCAATCGCTTCAATCGGGGTTGTGTACTCCAGACCAACACCGGTGAGCTGCGAACGATAGCGGCCCAGCTGTTGTCCGAGATCGTTTAGCCCTTTATCGTCGGTCAAGTGGCGAACGTGGTAAGCATACCCACCCAGGCTCATTCCATTGTCAAACTTATGATGCAGTGAGCCTTCAAAATAGCCAATTGTGCCCGGTTTCATATCACGCCCTGTGCGCAAATCTTTGGTGCGATATTCCAGGCTAGACGCAAAGTTTGCCTGCCAATGGTCGTTGATATTCCACGTCGCCTGACCACCGAGTTGATGGATATCATAGGTTTTGTCGGTATTGGTATTGCCAGCGGTTTGACCTAAGCGGAAGGTGTAGTTTGCAGCGATGTGCCAGTCCTCGCCCAATGTCCAGTTCAGTTTGATTGGCGTCACCCAAGGGTTACGGCTCACATCCAGTAGCCTGTCGTTCATGTCTCGCTCAGAGCCTCCGGGGTATAAACCACCTGATACCAGTGTCGCGCCGAAGCTATAATGACCGCCGAACAATTTTAGATCGGTGTTGTAATGCAGGGTGCCCAGCAACACTTGCAGGGTTAAATCACTCGGCACGTTCTGTCCGTTCGCATCGACACCTCTGATGTGGTAGTTGCCGTAGGTGACAACACCAATCATCCCTCTACCGGCATACATCGCGGCATTGGCGGCAGCATTAAAGCCCGGTTGATTGGCGGTCATTTCGGGGGCGGTAAAATCACTGGCCAGTACTGTGCCAGATAACGAAAACGCCACCACACCAAACGCTAACTTGCGTGCTGAAAACTTCAATTTCATATAGATACCTGTTGGAACACGAGTACAGCCAGCTACTAGGCTGCGAGAATGACCGTATTGTGATTGAACAGATAGGTTTACCTAAGTCAGTAACTATAAGAAATATTGAAAGGTCGGCCATTGACGCAGTGTTACACGAGGGCTGTCGCTACATCCAGTCCCGCTTCGTTGGGGCTGGTTTGAATCGGGGAGGATGTACTCTGTTGCTAACTCTGTCGGGGAGCAGAGCTCATACTGCTAATCCGACAACAGGTCTTTTAGCATGTTGGTGACCGGGCCACTAGCCATAGGTTTGAGCAGCAGGTCGACATCGATCCCCGAAAGCTCTCCACTGATGAGAAAATCAGGCTGAAATGTTTGCAATGTGCCGAGTTGGAGTCTTTTGGAGGCAAACGCGTGGGGAAGATAGGCCCACCCCAAGTCCTGCTCAACCAGATTCATTAAGTCGTGCATTGAGGAAGCGGTAAGAATGTCATTAGACATGGTTCCGCCAACACTCAGCAGATCATTATCCAACATGCTAGCGCAACATATTTGCCGCAGCCCAATCAAATCGCTTGATTTAACAATAGCTTGATCAGCGAGCTCAGAATCAGGAGAACAGATACACACGACCGGTAAAGACTTAAACTGAAAAAAGTCGGCATCCGTGTCCGTGGCTGCTGAGCGAGCTCTGATTAATGCGTCAATGTGCCCCTCCTTAAAGCGCCTTTCCAACTCCTGTCGACTATCTCGTAGTATCTCAAACTCAGTATTTGCAAACTTGCGAATGACTTTTGCCAGTGGCTCCTCAATCAACTCAAAAGGGATGAGTTCACCGATCCCTATGGTCAGTTTTTCTTCCACCTCTTCGATAACAGACAAGGCTAGTAACTCAATTCGGTTAGCTTGACGAAGCAAAGTTTGCGCATGGTCGTATAGGCGCGTACCCGCTGGAGTCAAAACAGGATGTTTCTTACTTCGGTCAAACAAGGTAATCCCTAGTTGGTCTTCCAAAGTCGAAATAATCATGCTTACGCTACTGGCGCTGCGCCTTAGGTGACGGGCCGCGGCGCTAAATGAGCCTTTATCTGCGGCTAACACAAAGGTTTGTATGTGTTCAATATTTACCATTAAAGACAACCTTTCCGGACACTGGAAAAACCAACTAAAAGGATATCACCTTTCAATCATCCTGATACATCCTGACTTAATCATAGCTGAATAATCACACATAATGCGCCTCGTTCCCCGAACATTAATCCAAGTAAGAGGTATGCATTATGGTTAAATCATTAAATCGTCGAGACTTTTTCAAGCTTTCTGGTGGTGCGGCAGCGGTTGCCGGTGTTGCAGCGATTGCGCCGTCAGCACTGGCTAGCCCAATGTCAAAAAATCTATCGTCGGCTACCGAAACAATGCCAAATGAGTGGGCTCCGCTGAAAAAAATGTTTGTCGGCCACACCAACAAACTGACCTTGCCTAAGCTGGATTGGGTTATTAATAACTATGTAGGCACTTCAGACGAAATCAAAGAGTCGTTGAAAGCCAATGCCGGAAAGCTGGGCACCGACATCGCTCCGGACTTTTACCCTATCGCAGCAGCGCAACAAGATGCGCTAGCCGAGTTGTTAACCCAACACGGTGTCGAAGTGGTTCGTCCTGATTTGATGGATGAGGTGGACCGACAGTTTAATCCGGTCGGGTATCACGATACCTACCCACGTGACCCGGTACTCGCGGTTGATGATGAGCTGATCAATTTAACCGTGCGCTCTCCGTTCCGTCGCAAGTCGCACATTACGATGGCGGGTCCCATCAGAGCCCAGGCTGAGCGCACTGGTCAGCGTTGGACATCGATGCCGGTACTGTCATTCAATGCGGATTTAAGTGATGAGAGTGTTCCTATGCTGGAAGGCGGTGACATCTTTGTACTGGGCAAAGACATTCTGATTGGTCACTCCGGCCTGGCGTCGAGTTATGCTGGTATCGAGTGGCTGCAAAAACACCTGAAGCCGAAAGGATACCGTGTTCATACCATTGAACTTACCGGTGAATGGTTGCACCTAGACTGTGTGTTCTCAACCCCTCGCGAGGGTCTGGCTATGTGTTGCCTGGAAGGCGTAAAAGGTGGCGTTAAAGCGTTCCCAGAGTTTATGCACAACTGGACCTGGCTGACCGCGACCAAAAAAGAAGCAAAAGCCCTTGGCTGTAACGGTGTGTGTCTGGCTCCAAACAAAATTGTGATGGACTCAGCGCATACTCGAATCAACAAAATGCTCCGTGACTATGGCGTAGAAGTCATTGAGACCGACTTCGCGGTTTGTTCACAAATTGGAGGAGGAATTCGCTGCGCGACTCACCCGTTAGCTCGCCAAGCTTAACCTTTGTAAGCTTTTATAACCGTTGCTAGCCCCGCTTCATAGGGGCTGGCGTTGTATCATGGGGGAGAATTGTCCTACACAATATTAAGCTGGCTCAGAGCGCTAACGCGACAACAACTGCTTGAGCATTTCAGTGACTGAGCCTTTCACCATAGGTTTAAGTAGCAGGTCGACATCGAGCCCAGACAGCTCTCCATTAATCAGAAAATCAGGCTGAAACGTTTGCAGTGTGCCGAGTTGGATTCTTTCAGAGGCAAAAGAATAGGGAAGATAGGCCCATCCCAGATCTTGCTCCACTAAATTCATCAAGTCATGCATTGAAGAAGCCTTGATCACATCGTTGGACAAGGTGCCACAGAGATTGAGCAAATCATTGTCTAGCATGCTGGTGCAACATATCTGGCGCAGCTCAATCAGCTCGCTCGAGTTTACATTGGTTTTATCGGCAAGTTCAGAATCAGGAGAACAGATACACACAACTGGCAAGGATTTAAACTGAAAAAAGTCGGCATCCGTGTCCGCTGCTGCGGAGCGGGATCGAATTAAAGCGTCAATATCCCCAGCGACAAAGCGCTTTTCCAGCTCTTGGCGGCTACCGCGAACTATCTCAAACTCCGTATCTGGGAACTTTCGAACGATTTTTGCCAATGGCTCCTCAATCAACTCAAAAGGAATCATCTCCCCGATCCCTATCGTCAGCTTCTCTTCCACCTCTTCAATTACCGACAAGGCTAACAACTCAATTCGACTTGCCTGGCGAAGCAGAGTTTGCGCCTGGTCGTATAGACGCGCGCCCGCTGAGGTTAAAACTGGATGATTCGCGCTTCGGTCAAACAAGGTAATCCCCAGTTGGTCTTCCAAAGTCGAAATTATCATGCTCACGCTACTGGCGCTTCGTCCTAAATGACGGGCCGCAGCGCTAAACGAGCCTTTGTCTGCGGCTAAGACAAAGGTTTGAATATGTTCAATGTTTACCATCCACAACCACCTTCGGAGCACTGAAAGCTCCACACAAGGATAGCACCTTTCAAAATTTCTGATAGCCCCTGATTTAGCCATTCATTAAATATCACACATAATGCACCTCGTTCCCCAAACATGAATCTAAGCAAGAGGTAATTAATATGACTAACTCACTAAATCGTCGTGACTTTTTCAAGCTTTCAGGTGGCGCAGCTGCGGTTGCAGGTGTTGCGGCGATTGCGCCAACAGCACTGGCTAACCCGACGACAAAGAGTCTATCGTCGGCGACCGAAACAATGCCAAATGAGTGGGCTCCGCTGAAAAAGATATTTGTCGGCCACACCAATAAACTGACCTTGCCTAAGCCAGATTGGGTGTTTAACAACTACGCCGGTACTTCTGATGAGATCAAAGCGATGCTTGTGGAGCATGCCGGAAAACTCGGCTCTGATGTTGCTCCGGAGATTTTCAATGTCGCAGCAGAGCAGCAAGATGCGTTAGCCGAGTTACTGACGCAACACGGTATCGAAGTGGTCCGCCCTGACTTGATGGATGAAGTAGATCGTCAATTTAATCCGGTCGGTTATGTCGATACTTACCCTCGGGATCCAGTGTTAGCCGTCGATGACGAACTGATCAATCTAACCTTACGCAAACCTATCATGCGCAAGTGTCACATAACGATGGCTGGCCCTATCAGAGCGCAAGCCGATCGCACCGGTCAACGCTGGACATCAATGCCGGTACTATCATTTAATGCCGACTTGAGTGATGAGACCATCCCAATGCTGGAAGGTGGTGACATCTTTGTGCTGGGCAAAGACATTCTGGTTGGTCGCTCCGGTTTGGGCTCAAGTTATGCTGGTATCGAGTGGCTGCAAAAACACCTGGAGCCTAAAGGATACCGTGTCCATACCATTGAACTGACTAGTGAGTGGGTGCACCTGGACTGTGTATTCTCAACCCCACGTGAAGGATTGGCCATGTGCTGTCTTGAAGGTGTAAAAGGTGGTATCAAAGGTTTCCCAGAATTTATGCACAACTGGACCTGGCTGACCGCGACCAAAAAAGAAGCAAAAGCCCTTGGCTGTAACGGTGTGTGCTTGGCTCCAAGTAAGGTTGTAATGGACTCCTCACATACCCGAATCAACAAAATGCTCCGCGACAATGGCGTTGAAGTGATTGAAATCGACTTTTCGGTTTGTTCACAAATGGGCGGCGGGATCCGCTGTTCGACGCATCCATTAGCGCGCCAAGCCTAACCTAGAGACAACAACAGCCTGCCCCGATTCGTTGGGGCTGGCTTAACTTCACCGTATGGAAACCGAAGTGGCTGATGCAGCCTAGGACTTACGAGTAAGTGTCAAGAAGGAACGCGTACTTCGCACTGTGTCACCTCTTTCTTGGCAGGGAATGCACGGCCACTCTTTGAGCTAGGCAGCAGCTCTATTCACACTAACGAGCCGTAGCTAAGGGCCAAGTTAAGTCTCAAGTGGAATCTCATCGTCGACTAGAAAGGACTGGAAAGACAATCAGTTGCCGTTCTAATTGACCTGTCGTCACTTGATTAGCGTAGACAAAAGTATACATTTAGTAGTAGGGAATAAAGCGGCATCCTGAGTTTGTTGGAAAAATTGTTATCTAAAATTGCGCAATTAATTAGGACAAAAACAATGAAATTCGTTCCAGCCATCGTAGTAGCTAGTGTTCTACTCTCTGTCTCTATCACTGTATCAGCATGTACATTTTTTGTTTTCAAAAACGACCTTGGAAATCATTTCGCCGGACGAACACTTGAGTGGCCAGGAACTCCACCTGCGGCTGTGGCGCTTGTTCCTAGGGGGCATAAGCTTGGGGCGGTTACCACTAAATTTGGATTTGTGGGTATGCATCATCATGGCATGTTCACCGACGGCATGAATGAGCATGGTCTGCTCGTAAATGCGCTTTGGCTCGACGCAAGCGAGTATGGTGGGAATAAGGAAGAAGACGTAAAAATCACCGATGCGGTCGCACACATTCTTGGTAACGCCAAAACAGTCAGCGACGCTGTTGCTTACTTAAATCGCACGACTTTCTACACGTTCTCGTCGAAAGTTACTTCTGGCCTCGATATCAAGTTTCACTTTGCTATAACACAACCAGACGGTCAGTCGGCAGTTGTAGAGTTCATCGACGGCAAACCAATTACGTATACTAATGAGCTGAAAGTCCTCACTAACGATCCGACTTACGACAAACATATCGCTGCGTGGAATAAACGCAGCCCCTCTGAACTTGATGAGGAAGCCTTTGTCGCTTTCGACTATTCACCTGAAGATCGCTTTATCAAAATGGCAGCGTTTAATTTTACCCAGACATCAGTGCCTACAGATGAGGACGGGGTGAACCGAGCATGGTCTATGGTCAATACGGTCGACATTCCACAAGGAGCGACATATTGGAAGTTCGTCAATGACTTGCCGATGACGACGACCTTTTCAACGGTTGCAGACTTAACTAACCTCTCCTATTACTTCCGTACCTACGACAACTACGATATTCGAAAGATCGACTTAGCAAAGATCGATTTTGGTAGCCGCTCATATGCGTCCGTAGACCTCTTCAAAGGCGCTGACTATGGGGAGTTCAACTTCAAAAAGTAGTTTTCGTAGCTTAGTAACTGGCGTCGCCCGACGTCGGCCACGCGCTGGATTCTTTTAGCCATAGAAAATATAAGAACTGTAACTTAGGCGCAAATGCCTCCCCCCGCTTGTCTAATATCTAGGAGCCTATATTATCCCTTGACCCTTACTATATTTGTTCGCTCCTTCAATCAAACTATATACAAGCCACTCGGCTGCCGGCCCGACTGATTCAGACCAGCTAATATCCAACGGCCAACTCGTTTTTTCTAGCCCCAAATCCAAGTTCAAAGCACACAGTTGACCGTTATCAATTAATGGTTGTGCTAATGCCTTTGGGTATAAACCAAAGGCCAGTCCAGATTTTAGAGCTCCCAAATACTGCTCAAAATTCTCGCACCTTATCTCGTTGCTACTGTATCTAGTAGATTCGATCACGATTGACGGCAGTAGTTCGCTGGTAAAGAGGTTAGCTTGTGCATGTTCTAGCAAATCCGCTCTAGCCAAAACCGAAGGAATTCTTGCCAAGGGGTGCTTGGTTGACACAACTGCAGTCCACACAAATGAAAAAAGTGTGCGAGATAGGCGACCGCGCTCAATCTCCATGGGAGTAAGAGAGACTCGAATATCTGACCGGCTAACACTATCAGGATTGGCCGCATCTAATAGTTCGATTGCAACACTGGGGTATTCTTTTCTGAATAGCTGCAAAGAAGCATCAATAAACGGAAAGTGAGAGATTCCATGCAAAGCGATTCTGACTGTAGATTCAACACCTTGCCGCAGAGCGACTGCTTTTTGTTCCAACGCCTCTATCTGGGGGATTATCTCCATAGCTTGGAGGTAGAAGCTCTTTCCCTCTCCTGTTAAGGAAACCCCTTTCCCTCGAGTTCTCTCAAACAGCGTAATACCTAAATCTATTTCCAAGGCATCAATGACTTGTTGGATACCAGCGGTAGACTTGCCGAGGACTTTTGCAGCAGAACTAAACGAGCCTTTATCTACTACCGTTTTCAAGTACAACAACCGATCTAGTGTGATTTGCATGCCAGTATCCATCCTTTGTCTAGACAACCTGAAAGCTCACTTTAGCCTTCTTGTTGTCCAATATAATGCAGGCCTAGCGGCGGATATAAAAGTTAGAGTAATAATACGCATGGGATTTCCCTGAAGGCTCTTAACCTTCAGGGAAAAAGCCAAACTAGAAGCTCAATGATAGATAGGCGCCACCCCAGAGTTGATCTCTCCCTTTATCAAGTAATACACCCTTCTGTGCAATAGAGTAGTTTAAATCGAACGATACATTGAGATTAGTAGTTACTGGGCGGGATAATTCAGCACCAAAACGAATGTTATTTAATCCGCTGAACCCTGCTCTCGAATAACCGTGATCAATCTCCTGCTTTGCGTACGGCGAGAATACCCATTGGCAATCGTTTGCTAATCGAAACTTCCCATTAATACCCACTAGTAAGTATTGAGAATTGTTCTTTGGTACATAGATGTGGCGTGCTGTCACATCCAAGTATCTACTTGGAGAGATAGAAAAATTATTTATTATCTCATCGCTTGCATCTCTTTCACCTTTAGCATTTTGGTCGAATCGATAGTATTGCGGAGTCCACTTTAATACTTCGAATAAATTAAAGGTATAACCTAGGGTAAAGCCAGTCTCCCAGCTTTGATTGTTGGTTGCTTTTGCTGACCAGACGTCAATGGCGAAGCCTTTAAGATTCATGCCAAAACCTATCTCAGCAATGGGGCTATCAAAATTGTTTCTCCCTTCGGTAACATGCGCGGACTTCACTCCAGACATTGCATACCAATCGACCGAGCTTACCTGAGCGTTAGCCACAAATGGGCATAACAGCAATACTATAAATAACTGTTTCATCTTGATGAATTAACTCTGAAAGAAAGCCCGCCGAATGGCGGGCTAGGAAATGGATTGGACGTTTTATTTACTAGAACGAGTTAAAGCGCCCGTGCTTTCTATGTATGAGACACCATTAAACGGGTCGAGAGAGGTACGTCCACTACTCTCACCAAAATCGACTTTGTTCATGTCTATTTTATAAAGAGTCATGTTTTCAGCTGTTCGATAGTAGTAATCCATATTTTCTAGATCGGCGATGTGACTCGAAGTGGTTTCTTGCGAGCCGCCAGCAGAACCACGCCCTTCAAATTCGACAACCCCTCGCACATAGTCGGTATTATTCATAATGTGGACTACCTGATTAACCGCCTGTGAGGAGCTAGTAGGCTCAGGAGTTAAGTCTCGTAGGACTCGCGTACGCGTGTAACGATCTTTGGCGCTGTATGAACCTGGAAGATTCGGCAGCTCCATGTTTGTCTCATTTTTTGAGGAATCTAACTTAGGGTTTGCAGCAATAAAGTCTGAGAAGTGTTGAGTATGTTCGCTAATTTTTGGCGAATTGGTCATGACACCGCTTTCGGAGGTGTTAGTGACGATTGCCTCCCCATCTATGTGCTCAATTACAAACGATTGTCCCGTTTTATCAACGACCATCCAATGGGCAGGGATCTCAATTCCAAGTCCCGTATCCGCCGTTTGATAAACATTAATGTTTTTGAGCGCAGTCGCAGCATCGCTGGCTTTATTAAAGTTACCGAGCATCCACTCGACCGCTTCATAGGTGGCTAAATTGTTGCCTCCAGCGACTCGCGCTTGCCACTCGCCATCTATGAACCAAAGAAGCGCTACATAAAGTCCAGCTTCGTTGATACCCTCTGCTGCAACATCATGCGCATGTGTTTTGATGTAACCGTATTTTGCAACCCAAGTCATAGACTTATCGGCAGACACTACTTCAGTGCCTCTAGGAAATTTTTCGATTTCCAAGTCAATTGACTGCATTTTTGACTGATCAGCAAATCCGAATTCAATAGTGCGCCCGATAACTGGAGCATCACCAGCCGGCGTTTTGCCGACAAAAACAGTACATGCTTGAGTAGATTCTACAATTCCGAAGGTGGCTACAGCAGTGAGTGCTAGCGATAAAATGGTCTTTCTCATGTCAATTACCTCTTAATTAATAAGGGGTGAGGTAACTCCATTTACTTCACTAAAATCTCTTCGAAAAAAGGACATATCAATCGTTGAAGTATTATCAATTGATGTCTTTTGCGATGCAGGCAATTAAACAAGAAAAGTGGCATTTGAGCCAAAAAAGCCTATTAAGTTGAGCTTAATAAGGGAGAAGTGTTCACCAGCGTTGACTCACAAAAAGTGAGATTGCTCAACGTCTGCTTAGGGCCAAGGGTAGTCTTCGCACTCTAAGAAAAGCGGCTACTCAAAGTAATCGTCCAATGCAGACTTGAGCTT
>NZ_NRIR01000022.1 GCF_002282855.1 Paraferrimonas sedimenticola | reverse complement strand
AAACAAGCTGAGCAAGGGACTCCCGTCCAAGACCTATGCCGCGAGCATGGTGTTAGCAGTGCCTGCTTCTACCGCTGGCGCTCTAAGTTTGGCGGTATGGACGCTTCACTCATGGCTCGATTAAAAGAGCTTGAAGCGGAAAACCGCCGTCTCAAGAAGATGTACGCCGAAGAGCGCTTAAAAGCGGAAGTCATTTCCGAAGCCATGCAAAAAAAGTGGTAAAGCCCCGTGAGCGGCGCAAGCTCGCTCAGGGTTCGGTGGCGAACCACAACCTCAGTATTCGAAAAGCCTGTCGCTGGTTTGGTGTCAGCGAAACCTGTTATCGCTATCAGGCAAAGTTAAGCGACGAGAACGCTTTCATCGCTCAAAAGCTTGTCGAGCTTACCGATGATGATAACGATTGGGGCTTTGGGCTCTGCTTCGCCTTCCTTCGCAATGTTGAAGGATACCCCTGGAATCATAAACGCGTTTATCGCATCTATTGCGAACTGGCATTGAACTTACGTATCCGCCCCAGACGTCGGTTAAACCGGCACAAGCCTGAGTCGCTGAAAGAGCCCACAAGACCCAATCAGGTCTGGTCTATCGACTTTATGCACGATCAACTTTTTGATGGCCGGACGTTTCGATTATTCAACGTCATTGACGATTATCGCCGCGAAGGGTTAATCAGTGAGCCAGACTTTTCCTTCTCGGGCGAACGTGTGATACGGGAACTCAACAGGCTTTTGGAGTACCGAGAGAAGCCGGGAGTCATACGGTGTGACAACGGTAGCGAGTTCATCAGCCACGCCTTTACTCGTTGGGCTAAAGAGCTTGGTATACGCATTGAATACATCCAGCCAGGTAAGCCTCAGCAGAACGCTTATATCGAACGACACAATCGAACAGTTCGATATTCTTGGCTAAGCAAGCACTTGTTTGACGACCTTGAACAAGTGCGAGAGTTCGCGACTCGGTGGCTTTGGTTTTACAATCATAGGCGGCCACATACAGCGAACAATGGCAGACCGCCATTACTGGCGGCCTAACTTCTACTTTTAACTTCGGTTAAAAATGGGAGGATTACC
>NZ_NRIR01000021.1 GCF_002282855.1 Paraferrimonas sedimenticola | reverse complement strand
CTATGCATCCGTAGCTTCGGTGGTATGTTTAGCCCCGTTACATCTTCCGCGCAGGCCGACTCGACTAGTGAGCTATTACGCTTTCTTTAAATGATGGCTGCTTCTAAGCCAACATCCTAGCTGTCTAAGCCTTCCCACATCGTTTCCCACTTAACATACACTTTGGGACCTTAGCTGACGGTCTGGGTTGTTTCCCTTTCCACGACGGACGTTAGCACCCGCCGTGTGTCTCCCGCGATTGCACTCATTGGTATTCGGAGTTTGCAAAGGGTTGGTAAGTCGGGATGACCCCCTAGCCTTAACAGTGCTCTACCCCCAATGGTGAGACGCGAGGCGCTACCTAAATAGCTTTCGAGGAGAACCAGCTATCTCCCGGTTTGATTGGCCTTTCACCCCTATCCACAAGTCATCCGCTAATTTTTCAACATTAGTCGGTTCGGTCCTCCAGTACCTGTTACGGCACCTTCAACCTGCCCATGGATAGATCACCGGGTTTCGGGTCTACGCCTTGCAACTGGACGCCCAGTTAAGACTCGATTTCTCTACGGCTCCCCTATCGGTTAACCTTGCTACAAAACGTAAGTCGCTGACCCATTATACAAAAGGTACGCAGTCACGGTCACAAGTACCGCTCCCACTGCTTGTACGTATACGGTTTCAGGTTCTATTTCACTCCCCTCACAGGGGTTCTTTTCGCCTTTCCCTCACGGTACTGGTTCACTATCGGTCAATCAGGAGTATTTAGCCTTGGAGGATGGTCCCCCCATATTCAGACAAGATATCACGTGTCCCGTCCTACTCGATTTCACACTAAGGTCGTTTTCATGTACGGGGCTATCACCCTGTATCGCCAAGCTTTCCAACTTGTTCCACTAACTTCCAAAGTACTTAAGGGCTAATCCCCGTTCGCTCGCCGCTACTAGGGGAATCTCGGTTGATTTCTTTTCCTCCGGGTACTTAGATGTTTCAGTTCCCCGGGTTCGCCTCTTTAACCTATGTATTCAGTTAAAGATACTGACTTATGTCAGTGGGTTTCCCCATTCGGAAATTCGTGAGTCAAAGTCTCTTACCGACTCGTCACGACTTATCGCAGGTTAGCACGTCCTTCATCGCCTCTGATTGCCTAGGCATCCACCGTATACGCTTAGTCACTTAACCATACAACCCACATGGGTCTG
>NZ_NRIR01000020.1 GCF_002282855.1 Paraferrimonas sedimenticola | reverse complement strand
AACGGCAGCTAAGGGCCAAATCCAACTAGTCGCCCCGAGAGCTGCAATATCTCTATAGGCCAACGCTGCTAACTCATACTTGATCACGCCCCCTCTCAATGGAGTCGTATCATGTATGCACTAATACCATACCCTAAGAAGCCAGCCTGGAACAAAGGTAAGCTCGTCGGCCAGAAACTACCGCTCAAGCTAGAAGAAATTTGGGCGATCAGAATAAGGCTTGAGCTAGAGCAGCAGGTTCGAAACCTGGCGTTATTCAACCTAGCGATTGACAGTAAACTTCGGGCTTGTGACTTAACCACTCTTAAAGTTAAAGATGTTTGTACAAGCCAAGTTGTGCAACCTAGGGCTTCTGTTATTCAGCAGAAAACAGGTCGGCCTGTCCAGTTTGAACTAACGCGAAAAACTCGCCATGCCGTATGTAATTTGATAGCCAGAGACCGCCTAACGCCCCAAGATTTCTTGTTCAAAAGTAGGGTTAGTTCCTCTGAGCACCTATCGACAAGACAATATGCTCGAATCGCCAATAATTGGTTCAAAATGATCGGGTTGGAGCCAGCTCTGTATGGGACCCACTCCTTAAGACGGACTAAAGCTTCGTTGATTTACAAAAGGACGAAAAATATTCGTGCAGTTCAGTTACTGCTTGGACACACAAAGCTCGAGAGTACAGTGAGGTATCTGGGAATCGAAGTGGATGATGCTCTAGAAATGGCCGAGCAGACTGAGTCGTAACTAATTGGTTGTCGGGTTGCTTACTAAAGCGCTAATGCGTTCGGCAATCGCAGTAATTAACCCGACAGCAATTTCAAACTACTGATGAAAGAAGACTGATGGTGCCACTTTGAAACGAGCAGAAAGCGCTTGAATATGATCTCGCGTTAAGTTTCTTGAACCGTTAAGAACCATGGATACTAAGCTTTTTCCGCCGAGTTCTTCCTTAAGATCTTCGGCTTTAAGTTGGTATTGATCCATAAGGGTACGAAGAACCGCAACACCGTCATCAAGGGCTTCAACTTTCCGATTAAACTCTTCAAATTCTTCCGCCTCGTTTTCCCATTTCTCAATAGAGACAGCAAGAATCTCAATCAGCGGACGATAGGTATCGTAATCGTCAAACAGCTCATCGATTAGTTCCAAAGCCTGTTCATACTCAGCTTCGCTGTTTATGTGGCTCACAAAGCCAACCTCAGAAAATAGATCAGCTGCTTTTTCTTTAACACGAGTGAAGTCCATTAGTCGGCCTCCTTTGCGTACCTTTTACAAAGCTTGTCGTATTCGGCATGCGGCACAATGTGCTTTACATACATTCGGTTGTCTCTAAATTCGATGAAAGCAATTAATCGCAAATTGTTTCCACCGATATCGATAACCCACCATTTGTCTTTGTATTTGAAGTTATCCAAACTTGGAAAAAGAGCTCTGAGTGCATCAGGAGAATCAAAATCTCCATTTCTTAGTGACTTATATACCGCTTCAATAGCGGTTGCATCATTGGGGTACTTCTTCGCCGCATCATTGAACGGCTTTCTTGATATAACGTGCACAGCTGGCTCCAAGTTCACAACATGTGAACCTTACCACGACCAAGTATAGTTCACAAGATGTGAACTCACACAATTTTTAGAGGAAACTGCTCAATGGCAGCT
>NZ_NRIR01000018.1 GCF_002282855.1 Paraferrimonas sedimenticola | reverse complement strand
CTGGAGGTATCAGAAGTGCGAATGCTGACATGAGTAACGATAAAGGGGGTGAAAAACCCCCTCGCCGAAAAACCAAGGTTTCCTGTCCAATGTTAATCAGGGCAGGGTAAGTCGGCCCCTAAGTCGAGGCTGAAAAGCGTAGACGATGGGAAACAGGTTAATATTCCTGTACTTCTTGTAACTGCGATGGAGTGACGGAGAAGGCTAGGTCATCAGGGCGTTGGTTGTCCCTGTTTAAGGCAGTAGGTTGGGTGCTTAGGCAAATCCGGGCACCTAAGACTGAGAGCCGATGACGAGGTCCTACGGGACTGAAGTGATTGATGCCATGCTTCCAGGAAAAACTTCTAAGCTTCAGGTTACAAGGAACCGTACCCCAAACCGACACAGGTGGTTGGGTAGAGAATACCAAGGCGCTTGAGAGAACTCGGCTGAAGGAACTAGGCAAAATGGTACCGTAACTTCGGGAGAAGGTACGCCGCTGTTGGTGATGAGACTTGCTCTCTAAGCTGACGGCGGTCGCAGATACCAGGTGGCTGCAACTGTTTATCAAAAACACAGCACTGTGCAAATTCGTAAGAAGACGTATACGGTGTGACGCCTGCCCGGTGCCGGAAGGTTAATTGATTGGGTTAGACTTTGTCGAAGCTCATGATCGAAGCCCCGGTAAACGGCGGCCGTAACTATAACGGTCCTAAGGTAGCGAAATTCCTTGTCGGGTAAGTTCCGACCTGCACGAATGGCGTAATGATGGCCACGCTGTCTCCAGCCGAGACTCAGTGAAGTTGAAATTGCGGTGAAGATGCCGTATACCCGCGGCTAGACGGAAAGACCCCGTGAACCTTTACTACAGCTTGACACTGAACATTGCTCCTACATGTGTAGGATAGGTGGGAGGCTTTGAAGCATTGTCGCCAGATGATGTGGAGCCAACCTTGAAATACCACCCTTGTATGCGTGATGTTCTAACTTAGGCCCCTTATCGGGGTTGAGGACAGTGTCTGGTGGGTAGTTTGACTGGGGCGGTCTCCTCCCAAAGAGTAACGGAGGAGCACGAAGGTTAGCTAAACACGGTCGGACATCGTGTGGTTAGTGCAATGGCATAAGCTAGCTTAACTGCGAGACAGACACGTCGAGCAGGTACGAAAGTAGGTCATAGTGATCCGGTGGTTCTGTATGGAAGGGCCATCGCTCAACGGATAAAAGGTACTCCGGGGATAACAGGCTGATACCGCCCAAGAGTTCATATCGACGGCGGTGTTTGGCACCTCGATGTCGGCTCATCACATCCTGGGGCTGAAGTCGGTCCCAAGGGTATGGCTGTTCGCCATTTAAAGTGGTACGCGAGCTGGGTTCAGAACGTCGTGAGACAGTTCGGTCCCTATCTGCCGTGGGCGTTGGATGATTGAAGGGAGCTGCTCCTAGTACGAGAGGACCGGAGTGGACGAACCCCTGGTGTTCGGGTTGTGTCGCCAGACGCATTGCCCGGTAGCTACGTTCGGAACTGATAACCGCTGAAAGCATCTAAGCGGGAAGCAGGCCTTAAGATGAGTCATCCCTAGGTTCTTGAAACCTCTGAAGGGCCGTCCGAGACCAGGACGTTGATAGGCAGGGTGTGTAAGCGTTGTGAGGCGTTGAGCTAACCTGTACTAATGACCCGTGCGGCTTAACCATACAACCCAGATG
>NZ_NRIR01000001.1 GCF_002282855.1 Paraferrimonas sedimenticola | reverse complement strand
TGCTTGGCGGCCATAGCATTGTGGACCCACCTGATCCCATTCCGAACTCAGCAGTGAAACGCAATAGCGCCGATGGTAGTGTGGGGTTTCCCCATGTGAGAGTAGGTCACCGCCAGGCTCCAAATACTGAAAAGCCCCTGTCTTATGACAGGGGCTTTTTTCGTATTCGTCGCCCGGCGCTGACCTACTCTCGCGGTCATCCCTTGCGGGCTCTACTCCATGACTTCGAATCAACACTGAGCGCCGCAAGGACTCCCCGCTTCACTTCGTTCCGCGTTCCTCGGCTGCGAAACTTCGTTTCGGTCCTCGTCACCCCCATGTGAGCTTTCTTCGAATATCTATATCAGATGACGTCCGATGATGTACTCTCAAATGGGATAGTAAAGAGCCGAGCGAAGCGAGTTCTTAACATGTGACAAAACTGTCGGGAACAGTTTTGAGCGCACAGAGTGCGACCCGCAGGGCGAGTATCAGGAAGATACGAGTAAAGTAGGGTGGAGCCGGGAATAAGAAGGCCAAGAGTTTGGCCTTCGCCGGCGTAACGGCCTGAGCTCTGCGAAGGCCTGGACACCGCCAGGCTCCTCGCAGGGAAAGATGAACCTGCCCGTTGCTAACTGCAAAGCCGCTACTAGCGCGTCGGTCCTCTTATGACCTACTTCCCTGTAGGTCACCCTCCGGGCCGCACTAAAGTGCGTTCAAATTCGTTCCCGACGAATTTGTCACCCCCATGTGAGCTTTCTTCGAAAACATGTAGGTACCGTCCCAAAAAGTGTGTCTGGCTCAATTCAGAAAGATCTGCAATTTGTAGTCTAGTGTAGTCGTCATTAGGGCAAATCGTGCCTTGGTGACTAGACAGGGAAAGAAAAAGCAGCCCGTGGGCTGCTTTGTGTTTATTCGTTTAGGGCGAAGGCCCAGGAGAAGGGGGCGGGGTTGTAGTACTCTCGGAAAAGGGTGATCTTTTGGTTTTCGACGTGGAATAGGGCGGCGTAGGTTTGTTGGTAGTGGCGGCCGGTGGGTATGACTTGGACATCACCGGTAAACTCGACAAACAGGGTTTGTGGATCTTGGGTTGGATAGAAGACTAGGTTTGAGGTGAAGTCTGCATCTCTAGCTACGTTTGGCCAGTTGGCGTAAAGCTCGAGAATGTTGGCTTTGCCTACCACTCGCTTTGGATGCCCTTCAGGGGAGAAGGGCATGTCTTGTACTACGTCCTCCGCCCACAATTCGGCAAAACTACTCATGTCCTTTGACTCTAGAGACCGAAGGAAAGCTTTGACGGCGGCTTGGGATTGCTGTCGTTGAAGATAAGCCACAGGTTGCGCTTTGGCGTTAGCGGCGGCGGGCGCAAAGACATCACGAGTGCCTCGTTCATCAACCAAGTTGAATTGAATTGCGCTGATTAACCAGTCTTGCTGTTGGCGGATAAACTGGTAGTCATAGCTTCCAGATACCTGCCAATGCAGTTGATTCACATAGTGATCAGCGACCACTTTGGCGTGAGCGCTTGCGCGATCACCTTCCACCGACACCTCGATGGTGCCTATCTGATGTAAGGTTTGCTCAAAGCCTGGTAGCAAACTGGCCCACTGGGTCATCAGCGCTTCTGGGCTTTTGACTTCAGCCTCAGCCCCGCTAAGGGAGCTGTAGTCTACTAGTATCTCTTGTGCGAATAGTTGCTCAAGGGCGTCAAATTCACCATTATCGGCGTACACAGCGACGGCGTGTACCAGGCTTTTCAGCGCTGCGATATCTGCTTGTTTCATCATGTCCCCTACAAACTTGCTTTAAGGTGGGTTGCCGCTGCATCAATGGCGGCATTTACGGCAAAGTCTTGGTCGTAGAAGTCAAACTGAGTGGCGTCTTCTATCCATACCAGTTCAACATTGGAACCAGCTAACTGTGCATACTTTTCGGCACCAAAGGGGATCGCGGCTTGTTGTGAGTGAACCATTAAGCTAGGTTTTTTCAATTGAGTAGCACTCTTGAGAGCATCGTATTGCAACCAAGGTGACCATGAGGCTAGGTTAAATTGATTGTCGTACTCTTTGATAAGGCCGCGGTCAGCTTCGGTGTAGTAAGGTGCCTGATACATCAAAGAGTCCTGATTGGTAGCACTCGCAGCCTGGATCAACATAGGTTCCGCCGCTTGCATCGCTTTGTCTCCAAGTGCGATTAGCTCATTCACTGCAGTCTCGCCGCCATAGACTTGGTCAACAATTGTGCGGTCGTGAAGCCAAGGCGCCACTAAGGCTAGCGTCTTTACGAGGGGATTGGTGGAAGCGACATCCGCCATGTAACCCGCAGATGCACAGATCCCCAGACCTGCAATACGCTTGGCATCCACTTCTGGGCGTTGGCTTAGGAACTCAACGGCTGCGTGAATATCTTTGGTTTTCTGGCTCGGATCTTCAACAAAACGGGGCGAACCTTCGGACTCTCCCCAACCACTAAAGTCAAAGGTCAGTGCAGCATATCCCAGTTGTGATAATTTGGCGGCGTATACTGCGGGCATTTGCTCTTTGACGCTGGTCCAAGCGCCGGTAATCACCACCGCCGCTAACGGCGCTCCTGCTTGGTAATCATCAGGAAGATACAGGTTGCCAACTAAGCTGTGGTTATCGCGAGAAAATCGTACACAAGTCTTCATTCTTGCCTCCAAAATGAAATGTTTAGATGCTTGGCTTGGTACTAAATTTAGCTAACTTAGCTAGAGGCTTCTTGAAGGAAAGCGCGAAGCTTTTGAAGATTTCTACGATCCTACTTGCACGCGCTTTCGGTAGTTCGACGGGGTTTCATTCTGCTCGGACTTAAACTGTCTCGAAAAGTGCGCTTGGTCCGAGAAGCCACAGCTTATCGCGATATCAATCAGCGGCTTATCTGACTTGGTGAGCAATTGCTTGGCTTGTTCTAGACGATAATTGAGGACAAACTGCATCGGGCTAAGTCCCATGGTGCGCTTAAACAACACAGCAAAATGAGACGGGCTTAAGTTTGCTTGGGCTGCCAGATCTTCAACCAATATGGAGTGGGAAAAGTGCGCGGCGACATAGTCGAGCACTGCTTTATAGTGGCGGGCGGTAAAGCTTCTGGAAAAGTCGTAATCCTGTTGCCGCAAGCCGTATTTTTGGATCAGTTTGACCAGAAACACTCGGGCCAGGCTTTCAAACATCAACTCTGACCCAAGCTGCCTATTGGCAAGGGCATCGAGCAGCATTTCGCCGGCACGGCAAATGTCTGGGTCCTCGAACTGGGGCAGGGACGACAACTGGGCTTGGTCCAGTAGCACGCCCACTTGAGTCTGCGCGAAACGCTCAAGTTGCGCCGGGGCTATGGTGATAACCAGTACTTTAGACTTGGCATGCCAGCGCCAACCACTGCGTACACCAGCAGGCGTGACTATGATTTCGTCTTTACAATAGGTGAAATCTCTGTGCTCACCATCGCGCCAGTTTTCCAAGCGGTGAGGGGCATCATTGAGATTGATCAGTATATGGTGCTGGTCAAACACCTGCTCGGGCATGCGATCGGGCTCGGCCTCAAAGTATTCCAGAGTCAACAGCTCGCCAGCGCTGGCCAATTGGCTGCTATCCAACATAGGCTGGGAAGGGTAGATGTCCTGATAGGTTATCTTGACCATGAGTTTGAGCTTGAACTCCCCTTGAAAGACTCATTGCCTAGTAAAGCACTTGAGGTAGAAACTAGAAAGTACTATCGAAGTTAGACCATTTGCTCTAGACTGAACCGATCTGTTAATCAATTGTTGAGCCTTGTTGTGAGCCAGAGCGACCCTGGATATCAAACTCAAGCCATGCACTACAATGACGATACGTCGTCGACTCTCCTGATATTTGCCACCGAAGACGCAGATACCACCTTCTATATTTTTCCTGCAATGAGTGTGTGGGCGCGCTTTTATATTCCCTTGGCCAAGTCGTTGCAGTCCCTTGGCGTGAATGTGGTGATTAGCGATCACCGCGGACACGGCAGTTTTCAGTATCAACCCAAGCGGGATAGGGATTTTGGCTACGAGCGCATGGTTCTCGATTGTCAGCAGGTGATCAACCAAGGTCAGGACCTTTTTCCGAACACTCGAGCCATTGCGCTAGGGCATAGTCTAGGCGGGCAACTGGCGAGCTTAGTCGCCGCTCGTTATCCAGATAGCCTGCAGGGTATTGTTTTAGTCGCTTCGGGATTGGTGCACTACAAAGGTTGGAGCGGTTTAGAAAAAGTTGGCCTGAGAATTATCGTCTCAGTGTTCCCATGGATTGCCAAGCTAAATGGATACTTTCCTGGCAACTTAGTGGGGTTTGCCGGCAGAGAGGCCATGAGTGTTATGGCTGATTGGGGGCACTGTGGGCGCACCGGCCGATACGAGCTGCTTGGTTCGAGCTTTGACTATGAGTCAGCGTTCAATTCACGGGAGCTACCGGTGCTCGGAATTACTGTGGAAGGGGATACCTATGCCAGCCAGCAGTCGACCAAGAACCTGGCGAATAAATTTGCGGCGGGCAAGCGCGACTATCACCATTTGCCGAAAAAAATAGACAGCATTAACAAGCCGATGGACCATTTCAATTGGGCTAAATCACCCCACTTAATTCAAGACTGGATTTCCGATTGGTTAGACTCTAGTCTTTGAATGGCGATTGTAGACGGAATAGCCAATCGGCGGGGCTTTGCTAAAAAATCCCTTTACCTTTGGTGACCCTCTTGTATAATGCCAACTCGATTTGCAGGGGTGTAGTTCCAATTGGCAGAACGTCGGTCTCCAAAACCGAATGTTGGGGGTTCGAATCCCTCCACCCCTGCCATATAAATCAACAAAAAAGCGCATCTTTTGAATGCGCTTTTTTGTTGCCTGTTTTCCGCACTGAATCAGCTGTTACCCCAATTGAGATTCGAAGTATCCCAACTGCACTGGATGAACCAAAGCCTTAGGCCTTAGGGCTTGAACTTCGGCTTTCACCACCTTTGGGTCATGCCCCAACGCTAATCGCAATAGCGCCGCCAATAATCCGGTGCGTCCTGAACCACCCTTACAGTGAATCGCAATGGTTCCGCCTTGTTGTAACAGTGCTAACACCTCAGCTTTGCTCGCAGCGAAGGCCTGTTCAAATGACTCGCTAGGGGCACTGTCGTCACTGATGGGAAAGTGATACCAGGCTAGCCCCAAACTCTCACAACTCTGAGGCAAGGCTGCAACTTGTAGCTTTGCCATCTCGGCACCAGGTGTGGTGGATACCACAGCCACCGCTCCAGCGTTTTTTAGACGCGCCAGCGAGGCATCGAGATCTTCGTCTTTGGTCCCAGGGCAAGGGGTAAAGAGTAAATTACCGCCCTCGGGTAACGGCATCGAGTCAAATGGGTGTGCCATAGCGATCCTCGTTTTGGTTTATAGCAAGTCTAGCTCACAGGACTACTCATAACGCAATGCTTCAATTGGGTCCAGATTGGCCGCTTTGTAGGCCGGATAGAAGCCAAAGCCAATACCTATGATTCCCGTAGCTAAAACACTGATGAGCATGATCAGTGGTGACGTCGCCATCGGCCAGCCGAACTGGAATTCCATCACAAAGATTGCCGCCATAGAGAGCAGTACGCCTACGATCGCACCTAATATACATAGCAGGGCACTTTCCACTAGAAACTGCACCAATATGTCTTTTGGGCGCGCTCCTACCGCCATCCGCAAACCAATCTCGCGAGTACGCTCGGTGACGCTCACCAGCATTATGTTCATCACGCCAATACCGCCGACCAGCAAAGACACAGCAGCGACACCCGCTAACAATGAATTGAACACCTGATTGGCTTGTGCACGAGTATTCATCATGGCGGAGAGATTCATTACGTTAAAGGCGCTGGATTGGTTGGCGCTCAGTCGGTGCCTTTGCAGTAACAACTGCTCAACCTCTGAGGCAACGTAATCCATGTTGTCAGAGCTATCCACCGAGATAACCAGCCGCTTCACTCGATTGGCATTGCTCGAACCCAATACCCGTCGATTGGCGGTCGTGATAGGGACAATCAGAGTGTCGTCCTGATCGTAGCCGCGCATGTCCTGTCCTTTGCCCTCAAGTAATCCAATCACCTTCAGCGGTACCTTGTTAACTCGTACGCTGGCACCAAGAGCGAGGCTAGCATCGCCAAACAGCTCCTTGGCCACGGTTTGCCCCATCAAGGCTACCTTGGCACCCGAGCGCACCTCGGCGTCACTAAAGGCCCGACCCTCGCTCAAGCGCCAGTTATTGGCGCTAAGAATATCAGCGCTCGCCCCTTCCACACCGGTATTCCAGTTGGCGTTACCCCATACCACTTGAGCCTGACCGTTAACCGTAGCGGCGGCACTTTGCACTTCGGGGATCTGCTTTTGAATGGCGTAGAGGTCGGCTAACTCCATACGTGAACGGGTGCCTGCCGCGCCTTTGGCACCACCACTGGTGATCGAGCCATTGCGAACCATTAGTAAGTTACTGCCCAGACTTTCTATTTGCGCTTGTACTTGGCGTTGGGCTCCCTCACCGAGGGCAAACATCACGATAACGGCGCTGATTCCAATAATGATTCCCAGCGTGGTGAGGATCGAGCGCATCAGGTTGCGTTTTAGCGACAATAAAGCTGTGGTTATGCTACTCACAATTGCACCCCCTGACACAACTGACCGTCCTTAACTGACACAATTCGGTCCGCCTGCTCGGCCACTTCCATTTCGTGAGTCACAATCACTATGGTTTGGCCTTGGCGATTAAGGCTACGAAACAAGGCCATGATTTCCCTACTAGTTTTACTATCGAGCGCACCGGTGGGCTCGTCTGCCAGCAGGATCGCGGGCTGATTCACCAAGGCTCGCGCAATTGCCACTCTTTGCTGCTGACCGCCGGATAGTTGGCTGGGGTGATTGGCCAGCTTGTCCGACAGCCCCACTAACTCCAAACACTCTAGCGCTCTACGCTGCGCTTCGGCTTTTGGGGTGTTGTTGTACATCATGGGCATGCTGACATTGTCTTGCGCTGATGTACGGGCCAGCAGGTTGAATTGTTGAAACACAAAGCCAATACGCTCGCCGCGAAGCTGGGCTAGCTGACCGCGGCTAAGCTTTTCTGTGGCTTGGCCCAAGATTTTCAGCTGGCCTTGTTTGGGTTGCATCAAACAACCAATCAAGTTCATTAAGGTGGATTTACCCGAGCCAGAAGGCCCCATGATCGCCACCATCTCTCCAGGCTCAATCTTCAAGGAAATGTCTTTGAGTACCGGGAAGTCCTCTCCCGCCATGGTAAAGCTGTGGTGCACACCGTGGCACTCGATTACTGCTGTCATGCTATTTGCGACCCATTGAAGTAATCACATGTGCCTCGCCAAGGTCCGGGCTGATCACAGCTGTGTGTTCGTCGTCGCTGATACCTAACTGCACTCGAGTGAGCACCGGCTGACCATTTTCAAGTAGTGCCAAATGGGCAAAGCGCACCTTGCCGTCGCGAATGTCACGGTTGAGTTGCGCCTGCTCTTCTGTCAGGACTTCTTTTAAAAGTGCACTGATTTTTTGGCGATATTGATTGCGGGCACTGCTGCTTGGCGTACTCGGACGCTTTGGCATACCGGCTTGCAGTTGAGCTTTTTGCTC
Organism: Paraferrimonas sedimenticola; assembly: GCF_002282855.1. Taxonomy (GTDB): domain Bacteria; phylum Pseudomonadota; class Gammaproteobacteria; order Enterobacterales; family Shewanellaceae; genus Paraferrimonas; species Paraferrimonas sedimenticola. The sequence goes on along the minus strand of NZ_NRIR01000001.1, from coordinate 761,686 downwards.
GTCGCTTAGGTCCAGTTGCTCAAGGGTTTGCATCAAATTCGGTCGTCCATCTGCTTGCTTGGCTCCCAAACGCTCGCCAATGCGCAGCGCCGTGCTAGGCACTCGTTGCACCTGGTGCAAAGTGTCTACATTGATGGTCAGATTGGCAGTCATTCCTGGCAGCAATAAGCCTTGTGGATTGTTGGCCTGCATGATGACGATGTAACTCACCACGCCAGAGTTTTCTTGCGGAGCTTGGCGAATCTGGGTGACTTGACCGCGAAATCGTCGCTCAGGGTGAGCATCAACGCTGAAGTTGACGCTTTGCTTGAGTTTTACAAAGCCGATATCCGACTCGTCGATGTGGGCGTGAATCTCCATTTGGGCCAGATCCTTTGCCAAGGTGAACAGCTCTGGGGTGTTGTAGCTGCTGGCAACGGTTTGGCCGGCTTCTATGGTGCGATTAATCACAAAGCCATCGATAGGGGCTCGGATCTCGGTGCGATCCAAGTCAATTTGGCTTTGTCGCAAGCTGGCTTTGCTAGAGGCCAAATTCGCTTGTAGCACATCCATTTGCGCATGAGCTTGCTTAAGCGCCAATTCGGCGAGCTTGGCTTGGCTAGCCATATCGTCCAGTTCGTTTTGGGACAAGTGGTTTTTGGTAAACAGCTCTTGGGCTTGGCGCAGGTCGCGTTTGGCTTGTTCGAGATTAACTTCAGCCTGCTGAATCGCGATGCCTTGTAACTTGAGGTCCGCTTCCTGCTTTAGCACCAAAGCGCTGGCTTGCGCGACTTTGGCTTCAAAGGTACTGGGGTCAATTTGCGCTAACAGTTGCCCCTGTTCAACGACATCGTTGAAGTCCACCATGATTTTAGTGATTTGGCCCGACAGTTGAGCACCGATAACCACGTCATCTACCGCCTCAAGCGAGCCTGTGGCACTGATGGTTTGGCGTATATCTCCCAGAGAGACTTGTGAAGTTTGATAGCTGACAGATGCGTTTTGAGCGTCATCCTCGCTTGGCCAAAAAGACCAAGCCAGTCCCGCCACAACAATTGGGCTAAGCCACAGAAATTTAGAGAGTTTGCTGTTCATCTTGTACTCGTTATTAGACCCAGTGCGCCAAGGCTAACAAGGGCTTAGTTAAACTGACAAAAGCATTTACTCAACTTTGCATTGAGGTGTGAGCCGGTTGGCGAAATCGGTCTGTCTCTGGCATCATAATGCGGCTAACCCAAGGATATTCGATGAATTCTGACCAAGCTCAATACCTGGATGCGCTAGGCATCACTCGCTACCGCCAAAAGCCGGTACAAACCCAACAAGCTGCGCAACCAAGCCTGCGAAAAGCGCGGCTATTAGTGGTGAGCCAACAAGCGGCGGATGAGCTGAAAGGCGACCCTTTGTTCGGCAAGATCATCGCCGCCGCCAAGCTCAGTATTGACGATGTGCAGATTGCTCAAGAACCAGACTCAAAGGTGCAGGCCGAATTGGTGTGGTTCGCCGGAACTAAGCCCGTCGAAGTTGAGGTAGGAAAAACTGTCGCTACCGGAACGCTAGCTGAACTTGGCGCCAATCCCGAACAAAAACGCACATTGTGGCAGGCGCTAAAAGGCTTGGGTTAAGGTGTCCTTGCAAACTCCGCCGTCCAGTCATCATTCACTGAGCTTTCGCCCACTCACGATGGCGGATCTAGATGCCATCACTGCAATTGAGCAAACGGCGCACCTTGCCCCCTGGGGTGATTCTAGCTTGCAAGCCTGCTTTGATGAACACCACGATTTTGTCGGGCTGTTTGAAGGCGCTAAGCTGCAAGGCTACTTCGTTTCTCACTACGTACTCGATGAAGCGAGCCTGCTAAACATCTGTGTTGCTCCAAACGCTCAAGGCAAAGGCTTGGGCAATCAGTTAATGCAGCAAGTCATAGCGGCTGCCAAGCGCCGTCAGTGTGCCAGCCTATTTCTCGAAGTGCGTGCCTCTAATCTGGCGGCCAACAAACTCTATCTGCGCCATGGCTTTGTCGAGCTTGCCATTCGCAAAGGCTATTACCCAGGCGTTGATGGCTCGCCGCGGGAAGATGCGCGAGTAATGCAGTTACTCTTGGCATAAAAAAAGCGCAGGCAAATCACCCGCGCTTTTTTGCAATCCGTTGAAAATTGTTATTTCACTCGGTTACTTCACCCGATTATTTCACTTCCTTGCCTTGCGCCTGCATGTCAGCGTGGTAGCTAGAGCGCACCAGTGGTCCACAGGCGGCCTGAGTAAAGCCAAGTTCATTGGCAATATCTTTTAGCTGGTCAAATTCCGCTGGCGGCACGTAGCGCTCTACACGCAAGTGGTGCTTAGACGGCTGTAGGTACTGACCTAGAGTCAGCATCTCTACATTGTGCTCGCGCAAGTCGCGCAGCACTTCAACGATTTCTTCGTTGGTCTCGCCTAAGCCCATCATCAGACCCGACTTAGTCGGAATGTCAGGATGACGCGCTTTAAAAGCTTTTAGCAAGTCCAGTGACCACTGGTAGCTAGCACCCGGGCGGGCCTTGCGGTACAAACGCGGCGCGGTTTCCAAGTTGTGGTTAAACACATCAGGCGGCTCTTGGCTGATGATATCCAGCGCGCGCTCAATACGACCGCGGAAATCCGGAACCAGAATCTCAATCTTAATGTGCGGGCTTAGGGCGCGAATTTCGCGAATACAATCAGCGAAGTGCTGGGCACCACCGTCGCGTAAATCATCGCGGTCAACCGAGGTAATTACCACGTACTTGAGCTTCATGTCGCGAATGGTTTCGGCCAGTTTGCGCGGCTCGTTGGCATCCGGCTTTAACGGACGGCCGTGGGCAACGTCGCAAAACGGACAACGGCGGGTACAAATCGCACCCAAAATCATGAAGGTGGCGGTACCGTGGTTAAAGCACTCAGCCAAGTTTGGGCAAGTAGCTTCTTCACACACTGAGTGCAGGCCGTGCTTGCGCATGGCCTGCTTCACTTCGTCAATCTTGTGCGTCTTGGCTGGCAGTTTTACTCGCAACCAATCCGGTTTGCGCAGCATTTCTTCGCGCTCGGTTGGCACGACTTTCACTGGAATACGGGCCACTTTGTCGGCGTCGCGCAGCTTGACCCCAGGGATCAATTTTTCTGGTTTATTCATATTGACTGGCTAATCCTTGTATCTCTTGGTGGGTGTCAAACCCAAGGTGGCGAACGAGTATTGGGAGCAGGGCATCGGCAGCGGCGACAACGCTCGCAGGGCCATCGACTTCTTTGCATTGGATCATCTCAAGCCCGGCGTAACCACAAGGATTAATCCGCAAGAAAGGACCCAAGTCCATGTTCACGTTCAAGGCCAGCCCGTGGAACGAGCAACCTTTGCGAATTCTGAGACCCAATGAGGCAATCTTGCGCTCATTGATATAAACACCGGGGGCATCGGGCTTGGCGTAAGCTTCGGCACCGAATGCGGCCAGCATATCGACAATGCTTTGCTCAATGTAGGTGACCAATTGACGCACGCCATAGTTGGCGCGCTTGATGTTGACTAGCGGGTAAACAACTAACTGACCCGGGCCGTGATAAGTCACCTGGCCACCGCGATCCACCTTAACCACAGGAATATCGCCCGTGTTTAACAGGTGCTCTTCTTTGCCAGCTTGGCCTTGAGTAAACACCGGCTCGTGCTCGACCACCCAAATCTCGTCTTGGGTCGATTCATCACGATTGTCGGTGAAGTCTTGCATGGCGCGCCAGACCTTGTCGTAAGGCTGTCGGCCAAGATGTCGAATTAAAACCGCGGGACCGCTCACTCTTATTATCTCTATCGTTATGCTTGAGGCTCGGCGGAATTATACCCAACCGAGCCCAAAAAGTCAGAGCTGACGGGACTTAGAGTACGCGACGAACGCCAGGAATAGTGGCAAGTTCGCTGTACAGGGATTCAACTTGCTGTTTCGACTCTACTTTTACGCGGATAGTAATCGAGTGATAAGTGCCTTTCGACGACTTGGCCGTGGTTGGGCGATAGTCACCAGGTACGTGGGCTTGTACCACTTTAACCACATGGTCAGGTAGTTGTGGGTCGGCAAGACCAACCACTTTGAACGGAAAGCTGCAGGGAAACTCAAGCAGTTCGTCGAATTTGGTATCCATATCGGACTCCGAAAATAATGATTACAGGCTATGGGCTAACTATGGGGGCATATTGCGGCTTTTCAAGCCATCAGCCCTACAAACGCAAAAATGGGCCCGTAGGCCCATTGCGACTCGCTGCCGTGATTAATTAAACCAACTGGCGAACAGTTGACGGAAGTAATCGAAAATACGGTCGATTAAGCTGCCTTCAGGCACGGCTTCAAGGGTAACTAGCGGGAAGCTCGCAACATCTTCACCGTCCACTTGGAAGTAAACCTTACCCACCACTTCGCCTTGCTCGATTGGCGCGTTCAATTCCTGGTTTAGCTCAAAGTTGGCTTTCAGCTTTTTCGACTGACCGCGGTACAGGGTAAAGGCTGTGTCTTGGTCAACGCCCAGCTTGATCATTTTGCGATCGCCAAACCAAATGCGCTGCTCGGTGAAGCTGTCGCCGGCTTTGTATGGGGTCACGCTCTCAAAGAAGCGAAAACCGTAGTTCAGCAGCTTTTTACTTTCGGCTTTACGAGCGGCAACGCTATTAGTGCCCATGACTACCGCAACCAGACGCATGCCGTCTTTGGTGCCCGAGGTCACTAGCGAGTAACCGGCTTTGCTGGTGTGGCCGGTTTTAATGCCGTCCACATTCATGCTCTTGTCCCACAACAGGCCGTTGCGGTTGAACTGCTTGATACCGTTATAGGTAAAGCTCTTCTCGGCGTAGATCGCGTACTCTTCTGGGACATCGCGGATCAGCGCGCGACCTAAAATCGCCATGTCGTAGGCGGTGGTCTTGTGCTGGTCAGAGTCCAAACCGTGGCTGTTTACGAAGAAGCTGTCTTGCATGCCAAGTTGCTTGGCCCAAGAGTTCATCAGATCGGCAAAACCGCTCTCGGTACCGGCAATGTGCTCGGCCATGGCCACACAGGCATCGTTACCCGATTGGACAATGATGCCGCGGTTTAGATCGGCAACCGATACTTGCTTGCCCACTTCGATGAACATCTTTGACGAATCTGGGAAGTTCTTCGCCCAAGCATTCTCAGAAACGGTGACCATATCATCTGGGGCAATATTGCCCGCCACCATTTCCTGACCAATCACATAACTGGTCATCATCTTGGTCAAGCTGGCTGGGTGCAGTTGCTCGTAAGAATTGTTTTCGGCAAGCACTTTGCCCGAATTGTAGTCCATAAGCACAAAGGCTTTAGCGGCCACGGTTGGGGCTTCAGGGATAACTGTGGGGGCCGCGGTAACGGTCAGCGAAAGGCTGGTGGCCGCGAAAAATGCCAGTAAGCGATTGGCTTTAAATAAGTTCTTCATGAACACAGAAATATCACTATCGGTTTTAGGTTTAAAATTGAGCGCATTATATCACTAGTCGACCTACGACACAGGCAAAAGGTTCCCCTAACGCTGCGAGGTAATCAAAAAACTGGTGGGGAAGCCCTCTCGATGTAGCTTGGCGATAAGTCCATTAGCCAGCGCTGCGTTGGACAATGGGCCCAACTGTAATTTGTGGAGCGTGCGACTTTGGGTGGTGCGATAGCCGACATCGTACTGCTTCGACAACTGCTGGCCCATGCTTTCCACTCGAGCTTTATCGCCCGAGGCCAATACTTGCACAAAGTAAAGGTCGTCACCATGGGTGTCTTTGACCCCGGCCATGGCTTGTTTCTCAGGGGTCAACACGCGAATTTCCACGTTGGCCACGCCCGAGTTCACCACACCTAACTTGTTGGCAGCAGCGTAGGACAGGTCGATGATTCGGCCAGGGTGAAAGGGGCCGCGATCGTTGACACGAACCACAGTCACGCGCCCATTGTCCAAGTTTTTCACTTCGACATAGCTAGGTAGCGGCAAGGTTTTGTGGGCCGCCGACATGGAATACATATCGTAGGTCTCGCCGTTTGAGGTCAAATGGCCATGAAATTTTTTGCCGTACCATGACGCCTGGCCTTTTTGAGTGAAGCCCTCGGCGTTGGTAATAATACGATACTCCTGACCGCGCAACTTGTAGTCGCGATTGCCCTGACGGCTGTAGGGTTCGTACTTGGGTTGGGCGTCTTCCACATGCGCCAAGTCAGGCACCTTGTTCGGTGCACTGTCGTTGGCTTGGCTGTAGCGCGACCCCGAGTTGCCACTACAGCCTGCAATAAAGCTGATGGCCACAGCTAGCCACAACCACTTAGCGGTTCGCATGGGCTTCCTTGATTTGTTGGCTCAAGCGATACACAGCCATGGCATACAAAGGGCTGTGGTTGTAACGAGTGATGGCGTAAAAGTTGTTGAGGCCAAGGTAATAATCGGCCCCTTGCTCTTGCTCTAGCTCCACCAAGATCGCTTTTTGGTTGATGTCCATGTCCTGACCAATCGAAGGCTTAGCCCCCTTTGCCATCCACTCAGCCACGCTGTGCTTAGGTTTCTTCTTATCCCAGATGTGGGCTTTAGCATCCAGCTGCTCATCCACTTCGATGGGCAAAATTACAGGCTCATCGGCGCGCCAGCCATGGCGCTTAAAGTAGTTGGCTACACTGGCAATCGCGTCTTTGGGATTGTTCAACAGATCGATACGACCGTCTTTGTCAAAATCTACCGCGTAGGCGCGATAGCTCGACGGAATGAATTGGCCATAGCCCATAGCGCCGGCGTAAGAGCCTTTGAGCTCATCCAGAGGCAAGGCGTGCTCTTCAACCAAGTCCATCAAGTGGCCAAGCTCAGAGCGGAAAAAAGTGGCGCGCGGTGGGTAATGAAAGCCCAAGGAATACAAAGCGTCGATCACCTTGTGGGTGCCCATGTAGGTACCGTAGTAGGTTTCCACACCAATAATCGCCACTATGATTTCAGGCTCTACCCCAAATTTGTTGCTGACCTTGCTGATGGTATCGCTGTGCTCTTGCCAGAAGTCAACGCCACCTTTGACTCGTTTGTCGGTCAAAAAGATGGGGTAGTACTGATGCCAAGGTTTGGCTTCCCATGGACGAGCAATGGCTTCGAGTACCGCCTCGCTCTTGCTGGCGCTGGCCAGGAATTGGTTGATTTGGGCCTGAGTGTAACCCTTGTCTAGTTGCTTTTGCTCGAAGTCCTGACGAGCTTGCTCTGGGGTTATCGCCAGTGCGGTTTGTGCCAAGCTGGCACCTAAAATAGCCGCTGCAGCAGCTATTGAAGCAGTCAATTTCATTATGATTATCGGTTCACGTAGCGTCGGTGAGTATGAATACTCATTAAGATACCAAAGCCAACCATCAGCGTCAGCATCGAGGTGCCACCATAGCTCACCAGTGGCAGGGGAACCCCAACCACAGGCAGTAAGCCGCTGACCATACCGATGTTAACGAACAGGTAGACGAAGAATGTTAGGGTCAAACTGCCGGCGAGTAAGCGGGCGAAACTGGTTTGGGCGCGCGAGGCAATCACAAGGCCACGACCGATGACGTACAGATAAATCGCCAGCAGCAATATTGCGCCAAACAAGCCAAACTCTTCGCCAATTACCGCGAAGATAAAGTCGGTGTGACGCTCAGGCAAAAACTCCAGTTGCGACTGGGAGCCCTGCAGCCAGCCTTGGCCGGTCATGCCGCCAGAACCGATGGCGATTTTGGACTGAATGATGTGATAGCCAGACCCTAACGGATCGCTCTCAGGATTTAAGAAGGTCAGTACTCGTTGCTTTTGGTAGGCCTTCATCAAGAAGAACCACAACACAGGCACCATGGCCAATACCGCCGCCACGCATGTCAGAACAATCGCCCAACTCATGCCCGACATGAACAGCACGAATACGCCGGAACTTGCCACCAGAATTGAGGTGCCCAAATCCGGCTGCTTGGCAATCAGTAGGGTCGGGATTAACAACAGCAGCAGGCCGCCGAGCAACTGGGTTTTGCGCGGTGGTAGCGGGAACTGGCTAATGTACCAAGCCATGGTAATCGGAAAGGCCAGCTTCATCAGCTCGGAGGGCTGGAACTCCATGAAGCCCAAGTTGAGCCAGCGTTGTGCGCCTTTGTTGGTCTCCCCGAAAAAGTGCACGCCAATTAACAGGAGGATCCCAAGTAAGTAGATGGGGAGTGCCCAGCGCTTTAAGATCTCAGGGTTTAACTGAGCCACCACAAGCATGATAACCAGACCCAAGCCAATGCGAATGCTCTGAGCTTTTAGCAGATTCATACTCTCGCCACCGGCGGAGTAAATGGCCACAAAACTGTAAGCCAACAGGGCCAATATCCCAAGCAACAAAGGCAGGTCGATGTGCATTCGAAACCAAATGTTGGGACGGCTGGGGCTCATGGCATTCATTTAAGCTCTCCAGTATTTGGGTCGAGTAAGTAGGCGTCCATCACGGCTTTGGCCACAGGGCCGGCGTTAGCTGCACCCCAACCGGCGTTTTCGACAATCACGGCTACCACAATCTTAGGGTCTTCATAGGGGGCGTAGCCGACGAACAAGGCGTTATCGCGCAAGCGTTCGTCCACTTCTTCAGCCTTGTACTTGGCGTCTTCGGCAATGCCGAACACTTGGCCAGTACCGGACTTCACCGCCGCTTTGTAGGGCGAGTCTTTAAATAGGTTATAGCCCGAACCATTGAGGCGGTGGGCGGTGAGGTACATGGATTTGGCGATGATGTCCCAGTTTGCCTCGTCTTTGAGTTCAATCGGCGGCAGAGGCTCTACCTCATACTCGGTGACTTCATCGCCCTGACGTGATTCTTTTAGCAGATGCGGTGGAATGCGCTCGCCGCGGTTGGCAATGATTGCCACCGATTGCGCCATTTGCAGCGGGGTTGCGGTCCAGTAACCCTGACCAATACCAATAGAAATGGTATCGCCTATGTACCAAGGTTGGTTGTACTTAATTCGCTTCCAATCCCGTGAGGGAAGAATGCCGTAATACTCTTCGTGAATATCAATGCCAGTGCTTTCGCCAAAACCAAAGGGCAGCATGAATTGGCTAATTTTGTCGATGCCCATTTTGTAGGCCAGATCGTAGAAGTAGGTGTCGCAGGACTCGGCCACACTGTGGTGCAAGTCTACCCAACCGTGGCCCCACTTTTTCCAGTCGCGATAGCGACGCTCCACACCGGGAATTTGCCACCAGCCTGGATCCCAAATCTTGGTGTTCTCTGTGATGATTTCGTGCTCGAGCCCAGCTAGGCCCAAATGGGGTTTCACCGTCGATGCTGGTGCGTACTGACCTTGGGTGGCGCGATTAATCAGCGGTCTATCCAGAGAATTCAATAGCTCGCGATAAGCCGGTCCGCTGATGCCGTGCACAAACTGGTTAGGGTCGTACGAAGGCGATGACACCATGGCCAAAATGCCACCGTCTTTGGGGTCAATCGCGACCACTGCACCACGGCGGCCATCCAGTAGCTCAATCGCCGATTCTTGTAGCTTGAGGTCCACGCTCAAATACAGGTCGTCACCGGCCACAGGTGCCTGCTCTTCGATGGTTTGAATAATGCGGCCGCGGTTGTTGACCTCTTCTTTGCGATAGCCTGGAATGCCGTGTAATTGGTCTTCGTAATAGCGCTCAATGCCGAGCTTGCCTATGTCATTGGTGGCGGCGTATTGCCCCATCTTGTCGGCCAGCTCTAAATTCTGAGTATCGCGCGCGTTGATGCGACCCACGTAACCAAGTAGGTGAGTTAGCTCTTCGGCGTAGGGGTAGTGACGCTTAAGGCCAGCTTCCACGCTAAAGCCTGTAAATCTGTGTTGGTTAACGCTAAATAGCGCCACTTGAGCTTCGTCGAGCTGGCTAATAACCGTTAGCGGCTTAAAACGACGATGGCGCTTTAGGCGCTCTTTGAGTTCTTCAATGTGCTCAGCGTCGAGCTCCATCAACTCGGCCAAGTTATCCAATGCAACCGCTGAGTCTTTGACCTTTTCTGGGATCATTTGCAGCGAAAAGGCCGGGCGGTTTTCGGCAATCAAAATGCCGTTGCGATCAAAGATTAGGCCGCGATTTGGCGCGGTAGGAATAACCCGTGTGCGGTTATCTTTGGAGCGGGTTTGATAGTCTTTGTGGGCCACCACTTGCAGTTGGTACAGGTTAACCACAAGCACGCTTATCATCAGCACCACACAGGCAAAACAAAACAAAGCCCGGCGCCGAAACAGCGCAGCCTCCAGGGCATGATCCTGCATTGCAACACGTCTAGACACGCATTTTATTCTCTGTGGTAGGGGTGATTGTTATTCAAGCTCCAAGCGCGGTACAGGCTCTCGGCGACTAACACTCGCACCATGGGGTGGGGAAGAGTTAATCCGGACAGGCACCAACTTTGGTGCGCGGCCTGTTTGCACGCTGGGCTAAGGCCCTCTGGGCCACCAATCAGTAAACTAACATCGCGACCGTCCAATTGCCACGACTGCAGTTGCTTAGCGAGATCTGGCGTAGTCCAATTTTTACCGGGTAGGTCAAGAGTGACAATTCGACTGCCCTTTTTGACCGCGGCCAGCATGGCTTGACCTTCTTTCTCTAAGATCCGAGCAATGTCGGCGTTCTTGCCGCGCTTACCAGGTGCGATCTCAACAAGCTCAAAAGGCATGTCTTTGGGAAAGCGACCTTGGTACTCGGCAAAGCCGGTTTTTACCCAGGCGGGCATCTTGTTGCCCACCGCTATCAACTGCAATTTCATCGATTGGCTTTTGAGCTTAGGACCACAGCTTTTCTAGCTGGTAGAAGTCGCGGGCTTTGTCTTGCATTACGTGCAAAATCACACCGCCCATGTCGACCAATACCCACTCGCTAGCGTCGCGACCTTCGATGCCCAATGGCTGCAGATCCGCCTTTTTGGCTTCAACCACCACGTACTCAGCGATAGATTTTACGTGAGTTTTTGAGGTACCAGAGCAAATCACCATGAAGTCGGTGACGCTGGATTTTTCGGCTACGTCCAAGGTCACAATGTCCTTGGCTTTTAGGTCATCGATTTTATCGACAACGAAATCTTTCAATTGGCTATTTTCCAAGAGAGATCCTTAAGGGGTTACAGGGAAAGCGCGACATTATAGCAGGCTCACGCGCAAGCTTTAACCGCAATTTGTGCTCAAATCGCCACCGGATGGGGGATGTTTTACGCCGGATTTCGATACAGCTGATGCTGCTTGATGTAGTTTGCCACCGTAGGGGATAGCTGCTGGCAGGTGTTGTCGCCGTTGGCCAACATCTTGCGAACCTGACTGGATGACATCTCAATCGGGTCGATATCCACAATCTGCACCACCTGATTGTCGACGAGGTGTTGAATCTCAGCGGGAATAGGGTCGTGCCAGCCCGGACGGGCGCAACCGATAATTTTTGCGAATTTAACAACGTCTTGCCAACGACACCAGCTGGGTAAACTCAGTACCGAATCCATGCCTATGATGAAGTGAAACTCGTGCTCCGGGTGAGTTTGAGATAAGGCTTCCAAGGTGTTAACCGTGTAGGAGGGCGAGGGCAGGCTCAACTCGATATCGCAAATACTCAATCGAGTTTGTTGCTCAAGCGCCAGCTCTAGCATTCTCAGGCGTTGTTCGCTGGTGGCGATAGGTACCGGCTTATGGGGAGGAACCTTGTTCGGCAGTAGCCAGACTTCATCCAGTTGGGCCGCACGAGACACTTGTTTGGCAATGTGAATATGGCCTAGGTGAACCGGGTCAAAAGTACCACCGAGCAAGCCAATTCGAAGAGCGCTCATCGCACTTCCATGACGGGCAGCTGAGCGTGGGCGCTGGGGTCAAACAGCAAGCAAAGTTGTGCTAGCTGTGCCCAAGATTCTTCGCCGTGGAATTTTAGCTCAGACTCGATACGGCTCGACAGTTGCAGCATGGACTGGATTTGCTCAAGGCTCAGACGCGCCAATGCTTGTTGGTACAGTGGCTGACGCTTATCCCAAATTCGGTGGGCCTTGTATATCGGTGCCAGTGACTCGCGATTCTGCTGCGCTTGCTTTAACAGCAACAAACGGCCGAGCTCTTGATTGAGCGACCACAACACCACTTGGCTAGCCACGCCTTCTGCCTGCAGTTGTTTTAGCATGTGCATCGAGCGCTGTGGCGCTAGCACCAACAGGGTGTCTACCAGTTGGAATACGCTAAAGCGAGACTGGTCTTCGAGCCACTGCTCGACTTGCGCTTGCTCAATGCGTTCAATAGGGCTTAGCAACTGCATTTGCTTTAACGCCTGATCCGCACCCACCAAGTTACCTTCAAACATGGCGGCCAGTAGCGCATTGGCGTCTTGGCTCAAGTTGAGGCGATAGTGCTGAACGCGTTGGCTCAACCAACGACTAAACTGAGGACCTTCAGGAGTGGTGCAAGGCAGGTACACCCCTTGAGCATCCAAGGTTTTAAACCACTTGGTTTTGGTGGACTCGGCGGCAATTTTAGGGCCGTACACAATCAGCACTTGGTCTGGATTGGGCTCGGCTAACAACTGAGTTAACGCGGCGCCGCCTTCTTTGCCAGGCTTGGCCGTGGGCAATTCCAGTTCAAACAAACGCTTGGAGGCAAACAGGCTAAGGGCGTTCCACTCATCGAACAGTTCTTGCCACTGAAATCCTGTGTCTTGGGATAGTTGAACACGCTCTTCAAAGCCTTGTGCTCGTGCGGCTGCACGCAGGCTTTGCAGGGCGTTGTCCAATACGAAAGGGTCGTCGCCAAACAGCAGATAAACCGGTTTTAACGGAGTTAAATGGGAATCTAACTGATTGGAAAATATGCGCATTAACTCTCCGAGAAAGACGCTAGCACGATAACAATGCGATCCGCAGCTTGCTGGCGCATCTCTTTGAGCAACATATCCATTTCACGGCTTTTAGCCAGTGCGGTACGCGGGTCATCAAGGTAGTCGCGGCGAATGATCACCGACTCGGCTCGCGGTTCGCGCCCGGGTTGGCTCACCGCGAAATCCACCGTGTAAATCAGCTCGTACTCCGCCACTTTACCGGATGGGAATAGCGACAGGGTAGAGCGCTCAAGACGGTCGTTGATAAGCCTTAGCTCGGGAACGGTTTGCGGGTCTGAGTCCACTAACTGGACATTGTTGACCCGCAAGCGCTCGCTCAGCAAGCGAGTTAACTCGCTGTACTGATCGTTGGAGGACAGGTGAATGGTTTGCAGCGTATCCGGAATTTGGTAGCTGCCTTGCAGGCGAAAGCCGCAGCCGCTGCTAAATAGCAGCGACAGGGTTAAACCAAATCCAATTAGCGCTCTTAGCGCACCTGACAATTTCATTAGTTAGCTACGATATTCAACAGTTTACCTGGCACATAGATCACTTTACGGATTGTTTTGTCTTCGGTAAAGCGAGTTACGTTGTCATCGCTCATGGCGATGGCTTGAACCGCGTCTTGGTCGGCATCGGCTGGTACGGTCAATCGCGAGCGTACTTTACCGTTCACCTGAACCACGATCAGCTTGCTGTCTTCAACCAAAGCCGCTTCGTCCACTTGTGGCCAGCTGGCTTGGTCAATATCACCGTCAAAGCCCAACTCGTTCCACAGGGTGAAGCTCAAGTGCGGAGTGAATGGGTACAGCAAGCGAACCACTGAGTGCAGCGCTTCTTGCATCAAGGCACGGTCTTGCTCGCTTTCCAGCGGCGCTTTGGTCAATTGGTTCAAAAGCTCCATAACAGCTGCTACTGCGGTGTTAAAGGCTTGACGACGACCAATATCATCACCTACTTTGGCGATGGTCTTGTGCAAGGCGCGACGCAGGTCTTTTTGCGCAACGCTTAACTCTGACACCTTAAGTTCAGGTGCTGGGCCGTTGGCGATGTGGTCTTGGGCCAGTTTCCACAGACGCTTCAAGAAGCGGTGGGCACCGTCTACGCCAGACTCTTGCCACTCAAGGGTCATGTCAGCAGGAGCGGCGAACATCATGAACAAACGCACGGTATCTGCGCCGTACTTTTCAACCATGAGTTGTGGGTCGATGCCGTTGTTCTTCGACTTAGACATCTTCACCATACCGGCGTGAATTAGCTCATGACCGTCTTTGTCGGTGGCTTTGGCGATACGACCTTTGTCGTCGCGCTCAACGTTCACTTCAGTAGGTGACACCCAGTGTTGGCCGCCTTTGTCGTCTTCCCAGTAGAAAGCGTCGGCCAATACCATGCCTTGGCACAGTAGGTTCTCAAACGGCTCGTCCGAATCAACCAATTGCTCATCGCGAAGCAGCTTGTGATAGAAGCGCGAGTACAACAGGTGCATTACCGCGTGCTCGATACCACCAATGTACTGGTCAACTGGCAGCCAGTAGTTGGCTTGGTCTGGGTTTAGCATGCCGCCGTCGAAATCTGGGCAGGTGTAGCGCGCGTAGTACCAGCTCGACTCCATGAAGGTGTCAAAGGTATCGGTTTCGCGAGTGGCTGGCTGGCCATTGATGCTGGTTTGCTGCCAAGCTTTGTCGGCTTTGAGCGGGCTGGTCACGCCGTCCATCTTAACTTCTTCTGGCAAACGTACTGGCAGGTCTTCCGCCGGTACGGTAACGGTTTCGCCGTTTTCCAAAGTCGCCATCGGAATTGGCGCTCCCCAGTAGCGCTGACGAGAGACACCCCAGTCGCGCAAACGGAAGTTAACTGTGGTCTCACCTTTGCCAAGCTCAGCCAGCTTGCTAGCAATTGCCTTAAAGGCACCATCAAAGTCCTGACCGTCAAACTCGCCCGAGTTAAACAGTACGCCTCTGTCTGTGTAGGCTTGCTCGCTGATATCCACGTCACCGTCGGTCGGCTTGATTACCGCTTCGATGTTCAGACCGTAAGCTTTGGCAAACTCATAGTCGCGCTGGTCGTGGGCAGGAACTGACATCACAGCGCCAGTGCCGTAATCCATCAATACGAAGTTCGCTACCCAAATTGGCACTTGCTTGCCAGTGATTGGGTGAATTGCGTAAAGACCGGTAGGCTGGCCTTTTTTCTCCATGGTCGCCATGTCCGCTTCGGCAACCTTGTTGTTTTTACACTCATCAACAAAGGCGGCCAGCTCGGCGTTGTTTTCAGCGGCTTTGGCAGCCAATGGGTGACCTGCAGCGATCGCTAGGTAGGTCACGCCCATAAGAGTGTCAGGGCGGGTGGTGTAGACTTCCACTTGCTCAGCTGAGTCCGCTACGTCAAAGGTCATTTGTACGCCTTCGCTGCGGCCAATCCAGTTGCGTTGCATGGTTTTCACCATGTCAGGCCAACCGCTCAAGCGCTCTAAATCGTCTAGCAGTTGCTGAGCGTAGGCAGTGATCTTAATGAACCACTGTGGAATTTCTTTTTGCTCAACCAAAGCGCCTGAGCGCCAGCCGCGACCGTCGACCACCTGCTCGTTAGCCAGTACGGTTTGATCCACGGGATCCCAGTTAACCGTGGCCATTTTCTTGTAGACTAGGCCTTTGTCGTGCAGGCGAGTGAAGAACCACTGCTCCCAGCGGTAGTAATCCGGCTTACAGGTGGCCAGTTCACGGCTCCAGTCGTAGCCAAGTCCCAGCATTTTTAGCTGGCCCTTCATGTATTCGATGTTCTCGTAGGTCCACGGCGCCGGTGAGGCGTTGTTTTTCACTGCGGCATTTTCTGCCGGTAGACCAAAGGCGTCCCAACCGATTGGCTGCAGTACATTTTTGCCTTGCAAACGCTGGTAGCGAGAAATCACATCACCAATGGTGTAGTTGCGCACGTGCCCCATGTGCAGACGGCCTGACGGGTAGGGGAACATGGACAGACAGTAGAACTTCTCGCGGGATGGGTCTTCTTTGGCTTCAAAGGTACCGCTCTCGCTCCAATGGGTCTGAATTTTGGCTTCGATTTCTGCCGGATTATAGGCCTGAGACATTGAAAATTCCTAAGCGCGTCTTATGCCCGAGCTTTGCAGATTTGGGCTGCGCTAACTATGTTCATAATGAAGGTGAAAAAGATCTGCATAGAATAAACCAAAGCGGCTGTAACCGAAAGCCAAAAGCGTCGAGCTAGCGGCGTTTTTTACGGACAGCGCTGGGGTTAGGAGAATAGCCATATGAGCGAGCGCAGCCAGCGATTACTGACCTGTTACCATGAACTCTTGCTACAAATGCAACGCAAGTTCCAAAGCGATCCCGAATTAGACATAGATGCGCTCGATGAGTTGATGGCGCAGAGCAAGGATTACATTGAACTCAAAGCGTTTGCTGACAAGGGCGAATTAGATCTGGTCGAGGGCTTTGTTCGGCGTGATGTGCGAGCTCTGCTTAACAATCGCGATGCCAATGACGTCAATGTTAGCCCGACCGCGTTATTGGCCGGTGATAAGCTGTGGGACTGGTTGTATCGAATGTCGGACCAAAGCCACATTGAGCGTCAACAACTAGAGCACGACCTCGAGAACGAGGGACGTTATTTAGCTGGGGAGATCATTGGTCATGGTGAGCTGCGTTGCAACAATTGCGGCCATGTTACCAGTTACGAGCATCCGGCGATGATTCAAGCCTGCAGTGAGTGCGATAGCGAGCAATTTGAACGCCCGCCCATCGTACTTAGTCCACCAGACGGCGGTTAACCCAAAAGGCCGCAACACCGCCCAGTAACGCTAGTATCCACCACAGGCTGTGGCCAAACTGGGCGAATACAGTATCGCGCTTCACCAGTGCCACATCGGCGCGCAATACGCCTTCTTCAAACTGCTCAATCTTGTGGGTAATAGTGCCACTGGCATCCACAATCGCAGTGACCCCATTGTTGGTGGTGCGAAGCAATGGGCGTCCTAACTCAATACTGCGCATTTGTGCGATTTGCATGTGTTGCAACGGGCCGGCACTGGTGCCAAACCAAGCGTCATTAGAGACCGTTAATAGCAGCTCGGTATCCTCACTGAGATTGGCGCGTACCTGCTCAGGAAAAGCGATTTCGTAGCAAATGGCTGGGAGTAAATCGACACCCGAGGCTTTTAGGTTGGTTTGCTGATAGCCGCCGCGAGTAAAGGACGACATGGGCAAATTAAAGAACGGCGCTAACGGGCGCAGCAAATCGCCAAAGGGCACAAACTCGCCAATGGGCAACAAGTGGTGTTTATCGTAGCGCTCGCCAGCGTTCAGCAGAGTTGAGTCTGAATCTGTCAGTACTCGCAGCGAGTTATAATACTCACCGTCTTGCACTAAAATCGTGCCGCTGATGATGTTGCTCGGAGTCTCTTTGACCTCGTTGGCGGCGAACTGAATGAACTCCATTAACTGGTGCTCAGGCGCCGGGATCGCCGCCTCTGGCCAGACGATGAGATCCGCTTGCTTGTGGGGTCGCGACAGTTCCAAGTATTTCACCAAAGTGGGCCACAAACGCTCAGGGCGCCACTTCATACTTTGCTCAATGTTGCCCTGCACCAAAGCCACATCGATAGTCTTCTGGGCTTCGGGCATAGGAGTGAGTTTCGATGGCAACATAGCGCTTAGGGCAACCACTAACCACAACACCAGGCTGGGCTTGTAGCTCGCGCGAGTCAGGGCGTAGACGCTAGCACCCAGCGCAGCCATCAAGCCGGTCAGTCCCAGCGTGCCTATGATGCTGGCTAAATCCGCCAGTGGCGTATCGGCCAGTGCGTAGCCTTCCCAAATCCAAGGGAAGCCGGTGAGTAATTGGCCGCGAAGCCATTCGGTAAGCGTCCAAATCAGCGGAAAGCCCAGCAGTACTGGCAAGGGTTTAAAGTCACCGGTGAGGCGTTTGAGCAGCAGACCGGCCAACATGGGGTACAAGGCCAGATACGCAGCTAAACCAGCCATTAGAGCGATAGACACCGCCAATGGTAAACCGCCGTAGACCGCCATACTGACGTGCACCCAGCTAATGCCAACCGCAAATTTACCAAAGCCATAGCCAAACCAAATGGCGGCTAGCCCTTTGTTAGAGCGTCCTTGCGATAGCCAAAGGGGAACCGCTAAGGCGATGGCGGCAATCGGGCTTAAATTATAGGGTGCGTAGGCCAGTGCCGTAGAGGCACCGGCTAGCCAAGCGATGAGTGTCGCGATCCAAACACGGCTGGGATTCATGCTTTAGAGAGTCTCGTCGGTTTGTAGTGCTTCCTCGGGCACTTTGACTTGCAGCTGGATCAGGCGGCGAGTGTCGGCGTTGACCACCTTAAACTCAAAACCTTCGACAGTGACTTTTTCGCCGCGCTCAGGCAGATGGCCAAAGGCGTGGGATACCAAACCGCCAATGGTGTCGAATTCTTCGTCGGAGAATTCGGTGGCGAAGTTTTGGTTAAAGGCTTCGATTGGGGTTAAGGCCTTGACCATATAGACCTGACGGGAGACGCGACGAATCTCTAAATCGTCGCCGGAGTCGTGGTCGTACTCGTCTTCGATATCACCAACGATTTCTTCGAGAATGTCCTCAATGGTGACCAAGCCAGATACACCGCCATACTCATCGACCACCATGGCCATGTGATAGCGCTGTAAGCGGAATTCTTTGAGCAACACGTCGACGCGTTTGCTTTCTGGCACTACCACCACAGGGCGGATCACCATGTCGATGGAGAAGTCCTGGTAGTCTTTGGTAAAGCCGTATTGAAGCAGGTCTTTCGCCAGCAAAATACCCTCGATGTGGTCTTTGTCTTCGTTGACCACGGGAAAGCGAGAGTGTGACGAATCGATAACGATTTCCATCAGTTCAGTGATGGACAAATCTTTTTGAATGGCAACAATTTGCGAGCGTGGGATCATGATGTCCCGAACTCTTAGGTCTGTGACCTCAAGAACGCCTTTGATCATCTCTTTGGTATCAGTGGTAATCAGATGGCGTTGTTCTGCATCGTGGATCACGTCCACGAGTTCTTCGCGATTTTGGGGCTCCCCCTGGAAAATCTGGCCGATGCGTTCGAACAGGGTTTTCTTGTGGGCGCCCTTGCCCGATGGAGGGTTATCTTCGCTCATAGTATCCTATTGTTGCTAGTGTAAAAATTCAGTATATGACAGATTTATTGGTCCGCGTAGGGATCGTTATACCCCAACTCAGCCATGACGGCAATTTCGATGGCTTCCATGGCCTCGGCTTGATTGTCGTCTATGTGATCGAATCCCAATAAATGCAGGCAACCATGGACCACCATGTGGGCCCAATGGCTAGTGAGAGGCTTGTTTTGCTGGTTGGCTTCGCTTTCCACCACTTCGGCGCAAATGATCAAGTCGCCCAATAGGTTAAGCTCGATACCCGGTGGTGCTTCAAAGGGAAAACTGAGCACATTGGTGGGTTTGTCTTTGCCGCGGTAGTCGCGATTGAGCTGCTGACTTTCATCGCTTTCCACCACGCGAATGGTGAGCTCGGCCTCATTGTCAAAGCGGCCAGTTAACGCAGCTGTAACCCAGAGTTCGAGGTCAGACTGGCTTGGCAGCCAGTCCCTTTCAACCGCTATCTGATAATCAATCTGATGCATTGTCATCGGCTTTTGCCGCCTCAGCCTGAGCACGAGCTTCCGCTTCTTTGGCGGCTTTTATTTTGTGCTGCTCTTGGTCGTAGGCTTCGTACGCTTCGACAATACTGGCCACGACAGGGTGGCGTACTACATCTTTTGACTGGAAGAAGTTAAAGCTGATGTCGTTGACCTTACCCAATACCTCGATGGCGTGACGCAATCCCGAACGCACACCGCGAGGCAAGTCGATTTGAGTAATATCGCCTGTGATCACCGCGCGGCTGTTAAAGCCGATACGGGTCAAAAACATCTTCATCTGCTCGGTAGTCGTGTTTTGCGATTCATCCAGAATGATAAAGGCATCGTTGAGGGTACGACCGCGCATGTAGGCCAGTGGCGCCACTTCGATGACGTTGCGCTCAATTAGCTTCTCAACGCGCTCAAAGCCGAGCATCTCAAACAGGGCGTCGTACAGTGGACGTAAATAAGGGTCGACCTTTTGGCTTAGATCGCCCGGTAAAAAACCGAGCTTTTCACCGGCCTCTACCGCTGGACGGGTCAGCAAAATACGGCGCACTTCTTGACGCTCCAGTGCGTCCACCGCAGCGGCTACCGCCAAGTAAGTTTTACCGGTACCGGCCGGGCCAATCCCAAAGGTAATGTCGTGATTGACGATATTGGCAATGTATTGCGACTGATTAGGATTGCGGGGCTTAATCACCCCTCGCTTGGTTTTGACGTAGATTTCTTTGCCGAAACGGTCGGTTTCGTTGGCGTCCAGAATACGCGCTTCTTGAATGGCTAAGTGCACTTGGTCTGGTTCTAGGTCCGGAATCTGCCCGCGCACTGGTGCCGTTTCTGTGTAAAGCGACTTCAGTAATTCCTGCACGCCGAGGGCGTGATGGGGTTCACCCACAATTGAGAACTGGTTGTTGCGGTAGCTAAGTTCAACGCCAAGGCGCCGCTCCAATTGCTTTAGATTGTCGTCAAATGGGCCGCAAAGGGAGGCGAGCCGGCGGCTATCCGACGGCTCTAAAAACAGTTCCAAAGTGGTAAGTTTGTTGCTCAAACTGGCGAGTTCCTTGTGTGCAAGTTAAGGCGTAAAGGTTTCCACACCGTGGTTGGTGCGCGAGTTGTGCTCGGCAATCAGCTCGGCGGGACGCAGAGAGCGGCGCAAGTCCATCTCAGCTTCACGGCGTACTAGAGTACCACGCAGTGAATTGGCAAACACCTCGGTGATTTCCACGTCGACAAACTGACCAATCATGTCCAGGCTGCCTTCGAAGTTAACCACTCGGTTGTTCTCAGTACGACCGCGCAACTCCATAATGTCTTTCTTTGACGGGCCCTCAACCAATATGCGTTGAACCGTGCCTTGCATGCGGCGGCTGTATTGCATGGCGTTTTGGTTGATGCGCTGTTGTAGCAGATACAAGCGATCTTTCTTAGCCTGCTCGGTGACGTCATCTGGCAAGTCAGCGGCAGGGGTACCAGGGCGCGCGCTGTAAACAAAGCTAAAGCTCTGGTCGAACTCGACATCGGCAATCAGCTTCATGGTGGCTTCAAAATCCGCGTCGGTCTCGCCAGGAAAGCCCACGATAAAGTCTGAGCTGATGTGCATGTTTGGGCGCACTTTCTTCAAGCGACGGATGATCGACTTATACTCAAGCGCTGTGTGCGGGCGCTTCATCATGGTCAACACGCGATCCGAGCCACTTTGTACTGGCAGGTGCAAGAAATCCACAAGCTCAGGAATTTCAGCGTAGGCATCGATAATGTCTTGAGTAAACTCCAGCGGGTGGCTGGTGGTGTAGCGAATACGGTCGATGCCATCGATGGCGGCCACGTATTCAAGTAGCTCGGCGAAACGGCAAATCTCACCGTCGTGTGTCTTGCCTGCATAGGCGTTCACGTTCTGACCCAATAGGTTAACTTCGCGAACCCCTTGCTCGGCAAGTTGAGCAATTTCAACCAGCACGTCATCTAGCGGACGGCTAACTTCTTCGCCACGAGTGTATGGTACTACGCAGAAGCTACAGTACTTAGAGCAACCTTCCATGATAGAAACAAAGGCAGTGGCGCCTTCGGCTTTTGGCTCGGGCAAACTGTCGAACTTCTCGATTTCTGGAAAGCTAATATCGATAACCGCGTTGTTGCCCGCTTGAATTTGCTCAATCATTTCAGGCAAACGGTGTAGGGTCTGAGGGCCGAATACCATGTCAACGAACGGGGCGCGCTCGCGAATGTGGGCGCCTTCTTGAGAGGCAACGCAACCACCTACGCCAATGATAAGCTCCGGCTTGTGGTCTTTGAGGTGTTTCCAGCGGCCCAGCTGGTGGAATACTTTCTCTTGAGCTTTCTCGCGGATTGAACAGGTGTTCAACAGCAGAATATCAGCCTGCTCGGCTTCCTCGGTCAAGGTGTAGCCTTGGGCATCGCCCAGCAGGTCGGCCATCTTCGACGAGTCGTACTCGTTCATCTGACAGCCCCAAGTTTTAATGTGCAACTTCTTGCTCATCGGCTAGCAAGCTCCGTGGGGTTAGTAAAAATAAAAGCGCGATATTTTACCCCTGATACCCTTGGCTTGCCAGCATTTGCGCTAAGTTTAACCAATTCACCGAGAAAGGGTAGCAGCTCCAATATTAGTAACCGCTTGATTCAGCTGCGTTTGGGCTTGATTTACCAATTGTTCCTGCCAATCGTCTTTGTACGACATAATGCCTTGTTGAGCCTGCTCTATTACATCTAAGGCCACTTGGTATTGCACCATTTGTACTTCGTAGTGGTGTGCGCTGCGAAGCTCACCCACCAAACCGGGCTGATAGGTCACCATGTATCTTGGCATGGTGTTTTCTGGTTGCGCTTGGGTGGCGGTTTCAGCTTGCGCTGTGAACGCTAGACCCAGACTCAAAATCGCCGCACTCAACACTGATGGAACCGCTCTAACTACTGAAGTTTTCATGACTGTCTCCTGGCGTGTTTTAGGACTTCAAACATTAGACAATTTAAGTGTAGGGAAAGGATGCAAAACAGTTGTGACGGCATGTAAACAAATGTGTATCAGAGCGGTTTCAAAAACATTCTTTTACAGCTGTGACTCTCAGGCTACAAAATGGTAAATTGAGGCCAAATTCGAAAAAAGTTAGCAATTGGGAATCGACAATCGATGCAAGCCTTTGATGTAGTAGTAAATGGTGGTGGCATGGTCGGCGCAGCAACCGGTTTAGGGTTGGCGCAGCTCGGACTTTCTGTGGCAATTATTGAGCGACAGACTCCGAAACCTTTCGACCCGGTTCAACCCATGGACTTGCGCGTTTCTGCCATTAGTGTGGCTTCAGAGCAGTTATTGGAGCGACTGGGCGTCTGGCAAGACGTGTTAGATACTCGCGCCTGCCCCTACAAAGGTTTGCAAACTTGGGAAGAACAAGGCTTTAGTACCGAGTTCCACTCCGACCAAATCAATACTAGCCACCTCGGCCATATTATTGAGAATCGCCTGATTCAGTTGGCGCTTTGGAAAGCGCTTAAGGCTCACGACAAGGTCACTATTTTTGGCGAGCATCAAATCAGCCAATTTACTTTAAACGGCGATCGCATCAATTTGAGCTTGAACAGTGGTGATAGTGTGAGTGGCCAGTTGTTAGTGGGTGCCGATGGCGCCATGTCGCAAGTGCGACAGTGGGCTGGTATTGGCATCAGTGGTTGGGAGTACAAGCAACACGCTATGCTGATCAATATCACCACCGCGGCTCCGCAGCAAGACACGACCTGGCAGCAATTCTTCCCATCCGGTCCGCGCGCCTTTTTGCCACTGACTGGCAATCACGGCTCGCTTGTGTGGTACGATGCCGCCGAACGGATTGCCGAACTGAGTCAAATGACCAATGAAGAGTTGGCGGTGGAGATCCGCAAAGCTTTCCCAGAGCGCTTGGGCGAGTTCAGTGTCGACGGTTTTGGCGAGTTCCCTTTGGTCCGTCGTCACGCTCAGCGATACGTCGACCAAAACCTAGTGTTAATTGGCGATGCCGCGCATACCATTAATCCGCTGGCCGGGCAGGGGGTTAACTTAGGTTTCAAGGACGTAGCGGCGCTGCTGGAAACCGTGGTCGATGCCATCTCGCAAGGCAAAGACTGGAGCGCAGTGGCACAGTTACAGCAATACCAAAGCAAGCGTTATAAAGACAACTTGTTGATGATGTCAGCGATGGACATGTTCTACGCGACCTTTAGCAACAAAATCACCCCAATTAAGGTATTGCGCAATGTTGGTCTTAAATTGGCCAATCACTCGGGTCCTGTTAAAAAACAGGTGCTTAAGTACGCGATGGGGCTAAACTAAAGGGCAACCTCTTTGGAAACTGGTTTTGAAACACAAGCTGGGAAATACCAAGTTCGGAAATGATTAGTAGTGAACAATTTTAGAATGACGGGGGCGCTTGTTAGCGCCCTTTTGGTGACCATAGGTCTGGTCGGTTGCCAACAAACCCCAAAAAGTTACGAGCCACTGAGTTTAACCGTGGCCCATGTTAACGATACACACTCCCACTTTGACCCCATGACCCACCAGTGGCAGGCAGAGTTGCCAGAGGGGCAATTGGCGGTACAGGCCAAGATTGGCGGCTATCCGAGATTGGCCCAAGCATTGATGCAAGCGCGTCGTGATGCAGAGGCACAGGACAAGCCCTTTTTAGCACTTCACGGTGGCGATGCGTTTCAGGGCACCTTGTACTTCTCTTTGTACAAAGGCTTAGGCAATCAATTACTGCTCAACGAGTTTGGGCTGGATGCCATGGTGATTGGCAACCACGAGTTCGACCTTGGCGAGGAGCCATTGTTGGACTTTGTGCAAGGGGTGAACTTTCCTGTGCTCGCGGCCAATATGACCATAGGTGCAGATTCGGCGCTGGCCAAGACCGACAACATCAAGCCTTATATTGTTCGCAGCTACGGGCCTCACAAGGTGGGGGTTTTCGGTCTGGTGTTACAAGACTTGCCTGAACTGGCCTCGCCAGGCGAAGCCCTTAGTTTCGAACAAGAGGTCATCGCGGCCCAGGCCACGGTTGATGAACTCAAAGCACA
The DNA here is from genome assembly GCF_002282855.1 of Paraferrimonas sedimenticola. Classification (GTDB taxonomy): domain Bacteria; phylum Pseudomonadota; class Gammaproteobacteria; order Enterobacterales; family Shewanellaceae; genus Paraferrimonas; species Paraferrimonas sedimenticola. Next base: position 737,163 of record NZ_NRIR01000001.1, on the reverse strand, counting down.
GGGCATCAACCACATCATTATGCTAAGCCACATTGGCCTGGATAGAGATTTACGCGTCGCACGCTCGGTCAATGGTGTTGATTTAATTGTTGGTGGGCACACACACACTCTGATGGGGAATTTCTACCAGTTTGGTATGGGGCATGGCCCGGGCTACGCTGAATTGCACCAAAACCCTGACGGCGGCCAGACTTGTGTGGTGCAAGCGGGTGAATACGCCCACGCCGCGGGTCTCGTCGAAGTGAATTTTGACATTGATGGCAATATCGCTGGCTGCCAAGGCGGCAATGAGCTGTTGTTTGACGCTCAGTTTGAGGCGAAGGCCGGCGAAGCAGAGTTGACCCAGGCCCAGCTGCAATCGCTGCAGAATTATGTGGACGAGCACCCAAGAGCGCGCATTGTTGAGGAGCATCCTAAGTCTCGCCAAATCATCGATGAGCAACTCGCGCCCAGCTTAAGTCAGTTTTCCGAGCAAGTAATTGCTCAGATCAACGATGAGAACGACCCTCTCGACACAGGCATTCTCGATCACGTGCGCATTCCAGGCAAGGGCCGCGGTGGCGCATCACTTGCCAGAAGCGGCTCGGAAGGCGGTGCTGTGGTCGCCAATGCCTTCGCTTGGAAGGTGCCAAGCGCTGATATGGTGATTCTCAATAGCGGTGGGGTTCGAGCTCACCTTCAAGCCCAAGAGCAAGGGCTGACCGCGGGTTACGTATTGGGCAACTTGCTGCCATTTGGCGGTACCTTGAGTTTGGTTTCACTTAAAGGTGAGCACATCAAGTTAATGCTTGAGCAAGTGATTAATCAGTCTACTCATCCGGATGCGGTTAGTGACGGTGGCTTCCCAATCACTGCCAAAATGACAGTGAGCTATGACGGTCGACTAGTTGAAGGACAGCGTATCACCCAAGTTCAGCACTGCCCGAAAGGTCTGCCCGGCGACTGTCTGCCACTAGAAGACGAGCGCGTTTACTCAGTGTTGACCTCGACTTTCTTGGCGGGCGGAAAAGACGGCTATGACGCCTTTGTTAAGCATGCTCAAGCGCCAGCGCTGGATACTGGATTTGTCGACAATGAGTCCATGATCGAATACGCCAAAGCCAAGGGTGTGCTGTATGAGCAAGCCACAGGTATGGACTTTGTCCCCGCCGACTTTGCCAAAGCGCAACTCGATGTGCAATTGGTTAAGCCTCAGGATAACCAAGCGAGCAACTAACCTAATTGGAAACCGCTAGCCCTTATCGCCAAGCGTGGCGATTGGGGCTTCGATTTGCTATGATGCGCCGATTTTCCGCCACTTCGCGTCTCAGTGTGAAACTGTAGCGGCGCTTGAGCAAAGGTTAATGAGCGAGATTAAGTTAATTGTCGGGCTGGCCAATCCGGGCAGCGAATACGCCAAAACCCGTCACAACGCGGGTGCTTGGTACGTGGAAGAGCTGGCCCGTTTGGCGGGGACTAGCCTACGTGCCGATGGCAAGTATTTTGGGCTAACGGCGCAAGCCAATATTGCCGGCAAGCCGGTGCGCTTGCTGATCCCAACCACTTTTATGAACTTGAGCGGCAAGTCAGTGGCGGCACTCGCCAATTTTTATCGCATTGCGCCTGAGCAAATTCTCGTCGCTCACGACGAGCTAGACTTGCCTCCGGGCGTGGCGCGTTTCAAGCTCGGCGGTGGTCATGGCGGCCACAACGGTTTGAAAGACATCATCAGTAAGATGGGCAATGACAAGGGCTTCTACCGATTGCGAATTGGTATCGGCCACCCTGGCGATAAGCGCCAGGTCTCAGGCTTTGTGCTCGGCAGGGCGCCAGCCAACGAGCAAACAGCCATCGATGAGGCAGTAGACGAAGCGCTGCGCGCTACCGATACTTTGTTTAAATTAGATATGACCAAGGCCATGAATCGATTGCATTCGTTCAAGGCCGAAGTGACCAAATAAGGGTTTTAGCATGGGTTTTAAATGCGGCATCGTAGGTTTGCCAAACGTCGGTAAATCAACACTATTTAATGCGTTAACCAAAGCCGGTATCGAAGCGGCTAACTTTCCGTTTTGTACCATCGAACCCAACACTGGTGTGGTTCCTGTGCCAGATTTGCGCCTGCAAAAGTTGGCGGACATCGTCAACCCACAGCGCGTATTGCCGACCACCATGGAGTTTGTCGACATCGCCGGATTGGTAGCGGGTGCGTCAAAAGGTGAAGGTTTGGGTAACCAGTTCCTGGCCAATATTCGCGAAACCGACGCCATTGGTCACGTGGTTCGCTGCTTTGACGATCCAAACGTTGTGCACGTTGCTGGCAGTGTATCGCCGGCAGACGACATTGAAGTGATCAACACCGAGTTGGCTCTGTCTGACCTAGACACCTGTGAGCGTGCCATTCAGCGTCAAGCCAAGCGCGCCAAAGGTGGCGACAAAGACGCCAAGTTTGAAATCGAAGTACTGAACAAGTTCTTGCCGGTTCTAGAAGAAGCCAAAATGCTGCGCAGCATCGAGCTGAGCAAAGAAGAGTTGGCTGCGATTAGCTACCTCAATTTCCTAACCATGAAGCCAACCATGTACATCGCCAACGTGGCGGAAGACGGTTTTGAAGATAACCCGCTGTTGGACAAAGTGCGTGAAATCGCTGCTGGCGAAAACGCTGTAGTCGTTGCGGTTTGTGCCTCAATCGAGTCGGAAATCGCTGAGCTTGATGACGAAGAGCGCGAAGAGTTCATGGAAGACATGGGCCTAGAAGAAGCCGGTCTTGACCGTGTGATTCGCGCCGGTTACGACTTGCTGCACCTGCAAACCTACTTCACCGCTGGTGTTAAAGAAGTGCGCGCCTGGACAATCCCTGTGGGCGCTACTGCACCGCAAGCTGCGGGTAAAATCCACACCGACTTCGAGAAAGGCTTTATTCGCGCTGAGATCGTGGGTTATCAAGACTACATCGATAACAACGGCGAGTCGGGTGCCAAGGATGCCGGTAAGTGGCGTCTAGAAGGTAAAGACTACATTGTTGCTGATGGTGATGTGATTCACTTCCGCTTCAACGTGTAAGCGGTAGTCAAACAAGACACTCAAAAAAACGGGATTCAAGAGAATCCCGTTTTTTTATGGCTCGAGTTAGCAAGCAATTCGACCCATTCAGATAGCCTTCGCGAGTTAATCACTGCAGTAGAGGATTAACGTTCACCGCACCATCGATGTTGTACTCAGCCCCTGAGATAAAACTGGCCGCATCCGATGCCAGAAACGCCACCAAGTTACTGACTTCCTCTGGCTTACCAAAGCGCTTCAGAGGTATACGGTTTTGCATCGCTTGAGCGAACTCACCAATGGCCTCATCTGGCATACCAAGCTTGCTAAAGATTGCTGTTTCAATAGGGCCGGGATTAACCGCATTCACTCTAATTTTTCGCGGTGCCAATTCGCTTGCGGCGGTACGAGTTAGTGAGTTCAGTGCCGCTTTACTGGCGGCGTAAACCGCGGTGTTGGGCATCCCAGTGTAAGCATTGATGGATGACAGGTTTATCACTGAGGCGCCATCGTTCAAGATAGGTAAGAACTTTTGCAGGGTAAAAAAGGCCCCTTTGAAGTTGATGTCCATGATGTTGTCAAACTGGGCTTCTGTGGTGTGCTCCACCGGTGCGAAGGAGGCCACGCCTGCATTGATAAACAGAATGTCGACGCTGCCGTGTTGCTGTTTAACTGCATTTACTAGATTGTCCAAGTCGTCCAACTTGGATTGATCCGCGACAACACTTCTTACGCCCAATTGATGCGCTGCGCTAAGCAGTGAGTCTTGGTTTCTGCCGGTAATCACTACACGAGCACCAAGGGCCTTAAACTGCCGTGCAGTTTCGAAACCCATACCGCTGTTACCGCCGGTAATGACTGCGACTTTACCTTCTAAATTAATCATGTCGTTTCTCCAATACTGTGATTTTGTTGGCTGTGAGCACGGGACAACGTCGACTGCTTAACTCTCCGATACGCACAATCTGATAGTCAGATTCTAATTTTGTACCAATCGGTACATATTTGAATTCTGTACCGAGCGGTATATAATGTCAAGCTAATGGATGAAATTGTTTTTTGGAGCACATATGGCGGCGGGTCGACACAGAGCGTTTGACGCAGAGGAATCTTTGCAAAAAGCCTTGCAGGTGTTTTGGTCTAAAGGCTACTCGGGCACATCCCTGAGTGACTTGATAGCGGCTATGGGTATCAATAAGCCCAGCCTGTACGCGGCGTTTGGCAATAAAGAAGCGCTATTCGTGAGTGCTATCAATCAGTACGTCAACGAATATGGCTCGCCACATGCTTTGCATCTGCAAACCGAAGGGGCCAGCTTGCAAGCGCGGCTGGTGGCTTTTTTGGACTCTGTGATTGGCTCGATTGCCGATAGCGAGTTGCCCTTGGGCTGCTTTGTGGTCAACAGCACTTGCGAGTCAGGTAGTAGTTGTCTGCCGGCTGAGGCGGCTAAGGCTGTCACTGAGATTAACAGTGCTTCGATAGCATCTTTTAGCCAGTTCTTTGCCGATGAAATCGATAAACAGAATCTAAGCTCCGACAAGAAGCCCGAGACGTTGGCACACTACCTGTTAACCCAGCAATTTGGGCTAGCGGTTATGGCGCGAAACGGCGCTAGCCAAGAACAGCTCAAACAAATCGCTCGCGAGGCAGTAGAGGGAATGCTGGCCTAGCCAGAGTAGCAATTTATATAGAATTCACTACCTTGTTGCTATTGTTTGCTCTAATGAGATTTGCGCAGAGCAATAAAAGACGTCGAGGCTTAACAGCGCTCGACGTTTTTTCTACTCAATAGCTCAGTTTTGGCTAACGCGGACTATCTATCGGGTTGGGGGCATCACCAGTTGCTCACCAGCTTGCAATCCAGACAGGATTTCGCGTTTGCCCTGGTATCTGGCCTGACTCAGCTCAACAATGCGACGACTTAAGCCCTGCTCGGTTTTCACATAAACCATTTGCAGCTGTCCTTGGCGCACGAGATAAGCATCGTCAATCAGCAGGGCATCGCGAGTCTCGGTAGGGATTTGCAGACTGGCGTAAAGACCTGGGCGCAATTGCGGCGCCGCCTCGAGCTTGGCCTTAATGGTAACGCTGCGACTGTTGCTATCCGCGGCGGGTACCACTTGGGTAATCAAGGCCGTAGTAGTTAACTCCAGCGCAGGGATCTCTACCGTTAGTTGTTGGCCCACTACTAGGTCTACTGCCAAGCTTTCACGCACTTTGGCCTCCACTCGCAGGGCTTGCGGATTGTACAAGCTCAACAGAGGTTTACCCGGGTTGGCCATGTCACCTTCTTCGGCAAAGCGATCCACAATCACACCGTCAATAGGCGCGGCAATTTGGCGGTAGCTCAAGTTGGCTTTAGCTTGCGACAGGGATTGTTCCGCCTGTTTAACCTGAGCTGTTAGGGTGTCCAACTGGGCCTGAGCGCGATCTCGCTCCGCCTTGGAGGCCAGTCCTTTTGCCGCCAACTCGCTAACCCTTTGGTTTTGACGCTCAGCATCTTGGCGTTGCACTTGGGTGGCTTTTAGCTGAGCTTCGGCTTGGGCTAACACCGAGCGGCTGTCCTCTTGCTCTAGAGTGATCAGAGTTTGGCCTGCTGTGACTGAATCGCCCGCCCGCACTTGAATCTTGGCGATACGCGCCATCACTTGTGAAGACAAGTCGGTGTTGTGCTCAGCGGCCAAGCTCGCGGCAACCGCCTCAAAACCCTGTAACTGGGTGGGGCTTAGGGTTTGCGTCTCAGCACTGTTATCAAGTGGCGCTGCGGCTTGTTGGCCTGGCTCGATTTGTTCGTTAAACCCACCGGCCATCCACACAATCACAATCACCAGCATGGCGATTGCGGCGAGAGTTAAGCTAATACGTTTCATGAGGCATCCTTTAGGGTTTGAGTTGGGTTGGCTTGTGGCTTGTCGAATACCAACAGGTACACCACTGGCACCACCAATAGTGAAAATAGGGTGGAGGCTAAAATACCGAAAATAATGGCTAGGGCCAGTCCGCTAAAGACTGGGTCTAGGGTGATCACCAGGTTACCCAGTAAGGTGGTACCAGCGGTCAGTAGCACGGGGCGCAGCCGCGCGTCACCGGCTTGCAGCAGAGCTTGCTTAATAGGCACACCAAGTTTGCGCTGCGCGCCGATAAACTCCACCAAAATTAACGAGTTGCGCACGGCAATGCCAGCCAGAGCTATCATTCCAATCATGGCGGTGGCGGTGAACAGTACAGGCTCAGGTGCACCGGCAATCACACGTTCGCCAAACTGATTCATCAGATAAAAGCCTGGCATAATGCCAATCATGGTCAGTGGGATAGCCGACATGATAATCCCGGCTAGCGCAGCGCTTTGGGTCTGCCAGCGCAGCACCAGGTAGATAGCGGCTAGGGCAAAGGCAAACGCGATACCCATATCGCGGAACACACGTATGGTGATTCTAAGCTCACCCTCGCCGGTCCAGCTAACTTTGGTGCCTGGCTCCATTTGCCAAGGGATATTAGCGCCATTATTAAGAAAAGAGCGCGACTGCCAATCCGGCACAGGCGCGCCAGTGTCAGTTTTGCCCTGATCCGCATTGATATCGGCAATCACCTCGGCAGGCGTGCGTCCGTTAACCTCGGCAGTTACATAGATCACTGGGCTTAAGTCCTTGCGGAACAGAGTGGCATCCACCGCTTGGCTTTGCCATTCGCCCAATTCCGCCAGCGCCACCATAGCCCGTGGGCTGGCATCCAGACCTTCACCTTGGTTTTGCTGCACAAAGCCGGCTTGGCTCTTGAACTGCAATTGGTCAAAGTCGCTCAGTTGGCTGCGAAGATCGCGGCCGAACTGCAGCATGATAGGTGTTGGTTCAGCCTCGTGCGCCAAAGGCCAGTGGCTAGCCACCAGACCGCCGTTCGCCAGTTGTAAGGCTTGATTTACCTGCTGAGTGGACACCCCAGATTGAGCGGCCTTTTGCTTGTTAACCACAAAATTCATTTGCTCTTGGTAGCGCGACAAGCTCGAGTCCACCTCAACCACGTGAGCTTCTTGGTTCAAGCGTGCCATAAGATTCCGCGCGCTTTGCTCGGCGGCATCGGCACTTACTAACGGATCGCGGCGCACCTCGGCCACAAGGGTGCTCATCACAGGAGGGCCCGGTGGCACTTCTACCACCTTGATGCGCTCATCCCCCTGATTAAAGTGGGCTAAATGCTCACGAAGGCGCAGCACGATGGCGTGCGACTGATGCTCGCGTACTGATTTATCGGCCAGAGTTAAGCGAAGTTCGGCCTGATACCACTGGTTGCGTTGGTAGTAGCGACGCACCAAACCGTTAAAGTCCATTGGCGAGGCCTCACCCACATAGGCGGCAATCGCGTCCACCTCGTTAAGCTCGGCCACTGCATTGGCCACCGCCTGAGTCTTGGCCGCGGTCGCCTGTAAGCTCGCAGAAGGCGGCATGTCGATGATCACCTGCACTTCGTTCTTGTTGTCAAAGGGCAGTAGTTTTAGCGGAACCAAGCGCATCGCCGGTAGAGCAACCGCCAAAGCAAACAAGCCCAGTACCAACCACAAGCTCAGCTTGGCGGCTTTGCGCGACTCTAACAGAGGGGTAAGCACACGAGAGTAAAGGCTAGGCTTAACTTCAACGGACTGTTGCGCTTGAGGCTTGGGTTTTAACCAGGCCTTGGCCAACCAAGGGGTAACTAACAAGGCAACCAAAGTAGACACGGTCACACTAACTGGTACGTTAAACGCCATCGGCGCCATGTAGGGGCCCATCATGCCCGTGATAAAGGCCAAGGGCACAAACGCCAGTACAATCGTCAGGGTCGACATCAACAGCGCCGGGCGAATTTCCGACATGGCTTGAGTAATGCCATCGCTGACCTCTTCGGCGGACTTGCTCGAGCTGCGCTCAAGCTGAAGGTGACGCTCAATGTTGTCCACACCGGTGATCGGATCGTCCACCAATAAACCCAGCGACAAGATCAGCGCAAACAGAGTGACTCGGTTAATGGTATAGCCAAAGGCTAAGTCCAAACCCAAAGTTATGCCGTAACAGATAGGTACAGCTAAGCCCACGACAATTGCGGCGCGCCAGCCCAAAAATAGGCCAATGAAAATCACCACGGTCACCACAGCAAAGGCCAGCGAGCCGGTTAAATTGTTGACCTTCTCGTTGGCGGTCTGGCCGTAGTCGCGCAGGACCTCAACCTTCACTCCGTCTGGCAGCCACTCGCTTTCCAGCTGTGCCATTAGCTGGTGGACTTGATTGGCAATGGTGACCGCATTGGCGCCGGGTTGTTTGGCCACCGACAAGGTCACCATAGGATACTGACCACTGTGGTCGGAAGATTTAGAACTGTTATTGGCAAACTGCAGCCACTGATACTGTTGGGCTTGCTCAGCGCCGTCCACCAAGGTGGCGATATCCCCTAATGGCACCTGCGCGCCGTTTACCACGGCGACAGGCAGAGCTTCTAGCTCGGCTTTGGTGCGCGCCCAATCACCGCTCTCTAAGCGAATTTGTTGGTTGGCAACGGTGAGCTCACCGGCGTATTGGCGGGCGTGGCTCTGACGCACCGCGTTAATCACTTCCTCGGTGGACACCTGGCGTGCGGCCATCGCGCTTGGGTCAAGCTCCACTCGCAATTGACGCTTTAAAGCGCCAACCAGTTTCACTTCGCTAGTATCGGCAATCGCCTGCAGTTGAATGGCCACTTCTTGGGCTAAACGCCCTAGCTGGTAAGCATCCACCTGCTGTGGGTTTTCGCTCCAAAGGCCTAGTGCCACTACAGGTACATCGTCCACTTCCATCGGCTTTAGCTGCCAGTCGCTAACTACCGCAGGTATTCGGTCTAGGTTGGAGTGCAGCTTGTTATAAGTGTCCAGTAGCGATTGCTCGCGGGGTTGGCCGACTTCAAAGCGCAAGGTCACCATGGCCATGCCCGCGGAGCTTTGGGAGTAGATGTGTTCTACACCTTTAATTTGATTCAGCAGTTTTTCCAGTGGAATACTGACTTGTTTTTCCACCTGCTGGGCGGATAGGCCAGGGGCAAGCACTTGCACATCGATCATCGGGACTCGAATTTGCGGCTCTTCTTCCCTTGGGGTGAGCTGCAGCGCCAGCACACCCATCACCAGTGCTGTCACCAAAATCCACAGGGGTAGGCGACTTTGCAAACTGGCTTTGACCATAGTATCGATCGGGTTAGACATAAAACGACTCGAATTCATGAGTTGACATATCGGCATTATAATATTGTAATATGATAATGCAAACACAATCCGGTACACTCTCGCAATCGAGTTTGACGAGTAACGAGGAAACTATGACGGCTAAAGCCAATATGAGCCTAGAGGCAATGGGGCAACAGTGTGAAAAGGTAGCGCAAGTGATGAAAGTCCTGTCGCACCCTAAGCGTCTGTTGATTCTGTGTCACCTGGCTCAAGGAGAGCAAAGCGTTAGCCAGCTAGAAGGCTTAACCGGTCTTTCGCAATCGCAAGTGTCTCAGTTTTTAAAGGCGATGAGCTTACAAGGGCTGATTCAGGCGCGCAGCGACGGTAGCTACAAGTATTTCTCGGTGGTCGACAAAGAGTTGGAGCAGTTACTGGAAGCTTTGCATCAAGTGTATTGTTAAATCGCGAGGAGCAAATCATGACAGTAAACGAAGGATTACGATTGGTCGCAGGCAGCGTGTTATTGCTGTCATTGGCGCTAACTATTTGGGTAGACCCAATCTGGGTATGGTTAAGCGTATTCGTGGCGCTCAATCAAATTCAGTCGGCCTTTAGCGGCTGGTGCCCAATGATGTGGATTCTAGAAAAACTTGGCCTCAAGCCAGCTTAACTAGGTCGAAACGGGCTGCACACATTCCAAGGCACAAAAGGAACATACCAAAAAGGGCTGAAGGGATATTATTTGTCTCAAGCGTTGGCAAGCGTCAACGCACAGTCTTTTGTTCCAATAGAAATGGACGTCACACTCAACACAGCTACTTCCACCCAATTAGGAAGTAGCTTTTTTTTACCTAAAATTTGAGGTTAGGCGAATTGCAGTCTGGCCGGTTCTTGGTCGACCCTATCGCCCAGTGCGTTCAGCACCTTCACTTCACCCTCGCACACGGCCACGATGATTTTGTCATGGCGAAAACCTTGCGGAAGGATCACGCGATCGTTACTGACGTTTAAGTCGCTAAGTAGCGCGGTCTTTAAGGTGAGCAGCTCATCGCTGTCATAATAGAAAACTGTGACTTGATTGACTTCGGGTTGCATCTTTTATTTTTCTCATTACCCCAATACCGTCAACACTTTAGCAGGAAATTTTTAACCAAAGAAGTCCGCTGGTCACGTTTTGTTCATTTAGCTTTATATTAATGTTTTTGCAGCTTTGTTTACCTGCCACTCACTGAAAAGAAACGCTTTGCCCGCGCAAAGTTAGCGGCCCTTGATTGGCAAAAAAGCCTTTGCTAATGTGCTTTGAACCACTCATTTTTTCATCAACGCTCGAATTTTAACCTGATAACCGTTTCCGGGTTGCTAACAAGTTCGAGTATTCCTGATTAAGGAACAAGATTTGAATTTTAAAGCCTTAGGCTCCATTGCCATTGTTGCTGGAACCGCGATTGGCGCGGGTATGCTGGCGCTGCCACTAGCGACTGCTGCCCTCGGATTTACCCAAGCCATGATTTTGATGGTGGCTATTTGGCTACTGTCGGCCTATACCGGCTTGCTCATGCTCGAAGTTAACTTGCGTTCAGGCGTGGGTGACAACCTGCACGCCATCGCTGGTAAGTTTTTAGGCAAGCCGGGCCAAGTGGTCATGGGTGTGTCTATGCTTGGCCTCTTGTATTCGATTACCGCCGCTTACTTGACCGGCGGTGCATCGCTGCTGGTGGCCCGTGCCGAGGGCTTGTTTGGGGTTGCTCTGAACAACGAAATGGCGGTTCTGCTATTTACTCTGGTGTTAGGTGCTGTCGCTGCAATCGGTGTGGCTTGGGTAGATAAGTTCTCGCGTCTGGCTTTCTCGGTAATGATGGCCATTTTGGTGGTGGTGCTGTTCGCGCTGGTGGACGATGTGGCTGTCGGTAGTCTGTCGCGCTCACTAGTCGAAGGCGACCAAGGCCTAGGCTGGATGCAAGCCATTCCTGTTGTATTTACCTCTTTTGGCTTTCACGTGTGTATCGCCAGTCTGGTGGGTTACCTGCAGGGCGAAGCCAAGCCATTGCGCAAAGTACTGCTGATCGGTTCGACCATTCCACTGGCCTGTTATACCTTCTGGTTGATTGTGAGCTTTGGTACCGTGGGGATCGACAACCTAGCTAGCTTTGAAGGCGGTGTGGCTGAAATGATTCAAGCCATGCAACAAGCCTCTAGCTCTACCTGGATTGGTAACCTAGTCTTTGTGTTTGCTGATTTGGCGCTGATTACTTCTTTCTTAGGCGTGACCCTGAGCTTGTTCGACTTTTTGAGCGAACTGACGCGCGCCAAGCCAACCCTAGGCGGTCGTGCTCGCACTGCATTAATTACTTATATTCCGCCTGTACTCCTGGCTATCTACTACCCAGAAGGCTTTGTCGCTCTGCTTGGCTTTGCTGCAATCCCATTGGTGTTCATGGTGTTGGTACTGCCGGTCATGGAAGCGATTAAGCAACGCGCTGCGGGCATGGAAGGCTATCAGGTTAGCGGCGGTATGCCGGCCTTGATTGCTGTGCTGCTAAGTGGTGTGGTGATTATCGGTGCACAGTTTGTGGCTGTGTTCTCGGGTTAATAAGACTCGCGGGGTGGCGATGGCTGCCTCGCTTGCTGGCTAATCAGTTTGTTTCAGATACAAAAAAACCGGCTATTCAGCCGGTTTTTTAGTGAGAGCGTTTTACTCTTCATCAAGCTGACCGCAGAAGCGGTAGCCTTCACCGTGAATGGTGGCGATGATTTCTGGCGTATCTGGCACACTTTCAAAGTGCTTACGGATACGGCGAATGGTAACGTCAACGGTGCGGTCGTGAGACTTAAGCTCGCGGCCAGTCATCTTCATCAACAAGTCGGCACGGCCCAAAATCTTGCCTGGGTTCTCAACGAAGTGCAGCATGGCACGGAACTCAGAGCGAGGCAGTTTGAAGGTCTCACCGGTTGGGCTCAATAGTGAGCGGCTGTTGATTTCCAAAGTCCAACCATTGAAGCGATAGAACTCGATAGCGCTCTTGTCGCTGCTGTCCGCTGCAGAAGTGCTAACGCGAGTCAGCAAGTTGCGAGCGCGAATGGTCAGCTCACGTGGGTTAAACGGCTTGGTAATGTAATCGTCAGCTCCAATTTCCAAACCTAGGATCTTGTCCACTTCGTTATCGCGGCCGGTTAGGAAAATCAGACCCAAGTTGGTGGTTTCGCGCAGTTCGCGCGCCAGCAACAGGCCATTCTTACCGGGCAAATTAATGTCCATTACCACTAAATTGACTTTGCTCTCAGACAAAGCGCGGTGCATTTCGTCACCGTCATTGGCTTCGGTGACTTGATAGCCTTCAGCTTCGAAAATACTGCGAAGGGTCTTTCGGGTTACCGCTTCATCTTCAACAATCAAAATGTGTGGGTTTTGCATGCTTTCTACCTAAATTTCAAAAAAAACAAGCTAACTCGTTGGTTTAGAATGCAAACCAAAGAATCGAATGCCTCTCTTATACACTAACTACCTTTAACAATAGCTGAACAAAGCTGAAAGGCTGGTGTTTTTTTGTAACGTGAATGTGTTCATTTTCTTTTGACTAACCTGATTCGCATCGGTGGAAAACTCGAAACACTTCTCTAACGGGTTAGTCTTTACGCATCAATGCGTTGCGCCCGAAACTCAGGCAATTCCCGGCGCGCAGTCTACCCTTTTAGCGGTTTGTTAACAAACTGTTTGTGGTATCAAAACGACGGGCTTTGATACAGCTCACAATCTTGCTTAAAGAATAAGCGGTTTAGATTGTGGTAATAAAGCGATAGCTAAGGCTGTTGAGTAATCAAGAGCTTAGCAGGGATATTTGAGTTTGCCTGAGGCATTGGAGACAGGTTTAGGTCGAAAGTTCCCAAGCGTCATACTTACTGACCAATCCGAGACGCCAGTTGGCGTAAGTAGCCAACTGTTAGCGAATTGCTGAAAATTTAATCAAGCTGTTGCTGGGATTGAGTTGTCCGCTGGTTTGTTCGGGTCTAAAAGGCCGGCTCAGCTGAACCGCTACAGTGTTAAAAAACAGTAAGTTAATCATGTGTTTTGAAGGATTGTGCCGCTTTTTTATACCCCTTGTTTCGCGATTTCGAATGAGACTTTCTTGATATTGAAGCTATGCCCTTGACGAAGCGCCGACGAATCAGTTTACTAACGCTAACTCGTATTTCAGAAGAGGTGCGTAGCCTAGGCAGTAGCGTCGAGGGCCATATCCGAAGACACGCTATCAGGGAGGACTACGCCGAGGTGACAAGCGCGAATGGCCGCGATTGTCATCGGTTGCCGGGGGGTGAAACTCCACAACTGTCACTTTATTTAATAACAATAAAGTGGGGTGCTTCTGCTGGGGATCCTTCATCCCTTGCTGTGCACTTCACGATCCACGGAGTGCATTAATGAATTGTTCTGTAGCCAAGTTTGGTGGTACCTCGGTCGCAAACATCGATGCTATGCGTCGCTGCGCCGACATTGTATTGGCGGACAACAACATTCGAGTGGTGGTAGTCAGTGCCTCTGCTGGGGTCACCAATCTGCTTGTCAGTTTGTCGAACGGCGTGGGTGAGCCACAACTTCGTCAAAACTACCTCAGCCAAATCAGTGAGATTCAATCTGGGATTTTTAATCAGTTAGGGCGTCCACAAGCCTTGGCTAGTCAGCTCGATGCCTATTTATCCGAAATTGGCGAGTTGGCCGAAGCCCAAGCTCAGCAAAATCTCCCCGAGCGTCGCGAGCGTCTGCTTTCTCTAGGCGAAGCCTGCTCATCGCTGCTTTTTACTGAAGTCTTGAATCAAAACGGCGGCGTGGCTGAGTGCTTTGATGCCAAAACCGTGATTCGCACCGACAGTCACTTTGGTCGCGCCCAAGTGCAGCACGAGCAAGTCCAGCTATTGGCAAATGAACACTTAGCGCCACGTCTGGCTCAAGCGATTCAGGTGACCCAAGGGTTTGTAGGAGCCGATGACAAGGGCCAAACCACCACGCTAGGTCGTGGCGGTAGCGATTTTAGCGCGGCGATATTTGCCGAAGCGCTGAATGCGGACAACCTGCAAATCTGGACTGATGTCGCCGGTATCTATACCACCGACCCACGCATGGTCGCCAACGCCGGTGTTATTCGCGAAATTACCTTTAATGAAGCGGCGGAAATGGCCACCTTTGGCGCCAAAGTTCTGCACCCGGCGACTATCGTACCTGCGGTCCGTGCGGGCATTGACGTGTTTGTTGGTAGCAGTCGCGACCCGCAAAGCGGTGGTACCTGGATCCGCGACCGGGTCCAAACCGAGCCCACTTTCCGCGCTTTAGCGGTACGCAAAGAGCAAACCCTACTGACCTGTCATAGCCTTAACATGCTACACGCTCAGGGTTTCCTGGCTGAGTTGTTTGCAGTACTAGCCAAACACCACATTAGTGTTGATTTGATAACCACCTCCGAAGTGTCGGTGGCGCTGACTCTTGACCAAACCGGCTCTGATTCTTCTGGCAAGGCCTTGGTTCAGCCCCAGCTTCTTAAAGACCTATCGCCCTTGTGCGAGGTGAGCGTCGAGCAGGATTTGGCGCTTATCGGCATTATCGGCAATCGCATTGCCTCGACTCCCGGTGTTTGCGCTAAAGTTTTTGAATTGATTAGTGAATTTAACGTGCGTTTGATTTGCCAAGGGGCAAGCCCGCACAACATCTGCTTCTTGGTTGAGCAAAACGATGTCGAGGCTGTGGTGCAGCGTTTGCACCGCGCGTTGTTTGAGTAAGACCAAGGGCAAAGGACACTCATGCTAAATAAAGAATCGATCACCGTTGGGCAATTAGCCACCGGGCAAGCACTAGACGTGCCTGTGTATCGATACAATCAGGGCCGCCCTGGTCCCAAGGTCTACATTCAAGCCAATTTGCACGGTGCCGAAGTGCAGGGTAACGCCGTATTGTTGGCGCTACTTGAGCGCCTTAAAACTCTAGAAGTATACGGCGAAGTCACTTTGGTACCATTGTCCAACCCGATGGGTATTAACCAGAAAAGCGGTGAGTTTACTTTGGGCCGATTCGACCCGGTTACCGGGGTTAACTGGAATCGCCAATATCTGGGTGATCACATTGATGTAGAGGCTTGGCTGGACGCCAACCCTGAGCTCAGCGGCGATGCGCTCACTCACGCCTTTCGCGCTCACTTGGTCGAGCAGTGCGAGACACGCTTAGTAAACCCTTGGGGAGTGAGTACTGGTCAGCATCTTTGTTACCGCTTGCAAGCCTTGGCCCATGAGCACGATATTGTGCTGGACTTGCACACAGGGCCCAAGTCTTGTCGCCACCTGTATTGCCCTGAGATCCTCAAAGCCCAGGCCAGCCACTTAAACATTCCTTGCGTCTTGCTCATGCCCAATGAGTTTGCTGGTGCGCTCGATGAAGCCTGTTTTCATCCTTGGTGGCAATTGCAACAAGCGCTGGCCAAGCGTGGCCACAATCAGGCGATGGCGGTTCAGGCCTACACCCTCGAACTTGGCAGTCAGGAGCTCATCGACATTGAGGCCGCGGATCAGGACGCCATCGGCATCACTAGCTTTTTGGGCAACAACGGCGTGATCGCCGATGCGCCAGCACCGGCGAAAATGGACAGATACGCTTGCTTGTTAAAAGACTATCGCAAGTTGCACGCGCCAGGTGGCGCCATGGTGGAGTATTTGGCTCCATTAGGTGAGCCGCTAAAAGCCGGTGAGCCACTGGCTCGCTTGTTAAAGCTTGAGCAAATCGGCCAAGGGCAGGTGGTCGAGACTTTGAACCTACCTCAAGATGCGATTCCTGTGCTGCACTTTGCATCAGCCGCGGTGCACCAAGGTACTGAGCTTTACAAGTTGATGACCAACTATTACAAGCTCTAGCTTATTGCTCGCCTTCAGGTTCTAAGAAGCTGGCCTCACAAGCAAAGGTCAGCTCTTGCTCGCTATATGGGTGGGCAATGGTCAGCGAGCTGGCGTGCAGTAACAGTCGCGGCGATAGGGCCTTGGCTTGGGCTTCCGCGTAAAAGTTATCCCCAAGAATCGGATGTCCCAATGCCATCATGTGCACTCGCAACTGGTGGCTACGGCCAGTTATGGGCGTCAGTTCAACCAAGCTCGACTGCTTATCTTCCCGCAACACCTTGTAGTGGGTCAGCGACGGCTTGCCATTCTCATAACACACCATCTGTTTCGGGCGATTGGGCCAGTCGCAAATCAATGGCAAGTCCACACTGCCTTGCTTCTGCTCTAAGTGTCCCCACACTCGTGCGTGATAGGTCTTGCTAGTCTCACGGTCTCGAAACTGACGCTTTAACTCGCGCTCGGCATTTCGGCGCAGTGCCACCACAATCACTCCAGAGGTGGCCATGTCCAAACGATGCACAATTTGCGCATTGGGATGCTCTTCGAGCACTCGCGCGTAAATCGAGTCGTAGTGGGCCGGATCCCGCCCTGGCACCGACAACAAACCGGAAGGCTTGTTGAGCACTATGATGTCTTTGTCTTGATGCAGCACGTCCAAATGCGGGGTCTTTGGCGGTTGGTAGACAAAATCAGGCATTGATGCTCCGAGGCTTGTGGGGTTAGTTGGCGCACACCTTAATGGCGAAATGCGACCCGAGCAAGCATTTTTAGAAGTGGTCGGGTTTATTCACTCAGAACTTTAGTTTAACCTGACTGACCCTCAAGTGAGCATCGACTCGCAGGGCAGTACCAATACTTATAAGAACTAAAAGGGGTGTGAATGTCTCCCAGTCAACAAATTGATGGCAAGCAACTTGGCTTTTGGGCCTCGATTGCGAGTCTCGGATACGTATTTTGGATAATCGGTGGCATGGAGATGGTCGAGCGATTGGCATACTACGGGGTCAAATCGACCGCGGGTTTGTACGCCACTGACTCGGCAGCCAATGGTGGTCTTGGTATTACCATGACCGACTTCGGTATTATTTTGACCGCATGGGCTGCGGTACAAAGCTTTACCCCTGTACTCATCGGCGGCCTGGCCGACCGTTTGGGTTACAAAGAAACTATCGCGCTATCGACAATCGTCAAGATTGCCGGTTATCTGGTAATGGCTTGGTTCCCCTTCTTTGAGGGCTTCCTAGCAGGTGCCGTGATTCTGGCTTTGGGTACGGGTATCTTTAAACCCGGAATTCAAGGGACGCTGGCCAATACTACCACGCCGCAAAACTCCTCCATGGGCTGGGGTATTTTCTACCAGACAGTAAACATTGGTGGTTGGGCAGGGCCTTTGGTAGCAGCGCAATTGCGACAGCTGTCTTGGGACAACGTGTTCTACGCCTGTGCGGTTATCATCTCGCTAAACTTCTTGCTGTTATTGGCCTACAAAGAGCCAGGTAAAGAAGCGCGTTTGGCTCGCAAAGCTAATGCCGAAGCTCATCAGTCCCTGCTAAAAGAGTCACTCAACGAGTTCTTCCGTCCGATCATGCTGCTGTACACTGGTATCTTTGCCATGTTCTGGTACATGTTCTTCTCGCTGTTTGACGTTCTGCCAGTACACATCCGCGACTGGGTAGACACTAGCGTCATTGTGACCACTCTGTTTGGCTCAGGTGGTACTGATTCTGGCTTTTGGATTGGCATTTTGGGGCTAGACTTCGCCGGTACTAAAGTGATGCCAGAAGGCCTAATGAACATCAACGCTGGCCTTATCATGCTGACCTGTTTCATCGTCGCGGGTGTAGCGGCTAAGTTCCGCACCATGGATGCCATTGTGGCCGGTTGTTTGTTGTGTAGTGGCGCCATGTTCGTCATTGCCGACTTCCACTACGCCTGGTTTATGGCGCTGGCGATTGCCATGTTCTCTACCGGTGAGATGCTAGCCAGCCCGAAAGCCAAAGAGTTCATTGCCAACGTCGCGCCTTCGGACAAGAAAGCCATGTACCTTGGCTTTAAAGAGTTCTCTGTGGGTATTGGTATGGTACTAGAAAGTGCCACCGCGCCGCTGATGTACGACAAGTGGGCCTCGAAAGAAACGCTGTCTAAGCAACTGCTGGCAGATGACCATGGCTGGACTCAAGGTCAAATCGACGCGGTAGCTAACGGTGAGCACTTTAACGCTCTGGTAGAAGTTACCGGCATCGAGAAGTGGGAACTGACCGCGCAGATGGCCGAGATGTTCAACATTGGTCTGGTATGGCAGATCATGGGCTGTGTCGGTCTGTGTTCGGCAGTTGGCTTCTACTTCTACGGGAAGTGGTTACTGAAACAACGCAGCTTAAACCTGAGTGACCAGCCAGCCTAAGCTGATATCTAACCCTTAGAAAATCGTCGCCTTGTGTGGCGATTTTTTTTGGAATAAAAAAAGCCCCAGACAATGGTCTGGGGCGAAGCTTACAACTTAGCAAGGAGAATTCGGTTGGTTAGGCGCTTTGCCTAACGCGTGAGTTAACTATCGCACTGTTCGCTAAATTACTCTGTGTGACACTTGTGTGAGTTTGTGTGTCCTGTGTTCACAACTAAAGGTACACAACCAAAAAAAAGCCCCAGACAATGGTCTGGGGCGAAGCTTACAACTTAGCAAGGAGAATTCGGTTGGTTAAGCGCTTTGCTTAACGCGTGATTACAGTATGTTAGATGAGCCTTATTTTGGCTGTGTACTCTTGTGTGTCGTTTGTGTGTTGCTGATTTTTAAGCAAAAAAAACCTCGGTAAAAACCGAGGCAAAAACAATATACAAGGAGAGATGCATGAAACTAAGCTGGGCTTAATTCATGGGTTCATTATTGCCAACACAGGCCGAATTGGCTGTGTGACAGTGTGTTATCAATGTGTTGTTTGGGTGTGATCTGGTGGTCTGGGCGAGGGATGTTAGCCGATTGCTTTGCCCATCACCAAACTGATGCAAAAGGTCCACACCACAAAGCTCAGCGGTATGTGGACTAGCGCGTAGAAGAGCGCATCGAGACGCTTGAGCGCGCGTCCGTCAAACATCAGGTAGATATGCAGCAGCGACACCAAGGGAAAGAAAGCCAACAAGGGGTACAGCGCCAAAGGATGCGCCGCCGGCATCAGCCAGTCCAGCAAGAGTGCCCACACCACCATTAAACCCGTGAGAAGTGGTGCTAACGCGATTCGATAATGCTCTGGGTAGGGAAACAACTTGGCCGCCTTAGTTTAGCCTGGATAACCCTTAACTTAGGGCAGCCTAATCCAGTTGGCAAGGTTAGCCTTTGATTTCCCCTTTGGAGGAGATTTTGCGCATGTGTACGATAGAGAAGTGACGCAGTCCCGATGGCCCATGAGTGACCAACACGCTCAATAGCAAAATCGCGATGAATAGTTCGCCCTGATACTCGGGAAAGGGTAGGAACAGCGCCAACAGCCCCAATTTGACTAGAGTGAGAACGCCTTTTAGTTGTGCCAGCCACACGGGTGAGCGCAGCACTTCCCAGCCCATTAATATGCTTCCAGTCGCTATCGTCATCAGCCAATAGTCCTGAAACACACTGCTCTCCAGATTGAACAGCACGCCACCGCCAACGCCGCATATTCCCAATATATGTAAGGCGCGCAGCGCGGTTTTAGTCAGGCGTTGAAACCAATATAAGGGTTCGGACATCGAGAGAATTCGCAGCAGTTAAAAGTAAGCAAAGCATGCCATAGCGGCATGCCTTGAACGCAGAGCTAGTTCACAAAACACTAATGTGAACGGTTAGTGGCTTGGGTCGCTAACACCGCGGTCGTCGACGACTTTCGGGTTCGATAACACCACTCGAGTGCCCCATTGCTGTATGCCCATGGTTTCATTGTCTGGGCGCATGCCAAAGCTGATGACTAGGCCGTTTTTCTGCATCTCTTGTGGCAGGTTGCTTGGCAGTAGTTGCTGGCCGTCGGCGCCAATTATTCCAAAGAAGCCACCTTCAAGAGCGATGTATTTGACCGTACCGCTCATCTGAGCCTGTTTTTCGTGAGCTTGCTGCATCACTTTCTCCACCGGTTCGCTTTTTAATTGGCTAACTTGTGGCCTTGGCTCAGGCTCGGGTTGGGGCTGAGGCTTTGCCGCCGGTTCATCTTGGCAGCCGGCTGTGGCTAGCAGCAGCGAGGCGATCAGAATTTGGGTTTTCATATTGGGTTCCAAGCTCAAAAATACCTGCTTGTTAAGCTAGCACAGCATAAGGTTGTCACCAAAGTTATCAGTCAAACAAAGGCTGGCACTTTAGTCTTTGTAACCCCACGGAGTTACTGGTAACTCAACTGGTTTGGTCAAATCAAACTGAACTTCAAAGTTACGCCCTTCGCGAGTTAAGGCATAGGTGAAGCGGTCCGGATAAACACTCATGTGCCAGGTGTTGCCAGTGGAAGCAGGAATTTTGCTCTTGATGAACAGTTCTTGCGAGAAGGGGTCAACCGGGAACGACTGATGGTGGGCAAAGCCCGCCGCTTGAGTGTGGCCGCCGTACATGGTCACAGGGTCATCTTCGCCGCTTGGCAGTCTGTGGTCGTGCTTCAGGCTAATGCCAGAGCCGGTCCAAGTTAAGATCCAGGTGCGTGAAGCGTTGTCGCCAACGTGAAATGGAATTTGAATTTGGCCGTCAGCACAGTTGCGCACGTGCATTACCAGACGCTTGCTCGAGAAACTCTCGTCTTGAGCGGTAGGGTTGATCACCTTGCCTTCAAAGGCTTTACCACACAGGGGCAGCAAGTTGTTGTAGAACTCTTGTTGCGCTTGCGCGTTCATCAAAGGGGCGCTGTGAGTAACAGCAGAGGCGAGTAGAATTGAGGTAATGGTGCCAGCAGGCATAGATAGACTCCTTATTTTTTGAGAGTCATCTCAACCTGTGCGGCGTTGAATTACAAGCTTTTCAGCAGCTCTTTGCTGGATTTATGAGCAAGTTCGCTTAAATCCAGTCGATTGCGGCTTGGGTGCGTTGCTTGAGCTGGGCCCATTGATGCTGGTTTTGGACAGGATCGGCCACCACCACTAAAGTCGCTTGTTGCGCGTCCGAACGCGCCACATCCACACCGCATATGCAGTCGTTAAGCATACTCACTGTGCTCATTATCTCGTCATAGCTAGAGCTTAGTGCGTTTAGCGGCACCTTTATCGAGGCAATCACAAACTCACTTTTTTGTTGCGATGCTTGATAGCCGCGCCAGAACTCGCTTATCGCGCCAATTTCCGCCAGTGGATTTAGTTTAACCATAACCTGACTCCATCAATTTCCTTCGATGGAGATATTTCATTACAAAAACAATGAGATGACTGTGTGTATTGGAAAGGCTGATGTGGCTTGGACACTAGCTTTAGTGGTGGTCATAGGTGTGATTGTTCGGGCTAAAAGGCATAGGAATTTAATATCGCCTTTGCTACTTTAACTGCCAAATAATCAAAATAAGGGCGGCGTGCATCGCATCCGTCTCGAAACCTCCCAAGCATAGGAATTGGCATGGCACACAAAGTTCGAATTTTGGCCGGCGTGGTTGCAGCGGCAACCATGGCGCTTAGCGCGAGCGCAAGCGCGGCCCAAGGCTATTATCGCTTCCCAAGTTTGCACCAGGACACTCTGGTATTCACCGCTGAAGGTGACTTGTGGAAAACTCAGTTGGGTTCGCAAATGAGCCAGCGATTGACCACTCATCCCGCCGAAGAGCGCCAAGCGCACATCTCGCCAGACGGTGAGTGGGTGGCCTATGTGGCCAACTACGAAGGTGCCAGTGAGGTGTATCGCATGCCACTAAGCGGCGGCGTGCCGGAGCGCTTAACTTTTGAATCTAGCCGTGTGCGTCTGCAAGGCTTTGATGCCCAAGGCCAACTGCTTTACTCCACAGATAACGCCAACGGACCAAGTAATTACTGGGTATTGCGTCGCGTCGACCCACAAACCAAGGTCACCCAAGATTTGCCATTGGCGGATGCCAATCAGGGCAGCATTAGCGCCGATGGCCGCTATCTAGTGTTCACTCGCTTTGGCCTGCAAACCACGGGCGATAACGCCAAGCTGTATCGCGGTGGTGCCATGGGACAACTGTGGCGCTATCAAATCGGCACCGACCAAGAAGCAGTGCAATTACTGCCACAACATCAAGGCAGCTTGTCACACCCTATGCTGCATCAAGACCGCATCTACTTCCTATCGGATGCCTCTGGCAGCGCCAACATCTGGTCGATGAGCATCGAGGGTACCGACCTGACCCAGCACACTGACTTTGAAGACTGGCAGGTACGCGCGCCACAACTGGACAACAACAAGATAGTGTTCCAATTGGGTGCCGACATTCACCTGTTGGATTTGGCTAACAGCAAGTCTGCGCCGGTAGCCATTGAACTGGCCTCTGACTTTGGCGAGCGCCAGCAGCGCTGGGTTGAAAAACCAATGAAGTACGCCTCCCTCTTCAGCTTAAGCGGTGATGGCAAATCCGTTGCAGTCACTAGTCGCGGCAAGGTAGCGCTGGTGAAACAAGACAAGTCGCGATTAGTGGAGCTGGCCACGCCAGCCAATAGCCGCAGCCGCAACACTCAGGTAAGCCCAGACGGTCGCTACGTCTACGTGATTAACGATGCCGCTGGCGAGAACGAGATTTGGCGCTACGCCGCCGATGGCAGCGAGCAGGCCAGACAGTTGACCAAAGATGCCAATACCTTCCGTTGGAATCTGAGCTTGTCGCCAGACGGTCGCTACCTGGCTCACGACGACAAAGCGGGCAACCTGTTTTTGATGGATACCAAAAACTTTAAGAACCGCAAAATTCTAGAAAATGCCAATGGCAATTCACCGCTGCAAGACTTGAGCTGGTCGAGCGATAGCCGCTTTTTGGCCTACACCCGCACCATGAAAGGCGAAGACCGCCCGGCAGTGGCTTTATACGATGTGGAAGAGAACGAAACTCAGGTGCTGACCTCGCAAAAGTATGAGTCGTTTGCGCCGACCTTCTCGCAAGACGGTCACTGGCTGTACTTGTTGTCTAACCGCACCTTTGTGGCCACGCCTGGCAGCCCATGGGGCGATCGCAACATGGGACCTGTGTTTGACAACCGCACTCAAATCTATGCATTTGGCTTGACCAAAGACGCGCCGTATCCATTTCAAAAGCCAAACGAGCTGTTGAAAACTCCGGAAGACGACGCTGAGTATGATTTGGATTGGGATGGCATCAAGCAACGTTTGTGGCCAGTACCGGTAGCCGCAGGTAACTACAGTCAGTTGCAAGCGGGCAAAGACGGTTTGTATATGCTCAAGCGCGGGCTGAACCCAGCGCAGGCACCTGAGATTGCCTACCTCAAGTACGACGCGCAAAAGCCAGCCGTAGCGACTTTTGCCAAAGATGCTCGAAGCTTTGAAGTGTCTAACGATGCTGAGCAGATCTTCTGGCGCAGTCACTCCAACGGCGGCGAGAAGCTATTCATTGCAGCTGCCGGTGAAAAGGCGCCAGATGACTTAAGCCAAGCGCAACTAGATACCAAACCTTGGCAGATGATGCTTGAGCCAAAGCAAGAGTGGAATGCCATGTTCCACGACGCTTGGATCCAGCACAGAGATTCGCTATTCGACCCGACCATGCGCGGCCTGGATTGGGCAGCCACCAAAACCAAGTATCAGCCTTTGCTGGAGCGTTTGACCGACCGTCACGAGCTCAATGATTTGTTCGCGCAGATGATGGGCGAGCTCAATGCTCTGCACTCGCAAGTGCGCGGAGGTGATTTTGACAAGCTAGCCAACCCAGCCAAAAGTGCGTTGTTGGGTGCTCGCTTAGCCAACGCCAGCCAAGGGGTTCGCATCGAGCGCATTTATCGCACCGACCCTGAGGTGCCTGAAATGTCGGGTCCTCTGGCTGCTGCCGGAGTTAATGCTCAAGACGGTGACGTGATTGTGGCGGTTAACGGTCGCAAGGTGAAAGATCTTGGCGAACTCACAGCCGCGCTGCGCAACCAAGCCAAGCAGCAAGTCAAACTGACCCTTAAGCGCTCGAGTCGCACCATCGACACCATAGTCACT
This sequence comes from Paraferrimonas sedimenticola, assembly GCF_002282855.1. Taxonomy (GTDB): domain Bacteria; phylum Pseudomonadota; class Gammaproteobacteria; order Enterobacterales; family Shewanellaceae; genus Paraferrimonas; species Paraferrimonas sedimenticola. The sequence continues at coordinate 713,014 of NZ_NRIR01000001.1, read as the reverse complement.
CCAGTGTCGGCTGGGCAGCACAACAAGCTTAAGTATCAGGACTGGGTGTATAGCAATGTTGATAAGGTGAATGCACAGGATAGCCGCATCGGTTACTTGCATCTGTACTCTATGGTTTCCAGCGATATTGCCTCTTTTGCGCGTGAGTTTTACGCCAACCTAGACAAGCAAGGCTTGATCATTGATGTACGTCGCAACCGCGGTGGCAACATCGACTCTTGGGTGATTGAAAAGCTAATGCGCAAAGCCTGGGCTTTCTGGCAAAACCCGGGCGACAAAGCTTACACCAATATGCAGCAAGCCTACCGAGGTCACTTGGTAGTGCTGACCGACCAGCTGACCTATTCCGACGGTGAAACCTTTTCTGCCGGTATTAAGGCGTTGGGCGTGGCACCGCTAATTGGACAGCGCACTGCTGGTGCTGGCGTGTGGTTGAGCGGTCGCAACCGCCTAACCGATGGCGGCATGGCGCGTGTAGCCGAGTTCACTCAGTACGCCATTGACGGTCGTTGGATTGTGGAAGGCCACGGGGTTGAGCCAGACGTGTACGTGGACAACTTACCTCTGGCGACCTTTAACGGCAGCGACGCTCAGTTGGCCAAAGCGATTGAATACCTGCAAGGTCAAATCAATCAGTCACCTGTGCCTGTACTGCAGGGCGAGCCGCTACCTGACGTGAATACGCCAGCCAAGGACATCACGCCTTAAGCTTGGTCGCCTCTAAAACAAAAAACGGGACTCTCTTTTATAAAAAGCGAGTCCCGTTTTTCATGGAATAGAGTTTTAGGCTGGCTCTTGTGGCTGAGCTTGCGGCTGGACGTTTGGAATGGGAAACAATTTGTCGTAGCCCAAATTAAAGCTGTAAGCGTATACCAGCGCGAACAGCACAAAACCAATATCAGCAATAAAGGCGTACCACAAGCTAACTTGCAGCGCCCAAGCGATCACCGGCACTGTCACTAACAACAAACCCAGTTCGAACAACACGGCGTGAACTATGCGTATCGCACCGGTCTTATTGGTGTGCGAGTACAAGGCCACCATGCCCTTGTCGAACAATAGGTTAAAAACATAGTTCCAAACCATGGCAATCAGAGACAGCACAATCGCGGTGGCGCCGATAGTCGAGGCGCTAGCACTGAACACCAACATGCCAATTGGCACAGCACACAACAGCATTCCTATTTCAAATAGAACGCTATGACGTACTCGGTCGGCAGGGCTTCGCGTAATAACTTTTGCTGGCTGGCTCATAACTCTCTTTGGCAGTGGTGGAACAATGGAGAGCGATTGTATGAAAAGCGAGCCTCGCTCGCACGTTGCTTACCGATTTGACAAAAAGGGGGCGATATGTAAGGCGAGGGTGGAGAGAAATTGCGCTGTGGCCGGTGCCGCAATATACCGCGCCAACCGAGTTTATTAAGTCTTTGTATCTGTTCGCTTTAGTCAGTGTCAGTTTTGTTGACGGCGAACTCACCCTTGGCTTTGGTTTTATGCTATATTGGCTCCCCGAATTAAAGGGTGTCTTAAATTTAAGTCGCTCGGCCGTTTGGACCACACAATCTATTGAGATAATTCATGACTAATACCTTATTCCAGAAGGATATTATCTCCATCTCGGACCTCAGTCGCCAAGAACTGGAACTGATCGTCTCCCGAGCCCAATCCATCAAACAACAACCCCAACCCAATCTACTCGCCGGAAAAGTTGTCGCTAGTTGCTTCTTTGAGGCCTCGACTCGTACTCGTCTGTCGTTTGAGACGGCGGTGCAGCGCCTCGGCGGCAGCGTGATTGGTTTTGCTGACGGTGCCAACACCAGCTTGGGGCAAAAAGGCGAGACCTTAGCCGATTCGGTTAGTGTCATCTCCAGCTATTCCGACGCCTTTTTCATGCGTCACCCTAAAGAAGGCGCGGCACGCCTGGCTAGCGAGTACTCTAAAGTCCCCGTGATTAATGGCGGCGATGGCTCAAACCAGCACCCGACACAAACTCTGCTGGACTTGTTCACCATCTTTGAGACCCAGGGGACGCTGGACGGGCTAAAACTGGCCTTTGTTGGCGATTTGAAATACGGCCGCACCGTGCACTCTTTGGCGCAAGCCATGGCGCATTTCGACTGCCAGTTCTATTTTGTCGCGCCCGAAGCTTTGACCATGCCAGACTATATTTTGCGCGAGCTTAGCGAGCGCTCGGTCAACTTCACTCTGGTGGACGATTTGGACAGCATAGTGTCTGAGTTGGATATTCTGTATGTCACACGAGTGCAGCGCGAGCGTTTTGACGAAACCGAGTATCAGTACCTCAAGTCAAAGTACGTAATCACTAACGACACACTCAAAGACGCCAAAGCGAATCTCAAGGTGCTACACCCACTGCCAAGGGTTGACGAGATTGACGTCGAAGTGGATGCCACGCCACACGCTTACTATTTCCAACAAGCGGAAAACGGAGTGTACGCTCGCCAGGCTCTGTTAAGTCTGGTGCTGCGAGAGGAGCTTGAACTATGAGTGCGCGCAAATTACAAGTTGAAGCCATTGAGCAGGGCACGGTAATCGACCACATTCCCGCGGGCATGGGTTTTCGCATTTTGCAATTCTTCCAACTGACCAACACTCAACATCGAGTGACGGTTGGACTGAACCTAAAAACTCACGACGGTTCGAGCAAAGACCTGATTAAACTCGAAGGAATAGAGCTGACTCGCGAGCAGAGTAATCAGCTGGCCTTGTTTGCCGAAACCGCCACTATTAATGTGATTCGCGATTACCAAGTAGTGGATAAGTTTCGAGTGGAACTGCCAGATGCCATTGAAGGTGTGTTGGCATGCCCTAACCACAACTGCATCTCGCACGAGGCTACAGTGAGTACTCACTTTAAAGTTAAGCCAGGCGATGTGCTTAGACTTAAATGTCACTACTGTGAGAAGGAGTTCCGCTCCCAGTGGTTCAGCGAAATTAACTAACTGAAAGCCCTTTGTTTTATCCCATAAGGCCGACGATTTTCGTCGGCTTTATTTCTCATATTTGGTGAAGGCCGCCTATAGTTAGAGCAAATAACCCTAACGCGCTGACCCGATATGACCAATTTCCAACAAGTTCATCAAGTGCTGAAACGTCATCAGGATCTGCACTTGTCGCTAAGCCGAAAATACTCAGAACTGCACGATTCCAGCGAAGACGGACGCGATGGCATGTTGTTTCAATTGCTAAGCGAACACCAGCTGCGGTTGGCCAACGCCATTAAAGAATACTCGGCGCAGGCTAGTATTGGCGTGTTGAACACCTTCTTTCAATATACAGAAGACCCGAGCAAGGCCGAGGCGATCATGGCGTTTCAGCAGTCGAATACGCTGGATTCTGCGCTGGTGGAATCAATGACCATGGCGCTGGACAAACAACTGCACGATATCTATGAAGAGCTTCGCGAACACGCCGAGGTGGCCAGTGTGCAAGAGCTGTTTGCCAATCTGCGCGACCATCTCGAGCAACAAAAGATTCGACTCGCCACAGATTTGGCCACCATACCGGACGTGTAAACAAAAAAGCCTGCAATCGATTAGGATTGCAGGCTTTTTTGTCAGTTTTTCAGCGGTTAGCGGCAATTAATCTGGGTCGTAATCCAGCACAGGCCGCAGCCATTTCTCTGCCTCAGCGACACTCATGCCTTTGCGCTTGGCGTAGTCTTCCACCTGATCCCTGTCGATATTGGTAATGCCAAAGTAGCGCGAATTCGGGTTGGCAAAATACCAGCCGGATACCGCCGCGGTTGGGAACATGGCGTAGTTCTCGGTAATATTCAGACCTATGTGCTCATCGGGCTTTAACAACTCCCACAACAAGCCTTTCTCAGTGTGATCCGGACAGGCCGGATAACCCGGCGCTGGGCGAATGCCTTTGTACTTCTCGCGGATAAGAGCTTCATTGTCTAACTGCTCATCTGCTGCGTAACCCCAAAACTCTTTGCGAATGCGCTCGTGTAGACGTTCTGCCAAGGCTTCGGCCAGACGGTCTGCCAGCGCTTTAAGCATAATGGCGTTGTAGTCGTCCCCGGCGGCTTCATAAGCTTCAACGTGGGAATCAATGCCGATGCCAGCGGTGACCGCAAAGGCACCCATGTAGTCGGCGCAGCCGCTGGATTTCGGTGCGACAAAGTCAGCTAGGCAAAAGTTGTGGTTACCGGCGCGCTCAATTTGCTGACGCAAGTGATGCAAAGTCATGGTCGGTGTATCGCGATTTTCATCGGCGTATATTTCGATATCGTCGTGATTGACCGTGTTGGCCGGATATAGGCCAAATACAGCGGCGGCTTCGAGCCACTTCTCTTCGACGATGCGCTCAAGCATAGCGCGACCGTCCTTGTACAGTTTCTGCGCTTCTTCGCCCACAACCTTGTCGGTCAAAATATCCGGATAGCGGCCGTGCAGCTCCCAGCTGCGGAAAAACGGCGTCCAGTCGATGCGCTCAATCAAATCGCTAAGCGGGTAGTCTTTGATGACCTGATGACCTAGCTGTTTAGGCACAGGCGCCTGGTAGTTGTCCCAGTCAAGTTGCGCAGCGTTCTCGCGCGCTTTCTCTATGCTCACCAACTTTTTGCGCTTACCTTGGGCCAAGCGTTTCTCGCGCAGGGCCAAGTACTCAGCGCGGCGCTCTTCCACAAAGCCCTGACGGCGCTCAGATAGCAAAGCCGCAACCACGGGTACCGTGCGCGAGGCATCGGTAACGTATATCGCGCCGCTTGGATAGTGCGGGTCAATTTTCACTGCGGTGTGAATTTTAGAAGTGGTAGCACCGCCAATAATCACTGGCAGTTCAATACCCGCTTCGCGCAGGGTCTTAACGTTGTGCACCATCTCATCCAGCGATGGGGTAATCAGTCCCGACATGCCAATCACGTCTATGTCGTGCTCTTTTACCGCTTCGATGACCTTTTCGATGGTGACCATCACGCCCAAGTCTACCACCTCGTAACCGTTACACTGCAACACCACGCCAACAATGTTTTTGCCAATATCGTGCACATCGCCTTTTACGGTGAGCATGAGTACGCGACCAGCGCTCTTAGAAGCTACTTTTTCCGCTTCTAGGAAAGGGTTTAAGTAGGCCACTGCCTTTTTCATCACGCGGGCAGACTTCACTACTTGCGGCAAGAACATCTTACCGGCGCCAAATAAATCGCCGACGTGGTTCATGCCATCCATCAGCGGGCCTTCAATAACCTCTAGTGGAATATTGGCTTGCAGGCGCGCCGCTTCGGTGTCTTCTTCGATGTAATCGGTAATGCCTTTCACTAGCGCGTGGCTAAGACGCTCGTTAACCGGTAAATCGCGCCAGGCCAGGTCTTCGCCCTTGTTGGCTTGCTTGCCATCACCTATGTAGTCCTGGGCTTTTTCCAGCAGGCGCTCGGTGGCATCGCTGTGACGGTTGAGTACCACGTCTTCCACTAGCTCTTTGAGCGTCGGTTCAATCTCGTCATAAATCTCTAGCTGACCGGCATTCACAATACCCATGGTCATGCCTTCGCGAATGGCGTGGTACAAGAACACAGCGTGAATCGCCTCGCGCACCGGATTGTTACCGCGGAAACTGAAGGACACGTTGGATACACCGCCAGAGATCATGGCGTGAGGCAGGTTCTGCTTAATAAAACGGGTGGCATCGATGAAGTCCACCGCGTAGTTATCGTGCTCCTCGATACCTGTGGCCACCGCAAAAATATTGGGGTCAAAGATAATGTCTTCCGGTGGGAAGCCGGCTTTCTCGGTGAGCACCTTGTAGGCACGCTCACAAATCTCAATTTTGCGCTCAGCAGTATCCGCCTGACCTTGCTCGTCAAAGGCCATCACAATAGCCGCTGCGCCGTAGCGGCGGATCAGCTTGGCTTGAGCAATGAAAATCTCTTCGCCTTCTTTTAGCGAGATGGAGTTGACCACGCCCTTGCCTTGAATGCACTTAAGGCCTGCTTCCATCACATCCCACTTGGAGCTATCGAGCATGATAGGCACGCGGGCAATGTCAGGCTCAGCGGCAATTAGGTTCAAAAAGCGCACCATGGCCGCTTTGGCATCGAGCATGCCCTCATCCATGTTGATGTCGATGATCTGGGCGCCGTTCTCCACCTGCTGGCGAGCCACCTGCAGTGCAGTCTCGTAGTCGCCTTCTTTAATCAGGCGCAAAAAGCGCGCTGAGCCGGTCACGTTAGTGCGCTCACCCACGTTAACGAATAGCGACTCGGAGTTAATCGTCAAGGGCTCAAGACCTGACAGGCGACACGCTACTTCTAACTTAGGCAGTGGGCGCGGCGGGTGAACTTCCACCGCCGCTTTGATAGCCGTAATGTGTGCCGGTGTGGTGCCGCAACAGCCACCAACAATATTGAGCATACCGGCTTCGGCCCAAGGGCCAATCACTTCTGCCATTTGCTCTGGGGTTTCGTCGTAACCGCCGAATTCGTTGGGCAGACCCGCATTCGGGTGCGCGGATACCGCACACTCGCTAATTTTGCTGAGCTCCTGCACATAAGGACGCAGCTCTTGCGGGCCTAAGGCACAGTTAAGGCCAAAGCTTAAAGGTTTGACGTGGCGCAGCGAGTGGTAAAAGGCTTCGGTGGTTTGGCCGGTAAGGGTACGGCCAGAAGCATCGGTAATGGTGCCTGAGATCATGATAGGCAGGGTCACGCCCATCTCTTCAAACACGCTATCCACCGCAAACAGAGCAGCCTTGGCGTTCAGAGTATCAAAGATGGTTTCCACCATGATGATATCCGAGCCGCCTTCAATTAACGCCTGAGTAGACTCTTTGTAGGCCTCTACTAAAGTGTCGAAGTCGATATTGCGATAGCCCGGGTCGTTAACGTCAGGGCTTATCGAGCAGGTGCGGTTGGTCGGGCCTAAAACACCAGCCACAAATCTAGGTACGCCAGTTTGCTCGGCGATATCGTCGGCCGCTTTGCGCGCCAGTTGTGCCGACACCAAGTTGATTTCGCGCGAGATGCTCTCCATTTCATAGTCGGCCATCGCCACTGTGGTGGAGTTAAAGCTGTTGGTCTCAATGATATCCGCGCCGGCCAATAGGTATTGGCAGTGGATATGATAGATGGCATCGCCTTGGGTTAGCGAGAGTAAGTCGTTGTTACCTTTGAGGTTACAAGGCCAATCGGCAAAGCGTTCGCCGCGAAAATCGTCCTCATCGAAATTCAAAGCCTGGATCATGGTTCCCATGGCGCCATCGAGGATCAAAATGCGTTGTGCAATCGCTTGTTCTAAAGCGGTGAGGCGTTGGGCTTGAGATGCGGAACTCATGTACGGCTTTCCTTTAACTCATCGAGTCAGGCTCGAAAGGTAGTAACTTTGTTATAGACATTTAAACGTATAGACGTCTATATTAAGGGCAAACGGGAGTGCTGGCAATCAGAGCTTTGCAAATTCCTTTCATGCCTCAACTAAGCTACTCGCTTGACCTGCCCTTGGGCATGAGGATAATCAAACAATCTTGAATCTTTTCGCCGACTTGCATGACTGCACCCGCCCAAACCAAAGCCAATAACACCAGCAAAAGTTTGTCCGTTGAGGATTTGAGCTGGAGTGTGGCTGGCCGTCGAGTATTGGACAACATCAGTTTTGGTCACCAAAGCGGCGAGGTGTTAGGGGTGATTGGCCCGAATGGCGCTGGCAAGTCGAGCTTGCTGCGTTGCCTTTATTCTTATTTAAAACCCCAGCAGGGCAGTATTCAGCTATTTGATAAAGCCTTAAATCAATACGCCCCCAGCGAGTTGGCGCAAACCTTGGCGGTAGTACTGCAGCACAATCAGGTAGAGTCGGATGCTAATTTACTGCAATGGCTGGCGCTGGGCCGTACTCCTTATCGCAGCTGGCGCGCCAGCGACCAAGCTCAGGAAATGGCGATTATCGAGCCATTGATGGCTCGGCTGGATATCGGCCACCTAGCGCAGCAATCTATGTCTAGCTTGTCAGGCGGTGAGCGTCAGCGCGCGTTAATTGCTCGCGCTTTGGTGCAACAACCCAAGCTGTTGTTACTCGATGAACCCAGTAATCACCTAGATATTGGCCATCAAATCCAGATCATGCAGATGATCCGCAGCTTGTCGATTGGCACCATTGCCTGCTTACACGACCTCAATCTGGCCAGTGCTTATTGCGACCGTCTGCTGATTCTGAATCAGGGTAAAGTACACGCCATTGGTACTCCTGCCGAGGTTTTGACCCGCGATACGTTGCGACATGTGTTTGGCGTTAACGCGCAAATCAGTGACAGCTCGCCACCCTACCTCAAGTATTGCTTCCCTCAAGAGAATCGCGCCGAGGATGGAGGGCGTGAGCATGCATAAGCTGGATAACGCGCCGGCTTGGTTGTGGCCAAGTTTATTGCTGTTGTTAATAGCTGCGCCCCTGTTCTCCATCACTCAAGGGGCGATCGCTCTGGATTTGGGGCAGGTGTGGGGAGCGCTTGTTGAGCCGACTCAGCAAGGCTTGAGTCAGTCTGTGGTGTGGCAGTTGCGCCTACCGCGAGTGGTAATGGCGATGATCGCCGGTGCCGCTTTGGCATCCGCCGGTTTTGTGCTGCAAAGCGTAACTCGCAATCCGCTGGCCGACCCGTATCTGTTTGGTATTTCCTCTGGCGCCTCCTTTGGCGCCGTTGTCACCATTACCGGTGCCTTTGGTGCTAGCGTTTGGTGGTTACCAGCCGGTGCCTTTGCCGGTGCCGTTCTGGCGATCGGGCTGGTGCTTGGGTTAATGGGACAAGCGGGCTATCGCCAAGCCGAGCGCATGCTGCTGGCCGGCGTAGCAGTTTCCTTCTTATTCAGCGCCCTAAGTGCAGGGTTGATTTATGGCGCCGATACCAATGCCATTGCCTCTGTGCTGTTTTGGAACATGGGCAGTGTGGCGCGAGTGGAGTGGAGTCAGCTTTGGCTGCCTAGCAGCGCCCTGGTAATCGCTCTTGGCTGGTTTTTGTGGCAACGTCGCGCGATTGAAGCCATGGCGTGTGGGGACGAAGCGGCGCACACCCTAGGGGTTCGAGTGCGTCGTGTGCGAGTGCAAGCGCTACTGATGGCAGCGCTGGTGACTTCGGCAGTCGTCGCCCTTTGCGGCGGCATTGGCTTTGTCGGCTTGGTAGTGCCTCATTTGGTGCGCTTGATGAACCGAGGTTTTGGCTGGCGCTTAAGCTGGCTTCAGCACTTGCTCTGCAGTGTGGGACTGGGAGCGATTTTCCTTGTGCTGGTAGACACCTTAGCGCGCTTATTACTACCGGCACAAGAATTGCCACTTGGGGTGATCACCGCTTCAATCGGCTCTATTTTCTTTATTTATTTGTTGGGGCGCGTGCGCCACTAACAGCAGCGAAACGGATCAGGGACAGACAAATGACAGACAAGGCATCAAAACACCAGCAACGCCAACAAAAGCTCAAAGAAAAGGTCGACAGTAAGGTGGCGCAAGCGCAAATCGAGCGCGGCGTGCTGCTGGTGCTCACCGGCAATGGCAAGGGCAAAACCACTGCGGGCTTTGGCAACGTGCTGCGCGCCGTAGGCCACGGTCAATCGGCGGCTGTGGTGCAGTTTATCAAGGGCATGTGGGATTGCGGCGAGCGCAACGTCCTGCAAAACCTGGGGGTCCAGTTTGAGGTGATGGCCACCGGCTTTACCTGGGAGACTCAAAACAAAGAGAAGGACATCGCCGCTGCCGAGAAGGCCTGGGCACAGGCGGAGATTTGGCTGCAAGACCCCAGTATTCAGCTGGTGCTATTAGACGAGCTGACTTACATGCTGAGCTATCACTATTTGGATGTGGACCGAGTGCTTGAGGTCTTGGCCAAGCGTCCTGAGCATCAACACGTGATTATCACAGGGCGTCAGGCTCATCGCCGCTTGGTGGAAATGGCCGATACGGTGAGCGATGTGCAGCCGACCAAGCACGCCTTTGAGGCTGGCATCAAGGCGCAAAAAGGGTTTGATTACTGATGTTGTCCCGTTGGCTAAGTGCATTTTTAGGCTTGAGTTTTTGTGTTGTAGCGAGTGCCGCGCCTGAGCGGATTATCGCGCTATCACCCCACGCGGTAGAGCTGATTTTCTCTTTAGAATCTGGCGATAAATTGGTGGGCGTGGTTGAGCACAGTGATTACCCTCGACAAGCTCTGAAGATCCCTCGCATCGGCAGCGCTCACGGCCTGTCATACGAAACCATTTTGGCGCTAAAGCCGGATTTGATTGTGGCTTGGGAAGGGGGGACCTCTGAGTTGGCGCTGCAAAAGCTCAGCAAGCTTGGGATTAAGATTGTTTATTCTCACGCCAGTCACTATCAAGAGCTTCCGCAACAAATCAGAGAATTAGGCGAGGCCTTGGGCAAAGTTGAGTTGGCGGATCGTCTAGCCACTCAATACCTAAAGGACATGGCGGCACTTCAGCAGCGCTATCAAGACAAGCCTGCCAAAAAAGTCTTTTATCAGTTGTGGGACTCACCCTTGATGACGGTCGCCAACGGCGCTTGGATCCAAAGCCTACTGCCGATTTGTCAGTTAGAAAATCCGTTTGTGGGTTTGAGTAAAGCCTATCCCCAGGTGAACCTAGAACAGGTATTGGCTTATGAGCCAGAGGTGATAATCATCGCTCAGGATGATGAGCCGCAGCGACGGGCGGTATGGCAACAGTGGCCATATATTCCAGCGGTAAAGAATGATGCTTTGGTGTTTGTGAATCCCGACCGCTTGCACCGGCCGACCTTAAGGAGCCTCGCTGGCATTGAGGAGTTATGCCAGCGAGTGCACGCGCTTGATTAAGCGGCGCGCTGCTTTTCGGCTTGAACCGCGTGAGCACATACCAGCTCTAGCAGCTCTTTAGTGGCGGCGTTTAGCACAGCACTTTGAGGCAGGGCGGCGTACAGCGGACGCTGCAAACCTTCGGTACCCAACTGACGGCTAGTCAAATGCATGCCCATACCATCGTGCTTAGACCAAGCAGGTAGGGCACAAACTCCATCACCCGAGGCCACGCGTTGTAGCAACATCATAGTTAGCTCGCACTGCTTTTGAGGACCAGGTACCACACCTGACGGCGCCATAAACTGGCTAACCAAATCCAGCTTTTGCAGTGGCACTGGGTAGCTAATCAGAGTTTCGCCTTCCAAGTCTTGAGGCTTGATGAAGGCCTTTTGTGCCAATGGGTGGCGTGGGCTCATCATCAGTTCTAAATCGTAGTCAAACAGGTGCTGGTATTTAACCGCATCGCTTGGACGGCTGTCCGAAGTAATCACCAAATCCACATCGCCGTTTTCTAGTGCTTGCAGGCTTTCAAACTGATACTTGGCGGTCAGCTCAACTTTGATGTCTGGGTAGCGCTGACTAAAGGCTTCGATAACTGGCTGCAACCAGCGATAGCACGAGAAACACGCCACACCGATAGTTAGCTTCTGCTCGACTTTGTCCAAACCCAGTTTCAACTGGGCTTCTTCTTTAGCCACCATAGGCAAAATGCACTCGGCCAAATCTACCAGCTTTTGACCTTCTGGCGTGAAGCGCAAAGGTTTGCTCTTGCGAATGAACAAAGGCGCGTTAATGCGGGTTTCCAACTCTTTAATTTGGTGGGACAGGGCAGACTGAGTCACAAAACGCTTGCCGGCTGCCGCTGCCAGACTACCACTTTCCTTTAGTGCAATAAGAGTCTTTAAGTGTCTAAGCTCTACCATAGTGTTTACTCCCATCAATCAAACACAGAATGTGAATTTTATTAATCTGTTGACCAATTGTTGAGCTAACGTTAACACCGCTGCATGAAACGATCTACAGGCTTCATTTCACAAATTGACAAATGTCTATTCAAACCTTTGATATAGCTCAATTCTTGGGTCAATTGCGAATTTGGCAATGTGGTATTGCAATATGTGATTATTCAGTAGGAGTGAATATACATGCATCAAGTGAAACTAATTCATACAGATGGCTAGGCGTCTCGGGGGAGGCCTTTTTGGACGATACGAGCTAGGCGTTGACTGGCCCGTGACGGAGAGCTGGCCAATAGCTGTTTTTTACTGTTCTGCTGCTCGATGGCCCATTGAAGATGCTCCACCAAGAAATCCTTTTCGCAGTCTTCTAGCTTGCCTTGTAGCGCTGCCACTATTTGCGGGTCGTAAGGGGCGTTACCCAAAGCCACACTGATATTGCGCAGCCATTTTTTATGGCCGATGCGACGAATGGGCGAGCCTTGCAAACGCTCCAAGAACTCTTGCTCGCTCCAGCTAAACAGACTCAGCAGGCTGGCTTGCTGAAAGTACTCACGAGTGTGGAAATCCGTTTCTTCGGTCAGCTCGCTACTGCGATTAAAAGGACAAGCCAGTTGGCAATCGTCGCAACCGTAAATGCGATTGCCCATGGCACTGCGCAGCGACTCGTCGATGGCGCCTTCGTGTTCAATGGTTAGATATGAGATGCAGCGGCGCGCATCCACCACATAGTCGTCCACTATGGCCTGAGTGGGGCACAAGGTACGACAGGCTTTGCAGGAACCACACTGGTTGGCGACCGGCAGGTCTACCGGTAAGGGCAAATTGACCAAGAGCTCGCCGAGGAAGTACCAGCTGCCCCCCGGATTAGACAACAGAAGTGAATGTTTACCGACCCAGCCCAATCCGGCCTTTTCTGCTAATGGGCGCTCGAGTACCGGCGCTGAGTCGACAAAAGGGCGAAAGCTCAATTGAGGTAACTGGGTTTGGATTTTCTGACCCAGCTGCTTTAAGCGGTTGCGCATCATTTTGTGATAATCGCGACCACCGGCGTAGCGACTGATGTTGGCGCTATTGGGGTCTAGTATATTGTCGGCAAAGCGCGCTTTTGGCGGCAGGTAGTCCAAGCGCACACACACGGCGCGCAAGCTTCCCGGTTGCAACAGGCTGGGGTCCAAACGCAGGTCCTGGTTTTGGGTCATGTAATGCATGCTGCCGTGGTAGTCGGAAGCTAACCACTGATCCACCCAAGCTTTGTGCTGCGAGACATCCAGATCCGCGATGCCAACGTCGCTAAAGCCGAGGTCTTTGCCCCAAGCCTTAATCTGTTGAGCGATTTGAGCATAATCTAGGTCGGATTGAGTCATTGAAAATTCCGCAAGCACCAGTGCTAGCCAAGAATACCACAGGCGTGACCAGTAAGCCGATTATCCCAGCGTTAGTGGCGACTTTTCAGACCCTTGCGGACGTAGTATGTTAAACAAAGCTGAGTTCAATTCCCCAGCCACCGATAGTAAGCGCGCTTAGGCTTGGGAACAAAGCAAAAACAATAGGAATAAACCGCATGATCAGACGGCTTTCAGCATTATTGGGTGTACTCGCTCTTGCCTTGATGACGGGCTGTAGCAGCCTTTCTATCCCGCAATTCTTTAGCGAACAGAGTTTGTCTAAACAGGAGTTTAGTGAACTCAATCCCGAACAGTTAAGCGTTAAGTTGGTGCTCGAAGACAGTGCCAGCTTAGTGGTCGAAGACTTGAAATTAACCCTCAATTACCAGTCGACCTCACAACCGCAAACCCATAAGTTTCCGCTGCTAGTCGCCACCACTCGCTCGCTTTCAGCAGAGGACGGATGGATAATGGTGATGCCCGCACGCACCGAGTATTTACTATTGTTAACCCCAGAAGGCGTCGAGCAGCTGGCGAGCTTGCAGCAGAATCTCAACGGCGAAGATGCCGATGAGTTTCAAATGAAAGTGGCCGCCAATCTCAATTTGCTCGATATCGATCGCGGCCAGGCTTGCTTGCAAAGTTATGTCCGTCTTAACGACTTCGATGAATACCAACCCTTAGAAGAGCTACAGGTAATTAAATTTTGATAGGTCACGTTTCCAAAATGGTGTCGCAACTTTCTCAAAGCGGCGCCACGGTCGAGTACAGCTTGCCGTTAGACGATCAACTGATTCCACTCAATCCATTTTTAGGCCAGCGCATTCGCCTCACCCACACTGGCGACATTCATTGTTCGGCCTGCGGGCGCAAGACCAAAAAGAGTTACTCGCAAGGCTACTGTTTTCCTTGCATGCAAAAGCTGCCGCAGTGCGACTTGTGCATTATGAAGCCGGAGACCTGCCATCACTCACAGGTTATCCCAGGTAAAGAGTGTCGCGATGAAGAGTGGGGTGAGCGCAACTGCATGATTGATCACTTCGTGTATCTGTCGAATACCTCGGCTATCAAGGTAGGGATCACGCGCCACAGCCAATTGCCAACCCGTTGGGTCGACCAAGGAGCCAATCAGGGCTTGCCGATACTGCGAGTGCGCACTCGACATCACTCCGGGTTAATTGAAACCGCCTTGGCACAGCTGATTAGCGACAAAACCAATTGGCGCACCATGCTCAAAGGCGACGCACCAAGTTTGGATTTGAACACAGAAGCCGAGTCACTCTTGACTCAGATTCAGCCAGAGCTGGATGAGTTTCAGCAGCAGTACGGCTTGCAGGCGTTGGAGTTTTTAAGCCAGCCAATCACTGAAATTCGCTATCCTGTGCTGGAATACCCCACTAAAATAGTCTCGTTAAATCTGGATAAGACACCCACTATCGAGGGCACCTTAATGGGCATTAAGGGGCAATATTTGATTCTGGATACGGGCGTAATCAACCTAAGAAAGTACACTTCGTACAATCTGGAGTTTGCCGCCTAACTGGTAACCCAGCCTCTGTGCTGTCCGGTCTTGGCAAGTTTAATCAGGCCAAGGCCGATGGCTATCACTAGCGTGGGCATTATGATTGCCTGACTGCCGTAGACGTCGACCGCGTTACTCATCAAAAGACTATGGGCGTTTTGAATCAGCACAGCGATTAGCGACACCACTAATAGCAGCACACTTAAGCCTCGCTTAAACAGCAGTAACAAGCTACCTGCAGTGCCGGCACACACAGCAATAGCGAAAGCCGCAGTGGCCCAGATCGGAGTTGATTGGTAGAGAGCTTGCTCGGCGTCAGATAACGCCGCTATGTCTTGCGGGGTAAGGTTCATGTGCATGACGAAGGCCATAAGGCCCATGAGATTCCACACCAGCCCTAAAGCTGCCAATATCCAAAACCATAGGGGTGGGGTATTTGATACAGCTTTATCCATGCTGGCCTCCGTCGCCAGGATTATCGTTTTACTTCTTGAATAATAGGACAATTCCTAGAATACCGCTGACCGCAGCGCCAATGTAGCGGTACATCACTTCTTTTGGCATTTCGTTGGTAAGCTGGCTGGTGATTTGCGAGGTCATCTCTTGCGAGATCTCATAACCCCAGTAGCCAAGGCCACAGCCGATAATCAACAGTACGATACCGATAAGCTTGGTTGAAGAACTTGAACTAGCAGACATACAGATTCCTGATATTTTTGTGATTTATCCTTACCCAACTCTACTCATAAACCCTATGCCTAGGCAATAAACTGCCAAAAAAAAGCCCCAACGGCTTGGGGCTGTTGGGGCGGCGCTAGCAATCTAGAAGAATCTAAATTGTTTATTTGTAGTCAACGAAGCTGCCGTTGTACTTTTGCAGCAGACGCGAGAACAAAGATTTTAGGCTGTTCATAATCTATCTCCACTACATTCGAGAATGTTCACATCAGTTGGTTATTGGAGCAATTGCTCAACAACTGGCGCTATTTTAGTCAGCCCTTACTAAATCAGCAAACGAGAATATTTTAAATTTCGGATTAGAAAATTTAATCCGAACATAAAGTCCGGAAGTATAGTTTGGTACTCGAAAAAACCTCGCTACCGGCTTCAGTTGTCGATCGAAATGAGATCTAGCTCAAACCCCTTCGTTACAACGTTTGCGCGCGAGTGTGCGCAAGCTCACATAAATAACCCCAGTCTGATTGTGTAATTGATGCAAATCAAAATTTGGTGCTATAAACCGAGAGGAACGGGGTTTTTGCGCGCTGCCTGCACTATTAGTAGCTCGAGTGAACTCCTAATTTTAATAATCAATCTGAACCGATAAGAAATCTCGCCAGTTCGTTGACGGCAGCCGCCAGCAATGAAGCGAATTGCAAGGAGTTACCAATGATAGTTCAAGAAGTGGTTGATTTATCGCGGCTACAGTTCGCACTGACCGCCATGTATCACTTTCTTTTTGTCCCACTGACCCTGGGTATGAGCTTTATTTTGGCCATCATGGAATCGTTGTACGTGATGACCAACAAGCAAATCTACAAAGACATGACCAAGTTCTGGGGTAAGTTGTTTGCCATCAACTTTGCCTTGGGTGTTACTACCGGTCTTACTATGGAGTTCCAGTTTGGTACTAACTGGGCTTACTACTCTCATTATGTAGGTGATGTCTTTGGCGCACCGCTAGCCATCGAAGCCTTAATGGCCTTCTTCCTGGAATCTACCTTAATTGGTTTGTTCTTCTTTGGTTGGGATCGCCTGTCTAAACGTCAACACTTGGCAGTGACCTGGTGTGTGGCGCTAGCCTCTAACATGTCTGCCCTGTGGATTCTGGTCGCCAACGGCTGGATGCAATTCCCTGTGGGTGCCGAGTTCAACTACGAAACCATGCGTATGGAAATGGCGAGCTTCGGCGAGCTACTGATGAACCCTGTTGCTCAAGTTAAGTTCGTACACACTGTGGCGGCTGGCTATGTAACTGGTGCGGTATTCGTATTGGCGGTTAGCTCTTACTACATTCTGAAAAAGCGCGACTTGCCGTTTGCCCGTCGTTCTTTCGCGGTAGCTGCCAGCTTCGGTATGGCCTCTATCCTTTCAGTTATCGTTCTTGGTGACGAGTCTGGCTACAAGCTAGGTGGTGTTCAAGAAGCTAAGCTTGCGGCAATTGAAGCCGAGTGGCACACAGAGCCAGCACCGGCGGCCTTTACCGTAGTCGGTATTCCAAACGCGGAAACTCAAACCACGGATTACGCGATTAAGATCCCTTACGTAATGGGTATCATCGCCACTCGTTCACTGGACGAAGAAGTCTTGGGCGTGGCGGATCTGATTAAGAAAAACGAAGGTCGTGTTCGCAACGGTATCGTGGCTTATGAGTACTTGAAAGAACTGCAAGCCGGTAACGAAACCGACGCAATTCGTGCTTCCTTTGACGAGTACAAAGCGGACCTAGGTTTTGGCTTCTTGCTAAAACGCTTCCGCGACGATATTGAAAACGCGACCGAAGCAGAAATCAAAGCGGCAGCGGAAGATTCAATCCCAGCGGTTGCGCCTCTGTTCTGGACTTTCCGCGTAATGGTAGGTTGTGGCTTCGTTATGTTGTTCATCATTGCGATGGCCTTCTGGCAAAGCACTCGCCACCGCATCGAAGAGAAGCCTTGGGTACTTAAGGCTTGTATTCTGATGCTGCCGCTACCTTGGATCGCTTGTGAAGCTGGTTGGTTCGTCGCCGAGTACGGTCGTCAACCATGGACCATCGCTGAAGTGTTACCGACCTATATGTCGGCCTCGAGCCTGACTGTGAGCCAGCTGTGGTTCTCTATCGGCGCTATCACTTTGTTCTACTCAGTACTGTTGGTAATCGAGATCTTCCTGATGACTAAGTTCATCCGTAAAGGTCCAAGCAGCCTGCAAACAGGTCGCTACCACCATGAGATGGTTAAAGCGTAAAGGGAGCTCACAATTATGTTTGATTACGAAGTATTAAGATTCATTTGGTGGGCTTTGGTTGGCGTACTGCTAATTGGCTTCACCGTAACCGACGGTTTCGATATGGGTATCGGTTCCTGGCTGCCATTCTTGGGTAAGGATGACACCGAGCGCCGTATCATGATCAACTCAATCGCCCCGCACTGGGACGGTAACCAGGTATGGCTTATCACCGCTGGTGGTGCGCTATTCGCCGCTTGGCCTATGGTTTACGCTGCTTCTTTCAGTGGCTTCTACGTGGCCATGGTGATTGTACTGGCGGCCTTGTTCTTGCGTCCTGTGGGCTTTGACTACCGTTCTAAGATTGAAGATCCACGCTGGCGTAACGCTTGGGATTGGGCCTTGTTCGTTGGCGGTACCGTGCCACCAATTATCTTTGGTGTGGCTTTTGGTAACTTGCTACAAGGTGTACCGTTCCACTTTGGCGATTACCAGCGCTTCTTCTACACCGGCGGTTTCTTCGACCTGCTAAACCCATTCGCTCTGTTGGTGGGTCTGGTTAGCTTAAGCATGTTCTTGATGCATGGCGCGGCGTACTTGCAGATGAAGACCGAAGGTCCTCTGCGCGCCCGAGCTGAAAAAGCCACCATGTTCTCAGCGATTGCGCTAACCGTGTTGTTCGCTCTGGCCGGTGTATGGCTGGTATCGGGTATCGACGGTTATGTGGTGACTTCGCAGCTAGACACCATGGCGGCCTCCAACCCAACCACTAAGACTGTGGCGGTTGAAGCTGGCGCTTGGTTGGCCAACTACGACAAGTTCCCTCTGACCATGCTGGCCCCGGTATTGGGTCTGGTGATGCCGATTCTGGTGATTATCTTCACCAAGTCGCAGCGCTGTGGCTTTGGCTTTGTGGCCAGTTCATTGGCAATTGCCGGTGTGATTTTGACTTGCGGCCTGGCTATGTTCCCGTTCGTTATGCCTTCGAGCACTAACCCGGATCACAGCTTGACCATGTGGGACAGCACCTCAAGCGAAATGACCTTGGGCATCATGACTTACGTTGCCATCGTGTTTGTACCTATCATCCTGACTTACACAGGTTGGAGCTACATCAAGATGTTTGGTCGTTTGACCCGTGAGTTCATCGAAAAGAACAAGCCATCGCTTTACTAATAGGAGCCAAATAACATGTGGTACTTTACTTGGATACTCGGTGTTTTATTGGCCTGCGCCTTTGGCATTATTAATGCGCTATGGCTAGAGAACACAGAAAACATGGATCGCATCAGCGATTTGGACAGTAGCGAAGACTAATCGCTTAAGTCCTGTGTCAAAGTGACACAAATGGGAAAACAAAAAGGCCAGATGCGAGAGCATCTGGCCTTTTTAATGAATCGTTTTAGCGACTTAGAATACGTAAGCGTAACGAACTTTGTAGTTAGCTTCGGTGCCAGGAACTAAACCAGGTAGTGGAGAGTTCTCGCCAACCCAACGGGTACGACCGTCGGTGTTTGCGTTGTTTACCAGGTAGGTTTCGTTCATCAAGATAAGCTTGTGACGCTTGTCTTCGCTTAGGTTAACCGTCGCGCTTAGCTCAAACTTAACGGTAGAACCTACACGGTCGTCTTGGAAGCTCTGATACTGAGGGTGGAAGCGCAGCGATAAGCGATCGTTAACCGCGTAGTCCAAACGCAAGTTTAGTTGGTGGCCGTTCGAGATGATGTCACCCGCGCCAGTTTTAACGCGAACACGTGCCAGTGTTGGGTTTACGCGGAAGCACAGTGCGCCTGAGCAGTTTTTGTAGGCCAAACCGGCAGCTGCAATGCTAGGGCCAGTACCTTGCCAGTCGCCTTTGATAAGGTCTACTGACATGCCCCAGTTGTCGTTCCAGTAGCCATAGGCCCAGTTGCGACCAACGGTCAGCTTGCCGTCTAGGTTTACTTTGAGACCTGTGGTGTTTTCCCAAGTCATGCCGGCGAATTGCAAGTTAACACCGTGCGCAATTAGGTCTACTTGGTTGCGCTGTGAGCGAGCCGCTTTAGGGTCGATGTCGCCGCCCTTTACTAGGTGGGCGTTATCCCAACCTACCATGCCAATCCAAGTGCTTTTTGCGTTTGCGGTGGTTGTCACCAACGCCAGTGCTGCCAACAGTGCAGCGGAAACCATCTTTTGCATAATCTCTACCTATATATGAATACTTGCTAATTCACTCGCGGCGGGATAATGCCAGAGAGATCACGCTTGTAGATAGGGGGTGTTCAGAAGGTTTAGCGCTGCTGTTCGCTGTGGCACACGGGTTGTTGGGGTGTTTTGAGTCGGAAGCCTGCACAAACTTTGACTACACTTAACCAGTTCATTTGACAGAGAATCCTGTAGGAGGGTCTGAATGCTAGGCGAAAACCACGGTCTTAACTACGAATATCCGCAACACCTTTCCACCATAGCCAAGCTCAAAAGCGAAAACAGCGAATTCGCCGCCATGGCAAAAGAATACCATCAGCTCGACCACAGCATTCGAGGCCTTGAAAACCAAAACGTGCCTACTTCAGACGAGAACTTTGTGGGGATGAAAGCCCGCCGCGCCGAGCTGCGCGACTGGCTCCATGCGAAAATTATGGCCAATGGCGCTGGCTAGCTCGCCTCGGTCTTATCCTTAAACCACAAACGGTATAACGCTGGCACCCACAGCAGTGACAACATGCTTGTCAGCAGGGTGCCGCCAGCAATGGCCACTGCAAACGGTGGCCAAAAACCACCACCTGCTAGTATCAGCGGAGTGAAACCACCCACGGTGGTGATGGTGGTTGAGCCAATGTGACGCCCGCAAGAATTCACTGCTTCAATCACATCCTGGTTACTGCGCGAGGGCATGGATTTGAGCTCGGCGAGAATCACAATGGCGGCGTTGATCGCCAGACCCATCAAACCCAGTAGCGCGATAATCACATTAAAGCCAAAGGCATAGCCAAAGGCGTAGACGCACAACAAACCAAGTCCGGTAGACTGGAAGGCGCTGAGCATAATGATGGCGGTCATTCTAAAGGAGTTGAAACTCAGTACCACAGTGGTGAGTAGCAGCACTGCAATCACGCCGATATGGCTGAGTAGTTTGCCCACCGCCTCGTCGCGCTTCTGACTCTCGCCTCCGATTTCCACTCGATAGCCGCTTGGTACCTGAAAGCCTTGTTCGGCTAGCCTGTCTTGCACCTGAGTCAGCACTACCGACGGTAAAATTCCCGCCTGAATATAGCCCTCGATAACGTTAACTCGCTCGCCATCGCGACGGGGTATTACACTGCGACTGGCGATGATTTGGGTATCGGCGATTGCCGCGAGCACTATGCCTTTACCTTGACTGGACACCAGCTCAATACTTTCAAGGCGATTGGTCTTGGCGCGATTGGCATCGTTGAGTTTTAAGCGAATGTCCAGTGACTCGGTTTGTTCTAGTAAGTTGGCACCTACTACGCCGGTAGTAGACATCTGTAGCTGTTGGGCGACGTCACTAGCAGTGAGCCCAGCGGCAAGGGCGGCCTCTTCGTCCACATTCACTTTTACCTTTGGCGTGGCCGCAGACAAAGTGGCGCGAGTGTGGGTCACTTGTGGTACTCGACTCAGTACTAATCTGAGTTGCTCGCCCAAGTCTTGCAGCTGGTCTAAATCAGGGCCGTAAATTCTCAGCTCCACCGGCGCGTTAAACGGAGGACCTTGCTCTAGCTTGCGTACCAAAATTTGCGCTTCTGGGTAGGCTTCATCCAATCGCTTTTGCAGCTCGGGGATCACTCGGTTGGCCTTGCTAAAATGGGGCGTTTTCACCATGGCTTGAGCGTAAAACGGCGTGCCCGATTGGCGCTGCATCAGGTTGTAGTAAAACGACGGTGTGTTGTTACCCAGGGTCCAGTCGATGCGATCGATATCTGGATGAGCAATCAGCTCGGCGTGCAATTGGTCCACAAAGCGGCGCGTGGCCATGATGCTACTCGATGGGTCTAAGCGCACTTCGATGTGGAACATATCCCGATCTGAGGTTGGAAAAAACTGCTCGGGCAGTTTACCGGCAGCAAAAAAGCCCAACACAGGCACGCTTGAAAGCAATAGCACTGCCGCTAGCGGCTTAGCAATCGCCCAACTGAGCGCCTTGTTGTAGGCCGCGGCCAAGGGCTTGAGCGCCAGACCGTGCTGCCAGGCTGAATCGCCTTGTTCTGGGCGGTAAAAGCGCCCGGCCAGACCCGCAATTAGCGTGTGCGAGATAGCATAAGAGCCAATCAGCGCGAAGATCACCGCCAGCGCAATACCGCCAACAAACTCTCCCGCGGGACCCGGCATAATCACAATCGGCATAAAGGCCAAGATAGTGGTAATGGTGGAACCTGCAAGCGGCAGCCAGAAATGGCGCACCGTCTCTTTGACCGCTTTAATGGCATCCATACCGGCGCGACGCCTGGCGGCAATTGCATCCACGATAACAATGGCGTTATCCACCATGATCCCCAACGCCACCACTAAGCCGGTGACCGACATCTGGTGAATTGGCAGGCCGTAGTACTTCATCACTGCCAGCGTAAATAGCGCGGTTAAGGGCAGGGCTGCCGCCACAATCAGCGCATTACGCCAACCTAAGGTCAGCAGCAGTACTAGCAGAATCAGTACAAAACCTTGTATCAGGTTTTCCATTAACTCGGACAAACGAGTTTGAGTGTAGCCCTCTTGCTCAAACAACCATTCGAGCTTTACGTTTTGTGGCAGTTCAGCTTGTAGCGGTGCCAACTGAGCTTTGACCTGAGCACTCCATCGGTCAACGCGATACTGTGGCAGCATGCGCACTCCGATTAAAATGCCTGCCTCACCGTCAATAAGGCTGGTTTCAGCCGGTGGCCATTGGGCTTGGCGACTAATCTCAGCCACTTGCCCTAAACGCACCAACTGACCACTGGGGTCCATGACTAGCGGCACTTCGGCAATTCGCTCAAGGGATTTAAGCTCGCCGCTGACCTCGATTTGAGCGCGGTAATTGTCGTTAACCAGTTCACCAGCAGACACTTTGGCGTCCGCTTGGCGCAAGCGTTGAGCAATTTGCGCAGGACTTAGTTGGAGCTGGTTGAGCTTGCTGCCATCTAGGCTGACCAAAAACTCTTCTTTGGGCTCGCCAACCAGTTTTACAAACGCCGTGCCTGGTAGCTGGCGCAATCGACTTTGAATTTCTTTAGCGTAACGGTTGAGCATATCGAGACGACGCTCGCTATCTCCCTGCCAAGAAAGCCCTATGATTTGGGTAAATGCGTAGGCGATTTCGTCATCGAGATTTGGCTGAGCCGCCTCTGTAGGCAGCTTAGGGCGAGCGTCATCGAGCAAGTCTCGAGCTCGCGACCACACCGGCTTGGGATCCATTATCTCGTCTTTGAGCTCGAGTTGAATAACCGAAATACCCGGACGTGAGCTTGAACTAATCAGCTTGAGTTGCTCAAGGCGTCTAAGCTCGCTCTCTAAGACTTCGGTAACCAGTGCTTCGACACGCTCGGCGGTAGCGCCGGGCAGAGGGGTGACCACAGTGGCGAAGCGATTGGTAAGCTCAGGGTCTTCCATGCGTGGCAGCGAATCTAGCGCGCCTATTCCTGCCACCAAAATAATGGCGATGAACAAAGAGGCAATGCGGCCGTTAGTAACTAGTGCGCGTATCACGTTAACTACTCCGCCTTAAGCTTCACTTTTTGACCACTGACCAGACGGTGCAGGCCGTTTTTAACAATGCGCTCGTTCTCGCTAATGGCACCGCGAATAAAGGCCCGTTGCTCATCGGCGTAAAGAATTTCCACGTCGCGACGTTGCACAGTGAGCTCGCTATCTCCTTGGTCAATTACGTACACGTTCCACAGGCCACGAAGGCCGTTAATCAGCGCATCGGCAGGTACCCAAAAGCCAGCTTGGTCAACCGACTCCACTAGGCTTAACTGCGCCAGTTGACCGTTCACGTACACAGGCCCTTGCGGCAAGCTAAGGCGCACATTGCGGGTACGACTGACCTGATTGAGCTGCTGGCTGATACCTTGCACTTGCGCTTGTAACGCTTGACCCGCCACTCGTACTTCCACCTCTTGTCCCACTGACAACTCTGAGGCCAACTCGCTAGGCACGCCGATAATGGCTTCAATGCCGTCTGGCTGAATTAGAGTAACGATTGGGGTTGAGGGCATCACACCCTGAGCAATGTCGGCGTGACGAGCGGTAACCACACCATCGAAGGGAGCGTGCAAGCTAGATTTTTCGATGCGCAGTTGATTGGCTTTCAGCGCTGCTTCTAGGCGTTGCAGGTTGGCTTCAAGGCTGCTGCGCTGAGCGCGTAACTCATCCATTACCTGCGCCGATTGGTAGCCTTGCTCTTTGAGGTTTTGGTTTCTAGAAAGGGTTGCTTGGTTGAGATCCAGCTCTGCTTGGGTTTGCACCACCTGGGCTTTTAGCTCGGCGGTTTCGGCTCTGAGTAGTTGGTCGTCTAGGCGAGCAATGACCTGCCCAGCACTGACCTTATCGCCCACATCCACGCTAAGGCTGGCAAGTTTGCCCGGCAACTCAAAGGCCACCTGACTGGTGTTTCTAGCGCGAACGTTGCCTGAAAAATCCCGTGATACCAGATATTCGTTCTGCCCATCGAGCAGCCAACTCTCGACCGTAGCCGCGGGTGTTTCCAGCTCTACAGCGGGTTCCGAGCAAGCCGCTAAGCCAAATACAGCTAACAAAAACAAGCGACGCATAACACCAGATCCTAGTGATTTAGTAAAAACTGTACTGACAAGTCTAGTTTTATGGAACTAGACTGTCTAGTCTAATTGTGAGTTAATTGTGAAAACTTATTTAGTGCAGGGTTAAGCTTGAATATGTCGGTAAAGCCAAAAACGCAGAGTGCGGTGAAGCATCAAAACATACTTAGTAGCGCGATTGAGCTGTTTTGCGAACAGGGGTTCGCCACTACTAGCATGGATGAAATTGCACGCTTGGCTCAGGTGTCCAAACAAACCGTGTATAGCCACTTTGGCAGTAAGAACGATCTGTTTGTGGCTGCCATTGAGTCACGAGTGGCAACCTACATGTTCAGCGAAACCTTGCTGCAAGATATCGACAATCCCCAGCAAGCACTGGTGACTTTTGCCGAACACTTCCTGCAGTTATTAAACTCCGATGAAGCGATTGCGGTTCACCGCACTTGTATCGCTCAGGCGGAAACTCACCCAGAATTGGCGGACATGTATTATCAGGCGGGGCCGGCGCGGATCATTGATATGGTGGCTGGCTATTTGCAGCGCTTGCAGATTCAAGGAGAGTATCAGTTCTCGCCGTTGCGCGAGGCTTCGGTGCGTTTGTTGACTGCTTTGAAAGGTGAGGTGCAAATGCGCATGGAATTGAATTTACCGGCAAGCGCACAAATGCAGCGCCAGGGAAAGTACTTAGAAAGAACCGTCGCCGCGTTTTTGCAGGGACACAAGTGCCCCTGCGAAGCGGAATAAGGCTTAGTTGCCTAGCATCTGCTGCTTAAGCTTCTTTTGAGCTGGCTTTTCGCCTAACCAAATTTTCATCATGGCTACGCGAAAGTCATCGCCATCAACAATCACTTTTTGCTCGCCATTCTTAAAGCCAACTACACCTTTGCCTGGGATAAAGTTGAAGGTGTACTGGTCGCCTTTGACGATCTCTTCGTTGAACACGCCAATGAAATCGTCGATGCGTTGCTGCATTTCACCTGGGTTGCCGTTGGTGGCGTTGTCGAAGCCCTCAAGAATGGCATCGGTCATTTTCTCGGAAGTGATCATGCCTGAGGTGATGTTCAAACGAATTGCGCTAACCTCTTCGCTGGCCAAAATCGCGTCAACCGCTTGGCTTTTTGCTGGCAAGTACAAGCTGCCAACGTACAAGTCGATAAAGAACTTAGAGCGCACACCTGCGCCATTTAGCACTAGGTCTTGCTGTTGAACTTGGATCTGAGGTTCAAGCTCAACACCGGAAACAGTGGTCGCTTGAGCCGGAGCGATCATTAGGAAGGCGACAGCCGCCAAGATTAGATTACGCATGGTTTGAGTCTCGTCGAATTTTTAAAGGCCGTATTCAAGCAAATTACTGACATTTCAGCAATTTTAGCCGTAAAATAACCGCTATTTGTTAATGGCTTGATAGAGACCGGTTGTCTTCAGTTGAGGAGGACTGTTTACCAAGTGTTTCTGAGCGCGAGGATCTCTATAAAACGCCAAGTAGTCTGCGTTCCATTTAGCATAGTCGCGAATGCAGCCTTGTGGATAAAACTCTTCATCGGGCGCTATACAAGCCGCTATCTGTTGGTCAAAGGTCACAGGGGATAGCGGGCAGGTTCCGGCGCCGTGGGTGAAAGTAAGTTCGCCAAAGTAGATGGCGTTGTCGAGCAGGTAAACGTCGATGCGCACATAGTTGAAATCGTGGGCCAGTTGTTTGAGTAGCTGGACCGCTTTGTCTAGCTGAGGCGGCTTAGGTTCTAGCTCACCGCTGGGCAAGCCCCAGTCGATGTTGAGTGGTCGCCACTCTTGGTCGTAGAAGTTTTTGCGATAGTCCTCAAAGCGGTTGCTATCGACTTCGATGATAAACCTCAGCTGGCGGCCGTCATTGAAAAAGTGAAACTTGTAGTCTTTGGGCAGTTTGTCGTTGCTGTCGAGTAGCATTTGCTCGGCGATGATGCGTCTGTGTTGCACTTCTTGGTAGTGGTTTTCGCCCCATTTGGCCGAGTGATCGTCGCTTAGCCACTCCTTAGAGGACTGAATAAAATTATGCTGGGCTTCTGGAGTGTTATTGCGACAAAAGAAGTTGTGCTTGGTGGCGTAGTTTAGCTTGAGCACAAAATGCTCCGGAAGCTCTGAAAACTGCACTTCTTGCGGCGATTGATAGACCCCAAGCAAAGGCACTAAATACTGAGCGCCAATTCGCTCCGTTATGTATTGGCGAACGAACAATTTGTCGGTAAGCAGTCCAAGCCCTTTGGTCGGGTTGGCTTTGCGCAGCGCGATAAATTCGTTTAGTAAGGTGAAGTTACGACGCGGCAAACGACCGTACATGCGATAGAAGTACAGCCAGGCTTTGGCTCGGTTTGGAAGTTTATCCTTTAGCCACTGCTTTGCCCTCGTGGCAATTGTCAGCTTCATAAATACTCTCTGCCCTGAAAGTGATGATACGCCCCATAATTTTTACAAAGTGTCCGTCATCTTGCGGAGATGGGCTTTTCGATTCGCCACTTCCATGTTTGCTTTATTCAAGACACTTTGTAATTCAGTAAATTAAACATAGCAGAGATATCAGCTTTTACACGGCGGACAAAAACAGCTTTTTACAAAGTGGATTTTTTGGAGCTTTGTAGTTGGTTTGGGGGCTAGCTGGTTGAAATTAGTTGTTTGGGTTAGGAACTAGATTTGTGGATTAGCGGCGTACAAACACAGCAAAACAAAATGACGAAGTCATTGAGTTAGATTAAGTCTTAAAAGGGAAAGCACACACTGAGGGGGAAAGTGGTGCCCGGAGGCGGAATCGAACCACCGACACGAGGATTTTCAATCCTCTGCTCTACCGACTGAGCTATCCGGGCGTGGGTCGCTATTAAAGAGCGAATCGGCGCCTAAGTCAACCAGAATTAAAGCCGATTTTAGATAAATTGCAACCAAGCGGTCATTCAACGACCAATTTGGTCGGCCAATCGCCAATTTTTGGCTTTGACCGACCCAAACGCTTATTCACTCGGTGGCACGTAGCCTTCGATTTGAACTTCGCCGTCTTCAAACAAAAAATGCTCCATTTGCTGCTCAAGCATCTTTCTGTGTTCTGGGTCCATCATATTCAGTTTGTGCTCGTTGATCAGCATGGTTTGCTTACCTTGCCACTGACCCCAAGCTTCTTTACTGATGTTGTCGAAAATGCGCTTACCCAGATCACCCGGGTACATTTGGAAATCCAGGCCTTCGGCTTCTTTTTTAAGACGGGCACATTGCACCATGCGAGCCATGCGTTACTCCTTTGATTGAATCGCTTGCAACAAGCGCTCGGTGGCCGCGGCCAACCCCACTTGTTGCGGTTGCACTAAGTTATACCAGAGACTGGAAGGGCCTTCCATGACCTGATTTAGCATTTGCGGCTCCAACTCAAGCCAGTGGGCCTCAATATCCAGGTGGTAATGGCTAAAGGTGTGGCGAAACGCATCTAGGCTATGCGCTGATGCACCACCCAAATGCTCGGCCAAATAGGCTTGCATCGCGGCCCTATCGTCAAAGTCCAGCGGACAATACAGCCCACCCCAAATACCCGCAGCAGGGCGCGCTTGCAGAAATACAGTGTCACCGCTTTTTAGCAGTAACATTTGCGTCTGCTTTACCGGTTTCTCTTTCTTAGGTTTGGAGTTTGGAAACTCGCGCTGACGGCCACTGAGTTGCGCCTTGCAGTCTTTGGCCACAGGACACTCACTACAAAGCGGCTGACCGCGACGACAAATGCTTGAGCCCAAGTCCATCATGCCCTGATTAAACACCGCCGCGTTGTCACTCGGGGTTAGCTCTTCACTTAGCGCCCAAAGCGCTTTCTGCACCGAGGTTTTACCGGGCCAACCTTCAATGGCGCCGTGACGGGCTAATACGCGCTTAACGTTGCCATCGAGAATTGGAAGTTGCGCACCTTTGCTAAAGGTCAGAATTGCCGAAGCGGTAGAGCGACCGACTCCGGGCAGGCTAATGGCGTCATCCAGATTATCCGGAAACTCACCACCAAAGTCGGCCACCATGGTTTGCGCGGCTTTGTGCAGGTTGCGGGCTCGAGCGTAATAGCCCAAACCGGTCCAGTGGTGTAGCACTTGGTCGAGCGGCGCGGCGGCGAGTGCGCTGATGGAGTCGAAGCTCGCCATAAAGCGCTCGAAGTAGGGGATAACTGTGGTCACTTGGGTTTGTTGCAGCATGATCTCGGATACCCACACTCGATAAGCGGTGGGATTTTGCTGCCAGGGCAGGTCGTGACGTCCGTGCTGTTTTTGCCAACTGATCAGGCGCTGGCTAAAGCTATTTGGCGCTGGGTTCAATCTTGTCTTCCGGGTTGAACTTAAAAATCTCAGGGCGACATTACAGCACAGGCGTGCATAGCGATCCATGCTTGCAGGATTACTGGTATACTTCAGGTTTTTACGCCCTATGGGCTCTCGCTAGACGTTTTACAGGTACAAAATGAGTGAAGTCACCACCGCCGAATTTAACGAGGACGGTAAATACATTCGCAAAGTGCGCAGTTTCGTATTGCGCGAAGGCCGCCTAACCAAAGGCCAGCAAGCCGCATTCGATAAGCACTGGGGCCAGTACGGCATCGATTACACCCCAGAAGCGTTGGACCTTGCCGCCTTGTTTGGCAACGACAATCCAGTGGTGCTGGAGATTGGTTTTGGCATGGGTAAGTCTTTGGTGGAAATGGCCGCCGCTCAGCCTGACAAAAACTTCATCGGCATCGAGGTTCACAAGCCTGGTGTTGGCGCTTGCATCATGGAAGCCGCCGAGCAGGGCCTGACCAACCTAAAACTCTTCCACCACGACGGCATCGAAGTGCTGGACAACGCTATCGCCAAAGGGTCGCTTGATTGCGTGCAGTTGTTCTTCCCCGATCCTTGGCACAAGAAACGCCACCACAAGCGTCGCATTGTGCAGGCTGAATTCGCCGAGCGCATTCGCGGCGTACTCAAAGTGGGCGGTGTATTGCACATGGCCACCGACTGGGAAAACTACGCCGAGCACATGACCGAAGTCATGGTTGCCGCCCCTGGTTATAAAAATCAGGCGGAAAACGGTGATTATGTGCCGCGTCCTGAGCACAGACCCTTGACCAAATTCGAGAAAAGAGGCCAGAATCTTGGCCACGGCGTTTGGGACTTAATGTACCAAAAGGTCGACTAACCCCCTCTAAATTAAGGAGAGTTTACATGGCTCGTAGCCGTCGTTTGCGCAAGAAGTTGCGCGTAGATGAGTTTCAAGAGTTAGGCTTTGATGTGCAGTGGCAATTTGCCGAAAGCACTAGCGAAGACGATATTGATGCGCGTGTTGATGGCTTTATCGAAGAAGTGATCGACGCACGTGGTTTGGGTTTTCACGGTGGTGGCCACCTAGAATGGCAAGGTCTGATTGCCACTCAAAAGCTGGGCAAGTGCACCGAAGAAGACCGTCAGGCAGTAGAAGCCTATTGGAAAGCCAACGCCGAGTCGGTAGAGGTCAGCGTGTTATACGACCTTTGGAACGACGAAGCGTAATGGACTGAATCAAGCTAGAAGGAGCCCGAGTATGTTAAAGCAATTCAAACAGTGGAAAGTGGGATTGGTACTTGGGCTTGCTAGCCTAGCTCCCAGCCTAAGCGCACAAGCCGAAGTGCAGTGCGACCTCAACATAGACCAAAACTTCAGTATTGAAGGTGACAAGCTAACCTTGGGTGACAAGGACGCGTCGCAAATGGTGCTAACCCCACAAGGGGTGTTCAAAGATAACAAGCCGGTCGATTTAAGCGCTGAAGCCAAAGCCCAAGCCGAAAAGTATCGCCAAATGCTGGTGGGCAAAACGCCAGAGATCGTAGATCTGGTGCAGCAAGCACTTAAGATCACCGAAACCACACTCTCCGAATTAATCACGCCGCTGTTAAACGAGAAGAATCAGCAAGGCTTAGAGACCTTGGTGAATAACATGCGCGAGCGCGTGAGCAAGATGGCTGGCGAAGATAACCGAGGTTATTACTTCATCGGTAGTGACAAGGCCATCGACAACTTCATCGACGAAGAAACCGAAGCCGAGATGCGCGACTTGCTGCAGTCGGTGGCGGGCCAATTCATGGCGGAAGTCGGCGCACAGATGATGAACGGCGGCGATGGCGCCGAGGCTTTGCAGCAGAAAATGGCGCAGTTGCAGAATTTGGGCACTGACTTGGAAGCTCGCTTAAAAGAGCAGAGCGAGCAGCTTGAAAGGCAAGCCAATAAGCTGTGCGAAGACTTGAAGAAAGTTGAGCCGGTGGA
The DNA here is from genome assembly GCF_002282855.1 of Paraferrimonas sedimenticola. Classification (GTDB taxonomy): domain Bacteria; phylum Pseudomonadota; class Gammaproteobacteria; order Enterobacterales; family Shewanellaceae; genus Paraferrimonas; species Paraferrimonas sedimenticola. The sequence goes on along the minus strand of NZ_NRIR01000001.1, from coordinate 682,426 downwards.
AGAGAAGCTGAATGCGCTGATGCCGGAACTGGGCAACCTGCGCTTGTTTAAGCCGAGTGATAAGGGGGCATAGGGCTCCCGCGCTACCCGCGCTGTCATTCCCGCTTCTAACTCCGTCATTCCCAGCTTGACTGGGAATCCATCCAACCCCTAATTCCGTCATACCTGCGACTCCCACGCTGTCATTCCCGCTCCTAACTCCGTCATTCCCAGCTTGACTGGGAATCTAGCGAACTGCTAATGGCAACTAGCTAGATTCCCGCTTTCGCGGGAATGACAAACGTGGGTGGCGGGAATGACAGCGCGGAGGCAGCGAGAATGACACACGGTAGTGGATTAATCCTCCTCCTACCCCACACTCTTCGTATTTACATTTTTTTGCGCATAAAAACACTTTATGTTACATTTTTACGCGCATAAAAGTGTTCTTTGTGAGCGTTTTATGCGCATTTTAGTGTGTTCAAAGTCATCGATTTACCAAACCGAACAATAAGAGACTGTCATGAGAAGAGCGCTTTTAGCCAAGGTAATTGATTGGAAGAAAAAGAAGAATCGCAAACCTTTCTTGATTGACGGTGCTCGCCAGACCGGTAAGACTTATTTGCTCCAAGAGCTGCTTGGATCTGAATTTGAGCGAGTAGTTCGGCTCGACTTTTTGGAGCGTCCAGAGCTAGCGGAGGCATTCGCAGGCTCACTAAATCCTGATGACATCATCACAAACGTCGAGCTGCTAACGGAAGAGCCTTTTGACCTGAGTCGTGATCTGCTGATTCTCGACGAAATAGGAGAGTGTCCAAGAGCGGTTACTTCACTCAAGTACTTTGCAGAAAAAGCACCACAGGCATTCGTCGCCGCTAGTGGTTCGAATATGGGACTGTTGACGTCTTTTCCGGTGGGAAAGGTAGAACAGCACAATTTAAGACCGCTCAGTTTTAAAGAGTTTTTGTGGGCGTCAGAAGAGAAGGCATTGATTAAGGCCTATGAGCAACAAAGCAGGTCACCAGCGGCACATAGCAAATTGTTGGAAAAACTGACGGATTATTATTTCGTTGGTGGGATGCCTGAGGCTGTGTCTACTTGGTTTGAAAATGCTGATACAAATGCTGTTGAGCGCGTTCAATCTGTCTCTAGTGTGCATGAAAATCTGATTCAAGGGTATGTGCGAGATTTTGGAAAATACTCGGGAAAAGTTGATGCGCAGTTGATTGAATCCGTATTTCGCAGCATTCCTGCCCAGCTTTCTGCCGTTCGCGATGAATCAGTAAAACGTTTTAAATTCAAAGGGGTTTATCAACGCAAGTCGCGTTACGCAGACTTTGAAAGCGCGATAACCTGGTTGCACAAGTGCCGTTTGGCGCTAAAAAATCACCCTGTCGATGGTTCACCACGGACTCCACTGGCGGCTTATCAAAAGGAGAATACGGTTAAGTTGTTTTTGTTTGACGTTGGCCTTTTGAACCAGATGCTCGGAACTAGCTATCTAGAAATAAAACAGCAAAGCTATGAGTACAAGGGCTATATAGCTGAGAACTATGTGCAGCAAGAGTTGGCCGCTCAAGGCATAGAGCCGAGTTTTTCTTGGGGGGATGCAAGAGCGGAAATCGAGTTTATAGTTTCTGACAGTATTGGTCGTGTGATCCCAATCGAAGTCAAAAGCGGTGTGCGAACTCGAGCTAAATCGCTTCAATCTTACATCACCAAATGCCAACCCCACCGAACCATTAAGCTCACTGCAACTCAGGCTTCACCCATAACAGAGAAGGTAAACTTGGTGGTACCTTTGTATTTCACTGAGTATTTGCAGCAGTATTTAGCGGAAGATATTTAGCGCTTGCTCTTAGCTTGGTGGGCGCACCCAATTTCGCGTTCTAATCCTCCACCAACAACCCCAAAATCTCATTCACAAACAGCTGGCCTTTATCGGTTAGCTGCCAGTGCGCTTGGTTTTCCGAGAGCAAACCCCGTTGCGCCGCAGGGGCTAGTTTTTGGCTTAAACTTCGCCAACTAAGCCCGGTATACGCCTGATACTCAGCTTTCGGAATCGCCTCAAGCAAACGCGCGCGGTTCATCAAATACTCAAGTGGCAGCTCTTGCTCAGCAATCGGCTTCACATCGCGGCGATAATCAATAGCTTGTAGATAACCCTTAGGGTGCTTAATCTTCTCGGTGCGCAATATGCGATTACCACTAGGGTCGGTGAGCTTGCCGTGGGCGCCACAACCAATCCCCAGATAGTCACCAAACTTCCAGTAGTTGAGGTTGTGCTGACACTCCATGCCCGGCTGCGCCCAAGCGCTCACCTCGTACTGGCGATAGCCCAGCGACTGCATGCGCGCCTGACCTTCATCGAAGATTTGCCACAGTGCCTCGTCTTGAGGGAGAGTCGGAGGTTTGGAGTAAAACTGAGTATTGGGCTCAATGGTGAGCTGATACCAAGACAGATGGGGTGGGGCTAAGTCTGCCGCTTGCATGATATCCGCTAGTGCCAGCTCAGGGGTTTGCCCAGGCAGCCCGTGCATCAAGTCTAAGTTCACCGAATCAAACCCAGCGCTTAGCGCCTGAGCGGCCGCCATCTCAGCCTGAGTTCGGTCGTGAATGCGACCAAGGGCTTTTAACTGCTCGGTGCCAAAGCTCTGCACACCTAACGACAAACGAGTCACTCCCGCTTCGCGATAGGCCTTAAAGCTATCGTGCTCGATAGTGCCCGGGTTGGCCTCCATAGTGATTTCACACTTATCAGCAAAACCAATTAACTCCCGCGCGCCATCTAAGATGCGACCAATAGCGGCACCGCTAAACAGCGATGGCGTGCCACCACCGATAAAGATGCTCTCAAGAGGCCGACCTTGCGCCATCGCCGCATCCGCCGCCAAGTCTTTTAGCAAGGCTTCAACGTACTGACTTTCCGGCAACTCAGCCTTTTGCTCGTGAGAATTGAAATCGCAGTAGGGGCATTTACGCACACACCAAGGGATGTGTACGTAAAGGGATAGCGGAGGTAACTGCATCGGTTAGCTAGTCTCTCCAGTAGGGAGCTCACCCAGCGCTTTCATTTGCGCGAGCAAATCCACAAGCGCCTTACCGCGATGACTTAGCGCGTTCTTGCGCTCAGGCGGCAACTCAGCAGCACTGCAGTTGTCGGTATTCACCCAGAAAATCGGGTCGTAGCCATGACCACCACCGCCTTGTGGACCTTGGGCAATCGAGCCTTCCCAGCTGGCACTGGCAATAATTGGCGAAGGATCCTTAGCGTGACGCATATACACCAATACACAGCGAAAACGGGCAGCGCGATTGCTCTTATCTTGCATATTAGCCAGCAGCTTTTGGTAGTTATCCACCGCACCGGCACCCGGGCCACCGTAGCGTGCCGAGTAAATGCCAGGCTGGCCATCAAGCGCGTCCACCTCGATACCCGAGTCATCGGCAATCGCCGGTTCACCGCTAATCTCAGCGGCGTGACGGGCTTTAATAATCGCGTTTTCAACGAAGGTGGTGCCAGTTTCTGGCACATCACCCACGCCGTATTCGCTTTGGGCAACAATCTTAATGCCTTGAGTTTCAAACATCTGCTGGAATTCGACCAGCTTGCCCTTGTTGCCACTGGCGAGAACTATAGGCTTCATAGCGTCCCTTAAAAAATGAGTCGGCCAGCCTTATCAGTAGGCTAGGCCGACATTAAACCGAGTCGAGTTTTAGCTTGCTAACAAGCTAGTCGACGTAAAACTTTTGCGAGAATTTTAAATTGGTATTCAGGCTCTTATTGTGCGAAATCGCAATCTCGAAGCTAATGTTCTCTTCGTTGCGATGGGGCACTTCAGCGATGTAGTAAATCGCGTTTTCTTCGCGAATCTCCTGAAAATCTAACTTCTTAGACGAGTCGAGCAGGTTCTTCGCAATTCCTGAAATCTGCACAGGCACCGCAGGGTTACCTTCTTGAGCGGTATCGAGAACCGTGATGTTTACCAGACCCATATAACGGCTGCGGCTAATGCCATAGGCTTTGGCGATTTCTGGAGTGATAAAGGTCGAGCTTAGGGCCATGTAGTGAATGGCATATTGACCAACCATTTGTTTTTGCTCGGCTTGGGCAGGAGCGCACAGGCCAACCATCAACATGGCTACAGCAAGTAGGCGGCGTAGCATAACGTAGTCCTTCGTTTTTTGAGCGACAATAGCAATTATAACAAAGCCTTGAGAGGCTCAGGCAGAATTGTCGGAGATTCGATGACGATTTGCTTGTGACGGCTGGTCAGCCCTTTCTCAATCACCACTTTTGACTTGGCGACTTTGCACTGCTTGGCAATCCACTTAACCACGTGGGCGTTGGCTTTGCCGTCCACCGGCGGGGCAGTAATGGCGAGTTTGATTTCATCGTTGTGCAGCCCTTGCCACTGGTCTCGCGACGCTTTGGGCTGCACATAGACTCTGATGCGAATACCAGAGTCTGTTTCTTCTATCGCAGCTTGTGGGGCAGCCACGGCTTACGCCAGGCGCCACAATGGACCAATCAGGTCGTGCATCAGAATGTTGGTGAAGTTAAGCGCCACCATTACGATCAGCAACGACAAGTCCAGACCACCCATAGGCGGAATGATGCGACGAATTGGCGCCATAAATGGTTCGGTCAGTTGCGCAAGTAAGTACTCAAACGGGTTTTGACCTTGAGACACCCAGCTTAGAATCGCGCGAATTAGCAGCATCCAGAAAAGCAGAGTACCGGCTTCTTTAATCACCCCAAGTACCGCCAGCATGCTAACTCCAGCCCAATCGATAGCGCTTTGTTGCATCAGCATAAGCACCACCCACTTACCGCCAGCAACGATAAGCGCTAGTACCAGAGAGGCGGTATCCAGCGAGCCCATTGATGGAATAACACGGCGCATCGGTGCCAAAATTGGCTGAGTAGCTTTAACGATAAATTGGCTAACCGGATGGTAGAAGTCGGCACGAGCCAGCTGCAACCAAATGCGCAGCACCACTATCATCAGATACAGTGAAAAGGCGACGGTGACTAGGTAAGTCATGGCATTCATAAATCGAAAAATCCCCTAAATTAGAATAGCTTGGCCATTTCCTGCGCGCGCTTTACGCAGTTCTTCATGGCGGAATCAACTAACGGCTCTAGTCCCCCTTCCTGGAAGGTATTAATTGCCGCGGCGGTAGTACCGCCCTTAGATGTCACATTATGACGCAATTGTTCAGCCGACGTGTCGCTATTATGAACCAACATTTGCGCCGCGCCCAGCATGGCTTGTTGGATCATACTGCGCGCATCTTCGGGTTTAACCCCCATATCCACCGCAGTGTTTTGCATAGCCTCGGCGAACAAGAAGAAATACGCCACCGATGAACCGGCACAGGCAATCACGTTATCAAGCTCGGCTTCACGCTCAAGCCACACCACCTCGCCAATGGCTTTCATGGCGGCGGTAGCATAGTCGCGATCCGCTTGGCTTAGCTCTTGGGCTGAGTACAAACCGGTCAGTGCCAAGCCCAATTGCGCAGGCGTATTTGGCATAGTGCGAATCAGCTTAATCTCTTGTTGCAGATACTCGGCGTACTTGTGCGCTTCAACGCCGGCGGCAATGGTCAGGATCAGTTTTTGGCTTAAGTCCAAGCTGGCCAAATCACTGCATACCTTTTCCATCAACTGAGGTTTAACCGACAGTACAATCACTTCGGCGGCCTGAACCACCGCGTGGTTGTGGTTGTTGACGTTAATGCCAAAATCAGCCGCTAGCGCGTCTAGCTTGCCCTGACTTGGGTTAGAGGCGTAAATCATGTCGGCAGGGTAGCCCGAGCTCACCAAACCACTGATGATGGCGCGCGGCATGTTACCCGCGCCGATAAAGGCGATACGTCGGTGTTCGGTCGTGGGCGTTAGGCTTGCCTGAGTCATGTACTGCTTATCCTTATTGTTTTTTTGGGCGAGCGCCGAAGATAGCGCTGCCAACCCGAACCATGGTGCTGCCGTTGGCAATGGCGAGATCCATATCTCCACTCATGCCCATCGACAGGGTATCTAGCTGCGGGTAGCGATTTTTGAGCCTAGTATACGCGTCTTGCATGGCTTTCAGAACTCGAGTTTGCTCGGCCTCACTCACGTCGGCGGCGGGGATGGCCATTAAGCCTCGCAGCTCAAGCTTTGGAAGCTCTGCGATGGCATCGGCGAGTTCGTCTATCTCTTCTAGCAAGACCCCAGATTTACTGGCTTCTTGGCTAATGTTTACCTGAATCAATACCTTAAGCGGTGCTAAATCACTCGGGCGCTGCTCGCTTAACCGCTTGGCAATTTTTAAGCGCTCGACGGTTTGTACCCAGTCAAAGTGCTCGGCGACTAAGCGTGTTTTGTTGGACTGCAGCGGGCCGATAAAGTGCCAGTCGATGTCCAAATGTGACAGGGCTTGGATTTTTTCAACGCCTTCTTGCACGTAGTTTTCGCCAAAGGCGCGCTGGCCAAAACCGTACACAGCTTCGATATCCTCAATGGGCTTGGTTTTGCTGACAGCCAGCAGTGTCACTGCGTTTTCGGGGCGTTGGTTTTTCTGGCAGGCGTCAAGGAATCGGGACTGGGCGAGGGAGTATCTGTCTGTTATTGTGGGCATTGGAATCGGTCACTACAAAATGGAATCGAAAACATCATGGAAATCACAGAGCTTCTGGCCTTTAGTGTAAAGCACAAAGCTTCGGATCTACACCTTTCTGCTGGTGTTCCGCCTATGATTAGGGTGGACGGCGAAGTACGCCGAATTAACTTGCCGCAGCTGGAACATCAGGATGTGCATAACCTGGTTTATGACATCATGAACGACAAGCAGCGCAAAGACTTCGAAGAGCACCTCGAAATTGACTTCTCGTTTGAAGTGCCAAATCTGGCCCGATTCCGTGTGAACGCCTTTAACCAGGCCCGTGGTGCCGCGGCGGTGTTCCGTACCATTCCATCCGAAGTACTGACGCTTGAGCAGCTAGCCGCTCCAGATATTTTCAAAAAGATTTCAGACTACCCACGGGGTTTGGTGCTGGTCACCGGGCCAACCGGTTCGGGTAAGTCGACCACCTTGGCGGGCATGATTAACCACATCAACGAGTCGCGCCACGACCATATTCTGACCATCGAAGACCCAATCGAATTTGTTCACGAGAACAAAAAGTGTCTGATTAACCAACGTGAAGTGCACCGCGATACTTACAGCTTTAACGCTGCACTTCGAAGCGCGCTGCGTGAAGACCCGGACGTGATTCTAGTGGGTGAGATGCGTGACCTTGAGACCATTCGTTTGGCATTGACCGCGGCGGAAACCGGTCATTTGGTATTCGGAACGCTTCACACCACCTCAGCGGCCAAAACCATTGACCGTGTGGTTGATGTATTCCCAGCAGCCGAGAAAGATATGGTGCGTACCATGCTCTCCGAATCGCTGCAGGCGGTTATCTCGCAGACCCTGATTAAGAAAATCGGCGGCGGTCGAGTGGCGGCCCATGAAATCATGCTTGGCACCCCAGCCATTCGGAACCTAATTCGCGAAGATAAAGTGGCGCAAATGTACTCGGCGATTCAGACCGGTATGGCCCATGGCATGCAGACCCTAGACCAGTCGCTGCAAAACCTAGTGAACCGCAACATGATCACTCGCGACGATGCCGTGTCCAAGGGCTCGGGCAAAGCCAGCTTTTAAGGAATCGCTATGAACATTCTGCCGTTTCTAAAAGTAATGATGGAAAAGAAAGCCTCGGATTTATTCTTAACCGCAGGCTTTCCGGTAAGCGCCAAAATCGATGGCGAACTTAGACCTATGACCGAAATGGCACTGACCGACAAAGCAGTGCTGGCCATGGTTGAAAGCATGATGACCGATGCCCAAAAAGAGGAGTTTCACCGCACCAAAGAGTGTAACTTCGCCTATGGCATCAAAGGCTATGGTCGTTTTCGTGTGAGCGCGTTTTGGCAGCGTGAATCGCCAGGTGCGGTAATGCGTCGCATTGAGACCACCATTCCGGATATGGACGACTTAATGCTCCCCACCATCCTAAAAGATGTGTGTATGAGCAAGCGTGGCTTGGTGATCATGGTAGGTGCGACCGGTACCGGTAAGTCGACCTCACTGGCGTCAATGGTGGGCTATCGCAACCGCAACTCTAAGGGCCATATTCTAACCATCGAAGATCCGGTGGAATTTGTACACAAGCACGAGCAGTGCATCATCACTCAGCGCGAAGTGGGCATTGATACCGAGTCGTTTGACGCCGCGCTTAAAAGCTCGCTGCGACAAGCACCCGATGTAATTTTGATTGGTGAGATTCGAACCCAAGAAACCATGGAGTTCGCGCTGGCCTTCGCCGAAACCGGTCACCTGTGTATGGCAACCCTGCACGCCAACAACGCCAACCAGGCGCTGGACCGCATCATGCACTTGGTGCCTAAAGACCGCCACTCACAGTTGCTGTTTGACTTGTCGTTAAACCTTAAAGCGATTGTGGCCCAGCAGTTAGTACCGCGCTCAGACGGCCAAGGCCGTCGTGCCGCAATTGAAGTATTGATGAACAGCTCTCGCGTAAGCGACATTATCGCCAAAGGTGAGTTGCACCTTCTCAAAGACACCATGGCCAAGTCGAACGAGCAGGGCATGCAGACCTTTGACCAGGCGTTGTTTAAACTCTATGCCGATGGTGAGATTAGCTACGCCGATGCGCTGCACTATGCGGATTCACCGAACGATCTTCGCTTGATGATCAAGCTTAAAAACTCGGATAACAACAATTCGGGTTTGATGGAGAATGTGACAGTGGATTTGGATTAGGCTGGAAAAAAAGCAGACTTGAACAAAAATGGCCGTGCATACAGCGCGGCCATTTTTTGTTTGCGGTGTTTCAACGCCACATTAAGGTGTGAACAACACTACCACGAAACGTAACCATACCACCGTATACACAAAACCCAACGATGGAATAAAAAATGCCAAGCGTTGGGAATCACTCTTAACTGCTTTGCTATACTTTTATTCACAAACACCACATTTTATACAATATCCATTAGGATCTGATTCAATGTAGTTTGCAGGATTTGGTTTTCCTAGTATAAATGAACTTACGCAACTAGATTTTTTGAAAACATTAATACCTTGAAGGGATAATGCATGACAAAATCTATTCATTTCAATGGATGTATTCAGTTCATACGTTTCGCCAGAGGTACAGTCTAGCACCTGTTGCTCTAACTCATATATATTAGATGTAGCTAACAAGTTATCAGAAAGTAGTTTCCCTTTAATTGTTTCATCTAGAAGTAAATCTCCTACGACACATTGCTTAATACCATTAGCCATCAAAGCGTCACCTATTTGGTCTACTTCTAAATCCGTAACACCTTGAATAAATGGTTTAATCATTACATTAGTTGCAATGCCAGCCTTATTTAGATTACTTACGCTCGCTAACCGTTTATTAGGTGAATCCGAGTATGGTTCAATAATCCTGAAGCTTTCGATTGAGCTAACCGAAGTCGAGTACATTATATGACCATAATATCTATTTACATTAACAATCTCTTCCAGTATTTCTGGATGAAGTTCATATCGACTCATGATTTGAATTGGATTACCCAATTCCGCAAGTTTTTTCAACCAGCTAATTGTGTGATAACACAGGTTCTTACTGTACCGAGGAAATGGGTCACCCCATGCTCCTATAGAAATAATAGAACCATCTGACTCAAACTGAAAGGATTCGTGAGAGTTTAGATACATAATTACTTGCTCTATATCAAACCCATTTTTTACGGCTTTTTTTTTATAACCCTTATCATATATATAGCAAAAATGACATTGAGCATTACAACCTAATATTGGGCTGACAAAAATACGCCCTCTTTCATAGTCGGGTTTACGTATCACTCACAGTTTTCCCAAAGTTTAGAAAAGTACTTGCTCCAGTAGGAGTAACCCTCTCCTTGCGAAAATTCATAAGATATGGTCTGTTGACTAGATAAGCCTTTTAAGTACGGCCCTACGTAGATTCGATCGTCTACCTTGAAATAGAAATCTAAAGGTAAAGCGTCATAGAAGCGAATTTCAATATCGCCGCTTTTGCTTTTGTTCTTCAAATCTTCTACCCAAGCAGCCAAACCCTCTATCGAATTTTTGGTTGCGCCAGCTATTAGATTTTCTCGTTTATCAACAAAGCTCAGTATTTTTGAATCAGGATTCATCGTCAAAATTTTAATTTTGACTCCTTTACTTAAAAGTGTTTCGATTTCTTCAGATTTCGCTTCCCTAAAAGACTTAAGTCCAAACGCCACAATTTCTACTGTTTCCTTGGCTTTTGATAGAGATATGTTGGTCGAAGTATTCATTTCAGCCCGAGTTCTATAGATTGCTTCAACCCCCCAACGATCGATTATTTCAGCTCTCCTTTGGCTTCTAAGCATATACTCTGAAGTTAAAAACATTATGATGTTACTTGCCAGTATTGAGCAAGCAACACTAATTTGGATATTTTTCCAATCTGAATATTCATCGGTATAAAGAAGCGACGTAGCAATCAAAGCAACTGATACTAGTAAAGTTATCGTTGTGATTGTTTTGGTGCTCCAGCGCTCTCTTGAACTAGCACTCATCATTATTTATTCCCTCGTGGAAAAAAGTATAACGCCCCGATGAGGGGTTAAAAATAGCTGGCTAAACTTTGGAGCGAAGTGGAACCAAACCAGCAGTTTTTAATCCCACTCGTTAGGCTTGTTAGCAATTGAACGCTTCTCTGAAGTGCTTGATTGCTTTTTGGAAAAGAGCTTCATCATATTCCGAACGAGTCGGATGAATTCAGAGAACTGTATGCCCCTGACTTCGAAATTCATGGGCAATTTCAGCTTCCAAAGCTGCAACTATATTCCGATAAGTCACATGTTCTGGAAAAGACTCCTGCTCAGGAAAGATAGGCCCAACGGAAGCCAGTTTGAACTGACATTTGGCAGGATCTAGTCCAACTTTAAGTATGTTTCTGACCAGTGTATTGCCTTTTGCATTTGTCTTGATGTTAAGGTGCTGACTTAGTCTCCCTAGTGGTGATGATGCATTGGCTGATGAAGAGTCACCTGTACGACCAACATACCAATATTCTGACTTGGTCTTCTTATGCCTGATTCGCCAGACATAGAGCCAAAACCCTCTATTCAACATCTGACCACTAAAACTTGCCTGATATAGGTTCATAAATTGCTAACGCCTCGTTAATCGGCGAAAAATAGTTGAATATAATTTGTGAGGCACGAACAAAAGCCAACTGTTTTTTTCCGTTTAAACGACTTGTTAGGGGATTGAGACAAAGCCTGTAGTTCGTAACTTACCCCAATAAGCTTGAAGAACAGATTTACAATCTTTACGTAATTGTTCAAGAGTCGCGCCTTCAATAAGGTTGATAAGCACACTATGGCCTTCCTCTACCGCCGTTTCAACAACCTCAAGGTGTTGGATATCTTCAACAAATGCAGCAACGTGCATGGGAAAATCATCTTTCTCGGGCATGAAGGGACACTCTATATTAATATCCGACTCTGTGATCTCTCTTAACCCTAATTTATAGTTCATTGCTATTGCCTCTTTAAGGTGACCATATAGTACTGATTTAGCAGTCGCCTAACGCTGCTAATAAGCGGCGAGCCGAGCGAGTCCGGCGGCCAACGGGAGTGTACTTAATTGGTTTGTTATAAGCCGTATTCTCTAAACTCTTGCTCTAATGCATTGTACAAACTAGAAGAGGAGTTTCTAACAAAATTGAGCTGATTATCCGATACCTTCCCGTTATGGATTGCGAAGTTGCAAACATTGATAATTTCCATTACACCACTAAGCACATCATCTGAAATTGGCGAATACTGACGTAGCTCTCTCAAAGTGCGCCCAAGCGAGAAGCTTTGCCGTTTTGATATATCTTTGGCCAACAAGGGTGTATTTCGAGATGTGTGTTCTGAAACGAGGCGCTCAAAAGCAAGCCTTACTTTAAACATCTCTACAGCTTCAGGACTAGCTTCAGGCAATTTATAGCCATTTTTAACCAGCCCTTTAGCCTCTAAAATCTTGTTTATTGCTTCCTCGATTTGAGGCAAATCAGAATCTTTTGGCGGTTCGGATGTTGTGTTGACTGAAATGTGATTTTGGTTTGCGGTTGAAACTTCTATTGAAGACTGGAGCTCGACTTTCATTAGTGAAAGCTGATGGTTTATATCTTTCTTCAGTTCATCAAACTTCTGTTTAAAGCTAAAGCCCAACAGGTTCATTTCTTGATAAATGGGCGCAAGACATACGGCGATCCAGACGATGAAAACAACTACATCAAAATATGTAGGCGTACCTTCGAGTAGTTTAGGGAATCGACCGAATAGGTAGAGCCCAATAACGGCAACCAAGATACACCACCAAAAAGTCTTAAAGTTTTCACTATTCTTCATTTACAGGGGTAATCCTTAGAGGTTTATGACAGCTTTATTATGTGGAATTATCGATAATGTTCGTCGCTAATCTTTCAGGAAAAAATTACTTAAGTAACTTCAGTTAGTTAAGTCAAAGTCTCGCTTTTTACAGTGCGTAGTAAGCGCGAATTCTCCGTTTTTCGGCTGGATAAAGACGCTCTGCAAGTATCGAAAAGAAATACTGCCTAATTCTGAATACTGTGCTCAATCAATAGGTTAAACGCGTAGTCGGTTACCCATCGGAGAGTCAGCGCGTACAAAGCAAGAACCCGTACAACATGCACGCTTCCGCCCGAGGATTAGGGAAACTCCATCCTCCTCCTTGATGAAGAGCTCGATTGAGGTGTACCGCTAAGAAGAGACGACAAGCTTAGTCAAACTCCGTATCCGTACACGAGCTACCACACGACTAAATTGTGGCCATAGTAGACCACGGAGGGTCTTATAATTCCAGTGGGAACAATGGGTTGGAGTTGATTTTTCTAGAAATTGTGAGGAGTGAGTGTTAGTAGCCGGCTTCAAAAAAGCTCTCAAGGATCAGCACCGCCGACACCGAATCAATCTGTCCCTTCTGCAACTTTTTAAACCCACCGAGCTCAAACAAGCGCTCTTTGGCATCTGCGGTGGTCAGGCGCTCGTCCTGAAACTCCACTGGTAGGCCAAAGCGGCCATGTAATCGATTGCCAAACTTCTTAGCGCGAGCGGTAAAGGGTTGCTCGGTGCCGTCCATATTTAGAGGTAGGCCAACCACCAGAGTTTGCGGTTGCCACTCTTTGATTATGGCTTCAATGGAGTCCCAGTTGGGAATGCCATCGCGAGCTTTTAGGGCGGCAAGGGGAGAGGCCGAGCCTGTGATGGCTTGGCCCACGGCGATACCGATACTTTTGGTTCCGTAATCAAAGCCTAAGCAGTGGCTCATTAACTGTGTCCGGCTTGGGTAGAGAGTTGCGCAGGGTCAATGCCTAAGCGCTTGGTGGCCTCGGCCCAACGGTTATCCAGCGGAATGTCGAACAGAATATCGACTTCGGCCGGAATGGTTAGCCAGGAGTTTTGCGCCAGCTCTTCTTCCAGCTGGCCTTTTTGCCAGCCGGCGTAGCCAAGGGCAATGATGTAGTCTTTGGGGCAGGTATTACCGCCAATCGACTCCAGCACGTCGCGGCTGGTGGTGATCATCAGTTGATCGGAGAGTGCCAGGCTTGAGCTGAATTGAATTTGGTCTGGGTCGCGGCTGTGCAGCACAAAACCGCGTTCGGTGGCGACCGGGCCGCCTACCAGAATTTCTGGGTTAGCGGCTTCGGGCAATACAAAATCACCGTCTTGCAGTTTCATCTGACGCAGCAAGTCGTCGGCCTTTAGGCCAATTGGCTGATTGATGATAAGTCCCATGGCGCCGTTCTCGTCGTGCTCACAAATGTAAGTGACGGTGCGCTTAAAGAATGGGTCGTCCATGCCTGGCATGGCGATCAGCAAGTGATTCTGTAATGACTGCATATCAACCTCCGGCGATTTTCACCTGATACCCGAGTTTCTCTAGAATGCTTTTCAGCTTTTCGCGATCATCGGTCTGCACTTCCACATTAAAGCCTTTTACCGAGCCACCGCAACCGCATTGTTTCTTGAGCTTAGAGGCTAAGTCTTTTAGCGCTTTGCCCTCTAATAATAGCCCTTCAACGATAACCACACCTTTGCCTTTACGGCCTTTGGTCTCGCGCTTTAAGCGCACCACACCATCGCCTGATGGTTTTTCGGACGGCTGGTTGTCAGCTTTGATGCGGCCACCGTCTGTACTGTATACCAGATTTGAATTGTCGCTCATGATCTATTGCTCAACTTGTAAGCGTTCATAAAGGTAAGTTGCGATATCATATCAAAACCGTGACAAGCTAGACAGAGAGCCGCAGCCTTTTGGCTATGTGCTAACCCATTGAAAAAAAGCATGACGTTAATCGTTTCGCTATGCTTAGAAAGTGGGTAAGCTTTTGATTAAGTGACTTAGCTAAGGATATTTTCATGAGAAATTTAATAATCGGACTGATGGCGCTAGCGCTAGCTGCCTGTTCTACGGTCCAAACAGAATTTGACTACAATCCGGAAGTCGACTTTAGCCAGTACAAAACCTATGCCTGGGTTGAAGTAACTGAGGAAGACGCTGAAGAGGGTGCCGATACCTATCATATGGATGGCCTGACCGACGAGCGTATTCGTCGTTCGGTAGACGCCAACATGGCAGCGCGCGGTTTTACTAAGGCATCCCCAGAAGAGGCGGATCTTCTGGTTAACTATCTGACCAAGCTTGAAAAGAAAGTAAACATCGACACTTTCCACAACAACTATGGTTACCACCCGTTTTATGACCCGTACTGGGGTTACTACGGTGGTTATGCAGGCCCAAGCCGCTCGACCACTCGAGTGCGCGAGTATCAAAAGGGCACTTTGATTATCGACCTTATCGATAACAAAGAAGACAAGTTGGTATGGCGTGGCGCACTGGCCGACACAGTTCGCCAGCAAGAATCACCAGAGCAACGCGAAGCTGGCATCAACTCTGCGGTGCTAGAGATTTTGCAAAACTACCCGCCACAGTCTGGCGCGCAGTAAGCATTAACGAAAACGACCGGCAATTGCCGGTCGTTTTGTTTTACAGGTGCTCTTCCACTGGCAGTATGTACTGTATCGACAGTCCAAAGATATCCCACCAATGGCTGCCGGGCTCTTTGGTTAAAATCTTTTCTTCACCGTTTTCATCTTCCACGCGCCAAAACAGCTTGTTGTTGTAGCGCAGCACTTTGGCGGCGTTGCGCGGATGGCTATTGTTGATAAACCACTGGCGCAGCTCTTGCGCAAACGGCTCGCTTTCAATCAGCAGACCAATCTCTGAGTTGAGATCTTTGGAGCGCGGGTCGATGTTAGCACTGCCAATTAGCACACTCTTACCGTCGTAAATCGAGAACTTGGCGTGCAGTGCTAGCGGCACTTGCTGAATCTCGGCTACCTGGTGCTGTCGCCAATACTGGCTGTCGGCGCGGTACTCAAAAAGCTCAACGCCGCGGTCTAATACCTGCTGGCGACGGCGAATGTAACCGTATTGAGCCACGCGCACATCGTTACTGTCATAACTTGAAGTGATTACCTGAATCCGTGCACCGGTTTTCTCAAGCTCGTCGATGTACTCAAGCGTCTCGCCATCGGGTACAAAGTAGGGCGATACCACCATGACTTCTTTTTCGGGGCGTTTGCGCTTTTCCAAGATCTGCTGAATCATGTCCGGTCCATCGGGCGCATCGTCCTGCGACTTACCCGGCACATCTACCGCGAGGCTGATGTTGGCCCAATGCATGTTTTTTAGCTCGTCTTCGACTTGATTCCAAAGCTCTTGTTGAGTGAACTCCACCGTATAGGGCATAGACGGCAGCTTTCGCAGTTGCTTGTAGTACTTACGCCTGAGCTTATTGGCCTCTTTGTTGGACAGGGGCGTGGGGTCGATGGTTTGCGCACTCACCGCCCACTGAGAGTTCCAGTAGGCGTCAAAGCTGCGGGAGATATCGCCTACCACAGGGCCAAGGGTTATCACATCCAAGTCCACAAAGTTTTTGGTTTTGGACAGGTCAAAGTACTCATCACCTATGTTGCGACCGCCAATAATTGCCACCTGATTATCGGCAATCAGCGCTTTGTTGTGCATGCGGTGATTCAGTCGGCGCAAGTCACCAATTAAGGTTAGGGTCTTGGTAAATTGGGCCGAGTGGGCGCCGCCGTAGGGGTTGTATAGCTTGATGTATACGTTGGGCAGCTTAGATAAAGTCGCCAGCGATTTGTGGTTACCCAGTAGGTTGTGGTCATCAATCAACAAGCGCACTCGCACACCGCGCTCGGCAGCGGCTATCACCCGCTCAAGTATCAACAGGCCCGAGTGGTCGCCGTTCCAGATGTAGTACTGCAGAGCCAAGTCGTGCTCGGCCATGTCGATTAGGGCTAAGCGAGAGTACAGCGCATCTTCGCCGCTTTCTAGCAGGCTAACTGCCGACTTGCCTGGGTATTTGGCCAACTTGTCGGCAATCGCCGCCTGTAGCTGGCTCACCGCCGATTGCGGGCGGGAGAAACTGGGGTTTAAAAACTCTTCGGGCGGCAGCTTGCTGGCGCAGCCGCTGAGCAGTGCCAAACCAATGATCCAGAAGCCAAGTGTGTGGCGCATCAATGTGCCTCGTACAAGCCAAGCGTCAAAAAAATTCAATGAGCCCAATAGAATATACTCTATGATGGACCATGAGCTTAACGCTAGGAAAACATTGAGTATGTGTGGACGATTCATTCTGGATGCGGTGAATTACGAAACCCGCACCCAATTGGGCAGCGATTATGGCCAATTTGAAATATTAGGCAAGGGTGAAACATACCCCACCCAGACAGTTCCGCTACTGATTGCCCACAATCCGGCCACATTGACCCTGCAAGACTGCCAATGGGGTTTACCGCTCAAGGGTTTAGGTCGTCCAGTAATCAACGCCCGTGTTGAAACCATTGCGCAAAAACCGCTATTTCGAAACTGTGTACCGGCAGTGTTGGTTGCTCAGCAATGGCTTGAGTGGCGCACCGAAGGCAATCGCAAACAACCCTATGCCTTTAGCACTCCCAACTCCCCTTTAAGCATGGCCGCTTTGTATTGGCCCGAAGCCGATGGGCCTGGTCATTGCGCGATTGTCACGCAAAGCGCACTCGATGAAATCTCTGAGTATCACCATCGCATGCCACTGTTGCTAAACGCCAGCAACGCCGAGCAGTGGTTGGCGGCTGAGCCGCAAGGTGTGCGCGCTAGTGGTCAGGACTTTGAAATCGAGCCGTATACCCCACCTTCAAAAAAATCTCAGCCAATTCAGCAAGATCTGTTTTAACTGCTAGAGTTGTATTTGTTAACAAGTTATATTTTCGTAAGAACATTAGACGGTTAGCAGTCACAGCCAACAAGGATTTTCTATGGAACAAATACAAAAGTACGCGGCGATGGCGCCGGATCTCGCTATGGTTTACGGCACAAAAGTGCTCTTGGCGATTGCCATCTTTGTGGTGGGTCGCTGGGTGGCACGTTGGTTGTCCGGCATGTTTAGCAAGGTAATGACAGCCCGTCAGGTTGACCAAACCGTAGTCAGCTTTGTTGGCAATATCGTTTACGCACTACTGCTGACCTTCGTGGTGATTGCCGCACTGTCGCAAGTGGGTATTCAAACCGCCTCACTGGTCGCCATTATCGGTGCCGCCGGTTTAGCGGTTGGTCTGGCACTGCAAGGCAGCTTGTCGAACTTTGCCGCCGGCGTACTGCTGGTTATCTTTAAGCCTTGTAAAGTGGGTGACTTTGTCGAAGCGGCAGGTGTGTCGGGCAGCGTTGATGAGATAACCATTTTCTCGACTAAGTTGCGCACTCCTGACAACAAAATCATCACGGTCGCCAACGCCGCTGTGATGGGCGATGCCATTGTTAACTATTCGGCCATGCCAACGCGTCGTTTGGATTTGGTTGTTGGTGTTAGCTACGATGCGGACATCAAGCAAACCAAGGAAATTCTGGAAGACATTCTGAATAATCATCCGGCGGTTCTAAAAGATCCTGCTTACACGGTTGCGCTAGCCGAACTGGCTGATTCGTCAGTGAATTTTGTGGTGCGCCCTTGGGTCAACACTGGCGATTACTGGAGTGCTAAGTTTGAAATCAACGAGCAGGTGAAAACTCGCCTAGACGAAGCGGGCATTGGCATTCCCTATCCGCAAATGGACGTTCATATTCAGAAAGCGGAAGCTTAAGTCCTAAGCGCTGTTTTATTCTGATAGCAAAAGCGATCTTATGGATTAACCCTAAGATCGCTTTTTGTTTACCTTTTTCCATGTTTTCTCTCTCCTTTTCTGGCGACTTGTGTCGCGCTTCACTGTTTAGTTATCGCTAATTTACTATGCTGTCGCATCGATGAAAAACAGACTCAATCAAGTAAAGGAAAGGATATGCGAATAGCCTTGTTTGTTCCTTGCTTGGTGAACCATTTGCACCCTGAGATGGCCATCGCCACTCTTGAAGTGCTAGAAAAACTCGGTCACCAAGTCATTTTGCCAAAAGGCCAAACCTGCTGTGGTCAGCCAATGACCAACTCAGGTTGTTTTGAAGACGCCCGCAAAACCACGTTAAAACTACTAAATGCATTTAAAGAGGTTGAGTGTGACTACATAGTTGCGCCTGCGGCTTCATGCCTAGAGGCGGCCAAAGAGAATTTCCGCGAGTACGATAACAGTCCTGAAGCCGAGGCGGTGATTGCTAAGCTCAAAGAGTTCACCGAATTCTTGGTGGATGTCGAAAACCTTACCGAGTTTACGCGTCCTTTCGCCCATAAGGTCAGCTTGCAGCTGTCTTGTCATGGGATTCGCATGTTGTCGCTGGCCTCTTCCAGTGAAACCATGGGGCCAGGTTTTAATAAGCTCGAGCAGCTGCTTAGCCACATCGATGGCATTGATATTCGCTACCCAGAGCGCAAAGACGAGTGCTGTGGTTTTGGTGGCACCTTCACCATGGACGAAGCTGCGGTCTCGGGCAAAATGGGCAAAGACAAGGCCACTCGCCACCTAGAGACTGGCGCTGAGTACGTGGTCGGTTTTGACCCTTCGTGCATGATGCACCTAGGCGGTGTGATTAAGAAACGCGAGTACCCGTTGCAAATGCTGCACGTGGCACAAGTGGTCAATCAGGCACTGTAGGGGGTATATATGGCTTTAATTAATGGAATCGAATCGCACGCATCGGCGGCCAAGCGCTTTAACCAAGACGAAGCTCGTGTGGATTGGCACGACAAGGCGCTGTGGACCCTGCGCCAAAAGCGCGATCTCGCCGCTGGCGCTTGCGATGACTGGGAAGCGCTAAAGACCCTAGGCTCGCAAATCAAGATGCACACGCTAGCCAACCTGCCAAAGTATCTAGAAGAGTTTGAGCAGAGCTGTCAGTCCAATGGCGTAATAGTGCACTGGGCTTCTAGCGCCGAAGAGCACAACAAAATAGTTCATGGCATTTTGCAAAAGCACCAGGTCAAACGCTTGGTGAAGTCCAAGTCCATGCTGACCGAAGAGTGTCATCTAAATCCGTACCTAGAAGCTCGTGGTATCGAGGTGGTGGACACAGACTTAGGCGAGCGCATTTGTCAGCTGGCCGAAGTGCCACCTAGCCACATTGTGGTGCCTGCCATCCACATGAAAAAGGAAGAGGTGGGCGAGCTGTTTCACGACAAGATTGGCTCGGAGAAAGGCGCGTCTTGCCCCGACTATTTGACCTACCAAGCCCGCTTGCACCTTCGCGAAAAGTTCATGCAAGCCGATGCCGGTCTAACCGGGGTTAACATGGCGATTGCCGACGAGGGTGCTGTGGTGATTTGTACCAACGAAGGCAACGCAGATATGGGGGTTAACCTGCCTCAGTTGCAGATTCACTGCATGGGTATCGACAAGTTGGTGCCCAACAAAGAATCCGCCGCTGTGCTGACACGCATGTTGGCGCGCAACGCCACCGGACAGGCCTCCACCAGTTACACCAGTATTTACCGCAAGCCTAAGGCCGGTGGTGAGATGCACGTGGTGCTGGTGGACAATGGCCGCAGCGAGCTTCTAAAAGACGAAACCCTAGCGCAAGCTTACAAGTGCATTCGCTGCGGTGGCTGTTTGAATACTTGTCCTGTGTATCGCCGTTCTGGCGGTCACTCGTACAACGCGCTGTTGCCAGGCCCGATTGGGATTGCGGTGCAGTCAGGACAAGACAGCACTCACAGCCTGCCTTGGGCTTGTACTTTGTGTAACTCATGTACCCATGTATGCCCGACTAAGGTGCCGCTGGGTGAAATCATCTTCAAATGGCGTCGAATTCACTCGGATGGCGGCAATATGCCTTACGGCAAAAAGCATTACATGCCGTGGGTAGGGCGCTTTATGGGAAGCGAGTCTTCGCTCAGTGGTGGCATGAAAGCCGCTCGTGCGGCGCTGCGCATTCTGCCAAACTCCCTGCTTAAACCAATGGCAGGGGATTACGCCAAGCACCGCGAACTGCCAGAAGCGCCTAAGCAAGGCAGCTTTGAGCAATGGTTTGCCAACAACCGGGAGGGCTAAGCATGTCCAGAGAAAAGATATTTGAGGCGCTTAGCCAAAGTGCGCTTGGCCAGCTGCCAATGCCAGAGATTAATCTAGGCACACAGCAGGCTTGTGCGGTTGAAACCTTCATCGCCAGTGCCGAGAAAGCCGCGGCCAAAGTGGTGCGTTTGCAAGACACTCAAGCGCTTGTTGAGCGCATTGAACAAGCGAAAGCCAAAGGCATGCAAGTCTTGTGTTTGGCTCAGGGTTTCGAGGGCAATCGCGACCAAGCCAATGGTGCGCACTCGCTGGAGAACATCGACCTAACCCTGGTCGAGGCACCGCTGGGTGTTGCTGAAAATGGCGCTATTTTGTTAACTGACGCGCAGATGGGAGCGCACAGAGTCACTCCCTACATTACCGAAGAGCTTGCGGTAATCCTTCGCACAGAGCAGATAGTAGCCACCATGCACCAGGCTATCGAGCAATTGCAATTAGACCAAATTGAGCACGGGGTGTTTATTGCCGGGCCATCAAAGACGGCGGATATTGAACAAGCCCTAGTTATTGGGGCTCACGGCGCCCGCGCGGTCACTTTGTATTTGATTGACTGAGCTCACCGCTCAAGGAGATATCTCACCGACGGACAAAAGCGCTCGCAAGGGCGCTTTTTTCGTTTTTGCTCGAGTTTGCAATCTTGAAACACCAAAGATGTTACGCCGCAAAGGTTAGCGGAATGTAAGTTTTCTTGCGGTGAGCGCAAACAGACGTCATATCTAAGGTTGTAATAGTGTGACGCATGCCTAAATTAGGCTTATCGAATATCGGATGTGTGTCACAGGTTTTATCTTGTTCGATGAAAGTTACACATTCTATGTTCTAGATCACATCACATTAGGTCCTGCTGAAGTTTATTATCGCTCCACTATCAAAAGGCCCCCATAGAGGAACCGATGACTTTTCTGCAGTTACTAGCAAGTCTCTCACCGATGATCAGCGTAATGCTGTTCCTTGTTTTACTTCGTATGCCAGCCTCGCGCGCCATGCCTATCTCTATGATAGTCACAGGGCTTGCAGCAATTTTTGTCTGGCAAATGGATACCACCATACTAACCGCCTCTGTGGTTGAAGGTTTGCTGTCCGCATTGACCCCGCTGACCATCATTTTTGGCGCCGTGTTCTTGTTGAACACCCTAAAGTACTCCGGCGCGATGGATACTATTCGCGCAGGATTCACCAACATCAGTGGCGATGCTCGAGTACAAGTCATCATCATCTGTTGGTTGTTCGGTAGCTTTATCGAAGGCTCGGCAGGCTTCGGTACGCCTGCAGCGATTGGCGCACCTTTGCTGGTTCTACTGGGCATTCCGCCGGTGGCTGCTGCGGTTGTTGCCTTGATTGCCGACTCGGCTTCAGTGAGCTTTGGTGCGATTGGTCTGCCTGTGCTGTTTGGTATGGAGCAAGGGCTTATCGAAGGTGGCACCAGCATGGCAGCCGCGCAAATCGCCGAGCACGGTGATAGTTTTGCCGATTACGCTCAGTTCATCGCTTTGCACATGACCAGTATTGACCTAATTACTGGCACCCTGATTCCACTGGCTATGGTGTGTATCCTCACCGGCTTCTTTGGTAAGAACAAATCCTTTAAAGAAGGTCTGGCGATTTGGAAGTTTGCGATTTTCGCAGGTCTTGCCTTTACCGTACCTGCGTTCACCATCAACTACATTGCCGGCCCAGAGTTCCCATCGGTAATTGGTGCTCTAATTGGCATGGCGATCGTAATTCCTGTGGCTAAGAAAGGCTACTTGCTACCAAAGCAGCCTTGGTTTGACTTCGAAGACAAGCAAACCACAGAGCAGGCCGATACTCAGGTGAAATTCTCGCAACTGGCGGCTTGGTCTCCGTATCTGATCATGGCGGCGCTGTTGGTGCTATCGCGCACGGTTGAGCCACTAAAAGCTTTCTTGACTAGCTTTAACATCAGCTGGACCAATCTACTTGGTACTGAGCTAAAAGCCGGTTTCGCCACCTTCTACGCGCCGGGCATCTTCTTTGTGCTTGTGTGTGTGCTGGGCTTCTTTATGTTCAAGATGAGTCGCGCAGCGATCCGCGAGTCGGTAACCACCTCGGCCAAGGCCATGGTACCGACCATTATCTCGCTGGGTGCCTCGGTCCCTATGGTGAAAATTTTCCTAAACTCTGGCGCGAATGGCGCGGGACTGAGCTCAATGCCTGTGGCACTGGCCGACGCGTTGGCGTCCAGTATGGGCCACATCTGGGAGTGGGTGGCACCTGTGGTCGGGATCTTTGGCGCCTTCCTATCCGGCTCTGCCACTTTCTCAAACATGATGTTCTCAGGCCTGCAATACAGTGTCGCTGACAACATTGGTGCCAATCACGCTCTAATTCTGGCACTACAAGGGATTGGTGCCAACGCGGGCAACATGATGTGTGTGATGAACGTGGTTGCTGCCGCCACCGTGGTGGGCATGGCCGGCCGCGAATCTGAAATTATCCGTAAGACAATGCCGGTAGCTCTGGGCTACGCCATGGTTGCCGGTACTATCGCTTATTTGTGGGGCGGTCTGGCCTAAGGCCAGCCCAACTCAGGAGACTGTAATGACTCAAACCAAAGTAGATTATCCTCAAGTAGTAAATGCCCTGCGCGACGTGCTGGGTGTCGAGCGAGTAAGTGACGATTACGTTCGTCGTTTTGCTTGGTCTACCGACGCTAGCTATTTTCGCATCGTGCCAGAGGTAGTGGTTCACGCCGACGAGCTCGATCAGGTTAAGAAAACCCTAGCGGTGGCGCGTCAATTTAGCGCGCCAGTGACTTTTCGCGCTGCGGGAACTAGCCTTTCTGGTCAAGCCCTAGGTGAGGGCATTCTGCTGATTTTGGGTCACGACGGTTTTCGCAACATCAACATCAGTGCCGATGGCGATAAGGTCACTCTTGGCAGTGCAATTATCGGTGCCGAGGCCAATGAAGCGCTTAAGCATTTAGACAAGAAGATTGGGCCAGATCCCGCCACGCTATCTAGCTGTAAAGTCGGCGGTATTGTGAATAACAACGCCTCGGGCATGTGTTGCGGTACCCATCAAAACAGCTATCAAACCATTAGCTCGGCTAAGTTGGTATTTGCCGACGGTACTGAGTTAGATACCGGTTGCGATAAGTCTCGTGAGGCGTTTCGCCAGACTCACGGCGAGCTGCTAAGCGGCCTTGAAGACCTGGCCAAGTTGGCCAAGGGCAACCAAGAACTAAGTCAGCGCATTCGCAAGAAGTTCGCGATTAAGAACACCACAGGCTACAGCCTTAACGCACTGGTGGATTTTGACGATGGCTTTGATCTGATTAACCACCTGATTGTGGGTTCCGAAGGCACCTTGGCCTTTGTTGACTCGGTCACTTACCACACGGTGGACGAGGCCAAGCACAAGGCATCAGCAATGGCGGTATTCTACTCGATGGAAGACGCTGCCCGTGCTATTCCTGTCATCAAGGGTGAGAGTGTGGCCGCAGCAGAGCTGCTGGACTGGGCCTCTATCAAGTCAGTGACCGGCAAGCCAGGCATGCCAACCTGGTTGAATGAGCTTAAAGAAGGTGCGGCAATCTTGTTGATTGAAAGCCGAGCCTGCTCTGAGGAAAAACTAGCTGGTTATACTCGTGACGTGGTGGCCAAGTTGGCCAGTTTTGATACTGAGCGCCCGGTAGAATTTAGCTCAGATCCAGCGGTATTTGGCGAGTACTGGGCGATGCGCTCAGGCTTATTCCCAATTGTCGGTGGTGAGCGCGAAGCGGGCACTTCGGTGATCATTGAAGACGTGGCCTTTGAAGCAGAGCACTTAGCCGATGCGGCCAACGATCTGACTGCCTTGTTCCACAAGCACGGTTACCCAGAAGGTGTGATTTACGGTCACGCGCTGGATGGTAACTTCCACTTCATCATCACGCCTAAGTTCGAGACCCAACAAGACATCGAGCGTTTTGACGCCTTCATGCAAGACGTGGCGGATATGGTGATCAATCGCTACGACGGTTCGATGAAAGCCGAGCACGGTACCGGTCGTGCGGTGGCACCATTTGTGGAAATGGAGTGGGGCCAAGATGCCTACACCCTGATGAAGCAAATTAAGCGAGTGTTCGACCCAAGCGGTCTGCTCAACCCTGGGGTGATCCTTAACGAAGACAACCGCATTCACGTTAAAAACATCAAGTCGTGTACCGAGGTAGATGACTTGGTTGACCGTTGTATTGAGTGTGGTTTTTGTGAGAAAACCTGCCCAACCTCAGCGCTTAACTTAACCCCGCGTCAGCGCATCTCGACGCTGCGCGAAATTGAGCGTTTGAAGAAAGTGGGTGAAGTGGACAAAGCCAATGAAATGCGCGCTCAGGCCAAGTACGACGTGGTTGATACTTGTGCGGCATGTCAGCTGTGTACTATTGCCTGTCCGGTAGATAACTCCATGGGCCAATTGGTGCGTAAGCTACGCGCGCCGTATCTGACCAAAACTGAGAAAACCTTCCTGAACATTCAGGCCAAACACTGGGGCAAGGTCAACGCCACCCTAAGCACTGGCTTTAACGTTCTGGGCAAGGTGAACAAGCTGACTGGCGCCACTGTGACTGGCGGCATCATGAAGGCGGCCCGTGCCCTTTCTAAAGAAGTGCCGCACTGGAACCCGAACTTCCCAGTGGGCGGTAAGATGCCGAAAACCGCAGAAGCCGAGCCACAAAAAGAGACTGTGGTTTACTTCCCTGCTTGTGGCGGGCGTACCTTTGGCCCTTCAGGTGTTGATACCGACAAGCGCAGCTTGCCTGAAGTGGTAGTCACTCTGCTAGAGCGCGCCGGTTACAACGTGGTGACTCCGGCCAAATCACGCGACTTGTGTTGTGGCCAGATGTGGGAATCCAAGGGCGACTTTGAAAACGCTGACAAAAAGCGCAACGAGCTGATTGAAACTGTTGCCGGCTTAACTGAAGGCGGCAAGCTGACCGTATTGGTGGATGCACTGTCTTGTACCAAGCGTACCCTGCAAGCGGAAACTAGCTTGCTGGATAAAATTCGCATTATGGATTTGGTTGAGTTCATGCACGATGAGTTGCTTGAGAAAATGACCATCAAGCCAAAAGACAGCGTTGCGCTGCACGTGGGTTGCTCAGCCAAGACCTCTGGTCTGGATGAGAAGCTGATTGCTGTGACCAAGGCCTGTGCGGGTAAGGTACAGCGTCCGGCCAATATTCAATGTTGCGGCTATGCCGGCGAGAAGGGCTTGTACAAGCCAGAGATCAAGCAAAGCGCGCTGCGCAACCTGAAGAACCTGCTAGAGCCTGACGTCAAAGAGGGTTACTACGCTAACCGTACCTGCGAGGTGGGCCTGTCGAATCAGTCGGGGATCCCGTATCGCCATGTGGCCTATTTGATGGAAGAAACCACTCGATAGCTGCAGTTCTCACTTGGCTCGCCGCCAGCGGCGGGCCTCAAATACTAAAAAAGCCCAACTCGTGTTGGGCTTTTTGATGGGCGTGAGCCTTACTCTTGGCTTTGCTCTAGCTCTTTGCGCAGCTCATCTGGATCTTGTTCTTCGTCTTCAACCACAGTGCTGGTGACGGTTGGCAGTTCACCTGTACCTAACGGGGTGTTGAAGTTTTCGCTGAGCTCATAGTCACCATCTACAGCCACTACCTTGTCGTCTTCAAAACGAACAATCAGCTCTTTTTTGGTGATTTTGGCGTTGCGGCCAGATTTGAAGTGGTACACATAGTACCAGGTGTTTTCGGCAAAACTGTCGCGAAGAACCGGGCGCCCTAAGACGTACTCGACCTGCTCTTTGGTCATCTCAATACGCAGCTGTTCTACCTGCTGCTTTTCCATGTAGTTGCCTTGGGGGATGTCAATCTTGTACACCAGCCAGTCCACCATGGCACAACCGGACAGGCTGAACGCCAAAATTCCGCTTGCGGCCAGCTGGCCGATTTGTTTTCTAGTTATCATAGATTTCGAATCTTCTACTGCAGTAAGCCACTCATGATACTGACCCGCCTAAGTTGTTACAAGTCGGTCAAATGGCCGATTTGCACAAGTTGCGGGTCAATTATCGAGAAAGTTACTCGTTGGACAGCAAAAGTTGCTCTGCGTTCGCCAGTGCCACATCGGTAATGGTGTCACCCGCTAATAAGCGTGCCAGTTCGCTAAGACGAGCAGGGCGGTCAAGCGGCATCATAGAGGTGTGGGTTTCCCCTTTGCGGGTCTGCTTGGCCACTTTCAGCTGCTGGTGGCCCTGACCTGCCACTTGCGGCAAGTGAGTGACACAGAACACCTGACTGGTTTTCCCCAGTGTGCGCAACAGGTTACCCACCACCGAGGCGGTCGCACCTGAGATGCCGGTATCCACTTCATCGAAAATCAGGGTAGGGGTGGCGTTCTTGCTGGAGCACAGTACTTGCAGTGCCAGACCAATACGCGACAGCTCACCACCAGAGGCTACCTTGGTCATAGGCGCCAGTGGTTGACCTGGGTTGGTGGTCACTAGGAATTGAATGGCGTCGGTGCCAAGGGGCGAGCGTCCTTGCTCTGGGGTCAGCTCGATCTCAAATTGGCCCTTAGGCATATTGAGCTCGGCCATTTTTTTGGTCACTTTCTTGGCCAGTTGGGCGGCAAAGCGGCTGCGACTCTCGCTGAGTTTGCGCGCCTTGGTTTGGTAATCGCTTTGCGCTTGCTCTAGCGCTTGGGCAAGCTCATCGAGAGCCTGGTCTTCGCCGTTTAGACCGGCTAGTTCTTCAGCTAGGGTCTGGTGAGTTTGTGCTACCGCTTCTGGGTGCACCTGATGCTTGCGCCCAAGCTCGTGGTATTGGCTAAGGCGAGTTTCTAGCTGAGCTAAACGTTCAGGGTCTAGCTCTAAATCTTGCAGATAAGCGTCGAGCTCGCCTCGAGATTCTTGCACTTGAATCAGGGCGGTGTTGAGCATCTCGGTCACCGAGGCTAGACGCGGGTCGAGCTCGCTAAGCTCGGATGATTGGGACACGCCTTGGTTGAGCAAGCTGTCTAGGTTGAGCTCGGGATCTTCGCCCAACAACTGGACTAGAGACTGGGCCGCTTGTAGTAACTGGCTGCCGTTGGCCAGAGTTTTGTGCTCTTGCACCAGCTCTGGGTATTCGTTGTCGCTAGGAGCAAATTCGTCGAGCTCGGCCACTTGGTAGGCCAGCAATTGTTGGCGCGCCTGACGCTCAGATTGGGATTGAGTGAGTGCCTCGAGTTGATTGGCGCACTGACGCCAATGGCGATAGCTTATCGCCACCTTGTCCAAAAGCCCCTGATGATTGGCGTAGTTGTCCAAAAGCTCCAGTTGATGCTCGCTTTTGGCCAGGGCGTGATGGGCGTGTTGGCCGTGCACGCTAACCAACAGCTCGCCTAATTGCTTGAGCTGAGCCAGTGGTACCGGTGTGCCATTGATGTAGCCGCGGGAGCGACCGTCTTGGTTGACCAAACGGCGCAGTAAGCACTCGCCTTCGCCATCGAGCTCGTTGGCCTTTAGCCAGGCCTGCGCTGCTGGAATTTGGCTGAGGTCGAACTGAGCGCTAACTTCGGCTTTAGCAGCACCTGGGCGCACCATACTGGCCTCAGCGCGACGACCCAAACACAAACCAAGGGCGTCAATCGCAATCGATTTACCCGCACCGGTTTCACCGGTAATGGTGGTCATTCCGGCGTCAAAATCCAATTCGAGAAATTTTACAATGGCAAAGTTTTGAACCGTTAGTTGGCAGAGCATGGCGAGCCCTCACGTCCTGTGTTTTTATACAGTGAATTGCTGTCCAGTATATACTGTATTCCTATACAGTAAATATCTTTGTTCAAAAAAACTGCGAATTGATGGTTTTTGTAGCTGATTTTTCAGGAGATTTACGCTCTTCTGACGCTGGCAAATTCTTACATTTCACATCTATTCAACTTATGTCAGCTCAGGTAGTCTAGCTAATCGCACAATCTCAATTCAAAAAAAGCCTTTGAAAGGAATCCTTCATGAACAAAACAGGAATCGCTTTATCAATCTTATGCCTGTCACTTGCAGGTTGTAATGGAGGGACAGAGCCAGTGTCAGAAAGTTCAATGTCAGAGAAAAAGGCTGCTGCCGAGAAAATCAGCGCGCCGGTCGCTAAAAAAATCCCGCACAAGTTGGAAGCTCACGGCGATGTGCGCATCGATAACTACTACTGGATGCGTGATGACGCTCGTACCGATGCCGAGGTGCTGGCTCACCTAGAAGCGGAAAACGCTTACGCCAAACAAATGTTGTCGCCAATGGCAGACTTGCAAAAATCATTGGTCGAAGAGCTCATTGGCCGCGTGGAAAAAGACGACTCTTCTGTGCCTGTATTAGTGCGTGGTTACTACTACCAGAGCCGCTACAGCGGCGATTCCGAGTATCCTGTATACGTGCGTCGCAAGGGCAGCGAAGACGGCCCTGAAGAAGTCCTGCTTGATGGCAACGAGATGGCCAAAGGCCACGAGTACTTCAACATAGGTTCTTTCGCGGTGAGCACCAATAACGAGCTGATGGCTTACTCCACCGATACGCTTTCTCGTCGCATTTACACCATTGAATTTAAGAACTTAAGCTCAGGCGAAAAGCTTAACGACAAGCTTGAAGGCACCAGTGGTCAGATTGTTTGGGCCAATGACAATGCCACGGTTTACTACATCAAGAAAGATCCGCAAACCCTATTGGGCTATCAGGTCTATCGTCACAAGCTGGGCACGCCACAGGCGGATGACGAGCTGGTGTACGAAGAGAGCGATTCGACTTTTTACACCTACTTGGGCAAGACCAAAGACGATAGCGTTATCTATATCTTCCACGACCACACCACTAAAACCGGTGCGTCGATCTTGGATGCCAACGATAGCAGCCAGCCGCTGAAGTTATTCCACCCCATCGAAGAGGGCTTGGAGTACGACTTTGAAAAGCTGGGTGACACTTACTATGTGCGCACCAACTGGAACGCTAAGAACTTCCGTTTGATGAAGGTGCACCAAAGCAAGACTGCCGATAAGTCAGCCTGGGAAGAAGTGATTGCCCATCGCGATGACGTCTACCTGCAAAACTTCACTCTGTTCAACGACCACTTGGTGGTTCAAGAAAAAGAGATGGGCCAAGGTCGTTTGTTAGTGACTCAAATGTCCACTGGCAAGACTCAGACCATCGCATTTGATGACGAGGTGTTTGTGGCCAACCTAGCGGGTGGCAACGGCAATCTAGATGCCACTGCGGTTCGCATCGGCTACAGCTCTCCAACGACGCCAAGCTCAATTTACGATGTGGACTTGAACACTCTCTCGAAGACCTTGAAGAAGCAAGACAAGGTGTTGGGTGATTTTGACCCGGCGAACTACAAAGCCGAGCGTATTTTTGTGACGGCCCGTGATGGTGCCAAGGTGCCTGTGACTCTGCGTTATCGCAAAGAGCTGTTTAAGAAAGACGGCACCAACCCTCTGTATCAATACGGTTACGGCTCGTACGGTACCACTATCGAACCTTACTTCTCGGACAGCTGGCTATCACTGATGGATCGCGGATTTGTGGTGGCGATAGCCCATATTCGCGGCTCGCAAATGCTGGGTCGTCCATGGTACGAAGATGGCAAGATGTTCAACAAGATCAATACCTTCAACGACTTCATTGACGTGACTAAGGGCTTGGTTGAGCAAAAGTATGGCGATGAGAAGCGCGTTTACATGGCTGGCGGTAGTGCTGGTGGTTTGTTGATGGGCGCCGTGATGAACATGTCGCCTGAGCTGTATCATGGCGTGGCTGCCCATGTACCCTTTGTGGACGTGGTCACTACCATGAGTGACCCAAGCATTCCGCTGACCACCAACGAGTACAGTGAGTGGGGCAACCCGGCCAACGAAGACTCGTACAAGTACATGCTGTCATACTCTCCGTACGACCAGGTAGAAGCTAAGGCTTATCCGCATACTTTGGTGACGACAGGTTTGCACGACTCACAGGTTCAGTACTTTGAGCCTATGAAGTGGGTAGCCAAGCTTCGTGAGCTTAAGACCGACGACAATATGCTGGTATTTGATACCGACATGGAAGCCGGTCACGGTGGTGCGTCAGGTCGCTTTAAGCGCTTTGAGAAACGCGCTCAGGAGTATGCCTTCTTCATTCATTTGGCGAATCAAAAGCTGTAAAGCTGGCTAACTAAAAAAGGCTGCATTGCCCTGATTTTAGGGAATGCAGCCTTTTTTGTGTCTGGTACTTTATCTAGGATTAGCCTGCCTAAAACAGACGCGAACCCCACCCCAGCTTAGAGCGCAACGCCTCAAAGTAATCGTGCTGTTTGGGGTGAATCAAACGCAATCGTTGCTCGGAGCGGCGAATTACGATTTGGTCGTCCGCCATAACCGGCAGAGTGATGTGACCGTCGCAGGAAATCATTTGCTCGACTCGACTATCTGGAGATACCTGTAGCTTGATGGTGCTACTGGCATCAATCACAATGGGGCGCGCCGATAGAGTGTGGGGGAACATGGGCACCAAAATAAAGGCGTCGATGTTAGGGGTTAGAATCGCACCTCCGGCAGACAGTGAATACGCGGTCGAGCCGGTTGGCGTCGAGACAATCATGCCATCCGCTCGCTGCGAGTACATGAACTTATCGTCCACGAACACTTCAAACTCAATCATGTGCGCCACTTGACCTGGGTGAAGCACCACCTCGTTCATGGCGGTGTAGCTTGAATTCATCTCGCCTTGACGCACCACTTCGGCTTCAATTAAAAAGCGCTTTTCGGTGTCGTACTCGCCGTTGAGCACTTCTTCTAATTGCGGCTCAAAGCCCTCGGGCGGCAAGTCGGTCAAAAAGCCCAAGTTGCCCCGGTTAACCCCGATAACGCCAATGTCGTAGCGGGCCAGAACTCGCGCGGCGCCGAGCATGTTGCCATCACCGCCAATCACTATGGCCAAATCCGCCTGAGCACCGATTTGATTGATGCTGGCAGTCTCCACAAAAAACTCCAACTGCTGGGCGGCAGAATGCTCCACAATCACCCTATGGCCACGCTTATTTAACCAACGAAATAAGCGGGTTAGAGTCTCTTTTGTTTGGTTGTGATGGGACTTACCCACCAAACCTATGCATTGAAAGCTTGGCTTGGACAAAATTTGTTTAACCTTAAGGCCTTGAAACGGTCAGCTTGATCCCCATAATAAGCTCACAAACGTAAGAAACAAGTTTTAGCTGGAGTAACCATGACGGATAGCAAAACCGAAGCCGCGAGCCAAGATGTGCAGCCGGAAATTGCTGAAGAGAACGCGCAACTGGATGAAACCCAAGCGGAAGTTGAGCAAGAGCAGGCCCAAGAAGCCTCTCAAGAGCAAGAGTTAGACGCCGTTGAGCTTGCCAAACAATTGGCCGAAGCCCAAGCCACTATCGCTGAACAAAAGGACACAGTACTTCGTGCCAAAGCCGAAGTGGACAACATTCGTCGCCGCGCCGCTATTGACGTTACTAAGGCCAAAGATTTCGCCCTAGAGAAGTTTGCCAAAGAACTGCTAAGCGTTATCGACAACCTAGAGCGCGCGCTGCAAGGCGATGCGGACGAAGCCACTCAAGCGGTTCGCGAAGGGGTTGAGTTGACTCTGAAGTCATTCTTGAGCACGGTTGAGAAGTTCGGTATTAAGGCGATTGATCCGAAAGGCGAAGCCTTTAATCCAGAGCAACATCAGGCCATCTCTATGGTGCCTAACCCTGAGTTGCCAGCCAATACCGTGATGGACGTAATGCAAAAAGGTTACGAGCTAAACGGCCGTTTGCTCCGTCCTGCAATGGTGATTGTTAGCCAGGGCGGCTAATTCCCAAAAGTAAGGCGCTTTTCTTATAAAGCCAGCCACCTGTGGGTTACACACAAGGTTGCTGGCTTTTTTATTGCTCTCAAACAATCTTGCTATTTCCCAATCCCCATTTCTTGAGGCAAGCCACAGCCCCTTCAGTATCACAAGCCGATAGACGAACTCAGCTGATCCCTTGCTTGCTGCAGCATGACTCGCAACCACTGGTGCGCTGAGCTGTTGGCGATGCCTTTGTGCCAAATCATCTTAAGTGGCACCGCTGGCATCTCGATAGGCAGTTCAAAGATGTTCAAGCCAAATTGTTTGGCTTGCTGGCTGGCATAACCTCTGGGCACAACGCCAATCAAATCGGTCTGGGCGCATAGCGTCATCATAGCGACGATAGAGGAACACTCGCATTCGATGTCGCGACTGGCAACCACTTGCGGGCTAAAGGCATTGACCATGTGTAGATTAGAGCGGCGCATGATCAAACCAGCGTGCTGCTCGCTGTAGTACTGGGCTTTGGTGGGCTGTTGCGTTATTCGCGGATGATCACTTCTAACAATAATCACCAGCTCTTCTCGAGACAGCTCTTGTTGCGCGAAAGCGGCTGGGATGGTTGGGAATAGGTCAATTGCCACATCCGCTTGCTGTCGGCTTAAGTCGTCGAAAATGGCCTGCTCTTCGACCGGCGTCATTTTAAATTGAATGCGCGCGCCATAGGGGGCGATAAGCTTCTTAACAATGGGGTAGAGCATTAGCATGGCGTATTCGTTGGCGTACACAGTAAAAATACGCCGGGTGGTCATGGGGTCAAACTGCTGCTGTGCCTCGATGACATGCTCTATTTGTTGCATCGACACTAGTAGCTGTTGCTCAAAGCTCTTGGCAAATACGGTCAGCTCAATGCCGCGCCCTTTTCGAATAAACAGGGTTTCTGCCAGCTCACTTTTCAAGCGGATCATGGCATTGCTCACGGCCGACTGGGTCATCCCCAATCGCTCGGCCGCTTGAGTAAAAGATTGGTGTTGGCAAACCGCCAAAAAAATACGCAATAGATTCAAATCCAGTTGGTCGGACTTTTTCTTCATGGCTTAACCCATTTATAAAAGTGATGTTTGGTATTTATATTATCCGTTTATCGTATGAATAATAACTCCTAAAGTAGCGTCATTGATTTCGGTTGGGCGAAACAGCCTCAACCTTTGATTTGATTCCGCTACTTGGAGAACCTTATGAAAAAGTCACTAATAGCCCTTTCAATTACCGCTGTTGTTGGTTTGCAGACCTTGCCGCACAGCGCGCAAGCTGACGAAATGAATAGCTTGGATTACCAAGGTAAGCCCGCCAGCGCGCACACGGTAACTGCGAATAAAGCACTCGCTAAGACCTTACCTTGGCAGGACACCACAGCGTTTGAGCGTACCCAAAAAGGTCTTATTGCCGAGTTCGGCACCCACGCAGCGGGGGAGCTTAAAAATCGCTTTCAGTACATGGCAGAGATGAATGTGGATGAGCTTCCTAGTTCGGTGAACCCATCCATCTGGCGACAAGGCATGCTGAATTACGCCGCTGGTGGCTTGTACCAGGTGACCGACGGCGTGTATCAGATTCGCGGCGCGGACTTGTCGAATATGACTATTTATCGCACCAACAACGGCTACGTCATCCATGACCCTTTGCTGTCTAAAGAGGCCGCTGCCGCTTCATGGGAGTTTGCCAAGCAACACCTGCCTGCGATCAATGGCGAGCATAAGATCACCGGCATGATCTACTCCCACATGCATGCGGATCACTTTGGTGGCTCTCGCGGGGTTTTCGAGTCGGGAGATTTTGTCAAAGACGCGCCCATTTATGCGCCTAAAGACTTCATCAAAGAGCTCGCTGACGAGAATGTGATTGGCGGGACCGCCATGGGTCGCCGAGCGAATTATCAGTACGGCACCACGCTGGAAAACAGCACCACAGGTATTGTGGATAACGCCTTAGGTTTGGGAACCTCTCGTGGCAAAGTTACCCTGGTAGCGCCAACCGTTGAGATTCAAGAGCGCGAAGCTAGCATCACAATCGATGGGTTAGAGTTCCACGCGATTAATATGCCTGGCGCCGAAGCACCTGCTGAAATTGTGCTGTATGTGCCTGAGTACCGTTCGCTTAATACCGCCGAACTGACTTACGACGGCATGCACAACATCTACACCTTCCGTGGCGCTAAGGTGCGTGATGCGCTGATTTGGACCAAGTACCTAACCGAGCTTAAGCTGCGTTTTGTGGACACTGGGTTGGTCGACAACATTCATGCGGCTCACTCTGCGCCTGTGTGGAATGATGCAAGCACAGAGGTCAATGAAATCGCCGAGTACATGACGCTGCAACGTGACAACTATGGCTTTGTCCACAATCAGGCGATGCGCTTGGCAAACCACGGTGTCACCATTAGCGATGTGGGCCGCGAGATTGAAAAGATTGTGCCGCAATCACAGCTGGATACCTGGCACACCAACGGCTATCACGGCTCATACAGCCATAACGCTCGTGCCGTAGTGAACTTGTACTTGGGTTACCACGATATGAACCCGGTAAACACCAACCCACTACAAACCCAAGAAAAATCTTGTGTTTATGTAGAAGCTGCCGGCGAAGATGCGCTGTACAAAGCGGGTATGAAGCACTTCGACAATGGTAACTATCAAGAGTCATCGCAGCTGTTTAACGACTTAGTGCAATGCGACCCGAATAACTTTACGTATCGCAATGCGTTAGCGGATAGCTTTGAACAACAAGGGTATCAATCGGAAACCATGGCCTGGCGTAACTCTTATTTGCAAGGTGCGGTTGAATTGAGAACTGGCAAAAT
Organism: Paraferrimonas sedimenticola; assembly: GCF_002282855.1. Classification (GTDB taxonomy): domain Bacteria; phylum Pseudomonadota; class Gammaproteobacteria; order Enterobacterales; family Shewanellaceae; genus Paraferrimonas; species Paraferrimonas sedimenticola. The sequence continues at coordinate 647,180 of NZ_NRIR01000001.1, read as the reverse complement.
TGAGCCATCTATCAAGCTGGCTTCAGCGGACGTGATCGCCAACACGCCAACCGGCATGTTCCTCGACTTTATCGCGGTTAAGTTAAACGCTGAGAAAGCCGAAGCGGCAGGTTTGAACTTTAATCTGGGGCTGATTCACCCAGATTTGGATGAGCGCTACTACGCCGAGGTTTCTAACGCCAATATGGCCAACATCCAAGTGGATCAGTTGCCTACAACCGACGTTACTCTGGAGATCAGCAAGGCGGACCTGACCAAAGTGGTATTAGGCCAAGTGACCCTTGAGGAATTGCTGAAATCCGGTGAAGCAAAGGTCAAAGGTAATGGCGAGCTGATTGGAAAGCTTGCGGCAACTCTAGATGAGTTTGATGGCATGTTTGAAATCTTGCCAATGCCAACCAAGTAAATTGTTTATACAGGCAAAACGCAAAGCGGCTTTCTGAGGAAAGCCGCTTTTTTTTGGTAGATGAAGTCGTTGTGAGCTTGGTTTCGGCTTTTTGGCTTCCGGCTTTTTGACTTCCGATCGAGCAATGGTCGACTAGCAATTATCCAGTGTCTGCACTTTTTGAATGAACATTCGACTAGCGGCATCCATGGGGCGCTCTTCTAACCACAGAATATCGGTAAAGTAATACCAGGGTTTCTCGTTGGCCAAAGACACCGTCTTAAGCTCACCGCTTTCAATCGCATCCAAACAGCGAAACTTAGGCAAATGGGCGTAGCCCACCCCTTGCTTTATAAGTCCTATGATCTGCTCGGCGTTATTGCACTCAATCACCTGATGGCTGGTGACGTCCGCTAACTCCAACCCCGACTCTCTAAAGAAAGTAAAAGTAATCTGCCGCCAGCCGCGCAAGTCGTGAATGCTAACCGTATCGGCGCAATCGAAATCGCTGGCCACCACCCGTGTCACCTCAAAGCTAAAGCCACGCACCGAAGAGAGTTTGTCGGCCAGGTGAATAGTGGAAAAGCACAGCGCCACGTCTGCCTCGCCGCTAAGTACCCAAGCTTGTACTTGTTGGGTGTCGCCATTAAGCACTTTTAAATCAATCCCCGGAAAGGCATCCAACAGCTCGGCCATGATTTGATTGAGTCGCGCTTGGCGCAGGCCGGTATCGATGGCGATGGTCAGCCGGGCAGGCGTCCCTTGGCCTAAGCTTTCCACTCTTTGCTCTAGGTGCAAACTCTCGCGCAGCACAGCTTTAGCAAACTGGTATAAGTCGCGCCCTTGCTCGGTGAGCTCTAGGGATTTTGGATGGCGAATAAATAGCTCGAGGTTGGTGTCTATTTCAAACCCCGTCAGTTGCTCGCGCACGGTCGAGGCGTGTTTGTTGAGAGTTCTTGCGGCTTGGCGAATGCCGCCTTGCTCGACAATCGCTACAAAGGCTTGTAGCTGCTCCATTGAATAAGCCATAGGACGATTCCTCTAGGTTGGGCGCTATCGACTACTACTCTCACTTTTTGGCGGGTTAAACCCTAGCCTTAGACGCTTTGAGTATACATAAAAACCTTCATAATGACCTCAAAGCCAAGCAGGCTCATTTTTTATTCAGCAAGCCAAACGCTCACACGAGGTTTAAAGACTATGTTCAAACTTAACAAAATCGCCGCCATCACTATCGCTGCTGCTTCTATCGCTGCCATGACTGGCGCTGCTAACGCATGTTCACGCATCACTCTGGACACACCGCACGGTGTATCGACCGTTCGCTCTTTGGACTGGGGTGATCAGCTGGGCAACGTGGCACAAGTAAACCCTGTGGGCATTAAAAACGTCTCTGAAACTCCAAGCTACAAGAGTGCCATGAGCTGGACCACCAAGTATCACGCCATTGCGCAAATGGAGTGGGACGTGTTTGGCGGTGTGGCTTCTGATGCCATCAACTCTGAAGGTCTGGGTGCGTCTTTGCTGTACATGTACGACTCAGCAGTATTCATCAAAGACTACAAAGACACAGGTGCACCAGCGCTTAGCTTCCTTGATGTCATCCGCTACATCACCGAAACCTATGCGACCACCGAAGAAGCGGTAAATGCCTTTAACAACAACGAATGGCAAATTGCATGGGCCGATGGTTTGCACGGCGCTCAGCACGGTTTGCACATCTCTATTCACGATAAGTCGGGCGACATTGCACTGCTGCAATTGAACGAAGGCGGCAAAATGGTGGTTCACCGCGGTGATGTGAAATCTGATTTGCGCGTAATGGCCAATTCGCCATTGCAGCAAGACCACCGTGCCTATGTTGCTAAAGCTAACCTGAACGACCTAGAAGCTAAGAGCATTCCAAGCTCAATCAGCTCGCTAGACCGCAACCTGCGTGGCCTGTTTAACACCAAGCACGTGACTTTCAAAGAAGACGCTAGCTGGGCACAAACTCGCGGTAAGCTACTAAGCACCTACAACACGGGTAACCTGGTTCCACAAGACCTAATTGACCCTGTAAACGGCGAGACTTACGCCACTTGGACTCAGTTTGTTTACAACCACGACAACGGTGATTTCTTGTTCACCAACTACGACACTCGTGAGCAAATTGGCTACAACTTCAACGACACAGTGGACTTCACCCAAACCATGTGTGCCGACACTGTGTTGCAAGCCAGCCAGGGCCTAAACCGAGCGGTATTCTCGCCTTGTAAAGCTCAGTAACAGACTAAGTTAACAAGAAAAAAGGGGAGCCGATTGGCTCCCCTTTGTTGTAGATGGCCACCCATAGTTCCTGCCAGGATGACCAAAGTTGTGAATTAGTCCAGCGCCTTAATAATGGCGTTGATGGCAGACAGCATTTCCGCATCGTTTGGATCGTTTAGCGATTCCACTTGGCTGGCTTGGCGAACCACAACTACATTGGCGGTTGGGTCAACGTAGATCCACTGACCGAAGATGCCCAAAGCCGTGTAAGCTTTGTTTTCGTTCATGCTGTGCCAGAACTGGTTCTTGTAGCTCCAACCTTCCAGGACTGCGCCGTCGTAGCTGTAACCGCCCTTGGCGAACTTCGCTGGGTTACCACCTTGTTCGGTAGACTTGATTGCATCTGGGTGAATCAGTTGCTCGCCACGTAGGTTCTTACCGCCGTCAGCTAGCATTTGACCGAACTTAGCCATATCGCGAGCCATGCCGTTTAGACCACCAGAAGCTAAGCCAACTGAAGCCGCGTCAGACATGATGTATGCACCGCGCTCGGCACCGATTTTTGACCAAATGCGCTCTTCTAGTACATCGCTGTAAGGCTTGCCTTCAACGGTTGAAATCAACCAGCCAATCACGTCGGTGTTGGCGGTCAGGTAGTGAAACTCTTGGCCGTGTGGACGGTCACCGTCTTTGCTCAGACCTTTTAGGAAGTCGTGAATGGTTTTAGGACCTTGGTAACCTTCTTCCATTGGAGTTAGACCAACGGTTTTGGCGTGCTGGAACACTTCGGCGTTTGGATCTTCGTAGTGCTCTGAGTACTTAAGGTTGTTGGTCATGTCCAGTACTTGGCCAACGGTGGCATCGCCAAAGGCTGAGTCGGCCAATTCAGGGATGTATTTGCTCACTAGCGCGTCGCGGTCCAGTTTGCCTTCGGCTACCAAAGTTGCGCCTAGAATACCGGTGAACGACTTGGTCACGCTCATCATTTGGTGTTGAGTGCGGTAGGTCTGACCGTCGAAGTACTCTTCCATTACGATCTCACCGTCTTTCAGCACCACAAAGGCATCGGCGCGGTGCTTGTTGAGCATTTCGCCAAGCTCTAGGGTTTTACCTTGGTGGGAGAAAGTGAACTCTAGGCCCAGTTGCTTTTTGGCGTACGGTAGTACGATTGAATCCTTTACGTCACCCGAGTCAATTTGCTTGGTGTGCAAGAACTCAGACATGTGCTTGTAGGTGTAGCGGTTTTGGTCTGGGTGCAGAAGGTTGGTTTCGTTCGCGCCCATTTCTACGCGAGTTTTGCCGGCAGAGTCTACGGCGTGGGCCATGCCAGCGGTCATCATGCCTGCTGTCATAACTGAGGCTAGGGTTAGCGCGATAACTGAACGTTTCATAGGAATCTCCACTATTTGGTCGACTGGGTTTTCGTCGACGTGATTCAAAAGGTTTAGCTGATGGAGGAGATTCTAATCCAACCCCGAAATATGTTAGTGTCAAAACTTCAAACTTCAGGTTGGAGGTTGATTTGTCAGAATGGGAGGGGAATTGTGCACATCACCACAGAGCGACTGCAGTACTTGGTAGCTGTGGCCAAACACGGTAGCTTTTCTTCCGCCGCTCGCGAGCTGGGAGTGAGTAACACCGCGGTCAATAAAACCATTCAGGCGTTAGAGTTCGACTTGGACTTGGTGATTTTTGAGCGTCAAGCGGGCAAGCGACCAGTACTCACCGATGCAGGCAAGGCCCTGTATTTTCAGGCGCTGGATATTTTGCCGCGCATCATACAAATGGAGCAAAGCGCTGACTTGCTTAGCCAAGGGGTTGAGTCGTCCCTGTCGATTGCTCTGCATCCCTATACCCATTACCCCGAGTTCAACGAGCTGCTGCGCGAGCTCAGCCTTATGTACCCGACTGTCGAACTTAAGGTACTGGATGCTGAGGCCTTGTCTGGCTATGACGATGAATTCGATGTGATGATCGCGCCCAGTCGCAACACCCTACCGCGGGGGCTTCAAATATCCACCATTGGTGAGTTCGAGTGGCTGATTGTGTGCGCGCCGCAGTTCGATCTGGTTAAACGCAAGGGTCACTTGGCTATTGAGGACTTCGATTTACACCAACAGCTTTTGCTGGCTGAGGGCTTTTTCACCAAACCCGAGTATCGCGAGGCTATGCGTCACTCTTCACGAGTAATAAGCGTCGACCGTTTTTATCAATTACGTGAGTTGCTATTAAGCGGGGTGGGCTTTGCCATGTATCCCGCCAAGCTGGCCGCGCCTTTGATTGAATCAGGCCAGCTGGTGGACTTGGAATTCGATTTTGGCCAATCCGGCAACCGCTGGCCCATCGAGGTGTTGTGGCGCAACCAGCAGGGTAAAGCGGGGCAGTGGCTGGTGGAGCAGTTGGTTAGCGACTAGTGGCTAGCGACTCGAGTCAAAGCCACTAGTGACCAGCCCCAAAGCGCAACAACTCCGCCTGTTGCGGATTATCCAGCGGAATCACGTACAAGCGGTCGTATTCGCTCTTCTCTTCTATCTCGCCAAAATCCGGAGCACCTAGCAGCAGTGCCAGCTCGGGCGTGGTGTTGCTATGCCCAACCACCACCGTAGTCACTGCGCGCTCGCGCAGTGTGTTGGCTAGTGCTTGCAGGTCTTTGGCGTTATAGATTTCTACGGTTTGGCCCAGTTGCTCGGCCAGCGGGGCTGCAGTTTGTCGAGTGCGACGATAATCCGAGCTCATAATGCGCTCAACTGGCTTTTGTCTTAGTAACTCAGCTAACGCCAACGCGCGTTGCTGACCTTGAGCGGTGAGCTCAGGATCTTTGACATCTAATTGCTTCTCCGCGTGACGCACTAAGTAAATGTCTGCCGCCAGCACTTGGCAGGGCAGAAAAACAATAAGGCCAAGGGCCAGCAACAGGGATTTCATTAGTATCGGTATCCTACGCTGATAAAGGGGTAGCTGCCGCCTTTGTACTGATTGTAATTGGCGCCTAAAGTCCAGCCGGATTCACGGCGGCCGCTGAAGTAGAACTTCACTCCAAGCGAGGCACCTGGAGTGGCTTTGTACTCGCTGCTTGAGGGCTCACCCGGTGGGGTGTAACCGCCAGTGCTCTCCAATTTCACCACGCCGCCATAAGCCACCAAGGCCATGTATTTGTTGACCCAAAGCTTACCGCCAGCACCACCGCTGATCACCTGGCCTGAATCTCGGGCAAAGCTTTGGTTAAGGCCAATCGCCAAAAAAGCCTCTAGGCTTTTTACCGGAAGGTTGTAACCCATTTGAATGCCGGCAAAACCGTAATCCACGCCAATCCCGGTTTCAAAGGTCCATTCATCGGCGTAAACACTTGAGCTGGTGAGCGCAAACAGCAGCACTGCGATTTTTCGCATTCGACTCATCCTTGAACTTGTGCAACAAAACTTGAAAGCTGCCGGTCTAGCTTGGCAGTCTAACTCTAATCACAGTTGCCAGTGTGCCATTTGACCTAAGGAAAATTCAAATGACTCGTTTAATTACTTTACTAATCAGCGCGATAGCTTTCAGTGCCAGTGTGGTTGCCGACCCTCAACAGGGGATTGCTGAATCACCGCTAGAGGTACACCCGTTGCTCAATAGCCAGTTGGTGCCAAGCGTGACTTTGAAAGATCACAAGGGCGAGAAGGTATCGCTGAACCAATTGGCGGCGCAACAGCCAACCTTGTTGGTGTTTTATCGCGGCGGCTGGTGTCCATTCTGCAATCAACAACTGGCATCGCTGCAGCAGGTCCTTCCGCAAATTAAAGACTTGGGTTATCAGGTGGCCGCCATCTCACCAGACACTCCTGAGCGCTTGAACGCCTCGCGTATCGACGGTGAGATTGATTACACTTTGCTATCAGATAATGGCTTGGATGCGATTCGCGCCTTTGGCCTGGCTTTCTTTCTAGAAGACTCGCTTGCCAAGCGCTATCGCGACAAGATGGGGTCTGTGTTTGCCACCGCTGACGGCACTGACCGTATTGTGTTGCCAGTGCCTGCTGTGTATCTGTTGGACACCGACGGCAAGGTGCAATTTAGCTATGTGAATCCGGATTATCGCGTGCGCATGCCTGAGACTTTGATTCTAGAAGCGGCTAAGACTTACGCGCCGCGAGGCTAACACGGCAGAGAGAGCCGCTAGCACATGTTGCGCGCGGCTCTTTGACGTTGCACTCGCAGCTGGTTGCCTTGCTCAAAGGCTTTGAGTAGGGCGCTGCTCTGTTTGACCAGCTCTGGGGTGAGCTCGGCCTTCTGCATCTCTTCAGCATAGTGCCTGGCCAACACCAAAATCACATACTCTTCTTGCTGCATTTCCAAGCCTTGCAGCAGCTTGACGAACAACAACTGAAAGCAGTCAAACAAGGCCAGAAACAGCGCATCGTCGCTAATTTCTTCTTGCTGAAAGCGCCAGTCTTGCTCGCGAAAACTCAGAGCGGCAATTAAGTCTGCCAGCTTGTTCATCTCTACCATGGCCGAGAAGTAACGCTTAAGCGATTTTTGCTGGGCTAAGTGCTTGGCCAGGCGGTCGGCATAATCGGACTTATGCCACTGTTGTTTGATAGCGCCGAGTGCAGTCATAGGCTTATTGATACAGTTTTAGAGACTCAACCTCTAATGACAGAGCTTGGGTCAGGGTGCATTGAAGGTCTTGAGCCAATAGTGCCAAGCCTTTGAAAAAATCGCTGTTAGCGTGCTCAAGCGCTTGGCTAAAGCAGCGGTCAGACCAAGGGAATACATGGCTTTGCAAAAGCTCGATAAGTTGTTGCACGGTCTGCTCGGAATCTGGGTTGGCCAAGATGGCTTGCAGCAGTTCGGCGATACAGCCAAACAATAGAGCGATGTGATCCGCTGGTAGATTGCGCTCAAGCTGATACACCAAGCCGATGTCTTTTAAAAAGCGGCGCAGCGCTGTGGTCGAATCGTCGTTGAGAATACCTTCTTCACCAAGGTATACCGAGCCCCAAGGCATGGCATTTGGGCGACCAGGGCCAAAGAACAGTTGCCCATAATCTAGGCTCAATTGGGTGTGTTGGTCGGCTTGGTATTGCTCTAAATAGGCATGGACCAATTCTCGGCCTTGGCGGTTTTGCTCTGAGTCGTTAAAGCGCGGCCAATTGGCACCGAGTTGGTTTTGTTTGAAGGTGTCCATCAGCTCGGCTGATGGGTAGTAGATCAGCACATTGTGCAGCACTTGAGCGGCGGCTTGTGCGTCTTCTAATAGGATTTGGGTGCTGTCTGTCATGACTCTTTCTTTTTATAACTTAGTCTTTGTAGTAGCTCAGTCTTTGTAAAGTGCGGCGCTCGCGAGGAGCGCCGCAATTGTCTTAAAACCTAGTAACTCGGTTCTAAGACGTTTCGGCGAGTGCTTATACTTCTGCCGGGTTAACCACAGAGCCTGTACCGGCACCTGCAGGTTGGCCATTAGGGTTAGCCAACAAAATCAGGTTAGGGTCGGTCTCGGCAGCTGGTGGCAGCGGTGCAATGTGACCGTCTCCATTGCCGTACTTGGCGCGTAAGTTGTCCATGGTGTCGAAGTCCAACGCGCGCAGCGGGCAAGAGTCCACACAGCTTGGCTTAAGTCCTTCGGCGATGCGGTCATAGCAACCGTCGCATTTGGTCATTACGTTGCGCTCGTTGTCGATTTGAGGCGCATCGTAAGGACAAGCTTTGGCGCACATCTCACAGCCGATACACACTTCTTGGTCAACTAGCACCAAGCCGTCTGTCTCGCGTTTGGCCATGGCACCGGTTGGGCAGGCTTCCACACAAGCAGGCTTGTTACAGTGGTTGCAGCTGATTGAGGCGTAGTAAGCGTACACACTTTGGGTAAAGGCGTTGTTGTCGTCCTTCGTCCAAGTGCCGCCGCAGTACTCGTAGACACGACGCCAGTTAAGGCCAAGGGTCAAATCGCTCTTGTCTTTACAGGCGATTTGGCAAGTCTTACAGCCGGTGCACTTACGAGTATCAACAAAAAAGCCGTATTGTTTGTTGTCAGACATAATTGTTTACTCCATTAAGCCTTTTTGATTTGCACGCGGTTGGTGTGCTGCGGGTTGCCCTTAGTCACAGGGGACGGGTGGTACTTGGTCAGGGTGTTGATACAACCGCCCACATCGACCACGTGACCCGAAGGACCCACACGACCGTCAGTGTCAGGTTGGTACCAAGCGCCTTGACCCATCATGGCGACACCTGGGGTAACACGTGGAGTGATACGCACAGGTAGCTCGATGGTACCGCGAGTGTTCCAAACCTGAACTAGGTCGCCAGATTCTAGACCGCGCTGGTTGGCATCCATAGGGTTTAGCCAAACCGCATCTTCAACCGCTTCGCGCAACCAAGGCACGTTATGGAAAGACGAGTGGGTACGACCCTTGGTGTGGTAACCACACAGCTGCAACGGGTAGTCTTCGGCGGTAACCTTGTCCTCGAAACCGTCCCAAGTCACAACGTACTGAGGCAGTGGCGTGATTAGGTCGCCTTTGTCGCGCAACGTCCAAGTGGCGGCTTTCTTAGCGTTAGAAATCGAGAAGATTTCGATTTTGCCTGAAACCGTTGGACGAGGGTTGTTGGCAGGATCTTGCACAAAGCTTTGCAAGCTCACTGTGCTGCCAGGCACGTACTTGCGGAACACGCCTTGAGTTTGAGCATCCGCCAAAGTTTCTGGCATGTCGATGTCAGAGTTCATGCCACGAGTTTCGTCGTACAACTTAGCCACCCACTCAGAGCTGGTGCGACCTTCGGTGTACTCAGACTCTTTGCCCATCTTGGCGGCGATGCCGGTACAGATGTCGTACATGGACTTGGACTCACCCAGAGGTTTTAGCGAGCTGCTCATCATGGTGATGTAGCCCATTTGACCTGAGGCGTAGCTGTCGTTGGCTAAATCTTCAGACTCAAGCCAAGTGGTGTCTGGTAGTAGGATGTCGGCGAATTTGGCCGATGGAGTCATCCAGCAATCACACACAACAATCATCTCGCACTTAGACTCGTCACGCAGAATATCTGCGGTGCCGTTGCTGTCAGAGTGTTGGTTCACCAGCGCGTTACCGGCGGCGTTAATAATGACTTTAATGTCGTTCGTTAGCTTGGCTTCAGAGTTGTCTGCCAGCTCGTTAGAGCCAGATGCAGCAAAACGCACACCGTCGGTCAGGCCGGTAAATTCTTTACCGCGAACCACAGCGTCGGACCAAGAGAACACAGGAATGGTCACATCGATTGGGTTGCTACCGGTTGGCATGCCAGAAACGCCCAAGCTAAAGCTGGTCGGCATAGCACCAGTGCTTACACCGGCGTTACCAATCTTACCTGTCATGATGGCCAGCATGTAGACCGCACGAGTTGACTGGTCACCGTTGGCGTGACGGCTAATACCGGCACCGGCAGAGATGTATGGCGCGTTAGCGGCCATGATCTTGTCGGCAAGCTGCTTGATGTCGGCAGCGGGTACGCCAGTGATTGGCTCGGCCCACTCAGGAGTGCGAGCGCCTTGCGCTGCGTACTTACCAGCACCCAGAATGTAGTCTTTGTAGTTATCTTCGACGTCGATGTACTGAGCGTGCTCGTCGCCCTTAGCTTCTAGCTCGGCTTTGGCCGCTTCTAGTGAGGCCTTGTCGTAACCCACACAGCACTTGTCTAGGAAAGATTTAGCGTTGGCTTCTACCCAACCAGAGCTGATCATCTCATGGATAACCGCTTCGGCCAGTGCCGCATCGGTGCCTGGGCGAATCGCCAACCAACGGTCTTCGGTTCCGCGCATTGAGTCGGTGTAACGAGGCTCAACCATCCAGACTTCGATACCGTTTTGGTTCTTCTCAAGGGCTTTGACGAAGTCATAGCCTTCGCCAGACCCTGACATACGGATTTCGTTAGGGTTGAAACCAAAGCCAACGAACAAGTCAGAGTTTTCGATTTCAGCCAGCGAGCTGCCGCCAATCGAATCCCACTGGTCGCCGTAGGTCGCCATACTCGCTGAGTAAGCACCGGCCCACGAGTAATCCCAGTGGTGGTTTAGGAAACCGCCGTTTAGGTTTAGCAGACGCTGCCAAGTGGCGGTGTTGCTAGCAAAGCCATAGTAGGCACCAGTGCCGTAGTGGAAGTAGATAGCGTCGTTGCCGTAATCGGCCGCGGTGGATTGCAGTTTAGAAGCAATCTCTTCATAAGCTTGTTCCCAGCTAATTGGCACAAACTCGCCAGCGCCACGCTTACCAACGCGCTTCATTGGCTGAGTCAGACGATCTGGCGCATAGGTGCGTTGCTTCAACGAGCGGCCGCGCGGGCATGGACGAATGTGGTGGCTAACACCGTACTCGTCGGTGGTGATGTTCTCGGCTTCAACGCGAGTGATCACACCGTCTTCTGAATAAACTTTGATTGGGCAGTTAGAGCCACAGTTTACCAAGCAGGCAGACCAGTTGACCTGTTCGCCTTCAGGGGCTGGCGGATCAATCGGTGGATCAACTGGTGGGTCAATGGGAAGTTCTTCTTCTGGCGCTTTGTCTGAATTACAGCCCACCAATGTGGCTGAACAACTCAGAGCAGCACTCATTTTGAGAAAATTACGTCGTTCCATAGTGTTTTCCTTGTAAACATTTCTCGATATTCGGTGCCTGTCGCTGCGGATTGGCTCACAACAATGCGCGCGGGCGAACAGGTCAGAGAGAAACTGAAAACATGGTAACTGGCGGAAGTTTGCTACCAAAATGGCGTAATTCAGTATCTTTCTAACGCCAAAAAGATGTGTTTTACATACAAAACAGACATTTATGAGAAGAAAATTTCTACAGTCGATGAATATTTTGGTTATACGCGCTGCGTAAAATAAAAGCGGGCTAAAGCTAAAAAAAACGAGCGTATTCCAAAACGTGATCTAGCTTGGTCGGATGTGTTGTGGTGGTGATCTTGATGTTGCGCGAATGTGGCGATCAACTTCTTTTGAGCTTCTGAAAACCCAGTGCAGTGATAATCATTGCCAAACCAACAAAGGTCGATATTTGCAGACTCTCTTTGAGAATGGCGGCGATGAAAAATAACGACAGTACCGGTGAGATGAAAGCCAGGTTGCTAATGCTAGCGGTAGAGACGCTGTCGCTCTGCTGCGCCTTTTTAAGCGCCATTAGCCAGAGTACAAAGGTGAGCCCCATCTCAAACAGACCCACATAAGCGGCACCGGCAAAACTCTTGAGAGTCAGTTCGGGCCAACCGTCGGTGAATAGGGTGAGCGCGGCAATAAACGGCAGGCTGGTAACAAAGCTGAGTAACAAGCTGACAACAGGATCACCCTTGTCTTTGGTGTTGAGTAGCCAATAGCTGGCCCACAGCAAGGTGGAAGCAAGGGCCAACGCCACCCCAAGCGGGCTCTCGAACTCAAGCGCTAACAAATTGCCGCTGGTGGCGATCACCAGTACCCCAAAATAAGCCAGCGCGGCGGCAATCACATCCACACTTCTGAGCTTTTGTCCAAGTACTGGCACGGCCAATAAACTTAGCACCACAGGCCAGGTGTAATTGAGCGGTTGCGCCTGTTGCGCAGGCAATAGGTCGTAGGCCTGAAACAGCACCCAGTAGTAGGCAAGAGGGTTGAGCAAGCCTGTGATTATGTAAAACTTGGGTTGCGCTTGAAACTGGCGGCCGCACAAGCGCCACTTGCCTTGCCAAATGACCACGCTGCCCAAAAAAACAATGGACACCAAAGCCGCCAGCAGCACCAGTTGGATCGGGGTCATTTGTGCCAGGGCGAGCTTAAATGCGGTGGCCACTGTGGACCAAAGCAAAACAGCGCTCAAACCAAAGGCATAAGGCACCCACTGGGGTTGCATGGCTAACTCCTTGAATTCACTAAATCACAGCGGATTATATCCACCTTTAGCTATGGCTTAACAAAAAAAAATACAAAAAAGTTTTGGTTTAACCCTTGGAATACAATTTCACGCCCCTATATAGCTTGTAACCGGATTTTGCGGGATAGGGCATGCGCCCTTGAAAAGCGTCAAGGCGCCCCCATATCCCTTACTAACACAGAGATATTTGGTTGGAGAGAGACTTCAACCGCAGTATTTGGAGACACCGTCATGGGTAAAATTATTGGTATTGACTTGGGTACAACTAACTCTTGTATCTCAATCTTAGATGGCGACATGCCAAAGGTAATCGAGAACGCTGAGGGCGATCGTACTACCCCTTCTATCATTGCTTACACCGATGACGAGATCTTGGTAGGCCAGCCTGCGAAGCGTCAAGCGGTTACCAACCCACACAACACTGTATTTGCTATCAAGCGTCTGATTGGCCGTCGTTTCAAAGACGACGAAGTTCAGCGTGACGTTGATATCATGCCGTTCAAAATCATCGAAGCTGACAACGGCGACGCTTGGGTAGAAGCCCAAGGCAAGAAAATGGCGCCACCGCAAATTTCTGCCGAAATTCTGAAAAAGATGAAGAAAACCGCCGAAGACTACTTGGGCGAAGAAGTATCAGCAGCAGTTATTACTGTTCCTGCGTACTTTAACGATTCACAGCGTCAAGCAACCAAAGACGCTGGCCGCATCGCCGGTCTAGAAGTTAAGCGTATCATCAACGAGCCAACGGCTGCGGCACTGGCCTACGGTCTGGACAAGAAGACTGGTGAGAACATCGTTGCGGTATACGACCTAGGTGGTGGTACTTTCGATATCTCTATCATCGAGATGGACAACGTAGACGGCGAGCAAACTTTTGAAGTTCTAGCGACCAACGGCGACACTCACTTGGGTGGTGAAGACTTTGACAACCGTCTGATTAACTACCTGGTAGACGAGTTCAAGAAAGACCAAAGCATCGACCTGCGCAACGACCCGTTGGCTATGCAGCGTCTGAAAGAAGCGGCTGAGAAAGCGAAAATTGAACTGTCTTCAGCAGTTCAAACCGAAGTTAACCTGCCGTACATCACTGCAGACGCTACTGGTCCTAAGCACTTGGTAGTTAAAGTGACTCGCGCCAAGCTGGAATCTTTGGTTGAAGATTTGATTGTTCGCTCTCTAGAGCCGTTGAAAGTGGCTCTGGCCGACGCAGACCTGTCTGTATCTGACATCAACGACGTAATCTTGGTGGGCGGTCAAACCCGTATGCCTAAGGTTCAAGAAGCGGTTTCTGGCTTCTTTGGTAAAGAGCCTCGTAAAGACGTTAACCCTGACGAAGCAGTTGCCATGGGTGCTGCGGTTCAAGGTGGCGTACTGTCGGGTGATGTGAAAGACGTACTTCTACTGGACGTGACTCCTCTGTCTCTGGGTATTGAGACCATGGGTGGCGTGATGACCAAGGTTGTAGAGAAGAACACCACTATCCCAACTAAGGGTAGCCAAATCTTCTCAACTGCAGAAGACAACCAAAACGCAGTAACCATTCACGTACTGCAAGGTGAGCGTAAGCGCGCTGGCGAGAACAAGTCTCTAGGTCAATTCAACCTAGAAGGCATTCAGCCTGCACCACGCGGCATGCCACAAATCGAAGTGAGCTTCGACCTAGATGCCGACGGTATTCTGCACGTGTCTGCTAAAGACAAGAACACTGGTAAAGAGCAGAAGATCACCATTAAAGCGAACTCTGGTCTGTCGGACGAAGAGATCGAAGCAATGGTACGCGACGCCGAAGCCAACGCTGAGGAAGATGCCAAGTTTGAAGAGCTAGTACAGGCTCGCAACCAAGCTGACGGTCTGGTTCACGCCACTGCCAAGCAGGTTGAAGAAGCGGGTGACGAGCTACCAGCAGAAGACAAGGCTAAGATCGAAGAAGCTTCTAAAGCTGTTGAAGAAGCGGTTAAAGGCGACGACAAAGAAGCGATTGAAGCGGCTAGCCAGAAGCTAATCGAAGCCAGCGCCAAGCTGATGGAAATTGCTCAGGCGAAAGCACAACAAGCTCAAGGTGGTGCCGAAGGCCAGCCTCAGGGCGGTGCCCAGCAACAGCCTGCTGACGACGTTGTCGACGCTGAGTTCGAAGAAGTGAAAGACGACAAAAAATAATCGTAACTAACTGATTATTTTAGAAGGCGGGCGTATGAGGAAACTCATATGCCCGTTTGTACTCCTACCGTCATTCCCGCGAAAGCGGGAATCTAGCGAATTGCCGGTAGCGAAAGGGTAGATCCCCAGTCGAGCTGAGGATGACGCCTTGGGAATTAGCTGAGGATGACGCCTTGGGGATGACCCAAGGACGACAACTAAACAAGCGAAGAATATGTCGAAACGAGATTATTACGAAGTCCTAGGTGTTGGCCGCGATGCCAGCGAAAGGGAAATCAAGAAAGCCTACAAAAAGTTGGCGATGAAGTTTCACCCGGACCGCAATCCAGGTGACGAGTCTGCGGCTACCTCATTTAAGGAAGCCAAAGAAGCTTACGAGATCCTAACCGACGCTGATAAGAAAGCAGCGTACGACCAGTTTGGTCACGCCGGTGTAGATCCCAACCGCGGCCCAGGCGGCGGTGCTGGCGACTTTGGCGACATCTTTGGCGACGTGTTTGGCGATATCTTTGGCGGCGGTCGTCGCGGCGGTGGCCGTCAGGCACAGCGCGGTGCGGATCTTCGCTACAACCTTGAGTTAAGCCTTGAGCAAGCGGTTGCCGGTGTTACGCGCGAAATTCGCATTCCGACCCTGACCGAGTGTGAAGTGTGTGATGGTACTGGTGCCAAGAAAGGTACCGACGTCGAGACCTGTGGCACCTGTCATGGTAGCGGTCAGGTGCAGATGCGCCAGGGCTTCTTTGCGGTCCAGCAAACCTGTCCTACCTGTAACGGTCGCGGCAAGATCATCAAAGACCCATGCTCTAAGTGTCATGGCCATGGTCGCTACGAAAAATCTAAGACTCTGTCTGTGAAGATCCCAGCCGGTGTTGATACTGGCGATCGCGTTCGTCTATCTGGCGAAGGTGAAGCGGGTGAGTACGGAGCGCCAGCGGGCGACTTGTACGTACAAGTGCACGTGCAAGAGCATCCAATCTTTGAGCGTGACGGTAACAACTTGTACTGCGAAGTGCCAATTAGCTTCACCAACGCCGCCCTTGGCGGTGAGATTGAAGTACCGACTTTGGACGGCAAGGTTAAGCTTAAGATCCCAACCGAAACTCAGACCGGTCGTATGTTCCGCATGCGCGGTAAAGGGGTTAAGTCGGTTCGCAGCCACGCCGTGGGTGACTTGATCTGTAAGGTACTGATCGAGACTCCGGTGAAACTGACCGACAAGCAAAAAGAACTGCTCGAAGAGTTTGAAGCTAGCTTGAATGGCGGTAAGCACACCCATCGTCCAAAAGCTGAAGGCTTTTTCGATGGTGTGAAGAAGTTCTTTGAGGACTTGAAGTAGTCCTGCCGCTCGTGATTCCCACGAAAGTGGGAATCCAGCCAACAGCAAAAAGGCGCTCCCATTTTTGGTAAGCGCCTTTTTTGTGTCTGGAAATTAGGTCTACTGAGTATATGTGTCGGTTGCGACTAGCCATCACCAAGTATCAAACGGTGTCTTTTGATCAAACTTGCGCATTCGCATCGGGCACGCGCGACCTTCTCGTTGAGCTTTTTCGATCAAGCTCGCCTTGTAGTCAATCCATACAGCTATGCCAAAGCTGGCCGCAATAAAGATGCCGCCGATAGCCAATATGTAGTGCCATGGATGTTCCATTAGTTACCTCTAAAGTAATAGCTGGCCATAATGCGCGAAATTCACCCAAAAATCCAGAATTATTATTCCTTTCTAGTATCGTCATCCTCAGCTCGACTGGGGATCCACCTATTTCCACTAGCGATTAGTTGATTTCCAGTTACCCGTTTCCAACGGGATGACCGAGTTGTGCCACCAAGCTCCGACCAGCACACACCAAAGCTTTGATCTATCACCCAGTAAAGCCAACCTCAGTTCGCCATAATGCCCAGCACAAGCAATTAACCAAGGGCTAGCATGCGCCAACAACTATTAGAACGCTTACTTCGCTACGTATCTTTTGACACCCAAGCCGATGCCGCTATCGACACTTGTCCATCAACACCGGGCCAACTGGTTTTGGCCAAGCAGCTTAAACAAGAACTGATTGAACTGGGTTTGAGTGATGTATCCCTTGATGACAATGGCTATTTGATGGCCCGCTTACCGAGCAATGTCAGCCACACAGTGCCGGCGATTGGTTTCATCGCTCACATGGATACCGCCATGGATGCTTCCGGCGCCAACGTTAAACCGCAACTGGTTGAAGACTACGACGGCGGCGATATCGCACTTGGCGACAGCGGCGAGGTGTTGACCCCAAGCCAGTATCCAGAGCTAAGCCGCTTAATTGGCAACACGCTTATCACCACTGACGGCACCACACTGCTAGGTGCTGACAACAAAGCCGGTATTGCTGAGATCCTAACCGCTGTGGCCGAGCTGGTGGCTAACCCTGACATCCCACACGGTGACATTTGCATTGGCTTTACCCCTGATGAAGAGATTGGACGCGGTGCACACAAATTTGATGTGGATAAGTTTGGTGCTCAGTGGGCCTACACCATTGACGGCGGGCAACTTGGTGAACTTGAGTACGAGAACTTTAATGCATCCAGTGCTGTGGTGACTTGTCACGGTGTGTCGGTTCACCCCGGCACTGCGAAGAACAAACTGGTGAATTCGATGAACTTGGCGGCGCGCCTGCAAGCCATGATGCCAACCACAGAAACCCCAGAAACCACCGAAGGCTATGAAGGCTTTTATCACTTGGCGAGTATGAAACCGTCGATTGCCAAGACCGAGATGCACTACATTTTGCGCGACTTTGACTCGGATGGCATGGCCCGTCGCAAAGCCTTTATGAAAGAAAAGGTCGCTCAGCTTAATCAGCAATTGAGCGGCGGTTCGGTGTCGCTGGAGATCACCGACTCCTACTTCAACATGAAAGCCATGGTGGAACCGCATCAGCAGATCATCGACATCGCCAAGCGAGCCATGCAAAACCTAAACATTGAGCCGTTAATCAAGCCTATTCGCGGCGGTACCGATGGCGCTCAGCTGTCGTTCAAAGGTTTACCGTGCCCAAATATTTTCACCGGTGGTTACAACTTCCACGGTATTCACGAGTACGCCAGTTTGGACCAGATGGAGTTGGCGGCGAAGACAATTGTGGAGATTTGTCGTTTGACGGCGGAGTAGGGATAGCGGGCTTCTGTCATTCCCACACTTCTTCAGTCATTCCCACGAAAGTGGGAATCTAGCCAAGTGCTATTAGCCAGTGGTTAGATTCCCGTTTCCACGGGAATGACAAGCGCCACGCTTGAATTGCATCAGCCACAGTGCCAAAATTTGACTAGATGTAAACATTTAGTAAAAGGATTTTTGGCATGCGAATTAAGCTGTTAGCGCTAGCACTGGGAGCCAGCATGGCTCTGAGTAGTTGTGCCACTCACACATCGCCTACCGGGCGTGGTCAGATGTTGCTTTTTTCTGAGGCACAAATGAACCAAATGGGCGAGCAGTCCTTTGAGCAAATCAAGAAGCAAGAAAAAGTCAGTACCGACCCCAAAGCCACCGCTTACGTTAACTGTATCGCCAACGCCATCATTAAAGAGCTGCCGACTCAGCAGCAGTGGGAAACTGTCACTTTCGACTCAGAGCAGTTAAATGCCTTTGCGCTGCCAGGCGGCCATATTGGTGTTTACACCGGCTTGATGAAAGCGGCCACTAATCAACATCAGCTAGCGGCGGTTATTGGTCACGAGATTGGCCATGTACTGGCGCGCCACGGCAATGAGCAAGTCTCCCGCGGCCAACTGTCTAGTGCGGGCCTGCAAATCGCTAATATCGCCCTGCAAGGCCAAACACCGGTTGAGCGCGAAATGGCAATGACGGCCTTAGGCGCCGGTTTACAACTGGGCCTAATGCTGCCATTTAGCCGCGCCCAAGAAACCGAGTCCGATGAAATCGGTGCCGAGCTAATGGCGCGCGCGGGCTTTAACCCAGCAGAAGCCATTACTCTGTGGGAGAACATGGGCAAGCTAAGTGGCGGTGCGCCACCAGAACTGTTATCGACTCACCCATCGAGCTCGACCCGCATTCAAGACCTTCGTAATCTGCAAGCAAAAGTGCAGCCCATTTACGAAAGTGCGCGAGCCGCGGGTAAGCGTCCAAACTGCAAAATCTAGCTGAGCAAAAATCAATTCAGCAATGTGCAAATTAGTGTGTTCAAGGGGCAGATATTGGCCCCTTTTTCATGCTACAATCCGTCGGATTTTTCTAATAACTGAGTGACTCAAATGTCCGACACTTTCAACACTGTAGAAAAGCAGGCCAGCTACGGCATCGGTTTGCAACTAGGCGAGCAACTGGCCGCTAACTCTTTCGAAGGCATCTCTATCAGCGCAGTTCAGCAAGGTCTTGCTGACGCATTCCGCGGCGACGAAATGCAAGTAAGCGAAGACGACCTTCGCCAAGCATTCACCGTAATCGGCGAGCGCATCCAAAAAGTTAAAGCTGAAGAAGCTAAGCTAGCCGCTGCTGAAGGCGAAGCTTTCCTAGCCGAAAACGCAAAAGCTGAAGGCGTTGTGACTCTTGAGTCTGGTCTGCAGTACCAAATCATCACCGAAGGTACTGGCGACAAGCCAACCGTAGATTCAACCGTTAGCTGTCACTACCACGGCTCACTGACCAGCGGCGAAGTATTCGATTCTTCGGTACAGCGCGGCCAACCAGCTGAGTTCCCAGTAGGCGGCGTTATCGCTGGCTGGACTGAAGCTCTGCAGCTGATGTCAGTAGGTTCTAAGTGGAAGCTGTTTATTCCACACAACTTGGCATACGGCGAGCGCGGCGCGGGCGGTGCGATTCCTCCATATGCGGCGTTGGTATTCGAAGTCGAATTGCTAGACATCGTTTAAATAATTAAGGCGGGACACCCCGCCTTTTTGTTGCGCACAATAAAATAAACAAGACACAGGAACCGAAAAACAAAGATGACCCAGACAAACAGCATTAAGCTTGCAATCGCCGGTGCAACCGGTCGCATGGGCAAAGTGCTTATTGAAGCGGCCCATAACCACCCACAAATTCAGCTAATTGCTGCCAGCGTTCGTCCGGGCTCAAGCCTAACTGGCGCCGATGCCGGAGAGCTTGCTGGAATTGGAAAACTGGGTGTGACGCTGGTCGATGATTTGTCTCAGTCGGATTTCGATGTTCTCGTGGATTTCACCAGCCCAGAGTCTTGCTTAGAGCTGCTGAGTTGGTGTGCGGCGCACAACAAAGCCATGGTGATTGGCACCACGGGCTTTAGTGATGAGCAGCTGCAAGCACTTGAGCAACATGCACAAAATACCAAGGTGGTATTCGCGCCAAATATGTCGGTTGGGGTTAATCTAATGTGGAAACTGCTGGAGGTGGCCAGCGAGGTCATTGGCGAGCAGTGCGACATTGAAATTCAAGAAACCCATCACCGCTTCAAAAAGGACGCACCAAGCGGGACTGCGCTTAAAATGGGCGAAGTAATCGCTGCTAAACTTGGTCGTAATTTGGCGGACGTGGCGATATACGGCCGCGAAGGTATGACCGGCGAGCGCGACCCGAACACCATTGGGTTTGCGACCACTCGCGCGGGTGACGTCATTGGCGATCACACCGCATTATTTGCAGATATTGGCGAGCGACTGGAGATCACTCACAAGTCGTCGAGCCGAATGACCTATGCCAACGGCGCGATGCGCGCCTCTGTTTGGCTGGTCAATCAACCCAACGGCCTGTACGACATGCAGCAGGTATTGGGGTTAAACACAGAAAAATAGCCGTTTGAAAGTATTTTGTTGACCAAAGCCTAAATTTGGTTAGACAAGGTGACATTATACGGCTAGAATGCGCGGAATTTGCCTATGAAACGGGCACTGCTAACGCTTTGCAATAAAGCAAGTGCTTTGCAAATTGCGCGCAGATAATACGAAAAAATTTGGTGGCTTAATAATTCGGAGGTTGCGTTGAGTAACTCAGCAATTCTGGTCTTAGAAGACGGCACAGTATTTAAGGGCGTTTCCATTGGCGCTAACGGTACTGCAGTTGGTGAAGTGGTTTTCAATACATCCATGACTGGATACCAAGAAATCCTCACTGATCCTTCCTATTCTCGTCAAATGGTCACATTGACCTATCCCCACATTGGTAACACCGGCACCAACGCCGAAGACACCGAATCTGCTGATATTCATGCTTGTGGCCTAATCATTCGCGATTTACCACTTTTAGCCAGCAACTTCCGCAACCAACAATCCCTTGACCAGTACTTGTCTAGCAACGGCGTAGTTGGCATTGCCGACATCGATACCCGTAAGCTAACTCGCATTCTGCGCGAGAAGGGCGCCCAAGCCGGTTGCATCATCGCAGGTGTAGAACCTGACGCTGAACAGGCGCTAGAGCAAGCCAAAGCCTTCCCGGGCCTGAAGGGCATGGACTTGGCCAAAGAAGTCACCACCAAACAAACTCACCCATGGCGCCAAGGCAGCTGGGAACTCGTTGGCGGGCTGCCAGGCGATAAAGCTGAAGACGAGCTGAAGTTCAAAGTGGTTGCTTATGACTACGGCGTTAAACGCAACATTTTGCGCATGCTAGTTGACCGCGGTTGCGATGTGACAGTGGTTCCAGCGCAAACCCCAGCTAGCGAAGTGCTGGCGATGAACCCAGATGGCATCTTCCTATCAAACGGCCCAGGTGACCCAGAGCCGTGTGACTACGCCATCAAGGCCATCCAAGAAATTCTACAAACCGAAATTCCTGTATTCGGCATTTGCCTAGGCCACCAGTTACTGGCACTGGCCTCAGGCGCGCAAACCGAAAAAATGAAGTTCGGCCACCACGGTGCTAACCACCCAGTGTCTGACATGGACAAGGGTACCGTGATGATCACCAGCCAAAACCACGGTTTTGCAGTGAAAGAAGACAGCTTGCCAAGCACGCTGCGCGCCACCCACAAGTCACTGTTCGACGGTTCGCTACAAGGCATCCATCGCACTGACAAGCCGGCCTTTAGCTTCCAGGGGCACCCTGAAGCCAGCCCAGGTCCGCACGACGCCGCGCCGCTGTTCGATCATTTCATCGAACTGATTCAAGAATACAAAGCCGCTCAATAAGCTAGGAGAAGAAGCGACAATGCCAAAACGTAATGACATTAACACCATTCTTATCCTAGGCGCCGGTCCAATTGTGATTGGTCAGGCGTGTGAGTTTGACTACTCAGGTGCACAAGCGTGTAAAGCCCTTCGCGAAGAAGGCTACCGCGTGGTATTGGTGAACTCTAACCCAGCCACCATTATGACCGACCCAGAAATGGCCGATGCCACATACATCGAGCCAATCCACTGGGAAGTAGTGCGCAAGATCATCGAAAAAGAACGCCCAGATGCGATTCTGCCTACCATGGGTGGCCAAACCGCGCTGAACTGTGCGTTAGAGCTTGAGCAAAAAGGCGTACTAGAAGAGTTCAACGTTGAGATGATTGGTGCGACTGCTGACGCCATCGACAAAGCCGAAGACCGCGCCCGTTTTGACGTGGCCATGAAGAAAATCGGCCTTGAGTGTCCTCGCGCAGGCATCGCTCACTCAATGGAAGAAGCTTACGGCGTACTCGACCAAGTGGGCTTCCCATGTATCATCCGTCCTTCGTTCACCATGGGTGGCTCAGGCGGTGGTATCGCTTACAACAAAGAAGAATTTGAAGAGATTTGTTCTCGCGGTTTGGACTTATCACCAACCAACGAGCTATTGATTGACGAATCTCTAATTGGTTGGAAAGAGTACGAAATGGAAGTGGTTCGCGACCGTGCGGACAACTGCATCATAGTTTGTGCGATTGAGAACTTCGACCCTATGGGCGTTCACACCGGTGACTCTATCACAGTGGCTCCAGCACAAACCCTGACCGACAAAGAATACCAGCTGATGCGTAACGCCTCGATGGCGGTACTGCGCGAAATCGGCGTAGAAACTGGCGGTTCTAACGTACAGTTTGGTGTGAATCCGAAAGATGGCCGCATGGTTATCATCGAGATGAACCCACGTGTATCTCGCTCTTCAGCATTGGCCTCTAAAGCGACGGGTTTCCCAATCGCGAAAATCGCTGCCAAGCTCGCGGTAGGCTTTACCCTAGACGAGCTGATGAACGACATCACTGGCGGTCGCACTCCAGCGAGCTTCGAGCCCGCCATCGACTATGTAGTGACTAAGATCCCTCGCTTCAACTTTGAGAAGTTCGCCGGCTCTAACGACCGTCTGACCACTCAAATGAAGTCTGTAGGTGAGGTAATGGCCATTGGTCGTACCCTGCAAGAGTCTCTACAAAAAGCACTGCGCGGCCTAGAAGTAGGCATCGACGGTTTCGACCCAATTGTCGACCTTGAAGACGACGCTTCAATGGCGCGCATTCGCCACGAGCTAAAAGAGCCAGGTGCTGACCGTATCCTTTACATTGCTGATGCGTTCCGCTCAGGCATGTCAATGGAAGGCATCTTCAAGCTGACCAACATCGACCCTTGGTTCTTGGTGCAAATCGAAGACATCATTAAGAGCGAAGAAAACCTGAAAGAAGAAGGTTTTGCCGGTCTTAATGAAGATCTGCTGTACCGCTTGAAGCGCAAAGGCTTCTCTGACGCACGCATCTCAAAAGTACTGGGCACCTCAGAAGCCGAAGTACGCAAGTTACGTCAACGCTACGACATCTTCCCTGTGTACAAGCGCGTGGATACCTGTGCGGCCGAGTTCGCCACCGACACCGCCTACATGTACTCAACCTATGAAGAAGAGTGCGAAGCCAACCCATCAGACAAAGACAAGATCATTGTTCTAGGTGGCGGCCCGAACCGTATCGGCCAAGGCATCGAGTTCGATTACTGCTGCGTGCACGCCGCCCTTGCGCTACGCGAAGACGGTTACGAGACCATCATGGTTAACTGTAACCCAGAGACAGTATCCACCGACTACGATACTTCTGACCGCTTGTACTTCGAGCCAGTAACCCTAGAAGACGTGCTAGAGATTGTTCGCGTAGAACAGCCAAAAGGCGTGATTGTTCACTACGGTGGCCAAACCCCGCTGAAACTGGCGCGCGAACTAGAGCAAGCTGGCGTACCAATTATCGGTACCAGCCCTGACGCCATCGACCGTGCCGAAGACCGCGAGCGCTTCCAGCACGCCGTTGACCGCTTAGGCCTGAAACAGCCACAAAACGATACAGTAACCACCGCCGAAGGCGCGGTACTGTCTGCCGAGCGCATCGGTTACCCACTGGTGGTACGTCCTTCGTACGTACTCGGTGGTCGTGCAATGGAAATCGTATACGACGAGAAAGACCTGCGCCGTTACTTCAACGAAGCCGTGTCTGTATCTAACGAAGCGCCAGTATTGTTAGACCGTTTCCTAGATGACGCGATTGAAGTTGATATCGACGCCATCTGCGACGGTGAAGATGTGGTCATCGGCGGTATCATGGAGCACATCGAGCAAGCCGGTGTTCACTCAGGTGACTCAGGTTGTTCACTACCTCCGTACTCTCTGTCGGCTGACGTTCAAGACCGCATGCGCGAGCAAGTACGCAAGCTAGCCCTTGAACTAGGTGTACGCGGCCTAATGAACACTCAGTTCGCGATTAAGGACGACGAGATTTACTTGATTGAGGTTAACCCTCGCGCTGCTCGTACCGTGCCTTTCGTATCGAAAGCCACAGGTATGCCAGTTGCCAAGGTTGCCGCTCGTGTCATGGCTGGCCAAACACTAGCAGAGCAAGGATTCCAAAAGGAAATTATCCCTAGCTACTACTCAGTGAAAGAAGTGGTACTACCGTTTAACAAGTTCCCTGGTGTTGACCCACTGCTTGGGCCAGAAATGCGCTCAACCGGTGAAGTGATGGGGGTTGGCGATACTTTTGCTGAAGCCTACGCCAAAGCCCAGCTGGGTGCGATTAAGGACGTGCCAAAGAACGGCCGTGCCCTAATCTCTGTGCGTAACTCAGACAAGAAGCGCGTTGCCGCCCTTGCCGAACAGCTAATCAAGCTAGGCTACGAAATCGATGCCACCCACGGCACCGCAGTCGTACTTGGCGAAGCTGGCATCAACCCACGCCTAGTGAACAAGGTACACGAAGGTCGTCCTCACATTCTTGACCGCATCAAGAACGACGAGTACAGCTACATCGTAAACACCACCGAAGGCCGTCAAGCCATCGAAGATTCACGCCAACTGCGTCGCGGCGCCCTGCGTTACAAGGTGAACTACACCACCACCATGAACGCCGCCTTCGCCACCTGTTTGGCCCACGCCGAAGACGACCGCGCAGTGGTCACTTCGGTACAAGAGCTGCACCAACGCTAATCGGCAGTAGCTCGTCGTTCCCGCTGTCGCGGGAACATCCTCTAAGGCGCCCTGCGGGCGCCTTTTTTGCATCTGGCGGTTGGGCGAATCCGAGAAGGGGGTGGCCGTCCACGTCGGGACACTTAAAACATCCCTGTGCGTTCGACGTTTGTTCCCTACAAACGACGCCCTCCTTTGGACGGCCACCCCCTTCTCGTCACCCAACCGCCAGATGCAAATAAGCCTAAAACCCGCAGGTAGCAGCCAAAGCAATGGAACCGGATGGTAAGTGGAGAGGGTGTAGGTTCATTCGAAGGAGGGCTTCAGGTCGTCGGGAACGACCTGAGAGCGCACATGGATGTCTAGAGCGTCCCGACGTGAATGAAGCTGCGCCCTCTACGCACTATCCGGTTCCGAGCTGCCAGTTGCTACCTGCGGGTTGCCAACCGCGCTCTGCCAACAGCTAACTGCGCTCTGTTCCCAGCGGGTTGCTAGCCCCTAATGGCGAGTGGCCAACCGCTATTTTCAGGTTGCTGGCAGCCAGTTGCGAGTTCCTTGACCTACTTCCGATCTCTATGGTCTACACTGAATTCTGGTGGAGTTTCTAGTGGCTGGGTGTTAATCTGTTCCTCAGCTTTAGCATCGATTTATCCAACCCAAATTTTTCGTTTCCGCTTTACTTCTGGTCAGGCGGCGGAATCGTATTCTGTATGGAGAAAAGAAAGAGTGAATAACCAAGTCCCTATGACAGCTCGTGGCGCCGAGATTTTGCGTGAAGAGCTAGAAGTGCTTAAACATGAGCGTCGTCCGGCGATCTCTAATGCGATTGCAGAAGCTCGCGAGCTTGGCGATTTGAAAGAGAATGCGGAATATCACGCTGCTCGTGAAGAGCAGGGTCTTTGTGAAGCGCGCATTCGCGATATCGAAGGTAAACTGTCGAACGCTCAGATCATTGATGTAACCAAGATGCCGAACACGGGTCGTGTGATTTTTGGTACTACTGTGACCATTTTGAACTTGGACAGCGACGAAGAAGTGACTTATCGCATCGTGGGTGACGACGAGGCGGATATCAAAGCTAACCTGATTTCGGTTAACTCGCCTATCGCTCGTGGTTTGATTGGTAAGAATTTGGATGACGAAGTGACCATCAACACCCCTGGTGGTGAGACTGACTTTGAAATCACCGCGGTTGAGTATCTGTAACTCGGCGCTTGTGGGGAGCGGCTAGCTCCCCAGCAATTCTTCTGTTAACTCGTAATCAACCTAATTCGCATCGAATAATCGCTTATGCCTCGTTACGTTATGTTGGCCAACCCGGGCCACAATCGCATCTACTTTGAATCTTCCCAACTGATTGCTCAATCTGAGCTAAAAGCTTTGGCTCATGCTCACAGCGTTGAGTTGGAGTTTGAAGAAGACACTGTCGATGGTCTGCCACCGCATTTGTGCTTCATGGCAACTCAGCCATTAAGTGATGAACAAGCACAGGCCTTGGCGGCATCGTCGATGTTTTACGCTTTGTTCGAAGTAAAACAGGGCGACTTGTTGGCGCCTATGGCGGTGCAACCTGGGTTTACTTTCCCTGAGTCTATGGTGCAGATCCTGCGCTACACGGGTAAAACTAACGAGCAGTTCACTCGCATGATGGTCAATCTGGCGATTGCCGCGAGCAATACTGGCAGCGAGCGTCCGACTCTGCTGGACCCTATGTGCGGCAAAGGCACTAGCTTGTACGAAGGCCTGATTCGCGGCTTTAACGTCAACGGCGTTGAGATTAACAGTAAGTGGGTCGAAGAGACTCGCGCTTATCTGCTTAATTTCATGAAGAAAGGGCGCTACAAGCACAAGGGCCACAAAGAGCGTCGCAATATTAGCGGCAGCAAAAAAGCCGCTAGCGTATTTGTGCTCGATTGCGCCCACAGCAAAGAGGCGTTTAAGCAGCCGCAAAAACTGCAGCTGTTTGACGGTGACACCCGCTTATCCATGCACATGGTCAAAAAGCGCTCCTGCGACATGCTGGTCACGGACTTGCCCTATGGCGTGCAGCACGGTGCTAAGCAAGCGGCAGACACCAAGCTCGAGCGCAGCCCAGAGCGCTTGTTAGCCGACTCGCTACCGGCTTGGAAGCAATTGCTAAAAAGCGGTGCCTCCCTGGTTATCTCGTTTAACGAGTTCACTCTAAAGTGGCAAACGGCGGCTGAATGTTTGAAAGCTGAGGGCTTTGAGGTACTCGAAGAGCCGCCGTTTGTGGGTTATTCCCACCGAGTGGACCAGTCGATTAAGCGAGATTTAATTGTTGCTCGTAAGCCTTAAGCCATACTTAACTTCTAACCGTTAAAGAAGGGACCATCAGGTCCCTTCTTTAACGGTCGCTTCGGCTGTTGCTGTGCTTGAGGCTTTTGCTGCGCTAACGACAAAAACCAGTGCAAACAGCTTAAGCGCGAGGCAATTCGATCTTAGCGTCTTCGCTTTGACGGTACAGTACCAAAATATGGCCTATGGTCTGTACTTTAACTGCTGAAGTTTCGCGAACAATGGCATCGATTACCATTGCCTTCATTTCGCGGTCTTCGCTGGCGACTTTCACCTTGATTAGCTCGTGGTGGTCCAGTGCCAGATTGATTTCGGCCAATACGCCTTCGGTTAGGCCGTTGGCGCCTAGCAGTACGACAGGCTTAAGGCTGTGAGCCAAACCTTTTAGGTGCTGCTTTTGTTTATTGGATAGATTCATAATGTCCAACTTTAGCGGATTGGGGGTTGAAAGGGCGATAGTTTACCCCCATATCCTTTCCGGTAGAACTGTTATTTATAAAGTAGGGACCCATGTCGGGCAATAAAAACCGCAGCGTAAGCTCAAAACGTTGGCTCAAAGAGCATTTTGACGACAAATACGTGAAAGAAGCGCAAAAACAAGGGCTACGTTCTCGCGCGGTATTCAAGCTAGATGAAATTCAAGCCAAAGATAAGCTGATCCGAGACGGCATGACCGTCGTTGATCTAGGAGCGGCACCTGGTGGTTGGTCGCAACTGGCAACTAAGCTGGTTGGCGAGAGCGGTCAGGTCATCGCCTGTGACATTTTGCCAATGGACCCGATTGCCGGAGTGGATTTTCTGCAAGGGGACTTTCGCGAAGAGTCGGTGCTTAACGCACTGCTTGAGCGGGTTGGCGATGACAAGGTTGATGTGGTGCTGAGCGATATGGCGCCAAACATGAGTGGTAACGGCGCTGTGGATCAGCCGCGAGCCATGTATTTGGTGGAGTTGGCACTGGACATGTGTCACAGCGTACTGGCACCAAATGGAAGTTTTGCGGTCAAAGTATTTCAGGGAGAAGGCTTTGATCAGTACATGAAGGACATCCGTAAGGCTTTTAAAGTGGTGAAAACCCGCAAGCCCGACAGCTCAAGAGCGCGTTCACGCGAAGTGTTCGTAGTAGCTACCGGATATAAGTTGTAGTAACCTTTTAGGTTAGAGCCTTAAGGACTAAATAGAGGTCTGTAAATTTTGAGCGATATGGCGAAAAATCTCATTTTATGGGTAGTGATTGCGGTCGTGTTAATGTCTGTGTTTAACGGATATTCTCCAAACAACACGACAGGAACAAAGATGGATTACACCCAGTTCCTAGCCGCGGTTGAATCGGGTCAGGTGACTAGTGTGGTGGTCGAAGAAGATCAACGCACCATCACGGGTACCCGTCGCAGTGGTGAAAACTTCACCACAGTCATGCCTATTCCGGATCTGGACTTAATCAATGACCTCAAGCGCGCCAACGTGGCGGTGACAGGTAAAGTGCCAGAAGAGTCGGGTTTCCTAACTCAAATCTTCATCTCATGGTTCCCCATGCTGTTGCTTATCGGCGTGTGGATCTTCTTCATGCGTCAGATGCAAGGCGGTGGCGGCAAAGGCGCCATGTCCTTTGGTAAGTCCAAAGCGCGCCTGATGGGTGAAGACCAAATCAAAACTACGTTCGCTGACGTGGCTGGCTGTGATGAAGCCAAAGAAGAAGTTGGCGAACTGGTGGACTACCTGCGCGACCCCACCAAGTTCCAGAAACTGGGCGGACGCATTCCAACCGGTGTGTTGATGGTAGGTCCTCCGGGTACGGGTAAAACTTTGCTGGCAAAAGCGATTGCCGGTGAAGCCAAAGTACCTTTCTTTACCATTTCAGGTTCTGACTTTGTTGAAATGTTCGTGGGTGTGGGTGCATCGCGTGTGCGTGATATGTTCGAGCAAGCCAAAAAGTCAGCCCCTTGTATTATCTTCATCGATGAAATCGATGCGGTAGGTCGTCAGCGTGGTGCTGGTCTTGGCGGTGGTCACGACGAGCGCGAGCAAACCTTGAACCAAATGCTGGTTGAAATGGACGGCTTTGACGGCAACGAAGGTATCATCGTAATTGCGGCAACTAACCGTCCAGACGTACTCGACCCAGCGCTTCTGCGTCCTGGTCGTTTCGACCGTCAGGTTGTGGTTGGCTTGCCAGACGTTCGCGGTCGCGAGCAAATTCTTAAAGTACACATGCGCAAAGTGCCAATCGCTGATGATGTGAAGGCCAGCCTGATTGCTCGTGGTACTCCTGGTTTCTCTGGTGCTGACTTGGCCAACTTGGTCAACGAAGCTGCCTTGTTTGCCGCGCGTAACTCTAAGCGCCTAGTCGGCATGGAAGAGTTTGAGAAAGCCAAAGATAAAATCATGATGGGTGCTGAGCGCCGCTCTATGGTGATGAGCGAGTCCGAGAAAGAAATGACCGCCTATCACGAGGCGGGCCACGCGATCGTTGGTCGCATGGTGCCTGAGCACGACCCTGTCTACAAAGTGTCTATCATTCCACGTGGGCGCGCCTTGGGTGTGACCATGTACTTGCCAGAGCAAGACCGTGTTAGCCACTCTAAGCAGCACCTAGAGAGCATGATTTCTAGCTTGTTTGGTGGGCGTATCGCCGAAGAGATTATCTTTGGTCGCGAGAAAGTTACCACGGGTGCTTCTAACGACATTGAACGCGCAACTGATATTGCCCGAAAGATGGTAACCCAATGGGGTCTGTCTGAGAAACTAGGGCCTATGTTGTACGCCGAAGAAGACGGTGAAGTCTTCTTGGGTCGCTCTATGGCCAAAGCCTCGCACATGTCCGATGACACCGCGCGTTTGATTGACCAAGAAATCAAGCAGCTTATCGATGCCAACTACGATCGCGCCGAGCAGATCCTGAAAGACAACATGGACATTCTGCATTCGATGAAAGACGCGCTGATGAAGTACGAAACCATCGATGCCGCTCAGATTGACGACTTGATGGCCCGTAAAGAGCCGCGTCCGCCAGCAGATTGGACCGACGCCGATGACAGCAACGACAAGAACTCAGGCCAGCCAGAAGTGGTTGAAGAGGAAGTCAAAGCGGATATCAGCGCCGAAGGGCAAGCGGCGTCTAAGGGCGATGAGCCTGGCGAGCCGGACCAAGCGCCGGTGAAGT
Source organism: Paraferrimonas sedimenticola (assembly GCF_002282855.1). Taxonomy (GTDB): domain Bacteria; phylum Pseudomonadota; class Gammaproteobacteria; order Enterobacterales; family Shewanellaceae; genus Paraferrimonas; species Paraferrimonas sedimenticola. The sequence goes on along the minus strand of NZ_NRIR01000001.1, from coordinate 616,749 downwards.
AGGCGCTCCGAAAGCTCTGTCATTCCCGCGGAGGCGGGAATCTAGCCACTAGCAAAAGCCTCGCATTAGCGAGGCTTTCTGGTATTTGCGGCTCGATGGATTCCCTTTTTCAAGGGAATGACAAGCGCGGGTGCTTGGGAATGACAAGCGTGGAAGGGGTGATTGACAAGCGGGCGAGCCCTTACGCATCCGCCTCTACACGCAACGGCATCATGTGCACACGACAAGTCGAGCCAGCGATACGAGCGGCTTTGTACGGCGAGTACTCTTGGCCGTTGTAGAAAGCGTAGGCTTGCTCTTTGCTTTCAAACTCAACAATCACGTAGGAATGAGGGGCTTCACCTTCGCCTTCCATAATTTCTGAGTGAGCTGTGCTTACCAAGTAGCGACCACCAAACTCTTCAAGCATGCCTGGCACATTTTCTAGGTAGGCTTCAATCCAGCCGGTGTCATGGGCTGTGGTTTCAACGGTCATCATGTATTTCATAGTCGTACTCTCTAAATCAGTCGGGGAACTGCGAGCATTATACTTCCGCTGCGCTGGACACAATCTGACCACCACTGCCAAAAGATAAGCAAAATCTAAATTAAGCTCACATTGACAAAAATCAAATGTAACCAAGTTGTTAAGTTTTGTCTGAGTCGTTATGGCGCTACCTTGGAGTTAATATCCGAGTAAAGAGGTAGGTTATGTCAGCAGACTTGAGAGGCATCGGATGGGCATTACTAGTTTGGTCAGTGTCGTTTGCTAATAATGCCAACGAGGCATCTACCTGGTATTTGAATACAGAAAACGACATCGTTTTTGGCGGCGATGGCGATTACACCTCCGGTATCAGCCTCGGCTGGACCAGCGCCGAGCAAACCGACCGCGCACAGCTGAGTAAAGCCAACGCTTGGCAAACCCACTTTTTAGTCCCTACCCAAGACTCAAACAACTGGCAAACCGGCTGGCGCTTGCACCAACTTATCTGGACTCCACCGGTTATCGAATACTCACGCCCACAACCCTATGCTCGACCTTATGCGGGCTGGCTAGGCATCGAATCTCATGCCGCTAACTATTCAGAACACTGGGTTCATAAGAATTGGGTAAGCGTAGGGGTTACTGGACCTATGTCTCAAGCCGACTCAGTGCAAAAGAAAGTACACAAGTGGACCGGCTCGGATACACCATTGGGTTGGCATCACCAAATCAAAAACCAAGGCACCTTACAGTTGGCCTACGAAGTGGATGGCCTGATAAAACGCGCTCCTATCGGTGGGCTTGAATGGGAGGCCTCAGGCTTTGGTTACCTGCAAGCGGGAACGCTTAGAAGCGAGTTACTCGGTGGGCTTAGCTTGCGTCTCGGTGAGCAACTGGCTACCAGCTTTGGCCGTCAGTCTCGCCATTACGGCCAGCACTCACGCATTGCACCTGCGCCAGAGTTTCGCTGGCATGCTTATCTTCGCTTGGACGGTGGTTATCGCTTCAATGACTTGAGCATTGAGGGCGAGGTAGACCATGACAATCGCACCTATGTGGAACACTGGCGCGCCCATGGCGTATTAGGGGTTCGCTTACAGTGGGGCGCGTGGAGTCTAGATACCGGAGTACACGGCTATCGACGCGACTACACGCCGGACAAGAAGCCGTTTCGTGGCTATGGCTCGCTGGTTATCAGTTACCGTGGCTAAACACCTACGATACCCTTGGGACGCGCAATCACCTTATAAGCGCCTTTGCGCGGCATGTAGCGATAAAAGTTACCGTTAGCCGAATAGTAGGTCTTACCGCGCACATTCCATTGAGTGTAGCCAATAGGCAAGGCGCGAATAGTCGCACCAATGGGCGCTTTTACTTCTTTGTAGCCAAAGGCGTCAGAATGATAAAAGATGCCATGGTGAATCCAGTAGTGATGGCCGCCATACATGTAGTGATAGTGGCCGTGGGGCAGATGAGAGACATAGCCCTTATAGGCGTGAAAGCTGCCGCTAATGCCAGCGGCTTTCACCGGTGCGGCCATTGAGCCCACCACTAAGGCTAGCGCCAACCACAAGCTCGTCATCCAAAGCCAACTTTTCTGTACTGCTGTCATACTACTCACTCCTTCGATTGACTTAAGGCCAGTGTATCAGGGCAAATGTAAACTTAAGTCAAGCCGAGTAAATCTCGAGTAAACCAAACTCAAAGGGCAATTTTGTCCACCTAGTTTACAATATAGAACATTGGCAGTAAGGTGCCGAGTCGGCACGCTAACCCTCTGAAAATGAGTCTGAAATGATGAAAACAAGCCTTGATTGCGACCGCGGAAGTCTGGATCTCACCCAAGTTCAGGTGATGGGTATTCTCAACACTACCCCTGATTCCTTCTCCGACGGCGGCCAGTTCAATCATCTGCAAAACGCGGTGGAACAAGCATTAGCCATGGTAGAGCAGGGTGCCAGCATTATCGATATCGGCGGTGAGTCGACTCGACCTGGCGCGGCTGAGGTCAGCGTGAAAGACGAGCTAGAGCGAGTGGTACCGGTCATCAGTGCCATACGCCAATACGACACCTCCACCCTAATTTCGGTGGATACCTCCAAGCCTGAGGTAATGACTGCCGCCATTGAAGCCGGTGGCGATATCATTAACGATGTGTACGCCTTGCGCCGTGAAGGCGCGCTTCGAGCGGCAGCTGCCACTGGAGCGCCTGTGTGCCTGATGCACATGCAAGGTCAGCCACGCACCATGCAAAGCGCACCGCATTACACCGACCTAATTGGCGATATTTCCGACTTTTTTGAAAAGCGGATCATCGCCTGTCTGGAAGCTGGGATCCCTAAAGAAAAGTTGGTTTTAGACCCAGGTTTTGGCTTTGGAAAAACGTTAGCGCACAATTATCAGTTGATGGCAGAATTGCAAAAATTGAGCAAATTTGGGCTGCCACTCTTGGTCGGTGCCTCGCGCAAGAGTATGATAGGCAACTTATTAGACCGGCCTGTCAGTCAACGTTTGGCCGGCAGTCTGGCAGCGGCACTGTTCGCCCTAGAGCGGGGCGCCAGCATACTTAGGGTTCACGATGTGCAAGCCACCGTGGACGCCGTCAAAGTCTGGCAAGCCTGCCGCCACCCTGAATCATTGCAAGATTAAATCTGGAAACGAGTACACAGTGACACAACGTAAATTTTTTGGAACCGATGGCATTCGCGGCAAGGTTGGCGAAGGTAAGCTGACCCCAGAATTGGTGTTAAAGCTAGGTTGGGCCGCCGGTCGCGTATTGGCGCGTCGAGGCACCAACAAGGTCATCGTCGGGAAGGACACCCGCATCTCTGGTTACTTGTTTGAAAGCGCCCTAGAAGCCGGCCTTTCAGCGGCAGGCCTAAACGTACGCCTGCTCGGTCCTATGCCAACCCCAGCGGTGGCCTATTTGACCCGTACCTTCCGCGCTGAAGCCGGTATTGTTATCAGTGCCTCGCACAACCCTTACTACGACAACGGTATTAAGTTCTTCTCAAGCGATGGCTCTAAACTGGGCGACGAAATAGAGCGGGCCATTGAAGCCGAGCTTGAAAAGCCGCTGCGCTGCGTTGAGTCAGCCAAGCTAGGTAAAGTAAAGCGTATCGACGATGCCGCTGGTCGCTACATCGAGCACTGCAAGAGCCACTTCCCGCTGAACATGACTCTAGACGGTCTAAAAATCGTGGTGGATTGTGCTCATGGCGCCACCTACCACATTGCCCCGCGCGTATTTAAAGAGCTGGGTGCCGAAGTGATTGCGATTGGTGCTGAGCCTGATGGCATCAACATCAACAATGGTTACGGCGCGACGAGCATGAAAAACATTTGCGAAGCCGTGGTGCGCGAGCAAGCCGACCTAGGTATCGCCCTAGATGGTGACGGCGATCGTCTAATGATGGTGGACCACTTTGGCAACGTCATCGATGGCGACCAAATCCTGTACATGCTGGCCAAAGACGGCCAAACCCACGGTACCCTGCGCGGTGGTGTTGTCGGTACTCAAATGAGTAACTTGGGACTTGAGTTGGCCTTTGAAGACATGGGGATTCCGTTTGAGCGAGCCAAAGTCGGCGATCGCTACGTGATGGAAAAGCTCAAAGCCAATGACTGGCACATCGGCGGTGAAAATTCCGGTCACATTCTTGACCTAGACCACGCTACTACCGGTGATGCAACGGTAGCCGCCGCCCTGGTACTCGCAGCAATACAGCGTAACAACACCTCGCTGCACGAATACGCCAAAGGCATGAAGATGCTGCCGCAGGTGCTGATCAACGTTCGCTACCAAGAGGGCGACGATCCACTGAAGAATCCGGCAGTGACTAAAGAGGCCGAATCGGTCGATGCAGAGCTTGGTAAGCGTGGTCGCGTATTATTGCGCAAATCCGGTACTGAGCCGCTGATCCGCGTAATGGTTGAAGGTGATGATCGCAGTCAGGTGCAAACCTGTGCCGAGCGCATCGCAGCCGCGGTTAACGAAGTTAGCTAAGCCCGTTTAAAAAAACGCCAGACTCCAACCCTTTACCTCCTGAACGCTTGTATCTGGCGTTCAGGTTGGTTATGATTCCCGCCGCTTAAATAGGAGAGGCCTTATGACGTCAAGACGTCCTGTTGTTGCCGGTAACTGGAAGATGAATGGCCATCTTGAGTTAGCCGATCAATTGGTTGAAAAATTTGCAACCGAACTGAACAGCGATGCAGTCGAAGTGGTGCTTTGCCCACCGGCCGTCTTCTTAAGTGACCTAAGCAAAAAGCTTGAGCAAAACCGCGAGCGATTGAGCGCTGTTGAGCTGGGCATTGGTGGTCAAAACGCCAGCGCACTTGAGAAAGGCGCGCACACCGGCGAGATTGCCGCTAGCATGCTAAAAGCCGCAGGCTGTGAGTATGTGATTTTGGGTCACTCTGAGCGTCGCGCTATGTATGGCGATACCCCTGAGCTAGTGGCTGAAAAGTTCGCTCAGGCAAAAGCCAACGGCCTGACTCCAATCCTGTGTACAGGTGAGTCAGAAGACGAGCGCGAAGCTGGTAAAACTTTCGAAGTCATTGCACAAGATCTGGAAAAAGTGATCGAATGCAATGGGAAGCAGGCGTTTGATAATGCTATCATCGCCTACGAGCCTTTGTGGGCTATCGGAACAGGTAAGAGTGCCACTCCGGAGCAAGCGCAAGAAGTGCACGCCTTTATTCGCGGCCATCTGGCCAAGATCGGCGACGTCGACGCCGATACCGTGCGAATTTTGTATGGCGGCAGCGTGACTCCAGACAACGCAGACGAGCTATTTGCTCAAGCGGATGTCGACGGTGGCCTAATTGGCGGCGCCAGCTTGGTAGCCGACAAGTTTATTAAATTATGCCAATTGGCAGTGAGTGCTAAATAAAATGTATGAAGTCCTGATTGTTTGTTATTTGTTGGTCGCCTTGGCTCTGATTGGCCTGGTTTTGATCCAGCAAGGTAAAGGCGCCGACATGGGCGCTTCTTTCGGCGCCGGCGCGTCGGGCACCCTATTTGGTTCAAGTGGTTCGGGTAACTTTTTGACCCGTGCAACTTCTATTATGGCGATTACCTTTTTCGTATTGAGCTTGCTGATTGGCCGCATGAGCGCCAACACCAAGTCTGACGACGAAGCTTGGCAAGACCTTAGCCAGCCTGGCACCGCAGTAGAAGAGCCAGTTGAGCCTGCTAAGCCTGCGGAAGAGACAATCCCAGAGTAAGCCTCGAACAAATTTGCGATTGTGGTGGAATTGGTAGACACGCCATCTTGAGGGGGTGGTGGCCTATGGCCGTGAGGGTTCAAGTCCCTCCAATCGCACCAATTAGAAAACGCAGCTCATTGAGCTGCGTTTTTTTTGTGCCTGTTTATTTTAAGCCTGCATCACTAGGGCTAGCGATATTTGACGCTGCAATTCAGGGGCTAGAAAGACACGCTGGTCCACACCCAAACCTTGTTGGTATTGACCTTGCCAGCGGCCGCGTCACCGGCGCGGTAGGCTGCGAACTTAATCCCTCCAGAGAAGATGTCGTTGAACTGTCGGGTGAGCTGTAAGTCGATCTCGTTACCTAGGTTCTTAACACCATCCGTGCTCTTGTCGGCGCTGAAGTTGTGATAAATCGCGGCCCAATTCAAGCCCACTATGTTGCCGCCTAAGCCGGCGTAAATATCGCGAAGGCCTTGCTTTGGAGTGGTCAAGAATTGGTCGGCCCAGCCGTTGAATTTGTGCAAAGTGGCGAGTGGGGTCGAGAATCCATATTCGCCTTTATCCGAGCCAAGCGATTCAAAACCCACATGAACAGCCACAGGTTTAAAGCTCACTTTCAACTCGGCCAGCATGTAGTTGGCGTTGAAGGTAGCAGTAGGGCTTACCGAGCGCTGGCGTGCATATTCAAGCTGGTAGCCCAGACCCACAGCGTTTACGTCGCGATTGCCGTCTAAGCGGATACCGTAGGAATCCAAACTGTTCTTAGTTCGGTTATCCACTTCCAACAGGTATCCATAACCAGAGATCTTACCGATAGGGCTGTTGTAGCCAAGGTTGAACAAGTGGTCTTTCGAGTCCACATCTCGTTCTTGGGCGAAAATGCGATTGCGCTTGCCCACGTAGGAATAACTGGCGCTCAAGTTTTCGATGGGCGTGAGTCCTACGCTAATGGCATCGAAGGTTTGGCGGTCTTGACGCCAGCCAACGTGACCGACAAAACGTTGGTTATCGATAGCAAGTACCTGACGACCCAGTTTGGCATTGAAAATCTTGTGGCGGTACTGCACAAAGGCCTGGTCGACCTCTGTGGTCTTAGGATCGGCAATAACCGAATAGTCTGGTCGACTGCCGAGGCCATCGTTGTACTTGTTGAGCCCGGCCACCGGGCGTGAGTCTTCGAGTTCGACCATGGCACTAAAGCCATAAAAGTCTGCTGTGGTATAGCCAAGCAAGGTGCGAACCGTTACGGCGTTGGCATCTTTGAGATCATTGTCTTGATTGACACCCTCGTAGCGAAGACGCACGTCTAGCGAGGCTTTGCCTTTGGATATGCTTTCGGTAAAGGTGTTGGCTTGTTCGGCTTGCGCTGGCGAGAAGGCGCCAAGGGACAACAGCACCCCAGCGGCCGTGAGATTGAGTTTAAACATTATGCCTTCCTTACTACTGAATTATCTTGTTATCGAGCGGCAGACAGCGCTTCTGACAGCGCTGGGACAAATACAGCCACTTATAAGGGTTTAGTTGCATAACTGCGCTGCGTCAAAGCAGCAGGAGCTCAAATCATGGAAATTGGTTGGCGCTTTGAGGTACTTCAGCGCTGTAGCATTTTTCCTGCCGAAACAGCATCTTTTTTAGTTGCTGTTTAGTAACAGTCTATTTTTAAAACCAAATATCAGATTGCCTTAGCGAGCTTTGTCCTACACTGATTATCGAAACCTTCTGCAGAAAGAGTGAAAACAATGATTACCGAGCCCTTGTTTGACCGACTTGGTGGCGAAGATGGAATGCGCAAAATAAGCAGCGATATTATCGACCTACACCTAGTCAACCCCAAGATCAAAGACCGATATGCAGGCTGTAAGCCAGAGAAGCTAAAAGAAGGCCTGTCGACCTTCTTAATGCAAGGAACAGGAGGGCCGCAAAACTATCATGGCAAGGACATGCGCAGTGCTCACGAAGCCATGAATATTGACGATATCGAATACATGTCGATGATTGACGACATGATGAAGGCTTTTGAAATGAACGGGGTTGAAGCGCGCGAGAGAGGAGAGTTTCTATACATACTCTATTGCTTACGTCCGCTTATTGTTGGCCAATAATTTAGTCACTTAATACGGAACGCAGATGACCGACTCGAACAATTTTGACTATTGCGCGGCGCAAGGCGCGGCGCGCGTGCTACACAATGTGTTTCTCTATTATCCTGAGCTGTCCTTTGTGGAGACCCTAAAACAAAACCAAGCGGCTCAGAACTGGCCAGATTTATCCGGTTCAAACGAGTACCAGCAGGGAGTTGCTTTACTTGGGAGCTTTCTTGAACAGTGGGATGAGAGTCAACTGCAGCAGCTGAAAATCGAATACGGCTATTCGTTTTTTACGCCAGGCGAGCCCAAGGTCATGCCGTGGGGCTCTTTGTACTTGGGTGAGCAACAAATGCTCAATGACACCTCAACGCTCGAACTTGAGTCCTTCTATCGTCAATACCAAGTGGAGTTCGACCTTAGCTTTAATCAGCCTGCGGACCACATTGCCTTATTCTTTGCTGTGATTGATCAGTTGCTCGGAGAGCTTGGTCGCGATCCGGAAAACAAGATGGCAGCAGACGCACTCACCATACTCTTGCAACAGCACCTGATGCCTTGGGTACACAGGTTTTTTGAGGGGATACAGGAACATTGCGACAGTGACTACTACAAGGGTATGGGCTTTTTGGGCAGTGACCTACTATCGACCTTATCCAATCACCTACAAGTGGTTCCTTGGAAAAAGCTGCTATATCGCTAATGTTCACATCGCTAACAAACTGAAGGGTGCCCCATGACGGTAGTGAATAGCGTCAAGCTACAAATGCTCAAAGCTGAATTCGCTGAAACTTGGACAGAGTACATGCAACAGTTTAGCTGCCTAGACTCCTTGTTTTCGGGAGGCACAGATAGGGCTACTACTAGCCATATCATTGCGGGCTTAGTCGGATTTCGCAGCGAATTACTGGTGGTTGGAGAAGGCCTGTCCACAGAGCAATCCGTAGAGGTCTTGTTTGAGTGCTTTCAGTTGCTTGCAGTTAAGTTCGCACAGAAAAAAGAGTTGTCGCACCCAGAGAAAATTATTCTCAAACTGTGCCAACTCTTGTGCCAGGAATTTCAACAGGATGCATACGCCAGTGAGCTTTCTCAAGCGGCTATCGACAAGCGAGACAAGTTGGTAGAGGTTGGTAAACACCTTTCAACGGTGGAACGTCGAGAGCAGGTTAAGGCCAGAAATATGGGCAAGTTTTAACTCCCTCAACAGCTCGTAAAGCTTGATCAAGTTCACAAAAATGCTCAATTAGCCACGAAAAATATCAACCCTCGCCAGTACAACTAAGCAATTGTTTGAAAAACGCTTTGACCAAAACTCGAAAAAATCACTCGTTTTTTTTGGGGGTTTTGTCACTACTCCATCTTGAGTATCCCCAGCTTTGAACTAGTTTTTAATACTATTCAAAAAATAAGCAATTCGATGATGATGATGACTAAGCGAATATTCCAGCTTCTCACGCTTTCTGTCACGCTCTGCCTGTCTCTCGCAAGTGTTGCCGCCTGGGATGAACTCTCCGAAGAAGAGCTCGAGCGTCAGCTCGTCGAAAAGTTTGAAAAGGGCGAGTACTCCAAAAAAGGGGCGGATAACTGCCTCACTTGCCATCGCAAAGACGCCAAAGTCATGGCCTTGTTTGACGGGGTCCACGGTCGTAGCAATCAGCCCGGCTCACCAATGGCTGGTTTACAGTGCGAAGCCTGTCACGGACCAATGGGCAAACACAATCGCGGTGGCAAAGAGCCTATGATTGCCTTTGGCCCCGACTCCAAATTATCCGCAGAGAGCCAAAATTCAGTGTGTCTGGGCTGTCATACCGACAGTCGCCAGCAATCATGGCACGCGAGCATTCACAACGTGGAAGAGGTCACCTGTGCTGAGTGCCATGAAGTACACGCCAAACACGACCCCACTCAAAACCAACTGACCATTAACGATACCTGCACCGGTTGCCACACCGAGCAGAAATCCATGATGAACATGCGCTCCTCACACCCGCTCAAGTGGAATCGCATGACTTGTATCGACTGCCACTCCCCCCATGGTTCGCCCAGCGAACACGCCTTGGTTAAGTCGGATGTCAATCAAACTTGTTACAGCTGCCATGCCGAGAAACGCGGACCATTTTTGTGGGAGCACGAACCGGTCACCGAGAGCTGTGTCAATTGTCACAACCCCCACGGCAGTGTTAACGAGAATATGGTTCACTACCGAGCGCCTCAGTTGTGTCAGCAATGTCACGCCGAGGACGGCCATGCTAATCGCGTAGTACAGAGAGCGGACCAGGATGCCTTTGGTGCAGGCCAAAGCTGTATGAATTGTCACAGTCAGGTTCACGGGTCAAACCATCCTGTCGGTGCCAAGCTGCAACGCTAGTAGGAGAGAGTCGTATGTCTAGTAAACTCTTAACCCGTTCACTTTCCCTTGGGGCAGTGATAGCGAGTACCAGTCTGGCGGCCGCAGATTTTGGGGTGGGCAAGGCCAATACCCAAAACTGGAACCCAGAAGCCTACGAGTGCAAGCGTTGTACCGTGGTGAAAGGTGCTCGTGGTGAAGTCGGTGTTGCTGTGGGTTACAACAACCCGGGAGAGCTACACGGTGCCAATGCACTGGGCGTCGAGCGCAAAGGGGCGGTAGCGCACTTAAACGCGGATGCCGATCACCTCAGCGAATCTGGCTTAGAAACCAAGGTGCAAGCCCACGAAATAGGCTTTGACAACAGTTTTGCCAAATTATCCATTGGCAAGCCAGGCAGGGCCAAGGTGGAACTGGATTATCGATTGTTGACTAAGTACGACAGCGGCAAAGCCACTTCCCAATTGTCTTACGCCAACGGCCAACTGACGCCTGTCGAGCAGCCCTACAACATTGAGCTATCGCAACAACGTCAAGCGGTGGGGCTAGCGGGCGAGTTCACCGGTAGGTTCTATCGAGTGTTTGGCGATATCAATGGAGAGCAAAAGCAGGGATACAAGCGCAACAGCTTAGTGTACCCAAGACCGGTTAATTTTGGTTTGCCAGTGGACCAGCGTCACACCAAAGGGCAGTTGGGCATCGATTTTTTTGGTCGCCAATGGTCGGCTGAACTCAAGTATTACGGTAGCCAGTTTAAGAACCGAATTAAAAGCCTAAGTCTTCCTTTCCTGCCTTACGTTCACGCACCAAGCCCAGATAACCGCGCTCATCATGTCAGTTTGAGTGGGCAGTATTTAGCGGGACGTACCCATCTGTCAGCACGAGCCAAAGTAGGCCGTATGCTTCAAGACGATGACCTGATGCCAACCCCAGGCAACCCCATTGTTAATTGGGACGGACGAGTCGATGTAATCGATGGTGGATTAACTGTCACCTCCATGTTGACCTCAAGGTTCAGACTCAGTGGCCGTTTTGACTACAAAGACCACAAAAACAAAAGTTCGGTGTTTGGCTTCCCACACCCTGTGACCGATGGCTCTGGCGGCCTATTGTTTAACATGCCCAGAGACATACGTCGGCAAAAGATAGCGCTCGACGGGGTATACCGTTTCACTCGCGGCTACAAGGCTCAAGTGGGCTACAAACGCTCAGACATCAAACGCAACTTTAGCGAGCGTGAGAAAAATGACGAGCAAACCTTGTGGGGTAAGTTCACCGCTCGCCCGGTTGACAAGTTTAAAGTGGAATTACTCGGTTCATACGCTCGCCGCAAAGGCTCACAGTTTTTGGAAGCCGAGCAAACGCTCATCGACGGCAACCTAGCCGCCACAAAATATCACTTAGCGGATCGCAATCGCACAGCGCTTGAACTTAAGTTCAATTTCATTCCTACCGATTGGGTCAATCTGGACCTGAAACTAAGAGGCGCCAAAGACGATTATCCGAATACCGCCATCGGCTTGAACGAAGCCAAGCACTTTGGAGCGGATGCCAACATTTCGTTTGTTATCCAGCCGAACTTCACCGTTTACGGACTAGCGACTCAACAACGCATCGACAGCCTGCAAAGTAGCTCGCAGAGCATTGGTCTTCCGCTGTGGCAAGCCAGCATCAAAGACAAGTTCCACAACTATGGCGCAGGGGCCAACTATACCGGTCTGATGGAAAACCGGTTATCGGTCGGAGTGGACTACTTATTTGGTGAGTCGATTAGCGATACCGAAGTTCAAACCGATGCTCGCACACCTTATGGCGATTACAACTCCCACAACCACAGCTTTAACGTGCGTGGCAAGTATCGAGTTTCTGAGTCGGTAGCGGTTGGGGTTAGGTATCGCTACGAGCGTTACTTCAGCACGGATGCGGCATTGGTGGACGTCAACCAAGTCGCAGGCTTGACCACTTTAGGACGACTGAATCGAAATTATAACGCGCATCAGATTATGTTCTCCGTTAGCTATTTATTGGACTAAAGGGGCGAACAGTTTATGCCGAATACAAGAGGGTTTTCTGTATGAAACGTAGAAGTTTTTTGAAAATGAGCGCGGCAATGGGCTGTGCCGCTACAGTGACAGCGTGTAGTCCTAGCTCCAAAGCTCCGCAGCCGGCGCCACCAGTCACGCCACCGCCATCGCCGGAGAACGTTAACTGGACGGCTTGCTTGGTGAACTGTGGTTCCAATTGTCCGATTAAGGTGATTACTCAAGACGGCAATGTGGTACGGATCGAGACGGATCTGGAAACCGAAGATGAGTACGGCGTTAGCCACCAAGCGCGAGCTTGTGCTCGTGGTCGTTCGCTCAAACAAAGAACTTACGCGCCGGATAGGCTAAAAACGCCATTGCGCCGTGTGGGTAAGCGCGGCGAAGCCAAGTTTGAACCCATTAGCTGGGACGAAGCGGCGGCGATTTTTGTCGAGAATTGGCAACGAATAAAGAACGAATATGGTCCCAAGAGTATTTTCCCACTCTACGGCACCGGCGCTTATTATGGTTTTGCGAGTCGTTCCGCTTGGTTGAGACTGCTCAATCTAGACGGCGGTTATTTGCGCTACTACGGCAACTACTCTTGGGCTCAGCAAAATGAGGCGGCGTCAGCGACTTGGGGCGGCGGCTCAACCAATGGCACGGCCCTGTCCAACCTCAAAGACAGTGACTTGATGCTAGCCATCGCCTATAACCCGAGTGAGATCCGTCAAAGTGGCTCGGGCGAAGGCTACGACTTCTTGAATCAACTGGAACAGAACAATGGCCTTGAGGTCATTATGGTGGATCCAAGGTACACGGATTCAATGTTAGGCAAGGAGAACAGCTGGTACCCAATTCGCCCCGGTACAGACGCGATATTCATCGAAGCCATCGCCCACGAAATGATTTCTTCCGGTTGGGTGGAGCAAAACTCCAAAGCTTTTATCGACAAGTGGACCGTTGGCTATGACAAGGCCTCGCTTGAGGCACTGAAAACTGAGTTCGAAAACAGCGGCGATGCCACCAAAGTGGATTACGTTAAGTACATAGACTCAGACAACAACTACCACGACTACATCATGGGTGTGGGTCGCTTCGCCGCCGATGGCCCTCGTACGGCCGCCAAGGCCGCACCGATATGTGGTATTCCCGAAACCAGTATTAAGAGCATTGCGCAGAAGGTGATGAACGCTCGAGCGCCGTACATTATTACCGGTGCTGGGGTAAACCGCCACGCCAATGGCGAGCAAGCCATGCGCGCCTGCTACATGCTACCGATTCTGACCGGTAAAATTGGCCAGGCTGGGGTCAACAATGGCGCTTTACCGTCGCAATTTCAGATGTTTAGAGCCGGATTACCCTCGGGGTCAAACCCAGTGACCGAGAGCATTTCTCACTACAATTGGATTGACGCGATTGAGCGCGGTACAGAGATGACGGGACGAGCCGATGGTGTGCGTGGAACGCCTGACATGGACACCAAACTGGGTGCCAACATAAAAATGCTGATGGGCATAAACGGCAACATTCTGATCAATCAGCACTCCGACTGTAATAAGACCCATGAGTTGCTTCAAGATGAGTCGAAAGTCGAATTCATCATGGTTTGCGACTGCTGGATGACACCGTCGGCAAGATACGCAGACCTGGTATTGCCGGATACTAGCTGGCTCGAGTCCAACGACCTTGCCAACGACAGCTATGCCTCGGGGTTGATGGGCAATCTGACCATGATGTCAGCGGCGATAGACCCTTTGTGGGAGTGTCGCTCTATGTTCGAAATGTGCCGCTTATTTGCCGCGAAAGCGGGCTTTGAGGGGCAGTATACCGAGGGCAAAGACGAGGCAGCTTGGCTAGAAGAGCTTTATCAGGCTACCAAATCGAATGCACGAAATGCGGGTACTCAACCGGCATTTCCCGACTCTTATGTCGAAGCTCAAAAAATTGGCTTGTTTAAGAAGTGGGGCGACTCCGGCACCATTGCCTTTGCTGACAACATCAACAATAACAAGCCCTTCGGTACTCTATCGGGCAAGTTAGAAATCTACTCCACTAAGTGGGCCAAATACGCGGCTGAGTGGACTTTGGATACCTCCATTCTGGGCAACACTATCGACCCAATTCCCAAATATCAGGTGACTTGGGATCATTACGAAGATACCGAGACCAGAGAAAAATATCCTCTGCTACTCGTTGGCTATCACACTAAAGGACGCACGCACTCCAGTTATCACAACGTCGGTTGGTTACGTGAGGCCGCCGAAGATGCGGTGTGGATGAATCCGGTGGATGCCGGTGCCAGAGGACTCTCGTCGGGTGACAAGGTTCATGTGTACAACGATAGGGGCACTATCGAAGTACCGGTACGGGTAACGCCTCGAATTGCACCTGGGGTAACAGCTCTAGGGCAAGGTGCTTGGTTCTTACGCAATGGCCCGGTAGATAGCCGCAACGGCAAACCCATCGACAAAGGTGGCGCAGTCAATACCATTACTCTGTATCGACCGACTCCAGTGGGTAAAGCAAATCCTCAACACACCAACTTAGTTGAGATAACCAGGGCTTAATGGAGTGATGAGTAATGATTAAAGACGAACAATACGGCTTCTATGTCGACGCCACTAAATGCACCGGCTGCAAAGCTTGTCACGTTGCCTGTAAAGACCGCAAAGACTTACCTCTTGGAGTCACTTGGCGTCGCGTGTACGAATACGGCGGCGGCTCGGTGACCGAGAGCAACGATGGCACCTTTGCTCAAAACGTTTTCGCTTACTATTCATCCATCGGTTGCAACCATTGTAGCGATCCGGTTTGCGTTAAGGCCTGTCCTACAGGGGCTATGTTTAAGCGCACTGGCGATGGCATTGTGCAGATAACCGAAAACTTGTGTATCGCCTGTGAGGCTTGTGCAAGGGCGTGCCCATATGACGCTCCGCAAATTGATAACGATCGTAAAGTGATGACTAAATGCGATGGCTGCTCAGACCGATTAGAGGAAGGCAAAAACACCATCTGTGTCGAAGCTTGTCCAATGCGAGTGTTGGACTTTGATACTATGACCGCCTTGGTAGAGAAGTACGGTGAAGGCGACTCACACATGGCACCGCTGCCACCTGAGAGTATTACGACACCAAACCTGATTGTTAAGGCACCAAGAGATGCTCAGCCCGCCGGCGGCGGCACGGGTCAGATTCTTAACGATAACGAGGTGTAATCACTCAACCTCAATTAATACTCAAAAAGCGACCCAATCGGTCGCTTTTTTACATCTACTACAGCTGGTACTGAGGCGATGCCACTTTTATCGAAACCGGCCTTTATCTTCGTCTCTTAAGCTTTCCCAGAATAAGATAACTTGGTCTAAAACCACTTTGTGTTGCTCTTCAAACGAAGCGCCAGTGCGCTCAACGATACCGGCAGTGGCTAGCAACTTATCCAAACTGGCTTCGGTGGCTAGTAGGGTCTCGGTAAAGAATCTAGGGATATCACGTAAGTTAGTGGCTGCAATTAACTCGTCACCGAAGCGTTTGCGCTTGTCGATATCGCTCAACCAACTGGGGTAGTGCTGTGTGCCACCTTCGCGCATGGCTTGGGCGACTTGTTGCTTTAAAGAGAATTTTTGACGCATGAGATAGGTTATGTAAGTTAAAACCGCTGCAATAATTAGTGCTTTGAACAAAACTTCCATGTGATCTCTCCGCGCTTTTTGCCACCTTTATCTTCAAGCTAACGCGCAGATTTTTGGCTGTCTAGTGCCTATTTTTGGGTGTCAGCGTGCCAATAAACCACAAATGATTTATGGGTTTATGATTAACCTACTGTTTTACTGGGTTTTATTTGGACTTTGGTGAAGTGCTCTAGAGCTAAATGAGAAAGCCTCAATCAACAAAAAAGTTTGTTGAGGCCTTATTACTCAATGCGAACTGGGGTTATTTGGTGCTTTGGTGAATCAAGGCGAACTCGACAAGCTCGGCCATGTTTTCAGCACCGAGCTTTTTCATTAGCTTGGCACGGTGGACTTCAACGGTGCGTGTCGACAAAAACAGCGCATCCGATATTTGTTTGTTCTTCAGACCTTGACCTATCAACTGAAGAATCTGTAGTTCTCGCTCACTCAAAGCGCTCAGCAAGCCTAAGCGTTCGCTAGTCTGGTGTCGTTTCAGGCTCAATTCAGAGGCTTTTTCGATTGCGGCCACTAAGGCTTCGGCGTCCACCGGCTTTTGAAAAAAGTCACTGGCACCGGCGCGAAAGGCTTGTACCGCCATGGGCAAGTCACCATGACCGGTTAAAAAAATAGTGCCTAAAGGCGAGTGGGCATCGACCAGATGCTGATGCAGTTGTTCTCCAGTCATTTTGGGCATACGGCTATCTAAAATGGCAACGCCGGCCTGCGTGAGATCGCAGTTTTCGATAAAGCTCGGTGCGTTATCGAAGTGAGTGGCTTTTAATCCATAGCTGTCTAGGACGAAAAGTAGCGAATCGGCGAAAGCGATGTCGTCGTCCACTAGGTATATTGGGACCATGTGCTTGACCAAAGTTTGAGAGCGGCTCAGGCTTTATTTAACCCTATCAGTGCTAAGGCTGACAAATTCACGCGGTAAAAATGGGATGCTAATGGGATTCAAAGGGCTGTACGCTAGCTTTGTCATTTGGGCAGGGCTGATGATGTTGGCGCCAATCAGCGCACAGGCTCAGGCGTCTGACGGTCAAACCCTCAAAGTGGCGGTGCTGGCCAACTGGGGTGAGGTTCGCGTGAAGCAACGCTGGCAACCGACCATGGACTACTTGAGCGAGCAGATCCCTGAATATCGCTTTGAGGTGGTGCCCCTGAGCTTCGAAGCCATGGCCAAGCAACTGCAAGCTAAGCAGGTTCAGTTTGTGGTGACCAATCCCGGCCAATATCTGCAAATCAGTAATCAAACGCCAGTCTCTTGGTTAGCGACCATGCTCAGTGCTCGCCACGGTGGTCAAAGTCTGGCGATCGGCTCGGCGATTTGGGTTAACAAAAGCAGTCAATACTATGCACTGGCGGATCTCAAGGGCACCAAGATTTTGGCCTCAGGCCCGCAAGCCTTGGGGGGCTACCAAGCGGCCATCGGTCTGATTGCCGCTGAGGGGTTTGACTCGGATAAGTTTTTCTCCAATGTGGAGTTTACCGGCTTTCCGCTGGACTCCTTGCTATTGCGCCTACAAAAAGGCGAGGTGGATGCGGCGGTCACGCCTTTGTGCACTCTGGAAGAGATGGTTGATCGCGGCGAGTTAGACCGCAACGAGTTTCGTCTCATTCACGACCAAACCCCCAGCGGCTATCAGTGCGGTGCCAGCTCAGAACTCTATCCCAACTGGTCGTTTGCCGCATCAAGCGAGGTGCCTTTGCAGGTGAGTAAAGCGGTGACCTCGGCTCTGCTCAGGCTCGATGGCGACGATCCTATTAGTCGCACCGCGCAAAATCGCGGCTGGACCTCGCCCTTAACTCAGTTTCAGGTGCGCGAGCTCTACCAAAAGCTCAATATTGCTAACACCACGCCTGTGCCTCTGTTACCCGTGGTTTGGGTTAAGCAGTATTCCCACTATCTGTGGTTCGCTTTTGGTTTTTGGCTGCTAGCCACCATTTATCACTTTGTGCTGCAGTACAGTTTCAATCGCAAAAGCGCGCGCTTAATTGCCTCAGAGCGCGAGCTCAAACGCCAAGCGGTAATGCTTGAAAAACTGCAAAGCACCGCGGTTATCGGTGAAGTTGGCGCGGGTTTGGCCCACGAGCTCAACCAGCCAATTGCCGCTATCGTCAATTACAGCTCGGGCTCGCTTAAGCAACTGGAGCAAGGCAAGTTAGAACCCGAGCAAGCCAACCATTCGCTGGAGAAAATTCGCGAGCAAGCCAAGCGTGCTTCATAGGTGGTGCATCGCATTCGCGGCTTGCTCAGACGCAAAGAAACGCCAGCGGAGTCGATAGTGCTTGGTGCGCTGGTGGCCAATGTTGAGCAGTTTCTGCAGCACGAACTGCTCACCTCGGGTGTGCAATTTAGCAAACATCAAATAGGCGAGCCAACACCGCTTTTGGTGGATAGAGTCGGTCTTGAACAAGTGTTAATCAACACCATCAAAAACAGCTTAGACGCGCTGAAAGATGTGGAAACTAACCAATCCAAACGCATCGAAATCACCCTTGAGTATCATGCAGACCACGCGGTGCTTAAGGTGCTCGATAACGGTTCGGGCCTGAGCTACGAGCCAGACTGGCATCTACAGAGCTTTCAAACCACTAAGGATGATGGCTTGGGGCTTGGCTTGGCCATTTGTCGCGAAATCGTCAGCCAGCACAAAGGCAGCCTGACTATCGCCAATCGTGACGACGGTGTTAGCGGTTGTTTGGTAACAGTGACTGTGTATGAGCTGGAAACCAGCTAATTAGCGACAGGCGTTTATGCAAGCGTGAGCTGAATCAAGCTTCCGCTTGCCATGTGGTTTTCCACAATATCCCCATTTCGCTTCTGTAGAGATACTCTCCCTGAATTTGATTACAAACACTTCGGGGAGAAAGCCATGGAGTTTTCTAGACGCTCGTTTTTACAGGGAGCTGGAGCCACTGCCGCCACGTGCGCCATGTACACAGCCATCCCAGGCTCGATAGCCAGCTTGTCGGCAGCACCGATCAAAGGCTCGGCCACCAATGTGAATTCAATCTGTGAGATGTGTTCCACTCGCTGTCCCATTTCAGCCAGAGTCATCAACGAAAAAAATGTCTCGATCTTGGGCAACGACAAAGCCACGCCGTTTGGCGGCAGCGTGTGTGCTCGCGGTGGTGCGGGACACAGCTTGCTCTACGATCCGCAGCGCATTGTAAAGCCGCTTAAGCGCGTCGGTGAGCGCGGCGAGGGCAAATGGCAAGAAATTAGCTGGGATGAGGCATACCAAACCATCGCCAGCAAGCTCAACCAGATCAAAAAGGACCACGGCGCAGAAGCGGTGGCCTTCTCCTCAAAATCAGGCTCGCTAAGTCATCACTTGTTTGACCTAGCCAAAGGCTATGGTTCGCCCAATACCTTTACTCACTTAACCACATGTCCTGGCGGTTACTCGATTGCCTCAACAGCCATGTTGGGCAGCAAAATTAAGCGTGATCTGGGCAACTCCAAGTACATAGTCAACTTTGGTCACAACCTCTACGAAGGCATCAACATGTCCGAGACTCGCGGCATGATGAAAGCTCAGGTAGAGAAGGGCGCCAAGCTGGTGGTATTTGAGCCGCGCTTCTCGATTGTGGCGGATAAGGCCGATGAGTGGCACCCAATCAAACCCGGCACCGACATCGCCATTGCGTTGGCCATGTGTCACGTATTAATCAAAGAAGACCTGTACGACAAAGCCTTTGTTGAGCGTTATGTCGAAGGCTTTGATGCGTTTGCCAAAGAAGTGGCCCAAAAAACGCCTGAGTGGGCAGAGCAAATCACCGATGTAAAAGCGTCAGACATCACTCGCATTACGCGCGAGATGGCGGCATTAGCACCGGCGGTATGCGTCGACTTTGGCCACCGTGCGACCTTTACCACCGAAGAGTTCGAACTGCGTCGCGCCTTGTTCGCGGCCAACGTGCTGCTTGGCAATATCGAGCGCAAAGGTGGTTTGTTCTTTGGCAAAAAAGCCAAGGGCTACAACAAGCTCGCCGGTGAAGAAGTGGCACCTGATCTGGCTAAGCCTGGGGTGAATTACCCGAAAATCACCGCACCGCGCATTGACCAAGTGGACGACCAATACTATTTGCTTTGGTCCAACGGCGGTATTTATCAAAGCATTCTCGACGCGACCTTGGACGCTAAGCCCTATGCGCTGAAAGGCTGGGTGATCTCTCGCTCTAACCCAATGCAAACTATGACCGACCGTGCGCGCATCGAAAAGGCGATGAAGCAACTGGACTTCATTGTTTGCTGTGATGTGTATATCAGCGAAACCGCGGCCTTTGCCGACATTATTCTGCCTGAGTCCACCTACCTAGAGCGCGACGAAGAGATTGCCGATAAATCTGGTAAGAACCCGCGTTACTACGTGCGCCAGCAAGTCGTCGATGTCATCGGCGATACTCGCCCGAGTTGGCAGATTTGGCGTGAGCTGGGGATTGCCATGGGACTGGAGCAGTTTTACCCCTGGACCAACATGGATACCTTGCGCATGGCGCAAGCCAAGGGCGACGCCAACTTCGTCAACACAGTGCTTGAGGAAGGCTGGGTTAGCTACGGCAAGCCGCTGATGTTGCGCGAGAAGGGTATGGTTGCCGAGTTTGCTGCAACTTACGCCAATGCGCGCAAGCCAGATGCCGATGGCACCTACGCCAGCGCGCTTAAGTTTAAAACCCCCACAGGCAAAATCGAGTTGTCTTCCGCCAAGGTCGAGTCCATGGCACCGGGCCGAGGCGTGATTCGCTATCGCGACGTCAAACTCAAAGACGATGACCAGCTGTTCTTTATTCAAGGCAAGGTGGCGATTCACACCAATGCGGCGACGCACAACATTCCAATGTTGAGCCAACTGATGAGCGATAACGGCGTGTGGATCCACCCGCTAACCGCCGGCAAGCTCGGTATTCGCAGCGGCGATGAGATCCGCGTATACAACCAAACCGGCTCTGAAGTGGGCACAGCGCTTGTGACTCCGGGGATCCGTCCCGACACAGTGTTCGCCTACATGGGCTTTGGCTCGAAGAACAAAGAGCTACAGCGCGCCTTCAACAAGGGGGTTCACTGCGGCAACTTGCTGCCCGATGTGACCTCGCCAGTGGTTGGAATGAATTTGCACACCACGGGTGTGAAAGTGGAAAAGGTTTAGGAGAAGAATCATGACCCAAAGATTAGTAATGATTCACGACGAGAACCGCTGCATTGGCTGTCAGGCCTGCAACGTGGCTTGTCGCAGCGAGAACCAGGTACCCGATGCAGTCACTCGCATTCAGGTGCGCATCGAAGGCCCGTACGGACAAGTGCCCAACCTGCATTTTGACTACCGTCGCGTCTCTTGTCAGCAGTGCGAAGACGCCCCTTGCGTCAAAGTCTGCCCAACTGGCGCGGCTTACGTGGGCGATGACGGTATTGTCAGCATTAAGGCCGACAAGTGCGTGGGTTGCCAATACTGTGTCGCCGCTTGCCCTTACAAAGTGCGCTTTATGGACCCAGAGTCCGGCGTGGCTGACAAGTGTAACTTCTGTAAAGACACTCGCTTGGCCCGTGGCGAGCAGCCGGCCTGTGTGGCGGTGTGCCCAACCGATGCTCTGGTGTTTGGCGATGCCAATGACTCAAGTTCTGCGGCCGCTCAGCTGTTGGCGAGCAACAACACCACCCAAGACAAGGTACACCTAGGCACTAAGCCGCGAGTGTATCGAATTCCAACTAAGCGCGGAGGTATCTCGAAATGAACAACATTTGGGGAGATATGAGTCAGTACGATCCGGTCACCTGGAATTGGATCATCGCGGTTTACTTGTTTTTAGCGGGTTTGTCGGCCGGTAGCTTGTTGGTAGGCCTTGTCGTCAACTGGCTGCGCGGTGGCGATTCCGACTACCAAGCTCAGCCACTACTTAAGGCCGCGGCCTTGATAGCGCCAATTGCGATTTGCTTGGGCATGCTGTGCCTGGTACTTGATTTGACCAAGCCATTCGATTTTTGGGTGATTTTGGTTAACTACAACCTGGAGTCGGTGATGTCGCTGGGTGTTATCGTGTTGCTGGTATACATTCCGCTGAGCTTTGTGTTTGCGCTAATGGTGTTTCATCGCGAAGTGGCTCAGTGGGTGCCGAGTTTGGCGGGGTTGACCAACAGCTTGCTTGGTTACAAAGCCTTGATTGAGCGCAGTTTGTTTGTGCTAGCGATTGCGGTGGCGGCCTACACCGGCTTCCTAATCTCAGCACTGACCGCATACCCGCTACTTAATACCGCGGCACTGCCAGCTCTGTTCCTGTTCTCGGCTTTATCGGCAGGCGCGGCGGCCAACAGCTTGGTGGGCATATTGTTCTTCGGCGCTCACACTACTCAGCCAGAAATGAAGACTACCCACGCTTTGGAATTGCCTGTGGTGTCTCTTGAGATACTGTTCTTAGTGATGCTGTTTGCTACCTTGTATCTCACCGGTGGTGCCTCTGCGCTGGCACTGGCCGCCTTGAGCGAAGGCGTTTGGGCGCAGGTGTTCTGGATTGGCGTGGTGGGCATTGGTTTTGGTGTGCCTTTGATGTCTGGCTTACTGCCATCTAAGACGCGCCACCTGAAAGCTACCGCGTTGACCGTGGCCTTTGCCAGCCTAGTTGGAGTACTAGCGCTGCGTCACTTCATCATCTATGCGGGGCAAACTTACACCCTATAACCCGCTTTAAATGAAAACAGCGGATGAGGGCTAGCCCTCATCCGCTGTTTTTTGTGGGTTGTTGGCCCAGTGCCTACTCGGTATTGAGACCTGGTTAAACCTCGCAATACACTTGGTGCAGGGTGGAAATCAATTGCTGCAGCTTGTCGTCTATGATGAAAAAGTACTTATTGCTGCCTTGGCTGCGCGATTTCACCAAGCCTTGTAGCGTCATCGACTTTAAGAATTGGGAAACTTGAGATTGAGACAGCCCGGTAAGCTCGGTGAGTTCACTGACGTTGCGCTCGCCTTGGGTTAGATGGCACAGCAACAACAAGCGTTTGGGGTGGGCTAAGGTTTTGAGCACGTTCGAAACCATTTCGCATTGGGCTTCCATCTTGTCCAAATCAACCGCTAGGTTTTCAGTCATCGCGTTTGCTTCTCTGTCATGGTTTTTGAAGCCGGGTTCACCGGTGGTTGTGGGCATTCGCTAAGCCCCCTAATGCCGAGCCTGATTTACTAACTCAGCTTTGGTCACCAACTCGGCTATGGCAACCAACTCAGCAATCCGAAGCTTTGGGTCAGGCTTTTGCCAATCGATAGCTGCGATAGCCGCCTATTAGGTTTTTCGCCTGATAACCCAAATTGGTCAGCATGCGATAGGCTACATGCCCGCGCAGACCGACTTGGCAATACACCAGTATCTCTTTGTCTTTCGGTAGCTCGCTGGCACGCTGTCTTAGCTCGTCAACCGGAATGTTGATAGCGCCTTCGATGCAGCCGGTATTCTTAAGCTCATTTGGGGTGCGAACATCCAGTATTAATTGGTTGTCGGCGGGTGCATCCATTTGATCAAAGTGCACCGGAGCCACCAAGCCTTTGATGATATTCGTGCCCACAAAGCCTGCCAAATTGACCAGGTCTTTGGCACTGCCGTATGGCGGCGCGTAGGACAACTCCAGGTGCTCAAGCTCATCGATAGTCATGCCGGCGCGAATGGCGACTGCCAGCACATCGATGCGCTTATCGACGCCATCTTTGGCTACCGCTTGAGCGCCAAGTAGTTTGCCGCTGCTCTTTTCGAATAGAACTTTGAGGCTGACGATTTCGGCTCCCGGGTAGTATCCCGCGTGACTGGCGGCGTGAACGAATACCTTTTCGTAATCGATTTCTAGTTGCTTAAGCTGCTTTTCGTTCTTGCCGGTAGAGCCCACCGCAAAATCAAACACCTTGCAGATGGCCGTGGCTTGAGTCGCTTGGTAGTGGGCCTCATGACCTAAGATGTTATCAGCGGCAATTCGTCCTTGGCGGTTGGCCGGGCCTGCTAACGGCACCAAGGTTTGCTCACCGGTAATTAGGTCTTTAGTTTGCACCGCATCGCCCACCGCATAAATTACTGGGTCATTGGTTTGCATTTGGCTGTTAACCAACACGCCACCAAACTCGCCGATCTCAAGGCCTGCATCGCGCGCCAAGCCAACCTCAGGACGGACACCAATCGCCATAATCAATAAGTCGACATCCAGCGACTCATTGTCGTTTAAACTCAGCGTGAGGGTTTGCTGAGCTGGGTTGTGGCTAATTTGGGTCAACTTGGTATTGAGTTTAAGGTCGACCCCTTTGCTGCGAATTTCTTGATGAACTATGCCCGCCATTTCTCGGTCCACTGAATTCATCACCTGCGGCAAGGCTTCTACCAGCGTGGTCTTAATGCCGCGATGAACAAAGGCTTCCATCATTTCCAAACCGATAAAACCACCGCCAATAACCGCCACCTGTTTAAGCTCACGGCTGTCTATTTGCTCGATGATTCGGTCCATGTCTGGAATATTGCGCAAAGTGAAGGTCAGCGGGTTATCGATACCGGCAATTGGCGGCACGATAGGCGCAGCACCTGGGCTATACACCAGCGCATCGTAGGATTCGAGGAACTCTTTACCGGTGGCGAGATCTTTAACCCGCACCTGTTTGTCGCTTCGGTGTATGGCAATCACCTCGTGCTGTACTCGCACATCCACATTGAAGCGATTGTTGAAGCTTTGCGGGGTTTGCAAAATCAGCTTACTGCGCTGCTCAATCTCGCCACCCACGTGATAGGGCAGGCCGCAATTGGCAAAAGAAACAAATGGGCCGCGTTCAAACATCACGATTTCTGCGTCTTCACTCAGGCGTCGGGCTCTGGCTGCGGCGGACGCGCCACCGGCGACACCGCCAATGATTACGATTTTGTTGTTAGTACTGCTCATATTCTTCACCCTATCGATTAACGCCATTATCAAGCTTTAAGCAAAAAACTTGTGTTATCGCGATATTATAATTTAATAATATAAAGTCAAGCTCAGCCCAATATAAGGCTATGCGGGTAAATTAGGGATTTCTTCTAAAGGTGTGTTTCATCTCTCAAAATATTCACTGTGACTCTCTAGTAAGACCTATTACCGGCCAGTAATCGGTGATTACTTGTACAGTTGAGGGTTGCGCATGTCTCAAAATGGCCTAAATTCGTGGTGTGCTTCGCATTGTCGAGCAGCGGTCGGACCAAGAAATACGAATCAATAGACGCTGGTTAGCTCACCAGCGATTACTTGGATTCTTCTCCCGTTTTGTCGTGATACTTCCTTTTATTGTCGTTCTCACTGAAACGTTTTCCCTGCAATTAAATCGACATAGTGAGAAACCAATGAAAAAACAACACAACGAATACCCTGTACAAGAGCGCCGCCGCGCTTTGGCTCAAATCATCGGTATCGCCTCGGTGGCAGCGGGCACTGCTGCAATTCCAACCAGCGCGTTTGCAAATACAAACTGCGCCGCTGAAATTGGTGTCGGCAACATGGGTGGTGCTGATTTAACTCGACTACCATACGTAAAACTCGACCCGAAGAAAGTGGCCAAAAGAGCCTACGAAGGATACGGCCGCGGTGGCTGTATGTATGGTGTGTTTGACGCTTTGTTCGCTGAATTGACAGAACAGCTAAAAGCACAAAATCACCCAGATGCGGCTCGAGTCGAAGCGCTACCAACTAATCTAAGCCTATATGGCGCTGGAGGTATTGCTGGCTGGGGCACTTTGTGCGGATGTCTAAACGCCACTGCTATGGGAATTAATATCCTGGATATTAAAGATCCGGACGGCAATTCCATGCAAAGCAAGATCATTAGCTCGGTATTCCATTACTACGAGACAGCAAATATGCCTGCCGGGAATGCCAGTTTGAGTAATGATGGAACGAAATTCGTAGATATGATTGGCGCCCCAACTCGAAACGATGATGCGGGACAGCCTTTGACGCCAGAAAAGATCAGCCAGTCGGTTGCTGGCACAGTGTTGTGCCACGCTTCGGTTACTAAGTGGTCTAAGGTCTCTAAATATGGCTCGAAGCATGCTGCCAAAGCAGAGCGCTGTGGCCAGCTCACCGCTGAAGTAGCCTATACCTTGGTGGAATTTGCCAATATGGCTATTGAAGGCAAGTTTACTGCAAGCCTGAAGTCTGAAGACAACGCCGAGTGCATGGCATGCCACTCGGGAAGTAAGGCTGAGCCAGTGACCTACAAAGTGTCGGATGTTAACTCCAATATGGAATGTCAGTCCTGCCACGCGCCGCACGATGTCAGCGCGAATATCTCGAATGCTCACGATGGTGCTACTTGTAGCACTTGTCACTAACCAAGGGGGCATATCATGTTGAAAAGTAAAGTCGCCCTCGCAACCCTATTGGGACTTGTTATTAGTGGTTGCAGTAGCGATGAACCTGGTATTGATATCGCGCAGGCGGATTCGATTAACATTGAAGCTATTGCTTTCGATGCAGAAAATAGCAGCGTAAATTTCAAACTGGTTGATGATCAGGGTGAGCTACTCAATGGTGCTGAAAAATCACAGTTTTTAGTGGCGTTTATGGGGTTGCCTGAAAAAACAGAAATGAAGGGGATGGCTTTTCCTTGGCACCAAACTGAGAGTTTTGGATGTGACGAAGAGGATTGCAATGTTCAGCTAACCGCAACGGGACCTGGTGAGTATCAGTTTGCTGCTCCACAAGGTATCGAGTGGCAACCGCAAGTGGTTTACCACAGGGTCGCATTGCAAGTGCGTACTGGGTCGGTTGAAAGTACTTTTGAGATTATCTCTGAGTAATCGCCTGTTAATTCCGTTGTGATCTCTAACTCAAAACAAGCGGCTGAAAAAGCCGCTTTTTTCTTTTTAGAACCAAGCTCACACTGAAAAATTGTTCCAAAAGTTATGCTGAAATCAATTCGTCTATTTATATGAGTGCAAATGAGCGACCACCCGAGCCTAGGGCACTATCGATTCGATGAGAGTAAAGGACTGCTCTACCACGACTCAAAGCCGATGTGCAAAGAGTTGCCCAGAGCAGAACGCCTTGTTTTGCATTGGCTATTTCAGTCCGAAGGCGAGGCGGTTAATTTTCAACAATTGCGTTGCGACGAATCAGGCGAGACTGTGATTTCTAAATCCGCTGTAGTGAAAGCTGTATTTAGTTTGCGTCAATTCATCGGGGATAAAGACCATAGCCACATTCAGGCGGTGCCAGGGACTGGTTATCGTCTGGTCCTTACCAGTGCTGGTGATCACTTGCCAGCTCAGTCACCCGACCAAAACGCTGAACTGCTATCACCAATAGTGTTTTGGGGAATAGCAATCGTTGGCTTGCTTGGTTTCTGGATAGCACTGCACTACCCGATATTTTTTGAGTCTCCTCATGCGACAACTACAATCCAGTTTGAGTCGGTTGCTCGGGCTCAATCGGGAACTGACGTATCCCTAATTCAAGTAGCGCGAACCGAACAACTGCTGAAAACTAGTGACCCATACGTGCAATCTTTAGCGACCCAGATTGGACAGTGTGCAGATATAAGCTGGAGTCACATTTATCTGTCTCTTTCTTTTGACGGCATGCTACTGGCAATTACCTTTGCCTCAGATGAAGGTGTGCCTCCGCGAAACTTCAAAATTAATGACTTTGGTTTGTCTCCGAGATTTATCGATGAAACATGGTTGAGAGAGGTGAAAGCTTGTGACTAAAGCTTCCTGTCGAGTGGTCAACCTTTTTATGCTGGCGGGCTTGCTCTTTACGGCTTGGCTTGCGTTTTCGCCTGGTAGATTGAGTGTTGATAAGCAACTTAGTTGTCGCAATGAGTTAATCGGGCACCAAACGGGAGGTGAGGAGGCAGAATCCCATTATATGCAAGTCGATTATGTGCTCAAAGGTGATAGAGTCACCATCAATTATCGCTATTTTAGCAACGTGGGTAAGGCCATTAGCGTGATTACCATGAAGGGTAAAATTATCGATAGCCTTCAAAACGGACATCAGTTCCATTTAGGCCTTAGCCAAGTTGATATTGCAACACTAGATTCGGAAGCATCTCAGCCTCAGCATATGAAGTACATGGCCAACGTTAGCCGCATGAATCTAGACAACCACGACATCCACAGTGAGACGATCAATATCCTTGCAGAGAGGAACGGCTACGCACACATATTATTTGAACCCTCCAACGTGGTTTGTGGCTGCAAAGTGATTAGCTAGCCGCTGACGCGACGACCTTCGCCTCTCTGGTTGCAGAAGATTTGTTCTAAATTTTGAGCTGTATAAAAGTATTTACTAATAAAAGCAGGCACAATCTAACCGGTAACTTAGATTGCAGACCGAACCCATTTAAGGCTCGGTTGGAGGCTGACATGATTTTCAATATTCGTAGCGGTAAAGCACCGACTCAACACCAAATTGATTCGCTTCGCCAAACCTTGAAGGCCCAAGAGGCACTGCAAGAGAAAAGTGATTTTGCGCTGTTCGCTATTCCCACCGCGGTCGCATCGGCCATGGTTTTGCTGCTGTGGGACTGGGCCAGTGCCATTGGTATTGAAGCAGTGTTTGGCTTGATAGGTATGACCGCAGCGGCAGCACTTTGTGTTGGGTTACCTTTGGCCAAACAGCAAACCAACAAGTTATCTGTGTTGCGCCACTATCAGCCAGTGGAAACCAGCTTGCCCGATGCCAGTCACGAACAGTGTGCACAGCTGATGGCCATCAAAGACCACCCAGCTTGCAAAGACTATATCGATTCGGCGTTGAGCCAAAACCGTCATATTTTAGCGTATGAGGCTGATTTGCTTATCAAAGCGGCCAAGCGCGAGAGTGAGGACACCAGTGCAATTCCTCTATACCAGATGAAACCCGGTAGCTCGCTCGGCTAGGACCTGCCTAGCAAGGGGTATTGCCCATTGAATTCAATGCTAAAGCGGCCTCATAGGTCGCTTTTTTGTTGCTTGGTCCGATTGGTAATTTGCCCTGCGAGTGCTTTACTATGTGGCATCGGCGAGCACGCCCCATAACCAATAACAACAGGAGTATTCATGTCGGCAGTACTGGCACAAGGTTCCCAAGGCATTCCATTAGTGGTTTTAGACAAGGCGAGCTTTGACGCTTGGCTTGAGCAACAAGAGCTGCGAATTGCTAATTGGCTAACCAACACAGGCTTCGCAGGCGTTGGCCTATCCCTAATTCCTGCTGCGGACGGCTCAGTGGAAACCGCATTGTTTGTGGCAGAAGACGCCCAAGAATACTTTGCCTGTGGAGACTTGATACACCTGCTCCCTGTTGGTGACTATCAATTGCAAACCCAAGCGCAAAACCAATTGGCAGTGGCCTTTGGCTGGGCGGTGGGCAGCTATCGCTTTGAGCGCTACCTCAAGCCTGGCAAGACCCTGCCACGCCTATCAATTGAGAACATGGCAGTGGTTGAAGAAGCCCAAAAGCTCACTCAAGCCACAGCTTTGGTGCGCGATTTGGTAAACACCCCTGCTGGCGACATGATGCCCGAACACTTAGCGAAGGCCAGTAAAGCTTTGGCCGAAGAGTTTGGTGCCGAGTTTTCAGAGGTCGTGGGCGACGAACTGCTTGAGCAAAACTTCCCAACCATTCACGCCGTTGGCCGTGCCAGCATTCATGCGCCGCGCTTAATTGATTTTCGCTGGGGTGATGCCAATGCGCCCAAACTGACGCTTGTCGGTAAGGGCGTTTGCTTTGACAGTGGCGGTTTGGACATCAAGCCCGCTGCCGGTATGCGCAATATGAAAAAAGACATGGGCGGTGCCGCGCACGTGCTCGGTCTGGCGCGGCTTATCATGGCGTCCAATTTGAAGGTAAATCTGCGGGTGCTAATCCCTGCGGTTGAGAACGCCATTGCTGGCAATGCCTACCGTCCGGGTGATGTGATAACTACCCGAAAAGGCCTCACCGTGGAGATCCACAACACCGACGCTGAAGGGCGCTTGGTCATGTGCGATGCGCTGGACTTGGCTGCCGAAGAGAGTCCTGAGCTGGTTATCGACTTCGCCACCCTAACCGGTGCAATGCGAGTGGCGCTCGGTACCGAGCTACCAGGCTTCTTTGCGACTAAGCCTGAGACTGCGCTGGGGCTAATTCAAGCCGGTGAGCCGGTGCAAGACCCTGTGTGGCAAATGCCACTGTACAAGGGCTATCACAGCCTGATGAAAAGCGATATCGCTGATATGACCAACTGTCCAAATGCACCGTTTGGCGGAGCGATTACCGCGGCCCTGTACTTACAAGAGTTTTTGCCAAAGGGTACTGACTGGGTGCACTTTGACATTATGGCCTTTAACGTACGCAAACTGCCGGGTCGTCCATTGGGTGGTGAGGCCTTTGGTGTGCGTGCGACCTTTGATTACTTGAAAGGGCGTTTCGGGGTTAGCTAAAGCGTCTCGAGGCGATAAAAAAGCGGCCATAATGGCCGCTTTCTCGTCATATCTAAGGGCCTAAACAGTTGCTAGTTCAACTGGATAGGCATAGATACGGATTGAACTTCTTCGTCCAAGCTAGTACCATCGGTTACATAGGTAGTCTCTTGGGTAATCAGGTACAAAGTGGTTGGAATCTGTTTTACAAGACTTGTAATGTTTTCACGCCCACCGATTAGTTGGCCATCCAGATTACAATCAATTTCGACGTAGCTTTCGTCAATTTGACATTCTCTCTCGTACGAGCCCCAGTTGTAGCCGTAAACTTCGAGACTATTGTCAGTCACTTCAGGAGTGGTAGATATGTACAACTCAGTGCGAGTTGTGGACTCCCAGCTAACGGTGAATGGTGAGCCAGTCACAACAAATGGGTTAGATACTGAATAGTCTGACCCGTTAAGTTTCATTACTGGTGGTGGTGTACTCTCAACTGAATCTTCTGATTCGGAGCCACATCCAGCTAAAAGTGTTGCAAGACACACTGCCATTCCAAGCTGCTTATACATTATAGTCTCTTAATCCTTTATTTAATGTTATATGTAAACCTAGGTTATAAAGGCTGGCGAATTATTCTACGTATCCTTGTTATTAATTTTATAGCTACACCTAATATGCGCATTAGTAATTTGCTTTAAACTTATGTTACATAACTTTGAATGGTAGATGATTGACCAGCTTATGGAAAGTAACATATAGCTGGGTCGGAATTGTTGCTATTGGTTTAATTTGTGGATCGAATCTAGGTTTGTGATTTGCGTGATATGCTTTTCTTGAGATGCTTAATGTTTTGCTGGTGCTAATATTATTTAGGTCCTTCCTGTTGCTTTAATCTAAATTAAAAGTTGGTGATTGAATGTTTAAAGTTTATTGGAACGCTGCTTTTTCTTTATTTATTAATTAGCCTCTTGATTGATTGGGTAGTAACATTTTGATTTCTGGTGTTGAATTGCAACAATATCGAGGAATACTCATGATGAAAGTCATTACTCCAATATTACTAGTGGTTTCTGGTCTGGCAGTCTTCTAAGCATACGCAGAAGAGACGCCGGCTAATAATAGTAGCGGATTCTACGCCGACATAGGCGCGCACCTACGGTAAGTGCTGACTTTAGCGACTGTGATACGCGTGGTTTAGGTTGTGAGTTAGGCTATGCTTTCAATAAGGTTGTAGGTATCGACTACAAGTTTACCGAAACTGGTTTGGGTGATAGTTATTACGCCAAAGGAAACTAACGACCAAGCTTGATAGCATTTTGACTACAGTGGCTAATTCTACAGTGTCGGCTGCATATGTTGGGGTTGGTTATAAATTCTTAGTGTTTACTTAGCGTTGCGCAAATGAATGTTTTCTGTCGTTTTATATTTCTTATACTTTGAAGTTATATACTGCTTAATTTAAAATTTTATTGCCTGTAAGGCTATCCAGCATTTCACTGCAAATACATAGAGTTTTGGCAATGTTATCCTTTCGCTTAACTAATTAAGGTATTAGCTAATTAGCGATCCTCTATTTGCCTTTTGTTTCTCTTTACTACCAAAAAGGTTCTCTGTTGAAGCTGATGATTTATTAGTTGATTCTTATGGTGTTTGTGTGTTTTCAGGGGCAGGTATACCTGATATTTAAGCAGTGGCGCTGGGCTTAGGTGTTTCTGATTATAAAGTTTATCAAGTTTCGCCCGTTTATAAAATTTTGACTAACTTCTCATTTTTATAATTTTTTATCTTTTGTGATTTTTTATGGTTTATTGTGTTAAAGATTTGATGGGTAGTCAAATATTTGACGCTAAATTAGTAAGGTGTTTTCTGTACTAGAACATGCATGGCAACTTATTTTTCGGGAAAGGTTCCCGAAATTGTTTCATGGATAGTTAGATTCTTAGAGCAATATTTTTAAATTGGAATTACAAAAAGGAATTATTGTGAAAAAATTTGTTGTTGGGTTATTAGCTTTATCGCTAGCAGCTTGTGGAGGCGAATCGAGTAATGAGCCGGAAAAGGAAGTCGACCCAGATAACGGCGGTGGACAAACTAACAATATACCAGTAGCAGCGTTATCAGGTCCTCTAAGTGTTGTACTTGGAGGAACTATCGAGCTTGATGGCTCAAGTAGTAATGATCCTGATGGCGATTCTTTAACATTTGTATGGAGTTTCAGCTCTCAACCAGAAGGATCGTTGTTGCCTAACACGCTTCTTGGAGATAATGCAAAAGTAGCGTTCAAACCAGAAGTTCTTGGAGATTATACTGTTCAGCTAATTGTTAACGACGGCGTGGCAGATAGTTCTCCTGCTCTCATTTCTTTCTCTGTCACTGCTCCCGATCCAGATGGTTCGGGTCCTGGTAAAGATGGCACTGATCCAGGCGACGGTGGTACTGACCCTGGCGACGGTGGTACTGATCCAGGCGATGGCGGCACTGACCCGGGTGATGGCGGCACTGATCCCGGTGATGGCGGAACTGATCCTGGCGACGGTGGTACTGACCCAGGTGACGGCGGTACTGATCCTAGTCCTACGCCGAATAACCCTCCAGTTGCGGTTGTGCCCTCTTCAATTGAAGTGGCTTTAGGTGAGCAAGCAACCATCGATGGTTCTCAAAGTTTTGACGTAGATGGTGATCGCTTAACGTATTTCTGGACTTTACTACAAACTCCAGAAGGTAGCGCAAACACGTCTTCCGATTTTGAATATAGTAGTTCGGGCGTTAGCTTTATTCCAGACCAAGCAGGCACGTATAGAGTGCAGCTTGTTGTATCCGATGGATTTATAGATAGCTCTCCAGTAATTATTGAGGTAGAGGTCGCTGCGGGTAACGAAGCTCCGGTAGCAAACGCTGGTTATGAAGTAACCGTTGAGGTGAACAACTCGATAGAATTTGATGGAAGTCGAAGCTACGACAATGATGGTGATATTGCCGAGTACAAATGGAGCTTGGTGAGTGGTCCATATGGAAGTGCTCTTGTATCACCTCAGTACACGCTTGTTACTAGCGAATCAAAAGTACAGGGGCCTACTTTTGACGTTGTCGGAACCTATGTTTTTGAGCTAGTGGTAAATGATGGGGAGCTCGATAGTGAAGCTTCGGAACTAACAGTCACTGTTAAACCACCTAATACGCCACCAACGGTATCAATCAAGGTGCCCGGCTATGGTCAAGACTATTATATGGGCGGCGAAGCTGTTTTTTACTCTGATGTTTATGACAAAGATGGCGATGATATTACCTACAGCTGGAGCTTTAGTTACGTTCCGACTGGCAGCAATTTGGCCAATAAAGTAAGTGAAAAGTCTTATTTTGCCTTTCACCCTGACAAAGCTGGGTTTTATACCGCTTCGCTATTCGTGAGCGATGGACGCGACTCAACTGAGGCAGTTGAAGTAAACCTAGAGGTTAAAGCAGCTCCGAAAATAGCACTAAAAGCGGTTGTTCAATCTGGTAGTAACAGACTAAGAGCACGAGTTGGTGAAGAGCTCATTCTGGATTTTTCTCAGAGTGTTTCGCCAGAAGGAAGGCCTTTAGAGTACGAATATAAAATGGTACGTTCTTCTTCAATGAACCTCGATGCTACAATCACTTCCTCACAAAGTGAAAAAGCAATTGCAAAATTCTTAGCAAATGAGTCCGGTTTTACCATCGTTACGGCTCGAGTATTCGATGGTGAGAACTACAGCGACTACTTAAACTTCTACATCGACGTTTATGCAGGACATGAAAAGGTTCCAACCTACATTAGTAGCGATAAGCAGCAACATGTCATGCTTGGAGACGAAGTAGTTCTAAGCGGCGCAGAGGCTATCAACGCGAGCGATAGTTTAATTGATTATTATTGGTCTCGGAAGGGAACCGTGCTGGAAACTGAAGATCACGGTCTGTTGGATATATATTATTATTCCACCCTCATTCGATACAATGCTGAGCTAATTGAGAATCCGACGTTGCCAGGGCGCTACGAATACAGCGTTGAAGTAGACGACTATTACAAGTACGGCCAAGTCCAGGAAGTAACATTATTTGTCTATGACACAGCGCCAGTAGTTGCTAAAACAGCTGGAAAAGTGAACACTACCATCGGTGCGGAAGTAGCTCTAGACGGGTCAGCTTCTCTGGGAATGGCTGAAGACGTATCTGCCAAATGGTACTTAATATCAGCTCCTGATGACTCAACAAGTGCAATTACGGATGAAAGCGAAATAACGGCATCATTTGGTGTGGATGTGGAGGGCTACTATGTTTTCCAGTTGAATCTGTCAAAAGGTGATGAAGTAGTTTCGGTTGAGCAGCTTTCTGTAGTTGCTTCAACTAATGGCAAGCCAACCGCAGTTATCGCGCCAGTGGACTCTAGTGTTGTGAATAATGTTATTCTGCTCGATGGAACTGCAAGTTCAGATCCGGATGGCGATAGTCTTACTTACGACTGGAAAATTGTTGGTACATCGTATCAATATGGTTTAAACCTTGTGTCACAAGTTGGTAGTTTTGATGATGCCTCTTCAGCCACGCCAACCCTTACGTTGAAAGATACGTTCACTGCTGACCAAGTAGTTATCGGCTTAACCGTTAGTGACGGCACTGATAGCAGTGAGCGGTCAACGATAGTGATTAATAGATAAGTTAAAAGCTTTTAATCAAGCATTAAACTTCATCAATTCAAAGCAAGGGAGCTTATTGGCTCCCTTCTTTCTCTCTCAATATAGCCATTGGCATAAATTTTCTTTAGATGACGATTTTCAGCTTTAGTTAAAACATGAGAATTAGTGGAAAGAAACAAGAAATGGGCGTTTTATTACTAATAAGTAACGGCGGAGCTTAATATGTCCAGCAGAACGTCGGTCTCTAAAATAGTCTGTTTTAAGCGATTGAATCGCTCTTAGTTTGACGGGGGATTCAATTCAAAATTTGGTTATCCCTGTTGTTCACGCAAATATTTAGATAAAGGATAAAAAATGAAAAGGAAAATAGTTGTTGGCACCTCACTTTTGCTTTTAACTGCCTGTTCCATTAATCAGCATGTAGAACCGGTTATGTTAGCCAATGGCGCTGATCTATGTGTTGTACGAAATCCAGAAGTACGGCAGGGATTTTTAGATCAATACGAGGCTGTACTTAGAAGTAAAAATATCAGCTATCGCATCGTTAGTGAGCAGGCGGTACCGCAGAGTTGCCAATGGACTTCTACCTACGAAGCCCATTGGAGATGGGACCTAGCGCTATACATGGCTTACGCTGAGATCAAGGTCTTCCAAAATGGCAGTCTTGAAGGGGTAGCTAAATACGACGCGACTCGCGGCAGTGGTAACTTTAGTAAGTTCATTGACGCCGAACCCAAAATCAGAGAATTGGTGAATCAACTTATCAATATTTAGACACTAAATTCCCTGCTATAGGAATATGCGACCAGCTCTTGAAAAAGTAGCTGGTCGTTTTTTTATAGCCGTTTGAAAATGAGTGAGGTGTTAATGCCGCCAAAGGCGAAGTTGTTACTCATCACATATTCGCAGTCCAACTCACGTCCACCAGACACTATGTAATCCAGGTCGCCGCAGCGAGAATCAATGTCGGTCAGATTTATAGTGGGAGCAAACCAACCCTGATTGAGCATTGCAATCGTCAGCCAAGCCTCGATAGCGCCGCAGGCCCCCAAGGTGTGACCTAAGTAGCTCTTTAGGCTAGATAGCGGCATCTGGCTGCCAAACAAACGGCTAGTTGCAGTGGTTTCTGCAATATCTCCAAGTTCAGTAGCCGTGCCATGCCCATTGACGTAGCCAATTTGCTCAGGAGCTAAATTAGCGTCTTCAAGGGCCATCTCCATGCATTTTTGCATGGTTTCAGCTTTGGGCTGAGTGACGTGTGCAGCGTCGCAATTGGTAGCAAATCCTACGATTTCTGCGATAGGTTGGGCGCCTCTCGCAAGGGCAAATTCGCGATCTTCTAGAATGAGAGAACCAGCCCCTTCTCCTATCACCAAACCGTCTCTAGCAAGATCGTAGGGACGGGGAGTGGCATTCGGTGTGTCGTTGGCTAAACTCGTGGCAAACAAGGTATCAAAGACCGCCGATTGGGTCGGACAAAGTTCCTCTGCGCCTCCTGCAATCATTGCTAATTGCTTGCCGTGCTTGATTGCCTCATACGCGAAACCAATACCTTGGCTGCCTGATGTACAGGCGGAAGAAGTAGGGATCACTCGCCCTTTTACCCCGAAAAACAGTCCGGTGTTTACCGGTGCGGTGTGCGACATCATTGCTACATAGGTGTTAGCGTTTAAATCTCGAGTGCTATGCTCTTTAAGCACAGTTGTGAATGCCGTGCCAGCGGACGTGCTTCCCGAGCAAGAGCCGTATGAAATACCCGTAGAGCCATCGGTCAGTGCCGGCTCATCGATTAAGCCGGACTCAATTAACGCTAACTCTGTGGCGCGAGTCGATAAATGAGATACTCGACTCATTGAGCGTGTTTTCTTGCGAGTGTAGTGGCTTGGTAGCTGAAAATCCTGGATTGGCGCCGCTAGCTGGGTATTTAGGCCTTGGTATTTGGACCAGTCATCCATTCGCGTGACTGCGTTTTTCTCAAGTCTCAAAGCGTTCATCACGCTTTCTAAATCTTGCCCTAAAGCGGTAATACCGGCCATGCCAGTAACGATAACTCGGCGACTCATCAGTGCAGACCTCCATTGACTCCTATGACTTGGCGATTGATGTAGGCTGCTGCTGGGCTCATTAGAAAAGCGACCAGTCCTGCGACCTCTTCAGGGGTTCCCATACGCTGTAAAGGTACTGCTG
Source organism: Paraferrimonas sedimenticola (assembly GCF_002282855.1). GTDB lineage: Bacteria > Pseudomonadota > Gammaproteobacteria > Enterobacterales > Shewanellaceae > Paraferrimonas > Paraferrimonas sedimenticola. The sequence goes on along the minus strand of NZ_NRIR01000001.1, from coordinate 579,726 downwards.
GTAGCACATGCTGTTTGACATGCTCTTCAACCATTCCGGTATCGATAAGTCCTGGAGCTACACAGTTGACCGTAATGGCGCGTCGCTTATTGCTAAGCTCAGTGGCCAGTGCTTTAGTAGCTCCAATGATGCCAGCCTTAGAGGCAGAGTAATTTACTTGGCCGCGATTTCCTATTTGACCTGAAAGTGATGACACAGTGACAATACGCCCTTGCTTCAGTGAGATCATTGGCATGATTAAAGGGTGTATTACGTTGTAAAAACTGTCCAAATTAGTGTGGATCACGCCATCCCAGTCTTCTCCGGTCATCGCCGGAAATGCGGTATCTCGAGTTACTCCAGCGTTTGCTACAACGCCGAAGTAGGCGCCATGCTGCTCAATGTCTTGCTCAAGTTGCTGTTTGGTTTGTTGGCGTTGAGACACGTCAAAGCTAATGGTGCGACAAGTTCCGCCCAAAGCTTCAATTTGGTCCGCAGTATTCTTGGCTCCATCGGCATCGCGGCCATAGTGGATAACCACGGTAAAGCCTTGCCGGGCTAGCTCTACGGCAATGGCTTGGCCAATTCCTTTACTAGCTCCTGTTACTAGTACTTGCTGGTTTTGAGGGTTCATTTGCTTCATTTTTTTGTTGTAAGTTCTAGTAGCTGCTCATTAGTTGGCACGTATGTATTGATTTGGCAACTGGCGAGCTGTTGCCCATTGAGCTCGATTCGACACTGGTATACACCCATGGCACCGTCGCGAATTAACTCTTCCGCGAAAATGTTTAGCTTGGTGCCAGCTGAAAAGCTTTGCCCATTGCTTTGGTATCGCCTTCCACCAAGTAGTAAGCCAATCGGAATTGGCTTTTTGGCGCGCCAGTATTCTACACCAGCTAATGCGGCAATACATTGCGCCATGTACTCAATCCCTATGTGGCAGGGAACCGCCGCTAAATCGGGCAGGAAAAAAGTACTTTGGGGACTAATATCGACTTCGCAGCAAATTGATTTTTCCTGTGCCCAAATTACTCGATTTAGCAATAGCATAGGCCCTCGATGGGGTACCAGTTCGACAATATCAGGTAGTTGGCTCATCGACTGCTCCTCGTCCAAAGACCAAACACACATTATTGCCACCAAATGCAAAAGAGTTTGACACTGCGACACTGCTCTTTAGGGCAACATTTTCAGTCGGCAGGTATATATTGGCTATGTCTTCGCCAGTTTGGCGAGGTTGTGGCAATTGGGCTGGTGCCTGATGGGTGTCTATACTCCAGCAACAGAATGCTGCCTCTATTGCTGCTGCGGCACCTAAGCAATGGCCCGTAAGTGCTTTGGTTGAACTCACTGGGATCTGGTTTCCAAACACCTCAGCGATGGCTTTGGACTCCATTGCATCGTTGAGAGGTGTGGAAGTACCATGAGCATTGATGTAGCCGACATCTCTCGCAGCAAGACCTGCGTTTTCAAGAGCGTCTTCCATCGCGGCTTTTGCACCTGAGCCACAGGGCATTGGTGCCGACATGTGGTGACCCTCAGCGGACTCTCCGTAACCGAGTAAGCGCCACGGACCGAGTTGTTTGCTAAGAACAAATAGGCCAGCAGCTTCTCCGATATTAATTCCATTGCGGTCTTTATCAAAAGGACGGCTCTGGTTTTCAGACACTTGCTCTAACGCGTCAAAGCCATTCAAGGTCAAGTCGCATAAGCTATCAACCCCACCACAGATAACGACGTCGACGGCATCTGCGTGGAGTAGCGCAGCTGCGCTAATAAAGGTACGGCCTGCCGATGAACAAGCGGTGGAGACGCTATAGGCCGGTCCTTTGGCGTCGCATAGTCGCGCGACAAAGTTTGCGGTGTCGCCAATAGTCAAATGGTCGAGGCGAAACCCATCTTCGAAGCAACCGTTTTGGACTCTTTGGCGCATAGACGCTTCTGTCGATTCGATACCAGAAGTACTAGTACCAATCACAACCCCGATTCGCAGATCCGTTTTGGCGCGTCTGAGCTTTTCAAGTTGCGGTTCAATTTGACGGAAGGCCAACTCAGCTAACCGGTTGTTTCGGTTGTCAAAGTCCTTTAGCTCAGAAGAGACTGGTGGCAACTCTCCGGGGATTTTAGCGATTGTGGCACGTCGACCTGAATACAGCGCCTGCTCTCGCTTTATTAAACCTGGCGAGACTCCTCGAAGTAAGTTTTGCTTTATTTGTTGTTGATCTTGGCCAAGGGCACAAACCGTGCCTATGGCCTGGATGTATATTGGAGTCATTGGCTTTCATCCCAATATATAGTGGTTAGTTTGAGGCGGTTTTGGTTAGCGTGATCGTCAATTTCGATATAGCCTTGAGGCGCTTGATAATCATTCCATCGTACGCTTAGCTTTGCTTCACCAGAGACGCTAAGCACCTCTCTCTGACTATTACTCTGTTGTAGCAGTAATCCCTGCTGGGAAAGGTATTCGGACAGGGCTGCTTGAGGCCAGATTGCAAGAAAGAAGGCGTCAAGAACACTCTGCTGATTGTCGAATTCTTCTGTGCTCAGGTGGTTTGTTTGAGTCAAACGAGAGCCGTCCCAATTCAAGGTAAATAGAGGAATACCCATGCCCGACAATGCCACAAGCTCCACTGAATCGGATGAGATATCCACAGCGACCAAAATCTGTTGAGTTTGCTGCTGATAAGTGACCTGCAGTACTTGTTGAGCTTGGACTTTATTTCCATAACTCGCAGGTGATGGCCAGGCTGGCTGAGGGGACAGAGCTTGCGGCGTTTGACAACCTAGCGCGAAAACAGTCCAAACGATTAGCAGTACCAGTTTTATGATGCGGGACATTGAATTACCTTACGAAAGTGCTTCCTGCCTGCTATCGCAGGCGCCAGTAGCCAAGATGCCAAAATTCCCACTGAAATCGTCATTCCAAAACTCGATACTGCAAAGTTGCTGGAGAGCCCCATCAGTCCGAAGGACAGCAAGGTGGTAATACCCGCCAGAAGTACCGCCATGGTTGAGTGCACCTGGTCGCCATGGAATCGTAAAAAGAGGCTGTAATCTAGGCTGATGCCTAGGATTAATAACAAGGCTACCACGTTGAATAGGTTGGCGCTGATGCCTAACAAACCAGGCACGGCCAATGCCAACAAGCAGGCGAACAGCGGTGGAGTTACGACTGCAAAAGCATCTTTGATAGTTAACTTGATAGTCAACAACCCGAACACTAAAGCACACGCAATTGCCACCAGTAAGAGTACTTGGTAGCGGTAGTGATGCATTAATGCGCTGACTTCTTGTGCACGAGCAACGAACAAAACTTGTACACCTGGGATATCAGTTTTCAAACCGTTTATTGTCGAGTCAGGATGCAAACCCTGCAGAGTGATGATGGAGTAGTGGGTTCCTTGCTCTAACTGACCGGCTAGATACGGCAACCCAGCTGCGGCTTGCTCGACCTGTTGCCATGTGACGGCCTGAAACTCCGGTAGCTGAACGATTCTATCAAGCCCTAAGCTAGCTTGAATATCAGCGCTCTGTTTTTCTATGAGCTGTTCACTTAGCAGATAGTTTTGCTGCTGTAAGGCGGTGCTTGGAACGAATTGGTGAACAGAGTTAAAGCCACTAATGGTGCCTTTTTTGATAAAGTCTTGCAGTTGGTTTTCGAGTTCTTGCTCCGCTTGGCGCAGATCTTCTTGTGTACTGCCAAGCAGGACTAGCCACTGCTGGCTTTGGTCGAATCCGGTTAGTGCAGTGACGGCTTGCTCATGCTTGATGAGCCTTTCGGAGGCTGACTGCAAATGGCGTACATCGTCGTTGAACTCAAGTCGCTGCAATCCAAAAGCGCTAACTATCAGCAATAGGCCTATTAGCCCAACATTGAAGCGGCTACTCCCGTAGCGTTCAACAATCTCGTGAATGGCTCGAGCGAAGTTAATAGGGTTGTGTTGCGCTGGCGATTGGGTTAATTGAGGATAAATCAATAACACAGCTAGTAGTGCCGCACTAAGGCCAACGCTTGAAAACAGTGCCAGTTGAATTAAAGCTGGAAACCCTGTGAGGCCAAGACCAGAGTACGCTAAACAGGACGAAACTAAGCCGAGCAGTAGAACAGGTTTTAGCTTTTGAATGGCAGAGTGAGGGCGCCAGGCGTTGATTGTGCACGCGCGCAGACTCAAATAATGAAAAGCGTAGTCTACGGATACGCCGATCAAACTCGCTCCTAGAACCAGAGTGAAACTGTGTACCGAACCAAAGACCACGACAGTGGCAAACAAAGCACTAAGCACACCGGTTCCTACCGAGAATAAACAAAGCGCTAGCGGTCGAACGCTGCGAAATACCGACAAAATCAGAATAACGACTGCTGCAAGCGAGCCGCCACCGATGATACTTATCTCGCTTTGGGCTGCGGCTGCCGCCTCTTCTACAAAAAAACCAACGCCTTGATAGTAAATATCAACGCCAGTCTCTCGTTGGAGGCGAGAAGCCTCACTCATCAAGTGTTGAATTTTCTCATGAGTTTCAAATTGATACGGGCTAGCGGCTAACTCGCCCTGAATAAAGAACTGAAAGCGTCCGTTCTGATTGGACAATAGCTGACCTTGCACCAAGCTAAAGCGGTTTTTTTCAGCTCCCTGATTGGAGAAGTTTCTGAATAATAACCAAGGGTCTTGGCTGAGCTCGTTGGCGGTCACTCCGCTAAAGGGCGAGTAGATGCTTTGTAATGCACGTTGAGTAACCTGCTGGTGCTGCTCAGCTTCAAGCCATTGTCGCGCGCTTGAGTCAAGCAGCTGATAACGAGCCGGAAACAGCAACTCAAACATTTGCATTTGTTGGCGTTGCGAGTCTATACGGGTGACAAATTCCCAGTTATCTAAATAGGCTTGCCATTGAACTGCTGCGGCTTTTGCTTGTTGTTCATCATCTGATTCTATGATGAATAACAAACGCCGTTCCATCTTTCTGGCGGCGTCTTCGACGGCTAGCTGAGCCAAGGGCGAGCGTTCACTATCCGGCAATAACGCCATAAAGTCAGTATCGATTACGCTCGCATGCCGCCCCATAGTGAGCATGCCGACAAGCATAGTCGCCATAGCAACTAGCCAAACTATAAAGCGTAAGCGTTTGTTATTAGAGGCTGGCATCGGTCAATATGGCTGGAACATTGGTGACGGGCTGAATGTCATGCAATTCAATTTCTGTGAAATCACCACTGACTTCGTGAAGAGCGATTGAAGTAAGCTGACTCAGGTGTCCCTCGATAGAGATTTCTCTGAAAATCTTGCTCAGCAACGCTTGTTCTGATTTTGGTGTGAGGCTTAGCTTCCAATGTTCTTGTTGTGACTCTAAGGCAATATGGAATCCTTGCTCTAATGTCTCTAGATCACCGCTAAAAATGGCTAACAACAAGCTGGTTAAGTTAGAGGGCAGGTTAGTATTGGTCGAACGTGAAACAGAACTACCTTGGCTAAACTGTTGTATCGATTCTTCTTTTAATAAGGTATCTAGCTGAAATGGCAGTAGCTGTTGCCACAATATCGCAACAGAGGGCACCACGTAAAAGCGCCCTTGAGATTGCAACGGTCGCGCCAGAATTGATAAGTGCTTTTGCTGCTGGAAGCTACCTTCAATTTGCTGGGTATGAGACATCCAACCCTGCACATCGCTCAGCGTTATTTCGGCAGTTTTGGTGTGCCCGATGAAACTAAGGCAGCTGAGAGTAGCAATCAACAGCAGCTTTTTCATAAGGAAACCTTAGCATTGACTCTGTTTATCAAGCACTGGGGTGAAGCGTATCGCATTTGTCCATCCGCTATTCCAACCGCACAATGGGTGGTATGGGCTTTAACGCAGGTCGTTCCATCGCGACTGTTGATGATTCGATAGCTGATTTTGAGACGGTTTTCCCATTCGTCCAATTTGGCATGAATGATTAGTTCGTCCTCGAATCGAGCGGAGCTAATGTACTTCATTCGAGTGTCTACGACAGGAAACATAAAGCCTTCCTGCTTCATCGTCATGTAGCCAAAATCAATAGTATCTAGCAAAGCCGTTCGACCTTCTTCTAGATACCTGAAGTAGTTACCGTGCCACACCACATTCATGGGATCGCAGTCTTGAAAGGGCACGACAACCCTTGCTTGCGCAGTGATTTCCATCAATATAAAGTCCAATGTCCGTTTGATAGCGCTTCTAAGCCCTTCCTAAGCTCCATTTCAAGTGGACGGTCCTGTTCGAGGAAAGGGCTAATTTCTCGAGTTTCAGAAATCGTATTAGTAATTGATTCCGTTAAGCTTTCTGGGTGAATTTCTCCCGAACTCTGACGTAATTCTATCGCTTGTGTTGCCGCAAACAAACAGGCGATTGCCACTTGGTCGGTGAGCTCAATCGTTCGACGGCAATCTCGGGCGCTGATGGTGCCCATACTCACTTTGTCTTGATTATGGCTCTCTGTCGAGCGACTAAATACCGACGCTGGCATAGTGTTCTTAAGCGCTTCAGCGGTCCAAGCCGAAACACCAATCTGCAAGGCTTTGAAACCGTGATTGATACAACTTACTTCGCCGCTAGCCCCGCTTAAGTTATATGGCAATCCGTTGTTAAACTTGTAATCACACAGCTGAGCCAACTGTCTATCAAGGAGGTCGGCGACGTTGGCCACCGCTGTTTTTAGTGCATCCATCACCATCGCGATGTGACCGCCGTAGAAGTGTCCTCCATGCAATACGCGCTCGTTTTCTCCATCGATAATCGGATTGTCATTGGCTGAGTTGAGTTCTATCTCAATAACTGAGCGAGCCCAGTTCAGAGTATCTTGCAATACACCAATCACATGAGGAGCGCAGCGAAGGGAATATCTATCCTGAAGACGATCAGAGTTTCTCGGAGCGGACTCGCCATTGAGATCCTCTCGTACCCGTTGCGCGCACAAAACCTGACCAGGATGAGGTTTTACCGCGTGTAGGGCCGAGTCGAAGTGAAACGCATTTCCTTTCATGCCTAGGCAAACCATAGAGGTGATCCGGGTTGCTAGCTGACAAAGGCGTTCTGCTCGCTGCCAATTTAAACAGGCGATGGCGGTCATCACAGCAGTACCATTCATCAATGCCAACCCTTCTTTCGGGCGCAATTGAATTGGCACCATATTGGCTTGAGCCAAGGCTTGATTGGCTGGCATTACTTCACCTTTGACTGATACTTGGCGCTCGCCAATTAAAGTCGCAGCGATATACGACAGTGGTGTTAAGTCGCCGGAAGCGCCCACTGAACCTTCTTCAGGGATCTGTGGAAGAATGTCTTTGTCCAGAATTCCAACTAGCTGATGAAGCAAGTCACCGCTTACGCCGGATACACCGCGGCACAGTGAAGCTAGCCGAGTGGCGATGATGGCACGGGTTTCGCGCTCTGAAAAATACTGGCCTAGACCGCATCCGTGAAAGCGGGTCAACTGTCGTGGCAATTGCTCCACCAACTGTTTGTCCACAGATACTGTGACGCTATCTCCATAGCCAGTAGTGACACCGTAAATGACTCCCTCGTTGGCAAGTAAGCTGTCTAAAAAAGCGGTGCCTTTTTCAATCTTGTCTACAAATTCAGGTGCTTTTGACAATTTAGGTTTAGCCTGCTGATCGGCAAGCTCACAGATTAGCTCTATTGTTAGTTGTTGTTCGCCAAACCAAACTGTGCTGTTATTTTTCATTGTTAATCTTCCAAAAATCGAAAAAATTGAACCACTGCAATGGATATCTCGTTGCAAAGTGTTCCAATCGGCTAGCATACCGGCTGACCATCCCTTCAAGTACTTTTTGACGGTCTTTGCGAGGCAGGCAAGGGTGCTCTTCAAACGGTTCTACAAAAACTTCGTATCGTCCCTTATTGGAAAAGCCAAACATTAAATAGACTGGGTGCTTTAACAACGCAGAAAGTACAAACGGCCCTTGAGGAAAAGGCGCTGGTTTTCCTAAAAAATCCTGCCAAACGACGCGATTGTGTTGGGTAATAGATGTCCTGTCGCCAACAATAACCACCCATTCTCCCCGTTCGAGTTTTTGTTGCAATAGAATCGCAATTTCGGGTCCTAATTCGGTGACTTGTATCAAGTTGAGCGAACTATTGGGATTTACTTGACGCATGACTGAGTTGAAATTTTCAGCGTGCTTGGTAAACACCAGAGCATTGATCACTCGATCGGTATATTGCTCACTCATGGCTCGACATAGCTCGAGATTTCCTAGATGACTCCCAATAATAACTCTACCTTTGTCGGCATCTTTGTCGATGCAGGCTTGAGTTTGTTCCATAAAATGCAATTGTTCATATCCGATATCGCCATGCCAGCCAGCCAATTTGTCCAGCATATTTTGGCCAAAACTGTAGAAGTGAGGGTAGCTAGAGCTTGGCACACAAGACGTCATCTTTTGCGCGGAGAGGTGCTGTTGCAATTGAGCGAGATATTGCCGAGATGCCTGTCGTGCTTTCCTGTCAGCTAAAAAATAGAAGGCGATAACAGGATGCAAAAGCATGGAAAATGCTTTGCGACCGAAGGTCCGGTAGCTCCAAAGTAAAAGCTTAATTCCTATGACACTGCCTCGTTCCTTTTCTTCGGCCCAGTGGGCAGTGGAGGAGCGCTTTATATTACGAAGCAATAACTTTGGAGCACGAGGGAGCATATTGGCTATCAAACGAGTATGAAGCCAAGAGATGCGCACATTATCGCGCAAACCTTGAAAGTGACTGATACCATCTTCTGGGTAGTGAACGGGCGTAGGCACTTGGTGTACGTTTAGCCCCTTCCAGTACAGGCGCACCAGTATCTCGATGTCGAAGTCCATTCGCTCACCGAGTTTAACTTGGTTGACCAGCTCGCACGTTGCGGCAAGCGGATAAACTCTAAATCCGCACATGGAGTCTTGGATTTGCAACGATAAGGTTTCAAGCCACACAGAAACGTGGGTAGCGTAGCGGCCATATAAACGCCCTTTGGGGACATCATCTCCATAGATTGGGCGTCCGGATATCACGTCATTGGGGTAGCGGCGGGCCATCGCTATTAGTTCATCGAGCTTGCCAAGGTCGTGTTGACCATCAGCATCCACTTGAACCGCATGGCTATAGCCTTGCTTGACCAAGTGTCTTAGTCCAGCGATAACAGCTCCACCTTTGCCGCGATTGGTTGGCAACTCGACTAAATCGACCCCATCGGTTTGAGCCAATTGTCGTAGTACCTCTCCGGTACTAGCTTTACTGCCGTCGTTGACAAGCAGAACGTCTAGACCGCGCTGGGTCAATTGAGCTGTGACAGTACCTACCGTTTTTCCGTGATTGTAGCAAGGGATTAGTGCTGCAATTTTCATGGATTTGGCCCCATCAACTTGAGCTTGCCGCTGGCATGTACTCCAACATCGGATAGGTATTTAAAGGTCAATTTACCCACCTTGGGTAACCACTGCAGCGTTAGTGTTACCCGAGCGTCAGGTAGAATTGGTTGTTGGTACTTAATGACATCGGCCCCGCCGAATTGCATCTCGCTTTGACTAAGTTTGTTGAAGTAATACAAAGCCCAGTCAAGTTGAACGACGCCCGGCAATATAGGGTTGGAGTCAAAGTGCCCCTCGAAATAGACGATTTTCGCTGGCACGTACAATTGTACGGTTATGACGTCGTCGTTAATTTCCGAGTCGATAAGCTGGGGGTACTTGTCGTTATCGATTTCGTTTCGAAGGGTCATTGAAGTAACTCCTCCAACTGCAAAAAGCAGCGTTTGGATTGTTGGTTCTTTGGAATATCGGTACAAACTACATAGCGTCTCGGAATCGCCACAGGCTCTATGTAGGGGCGTAAATGCTTGCGCAAATTACGCCAAAGCCAAGATTTTCCTTGGTGTTCGAACGCTTGCTGGGCATTTTGAGTGAGTACAATGGCCGCGGCTGTTCGTTGGGTTTGACTCGATGGAGCGACAATTACCGCAGCATCGGCAACCAGTTCACTGGTCAACAGTACTCGCTCAAGCTCGTCGAGCGACACACGTTTTTCTGCGATTTTTACAATTCGGTCGGCTCGGCCCTGTAAGGTAAAGGTTCCATCTGAGTGCAGGGCTACCTTGTCCTTTGTAGCGAATTGTCCCTCGTGGATAAACGGCGACTGTACTACTAAGTGATTTTGGATTTGATCAAGTCGAACTTGCTCAAAGGGACGCCAACGAGATTCCATGTCGTGCTGCTGACGCCATGCGATGCCGCCGGTTTCTGTACTTCCGTATATTTCTGTTGGGGCTTCGCCATACAGTGAGGCTGAGTGCTGTGCACCTTGGAACGTCAGTGGACCGCCCGAGCTAAATACCATCTGATTAGCTTTTTTCAAAGATGGCATCTGTTGCATTTGCTCAATGAACACTGGACTGGATACAAATACTGGCTTGAGCGCTTGTTTGTTTTGTAATGACTGCTCGGTTTGAATAAGGTCGCAGCAGAATATGGCTCCGCGATGCAATGGCCAAACGATCCTAAATAGGAAACCGTAAATGTGATTGTGAGACACCGAGCTAATAACAGGGCGTTTTCCCACTAAGTAGCCAAATTGACTTTGTAAACAATCAGCTTCGAGTTCTAGCTGTTTTAGGCTTTTGCGGATTTGCTGGGGGCGTCCAGAACTTCCGGAAGTGTACAAGTCGATGAGAGCGCTATCGCTTTTGATAGGGCGAAACTGGTCAGTTGATACTTCCGTTCGGCCACTATCTTGAACCAGCTCTACATGCTCACTCAGCTCTTCGCGGTCGCTGACCACAGACCATTGGGCCAGGTATTGTGTAACTTGACCAGCTTGAAGATTACCGGGGATGATCACTTTTCGTCCCAGTTGGTGGCATGCGAGGGTAGCTACCAGCAAATGCCAAGGATGATCGCACACCAGGCAATGACTATCGGTTTCGAGATTGCTGAGGCGGACTATTAGTGCGTGACAATGACGTTGCAGATCGCCGATTGTGAGTTGAGTCCCGTTGCTAATGGCAATGGTCTGCTGTTGATGTGGTGACAACAGTAGCTGGTGTAGGAATGAACTACTCATGCTCGTAGCACCAACTTGCGGTAACAGAACTCACCCCCCAGTAAAGCGCCGATCAAACAGTAGCTAATGGCACCATTGTACAGGGCCCAAGTGGCCAATGATTGCTGCGTAGTGATAGCAGCTATGGTTCCATTGATTGCAAAGAAAAACGTCCATCCGGCAGTCAGGCGCCGAGTGTAGAGCTGCGCCTGAATCGGTAAATCTGGATCTTTAATACGAGCGATTTCGGTGATAACAGGGGCGCCATTGCGCAAACTCATGGCAAACCAGAACAACAGGCACAGATTGACCGCCACCGGGTAATAGAGGAGCCAATCATGTTGTTGAAAGTAGGCGCTTGAAACTCCTAATATCAGCCCAATTACAGCGGTGGGTAAGGCAATTTTAGCCACCGCTGGATTGGTCTTTGCTAGGATAGCTCTCAACCCAAATGCTATCAGTATTACGGCTAGCACTGAGTTAGAAAACTGATATTGGACACCAAGGTAGACGAATGCTGGATAGGCCAATAGCAAAAGACCAACAATCGCTTGGACTAACTTCATACAGCAACTTCTAGCTCAGCCACCGCGTTTACAATGTCTTCCACAGTTTTTACCGACTTGAATGTCTCTGCCTCAAATGTTGCTCCTGTCTTATTTCGCAGAAATACAACAAGATCAACGGCATCAATGCTGTCTAAATCTAAATCTTCATTTAGTAACGATTCTGGCTGGACGTCGTCAGGTTCTAGTTCAAACAACTCCACCATAGCGTTTTTGATTAGGTCATACTCTGATTGATAGGACATAGTGTTCATCCCTTTTTATAGTTGTGTTGAGACGTAGTTTGCCAAGCTTTTTACATTGATAAAGTGCTCGCGAACCCCCGGATCATCTCCGTTGATCACTACGTTGAATTGTTTTTTGATGGCCAACCCTAACTCTAGAGCGTCAATTGAATCCAGATTCAAGCCTTCGCCATCGCCAAATAAGGGCTCATTTGAGTCGATTTCTTCAAGGCTGATGTCTTCTAAATTAAGACTCTCAATAATTAGTTGTTTAACTTGTTGTTCTAGGTTTTGCACAAAAGAATTCCTTGATTTCGATGTTCTTAGATATTGTTGGCTGCAGCGCCACGTCAAAGTAACGCGTTAACTTTCTCGCTGCAGTCGAAGGGGCTGGAGATGTTCGTAGCAACTCTGTGGTTTCCTGAGGCAGACCGACGTTAATATCGAACTGCATTGGTGACTTAGGCATCTGGTACCAACGGCTACCTTTGTACAGGGCCAAAGGATGACAGCCAATAGTCACCGGCTGTACTTGTGCCTGGCAGCGCACAGCAAGTTGGGCCGCGCCGCGTTTACATTGTACTGGCTGTCCAGGAAGGGTGCGCGTTCCTTCAGGAAAGACTAATAGCTTACGTCCCTGAGCTAGCTTATTTTGGCATTCTTCAATGAGGGACTCTGATTGATTTGGAATGTAGCCTGCCATGCTGACCACATGCCGCATGAAGGGGTTTTTCCATAGCTCGGCTTTTACAATACAGTCGCATTGACGCATATAACCAATCAAAATCACCACGTCGATTAGGGTTGGATGGTTGGCGACAACGATACAAGCCTGAGAATTCTGTAGTCGGTTCAGGTTACTGATATTGAGGTCTAATATTCTTAGAGCACGCATCATTTCAGTGAAAAAGCGAAAACAGCGACTAATGCTGGTTTGGCATGCAAGCTCCCGTTGAGACTTGTCTTGATAAACAATACGAATCAAGGGAAACCACAAATAGGACAGCAGTAGCCCTCCAATACCAAATAAGGTAAAGGATATTGCTGAACTGATTATTCTGAAAAAGCGGTTTACTTCGCCGAACATTTTGGCTTCCAACTCCAACGACTGCTGCTTAATTGAATTTGTGCTTGCTGCTGGTTGAAAGAGGCTTGCTGCAAGGCTTCAATCCATGTGTAATTTTTTGATGTGGGCTCTTTACCATCTAACGGTGGAAATTCTGCGGTTACAGTCCAGTCGTCTCCTTTGGAGATATACATCATTAGCAAACTAGCCGAGGCGCTTTCGCTATCGTACTCAGAAAACGTATCCGGCAGGCATTCGTCTGCTGCAATTAGAAGCACTGACTGCTCTGGATTCTGCTGAAACCGACACATACTTTCAATCAGGGAGCTTTCCACTGTATTTTCGCCAGCTGACAAAGTGCTAAACGGTATTCCTTGCTTTGTCGCGATGGTAAGTAAACCAGGTGCGGTACTTGCAACTGATTGAGCAAAGGCAGTTGGCGATAGCTCTTCTTGGTGTACTAGTGCGCTAAGTAAGGCTTGTGTCCGTTGGATTTCTCCATAACGAGTAGCAAAAACTAAATGGCCAACATCCAATTGCTTGAGCAACGACAGTCCGCTTTCCACCACCAACTTGCTAAGTTGGCTTGCGCGACGTTTTATACCTGACGGAATTTTGAGATCTGAGCCAATAGCCGGAGTGTTCGAAAGTATCGGTTTGACTTGAGCTCCTTTTAGTGCCCATGCCTGTAAGCAACAGTTGATACGCATTATATTTATTAAAGCCTGCTAAACTGGAATTATGTTACCACCCGGAAAAGCCAAAGAATGCAATGCTCATCAAGGATTTTAAATTTTTTTAGTTTTATTCTTAGCGGGTCTTCGCTCGTGGAATCCCCACTAAAAGCATCTCAAGTTCGCAGCGAGACGATGTTGGGCAAGCGTTAGGACTTTTTGAAGCACTGCTACGATGAGGCAGGAATGGCATCATCGTTTGCGGTCAAAATTACGATTGATGAACTGAATTGCAAATCAGTTCCATCCGTCCTTGGCGAGGTTAAAACTACTGGTCCAGCTGTGACCGAAAACACAGCAGGCAAAGTTACATCATTAATAATTTTGACTCAACCCAAACAACCGATAAGAATGGCAGCCCTTTTTTGAAGGTTCGCAATTCGATTCGACTAACTGGTGGCTAAACAGTGTTCTAGTTTTGAGTCTGACAACGAAAAAAATAAACAAGAAATCAATGAAATGAAGTTCTACAAAAATGACAGCCAAACAGCGGTGGCTGCAAAGGAATCCGCTCAACGCCTAGCATTTGCACCATTTGCCTTTCACACAGCCCGAACCTTAAGAGACCTTGGTATTCTAAAAGCGCTTCAAGATTTTGACGAAGCCGGTGCGGATTCGGCGTCGTTGGCGCAAATTACGGGGGTCTCTGAGTACGGCGTAGGCGTGCTTTTGGATATGGGGCTGTCTGCTGGGCTAGTGACTTGGGAAGAAAAGCGATACCGCTTGACCAAGTTAGGCTATTACGTTGATTTTGATGCCATGACTATCGCCAACATGAATTTCGTAGCCGACGTATGCTATCAGGGCTTGTCTGAACTAACAGAGTCCATTCGAGAGTCGAAACCGGCGGGCTTAAAGCACTTAGGAGATTGGGCAACGGTGTATGAGGGGCTGTCTCAGCTTCAACCAGAGGCAAAGCGGAGCTGGTTTGAGTTTGACCACTATTATTCTGACCGCAGTTTCCCTGTTCTGCTTGAAACCGTGTTCTCACAAAAAACTGAGACACTTTGTGACATTGGAGCCAACACTGGTAAGTGGACCTTGCAATGCTGTAAGCACAATTCCGATGTTGAGGTGACTATGGTTGATCTACCTCAGCAGCTGAAAGTTGCGCTAGAAAATACCTCAAAGGCGGGATTTCAGTCTCGGGTACAGGCAAAGGCCTGTGATCTGCTAGAGTCAAGCAACCGACTGCCCAAAGGCCTTGATGTGTATTGGATGAGTCAATTCCTGGATTGTTTTTCTAAACAGGAAATCGTCAGCATTTTAAGTCGAGTGCGACAGGCCATGAGGCCCGATTCCCGAGTATTTATCTTGGAGCTTTTCCCAGATTGCCAGGAGTTTGAGTCTTCAAGCTACGCGATGAACGCGACAAGTTTGTACTTTACAACTATAGCCAATGGCAATAGCCGCTTCTACATGAGTCATGAGTTTCTCCCTTTAATCGAGGCTGCTGGCCTTAAGGTGAAAAAGCAAAGCCATGGAATTGGACTGGGTCACTCCTTGCTCGAGTGTGGAATTTGAAAAGCAAGTTAGGGTTTGGTTTTGCGTCGTTCGATTGCCGGAGGGCGAGCGAAGTAGGCGTCAGCAGATCGGCAACTTAGCTTTAGCTAATTTGATTGGGCGGCACTCAGGTAAGACTGTTACAGCCGCTCAGATCCACCGCAATTATGTAGGCGCTCCTTACTGTGAGCGCTCTTCTTTATATCTGAGTTTGAGCCACAGTAAGGGATTACTGGCTGCTGCGGTTAGCAGCCATCCCTGCGGAATTGATATCGAGTTTGTGAGTTCAAGGCGTAATTATCAGGCGATTTGGGAATACATACGAAACCCGCTTGAGCCTTTGCGGGCCAATACAGTAGACGAGTTTTATCGCTGGTGGACAGTGAAAGAGGCCACTTGGAAGTTAACCCAGTGTCAATCACCTTCCTCATTGTCGCAGCTCCAGGTGTGTGACCAAACTGAAGCAGCCTTGTCACCCATCGCCTATCGCTGTATTGATGATTTGAAGAATTATCCTGTCTGCATCGCCATTTTAAACGAGTAAAAGGAAATTACCGTTATGCCCAATGTGAGTCGAGCCTTGATTAAAGCTTGCGTTGTTGTGGGGCTGGGTCTCGGCTCCGTCAATGTTAGTGCGGTAGAAGTCATTGCTGCAGCGGGAGGTAGCGCTCAACCAGGAGCGAATCAACACAATCGATTGGCCTCTGTCGATGTCTTGGCATGGGATTGGCAACGCTCACAGGTGCAGCGGTTAAGTATTGGTGGAAGTATCACCCGCTTACAGACTGATTCAGGCCTCGAAGCAAAGCATATGACGGCGATAAGTCTGTTTCCAGAGCTAAAACTGTTTACCGAAGTTCTTGGAAAGCCCGCTTTCATGCAAGTCAGGGCTTTAGGCCCTACCTGGCTAAGCCAACCTCAGCTGGGAGAGCGTCATCAAGCCTATCGCTTTGCGTTTCAGGCACAATTGGGATTCGGCGCTTACTTTGGCGAGCATAATCGCGGAATAGTCCAAGTATTTTATCGGCATTACAGCAATGCTAATTTACGTCAACCAAATGACGGTATTGATGTGTTGTTAAACCTAGGATTAGGTTATCGATTCTGACGAGTTTGGGGCGCGCTTTGGCGTTGATGTTCTGCTAGAATAGCGCCGGAAACCAAGCGAGCGGCTCAAAGCCATTCAAGACAGTGAACCTTGTTCAACCACTAGCTTTCTTTGAGAGTGGATGTGTCGAGTATGGAGTGTCCGAGCTGAAGAGTTTATTTAAGGAAGAAAATGAAGAATATAGTAATTGGTCTTTTATTCGCGGCCACTATTTTGCTGGCTCCACAAACTCAAGCTGCAACCGCAGATCCACTGACCAATCAATCCATCCCGAAACAAGTGGACAGTGATGAGCTGTTGACTTTGTTCAAGGCGGCTGGACTGAGGCGAGGCTGGATGGTTGAGCCTAATGGCGACGGTAGTTTTACTGCAGAAATATGGGTTCGTAGTCGTCACTTTGTTGCAGTGGATATTGTGGTTCGAGATGGCGTTTACGACATCTTGTACAAGGATAGCGAGAACATGAACTACAACCCAGACAATCAAAAAATTCATCGAAAATACAATGGTTGGGTAAGAAACTTGAATAAGGATATTCAGTCGGAGTTTGTTCGCCTCACCAAGCCTACAAAATAATCAAGGATTTTGGACCTTCTAGCCCTTTGATAAGAAATATAAGTTAGAACTAAGCACCAAAGGACTGTTGAAGGTGTTTTGGACGCCAAATGAACAAGGGTTCAGCGCGCTGGAAGCGACCTTTATCGGTCGCTTTTTTTGTGCCTTAGAATCCACCTCCCCTGTAAAAAAACGTAAATTGATTAGCGAGTTCTAACCAAATGGTTTTTTCTTAAGGATAAGAGTTTCCGCAAACACGTCGCGGGCACATCATAAGGAACCAGTATGCAGCCATCAGGGACATCCAGTTTTGCCATGAGCTTAGCCAGTATCGCGGTCAACCGCTTTGGCTACGGTGCGCGTGAGGGCGAGCTTGCTGCTGCCGCCAAGGACCCCAAAGCTTGGGTGATTGGCCAACTTAAGCCGGTGCGATTTGATAGCTCACTGCCAACCTCAGCTCAGGTGTTGTCAGACTTTAAAGCCTTTAATCAGGCCAGAAAGGCCAAGAAAACCGCCGAAGCTAAAGGTGAAAAGAGTTCGGCTAACCGCATGGCAACCGACACCACGGCCCCTCGTCATCACTACAAGGCCATGACCCTAGATAACCTCAATCGCTCGGTAAAATCAGACCAGAGCGTAAGTTGGCGCTTACTCGATTTCTTTTCCAATCACTTTAGTGTCAGTGGGCAGGGCCGTGCCATGGTGGGATTAGCCCCAACGCTAGAGCGTGAAGCCATTGCACCGCATATGCTAAGCGAGTTTGAAAATTTGCTGTTAGCGGTATCTCGCCACCCAGCGATGTTGGTGTATCTCAATAACGAACGCTCAATTGGACCTAACTCGCGCATCGGCAATCGTCGCAAAGTCGGCATTAACGAAAACCTGGCCCGCGAGATTTTAGAGCTGCATACGCTAGGTGTGGACGGTGGCTACAGTCAACAAGATGTCACCGAGTTGGCCAAAGGCATTTCTGGCTGGAGTATTAAAAGTAAGCGCGATGACGGCGAGGGTTTTATTTATCGCGACACGGCTCATGAGCCGGGCAGCCGCATGCTTCTTGGCAAGCGCTATTCAGATAATGGTCAGCGCCAAGGCGAAAACATGCTGCTCGACTTAGCCCGCCATCCAAGTACAGCTAACTACCTTTGTCGCAAAATAGCCACTCACTTTATCGCAGAGCAACCACCGGCCGAGCTGGTGGAGCTCATGGTTAGCCGTTGGCGCCAGACCAACGGACACATTGGGGCTGTGATGCGCGCCATGGTGCAATCGGATTTGGCCTGGCAGCCAGCCCCGCAAAAGCTAAAAACGCCAAGAGAGATGCTGATCTCTAGTCTGCGAGTGATGAACCAGAACAAGGTCAATCCAAGATTAACCCTGGCTTCCTTGAAAAACCTCGGGCAAGTGCCTCATCAAGCGGGCTCGCCCGCTGGCTACAGCGACTCGGCCAAGGACTGGCTTGGCGCGAGTGCACTGATGACTCGCATCGATTGGGCCAACACCATGGGCTCAGTGTTTCGAGGCCAAGAGCCTAAGGCCATGATGAAGCAAGCGCTGGGGGATAGTGTCAGTGGTATGACCTACAAAACCGTCGCACGCGCCGAGTCGCGTCAACAAGCCATGACCTTGTTGCTAATGAGCCCTGAGTTTCAACGGAGATGAGCATGACTAAAGGTATTGAGTCAATTGAGGTGAACCCTCAGCGACGTCGCTTACTAAAAGGCGCAGCGCTGGGCATGGCCAGTTTAACTTTGCCGGCGATGCCGGTGTTTGCCAGCTCACCGTCATCGCCCAAGTTGGTGTGGGTGTTGTTGCGCGGCGCACTAGATTCGCTGCACACAGTGATCCCGAGTTTCGATAAGGACTACGCCAGCTTACGTCCAACCCTTGCCAAGGCCTTTGATGCCGCCCCCAAACCAATCGACCGCGGTTTCTTTTTGCACCCATCCTTGGCCAACCTGCACAAATGGTATCTACAGGGTGATTTACTGCCTGTGGTGGCAACAAATTCGGGCTATACCGAGCGCTCCCATTTTGACGGCCAAGATTACATCGAGAGTGGACTTGCGCAAACCAACCATGACTCGGGCTGGTTAGCGCGAGCGATTGAGGCCAAACAAGCGCAAGCGCTAGCGGTTGCTCGAGCCACGCCCATTAGCTTGCGCGGAGTGGAGCAGGCGGGTGCGAGCGTGAATACTTGGTACCCCTCAAATCTCAAAGACTCGGACGAAGACATTTATCTACAACTGCAAAATCTGTATCAAAACGACCCGCAATTATTGAGTGCACTAGAGGATGGTATGGCGCTAAAGATGCAGCTTGGCAAACAGCCCAAAACTCAAAAGAGCGGTCAGTTTGTTGAGTTGGCGAAAGCTTGTGGCCGCTTGTTGAGCTCTCAGCAGCAAGGCGATTGCGCCATGCTTGAGCTTGGTGGCTGGGATACTCACAACAATCAATCAGGGCGTTTAAATCGCCAACTGGCGACATTGGATAAAGGCTTACAGGCGTTGCGCGACTCGCTCGGCCAAGAGTGGGATAACACTGTGGTGATTGTGGCTACTGAGTTTGGCCGCACTGCAAAAGAAAATGGTACCAAGGGGACGGATCACGGCAGCGCCAGCGCCATGTTCCTCGCCGGTGGCGCAGTGGCGGGTGGCAAGGTGGCAGGTGAGTGGCCAGGCCTGGCGTCATCAAAGCTGTACAAAAATCGCGATTTGGCGCCAACCTCAAATATGTACGGCTGGATCGGTGCCGTGCTCAAGCAACACTGGCAGCTAAGCGACGTGCAAATTGCCAAGGTCTTTCCCCAGCAAGCAGCGTACCCGCAGCGGCTTATCCAAAGCTAGTTGTTATATAGGGCTAGGCTGTTGCTGGAAAAATAGTGGGTGATCCAAACTCGACCAGAGGCGAGTATCTAATTCACATCAGGTACCTTATTTGAGAGCAGGCATTGCATCTGAATAGGGAAATCAATATACTTGCCCCCAAGTTGACGCGGGATGGAGCAGCCTGGTAGCTCGTCGGGCTCATAACCCGAAGGTCGTCGGTTCAAATCCGGCTCCCGCAACCAACTCTTTTCTAGGAATTCCCCAGAAAATGCCTTTATCACCCAAGCCCAGCTTGCCGGTGCTAAAGAAGAGAAACTCATGGTGCTAGTACCAGCTGGCCTATCGACCAACCCATGAGATTCTAAACCGTTAAAAATGCTGCTATCGCGCGACTTTTGGCGGTTCTCGACTAAGCTTGGTGATTGACCAACGTCTTAGCCGATACAGGGTCTGTCTACTTAAAACCCCGTACTTAAGGTCACGGGGTTTTTTTGTTGTTGGGCATTCTCGTTAGTAATTTGTGGGCGTTTGCCCATTTTTAGTTTTTGGAGGGTTACCTTGGCTGCAATCGAGCAAAAGCTGACGGATATGTTAGCACCTATTGTGGAAGCCGAAGGGTTTGAACTAGTGGGCATCGAATTCATTCGTGCCGGCAAGCATTCGACCTTGCGTATATACATTGACCATGAAGATGGTATTACCGTGGATAACTGCGCCACAGTCAGTTATCAAGCAAGCTCGATTCTAGATGTCGAGGACCCAATCTCGACCGAGTACACCTTAGAGGTGTCCTCTCCTGGTGTTGACCGTCCGTTGTTTAACGCGGCGCAATACCAAAAAGCCATTGGCGAAGAAGTCAAAATGCAACTGAATATGCCAGTTGAAGGCCAGCGCAACATGCGCGGCGAGTTGACTGCAGTTGACGGCGAAATGATCACAATTCAGCTAGCGGATAAGAGCGCGACTGTCGCGCTAGATAACATTCGCAAAGCGAACATCATAGGCAAGATTTAACGTTCAGGGTGGAATGAGGCAAGACAATGAGTAAAGAGATTCTGTTAGTCGCCGAGGCGGTGTCCAACGAGAAAGCGGTACCGCGCGATAAAATCTTCGAAGCAATCGAAGTCGCCCTGGCAACCGCAACTAAGAAAAAGCGCGAAGGCGAGATTGAAGTTCGCGTTGATATCGACCGTAAAACCGGTGACTTCGACACTTACCGTCGTTGGGAAGTGGTTGAATACGTTGATGGCATGCTGGAAAACCCAGCAGCCCAAATCGGTCTAGAAGCCGCGCAATTGGACGACCCAGAAATTCAACTGGGCGAGTTCGTTGAAGAGCAAATCGAATCTATCGATTTTGACCGCGTAGCGGCGCAAACCGTTAAGCAAGTCATTATCCAGAAAGTTCGTGAAGCCGAGCGCGCTCAAGTGATTGAGCAGTTCGAAGACAAAGTGGGCGAGCTGCTAACCGGTGTGGTTAAGAAAGCCAACCGCGAAAACGTGATTGTTGACCTTGGTGGCAACGCTGACGCAGTTCTGTTCCGCGAAGAGCTGCTTCCACGTGAAAGCTTCCGTCCTGGTGACCGCGTTCGTGCCCTATTGTGGGATGCACGCCCGGAAGCCCGTGGTGCTCAGCTGTTCCTAAGCCGCTCACGTCCAGAAGTGCTAATTGAGCTATTCCGCATCGAAGTGCCAGAAATTGGCGAAGAGATGATTGAAATCATGGGCGCGGCTCGTGACCCAGGTTCACGCGCTAAGATTGCGGTTAAGTCTAACGACCGTCGCATCGACCCAGTGGGTGCTTGTGTTGGTATGCGTGGTGCACGTGTTCAAGCCGTTTCTGGCGAGCTTGGCGGTGAGCGCATCGATATCGTGCTGTGGGACGACAACGTCGCTCAGTTCGTTATCAACGCAATGGCTCCAGCGGACGTAGCGTCAATCATCGTTGACGAAGATCGCAACACCATGGACATCGCGGTAGAAGCCGACAACTTGGCGCAAGCCATTGGCCGTAACGGTCAAAACATCCGTCTGGCCTCACAGCTTACTGGCTGGGAGCTAAACGTGATGACAGTTGAAGAGATGACTGCCAAGCACCAGGAAGAAAGCGCCAAGCTAATCAGCGTGTTCACCGAAGGCTTGGAAATCGACGAAGACTTCGCTCAGCTACTGGTTGACGAAGGCTTCACCAGCTTGCAAGAAATTGCCTACGTACCAGTAAACGAACTACTGGAAATCGAAGAGCTGGACGAAGATATGGTTGAAGAGTTGCGCAGCCGTGCCAAAGACGCGCTGACCACTCAAGCCCTGAAGAGCGAAGAAGCGCTTGACGGTGCCGAGCCATCTGAAGAATTACAAAACCTTGAAGGCATGACCCCGCACTTGGCCTATGTACTGGCGAGCCGCGGCGTGGTGTCTTTGGAAGATTTAGCCGAACAGGGCGTTGACGACCTGTCGGACATTGACGAGTTATCAGACGAGCAAGCTGGTGAGCTGATTATGGCCGCCCGTAACATTTGCTGGTTCAGCGACGAAGCCTGATAAGACGGAGGAATAAGTACCAATGGCAGTAAATACTGTAGAAAGCCTTGCCAAAGAAGTTGGCAAAACTGTAGATCGTCTTATCGAGCAATTCGACCAAGCAGGCATCAAGAAAAAGGCCACAGACACCGTGTCTGAGCCTGAAAAGCAACAGCTTTTGAAGTTTCTAACCGACCAACACGGCGGTGGTGAGACTGGTGCACCAAGCAAGATGACTCTAAAGCGCAAGACTCGCTCAACCCTATCGGTTGCCGGTTCTGGCGGTAAGCAAAAGAGCGTTCAGGTAGAAGTTCGCAAAAAGCGCACCTACGTGAAAGCCTCAGCGGTTGAAGCTCAGCAAAAAGCTGAAGAAGAAAAGCGTATAGCGGAAGAAGAAGCCGCTCGCGCCGCTGCTGAAGCCAAAGCGAAAGCCGAAGCAGAAGCCAAAGCGAAAGTAGAAGCTGAAGCTCGCGCCAAGGCGCAAGCCGAAGCCGATGCTAAAGCCAAAGCCGCAGCTAAGGCCAAAGCCGAAGCAGAAGCTGCAGCAGAAGCCGCTAAGAGCCCAGAGCAGCGTGCTGAAGAAGCCGCCAAGCGCGAAGAAGAAGAGCGCCTGCTAAAAGCTCAGGAAGAAGAACTCAAGCGCAAGGCCGAAGCCGAAGCGGCTGCCAAAGCCGAAGAAGCCAAGCGCCTTGCCGAAGAGAACGCCAAGCGTTGGGAAGAAGAAGAGAAGCGTCGTAAAGAAAGCGAAAAAGCTGACGTTCACTTGACCACTTCTTCATACGCTCGTGCCGCTGAAGACCAGCAAGACGCTGCCGAAGAAAAAGGCAATCGTCGCGGTCGCGGTCGTGGTGGTAAGAAAAAAGGCCAAGACAAGCGTCTGCAACGCGGTCGTGGTCGCGGTGCTAAGCAAGCCTCTGCCAACAACGCTCACGGCTTTAACAAGCCAGCAGCGCCAGTAACTCGTGACGTTCGCATCGGCGAAACCATCTCGGTTGCTGAACTTGCGCAGAAGATGGCAGTTAAAGCCACCGAAGTCATCAAAGCCATGATGAAAATGGGCTCTATGGTTACCATCAACCAGGTTCTGGACCAAGAAACTGCACAGCTAGTGGCAGAAGAAATGGGCCATAAAGTGGTTCTGACTCGTGAGAACGAGCTAGAAGAGCAAGTGTTGTCAGAGCGCGGCGAATCGAGTGCTGAGGGCGAGACTGAAAGCCGTGCACCGGTTGTGACCATCATGGGTCACGTTGACCACGGTAAGACCTCGCTACTGGATTACATCCGAGCGGCTAAGGTTGCCTCAGGTGAAGCCGGTGGTATTACCCAGCACATTGGTGCATACCACGTTGAAACCGACAACGGCATGATCACTTTCCTAGATACCCCGGGTCACGCCGCGTTTACCGCCATGCGTGCACGTGGTGCGAAAGCTACCGATATCGTTGTTCTGGTTGTTGCCGCAGACGATGGCGTAATGCCACAAACCATCGAAGCAATTCAGCACGCCAAGGCTGCTGAAGTACCGCTAATCATTGCGGTAAACAAGATGGATAAAGAAGAGGCGGATCCAGATCGCGTTAAAAACGAGCTGTCTCAGCACGAAGTTATCCCAGAAGATTGGGGCGGTGAGCACATGTTCGTTCACGTATCAGCCAAGTCTGGTATGGGTATCGACGAGCTGCTAGAGGGCATTTTGCTGCAATCTGAAGTTCTTGAGCTACAAGCGCCTAAGAACACCATGGCGGCCGGTGTAGTTATCGAATCTCGCCTAGATAAAGGTCGTGGTCCGGTAGCCTCTATTCTGGTTCAAGAAGGTACTCTGAAGCAGGGCGACATCGTTCTGTGCGGTCTAGAGTACGGCCGTGTTCGTGCGATGCGCGATGAAAACGGTAAGCAAATCACCGAAGCTGGCCCGTCTATCCCTGTGGAAATCTTGGGTCTGTCTGGCGTACCAAGCGCTGGTGACGAAGCCACTGTGGTTAAGGACGAGCGTAAAGCCCGTGAAGTTGCCCTGTATCGTCAAGGCAAGTTCCGCGACGTTAAGCTGGCCCGTCAGCAGAAAGCCAAGCTGGAGAACATGTTCTCTAACATGGCCGCTGGTGAGATTTCTGAGCTGAACGTAGTTCTGAAAGCCGACGTACAAGGCTCGCTAGAAGCGATTTCTGATAGCTTGACCAAACTGTCTACTGAAGAAGTTAAGGTCAACATCATTGGTCGTGGCGTAGGTGGTCTAACCGAGACCGACGCGACTCTGGCAGCAGCCTCTAACGCGATTCTGCTAGGCTTTAACGTACGTGCCGATGCACAGGCGCGTAAGGTTATCGACTCTGAGAACCTAGACCTTCGCTACTACTCAGTGATTTACGACTTGATTGACGAAGTTAAGCAAGCCATGAGCGGTATGCTAGCGCCTGAGTTCAAGCAAGAAATCATCGGTTTGGCTGAAGTACGTGACGTATTTAAGTCGCCTAAACTGGGAGCGATTGCCGGTTGTATGGTAGTTGAAGGCTTGGTTAAGCGTTCTGCACCAATCCGCGTACTGCGCGACAACGTGGTTATCTACGAAGGTGAGCTAGAATCACTTCGCCGCTTCAAAGACGACGTACAAGAAGTACGTAACGGTATGGAGTGTGGTATCGGCGTTAAGAACTACAATGACGTTAAAGTTGGCGACCAAATCGAAGTCTTCGAAACGGTTGAGGTGGCGCGTAGCCTGTAAGGGTTACACGCTGTCATTCCCGCGAAAGCGGGAATCCATCCGGTTGCTCGCTCGCAAACAGTGGGCGCCTCCGGAATAGCTTAACGAGCATCAAGCAGGGTGGCTTTACGCCACCCTTCATCCCCGTTTTCACGGGGATGACGTCTTTTTGGACGGTGGTCGTGTTGGTATACCGCCCATCGTGAATGAGGTTTCAAATGAGAGAATTCAGTCGTACTAAACGCGTAAACCAGCAGCTTCAACAAGAGCTGGCCATCGTATTACAGCGCGAAATCAAAGATCCGCGCGTGGGCATGGTGACCGTGAACGACGTCGAAGTATCTAAAGACTTAAACTACGCCAAGGTATTCGTAACCTTCTTCGAAGAAGATCAAAAGATCATCGACGAGAAGCTAGCCGCCTTGGAAAAAGCCTCTGGCTACATTCGTCGCCTAGTGGCAAGCCGCGTCAAAATGCGCGTCATGCCAGAACTGCGCTTCGAATACGACTCAACCTTGGTTGACGGTATGCGCATGTCGAACCTGGTCACCCAGATTGTTCGCCAGGACGAAGAAAAGCAGCAAGCCGCTGGTGGCAATGAAGACGCTGCTGATACTCAAGACCCGTCTGATGAGAAGGACGCGTAACTATGGGACGTCGTCGTAATCGCGGTCGTCTGGTCGACGGTATCGTTCTGCTAGACAAGCCTGTGGGCATTAGCTCTAACGATGCGCTGCAGCGTGTTAAACGCATTTACAACGCCAACAAGGCCGGCCACACCGGTGCTTTGGACCCGCTAGCCTCTGGCATGCTGCCACTGTGCTTGGGCGAAGCCACTAAATTTAGCCAGCACTTGCTCGATAGCGATAAGCGCTACGTAGTGACCGCCAAGCTTGGTGTGCGTACTACTACTTCTGACTCTGATGGTGAAGTGGTAAGCGAGCGTCCGGTGGAAGTATCTCAGGCGCAGCTCGATGAAGCGCTAGAGCAGTTTCGCGGTGACATTATGCAGGTGCCGTCGATGTACTCGGCGCTTAAGCACCAAGGACAGCCACTTTATAAGTACGCCCGCGAAGGCATCACCATTGACCGTCCAGCCCGTCCTATAACCGTGTTCGAATTGACCCTGCATCGCTTTGAAGGCGATGAAGTGGAAATGGAAGTACACTGCTCAAAGGGCACCTACATTCGCACTATCGTTGATGACTTGGGCGAAGCTTTGGGCTGTGGAGCCCACGTTACTGTGTTGCGTCGCACTCAGGTGGCCGGTTATCCGTACGAGCGTATGGTGACCATCGAGCAACTAGACGATTTGCTACAACAGGCACTGGCCGACGGCATTCCGCCAAAAGAGTTGCTGGACGACTTGTTGCTGCCAATGGATACCGCGGTCGCGGACCTCGAAGAGGTGAACCTTGACGAGATTTCTGGCAGTTACATCATGAATGGCAACCCAGTGCAGGCCAGCGGTGCGCCGATGGCGGGCAAAGTACGAATTACTGTAGGGGATGATCGCACCTTCGTTGGCATCGGTGAAATCGATGACGACGGCAATGTGGCCCCGCGTCGGCTGGTGGTTTTTCATGAGCAGCAGGGTGAATAGGCACGCCGCGAGCGTCATTGCCAAGCGGATGACCGTCATTCCCGTGAAAACGGGAATCCACCCAACCGCTAATTGCAACTGGCTAGATTCCCAATCAAGTTGGGAATGACAGACTTAAAAGCAAGGAATGACGCGCGTTAGGTAAGGCAATGACAGCCCTAAGGGAGAAATCCCAATTGCACCCTTGTGCCGTGAGCCGTTAGTCGCTAGAATACCGCCCTCTTCGAGCTGAGTTAGTGATTGGCCGAAGATTAATTGTTTTATTGGAGATTATTATGTCACTAAGTACTGAAGCGAAAGCGAAAATCTTGGCTGAGTTCGGCCGCGGCGAAAACGATTCTGGTTCTCCAGAAGTGCAAGTTGCCCTGCTGACTGCTCAAATCAACCACCTTCAAGGTCACTTCAAACAGCACATCCACGACTTCCACAGCCGTCGCGGTCTACTGCGCATGGTTTCTAGCCGTCGTAAGCTGCTTGACTACTTGAAGCGCAAAGACGTTGAGCGTTACCAAGCGCTGATCCAGAAGCTGGGTCTACGTCGCTAAGCGATACCAGTTTTATCGAGAAAGGCGCCTCTATGGCGCCTTTTTTGTTTTTTCCAACCCAGTTCACATTCTCTTATCTCTGTACAAAAGTTGGGCTAGATCATATTAGCCCTAGGTTATATAGTGCCGCGCAATATAACTCTCAAGTGGATCTGAACCATGCGTGCTCGCTCTTCAAACGCTTTTCAAAGCGTTTTTTTATTGTTGGTTGTTAGCCTTCTGACCTTGAATGGCTGTAGCAGTCCCAGTTCAAAGCCGGCACCATTAGTCGCCACCATTTCGGGTCCTTCGCAGGCCATCATCGGTCAGTTAAGCGAGTATCGCGTTGCGGTTCAAGGTGTGCCAGAAGACCAACTGCACAACTACAGCTTTCAATTGGTTCAAACTTCTGGCCCTCAAGTTAAGTTGTATCAGAACAACAATGTATTTGCTTTTGTCGGGCAGGACGACATGGACAACCAGCACATTACTTTGTCCGCGACTGTCTCTCGAGGGGGTAACACCAGCGCTCCGGTTCAGAAAAACGTTCGTATCTACAACCACATCAAAGCCACCCAAGACGGCGAGCGCGCTTCCTTTGCCAGTTGGGCGTTGATCAATGTGTTGTCGCGTGGAGCCACACTTGCTAGTGAATTGGTTATTGAAACTCATCAGCCTGAATATCAGGCCACGGTGAACTGTCGATACGGCGGTCAGCGCATTACCAGTATGCTCACTCCCGAGCGCAGTTTTCCAGCGACCGCAGGCGATAAGCTTCAAGTGGAGTTCCAGCAATGCGTAGAAGTGAACACTGGTATCGAAGGTGAGGTCAATGGTCGTATAGAGATCGACATCGAGCAGCTTGAGACCGGTGATACTGAACTGGTGAAAGCCAAGGTAACCGCGACCGAGTTTGAAAACGGCAGTCACAGCCGCGCGTTTGTCGATGGCACCTTTTCCTGGGAGTTTGAGCGTCAGTTTGAAGGGCTTTCTGTCACTACTTCCGTGCAACAGCTCAACATGACTCAAGACAAGACTGAGCTGTTTCAGGCGTCGGACTTCACGGTTGAGCAATCGCAGAACTATCGCAGCGCCAAGTTCCAGATCAACGCTCGCGGCACTATCAAGGATATGCGCAGTGGTGATGAGTTGAAGTACACCCAAGAAGTGCCGTGGGGCGGGCGTATGGGAATGTATCCACACACTGGACGAGCCTCATTAGAATCGCAAAATCTGTATCCACTAGTTTTGAAGGCCAATGCCGAGTCCAACACCAACGATATGACTTTAGAGCATGCGGGCCATGAATCCTCATTGTATTGGGGGCACCTTGCGAGTCCATCACTGTGGATGCTGGCTCGAAAAGGCTACTACCAAGTGGTTTCTTATCGCGCAAATGCGCTGTTTAGGGTAGGTGCGCACCCGACTGTAAATTTCGAAGACTTGTCGCCCGCGGATCCTATCGTGATTCTGTACTCGAGCCCATTGGCAAGCGCGAGTGCGCGCTCCAACGAATTCATTCCAGTAGCCAGTGGCGAGCCGCCTGTGCCTTTCACGACTCGAATCAATGGCGGCATGTTAGAGCTTGTACCAGAAACGCCGCTAACACCTGGGCTTGAGTATCAAGTGAATCGCCTAGAGGCGGTTGCCGCAGACATAGATGCAAGTAATACCGTCACTCGTCACTTCATAGTACGAGATACTGTGGTGGCTAGACCTTTGGCCTCGAGTTTAGTGTACAAAGCGGGTGACAAGATCACTTTGAACGCTAGTCGTTCCTCTGCCAAGCGCGGTCGCCAAATGAACTTCGAATGGTCACACGTTAAAGGCCCTAAAGTTGCGATTGCTCAACCGAATTCGGCGACTACTGAAGTGGAATTTGGCGAGGATGCCAGCGAATCAGTATTCGTTCGACTTGCTGCGAGTAACGAATTTAAAGACCAAGCATTCGCCGAAGTCGAGTTCTTTCCTCAGCCGGTGACACCGAGCTATCTGGCATTTCGCAGTGAGCCAAATGAGCCGATTATTCGAAATCACAATGGGATCCGCACCAATCACACCTCGCATTTTGACCCTGGACTAGGTGGAGAAAACAGAAACGGCGCGTCGATTCGAGTATTTGCTGGTAGCGAGAGTTTCCGCGTTTCGATTGGAGCACCGACTGGTGAAGAGTTACAGGTTAAGCATTACCCCAATGCCAACAACAGCGGCGCAGTAGTGAAAGAGCAGCCTTTTCTTGAGTTTTCTGGTCTGGGTAATAGCTGCAGTAAAACCACCGGTGATTTTGAAGTGAAGGAAATAGCCTTTGGCGAAGGCAATCAGCTGGAACGCTTGTCGGTTCACTTTACTCAATACTGCACGTCTTATCCTGATAGCGCGTTGCAAGGGCAGTTGTACTTTAATACCAACCAAGGCAACTAAAGTTACTTTGTTTGAGGCGGTCTTTAAGGCCGCTTTTTTGTGGTTGTTGTACGCAATTTGCTACTGCTGTCATCCTCAGTTTGCTACTGCTGTCATCCTCAGCTTGACTGGGGATCTACCCAACAGCGAGTAGCAACTGGCTAGATTCCCAATCAAGTTGGGAATGACAAGCTGGGAGTTTGGAATGACAAGGTGGGAGTTGGGAATGACAAGGGAGGAGTTGGGAATGACAAGCGGGGCGTGAAGTGGGGAACGACGGCGTCGGGGAGCTAGAATCGCCCACCCAAAACTTTTTTGCCTGCTAGTGCATCCAAATGGCAAGCTTACTGTGTCTAGGTAAGTAAGTTGCTAAAAAGGAAAACAACGGATGCAAATCGAACTCGTACCTATCATCTTATTTATCTGTATCACCACAGTGATTTGGGGATACTTTCACTTCTCTGCTAAGGCCAAAGCGGAGCAGCATAAGACCATTCAAAAGCTGATTGAAGCGGGGCAGGCGTTATCGCCGGAACTGCTAGAGCAGCTAGCCACTACCAAAAAGAACGACGGCATGGGCGATTTGTTTCGCGGTCTGTTGTCCGTATTCATGGCGGTAGCACTGTACATCTTCGGTATGTATGGCGCTGAGGCCAAAGAGCTGGCCATGATTGCCATGTTCCCTCTAGCGATTGGTCTGGCTTATCTGATTTTGTACTGGCTGCGCTCTCGTAAAGCACAGGACTAGTTATCGACAATGGCTGTTACGCCACTGGACAACGAAGCGCAATGGATTGCCTTGGCCGCTAATGGACGCGATGCCAAGGCCTTTGGCGTACTGGCCAAACACTATCAGCAGGCGTTGCGCCAATACTGTCGGCGTTTGTGTAAAAACCAATGGGCCGATGCCGATGACCTGGCCCAAGACACTCTGATAAAGGCCTTCGACAAGTTAGCCAGCTTTCGAGGCGAGGGCAGTTTGCAAGACTGGCTGTTTAAGATTGCCTACTTTGAGTACTTGAACAAGCTGCGACAGCAAAAGCCGTTGCAACCTTTTGACGAGCAGAGTGTGTCTAATACTCAAGACAGCCCAAGTAGCGATGGTGGCATGGCGGGCGCTGAGGCCACACGAGATCTCGAGCGAGCCATGACCCAGTTATCTACGGAACAGCGCGCCTGTTTGACCTTGCACTTCGCCTTTGGCTATAGCCATAGCGAAATCAGCAATCAGTTAGAGATGCCTCTGGGCAGTGTAAAGAGTCACATCACTCGAGCAAAAACTCGATTGACTGAACTGTTGCAGCAAAAGGTGCGTATAGCAGTGGACAGTGTTGCTTGAAACAGCCCAGAGGCTAGTCGAAAGGGCCATTAACACGGCGAAAACCTGGCAGGTAACATGACCTGTAACTCGGTGAGAAACCTAGCAGCTAGAAAGGCCTGCACAAAGCCGATATGACATGAGATAAGGCCAGCAATACGGCAACGAACCGAACACCAGATAGGGCTTGTGACAGCCCTAAACTCCGCGCCCAAACCGGTGCGAAACGAGAGCGTTAAGAGAGAGCGTTAAGAGAGAGCGTTATGAAAGAGCTAGACCAGTTACTCAGCCAAGAGCTAGCGCCGATTGAAGACCACGGCTTTAGCCAACGTGTGGTGACCCGCATTCAAGTGCGCCAGCAAACCACCCGCTGGGGTATGGCGACAATTGCGCTAATTAGCTGTTTTTCTGCGCTATTTTGGCTGCCGTTAGGGCAGTGGGCGACATTGCTAAGCGGCAGCTTGAGCCGTCTGAGCGAAGCGCTAACCCTAGCCATGCCTAAATACCTAGGCGTTTCACAAACTGGCGTAGCCGAAAGCTTGACCAGCTCAATGAGCGTCAGTTGGTTGAGCTGGCTGGTGGCTATTTTGGCCGTAGCGGCGTGTTTTGCTCTGAAAACCAGCGACGAATCTAGCCTCTAACTACCGATTTCCCATAGGTATCTAACCAGTTGCGCCTCGTCTAATAAGCGAGGCGCTTTTTTTGGCTGTCACTATCTTTTCAAGGTGGTTAGCGTATACTATGCCACGAATTTTTAAGAAATAAGTTGATGAAGGAATTGGTAAAGTGAATCCAATCGTAAAAAGTTTTGAGTACGGCTCGCATACAGTAACCCTAGAAACCGGCGTGATGGCACGCCAAGCCGATGCAGCAGTACTTGCAAGTATGGGAGACACTACAGTGTTGGTCACTGTAGTGGGCAAAAAGGAAGCCGATCCGACTAAAGGTTTCTTCCCGCTAACCGTTAACTATCAAGAGAAGGCCTACGCGGCCGGTAAAATCCCAGGTGGTTTCTTCAAGCGTGAAGGCCGTCCGGGTGAAGAAGAAACTCTGATCGCTCGTCTGATCGACCGTCCTATCCGTCCTCTATTCCCTGACGGTTTCAAAAACGAAGTTCAAGTGGTTATCACCGTGGTATCGGTTGACCCACAAATCCAGCCTGACATCGTATCTATGATTGGTACTTCTGCAGCGCTGTCTATCTCTGGTATCCCATTCAATGGTCCAATCGGCGCCGCTCGCGTTGGTTATGACAACGGCGAATACGTCCTAAACCCGTCGGCTGACGCCTTAGCAGTTTCTAAGCTGGATCTAGTGGTTGCTGGTACCGACAGTGCGGTATTGATGGTTGAGTCAGAAGCTGAGCGTCTGCCTGAAGACGTGATGCTAGGTGCGGTTGTTTACGGTCACGAGCAAGGGCGCAAAGTAATCAATGCTATCAGCGAGTTTGCTGCTGAAGCTGGTAAGCCACGTTGGGACTGGACTGCTCCTGCTAAGAACGAAGACCTAGCTGCCAAGGTTAAAGCACAAGCCGAGCAAGGCCTGAAAGACGCTTACACCATTAGCACCAAGTCTGAGCGCTACGAGCGTGTTGGCGAAGTAAAAGCCGCTGCTATCGAAGCGTTGACCGCTGCTGACGAGACTCTGGACGCTGGCGAAATCTCTGGCGCGCTAAGCTCGCTAGAAAAACAAGTGGTACGTACCCGCGTTGTTGCTGGTGAGCCACGCATCGACGGTCGCTCGCCTGACATGGTTCGCGCTCTGTCTGTATTGGCTGGCGTTCTACCACGTACTCACGGTTCAGCACTGTTCACCCGCGGTGAAACTCAGGCGCTAGTAACTGCGACTCTAGGTACCGAGCGTGACGCACAGATGATTGACTCAATCACTGGCGAGCGCACTTCTCGCTTCATGCTGCACTACAACTTCCCTCCATATTGTGTGGGTGAAACTGGCATGATGGGCTCACCTAAGCGTCGTGAAATCGGCCACGGTAAGCTAGCTAAGCGCGGTATCCAAGCGGTTATGCCAAGCATCGAAGAATTCCCGTACACAGTACGTCTGGTATCGGAAATCACCGAATCTAACGGTTCTTCTTCTATGGCTTCTGTGTGTGGCTCTTCACTGGCTCTGATGGACGCTGGTGTGCCAATTAAGGCTTCTGTAGCGGGTATCGCTATGGGTCTGGTTAAAGAAGGCGACGATTTCGTTGTTCTTTCTGACATCCTAGGCGACGAAGACCACTTGGGCGACATGGACTTTAAAGTAGCCGGTACCCGTGACGGTATCACCGCGCTACAGATGGACATCAAGATCGAAGGTATTACTCAGGAGATCATGCAGATCGCTCTGAACCAAGCCTACGGTGCGCGTATCCACATCCTAAACGTTATGGATAGCGCAATTGACGGTGCTCGTGAAGAATTGTCTGACCACGCACCTCGCATCACCACCATCAAGATCAACCCTGACAAGATCCGTGACGTTATCGGTAAAGGCGGCGCCAACATCCGTGCTCTGACCGAAGAGACCGGCACCACCATCGAAATCGATGACGACGGTACTGTTAAGATTGCTTCTACCGACGGCGACGCGTCTCGCTTGGCGGTATCTAAGATCGAAGCCATCACTGCCGACGTAGAAGTGGGTAACATCTACAAAGGTAAAGTGGCTCGTATCGTAGACTTCGGTGCGTTTGTGAACATCCTGCCGGGTAAAGACGGTCTGGTACACATCTCGCAAATCGCTGAAGAGCGCGTATCGGCAGTATCTGATCACCTAGAAGTGGGTCAGGAAGTCGACGTGAAAGTGATGGAAGTTGACCGTCAAGGCCGCATCCGTCTATCTATGAAAGAAGTGGCTGCTAAAGCCGAGTAATTTCATGGAACTCGCGACTAAAGCGACTGTCTGAAAAAAAGGGGAGCCCATGGGCTTCCCTTTTTGCTACTATCAGACTTTGCACCTGAGTTTCCTTCGGTCCTTGGCGACAATTGAGAACAAATATGAGCTTTTACAAAGGCTTGAGCGCTGCTCTTGTAGCGCTGGCTATTAGCGGCTGCGCCGCCACCTCTTCGACAACGCAAAACGATGAAGATCGTCTGCTGCCTTTAGTGGTTCCCGCTAGCATCAATTACAAAAACGAGCTGCAGCTGGCTCGCCTCAACGAAATGCTGCACTCCGACGAACTGGACCAAAACCAGCGTGTGCGCTTTATGTACGAGCGCGGCGTGCTGTATGACCGTTTAGGCCTGCGTACCATGGCGCGCCTGGACTTCCACCAAGTGGTCAAAATTGCCCCTGACTTGGCGGACGCTTATAACTTTATCGGCATCTACTTCACTCAAGACCGTGAATTTAGCTCGGCCTTTGAAGCCTTTGATGCGGTATTGGAGTTGGCGCCTGAGTACGACTACGCCTATCTCAATCGAGGCATAGCGCTGTACTACGCCGACCGTGTCGACCTGTCGGTTGAAGACATGACCAAGTTCTTAGAATTCCAACCGGCCGATGGTTATCGCGCGCTGTGGTTGTACCTCGCAGAGTCGAAGAAAGACGAAGCGGCGGCGATGGCGAATCTTATCGAGAACCGCAAAGCGCTAGATACTAACAAGTGGGATGCAGCAATTGTGGATCGGGTGCTGGGTAAAATTAACACCGACGAGCTGTTTACCTTGGCCAAGAAAGACCTAACTTACCCCAATCAGTTTGCCGAGCGCATGTGCGAGGCCTATTTCTACTTGGGTAAACTCGAGCAAGCCAAGGGCAACTACAAAAACGCAGTTAACCTGTTCAAGCTAACCCTGGGTACCAATGTGCACGACTTCGTCGAGTACCGTTACGCTCGCATCGAGCTTGAGAATATCCGCAACGAGCTGGCCGAGAAATTCGCCAAGCTACGCGCAGAACGCGCCGAACAAATCTAGTCTCACCCTTTAGAACCAGTATCCACAGGTATTTTCGCCTGTGGATACAATTCCCTATAAATCCCAACCACTTAGCGCAACCCCAAAAATAGGGGACAGTCCCCTGTGTGCAGTTTTGTTAAATCTGGGGGTAAGTGGTCAATTTATGAGTCATATCAACGCCTTTTTGGTGGCGTAATACCCTGAAACATTCCCAGTTTTACACTTTATTAAAATTCACGCATACTGCCTGCACTAAAAAAACAATCCAATTGAAAAGGCAGATTTCAATGAAAAAACCTTCCGTACTTGCTCTTGCCCTAGGTGCAGGACTTGCGCTTAGTGGCACAATCAGTGGAGAGGTACAAGCCGACGAAGGCATGTGGCAACCGCATCAACTGCCGGGTATTGCCGACAAGCTAAAAGACGCTGGTCTTAAACTAGACCCGAAAGACCTGACCGATCTGACCGGCTTCCCAATGGGCGCCATCGTTTCTCTTGGTGGCTGTACCGCGTCTTTCTTGTCCGACAAAGGTTTGGTGGCGTCCAACCACCACTGTGTTTATGGCTCGATTTCCTACAACTCGACCGAAGACAACAACCTGCTGAAAAACGGCTTCTTGGCTAAAAACTACAGCGAAGAGTTGCCAGCGGCACCGGGTAGCCGCATTTACGTCACCGAAGAAATCACCGAAGTAACCGACAAAGTCACTGCCGGCATCGTTGATGGCATGAGCGGCTCTGAGCGCTACGACGCGGTCGACAAGAACTCGAAAGCCTTGGTAGCCGAGTGTGAAAGCGATGACCGCTACCGTTGCTCTGTGGTTAACTTCCACGGTGGCCTTGAGTACTTCCTATTCAAACAACTGACCATTCGCGACGTGCGTTTGGTACACGCGCCAGCTTCAAGCATTGGTAAGTTCGGTGGTGATACCGATAACTGGATGTGGCCTCGTCACACCGGTGACTACGGCTTCTATCGCGCCTACGTAGGCAAAGACGGCCAACCAGCGGACTACTCAGAAGACAACGTGCCATACGAGCCTAAGCATCACTTGAAAGTAAGCAAAGCCTCGGTAAAAGACGGCGACTTCTTAATGGTTCTAGGCTACCCAGGTCGCACCAACCGCTATCGCACCGGCCTTGAAGTGGACAACACCTTTAACTGGTCGTATCCAAACGCCAAGGTGCTGCGCGAAGACCTGATTAACATCATCGACACTCGCACCGAGCCTGGCTCAGACGAAGCGCTAGCCTACGCCTCAACTCGCGCTGGCTTGGCCAACTACGCCAAGAACTTTGGCTCGATGATTGAAAGCTACAACAAGGGCAACCTACAAGCTAAGAAAACCGAGCTAGAAGCTAACTTGGCGAAGTGGATTAGTGCGGATGAAGATCGCTTGGCTCGCTACGGCAATGCGCTGAATGGGCTTAACGACCTGATTAAGCAAGACATGGCCACCCAAGAGCGCGATTTGTACCTGAGCTACATGGGTTACTTGTCGCTAAAATCAGCCGCTGAGCGTCTGTATCGCTTGTCGATTGAAAAAACTAAGGCCGATGCGGATCGTAAGCGCGGTTACCAAGAGCGCGACATGGCTCGCTTCGAGCAAGGTCTTAAGCGCGTTGAGCGTCGCTACGTGGCGGACATCGACAAGGCGTTCTTCAAGCACTTGCTGACCCAATACGCAGCATTGCCACAAGACCAACGCCTAGCGTCTATGGACAAGTTCTTTGGCCTAAACAAAGGTCTGAACGAAGCCAAGCTAGACAAGCAATTGGACAAGATGTACGCCAAGAGCGAGCTAGGTAGCTTTGAAGCACGCAAAGCCTGGATGGAGAAATCCACTGCAGACTTTGAGAAGAGCAAAGACCCATTCATCCAGCTAGCCGTAGCCACTTACGCCGAGCGCAAAGCCATGGAAGAAGCGGGTGAAGAGCTGTCGGGTAACATTCAGGCCTACCGTCCTAAGTTCATGGAAGCCCTGATTGCTTACTACAAAGACAACAATCTGCCGGTATACGCAGATGCGAACTCAACGCTTCGTGTGACCTACGGTAACGTGAAAGGCTACAGCCCGCACGATGGTGCGACCATGCTGCCGTTCACTACCCTAAACGGCATCATCCAAAAGTACACCGGCGAAGGTGAGTTTGACTCGCCACAAAAGCAACTGGACCTGATTAAAGCCAAGCAATACGGCCCGTACGTCAGCAAAGAGCTGAACTCAGTGCCGGTTAACTATCTGGGTACGTTGGACATCACTGGTGGTAACTCAGGTTCGCCAACCCTGAATGACAAGGCGGAGTTTGTTGGCCTGGCGTTTGATGGCGTGTACGAGTCAATCATTGGCGATTGGGATTACGACCCTGAGCTTAACCGCTCAATCCACGTGGACGTGAAGTACATGCTGTGGGTGATGGAGTACGTTGACGGTGCGACTAACCTGATTGAAGAGATGGATATTGTTGAGTAGGGAGTTTGGCGGGCTGCACCGTCATCCAACGAAATCTCAGGCAGTTGTTCCCACGACACTCTTAGGTGTCATTCTCACGGAAGAGGGAATCTAGCTACTAGCGAATTGAAAAGCCGAAGCATTTTTGCTTCGGTTTTTTGCTATACGAAGAGCTGGGCTTGCTTGGTGCGAGAACATGGAGTTCCTTTCTAGCGCAGTCCAAAGAATGAAATAGCGAGTGATACAATCTAGCCTAAGCTATGAGTGACTGGATACTATCGCATGTGATATGTGGACGAGATTAAAGCCGCCCTGGAAGGCGACTACCTCTATCTAAATTGGAGGAGTAGGCGGATGTGTTTATGTCGAATTCATATTACAATGTCTGATTATTTTGATTCTAAGTAGTCTTTGAGAGCCTAACATGTAGGGCTCAATGAGGCTGCATCGCAAGGCAGGCGCTAAATTTTGGAAGAGTTTAAAGGTCGATTTTCAGGACATCAGACGTTTCCGCTCAGATACGGTTGGCTTTATAAGTATGTTGATACTGCAGAGACGCTGCCTCTCGAAGGCGATGAAGCCTGTTCAAAAACGAGTACTAAAGCTTCGCGGGAAGATCTTATGGTTCGATGGGGGGTCGGTAAAAATATGGTCGACGCCATCAAATATTGGGCGAAGCAGGCTAATGCCAATGTTGTAAATTCGAATTACAAACAAATTCATGACGTAGATCCTTATTTAGAATCTTTGTCATCTATTTGGCTTTTACATTGGGAGTTGTGCAAAAATTATACTGAGCTAAATTCTTTTAGGGTTTTCTTTAGCTATTACAATGGCTTGCAGGTTTCTAAAGAGTCGTATCTGGAGTTTATGAAACAACTCTGGGACAAAGAACACTTTTTGGAGAACGCTGAAAAAGGTTCTCTTGTTAAACTTCCGAGCGATGGGTCGTTGAAAAAAGACATTGCAGTATTGTTTCAGACTTTCTCAAAGCCGCTTCAAAGAAAAGCTTCAGAAGATTCATTTTTATCTCCTCTTACTGAACTTGGCCTAATCAAGCCTCTGGATCGCAGTACTTTCATATGTGAGCTCGAGTATCGGCATAGTCTTAGTGACGACGTGTTTTTGTTTGCCACTTTGGAATACTTGTCCAAAGTCTTTAGTGAACCTGAAGCCGCTTCAACGATTTCATTTGACCACTTTCTTACCAGCCCAGGGAGCCCAGCCAGGGTATTCAGATTGTCTCAGTCTGAGCTCGAGCAGCGTCTCTCCATGGTCGAAGAACGCACAGCACATGGAGTTGGCTGGACGGATACGCAAGGTCTCCGACAAATACAGGTTGCTGATAAAGAAGCTTTTTCTCCTGTAAAAATTCAGATGGTATTAGATAAAATTCTTTCCAAGGCTCGTAAGTAACTACTATGACTGCATTATCCAATCTGATTTCAGTTAACGTTCGCTATCAGCGTTCCACTCGAATAGACTCAGACCTTGACCAAGAGGGAAAGTTTTTTAACGGCTTAGTATTTCACGGTACAGCTGAACATTGCTTAAATACTTTGATCGACAACTATTCTCAGGCAAGCCGTCGAGCATTTACAGTTACTGGTCCTTACGGCTCAGGTAAATCAACAATAGCGTTGCTTCTAGCTGGCTTATTGTCCAGTCAGGAAAAGGTATCAAGCACCGCAAAAAGGATAGTTGGAAAGAACTTCTGGGAAAGGTTTAATTCCGCGCTTCCTGTTGGTCGTGGATGGTTTGTTGTTAAATGTGTATGCGATTTCGAAGACCCTATATCTGCGATATGGCGGGCTGTCGCGGAAGATGCGAAAAGAGAGCATATCGTACTTTCTGACATTTCGACTCCGAATTCAACAAAAGAGCTGTTAAAAGCGATAAAGCTTTTAAATTCGTTGGTTGAGAAAAGTGGCTATAGCGGCACTTTAATACTCTTGGATGAGATGGGTAAATCGCTAGACTTCCTTAACACCAAGAACTTCGATCTTCAACTGTTTCAAGAAATTGCTGAGTGTGTCGAACGTCTACCGTTTCCAACCATGATCGTTGGCTTTTTGCATCAGGCATTTAGTGAATATGCACAA
Source organism: Paraferrimonas sedimenticola (assembly GCF_002282855.1). Classification (GTDB taxonomy): domain Bacteria; phylum Pseudomonadota; class Gammaproteobacteria; order Enterobacterales; family Shewanellaceae; genus Paraferrimonas; species Paraferrimonas sedimenticola. The sequence continues at coordinate 540,601 of NZ_NRIR01000001.1, read as the reverse complement.
GGGCAAACACAAAAGGTTAGAGACAGCTGGGCAAAAGTTCAAGGTAGATACACAGACCTGCTATTTAATGTATCTGAGGACGAAACGGTTACGCTACTTGGAAATAGCATCGTAAAATCAGAGGCGTACAAAGCTCAAAACTCTGTGGTGAAAAGTGTCTTAGATTGTTGCGAGCGCGTAGCTTTGACCTCTAACTTGAAAATCGCTGAGAAGCTCTTCCATTGCTTGCCTTTGCATCCATTATCAGCATTACTTTTAGGGCCTATATCCAAAAGAAGGTTTAGCCAGAACGAGCGCAGTACATTCAGCTTTTTGAGCTCTTCTGAGTCGAAGGGCTTTCAGGACTTTTTAAAGCACACGAGCTCTGAAGAGCAGCACCTTTATTTGCTATCTGATCTTTTCGATTATTTATCTAGCAATTTAGATCATTTAATTATGTCTTCTCCTGATGCAAGAGTCTGGGCAGAAGCTAAAGATGCAGTTGAAAGAGCAGAATTACGCTTCGGATACTCTGCTGTGAGGTTAGTCAAAACAATAGCTTTATTGAATGTATTTGGGCGACGCTCAGGACTCTATCCTTCTAAGAGCCTGTTAATTCATTCATTTGACAAACCAATCGAAGAACAAGATTTAGATTTAGAACTAAAAGCACTGGTTGATGCGAAAATTTTGATCTTTAGAGGGCATGTTAATTCGTATGCGGTATTTGAAGGTAGCGATGTAGATATAGATGAGGAACTTGAGTTGTTCCGCAATAAACACTTAGATAGTGAAGGGTGGAAAGCATACCTCAAGGAACATCATGAGCAAGTTATTGCGAAACGACACTACCATGAAACCGGATCGTTAAGGTGGGTGGCTAGGATCATCGAGACAGATATTTTTGACGAAAGAACGTTCAACAAGTCATACAGCCTCAACTCATCTCAGTTTTCCGCATTTGTGCTGCTAACAAAAGGTTGTGCAAGGAAACACTCTATCAGCAATACAGGACTGGTCTTTGGTTCTTGTGAAGTATTGCTAGAAGAGCTGATTCATTGCATAAACGAATTGCTTGGACTCAAGTTTATTTCTGAGCAAAACGCTAACGTTCAGCATGATAGAATTGCTCGAAGAGAAATAGAAACACGCTCGGGAGTGTTGAAATTAGAGTTGGATAAACTCGTTGAACGAATGTTCGAAGAAGCTAGCTGGTTTTGCAGAGGAGAATTGTTTAGCGCTGCTTCTTTGTCAAGACTTGCAAGTGATCTTGCAAGTGAGAAGTATAAACACTCTCCGATTCTTAGGAATGAACTTATTAACCGAGTGAAACCTTCGGGTACGGCAATAGCGGCTAGAAACAAGCTCATGCACCGTATGGTTGGTTCCTATAAATGCTCTGATAAAGATAACACAACTTATCTAAAATATGCGACGAAAGATAGGCTGGGAATTGATAAAACCCCTCCTGAATACTCGATGTACCAGACCTGTCTTAAGCAGATGGGGCTACACAATAAACTCGACGGTGGGAGTGACTTTGGTTTTCAAGTTCCTCCGAAAGGCAGTCCACTGTCATATGCGTGGAAATCGGCCCTTAATTTGGTTGTCTCCCAAAAGGAAAGAGTTGTTACTCTCAAGGAGATTAAAAACCTTTGGGGCTCAGCTCCATTTGGAATTTCGGCAGGCGTTACTCCTATTTGGTTGTTAGCATTTGCTATTTCTAATGTAGATTGTCTTGCTTTCTATGATAAGGACGTAACTGGGGAATTCGTTTTCATAACGGAACCGGATGAAGAATTCGCAGTTAAAGTCGCTCGTTCTCCTGAGCAGGTAGCTGTTCGATATTTTGAATCAAACCCAGAATTAAGTATTTATTTCAATGCCTTGGATAGACTCATCGAAAGCGATAGTCAAGAGAATAATCCACTTACAGTTGCACAAAACTATGTAAGATTTTTGTCTATGCTATCGCCTTACACGAAACATACCGTAACACTTACAGACAATGCTAAAAGTTTTAGAGCCCTAGCTTCGAGAGCAAGTGATCCGAATAAGTTTTTGTTGGAAGATTTACCGGATATTTTCGAAGTTGAAGCAAGAGAGCAAGTTGTCGAAGAAGTCAGGGAAATAGTTGGTGAGCTAAGGAGGACACACAAACAATTGTTACAAAGGTTCTTAAAAGAGGTAGAAGATTCTCTCGGTAGTCTTGACGAACAACAGATCGAAAACGCTCAAAAGGTTGAGAACTATACTGCGGACTCGTCGCTAAAAACTTTCGCTCGAAGGCTAACTGAGTGGAAGAAAAGTAATGAGTTGGAGTGGGTTTCGTCAATAATATCCTTTTTATCTGGTAAAGCAGAAAGAAATTGGACAGATTCCTCAGTAGAAAAGGCAAACTCTGAACTAGTAAAATATGCAGAGCGATTCAGGCAGGCAAGCTATTTTGCCAATCGAACCAGTTTTGATAGTTCGAAGTTTGAAGGTAAAAATCACTCTATAGTAAATCAGCAGATAGGCAATCTACTATCTAAGTATACGGAAGAAGAACAGACAGTAATTCTGCAAAAACAGTTTGATCTTATTTGGGGAGTAAAGAATGACAGCTAACGGCAAACAACTTCATGTTCTTGGTCTGTCGGGTGGGAAAGATAGCGCTGCATTAGCTATTTATATGCGTGATAAACACCCAGAAATAGATATGACATACTACTTTACTGATACTGGTAAAGAACTTCCTGAGGTCATAGAGTTTGTTAACAGACTCGAGGGATATATAGGTAAAAAGATCATAGACCCTTACGAGGAAATTAGTCGTTCGAACAGAGAGAAGAAAGATTTCGACTACTGGTTGAAACAACATAATAATTTTCTTCCTTCACCTCAAAGCCGCTGGTGCACTATTCAAATGAAGCTGGTTCCATTTGAGAAATGGGTGCAGTCCTATTTAGATGATGGGTATGAAGTGATTACCTACGTAGGTATCCGCTCCGATGAGCCTTACCGAGAGGGCTATCAAGTCACTGCAAACAAGAAAATAAAGGTTCGTATGCCGTTTCGAGAAGATAGTATTGACTTACAAGGCGTAAAAGAAATTCTTCAGCAGGCTGATTTGTTTTCGGATACTGAAGAAGCAAAAAGTAATCCTAATTCAGCCCAGGCCAAAGGGCTACCCGGTTATTATGAGTGGCGTTCGAGAAGCGGATGCACTTTCTGCTTTTATCAAAGAAAGATTGAGTGGGTAAGACTCAAAGAGCGATATCCAGAAGCTTTTGAAGAGGCGAAGAGATACGAGAAGACTGCTGAAGATGGTCGGGATGATGGAGTTTTCTATTGGCTCGGAAAAGATACACCGCTTTCTTCTTTAGAAGCACCTGAGCGTGTTGAGCAAATCAAGAAAGAACATCAAAGAAAGAAAGAGCGGTTTCTCAAAAGAAAACGAATTAACGTGCTCCAAGTAAATACACTGGATATCGATAGAGATCACATGGACGAAATTTATGACCAACAGGAAGGCGGGGGGGCTTGTATCACTTGTTATAAATAAACACTACTGGTTACTGGTCTTTAACAGCCGGACGATATTGAAGCTTACCTGTCAGTTCTGAGATAGCGAACTGTGTTAGTCAGGTAAGCTTAAATTAAAATCAAAAGCGTTACTACAACTAAGTGTTTTGAAAAGATCTTTCTAGAGTGTTTAGTATCTCTTTTCTCTTTTCGATTGGTAATTTATTAATCCTTTCTAGAATATCGTCTAGAGACACCTGATCTAGATAGCTTTGCAGAGTACTTTCCATAGCTTCGATCGTCTGCATTTCTTCAGCATTTAAGGGGAATGGAGGCGAAGCTAGTTTAGCCAAAATGCCTTTTGCTTCATGAGGGGTTAGTCTATCAATATCAATTGACTTGCTTGCAGACTCAACCCACTCCTTAACTTTTAGTCTCATTAAAGCATTTTTTAGATTCGTTGCCCTAGAGCTTACCTGTGTGAGACAGTCATCTATTTTGCTCTTATCCTCTTCTGAAATAAATACAGGAACGCTACTAAACTCCTCGATTAATTCCTCACACTTACTCAACGGAAGACTCGCTATCTTGTCGCTATCGATTATTCGGGTGTTGGTCCAAGAGTGCGACTGCTGAAAAGCAGATTCTATTCGCTGACTAGCTACAATTTCATATATATTTTCTAGCCATAAGGCTTCAATATCTTTTTCGTCAAGTAATTCTAAATAGGCTTTTGCTTGCTGAGCACTCTGGTTTAATAGTAGCTCTGCTAAACGCGTTGCGCTTACACCCTCTACTGGCCAAGAAGCGAAATCATTGATCATGTACTCTAGTTGAAATACGATCTCACTAATTTCTTGCTCGTCACGAGTATCCAAGAATACTTGTCGCAAGTGCTTGGCTTTGAGCAGTGCCTCTCTCACACCTTGTTCACTTGATGGAATTGTGTAGAGCTCACCAAGTGACTTCCTTCTTTCTGCATCCTCTTTTCTTAGCAGTTCTTGCCGGGCACTAATTGCTTTAACGTGTGCATCTATTTCAGCTTCTGTTAATGCGTCGGTTGCGGCTTTAATGGCCTCAATTAATTCGTCACCTTTCGAGACCTCGTCTCGAAGCTCTCGAACCGGAGTGCTGGTGCTAGGTTTTGGTTGGCGAGGGTAGTCTTCAGCTTCGTCTAAAGTCAGCTTGTGCTTTTGCAGTTTTTCGATTCTATGAATCGAGCTTGTCATTTGGCCCTTTAAAATCGCAGCCTGTTTCTCGTAGCCTAACGACTTCAGAGCCGATATGTAGGATTCGGTTTCGCGGCGGTACTTGCTTAAATTCGCATAGCTATGGCATGTTTGCGTAGGAATCCAGTCGGCCAGCTTATCTGAGAACAATGTAACTGCAAATCTCATAAGCTCGTTACATTCGTCTAAGTATTCAGAAGGCCAGACCTCACTATCTTCAAACTGTCTACTCAGTTTTAAAAGGCTCGATGCAATAGACAATGAGTGAGAAACACTTTGAGTGCGAGCTGCCTTTTCTAAGGAACGTTCATACTTGTCGATATTCGCTCGCTGAGTTGTCAATTCTGAACTGGCATTTAGGCTACGATCGGACAAATACCTATACATACCCTCAAGGTGTTCTGGAACCGGCTCAGATTTGTCCAATGAGTCTGCGTCTTTCTTAAAGCTTACTAGTTCGGTATATTTTTCGCTGGAGTCCCACCTTTCAAGAAGTCCGCTCCAGATAGTTTCGCTATTCTCTGAAAGAAACCTGATTTTTGTGCGGGCCAATACAGACTCTTGAAGTTCGTTAGATTTCCCTTTGAATACTGTATTTACCCAATCAGCGGAAGAAATTAGTTCGCCATCAAATTCGATACGTCTAGGAGGTAAATCTAGCGATATAAGTAATGAAATTAGTACACCCGCAGAAGCGGAAGTCATCCCATAGGGCGGATGTATTAGTTTTCTGTAGCTAGCTTTTAAAGTGGTTTGAGGCTCGTTTTTATGCTCCTCAACTAACTCTGTAAATACAGCTTTTGTTAAAGTCTCTCTAGGAGGCACGACTTTTCCGCTGCTAAGGAGGCTTCCCCAGGCCAAAGCTAACAAGTTATTAACTCGATTATGCAATGACTTGCGTTGCGCTTGCACCCAGCTTCCGTCTACTTGCCGGGTTATTAAGCCGCGCATAAGCTGAGCACAGTCCGCTTTTGCCGTATTGTTTTTGGTAGCAAATCCATCGAAAGGAAATGCTAGTGGACTAGTGTAGATGTGCCCAAATACTTCCGTTCCTACCTTCTTGAGTCGCTTCTCTTTTAGATCTTCTACTCCTGCCACCCAGTAGAGCCGTTCTTTTAGAGCTTGCTTGAGAGAAGCATCTAGACCATCGTTACATCGTCTAAGTTCATCCGGAATGAATCGTCGGTATCGCTCCTTGTCCGCCTCCGAAATTTGCTCTTCAAAAATATGTAACTTTACTAAGTGCTCCATTATCGTCGACTGCGCGTCGCTAATTCCAATTACCCAAATGGGGGCTTTAGCAACGCCATACTTAACCAGTTGTTTGGCAAAATACTCTCTGATTCGTTGTTCTAGTGTTTCTAAATCACAACCGGAATCAATGTAAAGGTAGATTGCTTTTCCCTTTGGATCCGTTGGAAGATGAGCCTCTGACCACTCTTTAAATGCTTGCTCAATGCTATTCTTCAGATTGTCTAAATGCGCGCTTGATGCTTCGAACACCCAATCAGGAGTAGAAATCTGATTCATTAGGGCAAATTCAGTTTCTATACTTGCTAACGCAGTTTCCCTAGTCGCTCGACGCATAAACAATCTTCGAGTTTCAGAAGAGTCGAAGCTGTGTTGGAGCTTTCTCAGCCACTGCTGAAACTGCCCTCTACTGGCACCCTCAGTTAGGAGCTCGTACTGCCCCAAATCTCTATTCCATTCTAAAGCTCCGAGCTCTGAAAGTACCTCTAAGCTACTATTTACTGCCGTTTCATCGAGGGCAGATGCCTCACAAATCATTGCGTTTGCGATAGACTCTTCCTGCTTGCCGATACGCATTTTTTCTAACGCTGCTACCGAAGCTAGAACAAGTTGCTGAGATTCGTCTAAATGTCCTTTAAATTTTTCGATTAGGCTTTGTAAGGTTTCCGCGACTGAACCACCAACTTGTCTTTCGGCCGCAACAAGTTCTGAAAGCATACTTCTGAGAACAAGGTCTGCAGTGCTTATTTGCTTTATTCGGCCGTTATTTTGAGCAGGTTGCTCAGCAATTCTCGCAATAGTTTCTTTGATAAAGGTTAGTGCGGATCTTGACTGGACAACATCCTTTTGCCTGGTAAGAAACCACACTGCTAAGGGATGGAGCGGCCAGCAACCCCGGCCGATGACCTCAATAAAGCTTGAAGAGTTCTCCCACATTGGAAATCTAGAGAAACTGGGTAAGCAAAGGGACAATCGAGTGTGGGACTGCTCGTATTGTCTGGCGGCATTTGTATTGAGCCAAGTATCCTCTAATGCTCGCTCATCTTTTAAGATCATATGAGCGAAAATAGTTTCTAGATTTGTCGAAAGATAGTATTTTTCGGCAGCGTCAAATCGAGTTATGTACCGCTGTAATTGACGGAGACCTGTTCCAGAAAAACGTTTGAGATAGGTCTTTAGCTCGTACTGAATAAAGCCAATAAAGCGTATTTTGTCACTATTATCTTGGATACCTTGGAATATTTGCTGTAACGCAGCATCCCCGGCTAAGTGAGGCTTATCGGCGGCATGTTCTAAGTATCGCCCAAACTCATCGAACAAAATTACAACATTTGAAAAAGGACCGTCATCGCCACAATATACACTACACAATGTATCTATTAATTCCTGGGCTGACTCTTGTCCTTCAATTGGAATCGACTGGCCATTTGCTTCAGAGTATATCAAGTCAACTGCTTCATAAGTCGCCTCGTCGTGTTCCTCTAATTTTTGGCAAATGTAGTCTTGGTCTCTATCGTTGAATACCTTGTCAAAGCTATCTTGGCGAATGGAGTAATTTCGTTCGACGAATTGGCTAGCGGTTTTGAAACGTGGAGATAGACTTCGAATGTGTTCGGCGTCAACTCCAAGGGCACGGAACTGATTGAAAATGGACTTGCTAAGCGCATTGCCTAAATGAAATCCAGCCATACCATCTAGTGGTAGTACTAAAACAGGTTTAGGTAGTTCACAAAGCTTTTCTTTTATTCTCTCGCCTATAGCCTCGTCTGCATTACTTATTTGAGTAATGATTTTTTTTGACGTATCGCTCTGTGGCGCGGATAGAATAGAGGCACAAGTTACAGCTAAATGAGATTTTCCCGAGCCATATCCGGCTACTACCAAAGAGTAGGGCACTGCGTCGTAACCTCGTTGGCTCTTTATCAGAGAGCTTAGTAAGTCATTAACGAAGCTAGAAGTGTCTTTAAGTTGGTAATTTCCATCGATACCTTCAGACTCAGCAGCGTTGGCACTATGATATTTTGGACCATGAAAAACAAAAGACTCAGCGGCTTTTTGGGCTTGTTCAGGCCTTTTCTCTAACCAACTTAGTTGAACTGCACCTTCAAAGAAAAGTTCGTTGTTAAAGCGGACAATGTTTTCAACTTTCATATCTTCTTCTTAGATTAGTTCACTGTAAATATTCTTCAATACCTTTGAAGTACTCGTCGTCCGAAGTACTAAAGTATCTCCAGTTTGCCGGTCTAGCTGCACTACGCCATGATCTGCTAACCAGTCAAGCCATCGGCTTGATTGCTCTTTGGTCCAATTTAATGTTGAGAATAAGTATGTAGTCTTAATTAATTCTTCAAGATGCAGTTGCTCCGTAGAATCAAAAAACTCATCCCACAGTAATATGAAATAGGCGGCAAGTGCTGGGTAAAGTTCCTCGTTATCAGGTGCAGCTGCTAGAGTATAATGAGATTGAGTAATGTCAGTGCTCTTTTCCAAAGCCTTCACCAAACCCAGGCAACTCTCCTCTTCATAGCTTCTTAAGATTAAATTGGCCATACTCACGCGATCTGACCCACTTCCAAGTCTCTCCGATAAGAATTCAGCGTATTCACCAGAGCTGAAACAATTACCTAGCCTTAATTTTCCTAGTGCAAATAGTGCGAACCATTGGTCGGCAATCCCTTGACTTGGTTCATTAGCCTTGGAAGACTTATACGGCCTGCATAACATTAAGTGCATCAACCATAAAGTGACACTCTCTGTTAAGTAAGGATCCTCTTCGAGCACAGTTTTACCCAACGGAGTTAACCTAAGTTCCCATTTGTCCAGATGCTTAGAAGAATAGACCAACCCCATCCCCGAAGCGTAGTGTATTGTTGGTTCAACTTTTCCCGAGCTCACTCCCGTTGGAATACCAGTCTTTTCGCTAATTTCATGTTTATCGCCAGAATTTTCGGAAAGAGCGTACTTCAGTAAGTTTGAGATTAGTCTTCTTTCAGGTTTAAAGTCTTTCGCGAAGCTAGTTGGTAGCTGTTTTCCCAGTTTTTGCATCTCCTACAGACCTCAGAAATTGCGTTGCTCAAGGCTGGTTATGGACACCAATACGGGCTCCTCTACCATGGTGCCATTCGATTTTTCGACAGGTCCCAAAGACCAACATTGCCCTTTTTCCAATTTGTTTAAACGCTGCATCCATTCAGACTTGCTTGTGCCTGGTGTTGATTGCGATAGTATCTGCGCAAATCGATCCACTTCGGTCGATGCGGGCTTAAAGAATAGCTTGTGTCCAGCCTGGAACAGTCGGTCCCTTTGTTCTTGGTTGAATTGGCTGGTAGTTTGAGTCGCTAATATTAATGACAAACCAAACTTTCGACCTTCCCTTAGCATTTTATCTATTGGAGAATCACTTGAATGGTCTAGGTTTTGAATCTCGTCTAGCACAATGGGGATGGGGCGATCTTTGTTTCCCGTATTTTGTGCGAAATCCCATAAATCCCACAGAGCAAATTCTGTAATGATTTTTTGGATATCACGATTTAGAGTCGCAAGTTGAAGAACATGAACCCAATGATTAGGTGTGGCTAGCATCTGCTCCCACGCCTGGTCTGACTGATCACTAAACGGCTTGGTATCTACGAAAGGTTGCAACTTGTTTGCCAAGGATTCTCCCTGTTTGCTAGCTTCTCTCAATGGTGCAAGCAGCTTTTCAAAATTGAAACCTGCATCTGAGTCTAAACCTTCCTGAAGAGTTCTTATCAAAGCAGCAGATTGTTGATCTCCTATGTTCGGGAAAACGCTTGTAAAAATACTCGTAATCCGACTTGCTACATCGAAGCTAGTCTCTTCGATTGGGGGTAAACTCGGATCTACAAATTGTTGCTGTTTTCTAAATGGATTGAGCGGAAGCTTGTCGGTCCGAACGAAATGGTCCTTTGGGTTGCTTACCATCTTAAATTCCGATTCAACCTGGTTGGGCAAAAATCCGTTGGTGTAGTCAACTATGAATGAACGAACTTGTGCAATGGCAAGTTCTGCTAGTAGACATTGGATTCCATAGGTTTTGCCAGAACCAGAAGAACCAAAAATTAGCAAATGCCTATTCGCTAGCTTGGGGTGACCAAAATACCAATAAACCGAGTCTCCATTTCGCCGTTGCCCGATGAGAATCTTATTCGGGACGTTGAATTCGAGTTGCTGAGAAGGAGCTTCCTTGACATCCTCAGTATGAGACGTTTCTTTGAGGTGCGTTTGTTCATCGCTCTCAGACGCTCTGGAAACACTTACCTCGGGTACAGAAGTGTCTTTATTAAGGTCCTGTACGGTTGCCTCTGTGCCATGAGAGATCGCAGATTCGGTTGGCGTAGTCGCTTGAGCATGGGGGGCTCCTTGTTCGTTGCTTCTACATTGTATGTTCTCGGATTGTTCCGAGATATTGTTAGCTCCAGGCTCTGGCGTCGACTGGGACAGCTCTCCACTAACAATTGACTCTTCTTCATCACCTTCTGATTCGACGATGCCTCCTACCTGATTACTCAGGTCATCTTTATGGCTGGTTGAAGCTATGTCAGAGTCATTAGTATGAGTTTGAATAGTTGTTGTTTCCCCTTCACAGAAGGTTGGCAATCTCTGCTGTTCTGGGCGTAATCCGATTTTCCCATCGTTACCAGAAATGGAGAGTGAAACATTTTGATCGGAGAGCAGAGCTTTCAGCGGAGTGTAGCCCATAGCGACATGCTGGATAGTAAAATTATCGTCGACTGTAAATGGGTGTCTTACTACATCAGGAGACAGTAGTATTTGTGATACGTCTACTGAATTGCCTTCTCTGTTAGTCCAAAACGTGAAAATTGTACTTCTCCAATGGATTTCGAATTTTCCCTCCGCGATATTTTCGAAAGCATAATCAAGTTCACGCCACTCTCTATCTGGAAGATTAACTTCCGAGCGGGAACTTAGAGCTCTGTGTAACTGTGCCCACCAGTATCGCCGGTCGAAATCGGTACTATTCAAATCTCTTCGATGCGGAGCAAGGAGCTTGGTTAAGTGACTCATGCCCGCTTCAATTTGAGTTATCGCTTTGGATAGATGCTCGGGATTTTCAAGTGCTAGTTTACACTCAATAAGATGCGCGTGAATTAGGGGCATCTCGTTTTCACGAAGCTCTAGGGTTAGTTGCAGGAGATCCGGTCGGTTGTTTGATTCAGCATCTGAAAACCAATGCATCATGTCGTCTAATGGGATGAGTTGAGTCATTTGTCCCTTAGGAATTCGCAAAGCCTTTCTAATTGCAGAAAAGCCAATCACTTCTCGAATTCTCTCGTCTTCCCCAACTACTGCGCGAATTGAGGAAAGTCCGACAATTTGCTCTGCTTCATCTACCACTCTGACAGATACGAATTCGAGATCGTCCGAGCTATCTACTCGAATCAGACCTTTGAGCTTTTGAGAAACCGCATTAGCAAGCTGCTTTAAAGTGTCTTTCTGTGTCGAGATGGTTAGATTGAGTTCTCCATAGCCACCCAACCCTGAAGCGAAACCAACCATCTTTCTTTGATTGCCGTCTTTATCTGCGAGTAGAGCTTTGTCAACGTATGGATCGATACATGCAACCCAGTAACCTTTGTCGTGTAGAGCGTCTAGAGTTTTTTTCCATGGCTTTATGTCCACCTTTCCAAAAACCACATAGTCACTCCCCTCATGGCCGCTAAAGCAAAGTCTAGCTGACATGTCAGAGTGTCTGGTTTGAACTCTTAATCGCCGGTTGCTTATTAAGTTTTGACGAACACTTTTGTCACCAATACTTGTCGGGCGAGGATACTCAGCTATGGGGAAAAATGAGCAGTTATCAAACTGAAATTCGAAAGGTTTAGCCGGATCGGCACGTCCCACTAGCCCCTCTTTGAGAAAGTGGAAGAGAAACGCCAGATCATACTCGTTTTCTTCAAGTTTTAACTGTTCTGCAAGGCGCTGTTGAGTTGTGTATTGGTGCCCGAGTGTAACTTGAAGCCCTCTATCTAGGTCGCCAAAGTTCTCGAGTAACTGTTCTCGCCAAACACTTAATCTGTTTTCCATAGCCATCGGCGAAGCGGCAGATGTATAAACCATCACTGAGAGATGAAAAGGAGGGAGTTTTGAAGCGGCGCTATACTCTTTTAGGTAGTTGGATAAGAAATAGTTAATACCGGATAAAATGGTTTGAAGGTCTTTGACATTTACAGCAAGAATCCGGATACCGTCGTTAGCATGCGGATGTAACTTAAGATAGTCTTCTATGACACGAGAAACAATTTTAGTTTCTTGACAAGGGCGTATGCTTTCGGCAACTGCCACTTCGTCGTCATCTTCGGTTTCGCGAAGCATAGTTTGCACCGCCAGGCTCATTTCCGATTTTGGCTCTGGCCCAAGATAATGTAGCAATCCATATGATTTCATATCAGCAGAAAGCTGATTCTCTTCGTTGACCAAAGCCGAAATTGGTCGGCGTACTTTTGACAAGTCTAACAATCGTTCGAAGAGTCTCTGATGTTCTCCATCTAACGATATTTCTGCAATTACCTCTGGAAAGCCATCAGCTAAAAATCGATGCTTAGCTTTCAATTGCTCTAGTACACTTGGTGAAAGGCCCCATGCTATAGCAGCATTCACGTACGAGTCAGCAGCATTGCAGCTCTGATCTATGATGAAGAATGCTTTGTATAGACGTCTCAATAATTCTGGCCCGCCAAGCTCCTCTTTAGACAACGCTAGTTCAGCAAGTGAAACATAGGAGCTTAATAACGCTCCCACTTCCCTATCCGCAGCGGAATAGTAGCCTTTTGACGTAGCTTTAGATAACCATTCAATGTAATTAGAAATGAAGCGTGTTATCGAAGCATTGAGTTCTTCTGAAATATTGTTTGTAGGTAAATCAACTAAAAGATTGTAAACCTGAATATCAGTTAGTGCTTGAGATATCAGTCGGTTAGCTTCTTCTTCGTCAGCTGCATAGTATAAAGCTGTCATTAATACTGAAGGAATCTTAAATGCTGGTAGCAATCTGTACGTATTCTTTTGGCTATGCCAGAGATTTAGCACTCGACGCGCGTATTCAACAAACACGCGTTCGGGTTGAGTCGGAGGAACTTGCCAAAAGTACTCCTGACTAATTGTCAGTTCAGGTTCGTGTGATGCTACCGTTACTCTAAACTTTACTCTAGGGCGGGAGCGGCTAGCTTTGTAACCTATCTCTTCGGGCTCGAAGATCAAACTTATAGGTAGTGTATTGTTCCAATCTTGTCTTTCTGCTGAAGCTTCTTCATCATCTACTGGAACTCGGCAATCCAGACTTTCAACTATGGTATCTAGGCCCCCTAAGCAACCAATTAAAGAAACATGAGCTAGCTCGTGAGCGTTGGCTCCAGTCTCCTCATCCGCAACAAAGTCATGCTCGAAACTAATGATTTCTATTTGCACCTTTGATAGTTGTTCTGCCATCAAGGAGCCGCAGCCTTTCTTGAAGCTTATCAATGCATCATATGTTCCTTGAAGAATCGACTCGAACGCTAACCCGCTGTACGACTTTATCGTTTTTCTTGCTGTTCGGGATTTAGTTTCTTTGGCTCCTAATGTGTTAAGCAGAGGGACAAAATCGACAGACAATAGAGTTACCTTGGCATCTGAATCTGCGTTAAAAATAAATCTATGTAGCGCATCTCGATAATCGGATACCGTAAACTCTCCTTTGGCATGCTCTAAAGATTGTGGTAACTCAAAGTTGTCACTCAAAAACCAGTTTTCTATTTTCGCCCAGTCCTTTTTTTTACCAGCATCAGATTTGTAGCGAGAGTGAGATATAAAGATCTCAGCATTTTTTAGTGCTCTACGCCCGTTTTTTCCGACGAGGATTGTTGGGTCGCTATCGATCAAGAAAGGGGGAAGGCCCCAATAGGGCAACTCTCTGAAAAAGGTTTCAGCAACATCGTTGAACGAGTAAAACTCGTTACCTTTGGTTAAGGATGTCTCTATAAATTGAGCGAGTTTGGCAAGCTGTAAAGGTCTTAACTCAAACAGTTGAACTAATACTTCATTAAAATTAGATATTTGCTGTTCGCTGGCATTAATATCTAGCTGAGTGAAAAGGTCGCTCAACCACGGAGTAAACTTTCTTTCCATATCTAGCCATAGTCGCCGTTCGTCGACTTGGTGGAAGTCAGATAGTCCTCCTTGATCTGTTGCATGATTCAATCCCACTAGTACGACTATCAAGCAATCGGTTTTTTCGTCTGCTAAAGTTCTATTTCTGTACCAAGTTAGTTTGTCTTCCTCATCAATCCAGTTTCTTTTCCCTGAAGGGCCTAGGCCACCAAAACTACCCATTTTGTTGTCGAGCGTTTGTGCTGATTCTGATTCACACCAATCATTCCAGAGTCCTGAGGCTACCTTGAAATAGTATTTAACCGATTGATGCTTCTGCTGCTCTAGCATCGCAGCCTCTAATGATGCGAATAATTGAAATACCTCATTCGGGCCCATACTTTGAATAATGAAGCGCGCTTCTTTGGACTCTCTATTTTGCTCTAGAGTTGAGGCCCACTCCATTTTCAAGTATTCATCGAGAGATTTGACAAATAGGTTCACTTTAGACTTCCTTACTACCCGGATTCTGGACGATAGAGACGGCATCGGATAACTCCACTAAAAATCCGCCTTGTTTAAGTGCTTCCTCTATCCATTGGGATTCTGAGGATAGAGCGTAGTTTTTATCTCCAGACTCTGATGAAATCCATTCAAGGGCCGATGACAACTGTTGCCCTGCTAAGGCTATTCCAAAGTGAGCAAATACTCGGTTGTAAAACTCAGTAAGTCGTACACGCTCTCCAGGAGAGAGAGTTGCCGCAACCAATACTTTGAGGAGATGTGGAGGCATCACAAATCTTTGACCCTGACCCGTTTTGGGGATGACAAGTCCGATTTCCTTACCTATTTTTCGAAAGATCTTAAAACCGTGGTCATCCGCCTGTCTTAAAGATCTTGAATCAGAGGTTTGTCCTAACTCTGCATGTACATTTCTGAGGACACGGTAGAGCTTTTCCTCAATCTTTTCTAACGAAGACTGAGACAACTTTCTTGTGGCAGAATATCGAGATGATTCGGGATTCGAAGCAACCCATACATAATTTCCGGCGAAACCTTTGGTCGAAGAATATTCATTATCGACTCGTTGAGATTGGAACGATAAGCTTCTTAACACTTGAAGGCAGCACAATTGCTGCATCACGTCGAGCTTGTCTAATTCACTCAAAGATGAAGAGCAAATATTCTGTAATTCGACGGCGAACAAAAAAGCCTCTGGTACAGTAGATTTAGGCACCCAGCCTAATGTGGCACGCTTTTCCGTTGAAAAAGGTGTCGTATCGCCTAAGTTGTGCTCTATGAAAGAAGTTAGGCTTTCCATTCCTTGCATTGATTTGTTTAGTAGCTCAGTTAGGTTTTCTTCTAATGAGCATTTAAGTGCAGTTACGTCGAATTTGCTGAGATGTTTGTACTCAGATCGCTGGAGAAGATCATTTATTGTCTTATGAACCTGTGCATCGCCAGAAAACATATTGGCGAGCTGCAGAAACAAAGACTCTCCTCCTCGCGCCATAAAAAGATGTCCGTCATGAGAGAAGTATTGCTTAGAGTCCTCCCAGTCTCTTAAATCTTGTTTGCGAGCCTTAGTATGTTGCCAGGCAAGTTCTCTAGAAATTAATGAAGTTGAAGCTGGTAAAAAACTGTGGGTTACCCATGTGCGATTCTTAGCCACTCCAGTAAAACCTGCCAATAAACTCTGAACGACCCTCACTCCATCATCTTTTTCAGTCGCAGAACCTTCGATATTGTCCTTTATAGACTCAACCGCTTCTATATATTTTTCTTGATGAACCGCATGTCTAGTTTCTAGCTTAGAGGAGGGGAAAAAAGAGAATAGTTTTAACCCTAAGCCGTCTTTAGGCCAATATTGAGCTTGTCCGTCGTCCTCTAAGGTGAACGAATTCTCGTTTATTCGACCATCCCCTTTTTTCGATATGAAAACTAATAGTAGCTCTGCTAAGTACTCTACAGGCGTTTGATCCTTGTAAAACCTTCTTCCATAAATCCTGATTGCAGAATTAGTCGTTTCTTCGCTTGAACCTCCAATCGACGTGTCCGAAGGAAACCTCTCATTGAGTATCGATTTTAAGTCTGGGTTCATTTTTCTACCTCTAACACGTGCTTATCCGCATCATAAATAAAATTGTGCAAAGTTATCTCACCACTTATACCGGATTTGATAACTGTCACTTCGTCATCGTTATTATCACCATTCTCTGCACGATAGGCTTTTAACAACTCACCATGAAACCAATCTATTTTTGACTGATGAATTGGAGTTAGAGCTGAACCAATTTTTCCTTTACTTCTTGATAGTATGTAGTCAAAAAGCGGCATAGGAATATCGAGATTCGCCTTATTTTTTTGGTAAGAAAGCACAGGAAGACTTAACTCAACATTATACGTGAGGTCGAAGTCTCGAAAATTTAGTGAACATATGACTAGTTGGGTGGGTTGAACGATATTTTTGTCTTTTCGACGCATCGTTAAGTAGAGTCTGTCGGCTGATTCATATTGATTTGCACTGAACCCTGTAAACAGCTCAAGCAATACCTTGAGACACAAATCTGTCAGTTTTCGCCTTTGTGACTTTCTTAGTCCAAGGTCACCATTAGTTTTCCACTTATCGTATAAACGTAGGCTGGGCGACTGAAGAAATTCGTCAATGAATAATTGATATTCGCCTTCTAATTCAGAATGGTGAGACGCCATAATGTAATTCAATCTTCTATGCGCTCCTCTCAATCGTATTCCTTGTTTTCCATTTAGCTTAGTCCGCCAATGAGAATCGATGTGTGAACAAGATTGTGGGACTACGGCCCACTTCATCCCCTCAGAGCGAGATAAAGAACTGTCGAAATGAACTCCTAAAGGGGCTCCAAAATAGCTTTTGGAAAGTAGAGAGACGGCTTGTAGGTTCTGAGCATCGTGACACTTTGACCCAGAGCTCATCCCAAAAAAACTTTCGCTAAAAAGAACAGATTGTTGAAACTCTGGCTCAGCTAATTTTTCTGAGGGGTATTGAAGTATTTCGCTACAACTCTTTCCTGCAGTCAAGCTAAACGCTAGATGTGCAACAATTTGTCGAAGGGTCAGTCTTTGTTCATATGAACAAACTCTAGTGTAAATCCACCTTACACGCTCCTCAACAGTCTCTAAAGAGTTCGCAATACCCTCTTTATTTTTCCAAATCGGGCATTCTGATTGTGAGGTGCAAGCATTACAGTCACTCCATGACTCGTGGTTTACAAGCTTAGCCAAAAGGCTTGAGCCCAGTCTGACGTTATCCAGGCGAGTTAAATTTAAAATTACTAGTTCTTTGCTAAAACCAGCTATTCGGTGAGTGGCGTTTGAAACATCTTCCAGCGGGGAATCTAACACATCGAGGATAACACTCTCGATACCTTCACTGCCTTCGAGCTTTATTTGTTGAGTATCCGAATACTGCACCAAGCTGTTTAACAGAGGCCCGGTGTTACTGACAATGAGCCAACTACCTTGTTCTTGGAAAGCTTCCGTCAACCACTCTAGCCTCGTATCAGAACTGAGTTCACTCATATCTTTTACAATTGTGGCATTCGATTCAAGAATGTCTTCTCGCTCTTTGATTGGGTGGTTGAGCGGAGAGTTGAGGGGGTAGCCCTTTAATTGTTTGAACACGTCTGTCGCGACTGTGGATTTTCCATCGCCGGCATGCCCTGTGAGAATTACAACTTTGTCGTTGCCGCTAGATAGAAGTTCCGTAACGTGGTCGACTATCGGAAAAGGCACGTAGATTCCCGGAAAATACTCATTCATAGCTTGTGATTCAGCAAGAGCATTTGCAGTGTTGGCAGAAACGTTGTGTAAAGAATTTAGGTAGGCTACGTAGCCATTTGTGTAAAGCTGTGTCTTGGAAGTCATCTTCAATAGTCGGCCGCTAACGAAATAGTTACTATAGACTTAATGTTTAAACATGAAAAACACTTAATAATCATAGTGTTCTATAAGTTAAGGAATTATCTCAGCTTTTAGTGGATTACAACAGAAAAAAGCTTTCGATAGCTCTAGCTAAGAAATTCTAGCTTAACCATTGGATGTGGCTTTGTGATCTTGCGCAGGTTATCGATGTGTTGTTATTAAATATAAGCTACGCGGCACTTCATAGAATTAAGATACCTGTGCTTTGGATCCGGAAAAAGGGAGAGCTGAATCGTAAAACCCTCGATGGTATTGGTTAAGGCTCTGTCGATGTGACAGCGCAGTTCAACGGCTAAGTGGTGTAGGCGGCGTTAACATAGGTGTCTTTAAGCTCAAAATCTTTGAATAGGTTAATCACGCTTTCGTCTGAAAACGAGAGTCGAATGCAGTTTCTTGCTTCCGGAGCATTTAGTCCTATTGCCTGAAGCACATGAGAGGGAGTGATTTCTTTTGACGAACATGCAGAGCCTTGAGAAACGCAGTATTTTTGACTGCTAAGAATATCGTTCACCATTTTTGAGTCGAAAAAACGAAGGTTCATAACGTTTGGTAGGGCATTGATGCCATTGATTTTAAAGCAAGTGCCAGACGACTGTAGTTGCTTGATTAGGTCGACTTTGATCACTTTGTAAAGAGCTTCATCGTACTGGTAATTTTGAACAGCGCTGTTTAGCCCTACAATCAAAGGTGTAGCTACCGTACCACCTCTAAGACCCATCTGCTGCCCAGCCCCATGAATCAAAGGCTCAACTGTCGTGGTTTTTGCATCTCTAAGAAAGCAAAAACCTATCCCCTTAGGCCCACCAAATTTGTGTGCAGATACAGACATTGCATGCAGATTCATATCCAAAACATCAATCGGCAATTTCTTAAAACTCTGCGCTGCATCTGTATGGAAAGCAATATCCTTTTCTAAGCACAGCTCACCTATCTCCTGAATCGGGTTGATTGTGCCCAATTCGTTATTCACATGCATGATCGAAACTAAAATAGTGTCAGGACGAATAGCTGCTGCAACCGCTTCGGTAGTGACAATGCCATCAGCAGTTGGTTTTACGTAAGTAACCTCGAACCCTTGAGTTTCAAGAAAACTGCATATCTCAAGAACACACTTGTGCTCAATAGCCGAAGTGACGATGTGTTTGTTAGTTTTACCTAACGCGAACGCCAAACCTTTGATCGCAAAGTTGTTGGCTTCGGTCGCCCCACTAGTAAAGATGATTTCACTTGGGTAAGCCCCAATTTCGTCAGCAATGGTCTCTTTACACTGGTCGATTAGCTCAGCAGCCTTCAGACCACATGTATGGTTCGAAGAAGGGTTGGCATATGTTTCTTCCCAAGCTTTCTGCATATCTTTCTGGACTTGAGGAAGTAAAGGGGTACTAGCTAGGTAATCAAGATAGAGCATAAGTGACCGCTACGACCGAGGAAAACCATATTCTAATACTCACGATCTACGCAGTCACTAGCTTTCAGCCATTTTGTAGAATCTATAGCCCTTTATGGTCATGCCTTGCTGTTTGAGCCTCAACTGCAGTTCGTCCAGATCTGGACCGTATTCTGAATTGCTTGCCAAAACATCTAGTTTCTCCAGCTTCTTATCGAATGTCCGCTGTTTGGAGTAGTCGTCAAATGAGTCGTCTAGAAATCTGGATTTTTGGTACAAAGGTTGTGGCGAGTAATCATCGACATAGTCAAAGAAATCAACGTCCTGCTCTCTAAGCTTAACTTTGATGCGCTCTTTGAGCATTGGGATGGGTTTCGACTCAAAATCTTCGTAAACCATAAAAGTGACTTTACCCGAACGGATATGGATCTTGATCAGAGATACATCGTCGAGTTCGCCATAAAGCTGTGCTGCGCAACCTACGTATACTCGAAGTATCTTGGGTAAAGCCTCCAAAAATTTTTCGTGAAAAGTAAGAGAGTGGCTTTCGTCCAAATAACTCGCAGGTAGTTCCGCATGTGCTTTGCGACAAGCCTCATTAATTTGAACCTCATCAGCAATCGAAAATAACAGTTCTTTTGCTTCTTCCATTACCAGTTTATAGGAACCAAAAAACACCTTAGTATCTCTTTTCAGCTGCTCTGGTAAGCGGGCGTAGGCCTTCCTTTTGTTAAACATCGACAGAGCAAAGTAGACCAGCCGATCGTCTCTCTTATAATCTGCAGCTATCTGCAGTTCTGATGTCTCAGCGACATGCTCGAGGATTCTCAATGCTTTGTTATGAGAGCCTACAGCGGTTCGCAACTTCTCTGACTGTTCGAACTCATCGTTGGCGGGAATTCGTCCTAATTGCAGGCAACGGATCCAGAAGCTTTCCAACAGCGGACCATGCTGTATGAATAAGTGCTTCATCTTCTCTTCTGACAACGAGCTGCGCGTCGTTAGTTGATTCCACTGAACATTACGCTCACTTCTTTTCGAGAGAAACTGCTGTTCTTCATCTTTGTCCTTAAAGACATAGAAAATTCCTGGGGCAACAGCGATCGCATTCTCATCAAGTGTCCTTTCGATGAAGCCTTGTAGTTCCGCTTGGCTATAGTACTTTTGAAAAGTATTTCGAGAGGTGATTACACCGTCTTTGTAGGGCTTGAATTGTGCCAAGTAGTTTTCGTTCGCTAGCATTGCAGATACGACTAGCAACTTATCTGAGAGCGAGAAGGCAGTCGCTAACGCCTCGACTCGTTCGTCAATGTCTTCGATAACATTAAGGACAAAGCCTATGTTAACCAAATCAGATTGGGTTAGTTCGGCATCAGGTAAATAGGCAGGATCCCAGCCCGAAGCATCTATTCCGTGAGCACCAAGCTCCGTGAGGTCGTCGCCTCTACCGCAGCCGTAATCAAATAGGGTGTAGTTGCCATCCAAATATCCATGCTTTGCTAAGGATTTCATTGGGGCTGATAGCTGGTGTCTTACTATCGCGGTTTTATGGCGGTCAATGCCATTTGAAGTTTGCACGGTGCTAGATGCCGAATTATCTTTTACAAGACGGCCGTCTTGAAGCATGAGCCCTGCGGCTTCAATTCGTCTCGCCCAAGAGTTCTTAAAACCAATCGAGTGAGGGTTATCGTACAGTCCCGCAGCCTCTCCCTCGGCTGTGATCTCTCTGAACAGCTCCGAATAGGAATGACCCGGTGAGATCATTGTTTCCTTTCTATGCAATATAGGAGGGTTTGTAGAATCTCCGTAGTCGGTCACGCGGTGGGTGAGGTTAGCTAGATCGACTAATGTACTCTTGCGTAGGCTAGGGTATGAATCCTCGAAAAAGTCTGGGTAGCTCAACAGGGCTAATCTAAAACTTTTTCTGAATAGTTTGACGATATCCCACTCAGAATTTTCTATTTTAAGCGCGACAGCTACTCGAGAGATAAAGGTTTCGAACTGAGTACCGACCGATTCTTTCAGTGACGACTTGTGAATGTATATGGCGTCAGGAAGTTTTTTACCAATTTTTGCTGCTTTTACATAAGAACAAAATGACTCTTGGTCCATTGAGGTCTAGTCTCTATTTCTAGGTTTAATTCGATAATAAAACGTTTTTAGTCGATGTTGTAGGGGCCTGAAAGTCATTAACACGCTTATCGGAAACTGTTTTTTGTCGTCTGGTTTTGCGACGACAGCTTGAAAACTAGGCTGCAAAAAAGCATGCACATACTGATGATTGTTGCAGATAGCTATAAATGGAAGTGACTACAAGCCTTTCGAACCAATAAACTCGGCTTCAACTTGGTGGGTGTAACAAGCTACTGTCAGCTGAAAGTTGACTTTGGGATTCTCAGACCAGATCGAGACTATCTGAACTGATAACATGTGTTCTCTTGGTTCACGGAGGGATACGATGAAGTCTCATAAAGAATTGAAACTGCGCCAGCGAAGCGAGCGCGATACTTACCCTGATAGTATGGGAATGCGAGTACACCGAGCTTTGAGCTGGCTGGATCGCGCTGAACGATGCGAAGATGATGATGGAAAAATTATCTTTTTGTGGGTGGCATTCAATGCAGCTTACGCCAACGATGTAGCCGAAGAGTATCGCGAAAGCGAGCGAACCATGTTCCAGAACTTTCTGTGCGCTTTACAGGACAATGACACTAAGGGGTTATTGTCGAGCGTGGTTTGGACACAATTTACCGGCCCAATTCGGGTACTTTTACAGAACCAATATATCTTCCAACCGTTTTGGGACTCGCTCAATGGCAAAGAGTCGGGCAAAGATTGGCAGCAACGCTTCGCAGATGCCAACTCCTTTGTTAGTCGCGCCTTATCCCGTCAGGAAACCGCGGAAGTATTGACGGTTGTGATGCAGCGCATTTACACGCTTCGCAATCAATTGGTGCACGGCGGGGCGACTTGGGACAGCAACGTTAATCGCGACCAAATAAGAGACTGCAAGCACATTTTGGAAGAGGTTGTACCGGCAATTCTTGAAATCATGATGGACAACCCGCGTAGCTTTATTGGTAGTCACCATTATCCGGTGGTGGATTAAAACGCATCGAGCGTGGCGATTGATAAAAAAACAGTTCGTTTGAACCGTTGAACAGTTAAGCGAAGAGGTTGCCCAAACTATCTCTAGATGCGTATGCTTTTCTCATACCCAGCGCCAAAGGACCCGCGCCATGAAAACAACAAAATCCCTTAGCCGCCTAATTACCATCTCTCTACTCATACTGGCAACAACCCTAACGGCCCAGATGCGATTCATCGACCAACCAGCCGAAGATTACACCGACGAAGCACTAGTTAACGCCGGTGCCACCTACGCTGCGGCCCGGGTGCTAAACGCCGGAATCTCTTCATTGCAGAGCATCGAACTCTCGGTTGGGGTAGCGTCCTTCTCGCCTGGGCAGATGCTCGACCCGCTTAATGACCTTATTGAGCGCTTTTCTTGGATAACCATGATGGCCTTGGCCTCGCTGGGCGTGCAAAAGCTGGGGCTGGTGATCATCGGCTCAGGCATGTTTAACGGCATATTGGCAGCTCTTGCCGTGTTGGCCTTGCTGACTCTCTGGGTCAAGCGGTTCTCAGTCTACAGCGCTAGGGCGGTTGCACTGTTTGCGCTGGTGGCGCTGTTTAGATTCTCGCTGGCGTTTATGGCGGTAGCCAACGCCGCAGTGGAGAGCTATTTTCTGCAGGAGATTAAGCAAGAGGCCAGTCAGGGTATTGAGCGTGCGGCCTCCACCCAAAAAGCCAATAGTGAGTTGCAATCGGATAGCAACGCCAGTCAGCAGTCACAAAGCCTAATGGAGTCAGTACAAAGCGCTTGGGAGTCGGCAACTTCTTCTGTGGATGGCCCGACAGATAAGATAGATCGCGCCATTGAGAACATCAATCAGGCTATGGCCAACATTCTGGACATGATAGCGCTGTTTATTCTGCAGACGATTCTGCTGCCGCTGCTGTTTTTGTATCTGTTAAAGCGCGCTGGTGGTGCAGGACTTGGCTATCTGATGCGCGCAAGCAAAGCTTCTGAAGCTGAAACCCCTAAAACCAAGGCGCTGGAAACCAAAGCGTCCGAAACCGCAATCAATCAGGGCTAAGCCAGTAGGCTAAACGAACAGCTGTGGAAAGTGATGCTTTAAGGTGCGTTGGTGGCGGGCGCTAATACGCTGCTGTTGGCGCATTTCATAAACCTTATCAACATCGAGGTTTAGGGTTTTGGCAACCATTGCGCAGGTGATGCCTTTGCGTCGAAAAGAGCGAAACAGCTGGTGCCCGGTAACTGGGTTCGATTCAGGTCTTGGTCGAAGTGTTTGTTGTGCTTGCACTGTCATAGTGTATCTCCCGTCGGTGGGTGAATTGGACGTGGCCAAGGTTAGGCAAAGGCAATGACAAAACCGCGACTGGCTCATGGCAAATTAATGACAAACTACAGCGCTATGGCGTTTGTACGTATGTGTTGCCTCAAATCCTTTTGCGCCCACATAGAATGGTGCCGACATAGAATGCCCTAAATCATCTCCCGGTAGGGCTATCGTGTGGCGATTTTGTGGCTGGGGTAACGTGCCCATGCTTGGGTTTGCGACGTGCTTAACAAAAGGTACGGCAGGCCTCTCGCTAAGTGTCTCGCACGCGAGGTTTGCATCGACGGCTATAGGTCACACGGCCAATCCAAATCGAGTTTGGCTACGTAACTTAAACGAGATTATCAAGAGGACAATCATGTTAGACAGAAGCCAGCTGCAACATCTGCCCCAGGGTCAGTTCGTCCGAGCTCAGGAAATCGCGCGCTTTGACGCCCTTGCCAAAGAGTGGTGGGACGACAATGGCAAGTTTGGACACGTGTTGGCGTTTAATCGCTGCCGCGCCGAGATTATCACCGAGCAACTGACTGCCAAGCTTGGCTTGCTCGAGGGCAAAACTTTGTTGGATATCGGCTGTGGTGGTGGCTTGCTGTGCGAGGCTTTCGCCCGTCAAGGTGCAATAGTGACCGGCATCGACGCCTCAGAGATGAGCATAAAAGTCGCGCAAGCCCACGCGCGTCAGTCAGGCCTAGACATCGATTACCGCCACTGCTTAGCTGAACACCTTAATTCCAATTTTGAGTTCGATATTGTGCTCAACACTGAGGTGATTGAGCATGTGGACGATCAGGCGGGGTTGGCTCAATTGTGCGCTGATTTGGTGGCAGATAATGGAGTGTTGGTGATGGCCACTTTAAACCGCACTGTGCTGTCGTATTTGGTGGCCATTATTGGTGCTGAGTATGTGATGGGGTTGCTGCCCAAAGGCACTCACGATTGGCGCTACTTTGTTAAACCGCAAGAGATCCGCGACTACCTTAAAGACAAACCGATGCGCGAGTATCACGCCTGTGGTATGCAGTTTAATCCGCTTAGCAAACGTTGGCGCGGTACCAACAGCACCGCGGTGAATTATTTGCAGTTTTTTGAGCATACTGGCTAATCAATCCTGGCCAAGACTCAGTGCAACTCGTGCTTTTTGAGCCACCGATACAGAGTGTTGCGGCTGACTGCTAGGGCCTTTGCGACTGCCGAAAGGTTGTTTTGATGCTGTGTAATGACGGATTTGAGCTCTGTCTTGCTGAGTTGCTGTAAGGTTTTTTTCGGCGGCAAGGTCGCCTCTGTTACTCCCAAGTTTTCAACTTCAATAACTCCGGTTTCGCAAAAAACTAAAGCTCGTTTAATCCGATTGTGCATTTCTCTGAGGTTACCCGGCCAGTGATAGTTTTGCATCCAAAGAAGGCAGTTCTGGCTTATTGATTGATCTGGCGCTGCACCCGATGTCGCCATAAAATAGTTGGCCCATTTTGGGATCATCTCGGGATTTTCGGCGAGCGACTGGCATTCTACTTTGTAGATGCTCAGGCGGTAGTACAGGTCCTCTCTAAAGTGGCCTTTTTTTACGGCTTGAGACAAGTTGACATTGGTGGCAGCCATAATTTGGGTGTTGATTTTTATTGATTTCTCGCCACCAACTCGAACTATACTTCTCCTGTCGAGAAATTGTAATAGCAAGGCTTGTAGGTGCTTCGGCAGCTCACTTATCTCATCGAGAAATAGAGTTCCGCCTTGAGCGCGCTCAATGAAGCCGATATGGGTTTTCGTAGCTCCGGTAAATGCTCCTTTTTCGTGGCCAAACAATTCGGACTGAATTAGGGTCTCGGTGAGCGCACCACAATTCACTTCTATAAAGCTCGACGTATTTTTACCTTGAAGCAAATGTAATTGGTGTGCGGAATGGCTTTTCCCAGTGCCGGTTTTACCGCTAAACAGCACGACGTCATCAATCGGAATGAGCTTCTCTAATTGACGTTGAAAGTGTTCGTTATTGGGCGGAACCAGCTTGCTGCTTTTTTGGGGGGCGTCACCTTGGTCAAAGGCCAGTTGACTCATCCCATGAGCGTGCCCCAAGGTGTCTTTTATGTGTGGCCAGTCTAACGGTTCGTGGTGATAGTCGTAAAAATAGTAACCAAAATCGGCCATATGAGGGAGCATTGAAGTATGCCCTGACTTCAGCAAAGCGACCCATTTTACATATGGATTTTTTCTCCAGCATTGCTTAATCATATCGATCAGCCGTAGGTAGTCGGCTGGTGTGACCTTGCAAAGGATGGCTAGCCCTCTGTCTGCAGGAATGCGGACTAAAAGTTCATCAAGGCTGGCAGTTGTTTCGATGGTGAAATTCGGGGGGAATCCAGTTAGCTCGAGTGGGTCAGATAAGGATAACAGCAGCTGAGTAGACGCTTGTGCGCAAGCGTCGTCAGCATAGGAGGCATCACTCAATTTGGAGCTTTTTTGAGTCAAAATTTAGGCCTCCTTGCACTTCCATGACTGCTAAAGAATAGTTCAGAGGACGTGGGGCGGCAATTGAATCTACTGCTTATTTATCGGTCCTGTTCACCCGCTTCTATTGCGGCACAGTGTTACCTTTTAAGTAAGTGACACAGATTTAGTACACAATTCGATTTCCATTAATTTCAGCATCTTATTGGCTGTTTGGTTAAGCACGCGCTCCTTCGACACGATTGATTGTCCCTTTTAATCACCTCTAGAAAATAAATTTCAATATATTCATAGGCTTAATGATTGGAGCCGAACTTGCATAAATGGGTTCGGTTCGGCTGGATGCGTCTTTCTATAACTCAGAAGTTCCGGTTTGAAGGTTAAAGCTTATTTGCAGTGGAGAAGCACTATGACTACCAGCGACAAGCGATTACGGGCCGTAAACACGCTTGCACTAAGCGTGATTATTGGCTCATTAGCGATTGGCGTCTCAACTAGCGCTAAAGGAGGGAGTTTCTACTCAGGATTTCCAAACTCGGGAGAACTTCCAAAGGATTATTGTATGGCAGACGCTTGGCTGCAAAATCCTGACAATCGGGGGAAACTGAACTGTACCGCAGAAGATATTGAAATTGCGGATGTTATTCCAATCAATGACGAGGGTTTTCGTGCTGGCACCCCTCAGTATGCCGAAAATCCAGTTGAGTGTACCGATGGTGAGGTGTTTAGTTTGCAAGCCGATGTGGTGGTGAGAACTAATGCCAAGATCCGCTATGATTACACTTTCTATATCCCTGATGGCAATTTCAGCCCTCAAGATGTGCAAAACCCGACCTTTCCTCGGATAATTCCATCGGATCCGAATACTCCGCCAACCGATGAATCGGGTTATTGCAGCTTGTTGATCGGAATAAACGGTGAGGTTACTGGCGATTATGACGGCGATCTTTGCGCAGATATCAATAAGTCTATTGAGGGTGATGAAGTTACTTACTTCAATGAAACCATCACTATGTTTTGTAGTGATAAAGATCTTAATGGAGAAGCGGATTTTAGTTACTGTGCGGCATGGGATAATACAGATGATAATATGTGTAACCCGATATCCCCGACGTTTCCGAATGTTCCTGGACAGATACCCAATACCAAGTCCAAATGTAACTGTAATGAAATCAATATCCCTGTGGTTATTCGCCCAGATCCCCCTGCGATATCAAAAGCAGTAAGCCCTGCATCTTATAGTGAGCCAGGTGGCCTATTTACCGTTGACGTCAGCTTCAAGAACGACAGTAAGGCGCCGCTGTACATTCATTCGATTACCGATGTAATAGATGCCAATAATGACGGTGTTTACGACGATAGCATCGACGTATGGGGCGCACTGGATACGGTCGATAAGACTACCGAGGGTATCTATTTTGACAGCAGTACATGTGCCTTGCCCAATACCGATGGTGATGGTGACGACAGCCGCTACGAGGTGCTGCCCGACGCAACCTATTCCTGTAGCTTTAAGGTGTATGTCGCCGAGTGGAGTCTACCTACCGGTGGCACCCAAACTCTGGGTGACATTGTTGTATTTAATCTCAAAGACAAAGACGGCAATCCTTTGTCAGATAACCCCAACCAGCCTTGCGATAGCAATTACACCCGCTCAGACGGTGATGTTTGCTCAACTCGCAAGACGGTAAGTATTACCAACCTAAAACCTGAGGTTACCGTGACCAAGTCGGTGTCTACAGGTGTGGGTACTGGTGATGATGAAATTCTGGAAAGAGGTGGCACTGCGACCTATAACATCACTATTAGCAACACCTCGCCGACTGACGCAACCACGGGTGTTACTCCTGATGCGACCGTCTACCTGAGCAGTTTTAGCGACGTGTTTGCGCCAACCTTGCCGTCGGGAACCAGTCCATTAAATGAGTCGCCAGCTGGATGTCTATCACCAGCAACAGATTATGCATTAGTAAAAGGTACTAGCTATACCTGCCAATACACTGTGACCCTGGCGCAAGCGGACATCAATGTTGGCGAGCAGTTTAAGAATACGGTTACCGCTAATGTCGTCGATAAAGAGTCGGCTTCTGACTCTGATACCAAGATGCAAACCATCACAGTGACAGACGTGCCTTCAGAAGTCACTTTGACCAAGACCGCCAATCCAACCAAAGTTGGCGAAACCGGTGATGATCCGGATTTGTTCAGAGACGTCGAGTACACCTTTAAGTTTGAAGTCGCTGCGAGCGGGGTCGATTATGTGATTTTCAATAAACTTGAGGACACAGTGGAAACAATAACCTCAGATTTAACCCCTCAGTGTATGGTGGATACCATCAACGGTATAACAATAACTCCAAAGCTGGCCTTGGGTAACGGAGTAAAACTCTTCCCCGGCGATTGGGCCTCGTGTGTAGTTACCCTTAAACTTCAGGGCGATGCGCATGATGTCTATGAAAATACGGCAGAGATTTTCGGAATGGATGCCGACGGTGCGAAAGAACAGGATGACGACAATGAAGTGGTCACCTTTGAAGATGTAGAACCATCTATTGACCTTGCCTTTGCCAGTAAGATTACCGCTTTCTTTGAAATCACCAATACAGGAGTCGATACCCTACGAGTAGATAGCTTCCTAATTGAAGGTGTCGAATTGCAAGACGGTTTAGAAAAAGCCAATTTCTATCTGGTTGAAACCGAAGACACAGGTTTTGCCGACTACGGCGATGAGGTTAACAGTAAGCTTTACAATTGCTATGACCTCACCGATGAAACCAACGGGCCCGATATAGCCCCAGGTGAGACAGTTTACTGTAGCCTGCATGTAAAAGTCTTCCCAGGCTATGATAACGGTAATATTGCATTCTTGGCTGTGGACTCAGAGCCAGAGATAAAAGTGATAGTTAAAGAGAAAGTGGATGACGGTAGTTCCTCTACAGACAATCAAGTGGTATCGGCCACTTACGTCACCGTAGAGCCTTAACACTGTTGCCAAAATGAACAAAGCCGGCGTTAGCGCCGGCTTTGATTTTATTAACGTTTGAAGAGGAGTTTAACCCAGTTCTTCAATCTCACCATTGTCATCGCGCACAATGGTGCCAAACAAATCGTAGTCGTTGGCAAACTCAATCGATGCCCACACCATTTGCCCAGGCTTCACGTCAAACTCGCCGCCGAGTACAATTTTACCGTCCACCTCTGGTGCATCGGTGTAACCGCGAGCAATCGCACCCTCGTCGTTCACCTCATCGATGATCACGCGCATTTCGCTGCCCACGCGGGCTTGCAGACGCTCGGATGAAATACGTGCCGCTACTTCCATGAAGCGCTGGTATCTGTCTTCCATCACGTCTTCTGGGGTCAGCTCTGCCAGTTCGTTGGCTTTGGCACCTTCCACCGGAGAGTACTTAAAGGCACCAATACGGTCGATTTGTGCTTCTTCGAGCCAGTCGAGTAGCAGTTGGAAGTCTTCTTCGGTTTCGCCTGGGAAACCGACGATAAAGGTTGAACGGATCACCAAGTCAGGGCAGATCTCACGCCACTTCTTAATTTGCTCAAGGGTGCGCTCGGCTTTGCCCGGACGCTTCATGGCTTTCAAAATACGCGGGCTGGCGTGTTGGAATGGAATATCCAAGTACGGCAGCACTTTGCCTTCGGCCATCAGTGGGATCACTTCGTCCACGTGCGGGTAGGGGTACACATAGTGCAAACGCACCCAAGCACCTAGCTTGGCAAGCTCCTGGCACAATTCGGTCATGCGGGTTTTCACCGGCATACCGTCCCAAAAACCGGTGCGGAATTTGGTATCCACGCCATAAGCCGAGGTGTCTTGGCTGATAACCAATAGCTCTTTCACACCGGCGTTAACTAGACGCTTAGCTTCATCGAGCACTTCGCCAATCGGGCGAGACACTAGGTCGCCGCGCAGGGCAGGAATGATGCAGAAGGTACAGCGGTTGTTGCAGCCCTCAGAAATCTTTAGGTAAGCGTAGTGACGTGGGGTCAGCTTAACGCCGTGATCCGGAATTAGGCTCTCCAGCGGGTTGTGCTCAGGCTTTGGCAACAACTGGTGAACTTGCTCAAGCACCATCTCGTAGGCGTGCGGGCCGGTTATCCCCAATACACTTGGGTGCACTTCGCGAATCTCGTCTTCTTTGGCGCCAAGACAACCGGTGACCAGCACCTTGCCGTTTTGCGCCAGCGCTTCGCCAATGGTATCTAGAGATTCTTGAACCGCTGAGTCGATAAATCCACAGGTGTTAACGATAACCAGGTCAGCGCCTTGGTAAGTATTTACTACGTCGTAGCCCTCGGTGCGCAGCTGAGTCAGGATGCGCTCACTGTCCACTAGGTTCTTTGGGCAGCCCAGCGACACAAAGCCGATGCGATTGCCGCTAGGCTTTTCGCCATTGGCAAAATCACCGCTACTGAGTTGTTTCTCAGCGGTTTTTAGAGTTGTGGTTTTGCTAGGATCAAAGGTATTAACTGACATAGGGCCCCGACTGTGTGACTACCATCGCGTTTTGCAATTGGCGGATTATATAGCAAAGCGCGATGGGCTGCAGGGGCAATTGGGGCTGCACTGTGTGTTTTAGCAAAGCGTTAATTCACTTGTGCCCGAATTTTAAAGATACTTCACCCAAGCTCGCTGGCTGGTCTTTTTGTAATGAGAAAAGCACTTAGTCGGTAGATACAAGACGCCGGCTAGCACAATCGACATTGCCCAAACCTGCCACACTTCATCCACACCAAAATAAATGCCCTTGTTGGTGCCGTAAATGCTGACCAACACCAGATAAATGGCCAGTAGCAGATACAGATGTACCACGTAGAAGAACAGCGGCGCCGAGCCGAAATGACGCAAGAAGTGCAGCTTACGCGGGTTGTACTTCTCAAGCAGTGCCAGCACGATAAAGGCCACGCCTAAGGTTATTAGTAAGAAGTCGAGCGATGGCGGGTACTTGGTGAAATTGATAAACGACTGCAAGGTCAGTAAAGCACTGTCGTAGCTGGCCCATGGCACCGGCTCGCCGTAACCGTTAAGCAAGCGTATCACTACTAAGGCGGCCAAGCTAAAGGCACCTAAGCGCAGCAACTTGCCAATGCGCTCCTCGCGGCTGACCTTGGACGAAAATATGGGTGCCAAAAAGAAGCCCAAACAAATCACGCCAATCCACGGCAGGGTGGGGTAAGAGACTTTGACTCCGAAGTTCTCGCCTGAATATAAAAAGCCACGGTCGTGCAATATGGTCCAGGCCGAGTAGCCCCATTCACCGGGCGCAAAGTTAATAAAGTCCAGCGCGTTGTGGCCAAAAATAATGGCGATGCCTAGCGCTCCAACGACCTTGTGCGGCAGTTTTACCAACAAAGACAGGCTTATCATCGAAAGACCGATGGCCCACATCACTTGCAAATACAGGGTGTTATAGGCACCAAACCAAGAGAAGTTAACTAGAGTGACTTCCAGTGCGATGATGAACAAACCGCGGGTGAACAAGAAATGGCTGGCATCTCGCGTCGGCCCTTTGCTGGGGTTGGCGTAAAGCCATGCGCTGGCACCGGCTAAGAAGATAAACACAGGGGCGCAAAAGTGGGCGCAAAAACGGGTGAAAAACAAAGCCGAGCTGGTTTCGTCGATAACCATAGGGTCGCCGACTTGATGATGCAAAAACACCCGCTCTCGAACATGGTCTACTAGCATGAGTAAGATGACCAAGCCGCGCAGAATATCGATAGAAGCGACGCGATTTTTCAGGTGTTGCAAATCATTCATTGTCATTCAGTACCACTATTGTTTGCTACCACTTTAAACAAAGGCCCGAGCAAGTTGCTCAGGCCGTTATTTACATCAAAAGCAGAGCGCTAGGTTACACCATTAGAACTGATACTTCACAGTCGCGTGGAAGTTGATTGGCTCACCTGGCATGGTCCATAGCTTGTGATAGGAACTGGCGAAGTACTTTTCGTTCAGTAGGTTATTCACATGAAGCTTGGCCACCATACGTTCGCTCAAATCAATCGCCGCCGACAAATTCACCAGAGTGTAAGCTGGCAAAATGTAGTTGGGATCTGTGGTTTCGCCTAAACGGTCACCCATGTACTTCACCGTGGCACCTAGGTAGACCTCTTTGCCCATGATGTCGCGATAGTGGCGCAGAGACAGGTGACCCGAGTGCTTGGCCACGTTAATCAGTCGGGAGCCTTTAGGAATTGGCACACCCCAATCTGAGTTGATCACATCGTTAGCGGTTTTGGCGTCGGTATAGGCGTAGGCCAGTTCGACGTCGGTGTTCTCGCTGACTTCAGTGTTCAACTGGAACTCAAGACCTTGACTGGTGACTTTGCCCAAGGTGGCCGACAGGCCAGTGTCAGGCTCGGCGGTGAGCATGTTGGTCTTTTCAGCGTCGTATAAAGCCACGCTGCCCGAGAAGCGCTGGGCGATGTTTTGCCACTTGGCACCCACTTCAAACGAGGTGGTTTTCTCTGGCTCAAACGCCTTGCGGTCGGAGTCTAGACCTGGGTTAGGACGGAATCCCTTAGAGTAACTGGTGTACAGGTTGACCTTGTCATGCACATCGTAAACATAACCCACTCGTGGGGTCACTTCGGTTTGCTTTTGCACCTGAGTCTCGTTGTTGAGCTTGTTGAGAATCTCTTGCTTGAAGTGGTCTAAGCGAAACCCTACTAGCAATTTAGACTTCTCGGTTAGCTCAAGAATGTCTTGCGCGTACAGCCCCAGACCATTTTGCTTTTCAGAGGTCAGAGTCTTTGGCGAGGTCTCTGGACGAGGCTGAGTGTAGTCAGGGTTATTCGGGTCAATGCTGTAGGTCGGATCGCCCGAGCCCCAAGCGGTGCGCCAAACGCGATAATCGGTATCTAGCTTGAAGTTGTAGTAATCCACACCAAGCAACAGATTGTTTTTGATGCTTGCGATATCAAAGTCGCCACTCAGCTCGGCGCGCGCCGAAAAGTCGCTAGCTTGATAGTCGCGCTCACGCCGCTGACGAGATAGCTTAGTCGGATCTGTGTAGATCAGCTGACGACCGTCGGATAGCTCGGCGTCGGAAGACTGGCCCACAAACGATGAGTCGCGATAAGCCAAACCGGTTAGCACGTGCCATTGGCTGTTAAGCTGATGGTTTAACTGCAGCTGGTGGCCTAGGGCTTTAACCTGATGAGCACCGTCGCGAATATCGCCGTAAAAGGCGTTGGTTTTCACCGAGTCAAAGTCGTTGTTAAGCACGTATACACCACGGTCTAGCGGTTTGCGCTGATCCAACACTTCCATCTCATAGCTCAAACTGGTGGCCTCTGAAATGTTCCAAAGGAACGACGGGCTTAAGTGAAAGCTCTTGATAAAGACGTGGTCGCGATGGGTGTTTGAGTCTTCGTACGAGCCGTTAATCCGAAACGCCGAGTCTTTATTGACTGCATTGGTGTAGTCAAACTCCAGCTGCTTTTTATCGAAACTGCCGAGTGTGCCCTGAATGTAGCCTTGCTCAATGAACTGAGGCTTTTTGGTGATGATGTTGATGGTGCCGCCAGGCTCGCCTTGGCCGTACAGAGCTGAGCCTGGGCCTTTCATCACCTCTATGGATTCGATGTTGGCGGTGTTGCGGTTACCGTTGTAACCGCGAGAGTTAAAGCCATTGACTAGGTAGCCGGTTGGGTTGTTCTCATCACCGGAGAAACCGCGTACCGCATAGCTGTCGAACATACCGCCCGAGTTGTTTTGTCGGACAACCGCAGGAGAGAAATCCAAGGCTTCCATAAAGCGAGTGATGCCTTCGTTCTCTAGCAGGTCAGCGCTGATGGTATCTACCGCTTGCGGGGTGTCGATAAGCGGCACGTTGCCACGGTAAGGCTGCCAGTTTTTTCTAACTTCAATTCGTTCGATATCTGCGTTGCTTGGCGCAGTTGGTTCGGCACTGTCTTGTGCAAACGCACCATTAGAGAGGACTAACAGTGAACATAAAAGATGCTTTTTCACGTACTTCCCTTCATGTGGTCTAAAAGTGTGGTCAAAAAAATAAAGGGAGAGGTTACAGCGCAGTAATGGCTTTTGCTAATGCAGATTGTTTTTAGGAAAAATAGTGGCTGATTTGTTTGAAAATCGTGCGCTACATTGAGTGTTTGGGGTCGGTTTTACGGGCGCACATCTCATGTTTTGCAACATAAGTTGCGCCTGCGTGAATTGGGTTTTGCTGGTGTTCGAGTTGGCGTTTAGATAAGTGGACGCTCACCTGCTAAGGATATGAGCGAGCGCGGCACCACTTATCGTTTTTGCTCTGCACAGCTTGCAATGCTCTGTCTTAAATGCAGTGCGAAGCCATCAGAACTGATACTTCACAGTCGCATGAATGTTGATTGGCTCGCCTGGCATGGTCCAAAGTTTGTGATAGGAATTAACGAAGTATCTTTGGTTAAGCAGGTTATTGACGTGCAGCTTGGCCACCAATCGATCGCTTAAATTCACCACAGCTGACAAATTGACCAGAGTGTAAGCCGGCAATATGTAACTCGGATCGGCGGTTTCACCTAAGCGATCGCCCACGTACTGAATAGTGCTACCCAAATAGACCTGTTTACCGAGGATGTCGCGATAGTGGCGCAGTGACAGGTGGCCCGAGTGCTTGGCCACGTTAATCAGGCGCGAACCTTTTGGGATTGGCACACCCCACTCAGAGTCAATCACATCCTTGGCGGTTTTGGCATCGGTATAGGCATAGGCCAGCTCGACGTCGGTGGTATCGGTGATTTCTGTGACCAGCTGGAACTCTAGGCCTTGGCTGGTGACCTCGCCCAAAGTGGCCGAAAAGCCAGTCTCTGGATCGGAGGTGAGCATATTGGTCTTGTTAGCATCGTACAGGGCGATACTACCTGAGAAGCGTTGCGCTAGGTCTTGCCACTTAGCGCCTACCTCGAACGACTGACTTTTTTCTGGGTCAAAGGCGTTGCGGTTGGCATCGAGCCCGGGATTGGGTCTAAAGCCTTTGGAATAGCTGGTGTAAAGGTTGACCCCCTCTTGCACGTCATAAACAAAACCGACTCTCGGGGTTAGCTCGGTTTGCTTTTGCACCTGAGTTTCCTGGCTGAGCAAATTGTGGATCTCTTGCTCAAAGTTATCGACGCGAAAACCTAGTAACAGTTTGGCGTTGTCGGTGAGCTCTAGTAGGTCTTGGGCGTATAAGCCCAGCCCTTTTTGCTTTTCAGCGCTTAAGGTTTTGGGCGAAGTCTCAGGTTGTGGCTGAGTGTAGTCAGGGTTATTCGGGTCAATGCTGTAGGTCGGGTCGCCTGAACCCCAAGCCGTGCGCCACACGCGGTAATCTGTGTCCAGATTGAAGTGGTAATAATCCAGTCCAAACAACAAGTTGTGATTGATATTGGCAATTTCCCAGTCGCCGCTTAGCTCAGCGCGCAGCGACACGTCCTTGGCCCGATAATCGCGCTCGCGATGCTGACGAGACAGCTTGGTCGGATCGGTATAGATCAACTGGCGTCCTTCGGACAATTCGGTGTCCGATGACTTGCCTTGCAATGACGATTCGCGCATGGCTAGGCCTGTCAGCAAATGCCATTGGCTATTGAGCTGATGATTCAGCTGTAGCTGGTGGCCTAGGGCTTGCACCCGATTGGCACCGTCTCGTATATCGCCGTAAAAAGCACGAGTGTTAACCGAGTCAAAGTCGTTGTTGAGCACGTACACACCGCGGTCGAACGGTTTGCGATAGTCCAACACTTCCATTTCGTAGCTCAAACTGGTGGCGTCTGAAATATTCCACAAAAACGACGGGCTCAAGTGAAAGCTCTTGACGAAAATATTATCGCGATGGCTGTCTGAGTCTTCGTAGGAGCCGTTGATTCGAAACGCTGCGTCTTGGTGAACGGCATTGGTGTAGTCAAATTCCAGCTGCTTTTTGTTAAAGCTGCCGAGGGTGCCTTGAATGTAACCCTGCTCTTCAAACTGTGGCTTTTTGGTGATGATGTTGACTGTGCCGCCAGGCTCGCCTTGGCCGTACAGTGCAGAGCCTGGGCCTTTTAGCACTTCGATGGTTTCGATATTGGCGGTGGAGCGATTGCCACTGTAACCACGAGCGTTAAAACCGTTGACTAAGTGGCCGGTGGGATTGTTCTCATCACCGGCAAAGCCACGCACCGCGTAGCTGTCGAACATGCCGCCTGAGTTGTTTTGGCGCACCACGCTGGGGGAGAACTCTAAAGCCTGTATAAAGCGGGTGATGCCTTGGTTCTCAAGCAACTCGGCGTCGATGGTGTCCACCGCTTGGGGTGTATCAAACAGTCTGACATTACCGCGATAGGGCAGTCTTATGCCTTTGATTTCGATGATTTCAATCTGTGTGTTGATGGCTGGCGTTTGAGTTGTAGATTCCTGAGGAGCATTTTGTTGAAGCACACTCGTTTTTGGGGCTGTTTGCTGAGCCGCACTCTTTTGAAGCGCATTCTCTTGTAGAGCTATCTCATGTAGTGCAGGGCTTTGGGCTGCGGCGCTGTTTGCTAGCACCAAAAGAGAACATAAAAGAGGTTTTTTCACCGGCTTCCCTTCGGTCTTTGGACTAATGGCTAGGCTAACCATACAAGCAGTTAGCTGTGATACCTAAGTGAAGTTTGTGACCGTGTCTAAAAGGGGCGGTTAGTAATCAAATGTCGATATAAATGAGGGTGTTACCTTGAGCGTAGTCTCATTTTAGAATGCGAATTGTGATGATTTTGCAACCAGAGTTAAGGGTTTGTTGGCCGGTTCTTTGGGTGTCTTCATTCGCGCGTTTATCTCTTTTCATGGTTTTGTGTCAGTCGAGCAAACGCATAGCCACCCGCAGCGCCCGCCAGCAACTGAGCGTAGAAACCCCAACCCCTTGCGCCGGCAACTACGCTGATGTTCAAGGCGATCTCCATCGCCAGCAAGAAGGTCGTGAATGCGACTAAACCGGCCAAAGTGTATAGCGCGGTACGGTGTTGACTCAGTCGCTTGGAGAGCCATCCTGCAATTAAAAAAGCGATAACTAAGCCAATTGCGATGATCGCACCGTATGCAGGTAGTAGTCCGAGCCAATCGTCTAGCGTCAGGCCAATTCGCTCGCCAAAACTGACCTTAGCACCTGTGCTAACTAGTTGATTGACAACGTATTGACTATGAAACAAGCTGGCTAATGTGAAGCTTAGCAACCACGAAATTAAGAATGAGGGCAACAAGCGTGTCAAAAAATGCATGGTTATACGGGCTCAAACAAATGGCTTTTTCTCAACCTAGCAGAGCAATCGCAGCTAAACAATTGATCTGGTTGATGCTTATCTCCCTGTTTGGCATGAGTTCGGTTGCGGCCAAGGAGAATTTGCCTAGCGAAGACTATCAGGTGCGGACTATCGCTTCTGGTTTGAATTCACCTTGGAGCATGGCGGAGTTGCCCGACGGTACTTGGCTAATCACAGAGCGCGATGGCCATGTGGTGGTGGCTAAAGACGGCCAGCAATGGCGCATCAATTTAGGTCTTGATGGCTTGTACGTCGCCGGGCAGGGCGGCTTGCTTGATGTGGTGTTGTCGCCAGACTTTGAGCAGTCCAAAGAAGTATTGTTTAGCTACGCGCAGGGTGGTTTAAAGGCCAACCGCTTGGTGATTGCCAAGGCGGTGTTTGACGGTGAGGGATTCTCTAAGCCCGAGATTGTGTATCAGGTCGCTACAGATAAGGACACACCTCAGCACTACGCTGGTCGGGTGCTGATATTGCCGGACAATAGCATTTTGTTTTCCAGCGGTGATGGTTTTGATTATCGCGAGCAGGCGCAAGTAGTCACCAATCAGCTGGGCAAGATTTTGCGAGTAAATTTGGATGGTAGCATTCCTAGCGATAACCCATATAGCACGCATCAAGACTCTTCGGCGCATGCCGTGTACTCGATAGGGCATCGCAACCCGCAGGGCTTGGTTTACGATTATGATGCGCAGCGAATTGTCAGTCACGAACACGGTCCTAAAGGTGGTGATGAGCTGAATTTTTTAGTGGCGGGCAAAAACTACGGTTGGCCTGTGGCGACGTATGGACGCGATTACTCCGGCGCTCGTATCTCACCTTTCACCGAGTATGAGGGCATGGAGCAACCCTTTGTGAATTGGACCCCGTCTATCGCGCCATCGGGTATGGTTTATTACGGTTCAAAGGCGTCGGCGTTTGCATCCCTGCAAGGGCACGTGTTGATTAGCACCCTGGTGGATCGCAAGCTGTATGCTGTCAGTTTGGCTGATGGCAAGTTCACTCAAACCCATGTGTTCCCTGAGCTTGCTGGGCGCCTGCGCGATGTGGTGATTACTCGCAATGGCAACCTGGCGGTGTTGGGTGATGCCGGTGGGGCAGAGTTACGCTTGGTGACGGCGCAATAGCTTTGTTGGTAGGCGGGGCGCGCTTGTTTAGCGACGTCCCGCCTGACCTGTGCTTACGCTAAAGCACTATCCTACACACCTATTTCAACTCGCAAAGCACCTTATTCGCTAACGTTTCTGTTACTATGCGCGCTCATTTTCCAACTTCGGTGGCCGGCGTGTCGTTAACATCTTTCTCTGAGCTGGCGCTAAAGCCTGCACTTCTTAGCAATCTCGATTCTCTTGGTTACCAGCAAATGACGCCGATTCAGGGCTTGAGTTTGCCGCCGATCCTTAAAGGCAAAGACGTTATTGCACAGGGTAAAACCGGCTCGGGTAAAACCGCAGCCTTTGGTTTGGGCTTGTTGCAAAACCTAGATGCTAAGCGCTACCGGATTCAGTCTTTGGTGTTGTGTCCAACTCGCGAATTGGCCGATCAGGTGGCCAAGCAGCTGCGCGCACTGGCGCGAGCGATTCCCAACGTTAAAGTGCTGACCTTGTGCGGCGGTGTGCCGTTTGGCCCGCAGCGAGCCTCATTAGAGCACGGTGCGCATATCATTGTTGGCACGCCTGGGCGCATTGAAGATCACTTGGGCAAAGGCACTTTGGATTTACGCCAAGTAAATACTCTGGTGTTGGATGAAGCGGATCGCATGCTAGAAATGGGCTTTCAAGATGCCTTGGATACCATTTTTAGCCACTGCAGCCCGCGCCGCCAAAACCTGTTGTTTAGCGCGACTTTTCCGGCGGAAATTACCAAGATCGCCAAAAAGATCATGTTTGAACCTGAGACGGTGAAAGCGCCATCGACTCACGACAGTAGCAGTATTCAGCAGGTGTTTTATCAGCTGCGTGACAAAGCGGAACGTCCTCAGGCGCTGCAACGCGTGTTGCTGACTCACGATGCCGAATCAGCAGTCGTGTTTTGCACCACCAAGGTAGAGACTCAGCAACTAGCCGACGACCTACAAGCCTTGGGGTTTAGCTGTTTGGCGTTGCATGGCGATCTTGAGCAACGTCAGCGCGACCAAACGCTGGCGCGCTTTGCCAACAAGAGCATTCAAATTCTGGTGGCCACCGATGTCGCAGCCCGAGGTTTGGATATCGACCAGATTGAGCTGGTGGTGAACTACCACGTTTCTCGCGACCCAGAAGTGCACGTGCATCGCATTGGCCGTACTGGCCGCGCCGGTGCCAATGGTCTTGCGGTATCTTTGGTGGCCGAGCATGAAGCCAACAAGATTATCGCCATCGAAGACTACCTGGATATTCAAATCGAAACCCAGCCTTTGCCAAGTGAAGCATCGCTGCACGCCACACCGCGTCAGACTCAGTGGGTATGTTTGCAAATTGATGCGGGTAAAAAGCAAAAGCTGCGCCCGGGCGATATTCTTGGCGCCTTGACTCGCAATCAGCAGTTGGCCGGCTCTGATGTGGGCAAAATTCAGGTAATGGATTACATGGCATATGTGGCGGTGAAGCGCTCCAAAGCCAAAATCGCGTTTAACGCCATCACCACTCAGAAAATGAAAGGCCGCAGCTTTAAGGCGCGCCGCTTGCGTGGCTGATTAGTAAAAGTCGCTGTGACTGCGAGGCTAGCTGCTGAAAGGCGCGGCTATCCTTTCGAGTAAGTTGTGGCCAAGCAAATCGTGTTTATCGACCATTAGCACTGCGTAGACAACAAACAGTGTTACCAGCCAAGGCGTGGGTTTAATGGTTTTGTATTTTCGTTTCTGAAAGATGAACGTGATTATGATGGCGATGAACACCCAATCGGTAAAGTAATGGTCACTAAGAAAGCTCACCCTGTTTCCTCCATGAAAAAGCGGCTACCAAAAAGGTAGCCGCTTTTTTTCTAACTTGCACGCGGTTATAGCGGCACAGTCAGTCGAGTGCCCATGCCTGGTCCGTATACCAAAGCGTTTAAGAACATACGGCGTGTGCCCAAGGTGGCACCGCGGAAGTTCGGCTCACCAGAGAACAGAATTACCTGGCCTTTGCCCACTTGCTCGCGAATCAAGTAGCTAGAATTCAGCAGGCGCTCACGAGCTTCTGGCCACAACAGACCTGAGGCGCGAACCAGCGTCTTGGCGTCCTTCGGTACCGAAGTCCAGCCTTTGACCTCCCACTCACCGGCAATCGCTTTGGCCGGATCCTTGGCTTCCATCACACCGATCCGCGCGACGTTGTCGGCCTTAGCGCTGGCGGTTAGTACAGGCTGCTTTTTGATGAGCAAAGGTACAGTGCTCGGCAGACCAAAGCCCAACCAGTGATCTGGGTCGATACGACCGTTCACAAAGGCACCGCTTGGCATAAAGCGCGACTGAATCGAGTCTTTGTGCTTAAGGGCGTCTTTGTCGGCGTACTTCACTTCGCGATCCCAAAGCGGCGTCGGCTCAATGGCGTAGGACAACACAGCCTCCAAGTTAGGCTTGGTGTATTGTGCTAACCACTCGCGATACACCGCGGTGTCGTATTTTTCAGGCTTTTCAAATACCTTGTCTAGAGTCGTGGCGTCGGTCCACTCGGCACCGGCTAGCGCTTGGCTAGCACGGCCTTGAGTGATCAAAGTGCCGCCTGCCTTTACCCAGCCCTCAAGTACCGATAGCTGGTCTTTGCTCAACACCTTACCCCACGCGGTAGGAACCACTATGGTGTTGTAGCGGCGCAAATCGGCGCGGTTGATGCTGCTCAAGTCCAGCTTGGAGTGGCGAATGCCCAGCGCTGAGTCAATCGCAAACCAGGTCGCACCCACGTCATAGGCGCTCGTGCCAGGGCCTGACAAAATAGCGATACGAGGACGCTCAAGTAGCGGGAAGTGGCTACCACCCCACTCAGGCAAATCGCCTTCGCCGTAACCGCTGCTAATTGGGCTAACGTTGACATTGGCTTCGGTGGCGGCGGCTTTGATTAGCGCTTGCACGTCGCGGCCTGGGTTATCCACACCAGTGACCATCACAGAGCCCGGGGCTAAATCGATGCCGTTGAACTTTGAGGTGATGTTGGAAGCACGAACTTCCAGACCACGCTCCATCAGCTTGGCGGCAAATGCCAACGCGCCATCGCTCTTGCCATCAACGACCCAAGCAATGCCATCGGCCACGTCAATCTCGGCGGTGGTTAGCTCGGCCAGCGGATAATCGTCCATGGTTATCTTTGGAATTTCATAGGCTGGCATGCCATACATCATGGTCATGTTCCATGCGGTCGTGTCGTACATTAACGAGTTTTGGCCCTTGAGCACGCGCTTGCGCTCTTCAATGAGCACCTGCTCTTTAACCTCGGCGTCAAACTCCAAAATGGCAGAGATCAGACGGGCTTCCGGCTGGCGAGTTGGTACCAATAAGGTGCCTTTAGGCAGCTCGATGCCCGAGCGCATTTGGCCGGTTTGGTCCTTCATAGCGCGCACTCGTTTGCTCTCGTCCATGCGGTAAACCTGAATGCCTTGCGCCTGCAGCTTTTGGAGGAATTGGTTCTCGAGGGTAATGTTGCCTTGCGGCAAAATGGCAAAGGTCTTCTCTTCGATAGGCGAGCTGCTGCCCATTAGGCTTTGGCGGTCTTTAACAAAGTCGCGGTACATCTCTTTGGAGTGCTTGGCCAAGGTTTCGAGGTTGGCAAAGGTACTCACGTATTGGTGATGCACCGACTCCTTGTAGCTGCGAATGGTGCCGTCGGTACGAGCCACACCGTCTTCGGCAATGCGCGCTTGCTCGTAAAGAATGTGCACGGAACCGCGGTATTGAGCGTAGTTTGAGTAGCCTGGGTACCAGTTCTCAAACCACTCGCCGGTGTAGTAGCGCCACTGACGTTTGTCGTAGGCGGCACCTTGGTCGAGGGAGAACACCTTACCCCACTTTTGCACGCTTGGTGCGATGTTGAAGTTGAGCGGATCCCGCGGTGGGCCCATTAGGTAGGTGTCTTGGCTGCCTTGCTCGTGCGCGTCGATCATCAGCTGTGGATACCACTGGTTAATCAAAGCCACACGGCCGCGAGTTTCTGGCTGGGTCAGGTAGAAAAAGTCGCGGTTAAGGTCAAAGTAGTAGTGGTTGGTACGACCGGCTGGCCAGTCGCCGCGGTGGAGCAGTGATTGGTCATCAACGTTTGGTGATGCGCCACGGTATCTTTGCAGGCTGCGGTTAAAGCGCGCCAAACCGTCTGGATTCATTAGCGGGTCAATCATCACTACCATGTTGTCCAGTAGCGCCTGAGTCTCGGCAGACTGGTCGGCCAGTAGGTGATACAAGGCGGCAACCGCAGAGTCCACACCTGAGGTTTCGTTGCCGTGAATCGTGTAGGCCATCCAAGCGGTAGCGGGCAGCTTGTTGATGATTGACTCTATTTCGCTTGAGTTCACGCCCTTTGGCATGGCCAGCTTGGCGATGTCGGCTTTGTACTCGTCCAGCTTGCTCAAGTGATTGGAATTGGAGATGTAGGCCACGTGCAGCGGACGGCCTTCGTGAGTACGGGCGTACTCAACCAGTTGAATGCGGTCGCTCTCCTGTGCCCAAATCTTCAAAAGCTCGGTGACCTGATCTGGGTGAACCACACGCGAACCCACTTCAAAGCCCAGCACCTTGTCTGGGTGAGTAATGGCATTGGAGTAATCACCGGTCAGCAATGGCTGAGAGTATTCCATCAGCGGGTAGGGCGATGGGGTTTGTAGCGAATCCAGCGCAGAGGCTGAGGCTGTGGTGTGGCTTAAAGCCAACGCTAGCGCAAGTGCGCTAGTGCGTTTAAGCGCACCAAGAGGCAGTGAGAGGGGCATATTAACGTCCTATTTTTACACCTTTTTTTGTTTGTTCATTATTTAATCGGAAGCCTTGAGCAATAGCAATCTGAACTGGGCGCTATGTCACCGCTTGATTGAATATGCTTTGTAAATGAATGTGTCACAACTTGGTCACATGGAAATTGGCGCTGGATTAGGGGACAGTCCCCTGTTGATAACTTGAGCAATTTGGCGATTTCGGACGCGGGTTACACACAGGGGACTGTCCCCTCCCCCTAAAAGCGGTGGTTTTATCCACAGGCTGAGGTGATCTTTGGGGGCAGATCGGGGCGTAAAGGTGTGACACAATGGTTGCGATTAAAAACAAAATAATAACCTGCTATGCATTCTTACTATTCTCTTGGTGCTTTGTCTTTTGCTTTGTCTTTTGCTTTTCTGGCTGCTGTTGCTGCGGGCTCGGTGGTCGCTGCTGGAAGCGCGGTGGCTGATGAAACCGCGGTGGTCGATGAAACTGCAGCAGCGAATCAAGCGGTGGAAGTCGACGAGGTGATTTTGGTGTCCGCTTCTCGCCATATCACGCCCCTAAACGAAGTGGTGGGCAGTGCTACTCAGCTCAGCAGCGAAGCACTGGCGGCAGTGAACGCTCAGCACATTCAACAGGCTTTGGTGCAGGTGCCAGGAGTAACATTTTCACGAGGCGATGGCGTCGAGTATTTGCCGGGGTTGCGAAGCCCAGTGCAAACCGGTGCTGGTGCTTGTGGCTCTATTCTAAGTACCATTGATGGCATTCCACTGCGCGCCGCAGGCTTTTGTAATATCAACGAATTGTTTGAAGCGCCGACGGAGTTGGGCGCCAGCCTCGAGGTGCTATCAGGACCTTGGAGTACCATTTACGGCTCTAACGCGCTAACCGGTGTGATTAACGTGCTGACCCCTGAGTTTGGTCTGGTAGGCAATCAGGCGGCACTAAGTATTAGCGACAACAATTATTATCAGTTCAAAGGCTTGTTGGACACTCAATCGGGCGATAACGAGTTCATCGCGGCGCTCAGTCACAGCCACGACGGTGGGTATCGCGACAGCTCGGGCTACAATCAGCAAAAGTTGTTGGTTAAGCATCGCTATGCGGCAGGCGCGGCTCGAGTCACTACAAGCTTCAACGCCAGTCGACTTGATCAGCAAACCGCGGCGTATCTGGTGGGCAAGGACAGCTACAAGGACAAAGCACTATCAAAAACCAACCCCTCACCTGAGGCCTACCGCAAGGCTCATTCGCTACGTCTAGCCAGCCAAATCGATCAGGACAAGGGCGATTGGGCTTGGCAAATCACGCCGTATGCCCGTCATGTGGACATGGAGTTTTTACAGCACTTTTTGCCGGGCACGCCGATTGAGCAAAACCGCCATTCCAG
This sequence comes from Paraferrimonas sedimenticola, assembly GCF_002282855.1. Taxonomy (GTDB): domain Bacteria; phylum Pseudomonadota; class Gammaproteobacteria; order Enterobacterales; family Shewanellaceae; genus Paraferrimonas; species Paraferrimonas sedimenticola. The sequence continues at coordinate 495,801 of NZ_NRIR01000001.1, read as the reverse complement.
TTTGGGTGTGCAGTCTGGTTTGCAATGGCAGTGGTTGGATGCAGGGTTAGACCTAGAGTGGACTCGCGGTGAGCTGTTGCAGTATCAGGAAAACCCGACTCAAGGTAGCGATTTCTTGCAAGCCACTATTCCTGTGGGCAAGCACTACGATTATGAAGTGGACAGTCTAATGGCATCGCCGTTCGTGCAGGCGAATATCCAAGTCAGTGACGCGCTTAGGCTGACTTTGGCCGGGCGCTACGATTGGCAGCAGTACGATTACAACAACCGCATGAACTCGGGACGGGTGGACGAGCAGGGCTATACCTGTGGCTTTGGCGGCTGTCGGTACTCGCGCCCCGAATCCAGCAAAGACAGATTTGGTCAGTTCTCGCCCAAGCTTGGGCTCAATTATCGGCTGACTCAGGGGCAGCACCTGTTTACCAACGCCAGTCGCGGTCATCGCGCGCCGCAGGCTACCGAGTTGTATCGGTTGCAGCGCGCTCAGTCTAAAGCCGATTTAAAGAGTGAAACCATAGATAGCCTTGAGTTGGGTTGGCGCGGTTATCTCGAGCGTATTAACTGGCAGTTGGCAGGTTACTGGATGCAACGAGATAACCTGATTCTGCGCGATAGCGATTTCTTTAACGTCAGCGGTGGGAATACCAAGCATCGGGGGGTTGAGGGCCAGTTTCGTGCACAGCTTAGCCAAGACTGGCAATGGCAAATTAACGCCAGTTACGCGCGTCATACCTATGGCGATATTCCGCAGTTAGGCGCGGTTAAAGGCAATAAAGTGGATAGCGCACCAGCGGTCAATGCCTCAAGTCAGCTCAATTGGAACGCCTTTGAGGGACTGCGCGCCACGCTTGAATGGATATACGTCGACGAGTACTATACTGACGCGCAGAATCTGCACAAATACGATGGCCATCAGCTGCTTAACTTGCGCGGACAGTGGCAAATCAGCCGTGGCGTTAGCTTGAATGCCAAGCTGGACAATCTGCTTGATACTCGCTACGCCGAGCGCGCGGATTACAGTAGTTTTGCAGGCGACAGGTATTTTCCAGGACGCGGGCGTACTTTGCTTGTGCAGCTGGTGTATCAGTTCGACAGCTGAGGTAGGGGACTCTTTCGCAGAGTTCGTCCGAGTTTGGCCTTGCTACGACGCTGCAAGCGTTCCTACTCAGAGTTATCCATTAACAGCGATAATCACGCAAACAATCCAAGCCGTTTTTTCGATTATTTATTGGCTCGCTCGACTTTTGTCAGCGGACAGTAATCCAAGCCGACCACGAGTGCGTAACTAGTGAACACCTTTTTTTGCAGGAGTTCGCTATGTCGCAAATCGCTACCATCATTGCCGTTGCTGATTCGACCCACTATCTGGTTGGCGCTACCGACGCCAGCGGTGACTTTATTGCTATGCCGAGTTTGCAAAGCGTGCAGGTGTGTAAATCCTTGTTTGAAGCCAAGGAGCTGCTGCGCGAACAGCAAGTGAGCACAGCACAGCTGACTTTCATGAGCGCATACGACGAGATGTGCGGCTTACCGTCATCGCAACCCATGCGCCAAACCATCACCCTTTGAGCAACCCCATGCGCCTGGCTGTACATCAATGGGCCCTAGGAGTCTTACTTGCTATGAATACGCAAACTGTTACTGCCAGTGCGGAGATCCGCTCGCTGGACAACCCAAGAGAATGGCAGATTATTAACGACGGCGTCATGGGCGGCTTGTCCTATGGACGCGTCGAGTTAGAACGGGGCGAGCTCAATTTCACCGGAAAAATATCACTTCGCAATAACGGTGGGTTTAGCAGCACCTATTTAGAGCTCGACCGCCAGCCCAGTCAAAAGACGCGCGTGCGCATCGCGGTTGAGGGCGATGGCAAAGACTATCAGCTCAGACTTCGCAGTCAAATAGAGCGCTATTCGTTGGCGTACAAAGTTGAGTTTCCAACCCGCGCGGGTGAGGTGCTGGAGTTGGAGTTCGACCTAGCCGAGTTTCAAGGCACATTCCGCGGACGGATAGTGAGTCAGGCACCGCAGCTAACGGGCGAGTCGATTACTCATGTTGGCTTTCTGATAGCCCCTGGGGCAGCCGGTGCTTTTAATCTGACTATTCACAGCATTGAATTCATTTAGGCGCTGCTGTTGATGAATCGAATTAGCCCCAAAGCGCTGCTAAACAGCAAATGGACGAAGAGAGAAGTGGTTCGAAAAGAGAAGCATTTTGTCGTCACTGAGGTCGAATTCGATGAGCAGCAAGCGGTGAGTCGCTGCGTGATAAGCGCTGTGATGAGTCGCAACGAATATGAAATTGATTGGCGTGAGCTAAAGCAGAGTCAGATTTGGCGCTTGGGGTGGCATTAGGGCGTTGGACGTAAGGGGCGTCGCTCTTGACGGGCGCCTTGGCTACGCTGGGTGGTTATCAGCGGCTAGCCAAGTAGGAATTAGGCTCTCAGGAGAAAGTGCGCGTCAATCGCCACTTCGACCGTGCGCTGGCCTTCAGGGTTTTGCAAAGGCGCCTCGCTTTACTAGAGTTGCTACCACAGTCAAAGCTTGCGGTAACACACGCCATCTTCGCAATGTGGCTTGCCGATGCCAAAGCGTTTGTGAAAAAAGTTCGAAATGGGGTGACGGTACTTGGCAAAGCCCAAGTAGACCCCATGAGCAACCTGTTTAACCACAGGCCATTGCAGCGGTGCCACCCAAAAACCGCGTCCGACAAGCTGCCACGCCTTGTGAGTGACATCAAGCGCGGTCAGCACTTCCCCTTTGTATAGCCCGTGAAGCATACGCATCGCGGTGGCTTTTTCTATTCCAAGACAGTGAAACTCGAAGCCGGCAGTGTGCAGGTCGACCAGGTCGATGCGCCCCTTGGCGTCCAAGGTTTTGAGCTTGTCCATCTCCATGCAGCAAAGCGGACACTCGCCATCGTAGAAGATTGTCAGAGTATTGAATGCCATAGTCACCTCGAATTGCTTTGAGAGTGTATTAGCTACGTATGGCGCTCAAAAGCCGATCATCGCTCGCCGAAGAGGCAATCGAGACTCGGCAGATGGGGACAGTCCCCTGTAGATAACTCGAGTAAATATCCACCGTTCAGCGAATTTTACACACAGGGGACTGTCCCCTATGCCTTTTTCCCGGCTAGTTATCCACAGAGGATGAGGGTCTTAGTCTTTCGGTTTGATCACTTCGATGACTTCGAAGCAGGTGTAGTCTTCTCTCCACTCGCCAGTTTTCATTGCCATGGTGTGTGCGGTGTAACAGATGTACATGTTCAGGAATTTTTCGAAATACAGTTTCACGCGCATGGGGCGGTCTAGCTCAAAATCGTGGTATTCGGTGGTGCCGTGAGCATCTCGGTACGTCGATGGTTTGGCCACGTATTTGCGGCCGTCAGACATGTTGAAAAACGCAATATCTTCGTCGCGGCGCACAGCCATGGTTTTCACCTCCAGATTTCGAGTTGGCTCAGATTCTGGCTTGAAGATTGCCTTGAGAGTTAGGTCGAAATTTCTGTTGTTGCTGCCGACTTTGTTGTAAACCACATAGCCACTGGCGGCGGCGAGGAGTGCAACCAGCACCAAAACACCAATTAAAGTGAGAAACGCCTTCCCTATGGACTGCAAAACTTTCATGTTTATTCCTACTGCTTAAATCAGGACCGGCTCCAACGCGCTTGAAGATTTGAACTGAACAAATTCGCAACGCCGTTAAAACCAAATATCAACTTCGGGGTGCGAGAATGTAACAGTTGAAGGCGGCCAAGGTCGACTTAAATAACTGATTAATAAGACTGTTTGTTCAATAGTTGGACAACTGCTCGAATAAGGCCGCGACTTAGAGGTTTTTGCATGCATACAAAGGAGGGGACAGTCCCCTGTAGATAACTCGAGTAAATATCCACCGTTCAGCGATTTTTACACACAGGGGACTGTCCCCTCCCCAATTTTAGGGGGTAGTTATCCACAGTTGAGCGGGCTGATACTCGCCGATAGACTAAATAGGTTGTACTAGCGAAATCCGTGAACTACCTAAGTGCCTGCTTTTTATTAATATTTCCTAGTTTCTTCACGGTTTTTGATTGCGTGATGTGGATAAGCTAGCTAGGTTTATTGTCAGGTGCTAATTAATTATCACAATCGGAACCGCATTATGGGTCAGCGCGCTAGAGTCACCGGTAGAATTGCTTTATGTTTGCCAAATCGGTCAAGTAAGCGCTCGATGGCGTTGATTTCGGCCTTCTTCTTGGTCCCGGCAGCCATATTCTTTGCTTCGGCCGTGCAGGCGGAGCCGCTCAGTTTCGCCGACTCATGGCAGAAACTTCTCGAGGTCAGCCCCAAATTGCGCGCTGAGCAACAGCAGGTAAACCGAGCCGAAGCCGAGCGTCAGGCCACCGACTCACTAAATTACCCATCCCTCGATGTAGGTGGTAGCTACACTCGATTGCAAAAGCCCATTCGGCTGGATTTGCGCGACTTAAATCCGATTGCACTGCTGCCCGAGGGCGACTTACCCGCACCACTGCCTGGTCTGGATGATTCGTTTTTTGTCACCCCGCTGACCGAGCAAAACATCTTTCGCGCCAGCTTAGATGCGCTGTGGCCTATCTACACTGGCGGGCGAGTGACTGCGGCGCAAGGCATCAAGGCCGCCCAGGTACAAGAAAAACAACAACAAGCCGAGTTAGCTTCTCGAGACCTGTTTACACTGCTGGTGGACCGCTACTACGCGGTGTCGGTCACCGAGCAGATGACTGCAACTCACAGAAGTTTGGTGCAATCGCTAACAGTGCACGTGGACAACGCCAAAAAGCTCGAGGAGCAGGGGCAAATTGCCAAGGTCGAACGGCTTAATGCCGAGGTGGCTTTGGGTAACGCCAAAGTGGCATTAAGAAGTGCTGAGCGCCAGCAGGAAATGGCGCAAATCGCCCTGTCGCGCATGCTAGATTTGAAAGCCGCTGAGCCAAGTTCGTGCTTATTTGTGCTGCAAAACCTCCCCGAGCTTGGTCGACTTAGCGAACTCACCCTCAAAGATCACCCGGCGCTCAAGCTATTAAAAGCCAAGGAAACCCAAGCGCAGGCGCTAATCGATTTAGAAAAAGGCGGCCACTACCCGTCGGTATTCTTGTTTGGTAGCTACACCCTCTACAAAGACAAATCGCTGTTCTCGCGCATTGAACCCGACTGGTTGGTTGGGGTTGGGGTTAAGGTGCCAATTGTCAGCCGAGAAGGTCATAGCGGCAAAGAGCGTGCCGCCGCCAGCGCACTGTTGCAAGCCAAGCACACCAAGGCGCAAACCCGTCAGGATTTAAGTCTGTTGGTAGACCAAAGTTACCGGCAATTACTGCAAGCCCAGGAAGAGATTGTCGCCTTAAACGGGTCAATTGAGTTGGCGCAAGAGAATCTGCGGCTACGCGAAGTGGCTTTTCGCCAAGGCCTGTCGACATCCATTGAACGAGTGGATGCTGAGCTCAAGCTCAATGGCGCGACCTTGCAGCAGCTTGGCGCTAAGTATCGCTATATCCAGTCGTACGCCAAGTTGATGGCGGTTAGTGGACAGATAGACGAATTTATCGGGCGCAGCCAAAGCGCACCGCAATATTAGGGGAGAGGGATGATGCAAACCAATCGAGGCTTGGCCTCTGCCGTTATTCTGTTGCTAGTCGTGGCGTTGGGATACGGTCTATGGCTTAGCTTTCAGCCCAAGCCGGTGATCATGCAAGGCCAAATCGAAGCGCGCGAGTACAACATCTCGTCAAAAGTCCCAGGTCGTGTAGACAAGGTCTTGGTCCGCAAGGGCGATGCGGTGGACGCCCAAGACTTACTGTTTGCCATTGACAGCCCTGAACTGGCAGCCAAGTTGCAACAGGCGCAAGGGGGGCAAGCGGCGGCGCAAGCCATGCTCGACCAGGCGGACAAGGGCGCTCGAGTACAGGAGATTGCCGCCCAGAAAGACCAGTGGCTTAAAGCCAAAGCCGCGGCTGAGCTTGCTGAAGTCACATACCAGCGAGTGCAAAACTTGTTTGATGAAGGGGTTGTCGCCCGTCAAAAACGCGATGAAGCTTACACTCAATGGCAAGCGGCTAAGTACACAGAGCAAGCGGCGTTAGCCATGTATGAACTGGCTGAAGAAGGCGCTCGTGAAGAGGACAAAGCAGCGGCCGCCGGGAATGTGCTGCGAGCCGAAGGAGCGCTTAGAGAAGTCTCATCGGTACTGGAAGACAGCCAGATGCGCGCGCCTGTGGCCGGTGAGGTGACTGAGGTGCTACTGCAACCGGGAGAGTTAGTCCCGCAAGGCTTTCCCGTGGTGAGTCTGGTGGACATGAGTGACGCCTGGGCGGTGTTCCAGGTGCGCGAGGATTTGCTTAAGCACCTTAGCCAAGGCGAAGTGGTTGAATTGTATTTGCCAGCCCTTGAGCAAAGTGTCGAATTTGAGGTGAGTTATATCAGTGTGATGGGAGACTTTGCCACCTGGCGAGCCACCGAGAGCGGCAACGACTTTGATATGCGAACCTTTGAGGTAGAGCTGCGACCTAAGCAAGCTATCGAGGGGCTGCGGGTGGGCATGTCAGCCATTTACACTCCAACGGACAGCTAGCCTATGTGGGCTCTAATTCGGCGAGAGCTTAAAGCCATCGGACAAGATCCGTGGCAACTATCCTTGCTGAGTATTATCCCCATGCTGTCGGTGGGCCTGATTTGGTGGCTGTTTAGCGCCGGCGTGCCATCGAATCTGCCAGTGGCTGTGGTGGACCAAGACCAAAGCCAAATCAGCCAGCGGCTGACTCAGCTACTTAACGCCAATCCGGCAATTCAGCCCATCAGTTTTACCGAACTTTCCAGCGCAGAAACCGCGATGCGCGAGGGGCAAGTGTACGCTTTAGTGCGCTATCCCCATCGTATGCGAAAAGAGTTGCTTACCGGCCATAGCCCAACCATCGACATTCGCTACAACGCTCAGTATTTGCTGGTGGGTAAGTTGCTCTCTAGCCAGATTCAGTCCAGCCTGGCGCAAGGCCTAAAGCCGGTATCGACACTGCGGCAATTGGCGCAAGGTGTGCCTAAAGCTCAGGCGGCGGTGAACATCACGCCGCTACGCCAGCAAATGACGCCCTTTTACAACCGTAACAACGATTACGACCATTTTTTGCTGCCGGCAATCACGGTAGCCGTGGGGCAGATTCTGGCGATGCTGTTGTTTGCCAATGGGCTGAATCGCGAGCTGGAACTCGACCAACGCCAAGGCTGGCTTTCTCAAGGTGTGGCCAACGGCATGCTGATGAAAACTGCCGTGTACTTGCCGCTGGGCTGGCTGCAGTTTGGCCTTAGTATCATTTTGGCTTATGGCCTATTGGGACGAGATCTCGGTGCCCAAGCATTGAAACTCTTGCCTTTGCAGCTGATGATGCTCGCGGGTATCTGGCTGATTGTGCTGACTATTTTTTGGCTGATGCAGGAAAAGGCGCGCGTGCTTAGCTTCTGTGCGGCCTTGTTTGCTCCAGCGTTTCCCTACTTAGGTATCACCTTTCCCACTTCAGACATGCCTGCTGCTGCCAAGATCTGGCGGCTTATCATGCCCTCGTCTCATTACATCGATAGCCATCAGGGCATTTTGAGTTACGGCTGGAGTTTTGCCACCGCTTGGGTCGAGATTGAGTCCATGGGGTATTTTCTGGTGCTGCTGATACCTATCGCGCTGTTGGCCCGCAAACACGCCGGCGTGAGCGAGGCCAGCGCATGACTTGGTGGCAGCTAATCAAAACCGATCTCAAAGCCATTTTGGCGGATCGCGCCATTCTGGTGACCTTGTTTGGCGGTATCGTGTTTTATGCAGTGATGTATCCGCTTCCTTATCTCAATCAGGTGCCCACCGAGCAAGCGGTGGTTGTGGTTGACAGTGACGACTCGACCCTCAGTCGCCAGCTGATCCGCCACGCCGACGCGTCACCTCAGGTGGCGATAGTGGCGCGCTTAGCCAGCGAGTCACAAGCGCAGACTTGGGTGCGCGAAGGCAGAGCGCAAGGCATGCTGATAATTCCAGAGGGCTTTCGTCGCAAGCTGATGCTTGGCCAAGGCACGACCGTGGCCTTTGGCGGTGATGCCAACTATTTCTTGGTGTACTCGGCGATTGCACAAGGCTTAGTGAGCGTGAATTTGGATATGGCCAAACAGGTGCAAAAGACCGGCATGCTAGCTCGTGGGCAAAATCCTCGTTTGGCCGAGCTCAGTGTTAATGCGATACAACTCAATAGCTTGCCAGCGTTTAACCCAAGCCTGGGCTATATGTCTTACATAGTGCCAGCGGTGATGTTGTTAGTGCTGCACCAAACCTTGCTGATAGGTGCCGGAATTATAGGAGCGGGGCAATGGGGCAAGCCAGGTTATTGGTCTCAAGTGAGCCCTGCGCGATTGCTTCTGGCGCGATTAACAGCACTGATGATTTTGTATCTTGGATTTAGCAGTTTCTACTTGGGGATTTGCCACCACGTCTACGAGCTACCCGTGCGTGGTGCCTTTAGCCAGGTAACTCTGTTGATGCTGCCGTTCTTGCTCGCAAGCGCGGCGTTTGGCATTGCTTTGAGTTGCCTGCTCAAGGGCCGAGACAGACCGACGCAGCTGGTGTTGCTGATTTCCATGCCCATCTTATTTGCCAGTGGCCTGATTTGGCCGGTGGAGTTAATTCCTGAACCAATACGATTAATCACCGAAGTCATCCCCGCGGTACCAGGGATCATGGCCATGGTAAAACTCAACCAAATGGGTGCGGATTGGAGCGCCGTTCACAACGACTGGCTGCAACTGTGGGCCCTAACGCTCGGCTATTTGTTACTGGCTTTCTACGGCATCCGCTACCGCCAAGCACAACTGTCGACGACCGAAACCTCCGCAACCGCGCAGCAAGTACCGACTCACTCCTAACCCCTCAAAATCCGCCATTTTTATCCACACACTACCAACAGGGGACTGTCCCCACCCCCTAAAACCGGTGCTTTTATCCACAGCTGTCTCAAACATTCACGATCTGCAGCGAATGTCGAACAAAAATTGTGCACATGCTTATACACAGGGGACTGTCCCCTATGGGTTTTTGGGGGCTATTTATCCACAGGTGGGCTTATTGGCCAGTCGGCGGCGTCTTCGGCATCCAGCGGTTGGCAGCCCATGTCGCCTTGCCAGCGGGCGATGTACTCGCCCTTGGGATCAAACATGGCGGTTTGTTTTTCTAGGTTAAAGTGGCGGCCTTGGCGCGGATCGGCACCGACGCCTGCGATGTACTGCCAGTTACCCCAGTTGGCGCCGACCTGATGGTCGATGAGCTGCTGTTGAAAGTAGGCCGCACCATAGCGCCAATCGCAACTGAGCTCGTTAACCAAGGCCGAGGCGGCAATCTGGCGGGCTCGATTCGAGATAAAGCCAGTTCGATTGAGCTGTTTCATGATGGCATTGACCAAAGGCCATGGTGTACTGCCTTGGCACCAGGCTTGAAAGCGCCCGGGATAGAACGCGGTCAACGGGCCTTTTTGATGAATGCCGCGAAAACGAAACAAACGGCGCTGCCATTTCAGCGCGTACCAATAAAAGTAATCGCGCCACAACAGCTCAAAGTAGATCCAATCGTTATCATCGTTAACGCCAAAGTCCTTTTGATAGCCCGCTAGCGCGTCAGCCGCCATTCTCGATGACACACAGCCTTGCGCCATCCATGGGGAGAATCGCGTCGAGGCGCTGGCATCGTCAATGGCGTTACGCGTCGTCTTGTAGCGACAAGCGCGGCGACTGGCAAAATAGCCGCTTAGGTGAGTGAAACCGGCGCGCTCGCCACCGCGAAACTCGACAGCTTCAGATGCAGCATTTAATTGGTCGCCGTAATGGGAGATAAACGCGGGCAGAGTCATCAGCCCCACAGCGGTGACTGTGGCAAAACTGGCGTTATCCGGCAAAGGCGGCAACTGACTTGGCGCTTTAAGCGGTGCACGCGGCTGTACCTCATGCTTTTCCAATAAGCGGCGATACTTCGAAAAACTGTCGGGCAATTCGCGCAACTCAAAGGGCAGGTCGGCCGCTTCAAACAGGCTAAAGGACTCGTGTAAATTGTGCTCAAGCCGTTCAAAGCCCATGAGTAGACGCTGCTGGCTTTGCTGTTCTTCCCAACCCACCGCACGGCTTTGTAATAACTGACTGGCGCTAAAGGCTTGAAGAATTCGCTCAAGGGCGGTGTGAATATCGCCAACGCTAATGTACAAACGCTGCCCTAACTGAGCCAATTGTTGGTCCAAGTCCATCAGGCTCTCGAGCAAAAAATGCAGCCGCACCGGCCCCATGGCTTTGAGACCATAACGGTTGGCCTCCAACAATCGAGTATCAAAGTGGTACCAACACAAGAGTCGCTCGCCGCCAATATCCTGCAGCAAAGGGTTGTCTGCGAGTCGAAGCTCTTTGTGAAAGCGAACAATGCTTACGCCCATTAAGTCACCTTGGCTAATTATCTGTACGCTAGATACGCGCCAACCGCCAAGCTGGATTAACTGGCTTGTGAGTCCACTCTAGGGTTGAATGCCCAAAGCGATAAATAGAAAAACGGCCCAACTACCGAAGTAGAAGGGCCGCTACAAGGATTGCGACCGAGGTTGTGTTCAATAACTGGTGGTCGCGTTACCCTACGGTTAGTAGGCGTAACTCAGTTGCAGTGTGTACTCGGTACCAGGTTTTTTCTGGTATACCAAGACACCTTGCTGTTTGTACTCGGTCTTTGAATCGAGCAAGTTCTTCACCTTCAGCTTTAGCGACAAGCCGTCGGTTGGGAACAGAGCATAGTTAAAGTCCAAGCTGTGGAAGGGTTGCTCAAACACATCGTCCAAGCCGCCGCGGCCACCGTAAGCGATGCGCTCACCGAACACGTTGTACACCAGAGTGGCGTTGTGCATGTCATTCGGCGAGTCAAAACTTAGCTGCAGGTTAGTCACCCATTGGGAGTGGCCAGTCATGCGGCGTTTGGTGTTGGTTGGGTCAATCTCACCATTGGGCTGAATCTTTATTTCAGAGTCACCCAAGGTGAGGTTACCCGCCACAAAGAAGTTGCTCCAAAGGCTGTGCACGCCGCCGATAAAGCCTAAATCCTTCAGGAACTCAGCCTCAACGCCATAAACCCGACCTGACTGAGCGTTGTAAAACTTCAGCTGTCGGCCCGCTTCAGAGATGCGTTGAATCGGCTCAATTGGCGCTTCTAGGTCTTTGTAGAAACCCGCTAGGCTCAAGTTGGAGCCGCTGTCCGAGTAGTACTCCCAGCGCAGGTCCAAGTTGTAGATGTCAGATGACTTAAGATCTGGGTTACCAAAGAACTCGAATCCTGTGACCGGGTCTTGGTAGCGAACTGGGGCCACCTCGCGCAAGTCCGGGCGCACTATGGTCTTAGATGCACCAAAGCGCCACTGGCTAGAGTCGGTTTGCTTATAGGTCAATGACAGGGATGGGTACCAGTCTTTGTCGGCAATCACATAGTCGGTTAGCTCGTAGCGACCGCCCTCGTCAGAGATGGTACCGTCTGGCTGCAGTGGCAGCGTGGCGCGGCGGAAGTTCTCGTAGCGCACACCACCGTATACCCGCCACACGTCATCAAAGTCCATGTCGATGTTGACAAAGCCGGCATCGATTTTCTCAGCCGCAACATAATCTTCGGTATCGGTAGAAGCATCTTTTAGCTCTAATCCCAATACGTCGTTTGCAATGTTGTCGTCAGAGAAAATCTTGTCGAAGTCCTGCTTTAAGATGTCGCCATTGGGATCCGTTGGCTGCAAATCTACTTCAAAGGACAAGCGAGTGGCGAAGTTCTCACGAGTTTTCTCGAAGTACTGATAACCACCGGCCAGCTTAATCTCAGCCATGTCGGTACTAAATGGCAGGGCCAAATCAAACCCATAGTTTTTGGCGCGGTCGTCCAGGCGACTGTATACGTACTTGGGCGCATCCTGAGTGTTCAAGGTGCGGTCAACCTGAGTTTGGTTGCTATTGTCTTCAAACAGCACGTTGTAGGTGTAGGTCAGATTATTCGGCGCATCGGCTTTCGAGCGCGCGTCTGAGTACATCCAGTTGGCTTCTAAGTCGGCAAAGTAGGGGAAGTAGTGCTCACCGCGCGCTTGATTCGAGAACAAGTAACGCTCCTCGTAATCGACGTCAAATACCTGCAGCGCGCGAGGCTCGCCCAGAGTATCGATAGTCTCTTCAATGGCTACCGATACGTCATCCGAGGTATCGCGCAAATAGGTAGAGAAGGTTTCGATTTTGTGGTCTGCGGTGATTTCCAAGCCTAAGTTAAACATGCCGGAAATCTGGGTCACCATATCGGTGCCCACCACGTCTTTTGAGTTCAGTACTAGAACGTTTTCCGCATCGCCATCAAGCTCAGTTTCTTGCTTGGTGTAGTTTTCCGCCTGGCGCTTGTAAGAGCCCGCGGCGATATAGCCCAGCGCCACGTCATCGCTAAGCTCAAACTTGTTGCCAATGGCGATGTTACCGCGCCAGCTTGGATCGGTTTTTTCGGTTTTCACTGTCATGTCGCGGTACATATCGCCCGCCAGCGAACGGTTTAGCTCTTGAGCTTGCGGAAAGCTAATCGTGCCGTTGGAACCTGTGACAATATTGATAGGGCTAATGCCACCGAACTGATTGAAAGTCGCCGGAATGCTTGGCGGCAAAGCGCGAGTACCGTCGTCGCTGCCGTATTTATCGTTTTTGCCACCGTTATAGGTATAAGTGTCGTTTTTGTCGTTCGTGTTGTAGCGACCGCCAACCGACACCTTAAACAGGAAATCGGCAGGAATGGATTTGGTACGAATGTCTACGTGACCGCCACCAAAGGATGCTGGGCGGGCCGCAGAATTGGCTTTTTGTACCGATAGGGATTCGATAATACTGGCTGGGAACATGTCCAGCGGTACCACGTTACGTGTTGGGTCTGGCGAGGGAACAATGGCGCCATTTAACGAGGTACTGGAGTAACGCTCGCCAAGTCCGCGAACGTAGATGAATTTGCCGTCTTTTAAAGTCAGACCGGTGACCCGTCGCAGTGCTGCAGCGGCGTCGCTATCACCCGTGCGGGAAATTTGGTCTGCACCCATGACGTCTACCACTTTGGCGTCTTCGCGGCGCTCTTCCAGCGCAAGTGAAGCGCTTGAGCGCAGACGACCTGTGATGGTGATGACCTCTATCTCTTGCGAATCGTATTGCTCTTCAAGCAGCTCTTCGGCGTTGACTGATAAAGTCATGGCGGAAGCAAGCGCGAAGCTTACGGCAAGACTGATTGGGGTAGCGCTAAAACGCGGCTTGGTTTTCATGGCTGTTGCTATCCTGTCAGCGTTTTTTATTGAGCCAGCGTCCCTTTGGCGCGGGCTTGGGCTGTTTAATCAGCCGGTAAAATGTGGTGGTTCGCCCTGGGAAGCTAGCGGACCACCGCTAAATCTAAAAAGCGGGGGAGGGTGACTCCCCCAAAGTGTTGCGAGGTTACGAACCTGGGGTGTAGGTCCAGCCTTGGCGCCAGTCGTTGCTGCCATCAAACGCACCGATGTAATCGGTCGCGTCGAAGAAGCTGTCTGAGCTCATGTCAGTACCAGTACCCATCAGAGCTGCGTCGTCAGTGGCTGGGATACCATCGGTTAAGCTCACAGCGGCAGTGCCGTTACCAGTTTGACCGGTGAACCAGGCTTCTACGTCGTAGGCCACGGTGTAGCCGTCTTCCGCACTAATTGACTGATTCTTGAATGGTTCGGCACAGTCGATGACGCTGTGGGTCATCACCAGGTTGCCGGCTTGCGCAGTGGCTACCGTGTTGTCACCGTCGATTTCCAAACACTCGCCAGAACCGTCTTTGCCTTTGACCAACACGTTGGCCAGCATGGCAGCGGTACCTTTGCGCAGCAGGATGCCCTCAGCGTCATCACCACCTGAGTTAGTGCCAGCACCGACTTCGATGGTGACGTTTGACAGGGTTGGGTTTGACTGAGGCATGGCTTCAGCGCTTGAGTTGCTATCCGCTTCGATACCGCGGTTGGCCGCGTTGTCTTGGTGCTGAACGTGCAAGTACTGAACTTTACCGGTCCAACCGTTGGTCCAGTCCAAGCTGTCGTCGAAGTTGTGGGTCAGGTAAACGTACTTCAAATTGACCGCGCCACCCCAGAACTCAACGCCGTCGTCGCCGTTGGCGTGAACTTGGATGTGGTCAACCATGGTGCCAGAGCCCACACCGGCGAAGCTGATACCGTTCATCTCTTGGGTGTCGTTGACCTTGAAGCCAGCATACTTAACCACCACGTAGCTCAGCTGACCGCTGCTGTCTTGGTTGTTGTCGCCACCGTAAGGGAAGTCACCCACTTCGAAAGAAGCCGAGCATGAAGAGGCATCAGGACAGGTGTTTACTAGGCCGTTACCCAGTAGTACCAAACCACCCCATTGACCGCGCGAACCTTCAGCACCGGCAATCACATCGTTTTGCGAGGTCATTACGATTGGGCGCTCAGCACTACCCTTGGCGTAGATTTGCGAGCCGCGGCTCACGGCGATGTAGCTGTTGTCAGTGGCGAACAAGTTAACGCCAGCTTGAATGTTGAGCTTGGCGGAATCTGTGTTATCCCCACCAAAGATCACCGCACCACCGTCGACTTTGTAGAGCACGTTGCTGCCGGCCAACAAAGTCACGTCCGAGGTGTAAGTGCCGCTTAGGGTACAAACCAGGCTAACGTTTGCGTTTTTGTACAAACCCTCGGTTACCGCGTCTGCAGTAGTGCCAACTGGACATGCATTCAGCGCTTCTAATTCAGGAGCCGGCGCTGGCGTGTCACCGTGAATGTCTGTGGTCCAGCCTTGGGTCCAGTCGTTGCTGCCGTCAAAGGCACCAATGTACTGAGCGTCTTCGAGGCGAGCGTCCATGTTGCCCAAATCCGCTTGTCCGCCAGACAAGGCTGGAGATGAGGCGTTAGGCATGTAACCGTCTAGATCAGAAGCAACCGCTAGGTTGCCTTGTTGGCCCATAAACCAGGCTTCGACGTCATAGGCCAGTTCATAACCGTCATCGGCATCAACCTTTTGGTTTTTGAACGGTTCGACACAGTCGATGATGCTGTGGCTCATGTTGAGGTTGCCATCTTGAGCGGTCACCACAGTGTTATCGCCGTCGATCTCCAAGCACTCGCCTGAGTCAACATCACCTTTAACTAGCATGTTGTAGGCGTTAACCGCGGTGCCTTTGCGCAGCAGAATACCTTCGACATCGTCACCACCGGCGTTGGTGCCGTTGGCCACTTCGATAGTGAAGTTAGCCAGAGTTGGGTTTGATTGAGGAACCGCTTCTGCGCTTGAGTTGCTATCGGCTTCGATACCACGGTTTGAACCATTGTCTTTTTGACGAATGTATACGTGCTGCGCAGAACCCTGCCAGCCGTTGGTCCAATCCAGCGAATCGTCGAAGTTGTTGGTAAGCACCACGTTAGAGATGGAAACGTTTCCGCCCCAGAACTCCACGCCGTCGTCGTTGTTTTCGTGAACTTGGATGTAGCTCACCTGAGTGCCAGAACCCACACCACCGAAGCTAATGCCGTTCATTTCTTGGGTATCGTTGATTTTGAAGCCGCCAAACTCAACGCGAACATAAGTTAATGAACCTGAGTTGTCTTCGCTGTTGTTGCCGCCATAGCTGTAGTTACCCACTTCAAACGAAGCGGCACAGTCGTCTAGGTTAGGGCAGGTGTTCACTGGGGCATTACCTAGAATCACCAAACCACCCCATTGACCGGCTTTGCCCGGTTGGCCCAGACCCGCTTCAACCGAAGTGAATACGATAGGCGCTTCGGCAGTACCGTCAGCCATAATGGTTGAACCACGGCTGATGACTAGGTAAGAATCAGAGCCACCAAGAATCTTGGTGCCAGGTTCAATAGTCAGGTTAACCGAGCTCTCGTTGTCGCCACCTACAACGACAGGTCCATCGAGCAACCAAACTACGTCGTCGCCTAGAGTGATGTCAGCCCCGTCTTGGCCGCCAGTGGCCGCGCCAGTGGCTGGAGCCAGAGTTCCAGTTAGCTCCCAAACTTCTTTGCCATCGATCATGCCAAAGGTGGTGCTCTTCTGGGCAAAGCCCTCGTAGGCTTCCTCTTGTGGGGTTTTGGTATCTGGATCTGGGGTTGGAGTTGGCGCCGGTACTTCTACCGTCTCGCCGCCAGTGTTGATGTTGATATCGCCGCCACAACCTGCAAGTGCTAGCGCAGACGCCAGTGCACCCAGTTTGAACAGATTTCTAAGTTCCATTTCTCTCTCCGCAACGGGAAGTTGGTTAGTAGGTTATTGTTAAGTTGCAGAAAAGTTACCGGAGTTATGTGACGCTCAGAATTCAACCGGGTGACAAGCTGGTTGCGAATTTATTTCTGTAAGATGTTGCTAATGTTGCAATTTTGTTTAGATGGGCGTTTGTAATTTTGGGCGAGAAAGTTGTCGGTCCCCGCCAATCAAGGCGAGGACGGACACTCGACTGTAGGGGATCGACGCTCAATTGAAAGCGAGCGAAGGGTGTTGGCTAGTGAAACGCTTGATGGCTAATTCGAATGTGCTTACTGGTGGCCATCAGCTGAATAAAGTCGTCATGGCTAATTCGAATTAGGCTTTGATGATCGCCCCCTTCGAAATAAATCCAATCCTGATGATCTAACAAGGGATCGCAAACAACCCGGATATTGTAGGCTTGGCCCACCGGTGGTATTGCGCCGCGCTCGCAATCGCTAAAGGTCTCAAATACTTGTTGCTCTTTGGCTAGACGAAAGTCCGCATGCATCTCTTCCGACAAAGCCGACAGGCTGAGTTTGTGGTTAGCGGGTATCACCGCCATCACTGTGTGGTCTTGATGATCTTTAAGCACCACGGCTTTGGCGATTTGCTGGGGTGGCACCTGAGCCGCAATGGCGGTACCTATGGAGTTGGTGGTTTTGGGGTGATACAGGGTCTGATAATTGATTTGGTTTTGGTGCAAGTAATTAACCAAGCGCATTGAAAGTGACATGGCATCCTCCGCTACAACTAATGGCACTACTTATTATAGAAACTGGCGATCAATCTGGAGGGAATTGTCACCAGTTTTTAAAGCCAGTTTAGAAGCGCACTTTGGCTTGAAGGTCGAGTTTCAATTTATTGTCAGCGTCTTGCCCAAACTCGGTGTGGATCGCTGGGCTAATGATGATGTTTTTCGACACTCGCCACTGATAGTCAGTGTAGAGCATAGCAACGTCGCGCTTGGCATGTTGAAACTCGCTATAAAAGCCAACACCGGCGCGCCAGCCTTGATTAAAGAAGTACTCGCCTTTGGCGCTTAAAGTCACTTGGTTTTGACTAGAGCGCTCTCCAAAGCGGTATTTGTATTCTTTGCGATCGGCGGTAATTGCTGCCTCGAAATTCATACCGCGATTTTCACTTAGCGGACGGAAATGCTGAACGGCCAAGCTAATGGCGTCGTAGGAATCGTCACTGCTTCGGTTGCCAAAGTCGATGTTTTGTCGATTGTAATTGAGAGCCAGAGCAGTCTGGTCATTCAGGTACTTACCTGCACCGATTGCATACAAATTATTGGTAGTACTGTAGTTCTTTGCGTGGCCTAGACCAGCATTGATAAACCATTCAGAATCAAAGATGTAACGACCTTCAAGCGCAACAGCGTAGCGATTGTTAGGGTCGTCCCTTGGCACTGCCAACGCACCGCCAATCCGACTGGTTTTACTTAGAAAATCGTTTAGCGCGTATGGGCCATTATTCCAATCCACGGGATCCAGATAATAACGATACTCAGCGGCGAGAGTCTGATCACTCGCGTTCAACAGCGATGCTGAAACTTCGTGTTGATAGGTGTCTGTTTGGTCAGTTGATTCGGAAGTTAACTCTTCGGCCAATACAAGCGATGGGATAAATAAACCACTTGCTAACAAGAGAGCAGCAGCGGGTTTCGGGCGCACTAATCTGGGCATTTTCTTCAGTCCTTTGATGTTGCAGTATTTTGGCTTGTCGACAACAAACTCCTGTCAAGAAAGCCAACTCACTGACCAATCCTTGGTTCTTAAGTTGCGGTTTATATTAGCCTTTTATAGATTTTCTTCGCAACCTCAGCGAAGCCGCGACCCATTGAAACTCAACATCAAGTCCTCATAAGCTCAATAAGACTCGACTAAGCTGAATAGAAACCGAGCGTTCACGCTCGCTTGGGTGATCTCCTCCGGCGTCGAATCAGTACTAAAAGCAGGGTTAACAATCGGGGTGTCGAATCATGAAATTCAATGCTAATCAGATTCAAGTGGGTATTTCAGCCTGTTTAGTGGGTGAGAAGGTGCGTTTTGACGGTGGCCACAAGCAAAGCCGTTTTTGCGTGGACGAGTTAAGCCAGTACGTCAGCTACCAAAAGGTATGCCCTGAGATGGCGATAGGTATGGGCACCCCGCGTCAAACCATTCGCTTGGTCGATCACGGTAAAGGCATTCGTTTGCAGGCAAGCCGCGGTCATCAAGACTACACCGACAAGATGCTCGAATTCTCACGAAACTTCGTTAAAAACCTAAGTCACCTCAGCGGGTATGTGGTGTGTGCCAAGTCGCCCACTTGCGGCATGGAGCGCGTTAAGGTTTACCAGCCTCAACACAATATGGCCAGCCGCGACGGCATTGGTCTTTACACAAAGGCGCTGATGGAGGCTAACCCTCTGCTGCCGGTTGAGGAAGACGGCCGCTTAAACGATCCTGTGATCCGTGAAAACTTTATCACTCGTGTGTTCACCTACCACCACTGGCAACAGCTGGTGGAGAAGGGCATCACTCGCAAGGCCTTGTTTCAGTTCCACGCCAATCACAAATACTTGCTGATGGCCCACGAACCGAAAATGTATCGCGAGCTCGGGCCTTTACTGGCCACCTTCGAGGGTGACGTTAATGAGTTGGCGCAGCAATACATTACAGGGGTGATGGCTGTGCTTAAGCACAACGCCAAGCGTCGTAATCACGCCAACAGCTTGCAGCACATCCAAGGCTACTTTAAGCGCAATCTTTCTAGCATAGAGCGCCGTCAATTGGCTGAAAGCATTGACAAATATCGCCAAGGTCTGCTGCCATTGTTGGCACCTATCACTTTGATTAAATTGTTTTTAGAGCGCTACCCAGACCCTTATATCGCGGCCCAGGTGTATCTGAATCCGCACCCGGAGCAACTCAAGCTTCGCATCAGTCATTAATGCATTGACCAAGGAGGGCGTATGTATCAATGCGTTTGGTATCGCAAAGACCTTCGGGTGGGTGACCACCCGGCCTTGACCCAGGCCATGCAACAAGGGCCGACTGTGGCACTGTTCGTGCACACGCCCGAGCAGTGGCAGCAACATCATATGGCCACCCGTCAGCGCCATTTTATAGAATCCAATTTGGTGGCACTGCGAGCTCAGCTGGCTGAGCTTAACGTGCCTTTGCTCGAGGTGAATTGGCAAGACTTCGCCAACACGGAGCAAAACCTAGCCAACTGGTGCCAAGCCAATCAAATTGGCGCTGTGCACTGCCACCAAGAACCCGAACTCAACGAGCGTCGCCGCGATGCAGCAGTTAGCGAGCGCCTGAGCGCAGTGGGCATCGACTTTCATCAGTACCATGGCGATTGCTTGCTGCCTTATGGAGCGGTCACCAACCAAAGCGGTGCCATGTACCGTCGTTTCACGCCTTATCGCAATGCTGCGGTTAAGCTGATGGCCGGCCAAGCGATGACAGTGCTGCCAGTACCCGTGGCTCAAGCGCCGTTAAGCGTGAAAAGCCAAGAGTTAGCTAAAGACCATCAAGACCTGCTGTGGCCCGCCGGCGAAGGCGAAGCCTCTAAACGGCTGACTGCGTTTGCCGTTGCCAAGGCCGTGGATTATCAAACCGCCCGAGATACGCCATCGATTGACGGTACTTCCAGTTTGAGCCCCTATTTGGCTTTGGGTGTGATTTCGCCAAAGCAGTGTTTAGCAGCGCTAATAAGCCACACGGACAACCCGTTTTTAGCACCGGAAAGTGGTGCTTTTAGCTGGCTTAATGAATTGATTTGGCGAGATTTTTATAGACATTTGCTAGTGGCTTGCCCTAGCTTATCAAAAGGGCTGCCATTTGTTGAAAAAGGGCGCATGATTCGCTGGAACAACGATCCTGAGCAAT
Organism: Paraferrimonas sedimenticola; assembly: GCF_002282855.1. Classification (GTDB taxonomy): domain Bacteria; phylum Pseudomonadota; class Gammaproteobacteria; order Enterobacterales; family Shewanellaceae; genus Paraferrimonas; species Paraferrimonas sedimenticola. The sequence goes on along the minus strand of NZ_NRIR01000001.1, from coordinate 475,620 downwards.
TTAAAGCTTGGTGCCGTGGTGAGACGGGTTACCCGCTAGTAGATGCAGCCATGCGACAACTGCTGCAAACCGGTTGGATGCACAACCGATTGCGTATGGTCGTGGCGTCGTTTTTAACCAAACATTTAATGATCGATTGGCGTTGGGGCGAGCGATTTTTTAGCGAACATTTGGTGGATGGCGACTTAGCCGCCAACAACGGCGGCTGGCAATGGTCGGCCAGCACGGGCTGCGATGCACAGCCCTATTTTCGCATGTTTAACCCTATCAGGCAGTCCGAAAAGTTTGATCCTAAAGGTATTTTTATCCGTAATTTGATACAGCCACTCGGACACCTTACCAATCAGCAGGTTCACATGCCTGACGAGTCTGTGCGGCCGGCGGGTTATCCGCCGCCCCTAGTCGAGCACTCTTGGGCACGCGCTAGGGCTTTGGACCACTTTTCAGTATTAGGAAAAAGCTGATGCAAACTCAACTTCAATCGCAAGAGCCAACCGAACCTTCGTCGCTGGCTCTCAAGCCAAGCAGTGAAGCGGTTCGCGCTTTCGTCGAACTGTATCAGAACTTAGACAAGGAACAGTTGCACCAAATTCGCGACGTGTATTCAGACGACGTTGAGTTTAACGACGGCCTGCACCGCGTTTGTGGCTTGGATAGCTTGTGTAAGTACTTCGACAACATGTTCGAAAATGTCACCGCCTGTCGCTTCATCATCGATGACGTGATCGAGAGTGGCGATCAAGCCTGTGTGGTTTGGACCATGCACTATAGCCACCCTCAGCTCAACAAAGGGCAAATCGTCGAGGTTCCTGGTTCGACTCACCTTCGCTTTGGCGACAAGGTACATTACCATAGAGATTTCATGGATTTAGGGTTAATGTTGTACGAACAGATCCCTCTGATTGGCTCAGTGATCAAGGCGGTTAAACGCCGTGCGGCGGCCGCTTAATGTCTGGCTCGGTGCTGATTACCGGCGCAACCAGTGGCATTGGTTTGCAGCTAGCTAAGGACTATGCGGCGCTTGGTTGGCAAGTCATTGCCTGCGGGCGCAACGCGCAAGTGCTAGAGCAAATGCAGCAAGACAATGCCAATATCACGCCCTTGGCCTTTGATATTGGCGATAAGCAAGCCAGTATCGAAGCGCTAAGCGAGGGCGATGCGCTGGACTTGGTCATTTTGAACGCCGGCGTTTGCGAGTATGTCGACCAGCCGCAGCAGTTTGATGCGGAGTTGTGGGAGCGTGTGCTGCACATCAATTTGGTGAGCATAGGTTACTGCTTACAAGCATTGCTGCCGAGAATTCGCCAAGGGGGGCGCTTGGCTTTAATGAGTTCAAGCGCTAGCTTTTTGGCTTTGCCAAGAGCCGAGGCTTACGGTGCGAGTAAGGCCGGCTTGACATATCTTGCGCAAACTTTGGCGCTGGATATTCCGCCAAGCAAGCTTGGCGTAACAGTAATACACCCGGGGTTTGTCAAAACCCCGTTGACGGACAAAAACGATTTCGCTATGCCGGGTCGAATCAGTGTTGAGAACGCTTCAAAGCGCATCATCAAAGGCTTGGCCGCCGGAAAATCCAGTATCGATTTTCCCAAGCGGTTGATCTGGGTGCTCAAGGCGTTTAGCTGGTTGCCCGACGCGGTATGGTTAGCACTAGGTCGCCGATTATTAGTAAGGAGTTAATCGATGGGACAAAGGATTGCCATTATCGGCAGCGGTATTTCTGGGCTGACAGCCGCCTACTGTTTAAACCGCGAGCACGACATTCAACTGTTTGAGGCCAACGACTACCTAGGCGGCCACACCGCCACCATAGACCTCACTTATCAAGACAAAGACTACGCCATTGATACCGGCTTTATTGTCTTTAACGACCGCACTTATCCCAATTTTGAGAAGCTTATTGGACAGCTAGGCGTAGAGGCCTTGCCAACCGAGATGAGCTTTTCGGTGCAGAATCTAAACTCTGGGCTTGAGTACAACGGCCACAGTTTAAGCACCCTGTTTGCGCAGAAGCGCAATCTGCTTAGCCCTAAGTTCTGGGGTTTTCTCAACGAGATTATTCGCTTTAACCGCACCGCTAAGCAAGCCTTTGCCCACGGTCAAATCGATCCACAGCAAACCCTTGGCGATTTTCTTGAACAACACAAATTCAGCGACTTTTTCTGCGAGCATTACATTCTGCCCATGGGAGCGGCCATTTGGTCCTCGACTCTGGGGGCGATGAAAGCCTTTTCGCTGTTGTTTTTTATTCGCTTTTTCGAAAACCACGGCCTGCTCAACATTGCCGACCGACCACAGTGGTACGTGATTAAAGGCGGTTCTAAGCAATACATCAAGCCGCTTATCAAAGGCTTTGAGGACAAGATTCGACTCAATACGCCCGTGAAATCTGTCGCTCGTCGCGAAGAGGGCGTGACCATTGCCTTGGCCAACGGCGAGGTGCACCAATTTGATCAAGTGGTGTTTGCTTGTCACTCCGACCAAGCCCTGCGTCTGTTAAGCGATCCAAGCGATGCCGAGCAAGCACTGCTGAGCGCCATGGAGTATCGCAGCAACGAAGTGGTACTGCACACCGACGAAGGCTTGCTGCCAAATGCTAAAGCGGCGTGGGCGGCGTGGAACTATCGCTTGTCGGGTAGCAGTACTCAGCTTGCTGCTGTTACTTACAACATGAACATCTTACAGCGCTTGCCAGAGGGTACGCCGACCTTCTGTGTGACCTTAAATCAAACCAATAGCATTAATCCGGACAAGATACTGGCCAGCTTTGATTACGCCCATCCGGTGTTCAACCAAGCGTCGATGCAGGCGCAAGGGCAACGAGCCCAGATCTGCGGTCAAAACCATACGCATTTCTGCGGTGCTTACTGGTACAACGGCTTCCACGAAGATGGCGTTCGCAGCGCATTGGACGTGGTGAAGCGTTTTGGAATTGAGTTATGAGCCAATTGACTCATAGTGGTATTTACTCGGGCTGGGTGAAGCATCGTCGCTTTTCACCCAAGCAGCACGAGTTTAAGTATCGAATGTTCCTGCTGGCCATTGACCTAGACGAGATGGACCAGCTTGAAACCGTCTCGCCCTGGCTCAAACGCGACCGCTTCGCACCCATGGCGTTACACCGCAAAGACTACCTTCAAGGCAAGGGCCTTGATAAGGACGTGGTGTGGCAAAAGGTGCAGGAGCTTGGCGGTGAGCCACAGGCGCGTGTGCTGTTTGTCGGTCAGCCCAGATGCTTTGGCATCTACTTCAGCCCAATCAACCTATACTATTGTTTTAATGATGAAAATGACTTGGTGTATTTGCTAGCCGAAGTCAGTAATACGCCTTGGAATCAGCGTCATTATTACTTGGTGAATGCACCGCGCAAAGGCAAGTCAGAGAACATAGACAAAGCCTTTCACGTATCGCCATTCATGGAAATGGACATGCAGTATCGCTGGCGTTTCAACTCGCCCGACAAGCAGTTGGACTTGCTCCTAGAGAACTGGGCGCAAGAGCGAGTATTTGATGCCAGTTTGAATATGCAACGCAGCGATCTTAATCGCCGCACTTTGCGTAACACAATTTGTCGCTTGCCATCGATGACGCTAAAAACCGTCGCCGGTATCTATTGGCAAGCATTGAAGATTTGGATTAAACGGGTGCCATTTATCGGCCACCCCAGCAAAGCTTAGGAGCCACACATGGAGCAGAGTAACCCGGCTATGGCAACCGCCATTAAGGACACATGGCTAACTCGTTTTTGCCGCAACCGTTTACTGGCAGTGATGGCAGGTTTGACCCAAGCCCGTCTGCAAATCAACGAAGGCTCGCAACGTTGGGTGTTGGGTGATGACAACGCCGAGCTCAAAGCCGAACTTAGCGTTCACAGCCCGCGCGTATACTCACGCCTGTTGTTGGGCGGCAGCATTGGCGCTGCTGAGAGCTACATCGATGGCGAATGGACCAGCCCAGACCTTACTAAGGTGATTCAGGTAATGGCGCGCAACCAACGCAGCTTGGAGGCCCTTGATGGCCCTATGGCTTGGATTGCTACTTGGGCGCACAAGGCGTTTCACAAATTTAACGCCAACTCGGAAAAGGGCAGCAAGAAGAACATTCTGGCCCACTACGACTTGGGCAACGATTTGTACACTCGTTTCCTCGACAAAGAGATGATGTACTCGTCGGCGATTTATCCACACGCCTCAGCGTGTTTGGAGACGGCTCAAATCAACAAACTCAAAACCATCTGTGACCGGTTGCAATTGAAGGAAGGGGAAACCCTGTTGGAAATTGGTACGGGTTGGGGTGGCTTGGCTATCTTTGCGGCCAAAAACTATGGGGTTAAAGTTACCACGACCACCATTTCTGACGCTCAGTTTGATTATGCCAAAGCTCGCGTGGAAGCCGAAGGTTTGAGCGACCAAATTACTTTGCTCAAGCAAGACTATCGACGCCTTGAAGGTCAGTACGACAAGCTGGTGTCGATTGAGATGATCGAAGCGGTGGGGCACGAGTTCTTGCCAGGCTTTTTCGATGTGTGCTGTAAGCGCTTAAAGCCCCACGGCAAAATGCTGATTCAGGCGATTACCATTGCCGACCAAAAGTACGATGCCTATCGCTCGTCGGTAGACTTTATTCAGCGCTATATTTTCCCCGGCGGCTGTTTGCCATCCATTACTCAAATGAGCAAGCAGGTGACCAGCAAAACCGATATGGTGATCACTGAGCTGCACGATATTGGCCAACACTACGCGGATACTCTAAAGGACTGGGCCGTTCGCTTTGAGTCTGCTCGACAAGAGCTGGCAGGGCTGGGCTACGATGAGCGGTTTGCGCGCTTGTGGCGTTTCTACCTGAGCTATAGCGAAGGTGGTTTCCGAGAGCGTAGCATTTCGACTGTGCATCTGTTGGCGGCGCGCCCGGATTATCGGCCTTAGGGGCAAACCCCGTCGTCCTCGCGCCCCCTCGTCGTCCTCGCGACCCAAATCGTCGTCCTCGCGAAAGCGGGGACCCATCCAACTGCATACTAGCAACTGGCTGGATTCCCTTCTTCAAGGGAATGACAGCAGCGGTTGGGAATGACAATCGCGGTTACATACGACAGCCGAAACAAAAAAAGGCCCCGATAACCATCGGGGCTGAACCGTCTTCTAAGCTCCGCTACAGGCTATAGAAGAAGTAGAGTTGTGATTTCATTCGGATGATAATTCCGCGAATCACATCTAAAAAGCTCAGGAATGCGACTGGTTTTTCACCACTCACCCAGGCCAGTCCCACCGAGCCAACCGGAACATCCAAGTCCTCTTCTTGTAATTTCAAACGCACAAAATGGTGCTTGTTGTTTAAGTTCGCGCCCGTGGTCTGGCGCACCGAAGTTTCGATTGGCAACAGACTCGCTTGCGCCTCGCCAGTGGCCTCTATAATGCCTTCCACTTCAGCGACGAATACCTTGCCTGGGTACACAGGAGAGCTAAACTCCGCCGCCTGACCCACAGCAACATTACGGATCGCTTGGTGATTGACACGCATCAGTACGTACTTCTCTTCGGTGTACATGATCATTCGTGGCATCACGCCAATGTACTGGCCGGGACGGACAATAAAGTTAGACACATAGCCGTCGGCCGGTGCGTAGACCTTGGTTTGCGAGAGATTCCACTCGGCCTTGGCCAAGGCTTCGCTGGCGCCATCGAGCTCACCTTGCTTAGATGCCAAGTTCAAACGCGCTTTTTCTACGCTGAGCTTTGCCTGCCGTGCCGCCACTTGGGCCTGCTCGATCTGGCTGTTTAGGCTGTCGATTTGCCAGCGCGCCATGTCCACTTGAGTCGATTGTTGGTCGAGCTGGTTCTCTGTGATGGTATGAGCCACCGCCGCGTTTTGCTCTTGATAGCGCTTGAGCGTCGCTTGTTTGTATTCCAGATCTGAGTTGGCTGAGCCCAACTGACTGTTGGCAATCGCAATGTCTTGCTCGGCAGAGGTCAACTTGGCCTGCGCCACCTCAATGTCTTCTTTGGCCAGTGCTACTGCCACTTCGGCATTTTGCTGGCTGACCTTGGCTTGGTTTAAGGCAATTTGATAGACCTCGTCTTCCAGCTCGTACACCAATTGGCCTTTGCTCAGCTTTTGATTGGGCTCAATGTGAACCGCTTTAATCTTACCTGTGACCTCAGGAGACGCCGGTCGCAGCTGAATGTGCGGCGATTGCACCACCGAACCTCCAGCAATGTCCATTGGGGTGTAGTTGATAAGCCCGACCCAAACGAACAGCAACCAGGCACTGCCGCCGAGATATGAAAAGGCTTTGGTACCGCGATTCCAAGGCATGCCTATGAATCGCAGCAGATAGATGAATAGGGCCCATACGGCTAAACCTTCTAGCATGACTTTGCCTCCCCTTTCCAAATGTCACGAACGCGGATCAGCGCGCGCTCAGTGTCGATAAAGGCGAGAAATACTGCTAGTACCCACACCCAATGCCAGACAAAGCCTATCCAGGTGAGTGCGGTGATCAGTCCGATTTGTTGGTGCTTGCTACGTTGCGCCTTAGCGATGGGCATTTCGTGCAGCTTCCAAAATCCGAATAGGGCGGCGCCTAGGGTGCCGATAAGCACCACGCTGGCGACTACATGCAACGCGGTGTCCGCGCCGCTGCCCACAAAGGGCGTAGCTAATAGGCTCATGTTGGCCTCCGGTGAAAAACAAAACTGGGTGTGTTGGGTGAGGCGCCAGTGTGAGTTGTTCAGCGAAGTGAAACGAGGTTACTGAGCAGATTCAATCAAAGATAAAGGTTTTATGACTCTATTTGTTATATTGGCTTGGTGCTAGTGCGGAGAAATACCGCTCACTGGCCAACAAAGACACTGCAAATACCACTTCTGCAAAATTGGCGGCGATAAAGCCCCAAGCCTGCCCGGCTGTGACAGCGTTGGTGATAAAGATGAAAGCGGCTCCCGCGAATAGCCACGGCCATCGCGCCGCTCGCCAGATGGGGATCGCCATCAAAATAACTAACAAATTGGCCAATATGGTGGGATAGGGAAGACTCTTAACCGCGCTGGTGTACTTGGTGACGCCAAGCGGGCTGGTTTGGCTGAGTTCTAATAGCAGTATGTCGTGCCAAATACCGTAGGCTAGCGAGCCCAGTACAATCAGCCAAAGTGCGAGCTTTAGCAGCCTGTTGTGCGCCCATTGAATGCCGCTTAAGCGCATCAAGCTTAAGGCAAATAGACTCAAAAATGGCAGTACTAACACATGCGCTGCCCAGCGCAGTCGGCTCAGGGGCTGATACCAATCGCTGTCGATGGTCCAGTTGCCAATGGCTTGCATACTGTTGTCAAACAGCATGCCGGCCATTAAGGCCCACAACAGCCACAGCCTAGGCGAGTGCTTATCGCCCCATTGCAGGCTCCAAACAAATAGCAGCACAATGGCGAGCGCGAAGCTGGCCAATATCAGATTGGGCATAACATCCTGATTCATATCAGTAAGTAACACTTTGGTATGCTAGCGCATAGGCTTCGCTTGAGCTAGCGGGCAGTCGCGAAGTAGCGCCGCTTGAATTACCAAGCAAGTCAAAATATGCTGAGATTTGACTTAATTGGCTGCCTTACTTCATATGTTCCAAGACGTTCACTTTTATCGCGCCTTAACCATAGCGCCGCTTAGAGGGCGATTGCTGCGTCAGGGCAACCCCGCCGCCAAGCAGTTGCCGGATAGCTTGTTCACCAATCCAATGACCTTGATTCCCTTATCGCAGGTGTCTGCTTGGTACCAGGCGGTGGAAGCGCAAACCGACGATCCAGACTTTAGCTGGCGCTTGCTCAAAGACGCAGTGCCTTGGAATCAATACGGTGCACTGTCGCGTTGGTTTTTATTTGAGCCCGATATGACCAGTCGCTTTCGCCGCATCAATTTTGGCAACGCCAGCATTCAATCTTGTGGGCAGTTATTCGGCATTTTTAGTGGCCCTTTGGTGCGCTGGTGTTATCACCAGCCAAAGCTCAGCGGGCGCGGCTTGCTGCATGACTCGCTGCGCATGGTGTGCTTTTTAATGCAGGTGCTGCGCGAGCAGTTAGGTAGCGACTACACTCCGCTGAAGATACGAATTCCGGGTCAGCTTAGCGACCCCGCCGGTTTTAGCGAGTGGGCGGGCTGTGCGGTGGAATGGCACTCACCTCAGCTCGAAATTTGGGTCAACAGCCGCCAGCTCAACGAACTCGACTTATCTCAGGTAAACAAGGCCCAACAAACAGGTGCCTTTCAGTTGTCCTTGGCCGAATTGGATTCCATGTTGAGCATGCCGGCGGCGGATGACCCCATGAAAGTCTTGTACGAAGTCGTTAGCTATTGCTGTCACTTTGGCAAGGTGCGCCGAGGCCAAGTGGCTCAGTTGCTCGGAGTGTCCGAGCAGCAATTGCAGCGGCGCTTGCACGAGCGCCAAATCAACTTCTCACAAGTGTCTGCTTATGCTGTGTGCTTCGCTGCTATGGAATTGATTCGACAGGGATTTAGCGTGGCACAAACGGCCGAACGTTTAGGTTACAGCCATGCTGCAAGCTTACAGCGGGTGTTTCGCAAGACGCGAGGCCAATCACTGAGCCACTACGCCAAACAGTTTCAAGACTAGCATTTACTCCTAAATAGGTAGGTTTTTCCGAATAATCCAACTCGACTGTCGCATCGTACCAAAGTATCGAGGCACAATTATTTGCGAGGGTTAGTGTGATGTTTAAACAAAATCTACCTGGTAAACACTGCGCCCACTGCGGCCGTTATTTTCAATGGCGCAAACGTTGGGAAAACAATTGGCCCCATGTGCGCTACTGCTCCAAGCGCTGCTCTGGGGTTCGCGCTCGAATGAAGGCCATTGCCAAAAGCGTAATTTAGCTGCTACTCGTTCATTAAAGACGCTTGGATAACTCGCCAAGCGTCTTTTTATTTGCGCAAAAACAGCGATGGTTGAACAAGGATTTGTGTCTTGGGTCTCGATCGGAGAAAATACAGCGCAAATTTTCCACCCACGCCGATGGTGAACGCCAGCTTTCTATACTCAAGGCTAGCGTTAACAACCCGGCAAGCGACAGAAGCGGCCCATGGCAGACCAGAATTTTCTCGACCAAATCGATCAGCGCAGAACCTTTGCGATCATCTCTCACCCCGATGCCGGTAAAACCACCATTACCGAGAAAGTCTTGCTGTTCGGTCAGGCGATCCAAACCGCGGGTACCGTAAAAGGTCGCGGCTCGGGCCAACACGCCAAGTCGGACTGGATGGAGATGGAAAAAGATCGCGGTATTTCGATCACCACCTCTGTGATGCAGTTTCCCTACGCCGACTGTCTGGTAAACCTGCTCGACACCCCTGGTCACGAAGACTTCTCGGAAGATACCTATCGTACCCTGACCGCAGTAGATAGCTGCTTGATGGTTATTGATGCGGCCAAAGGTGTGGAAGACCGGACACGCAAGTTGATGGAAGTGACTCGTCTGCGCGATACCCCAATTATTACCTTCATGAACAAGCTCGACCGCGACATTCGCGACCCGATGGAGCTACTTGATGAAGTGGAAACCGAGCTAAACATTGCTTGCGCGCCTGTGACCTGGCCAATTGGCAGTGGTAAAGAGTTCAAGGGTGTTTACCACTTGCACCGCGACGAAGCGATTTTGTACCAAAGCGGCCAAGGCCACACCATTCAGGAAGTGCGCACCGTAAAAGGGTTGGACAATCCAGAGCTTGACCAAGCGATTGGCGACGAGTTGGCCGAAATTCTGCGCGACGAGTTGGAGCTAGTGATTGGCGCGTCCCATGAGTTTGAGCTGGAACCTTTCTTGGCCGGTGAGCTGACCCCTGTCTACTTTGGTACTGCTTTGGGTAACTTTGGTGTGGACCACATGCTTGACGGGCTGACTCAGTGGGCGCCTAAGCCACAGCCGCGTCAAACAGCTGAGCGCGCGGTGAGCGCCGATGAGAGTAAGTTCTCAGGTTTCGTGTTTAAGATCCAAGCCAACATGGACCCAAAACACCGCGACCGCGTGGCCTTTATGCGTATCGTCTCGGGCAAGTATGAGAAGGGCATGAAGATGCGCCAAGTGCGCACCGGCAAAGACGTGCGTATTAGCGATGCGCTGACCTTTGTGGCCGGCGATCGCGAGCACGTGGAAGAGGCCTATCCGGGTGACATCATTGGTTTGCACAACCATGGTAGCATTCAGATTGGCGATACCTTTACTCAAGGTGAAGACTTTAAGTTTGGTGGTATTCCAAACTTTGCCCCTGAGCTGTTTCGTCGCATTCGCCTAAAAGATCCATTGAAGCAAAAGCAGCTGCTTAAAGGTTTGATTCAGCTGTCCGAAGAAGGTGCGGTGCAGGTGTTTCGTCCGCTAGCCAACAACGATTTGATCGTAGGCGCTGTGGGTGTGCTGCAGTTTGATGTGGTAGTGCAGCGTTTGAAAACCGAGTACAAGGTAGACGCCATGTACGAAGCAGTGAACGTAGCCACTGCCCGCTGGGTGAGCTGTGACGATGCCAAGAAGATGCAAGAGTTTGAGCGTAAGTCGAACCTGAACTTGGCGCTGGATGGCGGCGACAACCTGACCTATGTTGCACCGACCATGGTGAACTTGAATCTGGCGATTGAGCGCTTCCCAGAAGTTGAGTTCTTTAAGACTCGCGAGCACTAGGTTAGTTAGCCAGTTGCGAAAGCCGCCTTTGAGGGCGGCTTTTTTGTGCCCGAAGCGCACTTGAACGGTGGGGAAAGCAAAAGGTCTCTCGCTTGTAGAAGGCTGGTTTGGGTTGTTAGTATCGAAGCAGACGTCAAAGGAGAGCCGCAGTGATCAAGAAGCTTTGGAACGCGTACACTCGATGGTGCGATGAAATGGGGTTAACCCCAGAAAACAAACGTTGTTGCGCGCCTATGTTGCAAGACCCACCGCTAAAAAAGGCTGATAGCAAGCTGTCTCCCAAACCCCCCGCTAGAAATCATGATAGATAGCCACTGTCATCTGGATTTGTTAGCCGAGCCTGAGCGCAGCGAGCTGCAGCAAGCTCGTTACCGGGCTGGCCTCAAAGGGCTGGTGATCCCGGGCTTGGAACCCAAACAATGGCCATTGGCAAAGCGGCTGGCGGGACAACAACCTGGGGGAGGATACGCTCTTGGTATTCATCCTTGGTACCTCTGCAATGATGCTGAGGGTGTTGCTAGCCAGCTCGAACAACTTGGCAAGGCTTGTGAAAGCGCGAGTGAATCGCGCCAGCTTGTGGCGATTGGCGAGTGTGGTTTGGATGGGGTAAAAGGTCCGTCGCTTGGGTTGCAACAGCGCGCTTTTGGCGCTCACATTGACTTGGCCAACCAGTATGGCTTGCCATTGGTGGTGCATTCGGTAAAAGCCAATAAAGCCCTACAGTCCTGGTTACCCAAGATACGACACGGATTTATGCTGCATGGCTTTTATGGCTCGGCACCGTTAGCTCAGCAAATTCTAGCTGCCCACGAGCGCAGTTTTATCGGAATTGGAGCCGCAGTGTTACGTTCTGGTAACAACAAGCTGGTGGATGCTCTGATTGATGTGCCTTTAGAGCGCTTACTCATCGAAACCGACGATCCTCAGCACGGGCAGTATGACTTTGCCGGGCTACTCACCAGAATTGCCGCCAAAGTTGCTGAAATTAAAGACACTAATGTCGAGCAAGTGATCCAGCAAACCCAGCAAAACGCTCTAAGCTTAATGCCGCGCCTGCGCAATATAGTGTGAGGTAGGGGGCTTTTTGAGCCGAGATTGTGTGACAAATGCTCTGAGGCTGGGAATTTTGTCGCCAGCTTGGGTATAATCCTGCCCAATTTTTAGCATCGGCGACTACTTAGTCGTCATCCTTGGTAGGTTTGCATGAGTGTCATCATGAGTTTTGTAGGCATGGCAGTGTTGGCGGGTATCGCCATCGCTATGTCGTCTAATCGCAGCGCGATTAACTGGCGCACCGTTGGTGGAGCCTTTGGTCTTCAGTTAGCCCTAGGTGCCTTCGTACTGTACGTTCCCTTCGGCAAAGACTTGCTGTTTAGCATCTCTCAGGGTGTCTACAAAGTCATTACCTACGCCAACGATGGCATCGGATTCTTGTTTGGCGATTTGGCTCAATTCAAAGTGGGCTTTATTTTCGCCATTAATGTTCTGCCTGTAATTATCTTCTTTTCTTCGCTGATCGCGGTGTTGTATTACTTAGGCGTAATGCAGTGGGTGATTAAGATCATCGGTGGTGGTTTGCAAAAAGCCCTGGGCACTAGCCGTACCGAATCGCTATCAGCGACTGCCAACATCTTTGTGGGTCAAACCGAAGCGCCTATGGTGGTTCGCCCCTACATTTCTACCATGACTCAATCCGAGCTGTTCGCCATTATGGTGGGCGGTTTGGCTTCGGTTGCTGGTTCTGTACTGGCGGGTTATGCCGGACTTGGCGTCAAACTTGAGTACTTGATTGCGGCAAGCTTTATGGCGGCACCTGGTGGCCTTTTGATGGCCAAGTTGATGCAGCCAGAAACCGAAGAGCCAACGGATCATCGCGAGCTGACCATCGACAGCGACGACAAGCCGGCTAACGTACTAGACGCCGCGGCTTCTGGCGCGTCATCCGGTTTGCAGCTAGCCCTGAACGTTGGTGCTATGTTGCTAGCCTTTATCGGCTTGATTGCCCTGCTTAACGGCATGCTAGGTGGTATCGGCAGCTGGTTTGGCATGGAAAACTTGTCACTTGAGCTTATCTTTGGTTACGTGTTCGCGCCGCTGGCTTTCTTGATTGGTGTGCCTTGGGAAGAGGCCACTGTCGCCGGTTCCTTCATTGGCCAGAAAATCATCGTTAACGAATTCGTGGCTTACTCTAACTTTAAAGCCTACCTAGATGGCGCCATTGTGGAAGCCACCGGCCAGGCGATGAGCGAGCACACTCAAGCGATTATCTCGTTTGCGCTGTGTGGTTTTGCCAACTTGTCATCAATTGCGATTTTGCTCGGTGGCCTAGGTCAAATGGCGCCAAACCGCCGCCACGACTTGGCACGCTTTGGCCTGCGCGCTGTCGCCGCAGGCTCGCTAGCCAACCTGATGAGCGCCACCATCGCCGGCCTGATGCTGTCGCTGGCCTAATGCGGTTACTAGCTTAGCCGCTAACTCGCTTCTCGAAAGGCGCCTGATGGCGCCTTTTTTTGTGCCCGCATTTCGCTCCGCAAAAGACCAAAAATTAACCACAGGTTACTAACAGGGGACTGTCCCCACCCCCTAAAACCGGGTGTTTTATCCACAGGCGTTGTAAACGGCGTCGATCTGCGGCGAATATTCGTCAAAACTTAATCACACACTTGTGCACAGGGGACTGTCCCCTAGGTGAAAAAGTGGTGGTTTTATCCACAGTTTGCTTGGCGAGGGTATTAAGTGTTTGATATGATTCGCGCGGACCTCAGGCAGAGGTCAACCCGATTAGCGGTAAAATGGAATTTTCGCGAAAAGGATTCGGATAACTTCCCTTCTTTTCCAGTCTTCACGGAATCAAGTCCCAAGGTAGCCGGATAGCCGATTTAGGCTATTCTTTTGCTGTGCATTTTTTACTGAAAAGTCAGCCGGAGATACCCCATGACTGAACTCAAGCAAGCCGCTCTGTCGGCGTTGCAAATGATGGATTTAACCACCCTAAACGACGACGACACCGATGCTAAGGTGATTGAACTGTGCCACAAGGCCAAGACCCCTGTGGGCAACACCGCCGCCGTTTGTATTTACCCAAGATTCATTCCAATCGCTCGCAAGACTCTAGACGCGATTGGTGCCAGCGATGTACAAATCGCTACGGTCACCAACTTCCCCCACGGTAATGACGACATTGATATTGCCGTAGCCGAAACCAAAGCCGCGGTGGCGTACGGTGCTGATGAAGTGGACGTGGTATTCCCTTACCGCGCGCTGATGGCTGGCAACAAAGACGTGGGCTTTGATTTGGTTGAAGCCTGTAAAGCCGCCTGCGGTGATGTGATGCTTAAAGTCATCATTGAAACCGGTGAGCTAAAGACTCCTGAACTGATTCGTCAGGCCTCTGAAATCGCTATCGATGCTGGTGCGGATTTCATCAAGACCTCGACTGGTAAAGTGCCAGTTAACGCCACCCTAGAAGCGGCAGAGATCATGATGACGGTAATCGCTGAAAAGAACCCTAAGCTTGGCTTTAAGCCAGCCGGTGGCGTTCGCGATGCCGAGCAAGCGCAAACCTATCTAAAACTGGCCGAGTCCATTTTGGGCGCCGACTGGGTTAACAAGCACCACTTCCGCTTTGGTGCCTCTAGTCTGCTGGCCAACCTGCTGCACACCCTAGGCGAGGGCGAACAAGCGCAATCTGGCGGGTACTAAGCCATGTTGTTAGCCCAAGAGGTAATTGCCAAGAAGCGCAACAAGCAAGCGCTGACCGAGCAAGAGATCCGCTTTTTCGTCAACGGCATTGCGGATAACAGCATTGCCGACAGTCAGGTGGCAGCATTTGCGATGGCCACCTACTTCAACGACATGACCATGGACGAACGCGTGGCGCTGACCTGTGCCATGCGTGACTCTGGGCGCACCATCGATTGGAGCAGCCTTGGTTTTGACGGCCCTGTGCTAGATAAACACAGCACCGGCGGCGTTGGCGATGTCACCAGCTTAATGCTTGGTCCCATGATTGCTGCCTGTGGTGGCTATGTGCCTATGATTTCAGGTCGTGGTTTAGGCCATACCGGTGGCACACTGGACAAGTTCGACGCCATTCCTGGCTATCAAACCTCGCCGTCGAGCGAGCAATTTGAGCAAGTGGTCAAAGACGTAGGCGTGGCGATTATCGGCCAGACCGCGGATTTGGCTCCAGCGGATAAGCGCATGTACGCGGTTCGCGATGTCACCGCCACGGTAGACTCGATTGCTCTGATTACCAGCTCGATTTTGTCCAAGAAGCTAGCTGCTGGGCTTGAGTCATTGGTGATGGACGTCAAAGTGGGCTCGGGCGCTTTTATGCCGACGCTTGCCGAGTCGCAATCGCTAGCGCAAAGCATTGTCGATGTGGCCAATGGCGCGGGGACTAAAACCAGTGCTTTGTTGACCGACATGAATCAGCCTTTGGCCTCTTGTGCCGGTAACTCGTTGGAAGTTCGCGAGGCCATCGACTACTTGTGCAACCGCTATCGCAACCCGCGCTTAGACCAAGTGACCCTAGCCCTGTGTAGCGAATTGCTACAGTTAGGGGGACTGGCTGAAAACGACGACGAGGCTCACGCCAAGCTTGAAGCCGCCTTGGCATCTGGTGAAGCTGCTGAGCGCTTTGCTCGTATGGTGCACGGTTTGGGCGGTCCTGCTGACTTGCTGGAAAGAGTTGATGACTATCTGCCACCTGCGCCAATTATCGAGCCGGTATTGGCTGATAGTTTTGGCTTGGTCAGCGGTATTGATACCAAAGCGCTGGGAATGGCGGTAGTCGCCCTTGGCGGTGGTCGTAGCCATCCGCAAGATAAGCTGGACTATCGCGTCGGATTGAGCGATTTTTGTCGGATTGGCGATGTGGTCAGCGAAGGACAGCCTCTGGTTACCATTCACGCCAACTCGCAAGCCAGCTTTGAAGTGGCAAAAGCGCGAGTACTGGCGGCCATTGAGTTCAGTGGCGAGGCGGCGCAACCGCAAGTGTGCATTTACGATACTCTGCGCGCTAACTAGCGCAGAAGGACAAATTTATGAAACGTACCATAGTCTTGATGATGGACTCCTTTGGATTGGGAGCCACCGAAGACGCCCCGAAATTTGGCGACACTGGCGCAAACACCTTTGGCAGCATTGCTAAGGCCTGCTTTGAAGGTCGCGCCAATGAAGGCCGCGAAGGCCCGCTAAAGCTGCCAAATTTGGCCAAGCTAGGACTGGCCAACGCCGCGTTTGAAAGTACAGGCGAGTGGCCAGCGGGCTTTGAGCGTGAGCAAGCGCCTAGCGGTGCTTTTGGTCATGCCGCCGAGCTTAGCTCTGGTAAAGACACCCCATCGGGTCACTGGGAAATGGCCGGTGTCCCTGTGCTGTTTGACTGGGGCTATTTCGAAGACAAGCAAAACTCTTTCCCCAAAGAGCTGACCGACCGCATTTTAGAGCGCGCTGGTTTAGACGGTTATTTGGGTAACTGCCACAGTTCAGGCACTGTGATCCTAGAGAAGCTCGGCGAAGAGCACATGAAAACCGGCCAGCCGATTTTCTATACGTCGGTGGATAGCGTGTTCCAAATCGCGGCCCACGAAGAGACCTTTGGTCTTGAGCGCTTATACGAGCTTTGTGCAATCGCTCGCGAAGAGCTAGCGGATTACAACATTGGCCGAGTCATTGCTCGTCCGTTTGTTGGCGCCGATGCAAAGAGTTTTGAGCGCACCGGCAATCGCAAAGACTTAGCGGTTGAGCCGCCTTCAGCCACTGTGCTGGATAAGCTCAAAGACGCCGGTGGTGAGGTAATTAGCGTGGGTAAGATTGCCGATATCTACGCCAATTGTGGCATCACCAAAGCGGTTAAAGCCTCCGGCCTTGAGAAGCTATTCGACACCACGCTTGAGCAAATTAAACAAGCCGGTGATCGCTCTTTGGTCTTCACCAACTTTGTGGATTTTGATAGCCACTATGGCCATCGCCGCGATGTACCTGGATACGCCAAAGCATTGGAGTACTTCGACGACCGTCTGCCAGAGTTGCTAGCGCTACTTGGCCCCGAAGACCTGTTGATAATCACTGCCGATCACGGTTGCGATCCGACGTTCCCGGGCTCAGACCACACTCGCGAGCACGTGCCAGTGATTTGCACCGGCGCAGGACTTGAGCCTGGTTCGCTAGGCCGTCGCGAAAGCTTTGCCGATATGGGCCAAAGCATTGCAAAACATTTTGAGCTGGAGCCGATGCAATACGGCACCGCCTTCATCTAAACGAATTTTAAGGATTATTTTTTATGGCAACTCCACACATTAACGCCAAAGCTGGCGCTTTCGCTGAAACCGTACTTTTCCCAGGTGACCCGTTGCGCGCCAAGTACATTGCTGAGACTTTCTTGGAGAAGGTTGAGCAAGTGACCGACGTGCGTAACATGTTCGGTTTCACCGGCACTTACAAGGGTAAGCGCGTATCGGTTATGGGCTCTGGCATGGGTATCCCATCTTGCTCAATCTACGCCAAGGAATTGATCACCGAGTACGGTGTGAAGAACCTGATTCGTGTCGGTAGCTGTGGCGCGGTAAGCCTAGACGTTAAAGTACGCGACGTGCTGATTGGCATGGGTGCTTGTACTGACTCGTCGACCAACCGTACTCGCTTCAAAGGCCATGACTTCGCTGCTATCGCTGACTACACCCTGCTGCGCGCAGTAGCCGATTCAGCCGAAGGCGCGAACGTGCCAGTGCGTATCGGTAACTTGTTTTCTGCCGACTTGTTCTACACCCCAGATCCAGAGATGTTCGACGTGATGGAGAAGATGGGTGTGTTGGGTGTTGAGATGGAAGCCGCTGGCCTATACGGCGTTGCTGCTGAGTACGGTGCTAAGGCTCTGACGGTTGTTACCGTATCGGATCACATTCGCACTGGTGAAGAGACCACTGCCGATGAGCGTCAAAATACTTTCAACGAGATGATCCAAATTACTCTGGACGCCGTTCATAACATCACTGATTAAGCGCGAAGTTGAGACGCCGCTTAGTGAGTTAACCCTGCATTGTGGCCACGAACCTATCGTGGCCTTTTTTTATGCTTTTTCTTGACCCTTTTCTTTTGCCTCTTCTTTTGTCTCTTCTTGGGGCTCATCCTCGAAAGAACCATTGTCGCTGCGAGCTTGCCAACGTTTAACGCTAAGCATTCGCGCCAGCAAGAATCCAATAACAAGTGATAACAATAAGGCGATAGGCAGCAGTTCCGCCTGAGCCAAGTAAGCGGCGGATAAGTTTTGCACGTGATGCTCTGGGTTCATGCGCAATCGCACGTAGCCCACATCTCCTTGGTTAGCGTGGCGCACCGGCTCAATTACAGGCAAGTGCTTTGCCAGTAGCTTGGCGATGGCTTGCTGTCGCTCAAAGCCTTGCAAGCCCGCGGAAATTTCAAATCTGTGTTCAAAAGCTATTTGCTCGCCGTGGCGGTTGAACACGCTAATTGCTTGCAACGCCGGGTTGGACATTAGCCGTTGCGCCTGTAACTCGGCCTGTTCGTGATCGTCAAGGGCTAGAGTAGAGGAGAAGGCCAACGCGGTTTGCTGGGCCAATTGGCGCGAGAGTTTGCGCCCTTGCTCGTCGAGCAGGCGATATCCTTGATTCAGGCTTTGTTGCCACAGCTCTAGCAGCAATAGGCTCAGTAAGCCCACGAGTAGTAGTTGCCACAGTCGGTAGCGAGCGAATTGACGAGCAAAATCCTTCAAGAACAACTCCGTAAGTGACTGTTTTATTTAAGCGCACTATCCCTATAATAAAGAACTTTTAGAAAGACTAACAGGCAGCCGTAGTGACCCATTTTCAGCTTAGTTCTATCGCTAGTGCGCTATTCTCAACTCTATCTCACAGCCAGCATGCGGGTGCTCGTTGGGCGCTATTGGCCGATGCCAAGCTGTCTCAAACTCAGTTAGAGGATGCACTAAATCAATGCTTTAGCGGTGATTGGGGCTATCGAGAGTTGACGCCATGCGGTCAAGCGTACGGCTGGTTAGTTAGCGGAGCGAGCGATGCCAAGCTTGATGCGCACAAGCTCAATGGCCTAGGGCTAGCGCTGGAAGTCGTTGAGTTAGACGCCAACTGGCCCAAGTTAAGCGAGCCTGGATTGTTGTTAATGGACATGGACTCTACCGCGATCACTATCGAATGCATCGACGAGTTGGCGGCCTTAGCTGGAGTAGGCGAGGCGGTGGCCAGCGTGACCGCGGCGGCAATGCGTGGCGAGTTGGACTTTGAGCAAAGCCTGCGCGCTCGCGTGGCCAAACTCGAAGGGGCCAGCACCGACTATATTGACCAATTGTGCGCTGAGTTGCCGCTGATGCCGGGTATTGAGGCCATGGTGGCCAGACTCAAAGCGCACGGCTGGAAATTGGCTGTGGTCTCTGGTGGCTTTATGCCCTTTGTTGAGCAGCTCAAAAAGCAGGTGGGGTTGGATGATGCCATGGCCAACACTCTGGATATGGCTGAGGGCAAGCTGTTAGGCAGTGTGTCTGGGGTGGTGGTGGATGCCGAGTACAAGGCCACTCAGCTAAGCGGCTTGTGCCAGCGCTGGGGTATCGAGCCCACTCAAAGCATTGCCATCGGCGATGGAGCTAATGACATTCAAATGATCCAGGCGGCTCAGCTGGGCGTGGCTTATCACGCCAAGCCGAAATTGGTGGAAGCGGCGAACGCTTCTGTGGCGCGCTTGGGGTTGGATTCGCTGCCCCTGTTGCTAGAGGCCGCAAATTTAGCCTTTGCCCCCCAAAGCAACTAGGCTTGCCCCTTGAGCTAGCTAACGAAGCTACATTGCTGGCGTTAGCTAACGCTCGCTAGTCTTTGCTGTGGCGCTGCAACATCTCGGCGCTGATGTCCAAAATCTCTCCTATGGCCAAGGTGGAACGCAGTTCTTTTTCGAGCTGTTTGGCCTTGCCCACTGAGTGGATAGTCAGGTAATTCATTTCAGCTTCGATGCGTTCAAAGTTAATCGCATCAACCCTTCCTCGAGCGACGCGAATCGCCATCATGCGCCCTTTGGCCTGAATTTTGTTGATAAGCACTTGCTGCTCAGAGATCGACAAGCCGGTAATCGGGTGCAACTGGCATTGGTAGCCACCCGAGGGCTTGACCTTAATCTGAATCAGCAGCTCGTAGGCCGTCATCGCTTCAGTCGACAGCGCCTTGGTCAGCGGGCCTTGCAGCAGTTGAGCCAGCTCTGGCTCACTGGCCAGTTGCTGTAAGTGATAACGCCCGGATACAGATGAGCCTAGCTGCAGCCAGTCGAGCACGCGGTTGTGTTTTAAGCTGCGACACACCAAGTCGGCCTGAGCCTTGTGCCCGCGTTTGTGGAAGAAGAAGGGCACCGAATTAAGCTGTTGTAAGAACAGGTTCTTAAGGCCTTCGGTCAATTCGGTTTCGCCATCGGGGCGCTCGTTGAGCGAGGTCAGCTTGTCTTGGTTGTGGGTCAGTAGCTTAGCTAAGAACGCCAAGTTTTGGCCCTTGTCGTACTGATGCAAAGCCTTAAAGTGACCAATAACCCCTTCGCTGCGCTGCGATAGCAGCTGATAGGGGATCTTCGCGAGCTTGTTGCTGCCCGCCAGCTTTTGCAGTTTGGGATAACTCAGGGCCACCGGCTTGGTTTTATCAAGCGCTGGCGCGTCTTTAAATCTGAGTTTAATGCCCGAGGCTGAGATGTCCTCACTTAACGCCATAAAGCTTTGACTGCCTTGAGAGACTTCCACCAAAGTTTGCAGCGCAAAGCGCTTTTCTTGGCGACGGTCATGCCAGCTTACCGCCAGCAGCTTTATCGGTTTATCGTCGCTGTCATCGACTCGAAACTGCTGCAGCAAATTCGGGTCTTGCTCAGAGCGCTTGGCTTGATAGCAAAGCTTACCGGCTTCGCTAGTTACATCGTCTAAGCGCAGCAGGTACTTGAGCTGGTTGAGGGTTTCACGAGTTTTCAGCGGCAAGGGCTGCTCTTCGCCAGGCAAGCAGTAATCGTGCAGCGCCTGTTTGCCGCCCAGTTCGGTGGCGTCCAATTGCCAAATGCGCCAGCTGGCCAACTGACTGCCAAAGCTGAAAAACAGCTGCTTTAAACCGCTGCGATTAAGCTCAGCTAGGGTGGCGGCATAACGCGACTGGCGGCCGTTGGCGCGGTACACAAAGCTGTACAACAATTTGTGCTCGGTATTGGGGTTGCGCATGGCGAGATCTATGCGAGGCTTGGTCAGCACTTTAGCCAATTGGCTGCGTTTTTGCAGATCGTCAAAGTAGGCATACGCGTCTTGGTTGTCGCGGCTACTCAGGCCAAATTGAATGCCTTGATTATCGCCAAACAAAGGCAGGCATTGCAGTCGCGGTAAGTATTGAGTCTCGTACGCGAAGCTGGACGTGGCTAGCAGCACCTCGTTGACGTCGACCTTGTACTTGGATTTGTGGTTATCAATGATTTGCTGCAACCACTCGCTGTACTCTTGACCGCCGCCCACGCGGGCTAGCCGCAGCCATTGATACTGGGCTTCGCCTTCGATGCCGGCGATGCGATATTCCACACCGAGTTTGAGTTCGCTAATGCTGGATTTGAGCTCTTTGGGAATTCCAGTCAGGCGCAAAAACAGTGGCTTGGCTGCGTCGATTTTAATGTGACCGGATAAGCGCACGCGGGCACCATTCACCGACAAATCAGAAGTGACCACTTCCATGCGTTGCAGCGGATTTTGCCAGGCCTGCGCTTTGATTGAGAAGTTCATGCGAACTTCTTGACGCTGAATGTAGTTGCCCAGCACCAAGGCCTGCGCTAACTGACTAGGGTCGACCTCTTCTGAGGGTTCGAGATGCGCGGAGTCGAGACGGTTCTTATCCAGCGCGGTGAGGCTCTCATAGACGCCAACCGTGTAGCGACCGCCAAAAATATGCAGTTGTTCGTTGAACGCGCCCACCAGCGCTTTGTCGATGAAGTGCACTAGGTTGCCCACCTTGATCGGTTGGCACTTGTAGTGCTCGCGAAAATCGAGGCGACGTTGGCAGGGTTCGTTTAAACGCTTGAGCTCCATTTTAAGCAGGAAGCGATTAGCGCTGGACTCGCCCAGAGTGAGTTGTTCGAACTTGTGGTCAAAGTCCTCCTCAACCAAAAGGACTTTAAGTTGTTCAATTAGCGGTCGTTGTTGTTCAAGACTCATAGATTGTTCGTTATAGTAGAGCCGCGGAGCAATTCCCGCGTGCCGTCCATATTCCTTTGTCGGCCAAAAACAGCAGTTCTGAAGCCCGAATTGGCAGGGATTCAGCGCTTAGACAACACCCAGACAACCTAAGTCTTATAACAACACGAATCCGTTGATATGGCAAAAAAACAGACCGCTTATGTGTGCACCGAATGTGGTGCCGATTTTCCCCGCTGGCAAGGCCAGTGCAGCGCTTGTGGCGAATGGAATACCATTTCAGAAGTGCGGTTGAGCTCGGCCACGCCTACGGGCCGCGGCGCGCAGTTTAGCGGTTACGCCGGAGCGGCGGACAATCAGGTAAAGACTTTAGACCAAATCGATTTAAGCGAAGTACCTCGAATTAGCTCGAGCTTTAAAGAGCTCGACCGTGTTCTGGGCGGCGGCATAGTACCAGGTTCAGCGATTTTGATTGGTGGCAGCCCAGGGGCGGGTAAGTCCACACTTCTGCTGCAAACCTTGTGTGCGCTGGCCGAGACCATGGGTGCTTTGTACGTTACCGGCGAGGAGTCCTTGCAACAGGTGGCGATGCGCGCCCACCGTCTAAATTTGCCGACCCAACGCTTAAAAATGCTCTCGGAAACCAGTGTTGAGCGCATCATTGAAATTGCGCAAATCGAGAAGCCAAAAATCATGGTGATCGACTCGATTCAGGTGATGCACATGGCGGACATTCAATCGGCGCCTGGCAGCGTGCCTCAGGTGCGTGAGTCTGCCGCTGCGCTGACGCGGTTTGCCAAGCAAAACAACATCGCGGTGATTCTGGTGGGGCACGTCACCAAAGACGGCACCTTGGCGGGTCCTAAGGTGTTGGAGCACTGTATCGACTGTTCGGTACTGCTTGATGGTGATGCGGACAATCGTTTTCGCACTCTGCGCTCGCACAAAAACCGCTTTGGTGCGGTTAACGAGCTTGGAGTGTTTGGCATGACCGAATCCGGCCTTAAAGAAGTGGCCAACCCCTCGGCGATTTTCTTGTCCCGCGCGACCGAGCAAGCCGCGGGTACCGTGGTGATGGTGCTGTGGGAAGGCACTCGGCCCTTGCTGGTGGAGTTGCAGGCCTTGGTGGATCACTCACCACTGTCGAATCCACGCCGGGTGGCGGTAGGTCTTGATGGTAACCGCTTGAACCTCTTGCTAGCGGTATTGCACCGTCACGGTGGTTTGATGATGTCAGACCAAGACGTGTTCGCTAACGTGGTTGGTGGAGTGCGCGTCGCTGAAACCGGTGCGGACTTAGCCTTGTTGCTGGCCATGGTCTCAAGCTTTAAGGACCGTGTATTGCAGCGCGACTTGGTGGCCTTTGGCGAGGTAGGTTTGTCGGGTGAAATTCGCCCTGTGGGCAACGGCCAAGAGCGTCTAATTGAAGCTGCCAAGCACGGCTTTACTCGCGCGATTGTGCCTAAGGCCAACGTGCCGAAAAAGCCGATTGACGGGATGGAAGTGATCCCTGTAACCCATCTTAGCCAAGCGTTAGAGGCACTGTAAATGAGCGGCATGGACCCTAGAGCACAGGCACCGCAGGCCTTGAAGCAAGCACTGGAGGCGCTGTAGATGAGTGATATTGACACTAAAGCGCGGGCACTGCAGGCCTTGAAGCAAGCACTGGAGGCTCTATAAATGAGTGGCATGGACCATAAAGCACAAGCGCCACTGGTATTGAGCAAAGCGCTGTTAGAGTCGATTCGTCTGCTGGCGCAAAAAGCCGGCGAAGCGGCGATGGGCTATTACGGCGATGCCAACGCCATGGGTGTGCAAGTCAAAGGCGATGCCACTCCAGTGACTGCCGCCGACAAAGCGGCCCATCAGGTGATAGTCGACGGGCTGATGGAGCTCACGCCATCGGTGCCGATTTTGTCCGAAGAGGACGAGCACCAGGTGCCTTGGGGCGAGCGCTCGCAATGGTACCAATACTGGCTAATTGACCCACTCGATGGCACCAAAGAGTTCATCCACGGCAACGGTGAGTTCACCGTGAACATCGCGCTGATTCAAGCCCAAGCCCCAGTACTGGGTGTGGTTTATGCGCCAGCCCTTGGCTTGAGTTACTGCGGAGCAGAGAGCGTTAGCGCCTATAAAGTGCTAGCCAGCGGCGAGTCGCTGTCACTGCCGCAGACCGCAGACGTGCCGAGTGAGACTCGAGTCTTATCCAGTCGCTCCCATCCATCACCGGCCTTGAGCGCCTATCTAGAGCGTTTGACCAATCCAGTGTCAGTACCCGTGGGCAGCTCTTTGAAGCTTTGTTATCTGACCGATGGTCAGGGAGACCTGTATCCTCGACTCGGGCCAACCAGTGAGTGGGACATTGCCGCCGGCCAAGCGGTGGTGGGTGCCTGTGGTGGACAGGTACGAGTGCTAGATGAGCATAAGAATCCAAGCCATCCGCTGGGCTACAACCAAAGCGACAGCCTGCTAAACCCAGAATTCGTCGCCTACCTAAACCCAAACAAGCTGCCGAAATCCGAGTAAACCAAGCAACTCACAAGCAGCAACCTCACCTTAGGTTTATCCACACCCACCCCAAAAAAGCGCGCAATTTATCCACAGCGCGCGCCAACTCACTGAATTTTAGCCACAAAAAAAGCCCACAGCCTACCCACAGGGGACTGTCCCCTAGGGTGGTTTTGCGGACTTTTATCCACAGAGTAGTACTTTAGGCGGGTTCCGCGCTAATTTCTGTGGTGTCGATATCTTCTTCGACTTGAGGTGCGGCTACCCAGTTCGGTGCTTGCTTGACGCGGTGGCCGATGAACTGGCCGCCTTGGTAGATTTCGATGGTCTCGCAGTAGACTTCGCCATCTAGGGTGCCGGTTTGGTCGATAACCAGTTGTTGGCAGTGAACTGAGCCTTCAACTTTTCCTGAGATCTTTAGAGTTTGGCATTGAATTTGGCCGCTAAGCTCGCCGCTATTCTCGACTTCAATGTCGGCAGAGGATTGGACCTGGCCGCTGACTTTGCCGCCGATAAGTGTGTTGCCATCGAATGCCAGTTGACCGTCGACTTGGCAACCTTGGGCCAAATAGGTAAGTTGCGCGGGTTTATTTTTCTTGAACATACTGAGCTTCGTTGTTTGCTGTTGGCTTATTATTGAGCGCCGCCAAATTATGCGGCGCAAACTTTGATAGCCATACTAACCTCAAAGCTTTGGCTTTGGCTAGGAGCTGGATCGAATTGTGCAGCGCACTTGTTCAATAAGCCTTCGAGGTGACAGAAGGGCGTGCTTTTGTCTGGATTTTGACGGCATCAGCGGGGCAAACACTCTTACATGCACCACAGCCAGTACAGGCGTCTAAGTCCAATTGCGGACGCGCTACTTGACCAAGTGTTGGTCGAATCGCAATGGCTCTTGGCTCGCAGGCGTCTTTGCAGCTGTGACACACCACACCACGATGGGTGAGGCAGTTATCTTGCACTTCGGCCCAGTAGCTCCAAGGGGCTTGCTCGAAACCTCGAAACATCTCGACCTTGCAAGCTTTGACGCAAGCTTGGCAGAAGGTGCATTCGTCTTTGTCGAAATTCAACTCTACAAAGCCACCACGACCTTTTTGAATGATGCCAGTTGGACAGGCATCGATGCAGTCACCACAGCGGGTGCATGCGTCGATAAAGGCGTTTTCTGACACCAACCAAGGCAGGCGCGGCGGTAGGCTTTGATCGCGACGCAGTAGATTGCGTCGCGATAGATCTGGCAGGTCGCTCATTACTCTCTACCCAACTTTTTAGCCAACTCTTTAGCCATTATTCGGCGTAGCCCTTAGGGTTTTGCGACTGCCAGCGCCAAGAGTCTTGTGTCATGTCATCCAGCGACTTTTGCGCAGTCCAGCCAAGCTCTTGCTCGGCGAGAGTGACCTGAGCGTAACAAGCGGCAATATCACCTGGGCGACGAGGACCAATTTGATAGGGCACGTCACGGCCAGAGGCTTTTTCAAACGCCGCCACCATTTCCAGCACACTGTAACCGTTGCCTGTACCTAGGTTGTAAGTCACAAGCCCAGGGTTTTGCTCAAGCTTGTCTAGTGCTTTGAGATGGCCTAAGGCCAAGTCTACTACGTGGATGTAGTCGCGCACACCAGTACCGTCTTTGGTGTCATAGTCGTCACCAAACACGCTTAGCTTCTCAAGCTTACCCACAGCCACCTGAGTGATGTACGGCATCAGGTTGTTGGGAATGTCGTTAGGATCTTCGCCAATCAGCCCTGAGTGATGGGCGCCAACTGGGTTGAAGTAGCGCAGCAGGGCGATATTCCAACGTTCGTCCGACTTAGCCAGGTCGCGCAGCATTAGCTCAACCATCAGCTTGGACTGACCGTAAGGATTAGTCGCACCGGTTGGTGAGTTTTCGGTGAGTGGCAGCTCAGTTGGGTTGCCGTAAACCGTAGCCGACGAGCTAAACACCAAATTAAAGCAGTTGGCCTGCGCCATGGCTTCGCACAGCACTAGCGTGCCAGCAACATTGTTTTGGTAGTAACGCACAGGCTGAGCCACAGACTCGCCAACCGCCTTGAGACCGGCGAAATGGATCACAGAGTCGATATTGTACTGACCGAAAATATCGTCCAATACGGCGCGGTCGCGAACATCACCTTCGATGAAGGTCACCGGCTTGCCGGTGATTTGCTCTACGCGCTTAAGCGCTTCTGGGCTGGCGTTGCACAAGTTGTCCAACACGACCACATCGCGGTTAATGTCTAGAAGCTCCACTAGGGTGTGAGAGCCAATATAGCCGGCACCACCGGTAACAAGAATGGCCACTTACGCCTCCTGTTTTGCAAGTGTTTGAATCAAATCGGCAACGCGGTCGCCGGTTTCTGCGTGGCGTAGTGCGTACTCAATAGTGGCACGCACATAGCCGAATTTGGTACCACAATCGTGGCTGCCACCGCGCATGTAATAGGCATCTACCTCTTGCTCTTCGATAAGCATATCGATGGCATCGGTGAGCTGAATCTCGTCGCCGGCGCCCACTGGCGTGCGCTCAAGCAAGTTCCAGATCTCTTTGGACAATACGTAACGTCCCACCACCGCTAGGTTTGAAGGGGCATCCTCAAGCGCTGGCTTTTCTACCATCTTGTGAATCTTGGCAAACTCACCCGCTTCGATACTGGCACCGTCAATGTCAGCAATACCGTACAGGTGTACTTTGTCTTGCGGCACACCCTCAACCATGATTTGGCTGGCTTGGGTCTGGTCGAACTTGGCGACCATCTCGGCCAAGTTTTCCTGGGTCAAGTTACTCTTGTGCTCATCGATAAGCACATCCGGCAGTAACACAGCGAATGGGTTATCACCGACCACTGACTTGGCGCACAAAATGGCGTGGCCCAGACCTTTGGCGTGAGACTGGCGCACCGAAATAATGGTCACATCTTTTGGACAGATGGCTTGTACCGCTTCTAACAGCTGACGCTTAACACGACGCTCTAGCTGAGCTTCTAGCTCAAAACTGGTGTCGAAGTGGTTTTCGATGGAGTTCTTTGAGGCGTGGGTTACCAGCACAATTTCCTTGATACCAGCGGCAATCGCTTCCTGAACTACGTATTGGATAAGTGGCTTATCAACAACAGGTAGCATTTCCTTAGGAATCGCTTTGGTCGCAGGTAGCATACGGGTGCCAAGGCCGGCGACTGGGATTACCGCTTTGCGGATCTGTTGGTTTTGCATGAGGGCAAACGAACCTTTGATTGTGGAATGACTAAGGCATTGTAACCAAGTACTTGGCTTAAGTTTAGAGAAAATTGGAAGACAAGCGCAGCACGTACCAACCGATTTACTGATTCGTCAGACTTGTGTAACGGCTTTGACGTGAAATTAAAATACTTGTTGATATGTATCCCACTGTGATAACCGCCAGCGCAGGCACTGGCGGCGGTTTGAGTTACAGGCTGATGCTGTGTTGATTTTTCTCCAATATTGACTGACCGATACCGCGCACCAGCAAGAGTTCTTCGAGATGCTTAAACTCGCCGTTAGCGGTGCGATAGGCCACAATCGCTTCGGCTTTCTTAAGGCCAATCCCCTTGAGTTTTGAGGCCATGGTTTGAGCATCCGCTGTGTTGATGTTGACCTTGTCCGTCACTGGTGCAGTGGCGGTATTGCCCTCTGCAGCTAGCGACAAGCTAGCCGGAACAAAAGTAAGAGCAAAGGCCAAAAGGCCGGTACGGATCCAGGAAATGGTTTGAGTCATGTGCGATTCCTTATGCTGTGACTGAAGATTTTGTTGGCTCCAATAGTGGAGTCACTGCCAGCTTAGATAGTCTTTGTCAGCCTCGCCTCAGACCTTTGGGGGAGTTTTTGTCGCTATGGTTTGTGCAAATCGCCGAATCTTCGCGCAAGCAAGCACAAATGCGGCTTGGCGACTTGATTCAAACAAGGGGAATAGTCATAATGCGCGGGTCTCAATCGAGACGGTCTACGATGGTGGCCCTGTGGTCCCCTCGCAATGCTAGTTCGTGAACCTGGTCAGGCCCGGAAGGGAGCAGCCACAGCGGGTGATGCATGTGCCGGGGTGCGGCTGCAGGGTTGCCACCAAATTCTCGTGTTATCTCAGTCCTTGCCTCACATTAAAAGCCTGCTTTTGATGGTGTTTTGCTGTGCCTGATTTCTACTTTTCGCTTTCTGCCTTTCGCTTTCCATAATTCACTTCCAACCTTGAACCACTGCAGTTCAGATTTTTTATTACATTAGCTGTAATATTAAGTCTTCCTTGATATGTGGCAAAAACTTATGAAATTACTTGGCTTTTTGTTTAAGCGAAAAGTGCTCAGTGATGATGCGAGACGGTACAAGCTCTGTGTTCGACTGCATCAGGGGCACAGCGTAAACGATATCGCAGCGGAGCTAGAGACATCGGTAGAAGTGCTTATGGACGATTTGCAGTACATCCGCACTCCGGCCAGCACACCAGCAGCCGAATAATTCGCGCTAATTGATTGATAATAGCAAGGATGCTTTTTCTTTTTCACCCATGCTCATCTTTTCGTTCACTTGATTCAATTGCCCACCCCAAGGCATGCTAGAGCGTCCGCTTTCCAATAAACGCATCGCTTTGCCATGAATTACCTTGCCCATTTGGCGCTGTCCCAATCTTCAGTAGAGTCGAGAGTCGGCAATCTGCTCGGCGACTTTTGCAAGGGTGTGGACACCAAGGCGCTACCCGTTGGCATTCAGGCAGGGCTAGCTAATCACAGATTGGTGGACCGACTCACCGACCAACACCCTCAGGTCAAATACCTTAAAACCTTAATTTCGCCCCAGCGCCGCCGTTTTGCCGGTGTGATACTCGATCTTTGTTTCGACCACTTCTTGATTGCCCATTGGCATGAGTTTTACGAGGGTGATTATCACCTCTCCAAGGGCGAGTTCTTCGAGCAACTAACCCTAGGTTTGCCCTTGATGCCCGAGCGGATGCAATACGTGGTGTCGCGAGTGGTCGCGCAAGATTGGTTTGAGACCTACGAGCGGGTCGAAGGAGTAGGGTTTGCGCTGGATAGAATCGCGCAAAGGATCCGTTTTACCAATCAGTTTGAGGGGAGCATTGAGGAAATCGACACGCACTACACTCAAATTGAGCAAAGCTTTTTGACCCTTTACCCCGAGATCCAAGCTCAAGTCGCCGACGCTAGACTCGAACTCCTCTAACCGCTCGCTTTCACCCAATTGTTATTCGGCTGTAACCCAAGCGTCATTTGCACGCCTTAGCTTTGTCAGCATTAGCAAAGCTAAGGACCAAATCGATGCGAATGACACTGGCGCGCTGGGATCTGCAACTTTTGTTATGGCTACGACAACTGTCGTTTGAGAAGGACTTACATCGAGTTGCGAAATTGGTTTCGCGAAGTGGTGATGGTGAACTCTACTTTGCCTTTGCACTTCTGGCATTGATGACCCACTGGCAGAGCGGACTCGACTATTTTCTCACTTTGCTGCTCGCTTTTGCCGTTGAGCTGCCGCTGTACTGGCTACTCAAGAATACCTGCCGTCGCAATCGTCCTGCTGAAATTTGCGGTACCCAGGGTGAGGCAATTTCCGCGGCCATCAAACCCCATGACAAATTTAGCTTTCCATCCGGACACACTTGCGCTGCGTTCTTGTGCGCCACAGTCACTGCGCAGATGTACCCGCCACTGGCTTGGATTGCACTAACTTGGGCCAGCTTGATAGGCCTTTCTCGAGTATTACTGGCGGTGCACTTTCCAACCGACGTGTTGGCCGGCGCCGCCTTAGGTTATTCCATTGCTACCATAGCAATGGCTTTCTAGGAGAAAGTAATGCGAATTCTCTTTGGCGTTCAAGCCACAGGCAACGGTCATATTTCACGAGCGCGAAGCTTTGCACGCTCGTTTGCCAACCACCCAGACATTCAAGTGGACTGGCTATTCTCCGGTCGTGAGCGAGAGCAACTGTTCGACATGCAAATCTTTGGCGATTTTAAAGTACTGCCAGGACTCACTTTCGTGACATCCCAAGGGCAAATTAATCCCATAAAAACCGCGCGAAAGCTCAACCTTCCAAGGCTTTGGAAAGACGTGACATGTCTAGACCTAGACGCCTACGACCTAGTCATCAGTGACTTTGAACCAGTCACCGCCTGGGCTGCCAAACACCAAGGCGTGCCATCCATGTCCATCAGTCACCAAGCGGCATTCCTAAAAGACATTCCCTGTCCCAAAAGCGCAATACTCAACAAACCTTTGATGCGCTACTTCGCACCAACTGACGTGCAATTGGGCTTGCATTGGGACAGTTTTGGCCAGAACCTGCTACCACCAGTTATCGAGCCAATGACCTCAACTAAAATCCAGCACGCCCTAGGCGACTTTGCCCTAGTGTACTTACCATTCGAACACCTAGACCAAATCCAAGGTTGGCTAGCCCCAATCAGAGCGCAAGAGTTTGTCTGCTTTCACCCAGACATTGAACGTCCTCTGCGAAGAGGCAATGTGCGCTGGCGTCCACTCTCCCGAGAAGGCTTCATTAAACACCTACACGCCTGCCAAGGCGTAATAACCAATGCCGGTTTCGAATTACCTTCAGAAGCCATCGCGCTAGGCAAAAAACTACTGGCACGCCCCCTAAAAGGCCAATTCGAGCAGCAAGCCAACGCCATGGCACTCCAACAGCTCGGCTACGGATACGCCACCAATAAGCTATCGAGCCAAGCTATTAAGCACTGGCTACAACAACCCAACCGCCAGTTACCACAATGGCCAAACGTCTCTGACGCCATTGTCGAGTGGCTAAAAATTGGCGATTGGCAGAACCTAGACGCCTTGTCGGCGGAGCTTTGGTCACAGGTTGGCACGGTTGCTGAGGAGATGCGGGTAGCGAGCAACGGCTAGCGGTTGGCAGGGAAGAGCGGGAGCCGCCGGCAAGCGGCCGAGAAGCTTCGAATGTTGAAGCTGTTCCCGCCATGCCTTTTGGTCTCGCCTTGGCAAAGCCTTTGTCGGGACGCTCTAGACATCCATGTTCGCTCTCAGGTCGTTCCCGACGACCTGAAGCCCTCCTTAAGGCTTCCCCAAGGCGAAACCAATGTCATGGCATCGAACAGCTTCAACATTCTTCGCTTTGGCGGCCGCTTGCCGGCGGCAGATAGGATGAGGAGCAACTGGCTTGATGGGGGCAAACTTGGCTACCGGCAACACCGGCAACACCGGCACCTCGCACCCAGCTTCCCCGCAGCCAGCCACCAAGCGCCCACAAGCAAAAACTGGCAACCAGCTTCGCCACGATTGGCACTCGCGCGGACAAGGATGTCGTTGTTGGTGTCGATGTGGGTGGGCGATCGGAGGATGGGCTCTGGTCGTCGGGAACGACCAGGCAGTGCATAGGGGTGAAAAGCGAGAGCTTTGAACGCGAGACAGGAGTCGAGCTGGGGAGGCGGCTCAGGGAAGAGCCGCGTTGAACGTCCCGACGAGGACGTGCAGCCGCAGCGGCGCCAGAAAACGACGGCTTGTCCGTGCGAGTGCCAAGTGGCCGCTGGTTGCCAGTTGCTACCAGCTACCAGCTACAAGCCACCCGCTTAGAGCTGGCCAACCGCCCAGCTAAGAAACTCTTTGCGTGTCTTTTCGTCCGCTTGCTCCCACCAGTACTGCAGCATTTCCTGAGCTCGGTCGCTCTGGCCGGTTGCAGCCTTGGGTTGCGCAGCAGTGGCGGCTACTGCCGGTACTGCTGCTGCCGCCGGTGCTGTAGCTGCAGCTGGCGCCGTTGTTGGTGCGCTAGCCACAGCGGTGGTGGTTGCGACTGCGGTGGCTGCTATGGCTGCGTCTTCCGCATCGACGTGCGGGTTCTCGCCTATTAGGGCTTTGAAGATGGTGGCCTCTTCGGCATCTGTGTAGGCTGTGGTGATCTCTACTGGGCGCTTGTTGCTGTCGACTACTTGGACTTCTGGGCGCTTGGCGTAATCGTCGGGCTTCTTGTTGTAGAGCTCGCCGCTGCCGTCAAGGTAGTAGTTTTCGCCGGCCTTGGCGACAAAGGCGATCACGAAGGGTTTCGAGCGGACTTTGCGGTCCATGTCAGAGAAGCGGTCGGCGACTAGGTCGTTGTAGCGCAGCGCGATTTTGTGTGGGCCTTCGCCGATATCGAGTTCGTCGGTGTGGACTAGGAAGCTGGTTTTGACTTCTTTGCCGTCCAGCGCCAGATACTGGAAATTCATTGGAATGTGCAAGGTGGCGGCGGAGGCGGGTAGGGCGATCAGCCAGGCCATGGCGGTGCGAACTAGCCAGTGTTTCATAGTCTCTTCCTTTTGGCGTGATTAGCGCGTTTAGGAGGATAAGCGTTTTTGTAAGTGTGCCAAGGCGCGGCGGCATTGCTCACGGCGCTTATCCAAGGTTAACAGCTCGTTTTGACAACGAATTTTGTCTGCACCATGACAGCGATGCACTCGAATTTCAAGCTTTTGTAAGGATAGTTCGAGTTTGGCTAACCACTGCTTATGCTTAGCTATTTCTGCCTCTAGGCGGTTTGGATCCTGATAGACCTCGATAGGGATCCAGCTGAACTCCTGCGCGCTTTTGGCTTCGGCGACTCGTAGCTTTTCGGCTTGGCGTTTGTGCCACATTTGCTTGGCGCTTTGACGAGACTTTTGCTCTTGGGTCACGGTTACGCTGGTGGTGTTTAACGCCAGGTTTAGCGCGCGAAACATGTCTTGAATGCGCAAGCACAGGGCTTCAATTGTGGCGGCATCGGCCTTTTTGGCCAACATGGTTTCTAGCCGGTCCACTTCTTTGGCTACCGAATTGACGCAGGGCAACAGCAAGCCGCCGTGCTGCTCGAATAATTGCTGATAAAAACGGTTCTTGTTGGCCATTATCCGTCGTGCGCCTTGGGTTAGGCTCTGGTCGTGGGCGCGCGCTTGGTTGGCAAGCGCGTTAAGCTGGGTGCGCATTCGCGCAATGGCGTTGGCCATTAGAGCCAGGCCTCCCAGGCCAGCTTAGCGGCGATTACGATGACCACGCTAATGAATATAGGACGAATAAAATTAGCGCCAAAGCGAATGGCTGAGTGGGCACCTAAGAAGGCGCCCGCCATGATGCACACGCCCATGCTGACGCCTAACAGCCAGTTCACATGACCTAGATAAATAAAGGCCGCCAGAGATGTGGCATTTGAGACAAAGTTCATTGCCTTGGCCATGCCCGATGCCCACAGAATATTGAGCTTGTAGATGGCCATGTTCGACACGGTCCAAAACGCGCCTGTGCCAGGGCCGGCAAAACCGTCGTAAAACCCGAGAGTAAAACCTTGAAAAGTCTGTTTGGTC
Organism: Paraferrimonas sedimenticola; assembly: GCF_002282855.1. Taxonomy (GTDB): domain Bacteria; phylum Pseudomonadota; class Gammaproteobacteria; order Enterobacterales; family Shewanellaceae; genus Paraferrimonas; species Paraferrimonas sedimenticola. The sequence goes on along the minus strand of NZ_NRIR01000001.1, from coordinate 441,971 downwards.
TTCAATCCTTCAGCATTCGTAGGCGGCTGGTGCTCTTCTTCGTTAGGACGCTTGCTAAATAAGGTATAAACCGCGGTGGCCAGTACTATCATAGGCAAACCTTTATCAAGCACGCTGGGGTCTAAGTAGTGCACCGCAAAAGTGCCAAGCAGGGCACCCACAAAAGTGGTGAACAGGGCGGTTATCCAAATTTGCGGCTTAAACAGCTGCTTCTTATAAAAGGTAAAGCTGGCAGTCGCTGAGCCAAAGGTGGCAGCGAGCTTATTGGTACCTAGCGCTAAATGCGGTGGCAGCCCCGAGGTTAGTAACGCCGGAATGGTCAACAGACCACCGCCGCCGGCGATGGCGTCGATGAATCCGGCGATAAAGGCTACTACTGAAAGTACTAGCCAGATATCGGGTTCGAGCGCAAATTCCAAAGTGTTTCCCTTTCGTAGCGGTATGAGTAGCGGGGTTAGCAGAGAGGCCAACGCGCCGTTTATTCTATGACTCGACGGTAGGGTGGCAGGCCGTCAAGTAGCGCCGAGCCGTAGCGTCGAGTGAGTAAGCGTTTGTCGAGAATGCTGATCCTGCCATAGTCTTGCTCTTTACGCAGCAAGCGTCCGCAACTTTGTATCAGCTTGCGTGAGGCGTCCGGCACAGTCAGTTGCATAAAAGGATTGCCGCCTCGTGCCTTAACGTACTCGGCATGGGCTTCTTCCACAGGCGAGGTGGGGACAGCAAACGGCAGCTTGGTAATAATCAGGTTGGTTAGATAGTCTCCGGGCAAATCCAGACCCTCAGACAAAGAGGCGGTACCAAAAATCACGCTGGGTTTACCCTCGTCTACCCGTTTCTTGTGCTTTTCTAGCAAAGCTTTGTTAGACAAGTCGCCTTGTACCAAGATTGGCACTTTCAACTTAGAGGTCAGCTCATCGACTACCTGATTCATCTGCCAGTAACTTGAAAACAGCACCAGTGATGCCGGTTCGTCTTCGAGCAATTTAGGCAGTGTGGTCACCAGCTCACCGGTAAAAGCTTTGTCACTGGGGTCGTGACGCATTTTGGGCAGATACAAAGTGGCGTTGTTTTCAAAATCGAAAGGGGATTGCAAGGCTAGGTAGCGCGTACCATCGTTGGCGCGCAGGCCCACTTGCAGGCGAAAGTGGTCAAATTGATTAAGCGCACGCAAAGTCGCACTGCACAGCACCACGCCTGCGGCCTGATCCCAGAGTTGAGTCTCAAGGATGTGGCCCACTTCGATAGGGGAGGCGCTCACTAGATAGTCCTGCGGATTGGTGTCCGAGCGCGCGGCAATCCAGCGCGCCAAGGGTGCGGCTTTAGGATGCTGTTCTTGCGCCATCATTTGCCACACCTGCTGCAAGTTCTCTAATCGCTGCAAATAATTGCCCAATTCCACCATTGCCGGTTCGGCTTTGCTGGCGCTCAAGTCACCATCTTTAAGGGCTTCTGCCACCAGATTTTGAATCTTGGTTAGATGCTTGAGATTGGTTTTACAGCTAGCGGCCAGGTCATTGGCCAATGGCGTGAGTAAAGGTGGCAGCTCGCCGTTTTCAAAGCGGATGCGTGCTTCTTCATTATTAAACCAGTGCTCGTTGGCATTGAGTAAGTCGCCCACTTGCTTGAGCTGGCCTATGGTATCGGTTAGCTCATCCATTAATGACTGGCATGGCTTGATGGCTTGCTCTGATGGCACCAAGGCTTGGATTTTGCTGAGGCTCTTGTCTAAGCGCGCCAGCCAGTCGGCACTGGCGCGCACTGTTGCTGAGGCGCTAGAAAAATCGCGAGTCACCTGAGGCAGGTGATGGGCCTCATCAATCACAAAAAATAGGCTATCTGGGTCGGGTAAAATCACCCCGCCGCCCAAACTCAGGTCCGCCAGCAACAAGCTGTGATTGACCACCAATACATCCCAGCGGTCCATGTCATCGCGGGCTTTGTGAAACGGGCAATACCTGTGATCGGCGATGTTGCGTTGACAGCCGTGCTTGTCTGAGCTGATTTGGCTCCAAATCGAGTCAGGAATGGTTTCTTTGAGGCTGTCGCGATCGCCATCCCAGCGACCGTGATGGTAGTCGGACAATAAGGTCTTTAGCCGCTTTATTTGATGCGGGTCAGGTTTGGTCTGAAATAGCGCCTGTTGGTTTTCGTCCGCTTCACCGGCCAGCAGTTCTAATTTCGACAAGCACACATAGCGCTGTCGGCCTTTTACTAGGCCAAACTTAAAGTCCAGTTCGCTTTGGGCCAAGAAGAAGGGCAGCTCTTTGCTAACCAACTGTTCTTGCAGCGCGACAGTGGCGGTAGATATGCACACCTTTTTACCCTGCGCCATGGCCAAAGGAATGGTACCCAGTAAATAAGCCAGCGACTTACCAATACCAGTACCGGCCTCCACCACCATGATTTTGCGGTCTTGGCTGTACTCGCCCGCAAGGGTTTTAGCGATGTCTGCCACCATGTAGTTCTGCTCCCGTCTCGGGTTGAACTGTTTCATGCCACCGGCGATTTTTTTGTAGATGCTGCGGATCTGCTTTTGCACCTTTTCAGGTACTTTGGCCCCCGCGCGGGATGCTGTTTGGGTTGAACTGGTTGTCATGAGTGCGAACGTAAGCGAAAAGTGGCTTCATCATAACAGGGCTGGTTTAGGCGAGCAGCAGTTTTTAGTGAAGCGCCAAGGAGATTCATTCTAAGGTAGTAATCAAAAGATCGATCAATCTTGTAACAATTGCACAATATTTCCACTTTAAGCGCTTTACAAAAACGGTATTTTCTCGCCTATTTGCGTGAGATTGATCAGAGTTTACTTATAAATCATATGCTTAGGAATTTTGAATCCTAATCACCGGCCGGCAGCCCCGCTATTTTAGAAAAAGGTTAATCGCGAATCAGTTCCAATTCGGTCCTGCCTTGGTTTTCGAATTAACTACACTTTGACAATACCCCAGAATATTCATAGGAGTCACAAATGAAATTGGCTTGGCTTAGCAGCGCCGTATCCGTAGCGCTAGCGGCACCCGCTGCACAAGCAATCGAAGTCTTTAACGACGGCAAAAACTCGGTAGGCATTGGTGGATATGCCGATGTACGAGTACTTAATACTCAAGGTAAGACGGAAGTTGCTGATGGTACCTCGCGCATTAATTTCGATTTTAATCGAAACATGGGTCGAGGCTGGGACTTACAAGCCAAGATGGAATGGGGCGTCAACTTGGTCGGTAATACGGATATCTCGCTGACCGGTGACTATGTGCACACTCGCAGCGGTGACTTCCTCAATAATCGTTTGGGTTTTGTCAAAGTAGGCCATGAGAAGTACGGTTCGATTTCCGCGGGTAAACAGTGGGGTGTCTATTACGACGTGGTAGCCGCAACCGATATTCCGCACATTTGGGCGGGTACCAGTTCGGGTGTTTATACCTTTAATGGTGACGGTGGCCTTAATGGTACCGGTCGTGCCGACAAGGCATTGCAGTATCGCAACGAGTGGGGCAATTTCAAACTAGGGTTACAGGTACAAGCGCGTAACTCAGCCGACGAAGTCAGAGATTTGCAAGAAGTGCCTGCGCCACTGCCAAGCACTGGCAATGTTTACCGTATCCAATCGATCACTTACAACAGCACCTATGGAGCCTCGGCTCGCTATCAGGCGACTGACAAGTTGGAAGTGGGTGTGGCTTATAACCAAGGTGAGTTCGAAGGTCGCTTCCTTGACGGCACTCCACTGAATGCCACCGACAAGATTGCTGCTTTTGGTTCTAGCTACGGCGGCATGTATGACGAGGGCTTATATTTGGCCTTTAACGTCAACCAAGCGGAATTCCACGAGGTGGACAACGAAGGTCGCATCATTCCAAAGAGCACGGGTGCTGAGGCTTTGGTGAGCTATGCCCTTGACGGCGGCTGGGTACCATTCTTGATGATGAACTACCTGAAAGCCGATGAAGAGAGCTACAAGCGCGACTACGAAGGCGACACCTTTGAGCGTTCGTTCATCACTGGCGGCGTGCACTATCAATGGGACAAGAACACTATCTTGTACATCGAGGGTCGCAAAGACTTTAGCAAGGTGCCTGACGCTCAGAAGAAAGTTGAAGACGACGGTATCGGTATCGGTATTCGAGTGTTCCTCTAATCGCAATCCGGCTTAATAAAAGCTTCATCTAAAATATCCCCGTTCTCGCCAGTCGAAGACGGGGATTTTTTATACCTGCACGCCAAGTTGCGACAGTGTAATAATTCGCCTTGAATTGGCGCTTTCTCGCCCACTCTTGTTTGTTTGCTATGTTCTAATTTAATTAATTCGAATTCTATGTAAGCGGCACTTTTGAGGCTTTCAGCTATAGTTTATGGCGCTTTGTTCAGCTTAGGTTTAGAAAAGTCCTCAATGACTTAGGAGACTCCGGTTGCAAAAAAACACAAAGTATGAATTTACCCCGCTCGCTTGATTTTCGTACGGTAACGGCTGTTTAGACGAGTTTCTGGGCTGGGAGAAGTGTTGACAGCTATTCAGCTATTATGGAATCATGCCTGCGGGTCTGTCCGTAAAGGCGGATAGAATAAGCTAATATAACAATCACTAAGAGTGGGGATGACAGTACTTTTTACTCAATTCGAAAATTATAAATACTGAATGAGTATTCACACGGTCTGGCATCTTGCTTAAACATTCACATCAAATTGGTTGGAAACTATGTCCAAGGTAAGTACAAGAACCAAACTGGCTACTGCTATGGTTGCTGCACTGGCTTTCGCCGGTAGCAATCTAGTCGCCGCTCCTCTTACCGACGTGCAAAAAGCAGACGGCAAAATGCATGTTGCTGCTGAAAAATCTCAGCAGAAAATCGATAAGTACTATGATCAAGCTCAAGACATGCTGTTCGAATACGGCAGCACCGAAGATCAGCGTGAATCTCTAAAAGGCTACAACGACTACGTTGCTGGTCTGGTTGCTGACCAGGAAGAGAGCATGAAGTTGATCCAAGCGGACATCGACTATGTTGAAACCTTGCGTCAAGGCGTTGTGCCTTTGATGTTCAAAATGGTTGAGACTCTGGAGCAGTTCGTCGCTCTTGACCTTCCTTTCGAGCAAGAAACTCGTAAAAACCGTGTTGAAAACCTAAAGAGCCTGCTGAACTCTGCAGAAGTGTCTTTAGCTGAGAAATACCGTCTTATCCTTGATGCCTACGACATTGAAAACGACTACGGCCGTTTCGTGTCTGCTACCGAAGGTAAGCTGGAAGTTGATGGCAAAGAAGTACTGGTTGACTTCTTCCGTCTAGGTCGCGTTGCTCTGTACGCTCAAAGCCAAGACCAAAAAGGTGCTTGGATGTACGACGCGAAATCTAAGACTTGGAACAAGCTAGAAGACCGCTACTTGCGTGAACTGACCAAAGGTATCCGTATTGCACGTAAACAAGGTGCAAACGACCTGTTCGAATTGCCAATCCCAGCTGCGGAGGCTGCACAATAATGAAAAAATTACTGACTTCTGCCCTGATGGCAGCCAGCCTGAGCTTGACCGCTGGTGCTGCAGTTGCTGCAGAGCCGACTTCGTTCGAAGCTCTACTGCAAAAAGTACAAGCTGAAGCCACTGCTCAAACCAAAGTAAATAAAGCTCGTGAGACTGAGTTCAAAAACTACGCTGGCGACAAGCAAGCGCTGTTGAACAAAGCTAAGCGCGACCTAAAAGCCGAGCAAGACCGCGGTGATCGTCTAAACCAAACTTACCTAGACAACGAACGTCGTCTAGCTGAGCTGGAAGAAGACCGCAAAAACGCTCAGGGTGACCTGGGTGAAATGTTCGGTGTTGTTAAAGGTGCTGCTGGTAACCTAGCTGGTCGTCTAGCCGCTTCTAACATCTCTGCTCAATATCCTGACCGTCACCAGTTCATCGCTGAGCTGGGTGCCCGTAAAGAGCTACCTCGCATCGACGAGCTAGAGCAGTTCTGGATGGCTTACCTGAAAGAAATGACCGAGTCTGGCAAAGTCGTTAAGTTCCAAGGCGACGTAACCGGTATCGACGGTAACACCACTACTACTGAAATCAGCCGTATTGGTCCATTTAACCTATTGGCCGATGGCAAGTTCGTTCTATACAACGACGAGCTAAAGCTTATCCAAGATTTGTCACAACAGCCTGACGGTTACCAAGTTGCCCCAATCAGCAACTGGGCTGCCCAGACTGACGGCTACGCGCCGCTATACGTCGATCCAGCGTCTGGTGTTCTACTGAGCGTATTCACCCAGAAAGCCTCTCTTGAAGAGCGTTTCGAAGCGGGTGGTACCATTGGTAAAATTATCGCTGGTCTACTTATCCTTGGTCTGATCGTATCTATCGAGCGCTTCATCACTCTAGGTGTTGTTGGTGCGAAGATTAAGGCGCAAACCAAGAAGATCGACGAACCTGGTAACAACCCATTGGGTCGCGTGTTGAAAGCCTACCACGACAACAAGACTGTTGACGTTGAGACTCTAGAGCTGAAACTGGACGAAGCAATTCTGAAAGAAACTCCAGCAATTGAGACTCGTATTTCTATAATTAAAGTATTAGCAGCTATCGCTCCTATGCTGGGTCTGTTGGGTACCGTAACCGGTATGATTGCTACCTTCCAATCTATCCAACTGTTCGGTACTGGCGATCCAAAACTGATGGCTGGTGGTATTTCAATGGCACTTGTAACGACCGTATTGGGTCTGATTGCAGCCTTGCCGTTGATGCTGTTACACGCTCTAGTTTCTGCCCGTAGCAAGTCTTTGGTTCAGATTCTTGAAGAGCAAAGTGCTGGCATTGTTGCTGAGCATGCTGAGAAGAGGAACGCCTAATGATGCTATTCCTGATGGATACATGGGATTCCGTCAGGGGCTTCATCTCCACGGGGGGTGACGTCCTCCTGCTGGTGGCGTTTGTTCTGTTCCTTATGTGGGTTCTCATGTTGGAGCGTTACTTCTACTTGAATGTAGCGTTCCCTAAGTTCCGCGATAACGTGATTAACCACTGGAACGCACGGGGTGAAACTTCATCCTGGCATGCACATCGCATCCGTGAAGCCTGGATATCCCAAGCGAAGCAACAATTAAATGCGCGTATGCTAGTCATCAAAACTTTGGTAGCCATCTGTCCAATGATTGGTCTGTTGGGTACCGTAACCGGGATGATTAACGTATTTGACGTTATGGCTGTGCAAGGTACGAGTAACGCTCGTGCGATGGCGGCCGGTATCTCCACTGCCACCATGCCGACTATGGCTGGAATGGTAGCGGCACTATCGGGCGTATTCTTTAGCACACGTCTTGATGCGCGTCTGAAAGTCAGCCTCGAGAAGCTAGCTGATAGCTTGTCGAATAAAGAATAGAGAGAAAACAATGGCACGTAAGAAGCATTCAAGCGTGGAAGAAGAAGCGCAAATCGACATGACACCGATGCTCGACATCGTGTTCATCATGTTGATCTTCTTCATCGTAACGACTTCGTTCGTTAAGCCTTCAGGTTTGGACGTAAACAAGCCTAAGGCATCGCAGTCAACTCAGAAGAAATCGGCTAATATCTTTATTGGCATCAGCAAAACTGGTGTGATTCAGATGGAAAACCGTCAGGTTGATATCGAGCGAGTAGCGGCTAACGTTGAACGTATGCTAGCCGAAGCTCCAGAAGCTGCTGTACTTATCCAAGCCGACAAAGAAGCCCAACACGGCATCGTTGTTAAGGTGATGGACCAAGTGAAGCAAGCGGGTATCGATAAGATCTCAGTTGAAGCGGAGAAAGATTAATATGTTGAGAGCACTAGTATCTTTGATCCTTGGTGCTGTCGTTACCTTTGCTTTGTTCGTCTTCATGGCGTTTCTAATTGGTGGCGGTGCTCAGCGCGCCGACACCAGTACTGAATCACCAGTGATTGAAATCACAATGGATAGGCAAGATGCAAAGGCGCAGAACAAGCCAAGGTTCAAGCCTAAGCCACCGCCACCACCAGAGCAGCCGCCAAAACCGGAAGCTCCACCACCAGAGTCGAGTGCTGATACCTCAGGTATGAGCTTCAACATGAGCGGTGTAGCCATTGGTAGCGCGAGCACTGGTATGAGCCCAGGTAGCTTTATGAAGGGCGATGGCGATGCGACTCCGATTGTACGTATCGAACCACGCTACCCGATTAAGGCAGCCCGTGATGGTAAAGAAGGTTGGGTACAACTAAGCTTTACTATTAACGAAGTGGGCGGGGTAGAAGACGTTAAGGTAATCAAAGCAGAGCCTAAGCGTTTGTTTGACCGCGAAGCGGTACGCGCCCTGAAGAAGTGGAAATACAAGCCTAAGATTGTCGACGGTAAGCCAATGCGTCAGCCTGGCATGACCGTGCAACTAGACTTTACTTTGGATAACGCAGGTTAAATATGGCAAAAGCAAACAACATAGCGACTACGCTGTTGGCTGGCCTAATGGGTCTGGCGCTAATCGCGCCAGCCACTGCAGCCAAGGGTGAATGTCCAATCGACAACCGTAAGTCACAGGCTGTTGGCCAGTCTGCAGGTAAAAAGGTTCAAAAGGCCTTTAACCTGTACAGCGAAGAAGACACCGCAGGTGCCCTTGAGGTTCTGCTGGAAATCGACGCTAAAGATGATTTCGACAAAGCCTATGTGTCGCGTTTTATCGGCAACTTGTACGCCGAGCAGGGTAAAATCCCAACTGCATTGAAGTACATGAAGATCGCTGTTGATTCAGATCAGCTAGGTGGTACCGACCACGCGGCTTCTCTGAAGCTATACGCCGATCTTCTAATGATGGAAAAGCAGTTCTCCAAGGCGGTACCTGTGTACCAAGATTGGATGGAATTCACCTGTAAAGAAGACGCTGACGTATACACCCGTATCGGTGTGGCTTACTCAGAGACTAAGCAGTACGACAAAGTTATCCCAATGGCCGACAAAGCCATTGCGCTGAACAAAGAACCTAAGAAAGGTCCGTTCCAGCTGAAGCTAACCTCGTACTACAACACCAAGCAGTACCAGAAGTCTATCGATGTACTGGAGACCATGATCCCGCTGTTTATCGACGATAAGCGCCTGTGGGTTCAGCTCGCTCAATTCTACTTGTTGGTCGAAGACTACAAGAAGGCATTGGCGACCTATAACATCTCCTACCTCAACGGCTACTTGGAAACCGACGGTAACGTTCGTCGCTTGGCCCAGCTATTGTCGCAAAACGGTTCTCACTACCGCGCTGCGAAAATCTGGGAAAAGCACATGAACGAAGGTCTTATCCCGACCAACGAGAAGAACCTAAAAGATCTAGCGGGCTTCTTCCAACGGGCTAAAGAACACCGTACCGCGGCTAAGTACTTTGGTAAGGCTGCTGACGTCAACAAAGACGGCGAATTGTACCTCAAGCAGGGCATCCTGTTGGTTCAGGCCGAGCGTCACAAAGAGTCGATTCCAGTGTTTGAGAAAGCACTGAAAGCGGGTATCAAGAACCCGGGCGAAGCTCACATTCAGATGATGCTAGCGCATCTATCCCTGAAGCAGCTTAAGTCGGCTTATAAGTACGCCAAGCTTGCCAAGAAGGACAGCAAGACCAAGAAACACGCAACTAGCTACGAAGGCTTTATCCAAGAGAAAGCCAAGCTCTACGGCGTGACCCTGTAACCGTTATCGGTTAATCTAAGCCCTGCAAATGCAGGGCTTTTTATTTTCTGCCCCAAGCAAATCAAAAATAATAAAGGATTCAAGATGAAGCGCACTATGCTGTCCGGCTCAGTGCTCGCGGCCTGTTTGGCCATGAGTGCCTGTTCAGACACCTCGACCACTGCGCCTAAAGCAGGCGTTGAACCCACTCAATCCACAGCCAACTCGGCAGTTTCGGTAAGAGCCGAGCAAGCCTACTTGGCGCTCGCGGATCAGTACTTCAACGAAAGCCTGGCTCAAAGCCCGATCTCTGCCACATTTGTCGGCCTAGATGAATACAACCACTTGTTTGGTGATGAGCTGAGTGACGCTTGGTTAAAGGCCCGCCACGAGCTCAATAAGGGTTATTTAGAGCAGGTTAAGAAGATTGACCGCGCTCAGTTGTCGGCCGACATGCAGCTAAGCTATGACATGTTTATCTACAACCGCGAGTTGGACTTGGTTAGCGAAACCTTCCCTTCGCGTTTTATTCCTTTAAACCAGTTCTACTCGCGTATTTTCACCATGGCTCAATTGGGCAGTGGTGGCTCAGCACAGCCATTCAACACAGTGAAGGACTACCGCAACTGGCTAGAGCGCATGGATGGTTTCACCGCTTATCTAGACCGCGCGATTGCTCGTATGAAAGAGGGCATGGCCTCTAAAGTGGTGCTGCCGCGCACGCTAGTCGAGCGAATGATCCCTCAGATTGACGCTCAGCTGGTAGAAGACCCAAAAGAAAGCTTGTTCTACTCACCGATTGGCCAGTTCCCGGACAGCTTTTCTGAAGCTGAAAAAGCCGAGTTGGACAAAGAGTACCAGACCTTTATTCAAGAGGTGCTGATGCCGGCCCTGAGCGAGCTGCGTGAGTTCTTGGCTACCGATTACCTGGCTGCCAGTCGTGGCTCTGACGGCATGTGGGGACTGCCAAACGGTAAGCTTTGGTATCAACACCTGGCCAATCGCAACACCACCACCCAAATGCCAGTAGATGAGATTCACGAGTTGGGCTTGAGTGAAGTGGCTCGAATTCTGAAAGAGATGGACGAAGTACGCCGAAAGGTAAAATTCGAAGGTGACTTGAACGCCTTCTTTGAGCATTTGTCTTCTGATCCTCAGTTCTTCTTTGAGACTCCTGAGCAGCTGGTACAGGGCTACACAGATCTTAAGGACGACATCAACGCAGTTGTGGCGAATTACTTTGAAGTGATGCCAAAGGCCGACTACGAAGTTCGTGCTGTTGAAGCTTACCGAGAGAAGTCAGCCGCCGGTGCTTCGTATAATGCCCCCGCGGTGGATGGCTCGCGCCCAGGTATTTTCTATATCAATACCTACAATTTAAAAGCCCAGCCCAAGTGGGGCATGACTACTTTATCGCTGCACGAAGCTGCACCGGGTCACCATTTCCAGATTGCCATCAAGCAAGAGTTGACCGGCGTACCTCAATTCCAGAAGTTCGGTGGCTACACAGCCTTTGAAGAAGGCTGGGGGTTATACGCTGAGTACCTAGGTATCGAGATGGGCTTGTTCACCGACCCGTACCAGTACTTTGGTAAGCTCTCTGACGAAATGCTGCGCGCCATGCGCCTAGTGGTCGACACAGGACTGCACGCTAAAGGCTGGTCCCGTGAGCAAGCGATTCAGTACATGCTGGACAACTCGGCGATGGCGGAGAGTGATGTGACAGCGGAAGTTGAGCGCTACATGGCAATTCCTGGCCAGGCGCTTAGCTACAAAGTTGGTCAGCTGAAGATCCTTGAGCTGCGCGCGCGTGCCGAGCAAGCCCTTGGCGATAAGTTCGATCTGAAGAAATTCCACTCACAAGTGCTGCTTACCGGCTCTATGCCAATGGCGGTTCTTGAGAACAAAATTGACGCCTGGATTGCTTCGCAAAAATAGGTATTTTTCGACCTAGTACAAAGCCAACGCTACTGTCGTTGGCTTTTTTTTAACCTATTCAATAGGTTAACGTTTTGTGTTTTGTAATCAAAGTTAGAGCTTTTATGTAAATACACGGTAAGGGCACGATGGCTTTTGCCTCCTGTTAACAAAATTGGCTCACAAAACGGCACTTAGTGTAACTCCTGTCACTCTGTTGCGGCTTTGCGAACAAAATGTCAGTAATGACGCGGGTTTGGTTACCTTGGTGCTATTTGCGTGTGCTGTGTGTTGCAAGATTAATAACGATCGGTAGCGCATAAATGACAATTTGCACTTTGACTCGTTAAATCCCCTCCCTAGTATTCAGCGTCGAGTCACTTCGTTTGACTCCAATGACGATAAAAAACAATAGCAATGACTGGTTCGTAGTCTGTATCGCGAACCTTTAGGGAGTAGGAAAATGACATCACAATCATTGATAGCGAAATGCGTCAAAACGAGTCTTATCGCCTCTGCTGGATTGGCAATGAGTTTGCCAATGGCAAGCCAGGCCATCGCCGAAGAAGTGAGCGCAGACGTAGAGCGCATCGAAATTACCGGTTCTCGCATTAAGCGTACCGACATGGAAAGCGCCACCCCGGTAACCGTGCTAAGTGCCGAGGACATGGCCAAGCAAGGCTTTACCAATGTGCAGGATGCATTGGAAAGCCTAACTGCCACCACCGGCGCTATGACCGGCCAGGAAATTCACGGCTTCACCCCAGCGGCTTCAAGCATTAGCCTACGTGGCGCTGGTGCAAGTCGTACTCTGACCCTCATCAACGGCAAGCGCCTAAACCAATACCCTAAGCCAGCGGGCGGCAGCGACAACTTTGTCGATACTGCGAACTTGCCTATGGAAGCGGTAGCCCGTATCGAAGTGCTAAACAGCGGTGCGTCGGCCATTTATGGAGCTGATGCTGTCGGTGGTGTGGTTAACATTATTCTGAAGCGTGACTTCGATGGTGTTGCGCTTAAATACCGCAAAGGCGTAACCCAAAATGGCGGCGGTGGAAATGATCGCATTGCGCTTTCTATTGGTAGTTCTTCGGACAAAGGTAATGTTTCGACCTTCATTGAGCTTACCGACAATCAGCGCCTACGAGCAACCGATCGCGAAAACTTTGGCCTGCATACCGATAAGGTCGACCACCCACGTTCGTTATACAGTTCATACGGCGCTCGTATCAATGGCCTGAGCGATGCTGACAAAGCAGCGTTAAAAGCAGATCCTGACTATGCGGACGCAGTGTTTTCTCGCACTCCATTCACTGAAGATGAGTGTAACGCAGGTGGATTCTTCTGGACTGGCAGTACCTGCGGTTTTGATCGCTCGACACAACGTGACTTATCGCCTGAGTCTACGCGATTCATCAGCACTACTACCTTTAACTATGAGCTAAGCGATGACGTGCGCTTTATCGGCCGTATGGATATTGCTCAGGCAAAGTCGATTACGCGCATCGAATCCATGGGTGATGACTCAATGAATGTTCGGGTTAACGATGATGGTCAGGTTATCCTAAGTACCTCCTACAACGGCGAGAAAATAAGCAAGGCGCTTGGTGACAAGTCAGTCGCTTTAGGCGGTGATTTTGCTGATTTAGGCGCGGGTAGCTACAACTATGTGCGTCGTTTACACGAATTTGGGCCGCGAACTGGCGAAACTAAAAGCACCAACTATTTCTTCTCAAGCGGATTGGAAGGGGATCTGGCCGACTACGCTTGGGACGCATCGGTCAATTATGGCCGTACGGAAGTTGACGTACTTCGAAGCGGTTACGCAACGGCTGGTGGCATGTTTGAATACCTGACTCAAGGTGACAATGGGGTATCTTACTTGCAAGGCTTTTCAGCAGAAGATGTAGAAAACATCGCTTACAACCCGTTTGAAAAAGCAAGTTCGACCTTGTTGAATGCGCAAGCGAACATCACAGGTTCATTAGCTGAACTTGAAGCCGGTTATATCGATTTTGCCTTCGGCGTTGAATGGTCTCGTCAAGATTACAATACGGATTCAGATTCTGAGTCGAAGAAAGGCGCTATCCTAACCACTGGCGGTTCTTCTGGTACCGGTGAGCGTTCGTTTTGGGCGACTTATTTCGAAACCATCGTTCCGATCACAGACGAAGTCTTGGTAAACGCTGCGCTTCGGTATGACCGCTATAGTGATTTTGGTGGCAACCTAACGCCTCAGGTTTCTGTTGAGTATCGTCCGACCCTCGAGTTATTGGTTCGCGGTAGCATTGGTGGGGTATTCCGTGCACCGGATATGCACCGAGTCTATGGCGATCCGACCAACGGTTACAGCACTATCCAGGATTACAAAACCTGTACTGAGAATGGTGGTACTCCGGGAGATTTGGATAACCCGGCAGCGCTTCAAGAAGTATGCAATGGCTACAGTGTGAGTATTACCACCGGTGCTAACAAAGAACTCAAAGCTGAAACCGGTTACACTGCCAACTTAGGGACAGTGTACTCGGGTGAACAGTGGAACTTATCTGTGGATTTATGGCAGTGGAAGCTAGACGACATGGTTGACTCTATCGCTGCCGCAACGGCAGCTAAAGAGTTCAAAGATTATGAAGACATGCTAACTCGTGACGACTCAGGAAAAATCATTCACGTTAACGCGACCGCGCAAAACCTAGCCTATCAAAAAGTAACTGGATTAGATTTTGAAGCAGGTTATGACTTTGATCTAGGCGAAATGGGAGATCTGCGTTTATTCGGTAATGGAACCTATAACATAGATTCTGAAACTCAACTGTCGCCAACTGATCCTATTCGTGACAACTATGAATATGGTTGGCTGACCCGCTATCGCGTAAACGCAAATCTAGCATGGTTCTACGGCAACCTAGAAGCCACGTTGGCTGCCCGCCACATCGGTCCTATGAAGGAAGGCACAGTTCTTCAAGAAACACTTGAAGATGGCACAAAGGTAGATATTCCGAAGAAAGAGCTTGCTAGCTGGACAAGTTGGAACTTAACAGCTGTTTACCATTTAGGTGACAATGCCAAGCTTACCGCTGGTATTGTGAATCTGTTCGATAAAGGCCCAAACTTCGATCCTACCGCAAGCTCATGGCCACACTACCCACGCAGCGTCTATAACGCTCGCGGTCGTGAGTTCTTCCTAGAAGGTGAAGTGAAGTTCTAATCGCCACCTAAGCGATAACCTCTCAAAAGCCCGCTGTCGCGGGCTTTTTTATGCCTGTCATAAATGCTGGGAGCTAGGTCCGCTTTGATCATTGTTTGTGCGATTGCCCGTTTATGCAGTCAAAGCGGAACTAAATGACTGGTTATGCAGTCTGGAGTAGGTTTTGTGCGCCTGTTGTTATTTGCTGCTGTTGCAAAATTGTGAAGATGTAAAAATTTACCCGTTTCGATGTAAATAAAATGAAAGAAAAGAGCGGTTTTCACACCAGATGAAACTGTCGATAAAAAAAATGTGAAAGCGCTCAAATCAATATGTTGCGCAGTTGTAACGCTGCGGTAACTCCCGTGCTAATGGGATCTTTACATTAGTGAGACCGGCTTGTTTTGCAAATGTAAATGAATTGGTTAAGAGATATTGCGCATCTGTTGCGATTGCGACGTTGACAGTTTTTCGCTCAAAAAACAGTATCAATGTCGAACACATATCGCTTTGTTCAATTCAAAAACTACAACAGCAAAACAATAAATCGGACGCAGAATCCGAACATGTTAGGGAGTAAAAACATGGCATCACCATCTTTGATTGCTAAGTATGTGAAAACCAGTCTGTTAGCCTCTGCCGGAGTGGCATTGAGCTTACCAGTGGCGACTCACGCAATCGCCGAGGAAGAGAGCGCTGCTGTAGAGCGCATCGAAGTTACCGGTTCTCGTATCCAGCGTGCGGATATGGAGACCTCTTCTCCGATCACCGTAATCGACCGCGCCACCATTGACGCATCAGGCATGCCAACCATTTCGGACTTTGTTCGTAATCTGGCGCAAAACTCATTCGGTTCATTCCGTGATGCATCAGGTTTTGGTTCTGGTCAATCTTCACAATCAACTGTTGACCTACGTGGTTTAGGTCCACAGCGTACTCTAATCCTGATCGACGGTCGTCGTACCGGTTATTCAGTGGCATTCGGTGGTGCGACTCAGAACTTGAACACCATCCCAATGGCAGCGGTAAAACGCGTTGAGATTCTACGTGATGGTGCTTCTGCGGTATACGGTTCTGACGCTATTGCTGGTGTAATTAACGTTATTACCAACAAAGAATACGAAGGCGGCAACCTAGAAGTTGAGTTTGGTCGTCCACAGCAAGAAGGTGCTGATGAAAGCAGCGCTCGTTTCACTGTTGGTTCTAATAGCGACAAGACCAACATCGTAGCTTCTGTAGAATTCTACAAGCGTGAAGCGCTATACGACCGTCAACGTGAATACAGTAACATCGCTACTGGTACTTCGTTTGGTTGGCCAGGTGGCGGTATTCCAAGCCACAGCGATGAGTTCATTGATGAGCGTTGTCCTGAGAACTTGGGCGACAGCGCTGACTTCCCGAATTCTTACATTGGTGCCAACGGTCGTTGTAACTACGACTTTACCGCCGATTCTGCCACCATGGCAGCCCAACAGCGTTTCTCAACCTTCGTTAACATCAACCACCAGTTGACCGACGATGTTGAGTTGTTCTCTCGTGCATTGGTTTCTCGCATCTGGACCGAAGGTCGTTATGCTGCAGCACCAGTAACTGCACCATATCCACTATGGACTCGCACCGAAGAGAACAAGTACTTGTTCGACGCAGCCGCTGAGAAGTACGGTTTTGAGTCTTTCATCGATGAAGAAACTGGCGAGCTGGTTCACCAAGATGTTCTACTTCTAATGCGCACCGTACCAAATGGTAACCGTGACACCGAAGTAGAAGATACAGAAGTTAACTTGCTTGGTGGTCTTCGCGGTGATTTGGACTTGTTCGGTGGCGCTAACTGGGAAATCGGAACTCAGTTCATTCGCTCAGAAGTTAGCTCCATCAGCAAAAACCTAGCCAATAAAGTGGCTATCCAAAACGCTTTGGATTCAGGCGACCTAAACTTCTTCGGCTTAGATTATGTTGACGGTGACGGCAACATGGTTACTTACACTCCTGGTGAAGCAGAAGCGGTTATGGCTGGCTTTAACTCTTGGGGTATCTTCCGCGGTCGCACTCAAACCGTTGCTGCCGATGCGAACTTGAGCTTCGACATGTTCGACCTGCCAGCAGGTTCTGTACCTCTAGCTTTGGGTCTTGAGTGGAACACCACTAGCTTCATGCAAGAGAACGACCCTGCGTCTAACCGCCTAGAATTGGCTGGTACCTCTGGTGGTGACAACATCTACGGTAAGAAGCGCGATATTTTCTCTGCTTCTGCTGAGACTATTATCCCTGTTATCGAAGGTCTAGACGTTAACTTGTCTGCTCGTTACGACAACTACTCTGACTTTGGTAGCACCACCAACCCGAAAGTTGGTATCACCTACCGTCCGTTCGATATGTGGTTACTACGTGGTTCTTGGGGTAAAGGTTTCCGCGCTCCAGGCTTTGATGACCTATACGGCAACGCCTCTGAGTCGTTCCCAACTGCAATTGACACCACTGCTTGTGAATTGTCAGGCGACAAAGACTCTCCAGCTTGTGCGGCACAACAATACCGTTCGTTCTACGGCGGTAATGAGCAGCTAGACGCTGAGAAGTCTGAGTCATTGACCTTCGGTACCGTTGTTAACCTAACTGACAACTGGGACGTTGAGCTGGGCTACTACGCCATCGAAATCAAAGACACCATTGGCACCATCAGCGCTCAGAAAGCGTTCGATTTGGAAGCGACTGGTATCGACGGAATCGTATTCCGTAACGATGATGGCAGTGTTGACTTCTTGAAGCTGACCACTCAAAACTTGGGTGTTCTGAACACCAGTGGTATCGATTTCAACACCAACCTGTTGGTTGAAACCGGTTTCGGTGACATCAACTTCAAAGTTGACTGGAACTACATCATCGAGTGGAACGAGCAGCCAGATCCAACCGAAGACAAGATTGAGTACATCGGTGAGATGGGTAGCCCACAAATGCGTGGTAATGTTGGCATCACTTGGATGAAGGACGACATCTCTGCGTCTTGGAACAGCTACTACATCGACAAGCAAAGCTCAGTGATTGCAGACGAGACTTACAGCGTTGGCAACCACATCACTCATGACTTGCAGTTCGGCTACAATGCGCCTTGGAACGGTAAAGTGAGCGTTGGTGTTCGCAACCTGACCAACAAGGATCCAGAGCTGAATCACGACTACTACGGCCACCCAGGTTACGACTTGTACCTGTACAGCCCAATCGGTCGTACTTACTACCTGCGTTATTCGCAGCAGTTCTAAGCTAAGTCTAGGATATGCATTGAAAAGCGGACTCAGTTGAGTCCGCTTTTTTGTGTGCGAACCCTTGCTGAGGCTGGGGTTGAAATTGAATCAGAGGCAGATGTTTTAGGCGCTGGCTGCAGCGTTAGAAGAATAGCAACAGGCGAATTAAACCTAGCGTGGTTTGGACTACTACAACGAGCGCATTAAACCCCGCTTGGCAAAGGCTTTGCTGTTGGCGGCTGGTATGGATGCCGAGGCGAATAGGCCTAGATCAAAAGCAAATTGCAGTAGTCGAGTACTGGATTAAGCGTCGTTAAGCAGGAATTCAGTGCGTGCTATCTTGGCGTAGGACTCGGCACAGGCTTTACAGCGCTGCTCACTCGGGTCGGCTTCCAGTCGCTCACATTCGATGGCTTCTTCGCAATCGCTACAAAGACCGTAGAGCCCAATATCCCATTGGATCCACGCCGCTTCTAAGCGGTGCATCTTATCCACCTGTTCGGCGGACAATTCTGATTTGTAGGCTTCCAAAGCGCTGAGCTTAGCTTTTGGGGCTAAGTCATCTAATTGGTGTCGGCATCCGTCCGATAGCTGTCCTTCCAAACTGGACACAAGCGCTTGGCTGTATTGAGTAAGTAAAACCGTTGGCGAAACTTGCGACATATTGACTGTACGAACACTGGCTAATTAAACATTGAGTGTGCTTTAAAAAGTACTCCTAGCCTGCATACAGAGTCATGATTTGCATCAAACAAGCCTCCGAAAATCTTTGAAAATCCCCCAAAAGTCTAGGGCAAGTTACCCACAGGGGACTGTCCCCTAAAGGGTTGGCATTATATTTGCCGGACAGAAAAAAAGAGCTAACCCGATAATTATCATTCGGTTAGCCCTTCATTTTCACTGAATATTTATCCACAGGGGAGAGTCCCCCTGTGTCAATATTAATTTAGTCTTTGGCTGGGATCGCTTTTAGCAATTGGGTCAGTAGCTGCCAGTATTGCGCCACTGATTCAATGTGCACTTTCTCGTCCGGCGAGTGCGGGAACTTGATGGTAGGACCGATAGATACCATGTCCATTTCTGGATATGGCTTCTTGAACAGGCCGCACTCAAGGCCAGCGTGGATCACCATGATGTCTGGCTCGCGTTGGAACAGCTCTTGGTACAAGTCGCGCACCAATGCCATTACCGGTGAGCTGTTATCCGGCTTCCAGCCTGGATAAGCACCGGTGAAGCTCACTTCAGCGCCAGCCAGTTGGGCAAGGGCGGCCAAAGTGGTCTCGACGTTATTACGCGAGCTGTCGTCTAGCGAGCGAATCAGGCACAAAATGGTGGCAGTACCTTCGGCCACAGTTACAACGCCTAGGTTCAACGAGGTTTCTACCACGCCCTCGATGGCATCGCTCATACGCACCACACCGTTCGGACAGGCGTGCAGTGTGTTCACCAGAGTTTGCTGGCTAGCGCTTTGCATAACCTCTGCAGGCGCATCAATACCGTTAAGCTCGATAGTCAGGTTTGGCTCAGCTACCGATAGCTCTTTGGTCACGATGGCAGTGAACTCGGCAACGTAAGCATTCAGCGCATCGACTTTGTCGGACGCGATGGTGAACTGAGCTTGACCTTCGCGAGGAATGGCGTTGCGCAGCGAGCCGCCTTGAATGGCGGCCAGTGCCAGTTGCAACTCGGCAGGGGCGGCAAATAGAAAACGGCCCAATAGCTTGTTGGCGTTACCGCGACCTAGGTGAATATCACAACCTGAGTGACCGCCTTTAAGCCCCTTCACTGTTAATTGGAAGGCGGTTTGGGATTCAGCGGCTTGGTAGCTCACTGGCAAGCGCAGGCTAGCATCGATACCGCCGGCGCAACCCATGTAAATCTCGCCTTCTTGCTCTGAGTCGGTGTTGATTAGGATCTCGCCATTTAAAGAGTCGGATTGCAGGCCAAAGGCACCTGTCATACCCGCTTCTTCGTCGACGGTCAGTAGTACTTCCAATGGACCGTGCTCTATGTCGTCGCTTTGCAGCACAGCCAGCGCTGAGGCCATACCGATACCGTTATCGGCACCTAGGGTAGTGCCATTGGCGGTCAACCACTCGCCATCGATTAAAGTCTCGATAGGATCGGTCACAAAGTCGTGGTCTTTGTCGTTGTTTTTTTGCGGCACCATGTCCAGGTGGGCTTGAAGCACCACACCTTTGCGGTCTTCCATGCCCGGGGTGGCAGGCTTGGATAGAATCAGGTTACCAGTCGCATCTTGTTTCAGTGTTACCTTTGGCTGGGTCTCTACCCAAGCTTTTATGTGCTCGATGAGCTGTTGTTCGTGCTTGGATGGATGGGGAATTGAACAGATTTGTTCAAACCAGTGCCACAGTGGCTGAGGTGATAGGTGTTGTAATGAGGCCACGTATCGACTCCTTAAATCGGCTAATCACAAAAGAGTGGAGTGCAATATATCACAGGCTTAACGTGGATCCTTAACCCCAGCGCTGGCGTTTTATCAGAAAGCTGTAAATAATGGTGCCAATTTAACCTTGGCTTAACCTCGCTGCTGGACTGTCGGTTGTGAAGGGCGTTCGCCAAGGGATAACAATAAAACCCAGAATCAAGGACTTAATCATGACCCAAGCCTTTTTCCAACAAGTTACCGAGCGCGATCAGATTTTTGCTGACGGCCCTTGGGACGCACTTGTAGTGCTGACTCATCAAATCACCCTTGAAGATTACCCCGAGCTCTCCCAATTAGTGCAGCACGCCGCTAGCGTTGATGAGGGCGTCGGTAAAACCACCAGTTTGTTATTAGCACCAGGTTTGGCGGGAGGCCGCATGGTGGTAGCACCTGTGGCAAAGGTGGATGACCCATACACTGACGTTCGAGTTTACGCCGATGCGGCTAAGTCGGGGATTGAGCGCGCTAAAGCGTCAGGTGCTAAGCGTCCGCTATTGGTAGTACAGCCTCACGGTGACAGTGCCAACGAATTTGCCGAGTCAGTCGCTGCGTTAGGTGCCGCCGAAGGATTGTGGCTGCCACTAGAAGCTCGTGAAGCGGGTGCGGCCAAATGCCAAATCGAGCAAATTGGTTTGCTGGCGGACGATGTGGACGCTGAGCTGTTAAATGCTTTAGAGTCTGGCCGCGCGTTGGCTCGAGACCTATGTGGTACCGATCCTGAGCGCATGGCTCCACCGGCGTTTGCCGATTGGGTTCAGGCGGGTTTGGCTGACTCAGGTCTTAACATCAGCGTGATTGGCGATGAGAATACGCTGCGTCGCGACTACCCCTTGTTGTCAGCGGTATCGCGCTCCTCGTTCGCGGTTGAGCGTCATTGCCCGCGCGTGGTTCGCATCGAATACAAGAGTGAGGGACCAATTAAGCGCACAATTTTGCTGGCGGGCAAAGGGGTCACCTATGACACCGGCGGTGCTGACTTAAAAGTGGGCGGTGCCATGGTGGGTATGAGCCGCGACAAAGGCGGTGCCGCTGCCGCAGCGGGTCTGATGAAGACTCTGAGCATGTTAAAGCCTGAAGGCCTGCACGTAATTGCCGAGCTCGGTTTGGTGCGAAACTCGATTGGCTCCGATTGCTTTGTGCCGGATGAAATTATCACGTCCCACGCAGGTGTACGTGTGCGCATCGGCAACACTGACGCCGAGGGTCGCTTGGTGTTGGCGGATGTGATGTCCCATCTAAAACAAGACTACGCCGATAGCCCACAAGTGGAAATGTTCTCGCTAGCGACCCTAACCGGTCACGTGGTGCGCGCCTATGGTGGTTACACCGCTGCGGTTGAAAACCGTGCCGCACGCGCCAATGGTGTCGCTAACCAAATTCAATCTCGCGGTGAAGCCTTAGGCGAGCCACTAGAAATTAGCCGTTTGCGCCCCGAGGACTTTGACAAGATCAAAGCCACCACAGTCGCTGAAGATATACTGTCGGCCAACAATGCGCCAAGCTCGGTGACCGCTCGCGGCCACCAATTCCCAGCGGCCTTTTTGGTGAAAGCCTCAGGCGTGGATGAGACGATGCCATACACTCACTTGGACATCGCTGGCTCTGCGGTCACCGGCCACCCACACTACGGCACACCAACCGCGACGCCAATGGTTGGCCTGTTGGCCTATTTGCTGGCCTAACTCGCCACTCGTCTCAATCTATAAAGGCGCCAAGCTGTCACAGCGGGCGCCTTTTTGTTTTTCAGAGCCTGTGGATAGCTTACCCGAATCGCGCAAAAAATCGCCAAGTTACACACAGGGGACTGTCCCCTATGCTGTTTTGGGGGTGTTTTATCCACAAAAATCACCAAATGCTGAAGCATGCTTTGATCTGCAACATTGCCAGCCTATTCGACTAGGTTCATAATCCGCTGTTAAAACTGCGCTTTAACAATTTTGCAAACTGGACACTCGCATGCTGGAAAAACTGTTTCAACTCAGACAACACGAAACTAATCTGCGCCAAGAAGTGGTCGCCGGTGTAACCACCTTTTTGACCATGGCCTACATTATTTTCGTCAATCCAGCCATGCTCGCCGATGCGGGAATGGACCAAGGGGCGGTGTTTGTTGCCACCTGTTTGGCCGCGGCTATCGGCTGCTTCATCATGGGCTTTGTGGCTAATTACCCCATCGCCTTAGCACCTGGTATGGGACTGAACGCCTTTTTCACCTATACAGTGGTGTTGGAGATGGGACACTCGTGGGAGAGTGCGCTAGGGGCCGTGTTCCTCTCGGGTATCTGCTTCATGATTTTGTCCTTGGTGAAAATTCGCGAGTGGATTGTTAACTCGATCCCTGTGTCGCTGCGAGTGGGTATCGCCGCTGGTATTGGCTTGTTTCTCGCGATTTTGGCGCTGAAAAACGCCGGTATCATTGTGAGCAGCCCTGCCACTTTGGTGACCATGGGGGACATCACCGCCTGGCCGCCGCTGATGGCCGCTTTGGGCTTTTTCCTAATCATTGCGCTGGTGGATCGCGATATAAAAGGGGCGGTGCTCTTAGCGATTTTCGCCGTGACCGTGATTTCGCTGATTGCCGGTGAAGTAAGTTACTCCGGCATCGTATCTGCACCACCCTCGCTCGCGCCGACTCTCTTGAAGATGGACGTCGCAGGGGCACTAGAACTGTCGATGATTAGCGTGGTGTTTGCCTTCTTGTTCGTGGATTTGTTTGATACCTCTGGCACCCTAGTTGGTGTGGCTCAACGGGGTAATTTGCTGGATAAGAATGGGCGTTTGCCGCGTTTGCGCAAAGCGCTTTTGGCCGATTCTGTTGCCACCGTTGCGGGCTCTATGATGGGTACCTCGACAACTACCTCGTACGTAGAGAGCACTGCTGGTGTGGCCGCGGGTGGTCGCACTGGCCTGACCGCTGTGGTGGTTGGCGTGCTGTTCTTGTTCTGCTTATTCTTATCGCCACTGGCGGGTATGGTCCCAGCTTACGCCACTGCACCGGCGCTGTTCTTCGTAGCGATTTTGATGATGGCCGGTTTGGCCAATGTGGACTGGCATGACTTAACCGAGGCGGCACCCGTGGGCGTGGTGTGTTTACTGATGCCGCTAACTTTCTCGATTGCCACGGGTATTGGCTTTGGTTTCATTGCATATGCGGTTATCAAGGCACTCAGCGGCCGCTTTAACGAGTTGAACGCTGGCGTTGTGACCATCGCTGCCTTGTTTATTATCAAGTTTGCTGTGCTCTAAGCGCTAAGCAGACTCGACCCAAAAGCGCGCTCACTGAGCGCGTTTTTTAGTGTTGAGCCAATGCAATAAACGCCACCATGGCCACAGAATCCGGTTTGGATTGAGGATAGACTGGTGCAAAAGGCCATAGTGTTTAAAAAATGGCCATACAAATATTCCAACAAGAATTATGTTGCGGGTGCAAGCCCGTTAGGCTGGGTAGTATGCCAATCAAATCTTCGTCAATTCGTCCGTACAGCCGGGGAGTCCCATTCGCCGCGCTGGCTTTGTTGTGTGTTAGCGGTGCTTCTATTTCTGGCCCTTTTTCTGCCGAATTAGCGCCTACTGACTCAGTGTCAGCCAAATCCCTCGCGAGTGAATCAGTTTCGGCCGAGATGCTGCAACAATACTTAGACTGCCCCGAAGGTGTATGTCCGCAGCAGCAACTACTGATTAAACAAGCGCGCGCTCATTCGCAAGTTGCTGGGGTTCAAACTGAGAACTCAAATACCGCAGCGCAGAGTTATGGAACGCTTGCGCTAAAGCCTTATCGCCAATCATCTGTGACTCAGCTGCAAAGCACTAGTCTGAGTGCTGGCGATGGTGCCGAGCCGCATTGGAGCCAAGCCTGGTCAAGACTCGAACTCAGCTCAAATCCCATCGAACGTCAGGCTCAACTACAAGCGCTAGCCGAGCTACGCCGACAACAACCCGACTTAGTGGTCGAAGCACCGCAACCTCGCTATTTGACCGGCTTTCAAAATCAAACTGAAATACCGCACACCGAGCCGGGTTGGCAGTGGTCCGCCATCGACTTATTGGGAGCAAGAGACTGGCTGGCCAGCAAGAGCAACGGCACCAGGCCTATCGTGGTGGCGGTCATCGACTCAGGGATCGATTACACCCACCCCGACCTACAACCCTTCATGTGGCGTAACCCCGCGGAAATTGAAGGCGACGGCATCGATAACGACGGCAACGGCATTATCGATGATATCCACGGCGCCAGCTTTGGCGGCAGCGAGCATCACGGTGAGCCTATGGACACCGATGGTCACGGCACCCATGTGGCCGGCATTCTGGCGCAGATGTTAGCCGAGCTAAAAGACACAGGCATTGCCGATATTCGCATTATGGCCATCAAAGCGACCTCGGATAAGCTTCTGTATAGCAACGATATTGCTGAGGCGGTGGATTATGCCGTATCCATGGGCGTTGACGTGATTAACATGTCCTTTGGTGGCAGCGTGCCAAGCCAACTGGAACAAGATGCCATTAGCTCGGCGTTTAAGCGAAGCTTGCTAGTGGCCTCGGCGGGCAATAGCGGCAAGCCAAATAGCAGTGATTGCCAAACCCAAGCGACGACTCGCTTTTATCCGGCGGCTTACCCATACGTGGTTGGCGTGATGGCCAGTCAACCCCAGCTCGATGAGGCCAGTCCGGCAATGGCGGCTTTTTCGAACTGGGACTGTGTGCCGGGCGATGAGCTTGAATATGAGATCATGGCGCCGGGATTGGGGATTTATTCCACACTGCCTAACAATCAATACGCCAGCTGGAATGGCACCTCGATGGCCTCGCCAATTGTGGCGGCCACCTTGGCGGTGATGAATCAGGACAATCCGGGCGAGAGTCATCGCGAGTTGACCTTGCGCTTGCTAGAGGGCTCACCAATGACTTATGCGCACACGCTAAGTGATGGCGAGGTTCAACTGAGCTACCCCAAGCTCGACCTTTTAAAAGCACTGCAACAGGCGCCCGTGCCTCTGCTGAGCTTATCGCAATTGCTGGTGTACCCAAGCACAGACAACTTACCTGGCAGCGCCGCTGCTAACCCGAAAGTCAGTCAGCTGTCACCAGGGCAAAGCTACGATTTGGCGCTAGAGCTGCACAACTACAAACAAGCCGGCATCGAGCTCTCGGTGCAAATGCTGGCCACTGATGCCAATGGCAATACCAGCGAGTATGTGAAGTTCAGCCGCGATACTCAGCAGTGGCCAGCGGCAGAGCCAAGCGCGCTGTTGAGCAACGGTTTGCTGTTAGATGCCAGTGAGCAAGTCATCGGCGCTGAGCAGCCGTTTCGCTTTGAAGTGGCCGAAGGGGTTGAAGGCACTCACACCGTCAAACTCATCGCCGATGTGGTGTTTGAGTATCGCTTTGACCCACAACCTAGGGGCCAGTATCGAGCGCGAGTCGAGCGTAGCATGACTTTAGTGGGCGAAACTCCTGAAACTGGCGGCAGCAGCGGTGGCAGTTGGGGCTTTGGCGCGCTTATTGGTTTGTTAATCGCCGCTTGGCGTCGCAAACTCGCATAAGCAAAAGAATTCAATTCAAAAGCGCTGTTGGCTTGTCTAGACTGGAGATCTCTTAATTAGTAAGGGTTCACAGTGAGCACAAACTATCAGCGCATCGTTGTAAAGCTAGGCACTAGCGTACTAACCGGCGGCAGCGATCGACTCAACTCGGCGCGCATGGTCGAATTGGTGCGACAAATGGCCGTGTTGCGTCAAGCCGGTACCGAAGTCATCCTGTGTACTTCGGGCGCGATGGCGGCTGGGCGTGAGCATTTAGGCTTCCCGGCCCTGAGCGACAGCATGGCCGACAAGCAGCTGTTGGCGGCGGTTGGTCAAACTCAGTTGATCCAGCGTTGGGAAAACCTTTTTCAAATCTACGGCTTGCACGTGGGGCAATTGCTGCTCACCGGCGCCGATCTGCGCGATCGCGAGCGCTATCTCAACGCCCAAGACACTCTAAACGCATTACTCAGCCACGGCATTATTCCTGTGGTCAACGAGAATGACGCGGTGGCGACCACAGAAATTAAAGTCGGCGATAACGATAATTTGTCGGCTCGAGCCGCGTTGCTGGGGCAAGCGGATTTACTGGTGTTGCTCACCGACCAAGACGGGCTGTTTGATGCTGATCCGAGAAGCAACCCTCAGGCGCAATTGATTGAACGGGTCGATGCAATCACTCCCCAGGTGTTAGCTTTGGCCGGAGGCAGCGGCACTCATTTGGGCACCGGCGGCATGGCCACCAAACTGCAAGCGGCGCAGCTGGCGCAACGGGCTGGCATTGAGGTGATCATTGCTGCGGGTGGTCGCGATAATGTGTTGCTGGATGCGTTTGCCAAACGCTCGGTGGGCACTCGAGTCAGCGCTCATGCCAATCGCTTAGAAAGCCGCAAGCAATGGCTACTGGCGGGCCCTAAAGCCAGAGGCAAACTGATTTTAGACAGCGGTGCGGTCAATGCGATTAGCAGTCAAGGCCGCAGCTTGTTGGCCAAAGGCATTATCGATTGCCAGGGCGAGTTTGAGCGCGGTGCTTTAGTGGCTTTGCACAGTGAAACTGGTGAGCTACTCGCTCAAGGGCTAAGCCGCTACAACGCCAACGATATCACGCGGATCCGCGGCCAACACTCGCAAGCCATCGGCGAGCGCTTGGGCTATGACTACGGCAAAGTAGTGGTCCACAGAAATGACTTGGTGTTGCAGCCGGTGAGCTTAGCAGGAGAGCAAAAATGACAGATTTAATCGGCATGGGCCAAGCGGCTCGCAAGGCCTGTCGCGAGCTGGCCAACCTAAGCGCGCCGGCCAAGAATCGCTTGTTGCAAGCGATAGCCGAACAGCTTGACGCGCAGGCACCAGAGATTCTGGCGGCCAATCAAGTGGACATGCAAGCAGCCAAGCAAAAAGGCTTAGCCGATGCCATGCTTGATCGTTTGCTGCTCGATAGCCAGCGCCTGCAAGGCATTATCTCTGATATTCAGCAGGTGATTAGCCTGCCAGACCCGGTTGGCGTTGAACTTGATAGCCAGCGCTTAGACAATGGCCTTCGCCTGCTCAAGCGACGTATTCCACTGGGTGTGCTAGGGGTTATCTACGAAGCGCGACCAAACGTAACGGTGGATATTAGCGTGTTGGCGCTAAAAACCGGCAATGCGGCGATATTGCGTGGCGGTCGCG
This sequence comes from Paraferrimonas sedimenticola, assembly GCF_002282855.1. Classification (GTDB taxonomy): domain Bacteria; phylum Pseudomonadota; class Gammaproteobacteria; order Enterobacterales; family Shewanellaceae; genus Paraferrimonas; species Paraferrimonas sedimenticola. The sequence goes on along the minus strand of NZ_NRIR01000001.1, from coordinate 414,380 downwards.
AGACCCTGAATACTAACCAGGCCTTGCTAAAGGCGATTCAAGCCGCTTTGAGTGAGTGCCAGCTGGACTCGAACACCATTCAGTTGATTCAAGACCCGGATCGGGCCTTAGTCGGCCAACTGCTAACCATGGATGAGTATGTGGATATGATCATTCCTCGTGGTGGGCCAAAGCTTCAGGCAGTGTGTCGCGAGCAGGCTAGCGTGCCTGTGATCACTGGCGGCATTGGTATTTGCCATATGCTGCTCGACAAGCGTGCGGATCTGACTAAAGCGACCGAGCTGGTGATTAATGCCAAAGTGCAGCGACCAACGGTTTGCAACGCGCTAGATACGCTGTTGGTGCATCAAGATTGTGATACTGATGCCATGCTCGACTTGCTAAAGGCCGTCCATGGGCAAGGGGTTAGTCTAAAGGGCTGTCCTTTGGCGGTGGCGCGTTGGCCACAACTGGATATCGCGACCGCCATTGATGGCGATTGGGATACCGAATGGTTGGGCTTAACCCTTGGAGTTAAGCTGGTGGCCAGCATAGATGCCGCGATTGAGCACATTGATGCGCACTCATCTGGGCACAGCGAGGCGATCATTACTGATGATTTGGCCGCCAGTCAGCAGTTTGTCGACCAAGTGCAATCGGCAGCAGTGTACGTTAACGCCAGTACTCGTTTTACCGATGGGGCCGAGTTTGGCTTAGGTGCCGAGGTGGCAGTGAGCACTCAAAAGCTGCATGCCCGCGGTCCTATGGGGCTGGAAGCACTAACCAGTTACAAGTGGATTGGCTACGGCGATTATTTGGCTCGAAGCTAATTGGCAGAGCGACTTGAAGCACTGAAGCACTGAAGAGCGAAAGCACTGAAGACTTACTGGAAGAGCCGCACCAATTTGTTGGGCTATGTCAGTTGCGGCTTTGTTGATGGTGGCAAGCTCAGGGCTTTGATGCCAGCGAGCTAGGCCGCCACCGACAATAACGGCCGAATTGCCTCGGGCGCCTTTAACGGCTTGATTTGGTCGAACATGTCGCGCGCTTCCGGGTAGCTTTTGACCAAATAGGTAAACCACTGCTTGACTCGGTTGGCAAAATACAGGCCCTTGTCGCCTTCCATTTCTAAATGACTGTAGCGTTGCAATAGCTCAACCACTTCTTCCCAGGCCAGCGAGGGGGTTTGCTGTTTGACCATGGCTCCAAGGTTAGGGCGGTTAAGCGCCCCGCGTCCCACCATTAAATCGCTGCAACCGGTGGCCTCAAGACAAGCTTGTGCCGAGGCCCAATCGACAATATCGCCATTGGCCACCACGTTGATATCCAGCGCGCGGTTAATATCGCCAATGCGCTGCCAGTCCACCGTGCCTTTGCGATAACCGTCTTCCTTGGTGCGCCCGTGCACCGCCAGCTCGCTCGCGCCGGCTTGTTGAATAAGCCCGGCGATATCGACCGCTTGTTGGGTGGAATCCCAACCCAAACGCATTTTGGCGGTGACAGGTAAATCGCTTGGCACGGCTTGGCGCACCGCATCCACCACCTCAAACACGCTATGCGGCTCTTTGAGCAACACAGCTCCACCTTTGGAGCGATTGACCAGTTTGGCCGGACAACCAAAGTTAAGGTCCACGCCCGGCGAGCCAAGCTCGATAGCGCGCTTGGCGTTGGCGGCCATTTTGGCTGGATCTTGGCCTAGCAGCTGAACTCGCACTGTGGTGCCACTAGAGGTGACACAACCATTCTTAAGCTCTGGGCAAAGTTTGAAGAAACTGCGCTCTGGTAGCAGCCCATCAGATACTCGCACGAACTCGGTAACGCACAGATCATAAGGATTAATCTGGGTTAAAAGTTCGCGCATTAGGTGGTCGAGTACCCCTTGCATCGGGGCGAGTATCAGTCGCATAGGCTCGTCAGGCGTAGGTTTTGCTTAAAATTGGCGGCAGTCTAGCGCGTTTAAGCCTAAATGCGAGTGGAAATTGTTGCAACTTGTGTGTTTTTTGCTCAATTAAGAAAAATTGTTGCTAGGATGTAATAGAACCGACATGGCTCGGGTCTTATTAACCAAGCCAGCATCAGCGCTGGTTGCCTAAGCAAGGTTAGCAACTTAAAAAGGGTACAGATTATGAACAACGTAAAGAAAACTTCCGTGGCAGCGGCGCTGGGTGCAGTAGTATTGGGCGCGTCAATCGCGCCAATGGACGCACAAGCAGCACCTTTCGGTTTCCAGTCTATGGAGCAGGGCTATCAAATCATGGGCGGCCATGGTGAGAAAGGCAAAGAAGGTAAGTGCGGCGAAGGCAAATGCGGTGAAGGTAAGTGCGGTGGCGATAAAGCTAAAGCCCACGGTGACAAAGCCAAAGAAGGTAAGTGTGGCGAGGGCAAATGCGGCGAAGGTAAGTGCGGTGGCGACAAAGCCAAAGCCCACGGTGAAAAAGCCAAAGAAGGTAAGTGTGGCGAAGGTAAGTGCGGCGGCGACAGCAAGTCGAAAGAAGCCAAGTGTGGTGAAGGCAAATGTGGCGGTGCTGCATAAGCTAGCCAACCTCTAGCCAGAGACACGACAGCCGGCCTTTGGGTCGGCTGTATTGTTAAGGGGCACTCAATAGTTGAGCTTTGAGCTCTGGTATTGAGTCGAATGAGTATTGCAGCCCAGTGGTTTCAAACCAAAGCAGTAATAAGCTAAGGCTTTTATGAACAAAAGCTTCATCAAATCAGAGCAGTACGAAACTCGGCTAGTAGAAAACCAGGGTTTTGATTTAATCTAAATAACACATCCACAATTGATAGGATGGCCGCAAGGAGTTGTTATGCCAACACAGTTTGAAGGACCGCTGACCGGACTCGGTCTACGCCGAGAGATGCTCGATGAGTTTTGCCAGCAGTTACCGCAAGACATCGACTTTCTAGAAGTCGCTCCGGAAAACTGGATGGCCTTAGGCGGCCGTCTGCAAAAGCAATTTCGCCAGCTCACCGAGCGCCATCGCTTTGTGCTGCATGGTTTATCGTTATCCATTGGTTCTCCCGCTGAGCTGGACGTGGAGTTTGTTCGCCAGGTTAAAGCCTTTATGGACCTGCACAATATTGAGTGGTACTCGGAGCACTTAAGCTACTGCTCTGGCGAGGGCCACATGTACGACTTGATGCCGATTCCTTTTACCGAAGAGGCGGTGGCGCATGTGGTGTCTCGAGTCAAACAAGTCCAGGACATACTCGAGCGTCCGTTGATCTTAGAAAACGTCAGCTACTACGCCGCACCTGGCCAGCAAATGGACGAGCTTAGCTTTACTCAAGCGGTGCTGTCCGAGTCAAACTGTCAGTTGCTGCTTGATGTGAACAACATCTATGTGAATTCGGTAAACCACGGCTACGACGCCGAAACCTTTTTGGCCGGGCTGCCGACTGAACGCATTCGCTACATGCACATGGCCGGACACTATGTAGAGGCGGAAGACCTGCTAGTCGACACCCATGGCGCGGCGGTGTGCGACCCGGTTTGGGAGTTGCTGGAAAAAGCCTACGCCATTCACGGCGTGCATCCGACCTTGCTCGAGCGCGACTTTAATATTCCACCAACCTCAGAGCTGTTACCCGAGCTGCAGCGCATTCATCAATTGCAAAATGCCGCAGCGCCGGCCGTGCTGACCGCGTAAGGAGGCGATATGCAGGATTCAAGCAAGGACGTCAGCGTCGACTTTAAAATGGTTCAGCAGGCCTTTATGGACAGTATTCGCGATCCCGATGGCGCGCCATTGCCCGAAGGGGTGAGCGCGCGGCGCATGAAGGTTTATCAAGAGTTGTTTTTCAATAATGTGTCGGGGTTTGTGGATGCCGCCTTTCCGGTGCTGAAAAGCTTGTTTAGCGATGATGGTTGGCTCGCGCTGCAGCGCAAGTTCTTCGCCGAGCACAATTGTCAGTCGCCGCTGTTTATCGATATCTCTCAGGAGTTTATCGAGTACTTATCGGCTAACCCGCAGGTGTTACCGCAAAAATTTGGCTTTGCGTTGGAGCTCGCTCACTACGAGTGGCTGGAATTGAAGGTCTCTTCAAGCCTTGGGGTCGAGTCGCAACGCTTGAGCTCCGATGCATTGGATAAGGCCAAATTGTGTGTCCATCAGGCGGTGGCGATTGCTCAGTATCAGTGGCCGGTGCAGCACATCAGTGTCGACCAGCTACCTGATGAGCCGCTAGAGCACCCAGTATTTTTAGCCTTGTATCGCGATGAAGACGACGATGTAAACTTCATTCAACTCGATGGGTTTAGTGCGCAGTTGCTGAGTTTGCTGCAAAGCCAACCTGGAATGAGTCTAAGCGAACTACAAGCCTGGGTGGTGGAGCAATTCCCGACTTATGAGGAGTCGGTGCTAGTGAATGGTTTAAATCAGTTATTGGCGCAAATGGCCGAGCGTGGCGTGGTGCGCGGACTGCTTGGCTAGTGGATGATTTGTGCTTCGCTGCTGGTTTGTGATTCGCCACTGGTTTGTGCCAGTGCTACTGGTTTGTGATTCGCCACTCGTTAGTACTTCGCGAACGGCTGGTGTTTTGCGAACTACGAGTGCTTCGCGAACTACTAGTGCTTCGTGAAGCGCTAGAGCTGGAATCTGCGCACCTTGGTAGCCAAGGTTCTCGCTAGGTTTTTTGGGACTCCTTGGCAGTGTCGCGAGGCCGCTCGCAAAAAATGCAGCACACACTTAGTTTGCAATCGGTTTTTGCTAAACTAGCGCAATCGCGCCTGCGCTCAAATCGCAGGCCCTTTCGTTTTTCGGAGCGCGTTATGTCCGCCTATTCGCTTGCCCAGTTGGGCTGGAACCCATTTTTTCAACAACAACTGACATTGGATGAGTATCAGGATACTCGTGCGATGCGCGTGTGCGAGCAGCACAGAAATCGGCTGGTTTTGATCGGCGAGTCTGGCTTGGCAGATTTTGCTCTAGTCGGGCAATTGCCAGCGATTTCGGTGGGAGACTGGTTGTTGCTGTCAACTGAGGGCGAGTTCATTCGTCGTCTAGATCGCGCCACCGAGTTTCGTCGCAAAGCCGCCGGCGCCAAGATAGACGAGCAGATGATTGCGGTTAACGTGGACACTGTGTTTATCGTGATGTCACTCAATCAGGACTTTAAGCTCAGTCGCGTCGAGCGCTACTTAACTCTGGTCAACGAAGCTGGGGCTGAGTCTGTGGTGGTCCTGACCAAAAAGGATTTGTGCGAGTCGCTCGAGCAGGCCGATGAATTGGTCGCTCAGGTACAAGCGCTGGACCCATTATTGAATGTGGTGGCGCTTAACGCCTTGGACAGCGAAGCCGCTGCTGCACTGGCCCCTTGGTGTCGTTCTGGTAAGACTTTAGCGTTAATGGGCTCGTCTGGTGTGGGTAAGTCGACGCTGGTGAACACCATCATTGGTGATGCCCAACAAGCCACTGCGAATATTCGCGAAGACGATAGCAAAGGCCGTCACACCACTACATCGCGTTCGATTCACCTGACACCGGTAGGGGCTGTGCTAATGGATACCCCGGGGATGCGCGAGCTGCAGTTAACCGACGTGGATGAGGGGCTGTCGCTCACCTTTGCCGATGTAGAGGCGTTGGCCGAGCAATGTCGTTTTGGCGATTGTCAGCATCAGGCTGAGCCTGGCTGCGCTATTCAAGCGGCGTTAGCCTCTGGTGAGCTCGATGCTCGTCGCTTTAATAACTATCTGAAGCTCGCGCGCGAACAGGCGCTCAATTCGGCCTCTTTGGCGGAAAAGCGCGCCAAGGACAAAGCGCTAGGCAAAATGTATCGCGCCGTGCAAGGCGAGTCTCGTCGACGCAAGAAAGGCGGCTAGGCGGCACCTTAAGGACATGGCGGCTGTTCACATTCTGCTAACTCAAACGTTTACATTGTGTTGCCGGGCACTTAGCCTAGGTGGCTATGATTAAGCGCAGTTTTTACCTAGTCGGCGGGCTGTTGAGTCTCGCTCTAGGCACGCTCGGGGTGGTTTTACCCCTGCTTCCCACCGTCCCATTTATTCTGTTGGCGGCGTTTTGCTTTGCCCGCTCGAGTCAGCGTCTAAACGACTGGCTGCATGAGCACCCTTGGTTCGCGCAAGCCCTTAAAGATTGGGAAGAAAAGCGCGCGGTCAACGCTCGTTTGAAAAAACGCGCCTTTGTGGTGGTTTTGCTAAGCTTTAGCCTCAGTATTGCCGTGGTTCCCCTGATGTGGGTGAAAATCATGCTGGCTTGTATGTGCTGTGGCTTGCTTTGGTATTTGTACCGCTTGCCGGAAACCGACTAGGGCGAAATTTGACTCTCTAGACAAGCCCACGAAATAGCGCTTGCAGTGCCGAGTTGGCTGTGAATAATGTTCTTTTTTAATCAAAGTAGCCGCATGGCGGTCAAGTGAATTATGAATCCTGAAAGCTTAGCTCTGATCAAGCAGAGCATTAAAACCATTCCTGATTACCCGAAAGCCGGCATCATGTTCCGCGACGTCATGTCGTTGATCGAAGACGCCAAAGCTTTCCAGCTGACTATCGATTTGCTGGCAGAGCGTTTCGAAGGCCAAGGCTTTACCAAGGTAGTGGGTACTGAAGCTCGCGGGTTCTTGTTTGGCGCTCCTTTAGCGCTGCGCTTGGGCGTAGGTTTTGTGCCTGTGCGCAAGCCGGGCAAATTGCCACGGGCTGTGATTGCCGAGTCTTATGAGCTGGAATACGGCCAAGACGTTTTGGAATTGCACCAAGACGCCATAGGTCCAGAAGACAAGGTATTAGTAGTCGACGATTTGCTGGCCACCGGCGGTACCATTGAAGCCACAGTTAAGCTGATCCGCCGCCGTGGCGGTGAAGTGAAAGAAGCGGCTTTCGTGATCTCGTTGCCGGATATTGGTGGTGAGCACCGCTTGAAGAACATGGGCATCAACGTGACCGCGTTGGTGGAGTTCGAAGGCGACTAGGCTTTGTGGTTTTGGGCACTGAGCTTGCCGGTGCCCTCGCTGCTTTGCTCTTGTCATTCTCGCGAACGCGAGAATCCACCCAACCGCCACAAGCAAAAAGCCGGAATCTACCCAACCGCCACAAGCAAACTGTTAAGCCCTCTACCCTTCTTTCGCCCAAATGAAGTGCCTAAAAGAGAACGCCTCAGCCCTAAGAGTTACACAATAGCTTTTACCCAAGAGCAGTCCCTCATTCCTTTGGGTGACCCCCTCCCACTTTTTGCGATTCCCCCTAGATTCTCGGTTAGCGATTCCACCCGCCTGTGGTAGCATGGAAATCAATCACATGGGAGAGAACCGGGGAGCTTCATGTCCTATCAAGTGTTAGCCCGCAAATGGCGTCCAGGCCGCTTCGAGCAAGTGGTTGGCCAAGCGCACGTTTTAGCGGCTCTAACCAACGCCTTACAGCAGGATCGCTTGCATCACGCCTACCTTTTTTCTGGCACTCGCGGTGTGGGTAAAACCACGCTGGCGCGTTTGTTTGCCAAAGGCCTAAATTGCGAAACTGGCGTTACCAGCGAACCGTGCGGTCAATGTTCCGCTTGTTTGGAGATCGCTGAAGGGCGCTTTGTTGACTTGATTGAAGTGGACGCCGCCTCGCGTACCAAGGTCGACGATACTCGCGAAATCTTAGAAAACGTGCAGTACCGTCCCGCTCGCGGTCGCTACAAGGTGTACTTGATTGACGAAGTGCACATGCTTTCTAAAGCCAGTTTTAATGCCTTGCTAAAAACCCTGGAAGAGCCGCCAGAGCATGTGAAGTTCTTGCTGGCGACCACGGATCCGCAAAAGCTGCCGATCACTGTGCTCTCTCGCTGTCTACAGTTTAATCTCAAAGCGCTAACCGTTGAGCAAATTGGCGCTCAAATTGAACGCATTTTGCAGGCAGAAAATATCGCGTTTGATGCTGGAGCCTCCTTGTTGTTAGCACGCGCCGCGCAAGGCAGTATGCGTGACGGTTTAAGCCTGACCGACCAGGCTATCGCCCATGGCGGCGGTCAATTGCAACTGGCCTCGGTTGAACAAATGCTGGGTGCCTTGGACGAAGATTCGGTTAATCGCTTGCTGCAAGGGATCATCGATGGCGAAGTGGCGCCTATGCTGGAGCAAGTGGATAATGTGCTGGGCTTTGGCGGTGATGCCGAGTCTGTGCTGGTGGCCATGTTGCGTCGTCTGCATGAAGTAGCACTCGCTCAGTTCAGCCCGCATGCATTGCAAATCGCTTCGCATCCCGAGTCGGTTGCTGCTTTGGCAAAAGCGCTTGCGCCCGAGCAAGTGCAGCTTTACTACAAGATTTTATTGGAAGGTCGTCGCGAGTTAGCCCATGCACCGGATGCGCGTGCTGGGTTAGAAATGGCGTTATTGCGCGCTTTGGCATTTGCCCCTGAGCAAAGCGAGTCCGTGTTTAGTGCTAAGCCATTGGGCAGTGGACAACTGGCGGGAGAATCTGGGGTGCAGAGTGCGTCGGCACAAGCTGTTAGCCAACCTGTAGATAGCGCACCAGCACCACAAGCGGTCGTACCTGAGCAACCTCAAACGCCAGCTTCACCCCAGGCAAGTGTTGCCAGTCAAACTGGCGCACAGCCTGTAGCTTCACAGCCTCAAAGCCAGCCAATGGCTGACGTTCAGCGTCAAGCCCAAGCGGCCAATGCACGACAAGACGAGTCGCTGCTATTTGCGGAACAGCAAGAAATCATGGCTCAGGCCGAATCCTTAACCGGCGGTGCTTCAGAGGTTAATCTTGAGCATGCGGTGATGGCGGCCAACGCCGAAGCCGAGCAAGCGCATAGTCAGCCAGCCTTTGAGTCGCCGGAGCAAAATGCACCTCAGTCACAGGTGCCCGCGCAAGAAACCTCAGAGTTTGGCCTGCAGGGCGCACCGGCCAGCGCACCTGTTGCGCAGCCGCCACAAGCGCCACAGCAACCGCTTAGCAACCAAGCTAGCCCAGTGCCGGCGACGTCTGTACAACCGCCTCAAGCTTCATCGCCGTCGCCACAAGCGTCTGACGAAGCGGACTTGTTTGAAGATGAGTTGTTGCAAGCGGCCTTGGCCAATCGCGACCAACTGCGGGCCAGTATGACCCAAGCCGAGGGAGACACCCCGGCAAAAAAGTCACCAGCTAGCGAGCCCAAACCGCAGCCGCGCGGTCCGGCCGCTTCAGCCGGTGCTTTGCAAAGTCGGGAACCTCATAAATCGGAGTTGCCTAATCAGGAGTCGCATAAAGCGGAGTCGCAAAATCAGGGCCTGCAACATCAGCAAGCCCAACATCAGCCTATATCTGAGTTAGCGACGCTTGAGCACCCTGTAGCTAACCCGCCTGACAGCGAAAATGTAAGCGCAACGGATCTCACGCCGGCAGCGCCTGCAGTTCAGCCTGAGCCTGTCGAGCCAGCTGTGTCTGGGCCCAAATCCCAGGTCAGTGATGTGAACGCGCCGAGTGCAGCGATAGCTGTCGAGCCCGATCCCATGCACAAGCCAGAGGCAGAGGCAGTTCCAGCACTCGAAACGAGCCGGCTACCAGCGCAACCCAACCAATTGCTGCAAATCATGTCACAAGGTCCACAGCCGGACCTGGCCTGGTACAAAAGCCTATCTATGATCAAAGTGGGCGGACGCATTCGCCAGCTAGCCATTAATTCCGTGGCCGACATACAAGGTGAACATTTGCGGCTGCAGCTCAAGCCAGACCAAAAGCACTTGGCCGCTGAAAAAGCGATAACTGCACTGCAAAGCGCACTGCAAGAATGGTTTGGACAACCGCTAAACTTAGAAGTGGTGGTAGGTGAGCCTCAAGGTCGCGAAACGCCTTTGATGATCCGCCGTCGCTTCCATAAGGAACTGCTGCAAGAGAGCCAGTCGCATATGAATTCCGATCCTTTGATCCAGCGACTGCAAACTGAACTTGGAGCGACCTTAGACTGGGATAGCCTCAAATATCCCGAACACATGCTGACCGAGCGGGTCTAAAACGTTGCACTGGCGGGGCAAATGAGTAACATAAGCCCGCACAAGATGAATTAACCAAGCGAGAGACGATTATGTTTGGAAAAGGTGGTATGGGCAACCTGATGAAACAGGCCCAACAGATGCAAGACCGTATGGCGAAAGTGCAAGAAGAAATCGCTCGCATGGAAGTCACCGGTGAAGCTGGCGCTGGTATGGTAAAAGTCACCATGAACGGCGCGCATAACGTCCGTCGCGTTGAAATCGACCCAAGTTTGTTGGGCGATGAGGACGAAAAAGAGATGTTGGAAGACTTGATCGCTGCCGCTTGTAACGATGCCGCGCGCCGCGTTGAAGAAAACCAAAAGTCGAAAATGGCTGAAGTAACCGGCGGCATGAACTTGCCACCAGGTTTCAAAATGCCATTCTAATTGGCGCTTTAGGACTCAAACGCATCCATGAAATTTAGCCCATTAGTCGACGAGCTAATCCAAGCCTTTAAAGTCTTACCTGGAGTTGGACCAAAATCCGCTCAACGTATGGCTTTTCAGCTGCTTGAGCGTCAACGCGCTGGTGGGATGAAACTTGGACGCGCTTTGGACGCGGCAATGACCCAAGTGGACCATTGTCGCGACTGCCGCACCTTCACTGAAGAAGAGCTGTGCAGTATTTGTGCTAGCCCACGCCGTGGCGAAGCCCGCCAGTTGTGTGTGGTAGAAAGCCCCGCAGACGTATTAGCAATCGAAGCCTCTGGCCACTACTCGGGTAAATACTTCGTGCTGATGGGGCACTTATCGCCCTTAGACGGCATTGGCCCCGACGACCTTGGCCTCGACATTCTGGCCAAACGCTTAGCTTCGGGTGACGTTAGCGAGCTCATTCTGGCCACCAACCCCACCGTCGAAGGCGAAGCCACCGCGCACTACATCGCCGAGCTGGCCAAACAACACGAACTCAAAGTGTCCCGTATCGCCCACGGCGTCCCAGTCGGCGGCGAACTCGAATATGTCGATGGCACCACTCTGGCACTCAGTTTCTCCGGCCGCCAACAAGTCTAGCCCCTCTCTTTCCCATACACTGTGGATAAACACCCCACTTTTCGGCATAGGGGACAGTCCCCTGTTAGTAACTACTGCCACTTCTGTGCATAAAAATGCTCACTGTGGGTAAGTTTGCTGTCATCTGAACCAAGCATCCCACACGTTGATAGCGACTCCAAGCGCTAACAAGGTCACGAGAAACCAGCGAGGGCATTGATACCCCTGACGGTCAGACCAATCTATGGCTCTTAGCCAACCAAACATAGCAACTAGCGCGAGTGCTAGTACTGCCACCTTAGTTCCCACGATGTCCCTTCCGCTTAAGACTATATCTATATCGCTTTAGCCTAGCCTCAATTGCCACAGCTGCGAGCATTTGACCCAAACTGTGGATAAAACCCCCACTTTTAGGGGGAGGGGACAGTCCCCTGTGTGTAAGCTACTCCCAAATAGTGGATAGTTTTTGTGGGGTGTTGATAACTACTGAGATTACAGGGGTAGGAATTTTTTTGCGGCAGCCCCTTGAAAAGTGTTTGGGCGACCACATCTAGCTTACATAGCAATTTTTACGTTAGAAAAACCACATTCCCGAGGAAGCAACAATGTCTCAGCCAGAAGTTCATGGTTTTCAGACTGAAGTCAAACAGCTACTTCAGCTAATGATCCACTCGCTATACAGCAACAAAGAAATCTTTATGCGCGAGTTGGTTTCCAACGCCGCCGATGCCGCCGATAAGCTGCGCTACAAAGCCCTGTCCGACGACAGCCTATACCAAGGTGATGGTAGCTTGCGCGTGCGTATTAGCCACGACAAAGACGCAGGTACCGTGACCATTTCCGATAACGGTATTGGTATGAGCCGCGATGAAGTGATTGAGAATCTGGGTACTATCGCCAAATCTGGTACCGCTGAATTCTTTAGTAACTTGTCAGGCGATGCAGCCAAAGACTCTCAGTTGATTGGCCAATTTGGTGTTGGATTTTACTCGGCGTTCATCGTGGCTGACAAAGTGACCGTGCGCACTCGTGCCGCGGGTGCTGCCGCTGACCAAGGCGTTGAGTGGGTTTCAGAAGGTGAGGGTAGCTTCACCCTGGAAGACATTACCAAAGAAGAGCGCGGTACCGAAATCACTTTGCACCTGCGAGAAGACGAAAAAGAGTTTGCTGACGATTGGCGTCTGCGCTCTATCGTGACCAAGTACTCGGATCACATTTCGATTCCGGTGGAGTTCTACAAAGAAGCCACTGAAGAGCAAGACGGTCCTGATGGCGAGAAAATTCCGGCAACTCCTGCTAGCTGGGAAGCGGTCAACAAGGCCGAAGCGCTGTGGACCCGCTCTAAATCAGAGATCTCAGATGATGAGTACAAAGAGTTCTACAAGCATGTCTCGCACGACTTTGCCGATCCGCTGAAGTGGAGCCACAACCGTGTGGAAGGTAAGCACGAATACACCTCGCTGCTGTACATTCCATCGAAAGCGCCATGGGACATGTTTAACCGCGAGCATAAACACGGTCTGAAGTTGTACGTGCAACGCGTGTTCATCATGGATGACGCCGAAGTCTTTATGCCGAACTACCTGCGCTTCATGAAAGGTCTATTGGACTCCAATGACCTGCCGTTGAACGTGTCGCGTGAAATTCTGCAAGACAACAAGGTCACTCAGGCGATGCGTACCGCGCTGACTAAACGTTCGCTGCAAATGATCTCAGGACTTGCGCAAGACGAGGAAGCCTACGCCACTTTCTGGAAAGAGTTTGGCCAAGTGCTAAAAGAAGGTCCTGCGGAAGATTCTGGCAACCAAGAGAAGATTGCCAAGCTGTTGCGCTTTGCTTCAACTCACAACGACTCGTCTGCAGAAACCGTATCCCTTGAAGCCTATGTTGAGCGTATGGTGGAAGGCCAAGACAAGATTTACTACATTACTGCTGACTCTTATGCAGCCGCTAAGAACAGCCCACATCTAGAAGTGCTGCGCAAGAAGGGCATCGAGGTGCTACTGATGTCTGAGCGCATCGACGAGTGGATGATGAGCTACCTGACCGAGTTTGACGGCAAAGCCATGGTTAACGTGTCACGTGGCAACCTGGAACTTGGTGAGCTAGAAGACCAGGCCGAGAAAGAGCAACAAGAGCAAATTGAGAAGCAGTCAGAAGACTTGGTTAAGCGCGTTAAAGTTGTGCTGGGTGATAAAGTCAAAGACGTGCGCGTGACTACCCGTCTCACCGACTCGCCGGCGTGCTTGGTCACCGCTGATGATGAGATGTCAGCGCAAATGATCAAGCTGATGCAAGCGGCGGGTCAGCCAGTGCCAGAGTCCAAAGGCGTATTCGAGCTAAACCCTGAGCACCCGATTGTGCAAAAGCTTGACCAAGAGCAGGACGAGCAGGAATTTGCTGCTTGGATTGAGCTGTTATTGTCACAAGCGCAACTGAGTGAGCGCGGCAGCTTGGAAGACCCATCTAGCTTTATTAAGCAGCTAAATGAGCTGTGGCTAAAGCTGGCTAAATAAGCCATTTGCTTGTTGATAAAGGCGCCAATTGGCGCCTTTTTGCAGCAAGTTACACACAGGGGACTGTCCCCACCCCCTAAATCCGGCGGTTTTATCCACAGCCTAAGTGGCAAAGAGCCAAAAAGTTAGTGTCAGTAGCGATCGCTTTTGCCCTAGCTCGCGTAACTCGAAATGCTCAAGGTATTTAAGCGAAAACGCAACCAATCGTACTCGCTGGTGAACATACCGACTAGTGCTTTAAAAATTGGGTCATTTGTGCCACTATTGCCGCCATCTCTGTGACACAGAACCTATTTATAAGGAAGCATAAGCATGCGCATTATTCTTTTGGGCGCGCCAGGTGCCGGTAAAGGTACTCAAGCTCAGTTCATCATGGAAAAGTACGGTATTCCACAAATCTCTACCGGTGATATGTTGCGAGCGGCGGTAAAAGCCGGCACACCACTGGGTTTGGAAGCCAAGAAAGTGATGGACGCCGGTCAGTTGGTTTCTGACGAGCTGATCATTGGTTTGGTTAAAGAGCGCGTGGCTCAAGACGACTGTGCAAACGGTTTCTTGCTCGACGGTTTCCCTCGCACCATTCCACAGGCCGACGCGATGAAAGAGCACGGCATCAAGGTGGATCACTGTGTTGAGATTGACGTGCCGGACGAAGAGATCGTCAAGCGCATGAGCGGCCGTCGCGTTCACCCAGGTTCGGGTCGTGTGTACCACGTGGTATTCAACCCGCCCAAAGTGGAAGGCAAGGACGATGTGACCGGTGACGACTTGGTAATTCGCAAAGATGACGAAGAGGCCACAGTTCGCGATCGCTTGAAAGTGTACCATGAGCAAACTAAACCGCTGGTGGATTACTACGGCGCTGAAGCCAAGGCAGGCAACGTGCAGTACAGCAAGTTTGACGGCACCCAAGCCGTTGCCGAAGTGAGTGCCCAGCTAAAAGAATTACTAGGCTAAGTAAGCACACGGACACATGACACAAGACCATTCGCGCCACGGCGTGCTGTTGGTGGCTCTGGGAACTCCAGACTCACCGACGCCTGCCGGGGTCAGAGCATTCCTGAAAGAATTCCTATCCGATCCTCGGGTCGTTGATCTCAATCCACTGATTTGGAAGCCCGTGTTATATGGGATCATTCTGAACGTGCGCCCGCGCAAAGTGGCAAAGGCCTATCAGTCTATTTGGACTGAAAACGGCTCGCCATTGATGCACATTTCTAAGCTGCAGCAGCAAAAGCTGACTGAAAAGCTGGAAGCCATGACCGATTGGCCTATTCCGGTGGAGCTTGGAATGACTTACGGCAACCCGTCGCTCAGCACCGGCTTAAAGCGCTTACAAGAGCAAAACGTGGACAAGGTAGTAGTGCTGCCGGTATTCCCGCAATACTCCTGCTCTACCGTGGCACCGGTAAGCGATGGTCTGGCGAAAGCCATGCTGACTCGTCGCAATGTGCCAGAAGTGCGCATGCAAAAAGAGTATCACCTAGACCCGGATTACATCTCGGCCTTGGCGGATAGCGTTCGTCGTCATTGGGACGCGAACGGTCGCGCCGACAAGCTACTGATGAGCTTCCACGGTGTGCCTCAACGCTACGTTGATGAGGGCGACCCGTACGAGATGCAGTGTCACGCCACGGGTGATGCTCTGGCAGAAGCGCTTGGCTTGAGTTCAGATGAATACTTGGTGACCTTCCAGTCGCGTTTTGGCAAAGAGCCTTGGTTGCAGCCGTATACCGATGAGACGGTCAACAGCTTGCCAAAACAAGGTGTTAAGTCGCTTGATGTGATTTGCCCGGCGTTCTCGGCGGACTGCCTAGAGACCCTAGAAGAAATCGCTGAAGAAGTTCGAGACGAGTTTTTGGAAGCCGGTGGCGAGCGCTACCAGTACATTCCTTGTCTGAACGACGACGATGCACACATTGAGCTAATGGCCAAGCTGGCCCTGGCTCAGATGCAGGGCTTCTAGTCTTAAGCCACTGTCACAAATTAATAAAGCGTGCCGGGACTGGCGCGCTTTTTTATTGCTAAACGCTAGTTTGCTTACCGCTTAATTAGCGCATGGACGTTAGCCCTTCTTGAACGGCTGAACTAGGCTGATAGCTAGTCGCCGACACTCAACACGCCAGCGCGAGGCACCATGAAGTTTCCTGGTCAACGTAAATCCAAACACTACTTTCCGGTGAAGTCGAACGATCCGGTTAATTTGGGCTTGGCCCAGCACAAAGAGCAACGTCGCACCCATATCTGCGGTGTTGAGCAGACGCTAGTGGACATCGAAGCTCGCGTTAGCGATGAGCTTCTGGAACGCCATAATCTCAAAAAGGGCAACTCACTTCTGATCGATGATGAGGCGGCGAAAGCGTTGTACAAAGAGCTAAAAGAGAGTGGCCTGATTAGCTCTGAGTTTGCCGGTGGCACCATTGGTAACACGCTGCACAACTACTCGACACTGGCGGACGGCAATTCAGTGATGTTTGGCGTCATGCGCTCAAACATCGAAGTGGGCAGCTACGCCTATCGCTATCTGTGCAACACCTCGTCTCGGGTGAACTTGAACCATCTGCAACCGGTGGATGGCCCGATTGGCCGCTGTTTTGCTTTGATCACCGAGTGTGGTGAGCGCAGTTTTGCGATTTCCAAAGGCTGTATGGATGACTTGCAACCCGAGTCCATCGACAAGCAAATTGTGCAGACCTCCGCGGCCTTGGTAGTGAGTTCTTACTTACTTCGAGCGGACCCAAATGCAGGGATGCGCGACTCTGTGCTTAAAGCCATTGAGTACGCCAAAGAGGCGGATGTGCCGGTAGTGCTGACCTTAGGCACTCGCTTTTTGATAGAGCAAGACCCGCAGTTTTGGCGCGATTTTATTCGTGACAATGTAACGATTTTAGCGATGAACGAGGACGAGGGCGAGGCCTTAACCGGCGAGTCAGACCCTCTAGCTGCGGCAGATAGGACTTTAGATTGGGCGGATATGGTGCTCTGTACCGCAGGCCCTATTGGCTTGTATATGGCCGGGCACTGCGATGAGCAATATTTGCGCGTGACTTCTCATACCTTACTGCCTGGAGCCATTCCTGAATTTAATCGTCATGAGTTTTCGCGCCCAATGCGAGTAAAAGACTGTCAAAAGCCAACTCGAGTGTACGCGCATATCGCGCCGTACATGGGTGGTCCGAAAGAAATTCGCAACACCAATGGCGCTGGCGATGGAGCATTGTCTGCACTGTTACATGATTTGAGTGCGGCGCAATTTCATAAACTGAACATTCCGAACTCCAGCAAGCACAAGCAGTCGGGCTTGTGTTACTCAAGCTTTAGTCAGATTTGCAAATACGCCAATCGAGTGGCGTTTGAAGTCTTGGGACAGGACAGCCCGCGCTTGATGCGCGGCTTACCCGAGAAAGAGGACTCACTAGAAGAGGCTTACTGGGAGCGCTAGAACGCATCGGTTGTTGCAGTTAAGCCCGCCAAATCGGCGGGTTTTGTTTTTTGGTTCCGATTGCGGATGGATGGTAGAGGAAAGCTGTCCTATGGTTTGAGTTTTCGCTAAGTGCAAGGAAGCTAGAATGCCAAGAGGACCAAGACATATAATCGCCAACGTGCCGGTGCACATTATCCACCGTGGCAATAATCGCCAAACCATCTTTCACAACGCCAAAGACCACGCTGTTTATCACAAGTGGCTAGGCGAGGCTTTGGCTGAGTCGAAATGCACCTTGCACGCATTTTGCTTGATGCCAAACCACACCCACTTGCTGATAACTCCACCGTCAAAGCATGCGTTGGCTAAGTGCATGAAGAAACTCTCGCAGATCTACGCCATGTATTACAACCGCGAATATCATCGCTGTGGCGTGTTTTGGGAAAGTCGCTATAAGCACAAAATCATCGAGGACGAGCAGTACTTGATGACTTGTTATCGCTATATCGAGTTAAATCCAGTGCGCGCAGGAATGGTGTCAAACCCAAGCCACTACCGATGGAGCAGTCACCGATTCAATGCCCACAACCAGTCTCATCCGTTTGTTAAGCCTCATCCAATATTCCGAGATATCGACACCGACCTGGACGAGCGAGCCCTTTGGTATCGCCAGACTTTCGGCGATTTCATTGGCCCAAACGAACTAGAATACATAGAAATTTTCTAGCAAACCCGCATGTGGACAAAATCGCGGCCTGCAACCCTAGGGGACAGTCCCCTGTGAGTAAGTGACAAATTATTGCTGGATTTTTCATCAGTTATCCACAGTTGGCTAGGTTCGAAGTGGCCATAATTGAGTAACTAGGCTGTGGCTGTCGTTCTAGGAGTACCTAACAGTCGGATTGCTAAGAAATTGCCATATCTGTGGATAAAACAGGCGGATTTAGGGGTAGGGGACTGTCCCCTGTGGGTAAGCCTGGGGGCAAGTACCAAAAAACCGCAGGGGCGAAGCCGCTGCGGTTTTTCTACTAGAAGCTCAGAAGCTAAAGGCGATTAGCGAGGTGCTACGCCTTCGTGATCAGCAGTAACTGCGATCTCGTCTTCTAGGGCTTTGTCTTCGTCGTCGTGGTGAGTGCTGTCTTCAGCACCGTGCATCCAGTCAACTAGCTTGTCAGCCATGAAGTATAGGATGGCGCCAGAGACAACCGCGGTAATTGCGATACCAGCGAAGATACCCATAGCGTTTGCTAGCTGCTCTTCTTTGGTGCCGTCGTGGCCGATGAACGAACCAACGAAACCACCGATGTAGTTTGCCGCAGCAACGAATAGGAACCAGGCACCCATCATCAGCGAGGCGATACGTAGTGGAGCCAGCTTAGTTACCATCGACAGACCGATAGGTGACAAGCAAAGCTCACCCATGGTGTGGAAGAAGTAAGCACCAACCAGCCACCACATAGATGACTTAGCGGTTGGGTCGCCGCCCATCTCTAGAACCGCACCGATCATGAACAAGAAACCGATCGCTAGCAAAACCAGACCCATGGCGAACTTCACCGGCGAGTTTGGCTCGCGCTCACCTAGGCGAACCCAGATAGATGCGATAACAGGTGCAAAGATCACGATGAACATGGCGTTCAAAGACTGGAACCAAGTGGTCGGTACTTCCCAACCGCCAATCATGCGGTCAGTAAAGTCGTTGGTGAACAAGTTCATCAGACCACCGGCTTGCTCGAAGCCCGCCCAGAAGATGATGGTGAACAGACCCATAACCATAATTACTTTGATACGGTCGCGCTCAACAGGCGTTAATGGTTCTTTGCGAACTTCAGTTTCTTGCTGCTTAGCCAGCTTGGCCGCAGGCACGGTACCGATGTCGCCCAAGTACTTTTGAGCAAACAGGAACTGAATTACCAAAGAGGCCACCATACCGATACCGGCAGTGATAAAGCCTGCTTGGAAGTTACCGTCATAGGCAGCAACCACAGAACCCACAATAATACCGGATAGGAAAGCACCTACGTTGATACCCATGTAGAAGATGGTGAACGCGCCGTCACGACGGTGGTCGCCCTCTTCGTACAAATCACCAACCATGGTAGAGATGTTCGGCTTGAACATACCGTTACCGGCAATCAGAACACCCAGACCTAGGTAGAATACTTCGGTTTCCATGCCTGGAATCCAAGCGTGTGGCGTACCCAGTAGGAATTGACCGGCGGCCATCATGGCACCACCGATGATAATGGCCTTACGTTGGCCTAAGTAGTTATCGGCTAACCAACCACCAATCAGTGGGGTTAGGTAAACCAGACCGGTAAAGATACCGTAAAGTTTTAGTGCGTCGGCTTGGGTCCAACCCATACCGAAGCCACCTTGGGTGTGGACTTGTCCAACCAAATACAGAACCAAGATGGCTCGCATTGCATAGTATGAGAAACGTTCCCAAAGCTCGGTGGTAAAGAGTAGGAATAACCCTTTAGGATGGCCTAGGAAAGTGCCTTGAGGGGGCATAGAGCTCATTCAAATTACCTTCATTTTGTTGATTGATTAATGGCTATCGCTGCCATTTTATATAACGCGACACACTATATACGCGCATGGCGTGACCAAAGTCAAATAGGAATCGCCAAAGCTGGCGGTAGTCGTATCTTTGAGCCAATTACGCACAGAATTGTTGTACATGTTTTGTGCGTCAAAATTTCCGTATTTCACACAAGTCGTCAAAAACAACTCACAGATCCTTAGGGGTGGCTTAGGTATCTTACAGTTACTGTAATATTTTCGGCCCGCGCTGAACATTGTTCTGAGCGTGTACCCGTAGCAAAACCCTATGAGGTCCAAATCAATGAAATCCAATGTCTTCTTACTTTTTGCGCTTTTGTGCAGTACTAGCGTTTTGGCTGAGCCCGTGGGTCAAGTGCCTGCGAACCGCCATATCCAGGACATTTTGGTCGACCAAGTGGCTGAGAATACCGACCGCATCGCGGCTAACGATCGCATTAATCGCAAACAAAACGAGGCCATCGAGGGCCTTGCAGAAGAATCTCAGCGCACAAACTCTCGCTTGGACCAAGTCAATGGCGAGCTGGATAGTCAACGCCAGCGTATGAACGACATTGAGAAAGCGGGTGACGAGCTAAACACCAAAGTGGATGACAACACCAAGGCCATTGAGGGCATGGGCGATATGTTTGACCAAACCCAAAAAGGTATCACTGACGTGAAGAATGGTCTGGTCGAGACCGAAAAGCACATTCAAGAAAACAATCGCCGTGTTGACCAAGTGGAAACGGGTGTCGAACAAAACCGTCAAGGCGTTCAGAATAACGCCAACGAAATCGCTCAGAATCGCGATGGGATTTCGCATACTAAAGAGCGCTTGGAGCGCGAAGTGAGCAAGCAGCAGGCGGTCAACGAACAGGCTAGTAGCGAGCGGCAAGAGATGCGCACCGATATTGGCAGCAACCGACGTGCAATAGCGTCCAATACTCAAGCCATCGCCGACAACCGGATGTTTATGGAAGATCTAAAGGCTAAAACCACGGCAGAAATTCATCGCCTTGATCAACGAATCGACAAACTCGATGGACGTTTGTCAAACGGAGTTGCCATGACGGGTGCCATGTCTCAGCTACAATATAACGCTAGCAAAGGCGTGGGTGTTGGTATTGCCAGTTTCAACGGCTCAAATGCTATCGCTATTGGCGCCGGCTATCGCTTTGGCGAGAAGCAGCAATGGCAGCTAAAAGGCAGTGTTGGCCATTCGCAAAACAGCAAGGCTGGTAATGACACTATGGCGGCAGCGGGCTTGAGCTACTCATTTGATTAAGTCGTTACTTAGCAAAGCCTGGGCTTAGCCAAACTAAAGGGTAGTTGACGCCCTAGGTTGGGAATAACCTAGGGTTGAATGAAGGCTCGATTGGTTTAAATCTAGGCAAGTAAATCTCGCATAGCTGGCTGCTAAGTCATTAATAGGTATACTAAAGCTCGTTTGGAATGAGAGTGATGATCGGCGAATACACAATGAATTGGTATCTGGTATATGCCAAGCCAAGAGGTGAACAACGAGCTCAGGCCAATCTAGAAGCTCAAGGTCTTGAAGTTTATCTACCTCAGATTGAGCGTGATAAAATGCTCAGAGGAAAAAAACAGAAGGTGGAAGAGGCTTTGTTTCCCGGCTACCTGTTTGTGCGCTTTGACCCAAGCCAGTTTGCGGTAGCTCGCGTGAAAAACACTCGTGGTGTGGCCGGGATGGTGCAATTTGGCGCGCACATGCCTGTGGTACCAAGCGCTGTGGTACTGTCTATCATGCAGCAACTCGACGATTTGAACGAGATACCAGAAGTTACCAATGATTTTACTGCCGGCGATAAGGTAATAGTTACCGAAGGGCCATTTGCCCATTTAAATGCAGTGTTTCAAGAATCTAGTGGTGAAAACCGTTGCTTCATTTTATTGGAAATGATGGGTAAGCAGCAGCGCCTAGAAGTTGAGCAGGCCAAATTGGCTAAACAAGGCGACTAGACAAGCCTTTTGTTCTTCTCATTTTTGGCACTTGAGCCAAGAATGTCATTGAAATTTCATCATCGTGAGCCTAAACTAGCGCCTCAACTGCGCGGAGGCTGTGCAGAAATTGAGCGCAAGGAAACATGCACTCAATTGAGACAGGGAAAGTCGTAACAGATTCAAATAACAAACAGTGCCCTGAAGTAGCTTCGCCGCTACCCAGGGCACTGTTTGGTTTAGGCGACATGTAAGCAAGCTGTTGAAATCGTTATCGACAGTTTAAGGTCGCAAGATTTTTGCAAACACTGGTAAACGCACTGGCGTTAAAATTCCAGAGTTGTTCAGGTAACTGCCTGTTTTATAAATAGCTTTGAGGTAACCCTTGAAAAACCCTACTCAAGTCCACTCTTTTGTAAAGTCTGGCTTTATCAAAACCGGATTGGTTTTGTTGGCCAGCTTGTCTGTTAGCGGGTGTATGACACCTGGTGGACACATCCGCGGCGGCGAAGCTGAAGCGGCAATTGACGAAGCCAGCATTCAGATTGTGCCCCTGACCACCGAAACGGTTGCGGCATTAAACTCCGCGAGTGACCAAGTTCAAACCGCGCGCAACAATCCTGCGCTAGAAGCCCAATTGGCGGACTATGAGTATCGCATTGGGGTTGGCGACGTACTGAGTATCATTGTGTGGGATCACCCAGAGTTGACCACACCTGCCGGTCAATTCCGCGACGCGGCGGCTACCGGTAACCCGGTACGTGCGAATGGCACCATCTTCTATCCCTACGCAGGTAACGTACCTGTTATCGGTAAGACAGCACCACAAGTTCGCGAAGTGTTAACACAAGCGCTGAGTAAGCACATTCAAAGCCCTCAGGTGGACGTGTCGATTGCTGCGTTCCAAAGCCAAAAAGTTTATATGACTGGCGAAGTCAAAGAGAGCGGTGTTCAGCCGATCACTAACGTACCTTTGACCCTGCTAGATGCCATCAACAACGCCGGCGGTCTGACGCCCGATGCTGACTGGCGCAATGTCACCCTGACTCGCTACTCAGACAAAGGCAGCGAAGATGAAGTGATTGATTTGCATGCTTTGTATCAAAAAGGCGAGCTAAGCCAAAACACTCTGTTGCGTCACAACGACGTGATTCACGTAGCCCGCAACGATGCGCTAAACGTGTTCGTCATGGGTGAGGTGGGTAGCCCAGATACGCTGACCATGAATCGCAATGGTATGAACCTGGCTCAAGCGCTCTCAAGCGCGGGCGGTATCAATGAAGGTACTGCCGATGCCACAGGTATTTTTGTATTGCGCGCAGGTCAGGACAACAGCACGTCTGTGTTCCAGCTCAACGCCCAAAATGCAGTAGCACTGGTATTGGCCAGCAAGTTTAAGTTACAGCCTAACGATGTAGTATATGTGACCGCCGCTCCGGTTAGCCGTTGGAACCGCGTGATTGCACAAATCGCACCGACCGCGATCATGCTGAAGAACATCAGTGACATCAGCAAAACCTACATCAACAATAACTAGCCTACGCTGAAGTTGGAGAGCTAACCATGTTCAATACCATCTTGGTGGTGTGCGTCGGCAACATTTGTCGAAGCCCCACGGCTGAAAAATTGCTGCAGTTGTACTTGCCTAACAAGCAAGTGATTAGTGCGGGTATTGCTAACGCTAAGTCCGGGTTAACTGGTAAAGGCATAGAGCCTAACGCCTTGGCTTTATTGGAAGAGCGTGAGCCACAAGCCAATACCGAGCACTCAGCTCAACAACTGAGTTCAGAGCTAGTACGCAAAGCCGACCTGATTCTGGTGATGGAGAATGGTCATCTGAATGTGGTGAATCAGAAGTATCCTCAAGCCAGCGGCAAGTGCATGCTGTTGGGAAAATGGGATAGCGATGCCGAAGTGCCCGATCCGTATCAAAAAAGCGACGAAGCATTTCAGTTTGCCTATGACGAAATCGAGCGCCATTGCCGTGCTTGGGCGCAAAAATTATAAGTTAATTCATGGGCTCAAGTTCGCTTGAGCTTCACGTTAGATGTCGAAATGTCGGCAACCCAATGAAAGAGTGACCATGACCTCGAATACCAATGATAAATCTTCTCGTAGCCTTGATAACGACGAGATAGATCTAGGAAAACTGCTGGCCATCTTGCTTAATGGCAAGTGGATTATTATGGCGACCACCTTTGTGTTTGCCCTGTTAGCCGTGGCTTACGCCATGCTAGCGACTCCTATCTACAAAGCCGACGCTCTGATTCAAATTGAAGAGAAAAAGGGTGGCCTACCAGGTCTGGCGGATCTCGGTGAGATGTTTGCCACCGATGGTGCTGCCGTCACCGAAATCGAATTGCTGAAGTCTCGTCAGGTAATTGGCAATGCCGTTGATGAGCTTAAGCTGGATATTATCGCTGAGCCTAAGCGCTTTCCGCTGATTGGCAACTTTTTAGCTCGTCGCCACGGTGGTGCTGAGCCGGCGGATGCCATGCTGGAAGGTTATGGTTGGGGTGGCGAGCGCATTAATGTCTCGCAACTGGCCGTAGAGCGCGACTTGGGTAAAGAGCCGCTAATTCTGACCTACTTAAGCGGCAACAAGTATCAGGTCGCCCACGGTGACAAAGTTATCATCAAGGGTGAGCTTAACCAGCTAGCCGAGTCGGCTTTGGGCGATGTGCGTGTACTGGTCACTGACCTAGTTGCGCAGCCAAATACTCAGTTTGTACTGACCAAAAAGAGCCGTGTAAAAGCGATTCGCGACTTGCAAGGCATTTTGGCCGTGAGTGAAAAAGGCAAGCAGTCTGGGATTCTAGCTCTGTCACTGGACGGTGCCGATCGTCAGTTGACCGTTAAAACCCTAGATGCGATTGCCAACTACTACGTACTGCAAAACGTGCGTCGTATGTCTGCAGAAGCTGAAAAGAGCTTAGAGTTCTTAAAAGACCAGCTACCGACCCTAAAGATTGAACTGACCGAGTCGGAAGAGCGTCTAAACGATTACCGCTTGGCAAACAAGTCGGTGGATTTGTCGCTAGAGACACAGTCGGTGCTCGAGCAACTGGTCAACCTAGAATCGCGTATTTCAGAATTGGCCTTCTCAGAAGCGGATATCGCTCGTCGATTTACTCCTGAACACCCGAACTACGTGGCCTTTAAGCGCAAGCAACAAGAGTTGTTTGACGAGCGCGAGCGCCTGCAAGAGCAAGTGACTGAGTTGCCTGAAACTCAGCAGGAAGTTCTTCGCCTTGCTCGTGACGTTGAAGTGAACCAGCAAATTTACTTGGCGCTGCTGAACAAGGTACAAGAGCTTAACGTGGCTAAAGCCGGTACCGTGGGTAACGTGCGTGTCATCGATTACGCTGAAATTTCTGAGCATCCGGTTAAGCCGAAGAAAGCGCTGATTGCGGTTCTAGGTACCTTGCTTGGCGGCATGCTGTCAGTGGCCTTTGTATTGGTTCGCGCGGCGATGAATCGCGGTGTGGAGAACCCAGAAGAGTTTGAAGAAATTGGCATTAACGTATACGCCAGCGTACCTTTCTCCGAGACTTTCTTTAAGCGCTTTGAGAGCAACAAAAAGCGTAAGAAACACAAGCAATCTCTGTTGTTAGCGCACTACGACCCAACGGACTTGGCCATTGAAGCGATTCGCTCGCTGCGCACCAGCCTGCACTTCGCCATGCTAGAAGCTAAGAACAAGGTGATCATGATTTCAGGCCCAAGCCCTGAGATTGGTAAGTCCTTTATCAGTGCTAACCTGGCCACCACTATCGCCCAAAGCGGTCAAAAAGTGTTGGTAATCGATGCGGATATGCGCAAAGGCTACATGCAGCGCCTGTTCAATATGAACTGGGACGACGGGCTGTCAGATATGCTTGTGGGCGATGTGAGCTATGAAGATGCGATTAAAGAGACGGAAGTCGAAGGTTTGCACTTTATGCCGCGTGGACGCATTCCACCAAACCCGTCTGAGCTGCTAATGCACCCGAGCTTTGCTGAGTTCATTGAGCGTGCGAATAAAGAATACGACATGGTGATTGTCGATACGCCACCGATTTTGGCGGTGACCGATGCCAATATTGTCGGCCATCTGTGCGGCACCAACTTGATGGTGACTCGTTTTGGTATTAACCCATTGAAGCAGGTTGAAGTGGCGCAGCGTCGCTTTGAGCAAAATGGCGTCGATATTAAAGGCGTGATTTTCAACGGTGTTGAGAAGAAAGCCGGCGGTTATGGCTATGAGTACGGCTATTACAGCTATGAGTACAAGAACAAGTCGGCTTAACTGAGCAAGCGCTTGAAAAGATTAAGGCTGCAGTAATGCAGCCTTTTTGCTTTGCGGTTGCCAGAAGTGGATTGAGCGATCATAATCCGCTGCAGAAGAAACGAAAGAATCGACAATTTATAAGGACCGTTTAGAAAATGAAAATTGCGATTGCCGGTACAGGGTATGTGGGACTGTCAAATGCAGTTCTGTTAGCGCAGCATAACACTGTAGTTGCGGTAGATATCCTTGCTGAAAAAGTGAACCTTATCAACGATAAAAAATCTCCCATTGTCGATGTAGAGATTGAAGACTATCTGGCCAATCGCGATTTAGATCTTGTTGCTACCACAGATAAAGCTAAAGCCTATGCAGATGCAGACTATGTAGTTATTGCGACCCCGACAGACTATGATCCTGTCACCAACTATTTCAATACCAGTTCAGTAGAAGCGGTTATTGCCGACGTACTCGAACACAATACAAAAGCAACCATGGTAATCAAGTCCACTGTGCCCGTTGGCTATACCGCAAGCGTGCGTGAGAAGTTTGGTGTGGACAATATTCTTTTTTCGCCTGAGTTTCTTCGCGAAGGCATGGCCTTGAGAGACAACTTGCACCCATCGCGAATCGTCGTTGGTGAGAGAAGTGAACGCGCAGAAGTTTTTGCTCGGCTATTAGTCGATGGTGCTGAGAAGCAAGATATTCACGTGTTATTTACTGATAGCACCGAGGCGGAAGCGATCAAACTGTTTGCCAACACCTATTTGGCGATGCGAGTGGCTTATTTCAACGAGCTGGATAGCTACGCCGAAACACACGGCTTGGACAGTCGCCAAATCATCGAGGGTGTAGGCCTGGACCCACGTATTGGTTCGCACTACAACAACCCGTCGTTTGGTTATGGTGGCTATTGTTTGCCAAAAGACACCAAGCAGATGCTGGCCAACTATGAGAATGTGCCCAATAACTTGATTCGAGCAATTGTTGATGCAAATCGCACTCGTAAGGACTTTGTGGCTGAGAGTATTCTAAAGCGAAACCCCAAAGTCGTGGGCATCCATCGCCTGATTATGAAAGCTGGCTCTGATAACTTTCGCAGCTCTTCGATTCAGGGGATTATGAAGCGCATCAAAGCTAAAGGCATCGAGGTGGTGGTGTACGAACCAGTACTGCGAGAGTCTGAGTTCTTTCACTCTCGCGTGATTTCTGATTTGGAGGAGTTCAAGTCTGTAGCGGATGTTATCGTTGCCAATAGACTGACGGCCGAGATTCGGGACGTTGCCGACAAGGTGTACACCAGAGACTTGTTTGGTAGTGATAGTTAGCTTTTGCAAAGAATAAAAAAGACTGCCGATTGGCAGTCTTTTTTGTTGCGCGGGTATTAAAATCGATAATCTAAGCTCGCGTATACCGTTGCGTTTAGCTTGTCACCTTGCTCGACTTTTCTCGAGTTGTAGATATCGGCCCCAATATTCAATAAGCCGAACGGAGTCGGGGTGCGCAAACTGTTGCTCAGCATGACGACCACTTCTTTGTCTCTAATTGCAGTGTAGTCTGGACGAGCGTGCTTACCGTCTTTGTTGAGTTGGATCCAGCGTAGTTTAGTATCGAGACCGTATTGCTGCCATTGGGTTTGTACACCAAACATGGCACTTCTGGCGTCGGATTCGTAGGTGCTCCCAATGACTCGACCATGGTAACGATAGCCACTTTTGTAATCGCTGTGCTCGTACATGCAGTTAAACGCATTTGGATCTGGGCCGCAGGCGACCATGGTGTCTGAGTACTCGGCGTAAAGCTTAAATTGAGCCTGCTGTTTGTGAATCCAAGTATCTGCGCCAAACAACCTTGAGCAGTCGGCAATATCCCAAGGGTAGGGGCCTGCACTGTCTTCACAGGTTTGTTCGTAGTAAATACCGATTGGCTGACTAAACCAAGTG
The DNA here is from genome assembly GCF_002282855.1 of Paraferrimonas sedimenticola. GTDB lineage: Bacteria > Pseudomonadota > Gammaproteobacteria > Enterobacterales > Shewanellaceae > Paraferrimonas > Paraferrimonas sedimenticola. The sequence continues at coordinate 386,799 of NZ_NRIR01000001.1, read as the reverse complement.
TCGTTGTAACGCAAATCTACCCCAGCAAGTTTGTTGCCTATGTGGGTGTTTTTACTGGGATCACAATCGGTACTACCATCGGCACACTCGGTGCCACCAGTAATCATGTCCCAAAGGTTGCGCCACTCGCAGTTTTGCCCTTCACCGCAGAGTTGGTTAGACAGACTAAGACCAAACTCCAACTGCCGTATAGGACGAAAGTTAACCCGCGCCTGGACTAAATATGGATTTGGAATGGCTCGCTCTTTTTCCATCTGGCTAATGCTAGCGGTGACATTCCACGGTCCAATCCAAGACAACCATGGAGTTTCAAAAGCTTGAGGGTTATTGCGAGATATACTGATAGCTGGCATAGGGCGAGCATTGTTACTCACGTGCAAAGCGTGATCGAAACCCGGGCCCCACCATCGCTCTTGCGCACCGCCAGTGATAATCCAGTTGCCTAGGGCAATAGCCACGTAGGAATCGTCCAGACGGTAGTGCTCACCATCTTTGGGGTTGTAGTGGGCGCTGGCGGCGATTTTGTACGCCACTCTGTCCACCATTCCGCTGTAGCTCACCTGCAAATTTGCCGGTGTGCGATGGGCCTGCCCAAAATCAGTAAAACGCTTATCGTTACTGGTGGCTTGAGCCTTAATTTGACCCACACCATCTGGCTTGCGATTCAGGTTGTAATAGAAATTAACTCGGCTAAACGCATCGAGCACCTCAGGCGACAAGGCGCGGTGGTCAGCTTGCTCCAAGTCCTGCCCAATGCCAGACCACATCAGTGGAAAGGTGTTAATCGGCACTGTAATCACGCCTGCATCAGCTAAGCGTTGGATATCAGCTCTGAGAAATTGGTCGCTGGTGTCGACCCAGGGGGCAGCGATTGCATTGGCACCAGCCAATGAGCAAGCAATCGCGATGGCACTGACTCGAAGTTTATTCGATAAATTCACTCAAGCGTCCTTGTTAACAAGTTGAGTTGAAATTTTGGAAGGAAAGTTTATCAGATGCGCTCGAGTGCGAGTAGGTCTAAAGCTACCCATGATGATGTGCTTTAATGAAAACTGAGAATCTGTGTTGTATTAAAAATCGCTTTCGAAACCACTGGCAGTGGTCAGTCAGCGATAAGGTCTAGTAGTTCTTGGGTCTTTTGCTGCATCAGCTTTTGGTTCCCCTCAGACTCAACATTCAATCGCACCACAGGCTCGGTATTACTTTGCCGCAAATTAAAGCGCCAGCGTCCCGCGGCCTCATTAAAACTCATAGACAGGCCATCGGTGCGGTCGACCGACTCAGCGATATCTTGGTACTTGGCCTTGATTCGCGCAATGGCAGTATCTGGATCTTTGAGTTTACGATTGATCTCCCCAGAGCTTGGGAAGGCTTTCATTCGTTCACTAACTAACTCAGACAAACTCTGCTTTTTGGCGGACATCAAGGCGATAACCAATAGCCAAGGGATCATACCGGAGTCGCAGTAATAGAAGTCGCGAAAGTAATGGTGGGCGCTCATCTCTCCACCGTAAATCGCATCTTCGCTGCGCATTCGCTCTTTAATAAAAGCATGGCCGGTTTTACTCATCACCGCTTTTCCTCCGTTGTCTGCAACTATGGCTTGGGTGTTCCAAGTTAGTCGCGGGTCGTGGATGATTTTGGCACCAGGCTGAGATTGCAAGAAAGCTTCGGCGAGCAGGCCGACAATGTAATAACCTTCGATAAACTGTCCCTGCTCGTCAAACAAAAAACAGCGGTCAAAATCGCCATCCCAAGCGATGCCAAGTTGCGCTTGATGATTTATCACGGCTTGGCGAGTGTCACCGCGATTTTCTGGTAGCAAGGGGTTGGGAATACCATTGGGAAAGCTAGCGTCTGGTTGGTGGTGCAGTTTAACGAAGCGAACGGGGACTTCTTTCTCGATAAATACTTTCTCGATGGCGTCGATGACATGACCGGCAACGCCATTACCACTATTGACCACCAGTTTCATTGGCGACAGTTGTGACAGGTCGATGTACCCCAGTAAATGCTCGACATAGCTCGCGAGCACATCTTGTTTGCGATACTGGCCGCGATTGTTGATATCGACAGGTGGAAAGGCATTGCGCTCAGCCAATCGTTGAATATCAAACAAGCCGGTATCGCCAGAGATGGGGCGACTGCCCTCGCGCACTAACTTCATGCCATTGTAATCGATGGGGTTGTGCGACGCTGTGACCTCAATGCCGCCGTCGACTTTTAAGTGAGCGGTGGCGAAATAGATTTCTTCTGTACCCACTTGGCCGATATCGATAACGTCCACACCGGCATCTTGTAAACCGAACGCCAGTGCCAGTTTAAGTGGCTCGGAGGTTTCGCGAGCATCGGAGCCAACCACCACGGTTTTTGGGGATAAAAACTCGCCATAGGCTCGCCCTATGCGATAGGCGATGTCTTCGTTGAGTTGGTCGCCTAGGCGGCCACGAATATCGTAGGCTTTGAAGCAGGTCAGCGCTGACATTGTTTGTATTCCCAAAATTGCGTTGATATTCCGCTTCTTAGAGCGGTATTGGCTAAGTGTAGCAGCCACAAATTAGTTGGGAGGTTGCACTACAAAAAAAATTGTTCAAGCGGATTTTGGGCCGAATACCGAAGTAGCAGCATCAACAATAAAGATAGTAAAAGAGCAATAACAGAAGACCGGATACTGCGTTAAAGTCAGTTTGCTTCCATGCGCCTGACATCCTGTCAGTTCGACGAGCTCGTACAATTCGGAGGCCATGTACGAGTGTCGTCGACATCCTTTCGCCTTCCCACAAACCGCCATCAGCCCTTGGGCGTAGGGCCATCCTTGGCCGTTTGTTTCTGGCTAGATTCAGCGACTGCAATCATTCCGCAAGAGAGGAGCAAGCGGGCTAATTGCTATCGAGTTCTCTGACTTTTTCCGGACTCCTGTTATTGCTCTCTTTTTCCTTAATTGTTAAGTCTCATTTGCGACCGACTGCAGAGACCGACCAACCCTCCCTGGTTGTCAATTTCGATGGCAATCCTTTGCCTACTAGTCCTAAGTTAAATGCTTAGGCGCTCTCCCTAGCGGCCCTAAAGGCTTTCGAAATGGCTTCGTCTTGAAGCGTCGGTCTCTCGGTTTATTTCAACTTCTGTGTTCTTTGTTTTCCTTTCCTTTGCTTTTCTCGACGTGAGAGCAGTTTTACCGCCAAACCTAGTTGTTAAAAGTTCATTTGGTAGCGTCAGCATTGCCCTGCAGGTACAGGTTTTAAACCCCCATCTTTTAGCAGCCACACTTGTTCTGCTGCATCCAAGGTGCTTTGCCTGTGAGCCACAGACACTCGTGTCATGCTTAGCGTCGAAAGACTCTCAACAATGCTTTGCTCGTTATCTTTATCCAAGTGGCTAGTCGCTTCATCGAGCACCAATAATTTGGGTTGTCGGTACAAAGCTCTCGCCATAAACAAACGCTGAGTCTGACCGCCAGACAACTGATTGCCTAACTCGCCCACCAGACTGTTTAGGCCAAGCCCCAGTTGAGCAATGGTGCTGGTCAAACTGGCTTGCTCGATAGCCTGCGTAGCGCGCTGAATATCAGGCGTTGGCTCGCCTGCACAAATATTGTCAATCAAGGTGCCTGATATCAGTTGGTCGTCTTGCATGACTGCTGCTATTTGACGGCGATAAGCTCTAAGGCCGATATCGCGAATGTCTTTGCCGTCAATCAGTACTCGCCCTTCACTGGGTACCAGTAGTCCAAGGATGATTTTTATGAGCGTTGATTTACCAGAGCCCGAGCTGCCAGCAATTGCGGTAGCGCTGCCAGGTTTTAACCTGAGGTTGATGTTCTTTAGCAGCCACTCACTCTGGCCTGGGTAGCGAAAGCACACGTTTTCTAGTGTCACTTCTACGGCTTTGTTCGGGGTTACCGCAGCCGAGCCAGAGCCATCTAGGTTGGCTTCCTCATCGGCCAAGGCGATATCGCTAATGCGCTCGAGATGCAGTTTGAGCATTCTAAATTGCACCAATTGCTCAATTAACCCCGCGACTCGCTCGACCAATTGGGTTTTGTAAGCCATAAAAGCCAGTAGCATGCCCACGCTGAACATACCGCCCATGGCCAGCTGTGCGGCCAAGTAAACCACCAACACATTCTCGATTCCGAACAGAAACTTGTTAGCGGTGGCGTAGTTGATATTGAGCTTGCCTAGGCGTATATCAGCGTTAATGACATCGGCGTAGCGGTTTTGCCATTGGGCGTGGCGTTGAGGCTCTTGGCCCAATAGCTTGAGCGATTGCATGGTCTTTAGCGACTCCAGCAGATGGCTTTGCTCTGAGGCTGAGGCGCGGATCTGCGCGTCTTGAGCTCGGCGTAATGCGCGATAGCTAAACACCCTCAGCAAGCTGTAAATGGCCACTGCGGCTAACACCACCAGGGTAAGCTTGATGGAGTACATCAGCATGAACGCCAGAATCGCCAGCGACATCACGCCATCGACCAGAGTTTCTGAGACACCTGTGGTCAGTCGCTCACGCACTTGCTGCAGGCTTTGAAAGCGGCTGAGAATGTCGCCAGTGTGACGAGCAAAGAAAAAACTCATGGGCAAGCGCAGCATGTGACGCAGCAGGTTGCGGCCCAAGCTGAGGTTGAACACGGCGCTGACTCTAAGCACCAGATAACTGCGCAACCAATGCGCGAGTGAACTGATAGCAGCAACCAAGCCAAACCCGATGGCAAGCACCATGAGTAAGGGACGATCTTGGGCGATCAGGACTTGGTCGACCACCCATTGCATATAGTAAGGGCCTAACAAGGCCAGCAGCTGTAAAAGCAGAGATAAGGCGATGAGTTTTGCCAGACTCAAACCTAGACCGTCTAGCTGGCTCCAAAGTTGACGCCAACTCAGACTTGGCGCGGCGGCTTGGGTTTGAAAATCTTTAGCAGGGCTGAGTTCTAGAGCGATTCCGGTAAAGTGAGATGCTAGCTCATTTACGGATAACTCGAGTTTGCCGTTGGCCGGGTCAAAAATTGACGCTTTGCTGCCTCGAACTTTGGCCAAAACCACAAAGTGATTCATGTCCCAGTGCAGTATGGCCGGTAGTTGCAGTTGCTCGAGTTGGTCTAGCGGGCATTTAAGCGGGCGGCTGCTAAGGCCGATATCCGCAGCCAGTTCAATCAATTGTTTTAGGTTGGCGCCACTGAGTCCTGTAGGAAGCTTTTGTCTAAGTTGAGCTAAGCCAATGCCGTTGCCATGGTAGTCGGCCACCATAGCGATGCAGGCCAGTCCGCACTCAGATATTTCGTTCTGTCGAATCAGCTTAAGGCGCTTGCGACCACCAAAATTGAGCAAGGACTTAGGGTCAACCTGGGGCGTGGTCGCAGCTGAGCTGGATGAGCCCACTGGGTTAATCGTCGCAGTCTGTGTCATTAGCGCAGTCTCCCGCTAATACCGCTAAAGGGTTGTACCAGCCAACGCCAAAGCGACTGGCGCTTCAGGTGGACATCGGCTTGTAGCAACATTCCGGCACGCAAAGGGAGCTCGCCCAAGCCTTGCTGACTTAACGTGGCTTGCACTCGGTACACAGGTTCTTGCAGTTGAAACGGACCTTTGGATTCACTGGGTAACTGCAAAGCACCATCGAGTTGTTCTACTTTGCTGTCGAGAAAGCCATATTGCTGATAGGGGTAGGCGTCAAAACGCAATCTTGCTAGCTGGCCCGGTTCGACAAAGCCTATGCTGCGACTTGGTAGCAGCAATTCAGCGACCAATAAGCTGTCTTTGGGCAATATGCTCAGTAGAGGTTGCCCCTGGCTAAGGGTCTCGCCCTGGTAGGAGCGGATCGCGGTTACGGTGCCAGCGCTTGGCGCTAAAATACTGCCGTTGAGTTGGCTCTGATGAGCGAGATAACGTTGCTGAGCGTTGGCCAACAGAGTGGCGTGCTCATTGAGAGCTAACGCCTGGTCGTGGGGCAGCCGCTTGGAAAGACTGTTGAGTCTATTGTATTCGTCCGTCAGGTCGATTTGAGTGGCCTCGATGACGGACAATTGCTGACGCAGTTGTAGCAGAGTGTCTTGGGTTTGATTAAGTTCGATTTCCGATAAGTAGCCTTTTTCAGCCAGAATTAAACGGTCGTCGAACTGCGCCTGTAAAATACTCAGGCGTTGATTGGCGATGCTCTGCTGTTTTTGATTGTTCTCCAGCGCAGCCTCGATATCGCGAATTTGTTGTTGCAGCTGTTTGGTTTCTAGCGCTTGAGTCTGTTTGAGAAAATTTAGCGCTTGTTCGGCTCTTGTTTGTTGCTCTAATAAGGTTTGGCTAACCGCTTTAGATAGACTGGGGTTGGCATTGTACCCTTGTGCATGACGAACTTTCGCCAGTACTTGCCCTTTGTCGACTTGTTGTCCCTCGCGAACTAATAAGTGGGTAATTGCGCCTGAAAGGTTGGGGTAAACTTTGATTAATCCAGCACTTGGCCTTAGGTAGCCATGAACCGTTTCTTTTTTGGAGAAATCTTGAGTGACAACAAAACTGGCCAAGGCTACAGCGACAAGCAGTAGAATGACAATGGAGCGCGTGAGAGACAAGGGCTGAGCGAGCGAGATGCTCCCTTCAAGTCTCTGATACTGCTGTGTTACCGCCTGTTTGCGGAATAATCCTGACATGCTTTTCCCTACGTCCGTTGTAAGTGTTCATCATCCAGCTGATGGGTGTGAAGGGTGTTGAATGACGCTTCTTGCGTCCACATGAACTTCTGTTCACTTCACACATTGCTAAAGCTAGAAGCGCTTTTGTTAATGTGCAAGAGAAATCTACAAAAAATTTTGTGAAATCCGTCAGGAAATCTATACAGCGATAACTAAGCTGCTGAAATTAAAGGTTAATTTTTATGAAAAAATCTTTAGAAAAAATGTGGAGGCACAAAAAACCACATTAAAATCAGGGTTTCGCTTACTATTCGGTGACGTCGCCAAATTGGACTGACTACCCAAAACTTATTGCTTAAGGTGCTTTTTGACTAAATAGTACAAATGTACAAGTTTTAAAGTCGGTTGCTCATGGGCGAATAAAGCGTTCAAACCACAAGCAAGGGTGTATCTTGGGAGTGATAGGTATAGATTCTTGGGCTTGGACCGTCCCCGCACGCCCACGGATGAATCTCGCCAACAAATATGCGAAAATGCGGCGGTTTCTTTTCAGTAGAGAGTTCGAGTACCCGCTATGGCTCAATTCGTATATTCCATGCTTAGAGTTGGCAAAATCGTGCCGCCTAAGCGTCAGATCCTCAAAGATATTTCCTTAAGCTTCTTCCCAGGCGCCAAAATTGGTGTGCTTGGTCTCAATGGTGCAGGTAAATCTACCCTGTTGCGCATCATGGCTGGTCTTGACACCGAAATCGAAGGTGAAGCGCGTCCTATGCCCGGCATCAAGATTGGCTACTTGCCGCAGGAGCCACAGCTTGACGAAAACCAAACCGTACGCGAAGCGGTTGAACAAGCGCTAGAAGAAGTCACGGGTGCGCTTAAGCGTCTTGATGAAGTTTACGCTTTGTACGCCGACCCCGATGCCGATTTTGACGCCTTGGCCAAAGAGCAGGGTGAGCTGGAGTCGATTATTCAGGCTCATGACGGTCACAACATCGAGCAGCAATTTGAGCGTGCCGCTGATGCGCTGCGTTTGCCGGAGTGGGATGCCAAAGTTGGCGTGCTATCCGGTGGTGAGCGCCGTCGTGTGGCCTTGTGTCGTTTACTGCTAGAAAAGCCAGATATGTTGTTGCTGGATGAGCCAACCAACCACTTGGACGCTGAGTCGGTTAACTGGTTAGAGCGCTTCTTGGACGATTACCCAGGCACAGTGGTGGCGATTACCCACGACCGTTATTTCTTGGATAACGTTGCTGGTTGGATTTTGGAACTTGACCGCGGTGAAGGAATTCCGTGGGAAGGTAACTACTCTTCTTGGCTGGAGCAAAAAGACGCGCGTTTGGCGCAAGAGGCTTCATCTGAAAAGGCTCGTCAAAAGTCGATTGAGAAGGAGCTTGAGTGGGTGCGCTCCAATCCTAAAGGTCGTCAGGCCAAATCAAAGGCGCGTATGGCTCGCTTTGAAGAGCTCAACAGTGGCGATCGCCAAAAGCGCAACGAGACCAACGAGCTGTATATTCCGCCAGGTCCGCGTTTGGGCGACAAGGTCATCGAGGTTAACGGTTTGACCAAGTCGTTTGGCGATCGCGTACTCATAGATGACTTGAGCTTTAGCGTACCAAAAGGCGCGATTGTTGGGATTATCGGCCCTAACGGTGCCGGTAAGTCGACCCTATTTAAGCTGCTAAGCGGTACCGAACAGCCAGATTCAGGTTCGATTGAGCTGGGTGATACCGTGCAATTGGCATCGGTGGACCAATTCCGTGATTCGATGAACGATACCAACACAGTTTGGCAAGAGATCTCAGAAGGGCAGGATATTCTGCGCATTAATACCACTGAAATCCCATCGCGCGCTTATGTAGGCCGCTTTAACTTCCGCGGCTCGGATCAGCAGAAGATCATTGGCGAGCTATCTGGTGGTGAACGCAACCGTGTGCATCTGGCCAAGCTGTTAAAAGCCGGCGGCAACTTGTTGCTACTCGATGAGCCAACCAACGATTTGGATGTGGAAACTTTACGTGCGCTTGAAGAGGCGCTGTTGGAGTTCCCAGGTTGCGCCATGGTTATCTCGCACGACCGCTGGTTCCTTGACCGTATCGCCACTCACATTCTGGATTACCGCGACGAAGGCCAGGTCAACTTCTTCGAAGGAAACTACACCGAATACAGCGGCTGGCTTAAAGAGACTCAAGGCAAAGACGCCATCGAGCCTCACCGTTTGAAGTACAAACGAATTAGCAAGTAAGTAGCCACTTACTCCTACCAAAGGGCGACATTTGTCGCCCTTTTTTGCGTTTAGGCGCCTGTGGACAAAACCGCTCAAAACTGGGTTAGGGGACAGTCCCCTGTGAATAACATATACCCCAATGGCGAATTTTTCGGCGGTTATCCACAGAATTCAGCCATCCATTATGATTAAATCTCACACTTCTCATTCGTTTGGCTGAGTGCCCGTCTGTAGATAAGAGTCTTAGCTACGAATTGTGGATAAAACACCGGCTAATTGCCTTAAGGGACTGTCCCCTGTGGGTAGCTGGTTGCATAACTGCGAGTTAGCTGAGCTTTATGCACAGGCGAGGGGCAAAGTTGCGAGCGAGATCCTGAGAAAATCGCGTGATTTTGGTAGCGTGCCTGTGGCCTAGGGCGCTAGTGTTGCCTAGCCATTTCCGCTAGAATGCGGGCAACTCGACAAAATTAACAAAAACACGACTTCTGTCAGGAGAGACGAATGCTGAACAAAGCGATGAACATTGCCGATTTTGATCCCGAATTGCATCAGGCAATTGTCAACGAAACTCGCCGCCAAGAAGAGCATATCGAACTGATTGCCTCTGAGAACTACACCAGCCCACGCGTATTAGAAGCGCAAGGCTCTCAGCTGACCAACAAGTACGCCGAAGGCTATCCGAGCAAGCGTTACTACGGCGGTTGCGAATACGTTGATATCGCAGAAGAATTGGCCATCAAACGCGCCAACGAACTGTTCGGCTCAGACTACGCCAACGTTCAGCCACACTCAGGCTCTCAAGCCAACTCGGCAGTATTCATGGCACTGCTAACTCCAGGCGACACTGTACTGGGCATGAGCCTAGACCACGGCGGTCACCTGACTCACGGCTCTCCAGTTAACTTCTCTGGTAAGCACTACAAAGCCATCCCATACGGCATCGACAATGAAACTGGCGAGCTGGACTACAACAACATTCGCGAGTTGGCCCAAGAGCACAAGCCTAAGATGATCATCGGCGGTTTCTCGGCCTACTCTGGTGTGGTTGATTGGGCCAAGATGCGTGAGATTGCCGACGAAGTAGGTGCTTACTTATTCGTAGATATGGCACACGTTGCTGGTCTGGTTGCCGCAGGTGTCTATCCAAACCCTGTACCTCACGCACACGTGGTTTCTACCACCACTCACAAGACTCTAGCTGGTCCTCGCGGCGGTCTGATTCTGTCCGCTGAAGGCGATGAGACGCTTTACAAAAAGTTGAACTCAGCGGTATTCCCAGGTGGTCAAGGTGGTCCTCTGATGCACGTTATCGCGGCAAAAGCGGTAGCCTTTAAAGAAGCGCTAGAGCCAGAGTTTAAAACTTACCAAGCGCAAGTGGTGAAAAACGCTCAAGCCATGGCTAGTGAATTCATCGCGCGCGGTTTTAACGTCGTCTCTGGCGGTACTCACAACCACTTGTTCTTACTAGACCTCATCGACAAAGACATCACAGGTAAAGATGCCGACGCCGCCTTGGGCGCTGCTAACATCACGGTCAACAAGAACTCGGTTCCAAATGACCCGCGTTCTCCGTTTGTGACGTCAGGTCTTCGTATCGGCTCGCCAGCGATCACTCGCCGTGGCTTTAAAGAAGACGAAGCGCGTCTACTGACCGGTTGGATCTGCGATGTGCTAGAGAACATGGGCGATGACGCAGTTATTGAGCGTGTTAAAGGTCAAGTTCTTGAGCTTTGCGGCCGCTTCCCGGTATACGCATAAGCGCTTTTAGGTCCATTGCGCTGACAAAGCTCGATGGACCTAAACCTCAGTTTGACCATGTTTTGGCAGGTTTTTATTGAGATCTGCCAAATTTGCCCCCACATCTAGTTGCAAACTGGCTCCCTAGCGGGCATAAACCCAATACTCGCACCTGAAAGTTCCTTCGGAGGTTCCATGCACTGTCCTTTTTGCAGCGCCAATGACACCAAAGTCATCGATTCGCGCTTAGTTGCCGATGGCCATCAGGTGCGTCGTCGACGCAGTTGCAATGTCTGCAGCGAACGTTTCACCACCTTTGAAACCGCTGAGCTAGTGATGCCACGCATCATTAAACATGACGGTACTCGTCAGCCTTTCGACGAAGATAAGCTCAGAAACGGCATTCAGCGCGCGGTAGAAAAGCGCCCGGTCTCCACCGAGCAAATTGAAAACAGCGTCAGTAAAATCAAATCATCGCTGCGTGCTACCGGCGAGCGCGAAGTCGACAGCTCCATGGTAGGCAATCTGGTGATGGACCAACTCAAAGAGCTCGACAAGGTGGCTTACATACGTTTTGCCAGTGTGTATCGCGCCTTTGAAGATGTCAGCCAATTTGGCGAAGCGATTGCTAGCCTCGAGAAGATGTAGCCCGTGACTCCTTTCGGCTTGGACGCTCACAGCGGATAACCCTCCCATGTCTCTCTCGCCCGCGGTTACCGATACCATCTATATGCAACGCGCCATACGCTTGGCGCGTAAGGGGCGCTATTCCACTTCGCCCAACCCCCGCGTCGGCTGTGTGATTGTCAAAAACCAAAAGGTTGTTGGCGAGGGGTATCACATCGCCGCTGGTGGACCGCACGCCGAAGTCCATGCGCTCAAAGCCGCAGGGGCTAACGCTCAAGGTGCTACTGCTTACGTTACCCTAGAGCCTTGCAGTCATTTCGGTCGTACCCCGCCTTGCGCGCAAGCACTGATTAAAGCCAAAGTCGCTCGAGTGGTGATTGCTATGCAAGACCCAAATCCGCAGGTCGCTGGACGCGGCAATAAAATGCTAGAAGAGGCTGGCATCGAAGTGGTGTCTGGCGTACTTGAAGCACAGGCCAAAGCGCTCAATCCGGGCTTTATCAAGCGTATGCTCACCGGCTTGCCGTATGTTCGAGTTAAGCTCGGTGCAACGCAGGACGGTAAAACCGCTTTGGCCAATGGTCAGTCAAAATGGATAACTGGCGCGGCGGCTCGAGCTGATGTGCAGGATTGGCGCGCTCAGAGCTGTGCGGTACTCACAGGTCGCGGTACCGTATCCGCAGACGACCCAAGTCTACTGGTGCGTCCTGAGCAGTGGGCGCAAATGGGCCGCGATAAAGAACTACTAAAAGATCTCAAACAACCGCTACGAGTGGTGTTAGACCGCCAGGCCCAGCTCACTCCAGATTTTCAAATGATGCAAGATGGCTCGCCCACCTTGCTCATCAGCCAAAAAAACTACTCAGAGCAAAATTGGCCGCAGTCCGTTTCACGTACCAAGCTAGTTGCAGACGGCCAGCTCAAGCCGATACTTGAGCATCTAGCCGCGAAGGGCATCAACGAAGTACTCGTAGAAGCTGGCGCCACTCTGGCCGGAGCTTTTGTTGAGCAAGGCCTCGCAGACGAGCTAATTTTGTATCAAGCTGACAAATTAATTGGTGCAGATGGTCGTAATTTACTAAACCATGATGCACTTACCAGAATGGAACAGGTACCAGTGTTATCGTGCGTCGACCGTCGTCAAATTGGCGAGGATACTCGCAGCATTTACCGAATGAGCTAGTGTTTACAGGAACTCATGTTTACAGGAATCATTGAGGCCGTTGGCCATATTGAAAGTATCGCTCAAAGCGATAAAGGCCTTGCGCTTAAGGTGAACAGTGGCAAATTGCCGCTAGAAGGCACAGGGCTGGGTGATTCGATTGCCACCAATGGCGTGTGCTTAACCGTCACCGAGCTGTTTGCCAACGGCTATACCGCTTATGTTTCGGCAGAAACTGTCGCGTTAACCGGGTTTGCCCACTATAAGGTTGGCCAGAAGGTGAACCTCGAACGCGCGGTGACTCCCAACACTCGCTTAGGCGGGCATATGGTCTCAGGCCATGTGGATGGTATGGCCAAGTGCGTCGAGCGCAATGCCCTTGGTGAAGCCATAGAGTTTTGGATTGAACCACCGGCTGAGCTTGCGCGCTACATACCGCACAAAGGCTCGGTCACCATTGATGGTGTTAGCTTGACCGTGAATCAGCTCGACGGTGCTCGCTTTCGATTGACTATTGTCCCACATACCGCATTAGAAACCACATTAGTGGACCTGCAAGTGGGTGACAGTATCAATTTGGAAGTGGACCTGATTGCCCGTTACCTAGAGCGCCTAATGCAAGGGCGCAGCGCCGAAGGTAATGCCAGCCAAGGGGTGACCATGGCGCAGTTAGCCAAAGCAGGTTTTGCTTAACACTGCCCGGGCTTAACACAGCCAGAGCTCAGCGTAGTCACGGCTTAGCGCAGGCAGGGTTTAGACCCAAGCCTGTGGATAAACAGGCCGCTTATTCGGGTAGGGGACAGTCCCCTGTGTATAAGTTGGTCTGTTTTCGAACGAAATATGTCAGTTATCAACAGGGGACAGTCCCCTCATAAAAAATTAAGAAGTAAGGATGCCCCATGGCACTGAACAATATTGAAGAAATCATCGAAGACATGGCCGCCGGTAAGATGGTGATCCTAATGGACGACGAAGATCGGGAGAACGAAGGCGACCTGATTCTAGCAGCGGACAAGGTGACCCCTGAGGCGATCAACTTTATGGCGACCCACGGCCGTGGTTTGATTTGCTTGACCCTGACTCGCGAGCGTTGCCAGCAGCTCAACCTGCCTTTGATGGTCTCCAACAACAACGCCCAATATTCCACTAACTTCACTGTGTCGATTGAAGCGGCGGAAGGTGTTACCACTGGTATCTCGGCGCACGACCGATCACGCACGGTAGAAGCGGCTGTGGCCCAAGACGCAGTGGCGGCGGACATTGTTCAGCCTGGCCACATCTTTCCGCTAATGGCGCAAGAAGGTGGTGTGTTGGTTCGCGCCGGTCACACCGAAGCCGGTTGTGATTTGGCCCGTTTGGCCGGTTGTGAGCCTGCCTCGGTTATCGTTGAAATTCTGAACGAAGACGGCACCATGGCCCGTCGTCCCGACCTCGAGATTTTTGCCAAGCAGCACGGCATCAAGATGGGCACCATTGCCGACTTGATTGAGTATCGCAATCACAAAGAAACCACTGTGGTTCGCGAAGCTAAGTGCAAAATGCCGACTCGCTTTGGCGACTTTGAGCTGATTACTTACCGCGACACCATTGATAATCAGCTCCACTATGTCATGAAGAAAGGTGTGATGAAAAACGGCGAAGTGGGCGACAACCCACTGGTACGCGTGCATCTGCAAAACACCATCAACGACATTTTGTACTCAGAGCGCGACCAATCGCGCAGCTGGCCACTCGACAAGGCGCTTGAGCGCATTGGTAAAGAAGGCGGCTTGATGGTTTTGCTAGGCCACGAAGAGACCTCTGAGCAACTGCTACAAAAGCTAAAAACCTTTGAAGCAGAAGATGAAGGCGAAGTGCCAGTGAGCGCCAAGTGGCAAGGCACCAGTCGTACTGTGGGTATCGGCTCGCAGATTTTAGCGGACTTGGGCGTGCACAACATGCGTCTGATGAGCTCGCCTAAGGTGTATCACGCACTGTCGGGCTTTGGTCTAGAAGTGACCGAGTACGTCGAAGAATAACCAAATGCGCCCGTGTGCAGCGGGCGTTTTTATACCATAAAAAACAGGCCACATTCGGCCTAATAAAAAGACACGCAGCGCTTAGGCTTTTTTGCTATCATAGCGCCGCATTGACTTGGATTGGTTCGCGTTTGACGAGCTAAACACCAGAATAGGAAGAACAATGAAAGTCATCGAAGGCAAAATTGCAGCTAAACAGGCGAACATCGCCATTGTCGTATCTCGCTTTAATAGCTTTATCGTAGAGAGCCTGCTTGAAGGCGCCAAAGACACGCTAGTGCGCTTTGGTGAAATCGATGAGAGCCAAATCACCGTGGTTCGTGTACCTGGTGCGTTTGAGCTACCTTTGGCCGCTCGTCGCGTGGCAGCGACTGGCAAATTTGACGCCATTATTGCCCTAGGCGCGGTAATCCGCGGTGGCACGCCGCACTTCGACTTTGTCGCCGGCGAGTGCAACAAGGGCCTAGCCCAAGTCATGCTAGAGTTCGATACGCCAGTATCTTTCGGTGTGTTGACCACAGACACTATTGAACAAGCCGTTGAGCGCGCCGGCACCAAAGCCGGAAACAAAGGTGGCGAAGCTGCCCTTGGCGCATTAGAAATGATCAACGTGCTGCAGAATTTGGAAGAGCAACTGTAATATGAAGCCATCTGAGCGTCGTAAAGCCCGCCGTCTAGCGGTGCAAGCGATCTATTCTTGGCAACTGAGCGGCAATGCCGTTGCAGATGTCGAGTTGAATATTTTGACCGAGCAAGAAACCAAGGGCGTAGACGTCGACTATTTTCGTGAGCTGTTTACCGGCGTAGCGACTCAGGCGTCAAACCTAGACGAGGCGATTAAGCCTTGGCTGGACCGCAACTTGGAAGAAGTTGACCCGGTCGCCAAAGCGATTCTCAGATTGGGCGCTTTCGAACTGATTCATCGTAAGGATGTGCCGTACAAGGTGGTGATTAACGAATCCATCGAGTTGGCCAAGTCCTTTGGCGCGGAAGACGCGCACAAGTTCGTCAATGGCGCGCTAGACAAGCTAGCCGCCTCTCAGTAGCAGCCAGAACAGAGGAAGGCGACCAACAGGTCGCCTTTTATTTTTGTGAAAGAATTCGAGCTGATTAAGCGTTTCTTTGAAAACAAAGGTCCTAAGCGCAAAGACGTATTGCTTGGCGTAGGCGATGATTGTGCCATTGTGCACTCGCCAGCCGAGCGGGACTTGGTGGTGTCTTGCGATACCCTGGTGGAAGGCGTTCACTTTTTAGCGGATATGCCGCCAGAAGCACTGGCCCACAAAGCGGTGGCCGCCAATCTGTCGGACTTGGCAGCGATGGGGGCAGAGCCTGCGTGGATGACGCTTGCGCTGACTATGCCTCGCGTGGACGAAGACTGGTTAGAAGGCTTTAGCCAGGGCATCGCTTCGATTTGCGAGTACTATCGAGTCCAGCTGATTGGTGGTGATACTTGTCGCGGCGAGCAGTTGTCGATGAGCATTACAGTTCACGGTCATCTGCCTCGTGGCAAAGGGCTGCGTCGCTCAGGAGCCAAGGCCGGTGACAATGTATACGTGACCGGCTATCTGGGTGATTCGGCACTGGGGCTGATGCATATTTTGGGTGAGAGTAGCCTCAATGAAAAGGCCGCTGAGCTAGCGTTGCAGCGTCATTATTACCCAACGCCTCGAGTGTTTGCAGGACAGGTTCTGCGGGATATTGCTAATGCTTGTATGGATTTGTCCGATGGGCTCTCATCCGACTTAGGCCATATGTTAGAACGCTCTGGCGTCGGTGCTGTGATTGAGGTTGACCAGCTGCCTTTGTCTGAAAACTTGGTTGAGTCGGTCGGCCGCGAGCACGCGATTGAGATGGCCTTAGCCGGTGGTGAAGACTACGAGTTGCTGTTTACCGTACCGCAATCGCAAACCGGTGTTTTGGATTTGGCACTCAAAGAAGCGGGTGTTAAGTTCAGTCGTATTGGCCAAATAAAGTCATCGCCTGAGCTGAATTATCGCTTGGATGGCAAAGCTTGGCGCTCGCAAGCCAAGGGCTATCAGCACTTCGAGTAGCAATTTAGGCTTCAGCAAGGGATTAGCAATTAAGTAGCCCATCGGTACAAAAAAATAAGAGTAAACCTGTGAGTCAAAACCCTCTCGACAAACTATCTCTGTCCAATCCAATTCACTTTTTGGCACTTGGATTTGGCAGTGGATTAGCCCCCAAAGCCCCCGGCACCTTTGGCACCTTAGCAGCACTGCCCCTTTACTGGCTGATGGCTGACTTGAGCTTAGGCGTCTATCTAGCCATTACTCTGGTGGTGTGTATCGCTGGTATCTATATCTGCGATAAAGCCTCAAAGGACATGGGCGTGCACGATCATGGCGCGATTGTCTGGGATGAAGTGGCCGGTCTTCTGATCACCTTTATCATGCTTCCCACCGGTTGGATTTGGTGGCTAATCGGCTTTGCGCTGTTTCGTTTGTTCGACATCCTCAAGCCCTGGCCAATCCGCTGGCTCGACGCCCGCGTGCACGGCGGTTTTGGGATCATGATTGACGACATCATAGCCGGCATTTTCGCGCTAATTTGCGTACAAGCCATCGCCGCGAGCGGCATCATCGCTTAAAACTTCAGTTTCTGTGGATAAAACAGCCGGTTTTAGGGGGAGGGGACAGTCCCCTGTGTATAAGTTGCTTGGTTTTTGCGCGATTTTGGCGAGTTACTAACAGGGGACTGTCCCCTGTTAGTACAAGAGTGCTAGAGTTCGATACCTAGGTTGCTGATGGGGTGGTCGCAAAGCTCGCGGCGCAGTGCCTTGGTTTGCTCGGCATCGGCTGGGTTGGCTTGCTCTACCCAGTCCAACAGTTGTTGTTGTACCGCTTTTTCTTCTTGCAGCATAGGGTGTTCAAAGCAGTGTTGCTTTAGCGCATCACCTTCCAAGTCTTGATGGTCAAAGGCTTCCACAAAACCAAGCACTGTGGCGGTGGATAGCTTAGAGACGTTTACCAACTCTTCGTCGTTCTTACTTTCCAATGCGTTTAGCATCACAACCAAAGACACTACAGCGTCCGCCGCCGGGCGTGCAGCGTAGAGCTCTTCTTCGTCGGGTTCAGGGGTAACTAGGTCGAGCTTGTCGAAGTGCGTCTCGTAGTTGACCTTGAGCTTGCGGTCATAGCACTTTTGCCATAATAGCTGAAGAGTGATGTCGAATTGCTTTTGCGCTTGCTCGGCTAACTCGCCGCCGCGCTGTTGCCAGAAAAAATCGAAGTTAGGCTTCATGCGCTGGGTTAGCGCCAAGGCAAACAGGTGTTTTTGAGCAAGGCTTAAGCCTTTGATGCGTTGAAAAAATCCGGCATTAGCGGACATGGGCTGTCTCCCAGACAAATGGCCATAGTCAATGTGAATCACGCTGATTGGCTTGCAAGTGAACTTGCCACGCACGCGTGCTTGCGGCTCGAAAAAGCACACGCGGCTCGCGAGCCTACTTGCCGCCCACCAAAGTACTCGTCACTCACAAGAGTATTCGGCTAGAGCTATTGTCCCGAATCGCTTGGCAAAGTCAGACTCTCCAGCAGCTCAGCCGCCGCCGATTCTACCTTAATTATCTCGTCGAGTAACTCTAATAACTCGGGCTCTAGGTCTTCTGGAGTTTGCCCTTGCTTGAGTGCCGTCTCAACGTCGGCACATTGGCGTTGCAGCGGGGCTACGCCGGCATAGCAACTGGCACCGTGCAACTTGTGCACGCTTTGCAGGCCCGCTTGGGTATCATTGCTACTGAGCGCGGCTTCGATGTCCTGATGCGCGCTCGGCAAACTATCGGCCAACATACGCACCATGTCCTGCGCCAATGCCGGGTCGTTATTGGCCTGGGCTAAGGCTAAGGTCCAATCGATGGCCAGTTGCGCAGGCTTTTGGTCGCTGTGCCCCTTGGCCATCCAATGGGCCAGAGTAGAACGCAACGCTGGCTCATCTATGGGTTTGGCCAGATAATCATCCATGCCTGAGCCCAAGTATTTGTGCTTCTCTTCAGCGAGGGTGTGTGCGGTGACGGCAATAATCGGTGTGGTGCGATTTTGGCCCACGCTGCGGATAACGCGAGTAGCGCTCAAACCATCGATGCCTGGCATTTGAATGTCCATGAAAATCACATCGAATTCACGCTGGCGACACTCGCGAATGGCCAAGTTGCCCGAGCTCACTGTGACCACCTCAGTGACTAACTCTTCTAGCAAGGTTTTTATCAACTTCAGATTCGATGGGTTGTCGTCCACCGCCAACACTCGGCCTTGGGCTTTTGGCTCGCTCATCACATAGGCTTGCTCGACCGGTTCGGCGCTGGCGAGGGGTACCGAGCTCTCTGCGGGCTGCCCACCAGGATAAAGCATATTGGCAATCAGCTGTTTATGGATAACCGGCAGCGACATCAAGCAGTCTTGATCACGTCGCAGCATGCCCTCGATTTCGGACAAGTCTTGGTTGTGGTGAGTCAAAATCAAACGCGGCGATATGGCTTGGGCGCGAGTGAGCAGCTCACCGGCGCGAAGCGAGTCGTAAAACTCATCTACTGCGAGTATCGCATAGTCAAAACTTTGCTCTTGGTTGAGCTGTTGCTCGAGCTGTGAAGGCTGAGTAAAGGCGCTCACCTGCAGCTGATAATGCGCCAATGCGGCGGCCATCACCTGACGAGTTTGGTCTAGAGGCTGATACAAAAGCACGCGCTTACCCGATAACAGCTCAGCGGGCATCAAGTCTTTGATAGCGTATGGCGAGCTGGTTAGCGGTAGGCTAAACCAAAAGGTGGAGCCCACCCGTGGGGTCGATGAAAAGCCAATTTGGCCGCCCATTTTGCTCACAAGGCGCTTACAAATCGCCAGCCCCAAACCGGTACCGCCATAACGGCGCGTAATCGAAGAGTCAGCCTGATTAAAGGCTTGGAACAACTGCTCTTGCTGGCTGGTACTAATCCCAATTCCAGAGTCTTTAATCTCGCCGCGGATATAGAGCTTTTCGCCCTCTTGGTTCATGGCCTTGAGAGTCACCTTAACCACGCCATCGTCGGTGAACTTAATGGCGTTGGCCACCAGATTCGAGATCACCTGACCGATGCGCATGCTATCGCCACACAAGCTCTCGGGAATACTGGGGTCCATCTCGACCACTAGCTCTAGGCGTTTGTCCACCGCAGCGGGTGACAACAAATCGACGGCTTGCTCAACGCACTCATACAGCGAAAATGGCAAGTGCTCTATGGTCATCTTATCCGCTTCAAGCTTGGACAAGTCCAAAATGTCGTTAATGATGGTCAGAAGGTTGCGAGCGCTATTTTCGATGGTGCGTAAGTAGTCTCGCTGACTGCGATGCAGCTGAGTTTTTTGCAGCTGACGAGTAAAGCCAATAATGCCGTTTAGCGGCGTACGCAACTCGTGCGACATGTTGGCCAAAAAGTCGGTTTTGATTTGGCTGGCGGTTTCGGCCTTGCGCTTAGCAATGTCCAACTCGACGTTTTGAATCTCGATTTGCTCAATGGTCTGGCGCAAATCCGAGGTGGCCTGGTCAATCGAGTTCTGCATTTCTTGGTGATAGTCGTACAGCGACATGGCCATGTCGTTGATACCCAGCTTTAAGGAGTTCAACTCACCAATCAGCTCCTCGTCGATGCGCGCATCTAGCTCGCCTTTGCGAATGCGCGCTACCTGATCCACCATCTGACTGATGGGCCGGGTCACGCTGCGCACTAGTTTGAACGAGAAGAACAAGTTCAGCTGCACCCCAAGCAGCACGATAATAAAGGCCGCCACCGCACTGCGGTGCTGGGCCAACATAATGTGCTCTTTATTGAGGTGCATGGAGACGTAACCGAGAATGTGCTCAGGTTTGGGCGCCTCTGAGAAATCGTGCTCGTGGCTTAATACTGGGGTTCGCACAATCAACGCGTTGCCAATGTGCTCAATTTGGGTTTGCTTAAGGGTAGATACCGGCCCCTTTAAACGCATCAACTCAAACTCGCGATGATACGAGGTGGTCACATGGTTGATGTTTTGCGCGGTAAACACTGCAATCGCTTTGATGAGCGTGCTCTTTTTTTGCTGCGCGGCGGTGATGATGTGCTTTATTTGGGTGCGGTCGGCCGAGGAAAAGCCCGGCTCGGTGGCCAGCGCTAAGGGCTCGGCAATGTCGATGGCCTGATTGACCAGGGTTTCTTCGAGGTCGTGAATTCGAGTGAAGGTAAAATAGCTGCCCAACAACAAGCCCACCAAAATGGTTGGCGCCAGTGCCAATAACAGCACCCAAGATCTCAGGCTATAGTTGGTAGTCTTCATGCATTGCTTACCCGCAGGTGACAGCGGCTAAAGTTTCAGGCAAAGTGCCCAGCTTGTTTGAATTATCGCTCCAGAATAGCACGCTCAGCGATAGATGTAATCTTTAACCAGGGGCCGAGTATGGCGCAGTTTTTTAAAGCAAAACCCAAAGCCAGCAAAGGCTTAGCAAAAGCCATTGAGCTGACTATCGAACGCTTAGACCACCAAGGGGCCGGTATTGCCGAGCACAGTGGTCAGGTGGTGTTCGTTCCAGGGGCTTTGCCAGGCGAGAAGGTCAAAGCTCAGCTTAGCCAACAGAAAAAACGCTTCGCCCACGCCAAATTGATTAAGGTACTAAGCCCCAGCGAGCATCGCATAGCCCCCCAGTGCCCCCATTACGCACAATGCGGTGGCTGTGATTTGCAGCATTTGGCTATCGAGCAACAACGCCAAGCCAAAGCCGCTAGCTTGCAAAGCTTAATCGCTAAGTACTCAAAGCAGCCACTGCCGACTCTTCAACCGGCGATAACTGCTGACCAATGGGGCTATCGCCGCCGCACTCGCTTGTCGCTAAAGCCCAAGCCGAGCGGCGGCTTTGCCTTTGGTTTTCGCGCCAAGGCCTCGGACAAAATTATCGATATCCAAGAATGCCCGATTCTAGAGCCTCAACTGGCTAAGTGTTTATCCGAGCTTCGCCAAACTTTAAGCGCGATGCGCAACATCAAGGCCATTGGCCACATTGAACTGATACAAGCGGGCGAGCAGTCAATCCTCTTGTTGCGCTTACTCAAATCGCTAAACTCCAAAGACATGAACAGCTGGCAAGCCCTTGCTCAATCTCAAGGGTTGCGTTTACTCGCTCGCGACAATCAAGGGCAGCATCAAGCGCTTGATGGCGGCGAGCTCAACTTTGCTTACGCCGTTCAAGCGGCAAAGGAAGAGCCCAAGCTCGACATTGGCTTTCAGCCCGACGCTTTTATTCAAGTCAACGACCAGATCAACCAGCAAATGGTGGCGCAAGCGGTAGAGTGGCTGGCACCGAGCCCAAACGAACGCATTCTTGACCTGTTTTGCGGCGTCGGTAACTTCAGCCTGCCTATCGCGGCGCAGCAGCCCAAAGCTGAGGTGATTGCGGTAGAAGGGGTTAAAGAGATGGTGGCGCAAGGGCGTGACAACGCCAAAAGCGCCGCTCTAGATAACCTTACTTTTTACCACGAAGACTTGTCTGACTTTGAGTTGAGACGTCCTTGGCTTGAGCCTTGTGACAAGTTATTACTTGACCCTGCTCGCGCCGGTGCCGCTGAGGTACTGACCCAACTGGCAAAACTACAACCCAACACAGTAGTTTACGTATCGTGCAACCCGGCCAGTTTAGCGCGCGACAGTCAGATTTTGTTGGAGCAGGGCTACCAGCTCAAAAAATTGAAGCTAGTGGATATGTTTCCGCAAACACATCATTTAGAATCGATAGCCTTATTTAGGAAAGTAGGGTAATTCAGCATGGTAGCGGTACGCGAGTCTCATTTTGCCGGTCCGGATTTTGATTTAAACGCTTGGGTTGAGCGTTATTGTCCTGAGCTTGAACAGGCACCGAGTTTGCTGCGCGTTATCGAGGCTGTGATGAGTTTGGCCCAGAGCCACTGCAACGACGAAGAGCATCTGCATTTGTGCTCGGCCCGCTGCCGTGAGCTTATCGAAATCCTGTCGCCACTCAACATGGACTTGGAAACTCTACAAGCCGCCGTGCTGTTTGTGGCTAACGAAGAAGGCTGGATTGAACTCGAGCAAATCGAAGAGGACTTTGGCAAGAACCTCGCCACCTTAGTGCAAAGCGTGCAGGCGATGGACGCCATTCGCACCCTAAATCTCAGCCAAAGCGCAAACCCTGGTCAAATCGACAATCTCAGACGCATGCTCCTAGCCATGGTCGAGGACGTGCGCGCCGTGGTGATTAAACTCGCCGAGCGCGTGGTGCTGCTGCGCGAAGCCAAAACCCTGCCAGAAACCGAGCGGGTACTGCTGGCCCGCGAAATTGCCGAAGTGTTTGCACCACTGGCCAACCGCTTAGGGATAGGTCAGCTGAAATGGGAGCTTGAAGACTTAGCCTTCCGCTACCAACACCCAGATACCTACAAAGACATTGCTCGTTTGCTGGATCAAAAGCGCATCGATCGTGAACAGTACATTGAAGCTTTTGTCGCTAAGGTCCAGCACAGACTCGACGAAGAGCATGTCAAAGGCAAGGTCTACGGCCGGCCCAAACACATCTATTCCATATGGAAGAAGATGCAAAACAAACAGCTGCAATTCGACAAGCTGTTTGATGTGCGCGCAGTGCGAATCGTTACCGAGCGTCTGCAAGACTGCTACGCCGCACTTGGGGTGGTGCACTCGCTGTTTAAGCACATTCCGCAAGAATTTGATGACTATGTGGCCAACCCCAAGCCCAATGGCTACCAGTCGATTCACACTGTGGTTTTAGGCCCAGAAGGGCGCACGGTGGAGATTCAAATTCGCACCGATGACATGCACCAAGACGCCGAGCTTGGGGTCGCTGCTCACTGGAAATACAAAGAAGGCGGCAGTGGTGGCAAACCGTCGGGCTACGAAGAGAAAATCAACTGGCTACGCAAGATTTTACAGTGGCAAGAAGACGTGGCCGAGTCGGGCAATCTGGTGGACGAAATTCGCTCGCAAGTGTTTGAAGATCGCGTGTATGTCTTTACCCCTGGCGGCGAAGTAGTGGACTTACCTCTGGGTTCTACCGTGTTGGATTTTGCCTACTACATTCACTCGCAAGTGGGTCACAAAGCGATTGGTGCCAAAGTGGATGGCCGCATCGTGCCCTTTACCTATCAAGTGGCCACCGGCGAGCGGGTGGAAATCATCACTTCCAAGCAGCCCAACCCTAAGCGCGATTGGTTAAATCCCAACTTGGGCTACATCTATTCAAGCCGTGCTCGCTCCAAAATTTCTCACTTCTTTAAGCTCGAAGACAAAGACAAGAACCAGGCGGCGGGTAAAGAAATTCTAGAAAACGAGTTGGGAAAAATCGGTCTTAATATCAGTGACGCTGAAACCGCCATTGAGCGCTTTAACGTGCATTCGCTGGAAGACTTAATGGCGGCGGTGGGTGCCGGTGATGTGCGTATTAACCAAGTCATCAACCACATTCAATCGCGCCAGCGCAGCAGCGAAGATAAGCAAGACGAAGATCTCGAAAAACTGCTCAAGAAAACCGCGCCAAGCTCTAAGCCCACCAAAGGGCAAATCGAAGTGGAAGGGGTGGGCAATTTGATGACCCACATCGCTGGTTGCTGTCACCCACTGCCTGGCGATCCGATTCAAGGTTTTATTACTCAGGGGCGCGGTATTAGTGTGCACAGAAGCGACTGCCCTCAGCTCAAGGAACTCTTGTCTAAATCCCCTGAACGCGCCGTGGATGTGGTCTGGGGCGAGAATTACAGTGGCGGCTATCGAGTCAAACTTAAAGTGATTGGCAGCGAGCGTCCGGGACTGCTAAGAGACGTCACTACGTTATTGGCCAATGAGAAAATCAACGTGGTCAGCATGGCGACGTCCTCAGATGCTAAGCGCCAATTACACACGGTGGATCTTGAGTTGGAATTCAACAATATCGACGGCCTGTCTCGAGTAATGCACAAGATGGAACAAATTCCCGGCATTATTGAAAGCAAACGCCAGTAGGGACCGAATGAGCAACTCCGACGCTAATACCAAGGGCAACGTCAAAACCAACTCCCTTGCCGAAAACCAATGGCTTGAGAGCCGGCAGGCGCTATCCCGTTTGCTTGAGTTGATGCAAACCCTGCGCAGCGACAATGGCTGCGCTTGGGATAAGGCGCAAACCTACCAAAGCATAGTGCCCCATACTCTCGAAGAAGCCTACGAGGTTGCCGAAACCATAGAGCTCGGCGAGCTTGACGAGTTACCCGGAGAACTCGGCGATCTCCTGTTTCAAGTGGTGTTCTACGCCCAAATCGCACGCGAGGAAGGCCGCTTTGATTTTGCCCAAGTGGCCAATGGAATTACCGACAAGCTTACCCGCCGTCATCCGCACATATTTGGACAGTCACTAGGTGTGCCTGCCGACAACGCGCAACAGGCTCTAGGTCAATGGGAAGCCCTCAAACAACAAGAGCGCCACGCCAAAGCCCAAACCTCGTTAATGGACGATATTCCATTAGCCTTGCCAGCCTTAACTCGCGCCAACAAAATCCAAAAACGCGCCGCCAGCGTGGGTTTTGATTGGGGCGAATTACCGCCTGTGGTAGACAAAATCAAAGAGGAAATCGACGAGGTGCTGGTGGAAGTTAACTGTGCAAACCCTGACAAGGCACGCATAGAAGATGAAATCGGCGATTTGCTATTTGCAACGGTCAACCTGGCACGTCACCTAAAAATTAATCCAGAACAAGCGCTACGAGGGGCTAACCGCAAGTTTGCCAAGCGTTTTAGAGGGGTAGAACAAAGCGTCGAGAGCAGCGGCCGGGCTTTTGACGAGCATACCCTCGAGCAGTTAGAAGACTATTGGCAACAGGCAAAACTGCACACTAAAGACGACTGAAGGCCCGAGCACCGACCAATAAAGTGTTCAAAACAGCGCCTTTTGGGTGCTTTTTGTCTGTGTCGCGTAAATTGCCAATTGTGACCCCCACCTCGCTTTGGTATACTAATTTCCCGTCCGAATGACCCATTTCTTTTATACTTGGTCATTCATCCCAAAGTCTTACATTCTCAGGTTCAACATGACTACACGATACATTTTCGTTACCGGTGGCGTGGTTTCTTCATTGGGTAAAGGGATTGCGGCGGCCTCGCTGGCAGCTATTCTTGAAGCCCGTGGTTTAAAAGTCACCATTATGAAATTGGATCCCTACATTAACGTGGATCCCGGCACCATGAGCCCAACTCAGCACGGTGAAGTATTTGTCACCGAAGACGGCGCCGAAACCGACTTGGACCTGGGGCACTACGAGCGTTTCATTCGCACCAAAATGAGCCGTCGCAACAACTTCACTACCGGCGCTATTTACGCCGATGTGTTGCGCAAAGAGCGTCGCGGCGACTACTTGGGTGCTACTATTCAGGTGATTCCGCACATTACCAACGCCATTAAAGAGCGCGTTATTGCGGGTGGTGAGGGCAACGACGTGGCCATCGTTGAGATTGGCGGCACCGTGGGTGACATCGAGTCATTACCTTTCCTAGAAGCCATTCGTCAGTTGGGTGTGGAACTTGGCCGCGAGCGCGCCATGTACATGCACCTGACTCTAGTACCTTACCTAGGCGCTGCTGGCGAAGTGAAAACCAAGCCGACTCAGCACTCGGTGAAAGAGCTGCGCTCGATTGGTATTCAGCCAGACATCCTAATTTGTCGTTCAGACCGTGTAGTACCGGCCAACGAACGCGCTAAGATTGCGCTGTTCTGTAACGTCGAAGAGAAAGCGGTTATCTCGATGAAGGACGTGGACAGCATCTACAAGATTCCAGCCCTACTCAAGTCACAGCATTTGGATAGCCTAGTGGTACGTCGCTTCCACCTAGACTGCCCAGAAGCGGACCTAACCGAGTGGGAAACCGTAATTTACGAAGAAGCCAACCCGACCCGCGAAGTGGTTATCGGTATGGTAGGTAAATACATCGAACTGCCGGATGCCTACAAGTCGGTCAACGAAGCACTGAAGCACGCCGGTCTTAAGAACCGCGTCTCGGTGACCATTCAATACGTTGACTCACAAGACATTGAAGCCAAAGGCACTGAGATCCTGTCTAAACTCGACGGTATTCTGGTACCCGGTGGCTTTGGCGAGCGTGGTGTTGAGGGCAAGATCATGGCCGCTCAGTACGCTCGTGAAAACAAGGTGCCTTACCTAGGTATTTGTCTGGGTATGCAGGTAGCGCTGATTGAGTTCGCTCGTAACGTGGCCGGCATGCAAGATGCTCACTCAACCGAGTTCAACGCCGAAACCCCGTACCCTGTGGTTGGTCTTATCACCGAGTGGTTGGACGCCGATGGCGATGTGGAAGTGCGTACCGAAGAGTCAGATTTGGGCGGCACCATGCGCGTCGGTGCGCAGCTGTGCCACTTGGTCGAAGGCACCAAAGCGCAAGCGATTTACGGTGACACTTGCATTGAGCGTCACCGTCACCGCTACGAAGTGAACAACACCTTCCGCGATCGTCTGTCAGAAGCTGGCCTAGTATTCTCTGGCCTGTCTACCGATAAGAAGCTGGTGGAAATGATCGAAATTCCTGGCCACCCTTGGTTCATCGCCGGTCAATTCCACCCGGAATTCACCTCGACCCCAAGAGACGGTCACCCGTTATTTGAAGGCTTTGTGGCCGCTGCCAATCAGTTTGGTTTGGGCGACGAAGAGTAAGGCTTCAAACGCGCCGCAACGCATTCGTTGCGGCGTTTTTATTATAAAAAACGAATTACTTTACAAAGTGTTTTTTAAAAACACTTTTCTAAAAACTTAGCAAACAAGATTCGAGGACAAGATGGCAAACATCGTTAAAGTTTTGGGTCGCGAAATCATGGATTCGCGCGGTAACCCGACTGTTGAAGCCGAAGTTCACCTTGAGGGTGGCTTTATTGGCATGGCGGCTGCACCGAGCGGCGCATCTACTGGTACTCGCGAAGCCCTTGAGCTGCGCGACGGCGACAAGGCTCGCTACCTAGGCAAAGGCGTATTTACCGCCGTTGCTAACGTAAACGATAAGATTGCTCCAGCTTTGGTTGGTGTTGATGCGCGCGAGCAAGCGGCACTAGATCAAATCATGATTGATTTGGACGGCACCGACAACAAAGAAACCCTAGGCGCGAACGCGATTTTGGCGGTTTCTCTAGCTGCTGCTAAAGCCGCTGCTGCTGCCAAAGGCATGCCTTTGTACGCTCACATCGCCGAGCTAAACGGCACAGCTGGCCAATACAGCATGCCACTGCCAATGATGAACATCCTCAACGGTGGTGAGCACGCCGACAACAACGTCGACATTCAAGAGTTCATGGTTCAGCCGGTATCTGCCCCTAGCTTCCGCGAAGGTCTGCGTATGGGTGCTGAAATCTTCCACGCGCTGAAAAAAGTACTGCAAGGCCGTGGCCTGAGCACTGCTGTGGGTGACGAAGGCGGTTTTGCGCCTAACCTAGCCTCTAACGCTGAAGCTCTGGCTGTGATTAAAGAAGCCACCGCCAACGCAGGTTACGTACTAGGTAAAGACGTAACCCTAGCACTGGACTGCGCTGCCTCTGAGTTCTACAAAGACGGTCAGTACGTACTAAGCGGAGAAGACAAGTCGTTCGACGCCAACGGTTTCTCTGACTATCTGGCTGAGCTTGTGGCTCAATACCCAATCGTGTCTATTGAAGACGGTTTGGACGAGTCAGACTGGGACGGTTGGGCCTACCAAACGCAAATCCTAGGCGATAAAATCCAACTGGTGGGTGACGATCTGTTCGTAACCAATACCAAGATTCTGACTCGAGGTATCGAGCAGAACATTGGTAACTCGATTCTTATCAAGTTCAACCAAATCGGTTCACTGACCGAGACTTTGAACGCGATTAAGATGGCCAAAGACGCAGGTTTCACCGCGGTTATCTCACACCGTTCTGGCGAAACCGAAGATGCGACCATCGCTGACTTGGCGGTAGGCACTGCAGCGGGCCAAATTAAGACTGGTTCACTGTGTCGCTCTGATCGTGTGGCTAAGTACAACCAGTTGCTGCGCATCGAAGAGCAGTTGGGCGATAAAGCCCCGTATCGCGGCCTAAGCGAAGTCAAAGGCCAGTAATTACTCGGCTTGTAAAAAGCTAGAGAAGGGAGGCTTCTTCTCGACCTTTGTTAAACGCCCAATGCTCTGTATTGGGCGTTTTGTTTTTTAAAGCGCTTGGTATCAGCGTTCAATCAAGCTCGCCTTTAAGATCTCGGATTCCCTGCTGGTCAAGTTAGTTCACCAAGTTTCAAATGCCTCGCGGCTTTGTTGCGATCCTGTAATGATTCAATCAAGCCTCTTTCTGGTTCGCTCAAAAAACCAGCGTCGCATGAGCTTGGATTTACTGCGCCTCAAAATTGCTATGAGTCGTGTGCTGTCCCAGAGTTTATTTTTGGTCGCTTTTCTTGCCAAGCGCTTAAACGCCAAAATCTAAGATTAACCGCCTATTTCTTCTCATTATTTTTGTAATCGAGTCAGTTAAATATTGATTGGGATCAAGGTGTGGTTGCGCCCGCCCAAAAACCCTTGCCAGCCGTTAATTTAGCTATTGCGATCTACCCGTTGAAGATGTAACTTCTCAGTTGCGCACGTTTACATTCTTATAACAAAGCCCTTAAGGGCAAATTCTTATATAGGGAAATGATATGCAAATCAGTAAAGTGGCAAAATCCATCCGCGTGGCCTGCGTTACCGGCGGATTGTCAGCGCTATTGATGTCGACCGCAACCTTCGCCGAAGAGGTGAACGCGGAAGAAGAAGTTGAACGCATTGCAATTACCGGCTCGCGTATTGCGCGTACCGAATTATCCAACCCAACTCCTATCGTTGTTCTTGAGCAATCTGAAATTCAGAAGTTTGGTACCACAGATCTGGGTACCATTCTGGCCGAGCTGCCAGCTATCGGTGCAACCGATACTCTTGCGGGTAACGCCAACTCAAACGCGGCGGCGGGTATCAGTTCTGCCGATTTACGTCGCTTGGGCGCCAAACGTACCCTAGTCTTGGTTGACGGTAAGCGTCACGTGGCAGGTACGCCAGGCTCGTCACAAATGGATTTGTCGACCATCCCATCAGCACTTATCGAGCGAGTTGAGATCATTACCGGTGGTGCATCGGCGATTTACGGTTCGGATGCGGTATCCGGTGTAGTCAACGTGATTATGCGCAAGGACTTCGAGGGCTTTCAATTTAACGCCACCGGCTCGCGCTCAACCGAGACTGATAACTACGGCACCCATGGCTTTGATTTCGTGGTTGGTACCGGGAACGATGACGGCAACGTAAGCATTTACGCGGGCGTACAAAAAACCAAAGAAACCATGTCTCGTGACCTCAAGCAGCTGCAAGATTGGGGTACCATTGCCAACCCTGAAAACGGTGGTGAGGAAGACGGCATTCCAGATCGTCTGCGCGTACCTAATGTGGGCTCAGAAATGATCAACAAATGGGGTGTGATGAACCCATTTGCCGATTCTCGATTTACTTTTGACGATCAAGGTAACGTTCGTGAGCAGTGTGTTCGTGAAGGCACCAACAGCTTTGCCTTTGGTAACTTCCCGAACGGCTGTGACACCGCCTTCTTCACCGAAGAATACGAAAACATCTTCCCTGAGGTGAATCGTATTAACACCGGGGGTACTTTCAATTACTCCTTGAACGAT
Source organism: Paraferrimonas sedimenticola (assembly GCF_002282855.1). Lineage (GTDB taxonomy): Bacteria > Pseudomonadota > Gammaproteobacteria > Enterobacterales > Shewanellaceae > Paraferrimonas > Paraferrimonas sedimenticola. The sequence goes on along the minus strand of NZ_NRIR01000001.1, from coordinate 356,730 downwards.
AACATCAACGCCTTTGGTAACGTTAAGTACACCAAAGCCGACATCAAGCAGCAGTTCCAGCCAGGCTTCCGCTTCGGTAACATCACCGTTGATGTCGAGAACAATGCGTTCTTGACTCAAGAAGCGCGCGACCGCCTCGGTGGCACCGGCTTGGTTTCTATGGCTAAGTTCTTTGATGAGCTGGGCAACCGCTCTGCCGCCAATGACCGTCAAACCTTCCGCTTTGTGGGTGGCTTTAACGGTTACTTCGGTATCAGTGAAACCGAGTTTGACTACGAGCTGTACTATGTTTACGGCGAAACCAACAACGTACGTGTGACCGAGAATGACATTATTCCGGATAACATTGCGGCAGCCATTAACTCGGTTATCGACCCAGCCACTGGCGAAGCGGTTTGTGCCGACCCAGATGCGGGTTCTGTTGACGTGGGTAACTGTGTGGCTTACAACCCATTTGGCTTTAATCAGGCCAGTGAAGAAGCCAAAGACTGGGTATCTGCTGATACCACTCGTCAGGATAAAATCACTCAGGAAGTCTTCGGTGCCAGCTTAGGCTTTGACTCAGCACAGCTGTTCTCTTTGCCTGGTGGCCCTATGGCATTCGCTTTGGGTTACGAGCAACGTGAAGAGACGTCTCGTACCATTACTGATGAGCTAACCAAATCAGGTGCACTGGCGGGTGCGGCAACGCCGGACGAAAACGCCAAGTACGACGTGAAAGAGCTGTTTGCTGAGGTTAGCGTACCATTGCTAGCTGACTTGGCTTTCGCTCACGAGCTGACCTTGGACGGTGCATACCGTACCGCGGATTACTCACACGTGAAAGGCAACGTAAACGCTTGGAAAGTGGGCTTGATTTACGCGCCTATCGAGTCAGTTCGAGTACGTGCAACTCGCGGTTCAGCGGTTCGTGCGCCTAACCTGAACGAAGCCTTTAGTCCTCTGTCACCGGGCTTTGCTCGAGTGTCTGATCCATGTGATGCGGACAACATTAGTGACGATCCGGATCGCGCAGCAAACTGTGCGGCCTTGGGCATTCCTCCAGGCTTTGAAGCCAACGATAACGTGAGTGTCGATATTCTATCTGGTGGTAACGATCAGCTAACTCCAGAGAAATCGAAATCGACAACTGTGGGCTTAGTTTGGACGCCAGGCTTTATCGACGACTTCTCGGTCACTTTGGATTTCCACGATATCGAGATTGAAGACGCGATCATCGAAGTTGCGGCTCAAGACATCGCAGATAACTGTGTCGATGCAACCGGTGGCCCAGACCAAACATACTGTGGTGCCATCATTCGTAACCCAACCACCAACGATATTGAGTTGGTTCGCACCGGCTTCCTAAACGCCGCGGCGCTAAACACTCGTGGTGTGGATGCTGAAGTTCGCTATAACTGGGACTTGGCAAGTGTCAATGGTGTGGGTGAGATTCGATTCAACCTATTCGCCGCTCACTTGCTGAAACGCGAACAGTTTGAATTCCAAGACCGTCCTGACGAAATCAACGTTGAAGATGGCGAGGTTGGCGATCCTAAGTGGGAAGGTCGCTTCGGTGCAACTTACGCGCTGGATGACTTAACTGTTGACTATCGTTTGCGTTACGTTGACCGTTCAGTGACCTATGATGTATCGCCAGGTGGCGGTTCACCTGAAGACTTGTACCCTGGTTGGGTACCGTCGATTACGACTCATGACCTGTCGGCAAGCTATGTCTTCGGTGACAACGTTCGCGTGTACGGTGGTTTCCGTAACCTGTTTGACAAGGTACCACCTGGTTACACCATTAACCCAATCTACGACGTAATTGGTCGTCGCGTGTTTGGTGGCGTTAACATTACTTTCTAACGGCTAGTTAAGCGTTAATTGAAATGCCAGTGACCTTGCGGTCGCTGGCATTTTTTATGTCTGGCTTTTGATATGTTCAGCAATTTTGAGCGCTTGCTACAAGCTCGAGGAAGCAGAGCCAGAGTCGCAGTGACTTAGGGCTAGCCAACTGGGCAAGCAGCGCTTTTTTGGCCAAATCGAAGCACAAACTGACACTTGGTCTAGATGAGGGTCATGAAATGCCGTGCATCACTTTCTTTTTGCAGTGCTTTGAGTGATCATATTTGGATGGATTGGAATGTGAGACACACATGAAGCGTTTGCTAGGGATTTTGCTGGTGCTGCTGTTGATGCTGCAATACCGGTTATGGTTTGGCAATAACTCGCTGCCGCAGTACTTTCAACTGCAAGGGCAGATCGAGGCGCAGCGCGCGAGCAATCAACAACTGGAAGCTCGCAATCAGGTGTTACACAACGAAATTAAAGATTTAAAAGAAGGTTCACAGGCGATCGAAGAACGCGCCCGTCAAGAGCTGGGCATGGTCAAAGACGGGGAGACCTTTTATCGGGTCATCAATCGTCCTGCCCGCCAATAAGCATTGAGTGCCGTTCGACTCGCTAAACCCACTATGACCTCAAGCTCTAGTTCTGAATTACACGCTTTAAATACCATCTCAGTTGTAGCGATTGTGCCGGCGGCTGGTGTTGGTGCTCGCATGCAAGCAAACTGTCCAAAGCAGTACTTGCCCATCGCCTCTAAAACCATACTGCAAACCACCATCGACCGCTTATTGTCCCATGGGCAGATTCAGCAAGTGGTGTGCGCAGTTAGCGATGGTGACGGCTACTACGCTGACCAAGCTTGCGCCCAAGACGACCGAGTCACTCGTATCAGCGGTGGTGCCGAGCGCGCCGATTCGGTACTCAATGCGTTAACCGCCACCATAGAACACTTGGGGGCTGAGAAAGCGTCGCAGACCTGGGTACTGGTACACGATGCGGCGCGCCCTTGCGTAACCTCAAAAGCCATCGACGATTTACTGAGTTTTTGTCAGCAACAAGGGCATGGCGCGATTTTAGCGGCACCGGTGCGCGATACCATGAAGCGCAGTAACGATGGCACCAATGTGGCGAAAACCGAGCCGCGCGATGGCCTGTGGCACGCGCTAACGCCTCAATGCTTCCCATTACTCGAATTGCATCGTGCGCTGTCTGACGCGCTAGCCCAAGGTGTGGCTATCACCGATGAAGCGTCAGCCATCGAATGGGCTGGTGGTCGTGTTGGTTTAGTGGCGGATAGCATGACCAATTTAAAGATTACTCACCCGCAAGACTTGGCCTTAGCTGAGCTTATTTTATCTTCTCAGGAGCAAACCTCATGATGCGTATTGGCCAAGGTTTTGACGTACACAAGTTCGGTGGCGACGGGCCGATTATTCTGGGGGGCGTCGCCATTGACTACGAGCAGGGCCTAGTGGCCCACTCCGATGGCGATGTGTTGCTCCACGCGCTAACCGACGCTTTATTAGGGGCGGTGGCACTCGGTGACATAGGATTGCACTTCCCCGATACCGATCCGGAATTCAAAGGCGCTGACAGTCGAGCTTTGTTAAAGCACGCTTATCGACTGGTTCTGGACAAGGGCTTCAAAGTGGCCAATTTGGATTGCACCATCATAGCTCAGGCGCCAAAGATGCGACCGCACATTGATGCCATGCGTGCCAACATCGCCGAGGACTTGGGCCTAGCCATGGACTGTGTGAATGTGAAAGCCACCACCACTGAAAAGCTCGGCTTCACCGGCCGTAAAGAAGGCATTGCCTGTGAGGCCGCGGTATTACTGATGGCGGAGTCAGCCTAATGGATATGACCAGTCTGAGCTACCTGCAAACCCCGCCACAATCGACAGCGGTGTTGCGAAGTGAGCCTAGCGACTTTCAGGTACGCGAGATTCTGCCCTTTAGCTTTGATGGCGAGGGCGAGCACCACTATTTGTATGTGCGCAAAATAGGCCAAAATACGGCCTACGTGGCAAAGGTGATTGCCCGCTTTGCCGGCGTGCCTCCAAGAGACGTTTCTGTGGCGGGTCAAAAAGACCGCCATGCGGTGACCGAACAATGGTTTTGCGTGCGTATTCCCGGCAAAGATGAGCCCAATTGGAGTGAGATAAACACCGACCAAATTCAGGTGCTAGAGCACACTCGTCACCGCAAAAAACTGCGTACCGGCGCGTTGGCGGGTAACCGGTTTGAGTTGTTGCTGCGCGATGTGGTGGCCAACGACGACCTCGAAGCGCGTTTAAAGCAAATTGAGCTGCATGGTGTGCCCAATTACTTCGGCGAACAAAGGTTTGGCCAAAACGGCAACAACCTGACTCGAGCCTATGAGATGTTTGCAGGGCGCAAGGCCAAAGACAGACACAAGCGCGGCATGTACTTATCGGCGGCGCGAGCGTATCTGTTCAATTTGAGCGTCAGTGCGCGTATTGCTCAGCATGGAGTTGCCGGGATTGATGGTGATGCATTGATGCTCAGCGGCTCGCGAAGTTACTTCCAATCAGAAGCTTGGGATCAAACCTTACAGAAGCGTTTGGATAGCCAAGACATTCAACTGTCGGCACCGCTGTGGGGCAAAGGGCCACTGGCCAGCCAAGGCCAAGCCTTAGCATTAGAACGGGCAATTGGCGATGCCAGTCCAGAGTTGGTTGAAGGGTTGGCTCAATACGGGCTTGAGCAAGAGCGGCGGCCATTGCTACTGCATCCGCAAAATTTTCAGTATGAGTGGGATGCGCAAGCCGCTACGCTAAAGTTGAGTTTTGTGCTGCCAGCCGGTGCGTTTGCCACTGCGGTAGTACGTGAAATTACTACCTATGTTGACGCTCAATCCATTGAAAAGCCGAATGAAAACGGGTAACAATAATCCATGAATTTATTGGTTAGTAACGATGACGGCGTCAATGCCGAAGGAATCAAAGCGCTGTCGAGCGCTTTGTCTGAATTAGGCCAAGTGTTAACCGTGGCGCCGGACCGCAACTGTTCGGGGGCGTCAAACAGCTTAACCTTAACCAATCCGCTGCGAATTCAGCGCTTGGAAAATGACTTTATTGCGGTCAATGGCACCCCGACCGACTGTGTTCATTTGGCGATCCGCGAGCTGTGCGAGCAAGAGCCTGCGATGGTTATTGCGGGCATTAACCACGGCGCGAATCTGGGCGATGACACCATCTACTCGGGCACCGTCGCCGCGGCTATGGAAGGGCGCTTTTTGGGGCTGCCGGCGATGGCGATATCCCTGGTTGGCAAAAACCATTTTGATACTGCCGCGCAAATCGCCAAGCAGCTGGTAGAAAAGATGCAGCGCTTACCGCTGGCCAAAGACCAAATTCTCAATGTCAATGTGCCGGATTTGCCGTTAGAGCAAATTAAAGGCATTCGAGTGACGCGCTTAGGAGCTCGTCACAAGGCCGAAGGAATGATCCGTACCTCGGATCCTGCCGGTCGTGAAATATTCTGGTTAGGCCCTCCTGGCGAGCAACAAGACGCAGGAGAGGGCACTGACTTTGACGCGGTCAATCAAGGCTATGTGTCGATTACCCCACTTTGGGTGGATTTGACCGCGTATGAACGTTTGTCTGAGTTAGCACAATGGATCGCTGAATGAATCAAGGATTAGCCACTGCCGCAGGGCGACGTTTGGCACAGACACTGGCACAAGCCGGTATTACTCATGCGCAAGTGTTGCAGGCGATTGCTTCAACGCCGCGAGCCATGTTTATCGACGATGCGCTGGCGCTAAAGGCCTATGAAAATACTGCGCTACCCATTGGTCAGGGACAAACCATATCTCAGCCTTACATAGTGGCGCGCATGACCGAGTTGTTACTGCAAAACTCGCCTAAGAGTGTGCTTGAGATAGGTACAGGCTCTGGCTATCAAGCAGCCATTCTGGCTCAGTTGGTACCGCAACTAGCCACAGTTGAGCGCATCAAGAGCTTACAGATTTTGGCGCGAAAGCGCCTAAAACAGCTAGACCTTCACAACGTCAGCTTTAAATACGGCGACGGTTGGAAAGGCTGGGCTAGCAAAGGACCCTTTGATGCGATTATGGTGACTGCGGCGGCGGCCTCTGTGCCACAGGACTTGTTGAACCAGCTCGCCGATGGCGGTCGATTGATCATTCCCGTGGGTGAGGGGCAGCAATCCTTGTTGTTGATCGAGCGACGCGGCGATGAATTTGTCCGTACCACGGTAGAGGCGGTGCGTTTTGTTCCTCTAATCGCTGGTGATCTGGAATAGCGCATGCTGAGATGGGTCTGGACACTTTGCCTTGTGTTTAGTTTGGTGGGCTGTAGTTTTCAAAACCACCGCCCAGCGCCAGTGACCGAAATCTCCACCAAAAAAGTGTATCGCAGTCAGGATAGAGGCAGTCTGTCAGCCTCAAACTACAAAGTGAAAAAAGGCGATACTCTGTATTCTATCGCTTTTGCATCGGGTCAGGACTACCGTCAGCTGGCCAGAAATAACCAGTTATCCCCACCTTATGTGATTCGTCCCGGGCAAGTGATTCAGCTGCGTGGTAGCGCGCCGAAACCGGCAGTTTCGAGCAAAAATTCTAATTCTTCAAACGCTAGTTCGAACTCGAGAATTTCACAAAAAAGTCAACAAAAACAACAGATAGCTTCAAATTCGAGTGCGCCAAAGGCTAGTTCAGAAAAAACTAAAAAAGATCTTGATAAGCCTGTTACGCAGGAGTATGTTGTTACAGGAAGTCAACAAAATATTAACCAAGTTATCCACAAAACTGACCCAAGGGCAGCATCACAGAAAGTCAGTGCGTGGATTTGGCCAGCAAAGGGCAAGCTGGTCGGTCGGTATACTTCTAGTGAGCAAGGTGGAAACGGTATTAAAGTTTCCGCACCGCGGGGGACCGCGGTTTTGGCGTCTGCGGATGGCAGGGTAGTCTACGCAGGAAGCGCCTTACGAGGCTACGGTAATCTGATTATCATCAAACATAACGATGATTACCTCAGTGCCTACGCTCACAATGACCGAATTTTGGTTAAAGATCGGCAAACCGTGCGACAAGGGCAGCGCATTGCCGATATGGGGAGTTCAGGCACTAATCAAGTGGTGCTGCACTTTGAAATTCGCTTTCGCGGACAATCAGTGAATCCCCTTAATTTTCTACCTAAATCGTGAAGGATTTATCACAACTGCATGGTAGAGCTTTTTTGCAAAGGAACAGGGAGGCCGTAAAGGTGCATTAAACAATCTGGGTACAAGTGTTCACGGGAGACACTAAGTATGAGTCACAAAAAAAGCAACGCGGCGGAGTCTGCAGTTACCGACTTTGACCAAAACGATATTGAAGCAACCGTCATCGAAGCAGCGGTTGAACAACAGGCTAGGAAAGCCGAAGCGGCAAAAGAAACGAAAAAGCCGGCAAAAACCACTGCGTCTGAAAAGCGCACTCAGGAAGACCTTCAGAAAAATCTTGATGCCACTCAAATGTACTTGAGTGAGATTGGATTTTCCCCTCTATTAAGTGCCGATGAAGAAAAGTTTTTCGCTCGTAAAGCGCTGAAAGGTTGTGAGAAATCACGCAACCGCATGATCGAAAGTAACCTTCGTCTGGTAGTAAAAATTGCGCGTCGATACAACAATCGCGGTTTGGCCTTGTTGGACCTTATTGAAGAAGGCAACTTGGGCTTGATTCGCGCAGTTGAGAAGTTTGACCCAGAGCGCGGTTTCCGTTTTTCAACCTATGCGACTTGGTGGATCCGTCAGACCATCGAGCGCGCGATAATGAATCAGACGCGAACCATTCGCTTGCCGATTCACGTGGTCAAGGAGCTTAACGTTTATCTGCGCACCGCTCGCGAGTTGGCCCATAAGTTGGACCACGAACCAACCGCCGAAGAAATCGCAGCCAAATTAGACAAGCCAGTGGAAGATGTGTCGCGCATGCTCAAGCTGAACGAGAAAATTAGTTCGGTAGACACGCCAATCGGTGGTGAGTCAGACAAAGCGCTTCTAGACATCATTGCCGACGACGATTCGGTTGGCCCTGATTACTGCGTACAAGACCAAGACATTAAGTCGTCAGTGGTTAAGTGGTTGCAAGAGCTCAACTCAAAACAAAGAGAAGTGTTGGCACGTCGCTTTGGCCTGATGGGCTACGAGCCATCGACCTTAGAAGATGTGGGTCGCGAGATTGGTTTGACTCGAGAACGAGTACGTCAGATTCAAGTCGAAGCCCTGCGTCGCTTGCGCGACTCCTTAGGTGCCCAAGGCTTATCGGTGGAGACCCTATTCCGCGCGGAATAAAACCTCACATTGTTAGCTAGCGCATAAGAGCAAAAACCCTTGGGTTTTTGCTCTTTTTCGTATTTGGGCTCAATAACATGGGCAATTGATAGCAAGGTAACAGTCACCGGGTCATGATCTTGGCGGTTGAATCAGCTATGCTGGGGGCCTTAAAAGTTTTGGGAGTTCCGCTTTCTATGTCTTTGCAGTACACAATCATTCCTGTCACCCCTTTTCAGCAAAACTGCTCGCTCATATGGTGCGAACAAACCAAGCAGGCAGCCTTGGTGGACCCCGGCGGAGACCCTGATCGAATTTCCCAAGCGATTGAAAAAGCGGGTGTCGAACTGGCCCAGATTTGGTTAACTCACGGACATTTAGACCACGTAGGTGCCTCTAGTCAGTTGGCGACCAAATACGGGGTAGATATTATCGGCCCAGGCGAGCAGGACCAATTTTGGCTGGACGGTTTAGGACAGCAAAGCCAAATGTTTGGCTTTGACCCAATTGAGTCTTTTACTCCGACTCGCTACTTAAAAGATGGTGACACTCTATCTTTGGGCGAGCACCAGTTCGATGTGGTCCATGTGCCAGGACATACCCCAGGACATGTCGCTATTTTTCACCCACAAAGTCAAACAGCTTGGGTGGGCGATGTGCTGTTTTGTGGCTCTATTGGTCGCACCGATTTTCCTCAATCGGATCACGCCGCGTTAATTCGCTCTATCCGTGAAAAACTCTGGCCTTTGGGAGAGCAGGTAACCTTTGTTCCCGGTCATGGTCCAGAAGGACAATTTGCCGAAGAACGTCGCAACAACCCCTTCGTCGCCGATCAACTGTTTAGCTGAGTTAGTACAAATCTGTCCTTAATGAGTTAGTTGTACATTAGTGCAACTAACTCGCTAAAAAACACTTCCCTTTTGTGTGTTAGCTGTTATGTTAATGTTACTGGTGAGTAAATACTCAACTGATAACAATAATAATTAAACAAGCATTGCTTGAAACAAATATAACAACTAACCATCGGGGCAAGACATGAAACAGGGACAGAACTCCGGCGCTATGCCGCTGAATTCGCTGGCGTTTGCGGTTGCCGCTGCGCTGAGCTTAGGGGCTTCACCGGTTGCTTTCGCTGACGAAGCAGAAGAAACCAAAGGTATTGAAGTCATTGAAGTAACTGCGCAGAAACGTGCACAGAGCATTCAAGAAGTACCTATCGCGATTAGTGCGTTCTCTAACGATGACATCGTTAAACTTGGCGCCAACAACATCAACGACCTTGGCCCTGCCACCCCGGGCATGGAATCCAACAACCTCAGCGTAACTCAGCCTCGCTACACCATTCGCGGTATTCGCACCGCTGACTTTGGTATTGGTTCAGATCCTGCCGTGGCGGTATACGTGGATGGCGTATACACAGGCCGCTCGGGTTCTGCTCAGCTGAACTTCAACGACATCGAGCGTGTCGAAATTCTAAAAGGCCCACAGGGTACGCTATTTGGTCGTAACGCGGTGGCGGGTGCCATTCACGTTATTACCAAAAAACCTATGACCGCTGACAACGAAGGTAACTTCAAGGTCACCTTGGGTAACTACAATCGCACCAAAGGCGAGGGTATGTTCAACTTTGGTATTAGCGAAACCGTAGGCCTGCGCCTATCAGCGCTGATCGACAAGTCAGACGGTTACGTTGACCGTGCTGGCGGCGGTGACGCCCTAGGTAAAGAAGATACTCGCTCGGTACGTGGTGCGTTGCTATGGACGCCTTCAGCAGCGACTGAGGTGATTTTCCGTGCCGAGTTCGACAAAGTTGACCGCTACGGAACCATTATTGCTTCGCGCAACGCCGCGATTGCTCCGGCTGACCCATTTGGCCCAGTGGCCACTGACGCCGATGGCAACGAAATGCGTGACTTGTTCGGCACATCACTGGAAGTGAATCACGAGATGGAGAGTATGACTTTCACCTCGATCACTTCATACCGCCAGTTCGACGCAAACAACCTACAAGACGATGACGGCTCTGCGGATCCTCGCTTCTACTTCGCGACCGATAACCGCGAAGATAACAAGGTATTCAGCCAAGAGTTCCGTTTGACCTCGAATACGGATGGCAAGTTGGACTGGGTAACCGGCGTTAACTTCAGCCACGAGAAAGCCAAGCAGCAACACGACGTAATACTGACTGGCGCTACCGTTGATACCTTTATTCTGCACGACTCAGGTATTCCAGGCGAGATGATCCCTAACATTCCAGCAGGTGCTGGTTGGATGGGACTCGTGGGCTCGGAGCTTGGTCCCGCACTTCCTGTCATCTCTGAAGCACTTGGCTATGCGGATCCAAACCTGCTGTTAATGGAGATTGCCGCGCTCAACTATGGTAAGCCTTGGTTAGAGCAAACCTTTGATGAAGGTACCTTTACCAGTGCTGCGATCTTTGGTGATTTGATTTACAGCGTTACCGATCGCTTAGACCTGACCTTTGGTGCGCGTTACACCTACGATAAGAAAGATTTCCAAATTTGGTCTCAGTACCAAAACGAAATCACCTTCACCCCGGGTATGAACGCAATTGGTATTCCAAACGTTCCTTTCGGTCTGGCCTTCTTCGACCAGTTTAATGGTGAGAAGCAAAGCGACAGCTGGAGCAAACTGACCCCGCGTGCCGTAGTTAACTTCAAGGCGACCGACGATGCCATGTTGTACGCCTCGATAGCACAAGGTTTCAAAGCTGGTGGTTTTAACTCTTTGGGTCAAGATCCAGCCTTTGAACCAGAAACCGTTTGGAACTACGAAGCGGGTTGGAAAACCTCTTGGCTAGACAACGATATTCGCTTTAATGGTTCTGTGTTCTTCTGGGATTACAAAGACCTGCAAACCTTTAAGCTGTCTGGTCCTTCTGGCGCAGTACCTACCTACAACGTTCGCAACGCCGATGCTGAAGGTAAGGGTTTTGAGCTAGAGTTCAACTGGGCGGTGACTCAGAACTTCAACCTATTGGCCAACTACGGCTACGTTGATACTAAGTACACTCGCTACGACTTGTTCCCAGGCGAAGGTCCGGAAGACGATATCACTGGCTTGCCATTGTCCTCTATGCCTAAGAACAAGGTGTACGCAGCGGCCGATTACAACTTGCCGCTGGGAGAGACTGGCGACTTGGCCTTCCGTTTTGACTACTCATGGGTTGACGATCGGGTTGACTCGTCAGGCGCGGGTCCTGCGGATCGCATCAAGGCTTACTCTATTAGTAACGCGCGTATTACCTATATGCCGTACTCAGGTGATTGGCAGCTTGCAGCCTACGCCAACAACGTCTTCGATGAGAAGTACTTGATTGGTATCGGTGGACAAGGTGCGGTGATCGGCTCGCCAACGACCCGTCGTGGTCTGCCGCGTACCATGGGTGTTGAGTTTAGTCTTCTGTTCTAAGCTCAGCAGGTATCGACAAGGGCCAGCGCTATGCGCTGGCTTTTTTGTTGAGCGTGATCACCGCTTAAGCTTCAGTCGACTGGGTTTGTGTGATCGCTTTGTAATTTAGTGTTAACCAAAAAGGGGTATTTAATAGCTGGTGTGATACAGATCTGAAAACGCCTTGTTAAGGGGTTTTAGCATTCGCCTCAAGGGTAGCGAAGCGTGATAACAATCTTGGTGCCGAAAGAGCATCTACTGCGCTTCGACAGGAATTCAGAATGTCTTTTTACAAGGAAAAACACATGCTAAAGCCGACCATCATTGCAGCCAGCATTGCCATCTCTCTGGCAGGCATCAGCCAAGCCAACGCCGAACAAGCCAACACTTTGACTCAAGCCATTACCGAAGGCAAAGCCTCGGTTGATGTGCGCTTGCGTTACGAGGGAGTGGATCAGGACAACGCGCTTAAGAATGCCAACGCGCTAACCGTTCGCACTCGTTTGGGCTATACCACCGCCGACTTCAACGGCTTTAGCGCCCTGGTAGAGTTTGAAGACTCGCGTCCAGTTGCAGGCGTTAACAAGTACAACGATGCTCTGGGCAGTAATCCTGAGTACTCTGTGATTGCTGACCCGAAAACCACCGAAGTGGATCAGGCCTTTTTGCAGTACAAGAATGACCAGTTCAAAGCGCGTGTTGGCCGTCAGGTAATTGCACTGGATAACCAACGTTTTGTCGGCCACGTTGGCTGGCGTCAAGACCGTCAAACCTTTGATGCAGTATCATTCGTTTACTCGCCAATCAAAGACTTAGACGCGACTTATGCCTACATTGGCAAGCGTAACCGCATCTTCTCTGACGTGCGCGATGTTGACTCTAAAGACCACTTGTTTAACTTAGGCTACAAAACTGCGATTGGTAAAATCAGTGGTTATGGCTACTTGTTGGCAGAAGACAACAACACTAAGAACAACCTGGATACCTTTGGTATTCGATTGGCGGGTAAGCGCCAGCTAGACGCCTTTGGCCTGGGTTATCAAGCCGAGTTCGCTCAGCAAAAGTCGGTTAAAGAAGCGGTTGAGTACAAAGCCAACTACTACTTGCTAGAAGGTAAAGCCAGCTTTAAGCCACTGACTGTGACCTTGGGCTACGAAGTCTTGGGCTCAGACAATGGCAACTATGGTTTTGCAACCCCACTAGCGACTCTGCACAAATTTAACGGTTGGGCGGATCAGTTCTTAGGCACGCCTAAGCAAGGTCTGAAGGACTTGTATCTGGGTCTGAGCGGCAACATCAAGGGTCACAACTGGGGCGTGACTTACCACGACTTCAAAGCCGATGTGAGTAAAGATGGTGTGAGCAACTTAGGTAAAGAGTTGGATGTGGTACTGAGTCGTAAGCTAACCGACAATCTGACCGCTGGTGTTAAGTACGCTGCTTACATGGCGGGTGATTCGGCCGCTGGTAAAGTGGATACCAACAAGTTGTGGGTATGGACTAGCTTGGCGTTTTAAGTCGGCTGCTGGCATTCCCACGACCAGCTGCTGTCATTCCCTCGACTCACCTGTCATTCCCTCGAAGGAGGGAATCCATCCAGTTGCAAATAGCAGTTAGGTGGATTCCCAGCCAAGCTGGGAATGACAAACGGTTCGCTGGGAATGACAGAAACAAAAAAGCCCGCTAGTTGCTACTAGCGGGCTTTCTAATGCCTAAAGCAAGCTCTTCAGCTGATAAAGCAGAGCGTGCGCTTGTTTAGGTGTCAGATCGTCTGGGTCCATTTGCGCCAACGCCTGTTCCACCTGCGACTCTTGCAAAAGACTAGGCTGGCTTGGCTCAATGGCTGCGGTCGCCGAGTGCGGCTGACTTTCTAGCTGGTGCAGTTTAGCTTTGGCCGAGTGAATCACTTTACTCGGGACACCCGCGAACGCCGCCACCTGTAAACCATAGCTGCGACTGGCCGGGCCTTCTTGTACCGCGTGCATAAAGGCAATCGAATCACCGTGCTCAACCGCGTCCAAGTGGACATTGGCCACCCCTGTGTTGCTCTCAGGCAACTGGGTTAACTCAAAGTAGTGGGTGGCAAACAAGGTCATACTGCCTAGCTTATTCGCCAAGTAATCCGCTGCTGCCCAGGCCAAAGATAATCCGTCGTAAGTAGAGGTGCCGCGGCCAATTTCATCCATCAATACCAGAGATTTCTGAGTGGCGTTGTGCAGAATATTGGCGGTCTCCGTCATTTCGACCATAAAGGTCGAACGGCCTGAGGCCAGATCGTCTGAGGCGCCAATACGGGTGAAAATCCGGTCCACAGGGCCTAACTCTGCCGTTTGCGCTGGCACATAACTGCCAATGTGCGCCATCAACACGATCAGTGCCGTTTGACGCATATAGGTCGATTTACCACCCATGTTCGGCCCAGTAACGATCAACATTTTGCGCGATGGCGACAGTTGAGTCGGGTTGGCAATGAATGGGTCGGTCGATACTTGCTCGACTACAGGGTGGCGACCTTCTTGGATATCAATCCCAGGCACCAAGGTTAAATTAGGTCTGTGATAATCCAGTGAGTCAGCGCGCTCGGCCAAGTTAGCAAGCACGTCCAACTCAGATAGCGCAAAGGCACAGGCTTGAAGCTGACCAATCACGGGCATTAGCGTATCGAACAGCTCTTCCCAAAGGGCTTTCTCTAATGCCAAAGCTTTGCCTTGACTGGTCAGCACCTTGTCTTCGTGAGCTTTAAGCTCTGGAACTATGTAGCGCTCCATGTTCTTTAGCGTCTGGCGGCGCTGATAGTGCATGGGCACCAAGTGAGACTGAGCGCGGGACACTTCAATGAAATAGCCATGCACCTTGTTATAGCCCACCTTGAGGGTGCTGATACCAGTCTCTTCGCGCTCGCGGGCTTCGAGCTCGCTAAGATACTCGGTAGCACCAGTGGCCAAATCACGCCACTCGTCGAGTTCGTTGTTGTAACCAGGCGCAATCACGCCACCATCGCGAATCAGCATGGGCGGGTTATCGACAATTGCCTGTTGGAGCAAGGCCAATTGCTCGGGAAATTCACCAATACGCTCAGACAAACTCGCGAGCCCTGGCGCTTGTTGCAAGCTCAAAAGTTGTTGCAGCTCTGGCAGAGTTTCTAGGGCTTGGCGCAGTCTGGCCAAATCGCGAGGGCGAGCGGAGCGCAACGCCACTCGAGCCAAAATTCGCTCCATATCGCCAATGGCTTTTAGCGGCGCTTGATAGTGCTCGAATTGCTGACCATCGAGCATATCACCCACGGAATCTAGACGCGCGTCCAAGCGCTGACGGTCGGTCAAGGGTTGATGTAACCAGCGTTTTAACAGGCGACTGCCCATTGGCGTGCTGGTTTTATCCAGTACAGAAGCAAGGGTGTTAGCTTCAGAGCCGCTTAGGTTGTGAGTCAATTCGAGATTGCGACGAGTGGCCGCATCTAGAATGACAAAGTCAGACTGACTCTCAGCCACAATCGCGCGAATATGGGGCAGGGCGGTGCGCTGAGTGTCTTTAATGTACTGCATCAAACAGCCCGCGGCACACAGAGCGTCGTTCATTGACTCCACACCAAAGCCGGATAGGTCCTTGGTGCCAAACTGTTGGTTGAGTTGATTGCGCGCCGATTGGATTTCAAACTCCCATAACGGGCGACGACGCACCCCTTTGTACGGGCGCAGCAAATGCTGGGCATCAAAATCTTCTGGATACAAAAGCTCAGCCGGATGCGTGCGCTGCAACTCGGCTTCCAGCGCTTCTTCGCTTGCCAGTTCGTTGACCACAAAGCGGCCAGAACTCAAATCTAGCGTGGCGTAGCCATAGCCTTGTTTGCCTTGATAAATCGCCGCAAGCAAACTGTCTTGGCGCTCGGGTAGCAAAGCCTCGTCGGTCAAGGTACCCGGGGTAATAATACGAACGACTTTGCGTTCAACTGGGCCCTTTGAGGTGGCTGGATCGCCAATCTGCTCACAAATCGCTGCCGATTCGCCCAATTGCACCAGCTTAGCTAAGTAACCCTCAATGGCGTGATAAGGCACTCCAGCCATAGGAATAGCATTGCCACCGCTTTTGCCGCGAGCGGTTAATGAAATGTCTAACAGCTGGGCGGCTTTCTTGGCATCGTCAAAAAATAGCTCGTAAAAATCGCCCATGCGATACAGCAAAAGTTGGTTGGGATGCTGGGCTTTAATGGCGAGATACTGACGCATCATGGGCGTCTGTTTGTCGAGATCGACTGTGGCGCTTTGGGTCACAGAGCTTCCTGTTATTAGGGCTTATCGTCAAAACCAAAATCATACCCTAACTACTGGAGCAACCCAATAGCGCAAGCGCCAGCAAAACAACCGTGAAAGCGTTTTGCTGGCGTGTTTATTTGGCAGGCTTTAGCCGAAGCTCGACAAGAAGAATGGAATCATCAGTGCGTTAACCAAATCGATAAAGAAAGCGCACACCAAAGGCACAATAATAAACGCCAAATGCGAGTTACCGTAGCGGGCGGTTACGGCCGCCATATTGGCCATTGCCGTTGGCGTCGAACCGAGCGAAATACCGCCAAAGCCGGAGCAGACTACCGCCGCGTCATAGTTTTTACCCATGACTCTAAATACGATCAGTATGTTGACCGCCACAGCAATCACAAACTGAGCGCCAAGAATGGCAAAGATTGGGCCGGCTAGCTCAATCAGGGTCCAAAGCTGCATGCTCATTAGCGACATGGCCAGGAAGGTACTCAGCGACATGTTGGCAATCAGCGCAATTGCTGGGGTGCGCGAGGGCCAAGTGGTGCCTGTGATGCGCGAACGGTAAGACGGGAAAGTATTGGTACACAAAATCCCGGCGAATAGACAGGTTACAAACAAGGGCAATTGCAGACCTAGCTGTTCGATCCCCTCGTTGAGCAAGAAGCCCAACACCACGCAGATATGGATCGACAGCACCGCATTGAGAAAATCAAAGGCGGTTACCGTGCCCTCTTTATCTTCGTCGTCAACCCCGACATCCAAAGGCTCATCGGCGTTGCCTTCAAGCTTGTAGCGGTTAACCAGAAACTGAGCAATGGGGCCACCCATTAAACTGGCCAGAATAAGACCAAAGGTGGCACTGGCGATACCAATTTCCATAGCGTTGGTAATACCGTACTCCTCGGCAATTTTTGGCGCCCAAGCAATGGCGGTGCCGTGACCACCAATAAGCGATACACTGCCGCCGAGCAGACCGACCGCAGGGTCTAAACCGAAGGCGGTCGCCACCCCGATACCTGTGAGGTTTTGGACCACCATGTAGCCTATGGTTATCACCAAAAGCAGCACTAAGGGTGAACCACCTTTTGCCAAATCCTTGAGACTGGCGTTAATGCCAATGGTAGTGAAGAAGTACACCAAGAACACATCCCGCGCGCCCATATCGAAATTGACCTCGATACTGGTAAAGGCGTAGATAAGCCCAATGCCTATCGAGAACAGTAAACCGCCGGTCACCGGCTCCGGAATGCTGAACTCTTGCAGCAGCTTTACTTTCTGGTTAATGCGTCGGCCAACAAACAAGACAATGATGCCTATAGTGACGCTTATGAATCCTTCAATGGAGAGGACTTTGGTGATCTCATCAAATTCCACGGGGGTTGACTCTTGTTGACTTTGGTTCTTCCAGCTTAGTCAAGAGTCTGTTTATTCACTAGTTTTTGTGAGAATTGATTTGGGGATAAAGTGCCAACTAGGTTTCGATGAGGGTAGCGGCTACCGACAAACCGTCGGCGGATAACGCGTTGAGCTCCCACTCTTGCGTCACAGTGTTTAGTACCACACGGCCGATCATTTGGCGGTGACTGCCGTCGTTAAAGCTGACCCAAGTTTTGCTGAAATGGTTGTGTATTTTTTGAAAGTCTTCGCACTCAATGCGCGTTGGGGTAAGGGTTTGACTGGGGCGGCGACGTTTGCGCCAATCGAGTTGGTTAATTTTAAATTGAGTAATAATAGCTTCCTTATGCGTGCTGTATACCCAAGCAATCATATCAAAGTTGTACTCGAGCCAAAAACCTCCATTGTTTGTTATTTACTTCTGCGCCAAATGTTACCCATGGAGAGACTCAACAATCGTGACTGGTGATTTAGATAGCGACGCGCAGTCGTGCTGCAGACACCACATAGGGGGACAAGGCTACTGATAGATAAAAGCGTTTGTTTAGGCGATATGCCAACTGCTGCCTGCAGCTTGCGCGGCATAGTGGCTACGTTCCAAAAACGTCCTAGATCCAAATTTGAGGAGGCTGGTAAGCTCTGCATCCAGCTCGATATGGTGTTTCTTTGCAACGGCTAGGAGGTCGGCAGTGCCCTGCGCATTATTTGCCCATAGGCGCTCAGATGTCCATTCGCCCGAAGCATAGGCCAAAGCTCCCAAGCAAGCTCCGACATAAAAGGCTAATGTGCAGGCACCTATGACTTTAGCAAGTTGGGCGGTGATTGCCGCTGCTCCTGAACCGGCTGGAACCGCTAGCACGGCTTCTGCAATAGTAACTTTAGTTCCATAAGTTTTTACGATCCCTGCTAAGGTACCGATTGTAGAGGACGCGGTAGTTACGGTGCTAAATAGATTGTTGGGCGCGGGCAAGCCCATACTGTCTAGCGAAGTTTTAAAGTGCTCATAGAATGTTTTATTTTCCATCGTTTAACCCATCTGTACTAATTTTCTATTCAAAATAAGAGAGTAGCCTGGGCTTTTATTAGCTTTGAACGAGGCTCTGCAGCATGGTGGTTAACTCTCAAAATCATTGTGGTGCTCCAGCGCGTATCCAACGAAGCACCTTTTGGTACTCTTCACTATCAATCGGCAAAACCTCTTCGCCGCCATGTAATGGGGCATTGCTGGGTTTGCGCAACAACAGGCTGTTCTCTGGCTCAACTAAATCGACCCTGGCTAAGACGCTGCGATACACATCGCTGAGTTGCCGCTCCCCTTCGACTAGATAGTAAACTGGCATATTTGAAGCATAATTGCTTTGATGGCAAACCGTGCACCTCTGACCTTCGTTTAACACTTCATCGTAAATTTGTTGGAACGACGTAGGGATTGCGGCTGAGTTATCAATGGTTACAGTGAAACGTTGGGGCTCACTATTGCCGGTGCTATTGGATGTAACCAATTGCAGCTCGACCTCAGCTCCGTCGTCAGCGGTTAGGGTGGGGGTGGCCGTGTCGGCGTTTTGCAGGCTTGCAGACGGATCAGATGAGGTAATTTGCCATTGATAACCTGTGCTGAAATAGCTCGCTCTCCCGTCAAGCTGGACAGGAGACGGCTGGCGTCTGTCCCCCCCTGGGCGTGCGAACGCTGAGCCAGGCGTTGTTATTTCACCTTGAGGCGAAATGACGTCGAACTCCTTGATAAAACTCGCTAGCAGACCGGCTTTTTGTTCAGGAGAATTCCAAAAGGAATCGTTGCTAATCAATGATGCTGGC
The DNA here is from genome assembly GCF_002282855.1 of Paraferrimonas sedimenticola. Lineage (GTDB taxonomy): Bacteria > Pseudomonadota > Gammaproteobacteria > Enterobacterales > Shewanellaceae > Paraferrimonas > Paraferrimonas sedimenticola. The sequence goes on along the minus strand of NZ_NRIR01000001.1, from coordinate 337,718 downwards.
ATTACTCCACGTTTAAATATGTAGTCGGTGAGTAGTTCTACGTTTAATCCTGAAGCGTAGGTGGCAAAGGCCTCGTAGCTTGAGAAAGTGATAATGTTTTTATCTCTCTCTTGAGCGGCATTTGTACCCAATAAGCTGTGACAACCCAAGCAATGAGGCTTTAAAACCTGCGTATAGAGCCGCTCGACACCTTCGGGGCGAGTGTCGTTTTGTTGCCAACCGGAGGGAATACAATCAGGGCAGTACGCCGAGAATACAGGACTGCCTTCATCGTTTGTTTTGACCTGATAGGCCGCTTCTATACGCTCCTTGGCAAACTCGTTATTCCAACTGCCAATGTCTTGATATTGCCCAGCTTCAACATACGAATCGTAGACCAGTTGGTTAATCGCTTGAATATTTGGCGCTTGATCTGCATAGGTATAGTTGGACATGTCGGAGTATTGGAAGGTATCCGGCTGCAACATGACAAACTGGGGAGAGTGAAGAGTCACTGGATCAAACTCTCCGTTTGGTAGTGGAGGATAGGCATAGCCTCCATGACAGATGATACAGGTGGTCGGCATGTATTTTTCACCGCGACCATCGAGATTCACTTTGACCAGTCGCTGTTGATCACCGCTAGGGGAGAAAGTGAAGAACTTCAATATCTTGCGAGATGAGCAATCGTTCATGTCAATTGGACTGAATTCAATCGCATTGGTACCAAAGTGGAAGTCTTTGTCTTGGGCGATTAGGGCATCTAGGTTCAGCGGCCCGTAGGCTGATGCATCACCATCGATCACTTCGACGACATAGTTCACCACGAAGAATGAGGTGTTAGTACACTCCATTCCATTGGCATCCAAATGTTGCCACTTCCAGGCAAACATATCTCGGCCATAGCCTAGGTCATTGACGTCTCGAAAACTGGCGTTGATAACATCGGTAGCTTCATTAAAACCGTTGGCCTGTTGCCATCCGGGAAAGGTCGTTCGGCTGCCATCCGCGTCCACTACTTTGTAATAGGCCTCGGCATAGCCTGCAGAGTCAATCGTGGTGGCAAATACTTGCGGGTCATAAAGCCCTCTATTGACGTACTGCAGGAAGTTATTTGGAGAAACCTCAAGCTCTTCTGGAGTGGGTTGGAGTGGATTCTCGATGGTTTCCTCGCCACCGCAGCCAGCTAAAAGGCCGCAAAGCAGAACTGCCGCTGTTGAATAATATCGCATGGCTTAAAACCTTTTCTGAAGAGAAAGACCGAAGATCCAATTTCTGTATTTATTACCACCTCTGGCATTGGCAATGACTCGCATAGCCGATAAATCCAATACCAACTTGTTGGCAAAGCGTTTATCCACACCAAGTTTTAAAGTGTGCGTTTTTGCTGGTAGCCGGTAACCAATCCAAATCCCGTCAAATGCGGCAGTAAAGGCCTGATCGATTTCGATGGCATCGGCTGCCTGCACCAATTTAAAGATATCGTCCGCTGGGGTGCCATCGGGAAATATGGCTCTGGTTGTGGACGCTACATCACCATCAATGTAGCTATAGGTCCCGCTTATCGACCAAGTTGGAACAAACTCGTAGCGGCTACTAACAAACCCTCGAGTACGGCGTAAATCCCAAACATCGCTATGTGCGTCTCTGTGACGGTATTCCAGACCAACAGAAGCAGACCAAACATCAGATATGGGTTTGTCAGCAATCAACTGGCCCGTATACATTTGGCCGTCGCGCTGACGATGGGTTTGGTAGTCATCAACCTGAGCAAAAAGATTGGCGGTAATTGACCATGATGTGGGCATAGGATTGAAGCGAAAGCGATAACTGATTTCGGCCCCGCCTGAATATCGACTCAGGTCCTTTACGGCTTCCACTCTCTGAGCTTCGGCAAACCCCCTAATTGATAGGGTTTGCAAAGGCGTTATTGGCCAGCGATAGCTAAGGCCTGCAGATAGAGTCGCAAAGTTGTCGTCAACTATGTCTCTTTTAAGCTCAGCATTACCAATGTTGTCATTTCGCCCAAGCGACAGTCGGATATCAGGCGACCAACGACTTTCAGGTTCAATTGCCGCTTCGTCAGCTTGGGCGGGCACAGTGGCCAACGCGCCAAAAACAATAAAGGCTGGCGTGAATGCTCTACATTTCATAGAACTTTCCTTTGAAATAGCGACGATAAACGCCGAGCATAATAGGAATAACCAGCCACCATATACTCATGGCTCCGCTACCGCCTTCGGGCGCTGTCGGTGGCTCTGGTCTGGTGGTTGTGGTATCGGTTTTTTCCACTGCTAAGGAGAGGGTCAGGCTAACCGCTCCATTTTTAGATTGGTCGGCATCGTTTGCGCCGGCATCTTGGATTGATACTTCCAAGCATTCAGCGTAAACCTGCAAACCATCACTGTACTGACTTGAGCCTAGAGCAGGGCAGGCGCCGTCAATCCTTTGTGCGGTGCGAATCACTTCGCTCGAGCTACTGCTAAACGTATTCCAGCCGTCAGGGGTTGCAGTGCGAAGAATTGCATTGGGCGGCACACTAACTTTTAGAGGCAGTACGATAGAGGCACTTGGATTGGCATCAGTTAGGCCTCTGAGCCTTAGGTCAAACAGGTCACCGACCAAATCGTAATCGGGATCCGCTGCAGTATCGGTTACCGAAAACAATTGTTGTGACGTAATAATTGTGCCTTGCAGGCCGGCAAGTATCGCTGCGTCTCCAACCAACAAGGCCACCCCATTACTCGACTGAACTAGAGTGAGTCTCGACTCTTCAGTGGCGGATACTCTCAGCGGCTGGAATGCAACAGCGTCTACTGGGTCTAGGTAATCAGGGGTGCCATCGCCATCGCTGTCTTCGATGCCTTCAGTACTATCTGGGATATCGTCATTGTCGGAATCTGTGTTACCCAATACTGGAGTCGTATCCTCAACTACCAATATTGAGGTTAACTTGATTTCGTTTTGTCCATCACTCACCAGTGCTTCTAATCGATAGAATCCCGCTGCTATGTTTGTAGCGTCTATGGAGAGACTGTTATTAGAAGCTGGGGCACCTTGGCAGGGGCTTTGAATCAGTAGCTGATCACTACTACTCCAATCGAATTGGAGCGTATCGCCATTGGCATCAGTCACATTTGCCATTACATCGATACACTGCCCTCTGTCTTTATAGGCATAACGCCCCAAATTCAAACCGCCCTGTGTTATGGCTATTTGGCCAACTGGGGCGACATTGTTGTCGGTTATCATCACAGTGTAACTGCGCTCGTTCGACAACACGGCTTTGCCTTGTAGGCTGGTGATATCGACAACAACAGTTTCGTTGTCTTCAGCGGCATTATCCATGATGACTTCGAAAGTAACCTCAGCCGAGGCTTGCCCAGGAGCAATTTCAACAGTACCAGCTTGGAGAGTGTGATCGTCCTCTGAAGCGGTTCCGCCAACGGTATAGTTCACTTGTACTGGCGCATCAGGGTCTGGTGAAACCCCATTCATGCTTACACTGAAGCTCACAGTCGTTCCTTCAGCGGCTACCTGGCCACCGCCAAGAGAGACAATCGGTAAGATATCTAGTCGCTGCACTTGGGTGCTAGTGTTGCCAGCTAAATCGGTAGCATTCCAGTTGACCAAGTGACGCCCTGGACGGAATAAAGAAGCTGCATCGGACACCACTCCCACTGGCTGGCCACTGTCAACGGCGGTTGCTGTCAGGTCAACTGGGGTGAACAAACCCGTTGATACAATCTCAATATTCTCGGCGCTGATGACAGGGCCAACAGAGTCGATAGAAATGGCCTGACAATCAAGGTCTTGATTGGCTAAACAAGTCAGGAATTCTTCTAAATTGGACAAGCCATCGCCATCTTTATCTTGGCTGGCGTCATTTGGCTCGTATGGGTTGAGCTGATTGAAAATTTCAGCAACATCGTAGATGCCATCATTGTCGCCATCCTCGTCGCAGAGATCGCCAATGTCGTCACCGTCATAGTCGTCCTGACCAGGATTACTGAGTGCTGGGCAGTTGTCGTCGTAGTCAGCAACTCGATCATTGTCTTGGTCCGGTGGGCTAACGATGATCGAGAATGTCTGCTCGGATTGTTGTGGGCCTTGGTTGTCGCCACCTTGGTCACGGGCGGTAACGGTAATTGGCCCATATTCAAAATCGAACATACTGGTTTGTGGCGGTGTCCAACGGATCTCACCACTAGCTGAAATGGTCATTCCGTCAGGTTGACCTGTTAAGGCATAAGTCAGCCCTGCTCCGGTTGGGTCTTCAGCGTCGTACATGTCTAGGTCATAGGCGTATTCTTCGCCCTCGATTGCGCTAGTTGATGGTTGCGAGCGGAATCTTGGCGGATCATTTACGTTGGGCACATTAACCGCGACTCTGGCAGTGTATGGGCCAACGATGTATCGGGCGAAATCAGCCGTCGTTGGCGGGCGGTCCGCAATGTAGAAGGTAAACTCGTCGATATAAACGTCGCTTTCTGAATTGTGGTTGTAACTGATCTGATTGGTTTCAGAGTCAATAACGACTGCGCCGTTTTGTGGAAGGGTTGGCGCAAAGTCACCGGGGAGATCGTCATAACTGACCACATACACGCGGTCATTCGTATCGGGGTCGCTCAGGCTTAACTCTTCTGAGGAAAGGGTTTCCTCTACCCCTGGCTCGTTGAGAAAGATGTTGATATCCATTCCGGTTGGCAGGTCATTTACGCCATTGATATTGATACGAGCTGAGCTTGAAGCAGTACCGCCAAAGTCATCTTGAATGATGTAGTCCACCCGTACTGTCTCGCTTTCTCCTTCTCCAAGAGAATTAAATTGCTCCGGTACTGTGTAGCGAAAATCACAGTCTGTATTATTGACTCGTTCAAAACCATTGGATGGGACAGTTGGGGAGATGATGCGTATCGAGTCTACGGATGGATCGTCACCAGGGTCATCAAACGGGCAGGCGTTAAACCGAAATGGCTCGTCGTCTTCGGTTGCCTCTACTATAGTGCCAGAGGCGTTAGGGGGCGTATTTACGACAATTTCTCTAGCCACACAAGTAACTAAACAGCGAGCGGTGTTTCTAACCCCATCTACTGGGTCTTGAGGATCGGGGTTAAGCAGGTAATCTAAATTAGCAGAGTCTTCTCCAAAGCCAACGCAGGAGAAGAGCTTAAAAAAACCGGGATTTGGATCGCTGGTCCAATCAAATTCCCAAGACTTTAGTTTGTCCCCTGTATTCGAATGAATTAGCTGGAAGCCAGAGCCATTGGGGGGAGTATCTGGCCCTATTAACTTCATTCCCCCCCCAGCGCTCAAACTTATTGGCTGCCCTTGAGGTACCTTGCTTTCTCTATCCACCTGATAAAGGGCTGTATTGTTACCGCTATTGCTAAGGACACCCGCATTGAGGTTTAGCTGCAAGGCTAACTCTGTGTTGGGCAATACTGTAATAGGCCCAGATGCAGAAGTTGAGGGACGAGTATCAAGCGCGGCTGAATGTGAAGTTGAAAGGTCATGGCACCCAGAGCCTTGGCAGCTTCGCATACTCGGAGCTTGGTGCTTGTTTAACCAGAAATCATCGCTAGGAAAGTTAGTGCTGAAGTTCGAAGGGTAAGCAAAGCAGTAACCGCTGAAAACCATTAGCGTCGAAAACAATCCGACTCGTGCCCGTTCTTTCATGTCGCACCTTCAAAAGCCTATGAAATTAGCCATTCCGAAGCTTTTGGAGACACATGGTCCATGAAACTGTGTCGCCGACTGCATACTCCGTCTGCTTATCTGTTCCTATACAACATCTAATTGCTAGATGTTCGAGCTAGAAGCTCTTCTTGTCGCTGAAGTTCAGCAAAGCCTAGTAGTCAGAAATAAGGTCGTCAAGTTTGCCGTTTGACGAAAAATGTTAGGTTGAGCGCGCTAAAAAGTGACACCATTTCTCAAAGGGCCATTGTCAAATTTTCGTGGGGGAGCTTGCTCTTGCGCGACCGGCTGTGGAACGACTTCATCCTGTTGTTGCGGCTCTATTGTAGCCGCTACGGTATCCACCGGAGATTCACTCAATTGCGGTTCTTCCGGTTGAGGCTGAGGAGACTGAGCTGGTGCTGCTGCCGTTATTTTCGCTTCAGTTTCAACCGGTTCGGTTAAACTCGCGACAGCTGCATTAATGGTTTCATCGTTTGGATCTCGTTGTTGAGCTTGCAGATAGGCTGCTAACGCCTGCTCGGTTTCGCCAGAGGTCTGTAATAACTCTCCTTGACGAACTAGTATTTGGATTTCATCGGGGTGGCCCACTATCAAGGCTTGCTCACAGGCTGCCAAGGCGCCTTGCTCGTCCTCAGCCAAACACCTGTCTACCACGGTTTGTCGAGCGGAATTTGCCAACGCCAGTTTGGTTTGAATACTTTGATCGGAAGGGGCAATTGAAGCTGCTTGTCGATAGCCCAACAAGGCGTTGGTCACCTGGCCCAAGTCAAAAAGTGCATCAGCTTTACCGACAATTAATTCAAGGTTATTTGGCGCAATAGCCAGACCATCATTGCAGGCAGTTAATGCTCTTGCAGGCGTCAGAGAGGTGCATCTTAGGGTGTGCATTCGCAACTTAGCTTCGCTATCTGGTTGGCTGGAGGCGGCTTCTGTTTGTTGTCGCTTCTGCTCAATATAGCGCTGCTCTTCTTGAATGCTCTTGGCCTGGGCAAGCTTGTCTTTTAAGTCCTGATTACTCGGACTTATGGTGATGCCTTGGCTTAGGGTGGCTACGGCGGAATCGTATTGTTCGCTAAGTATTAGTGCATCAGCGAGCTTTATTCTGAGATCGGTATTGCGGGGTTCGGCAGCCAGCTGCTGTTGGCAAGCGCTAATCGCAGCTTCGGACGCTGAACCGTCGCACTCAACCGCGTACGCTCGGCTGCAAAAAAGGCATATCACCAGTGCGCCCCAGAATAAGAATTGGGGCGTCACAAAAATAAACCGTTTAATAACCACGGTGGTCCCCGCTATGGCCTTTATCTGACTGTTTAAATAACCACTCGCCTGATGGCATTTGGATTAGGTTAAACAAATACCAACGGTCAACGGTCGAATAGGCTGGGTCTTCCACTGCGATAGTGCTTTCAATTTCGGACCGAACCTGAGCTAAACCAAAAGCGCTGCCGGAGGCTTCTGCGCCGTATAAATTGTCTCGAGTGAGGTTGACCAACTCTTGAGTAAGCAGGGCAGCTTCATTGGTGGACTTGGCGAGCAAAATGTCTTGCCCCAGAACGCCAATCAAATCACAGCGCTCTACAATCTGTGGTAGTTTTTCTGCCAACATCTTAGATAAGGCTTTCACATTAGCCGATGCATCCGGTGAATTAGCGGCGAAATCTATGTGGCTAATGGCATCGATTAGGGCATTCTTAACGGCGTATTTGTCGGCACCTTTCGGGACTGGTTCGTTGCGTATGGTGGCGTCAATGACGATTTGTACATTGCGCTTGATGGTCGCGAGATCATTGTCGCTTTTTGCCGCAGCCTTTGCGGCGTCATGGGCGACGATCGCAGCTTGCTCGGCAGTGACCAATAGTCCGGCTTGATTTGGCGTGTCGTGCCAACCCTCCAGTGCATGACCGATATGAGTGTGGGCTATGGTTGGCGTACGAGTGGCGCAGCCATTCAACAACAGCATGGTGACACCGCACAGTATCAGTAAAATGGTGCTCTGTGGTTTCATCAAATTCTCCCTATTTCCTAGTATCCAATCTCGGTTAAGCAGCGCTATAGCGTGCGGGCAATTCTAAAGCCCAGAGTACTGGCGCGAGTATTGCTGTTGAGGTGGTTTCGAAAAGCATAGCGAACGAAATTCGGCTGGCTAAACCAAGAGCCGCCTTTTAAGACCCGCTGCCTACAATCACCATCTGACCAGGCACTACCGTCAGTTGGTGCCCCTTGGTAAGTTTGATTCCAGCAGTCTTCGACCCATTCGAAAACGTTGCCAGAAAGCCCGTAGATACCCAGCTCATTGGCTTGAAAGGCACTAGTTGGGGCGGTATTCACAAAGCCATCGGTGCAACTGTGTACTGTCCAACCTGGATAGGCTTGTGCGGCGGTTTGGTCCGCCAGATTCGCCACTGTGCACGATGGATTGTCGCTTCCTGTTCTCGCGAGAAACTCCCACTCTGCGGCGCTCAAAAGTCGGTAATCGTGGCCGGTTTTTTGAGTAAGCCAGTTAATGTAGGCTTTGGCATCGTCCCATGAAATACAGGTCGCTGGGTGCGTGTCATCTTGTTCGAACCCCGGTTTTTGCCAACCGTGATCGGGTCTTTCAATCCACTCACCGTCGTAAACCCAACAGCCGTTGGATTGATAGTTGCTGTCGCTGACAAATATGGAGTACTCAAGTTTGGAAATCTCAAACTTACTCACGGCAAACTGGTAGTTAATATCCACCTGATGCTGAGGCCCTTCGTTACTTAGCCGTCCCAGCTCGGAATCCGGAGAGCCTTTGAGAAAGCTACCTGATGGCACGACAATTAGCTGTGGACAATAGGGACAGTCCTGAATGGTATCTCCAGGTTGCTCAGTTTGAGCGTCCACTGTCTCAGCCGCGCTGGCTAGGTCTTGAGTTTGAGGTTTGACCGTCGGCGATGTCACTTGTTGGCGGACCGGCTTTGGCTCACCGCTGTCGAGCATCTTTTTGCCCCAAAAGCCTCCACCTCCAATCGCCGCTATGGCAATCAGTCCAAGCCAAATCCCTTTGCTCGATTTTCGCTGGTTTGACTGGGGCGGTGAGGCGGGTGTCTCCGGTGACTTTTCAGGCGAAACTAGATGGCTTGGCGGGGTTTGAATGACAGTTGCATCATTGCTGACCAACTTAGATTGAGCCGATGCGGTTGAGGATAGAGCAGGTAAGCAAGCGCTTAGATCCGCGGCGAAGGCCTGCGCGTCTGCGTACCTATCATCGGGCTTTTTCGCCAAGGCCTTACTGATAACCGAGTCGATGACATCGGAAATGTTGGGGTCAATTTCTGAAATTGGTTGCAGTTCAGTGTGCACCACTTGAAAGGCCGTCGAGGCGATATTGGTACCTCGAAAGGCAGGCTTCCTTATCAGTAACTCGTAGAGCAATACGCCTGTCGAGAACAAATCTGATCTTTGGTCAACTTGCTCTCCGAGGAGTTGCTCTGGCGACATATAGCCTGGGGTGCCCATTACCGTACCCATTTGAGTCAATTCTGACGACTCGATACGAGCAATTCCGAAATCGGCGATTTTTACCTCGCCGCTGCTACTTAGCATGATGTTTGACGGCTTAATATCGCGATGCACCACACCATTTTGATGGGCATAAGCTAATGCATTCAATACATTTAGGACGATTTCAGCGACTTCTCGTGGGCTAAAAACCTGATCGGTATCTTCTATCTCTGATAGCGTTTTTCCATCGACAAATTCAGTGGCTAAGTAGGCAGTACCTGCATCTTCACCGTACTCGTAAACATTGATGATGTTGGGGTGATTTAGACGGCCAGCGGCTTGGGCTTCGTGTTTAAACCTCTCCTGCAGTTCGTGGTGTTCTGGGCCTTGATATTGGGGGGCAAGGGTTTTTATGGCCACGGCACGGTGAATTACCGGATCTTCGCCTTTGTAGACGATGCCCATCGCGCCTCTACCAAGCTCAGAGGTAATGGTGTACTTCCCAATTTTGTTATTGCTTTTGTCCATAGAGAGCGCGCTGTGCAATGCGAAATTAGTTGCCCAAAAACTTACAGTTATCGGATGTGAAGGTGAATTCCTCTCAAAGTTAAGTCTAAGAATTCGTTATTGACAAGGAGGGATAATCCTAAAGACAAAAGGGTTTATGTCGCGAACAAGTGGTTTATTAGTTTTTCATGGTTTTCTTACCCGTATCGGATTTATGGGTCTACACTCTTGAATCTAGAAATTATCTTTCGCATAGATAATTAGGCGCTTTTAAGTGCTTTTTCAGATGGCTAGCCGACGTACTGAATGGCAGCACAGGGTGTTGCGCCTATGGTTTTTATAGGACAAATGAACAACCAATGGACGCTCTATTAGGGTCGATAGATGACTCAAACCCAGCGGGTCCTGACCTGAGTATGTCAAAGGAGTTTATCGAATTGTTTGCCATGGTTGAGCAAACAACCCCTTCGATAATAGGCAACACAGAAGAAAAGAAAGTGAACTGGAAGCAAGTGCAGTCCAGGGCGCTCGAGCTGTGCTCAAAAAGTCGTGACTTGAGAGTATTAACCTTGTGGTTTCGCGCCAACATCATGGTTGAGGGAGCCACGGGCCTTGCATCGTTAGACGTGCTCCACAATTGGCTCGGTGAACTTTGGGAGTCAATGCATCCTCAGCTAGACCCCGAAGATGGCGCCTTTGAACGGGCCTCGGCACTGGCTTACCTCGCAGGCTCGGAAACCTTTCTCACTCCTTTGAGACGATGCGTCCTAATTGATGGGGGTCGTCTAGGTCAATTTTCTTTTCGCGATCTGCAGATGATTGAAGGCACCATCGCGGGTCTTGAAGACAACGAAAAAACTGATAAAAAAATGGCGGTAAATAAATCGGTTGCCGCGATGGGCCCAGAGGGTGTTCAGGCACTGAGTAGTGTTTTACAGCGAGCCTCGCAGGGTGTTGAACAATTGCTTGGTGAGCTTGACCGGCTGGGAGGGCAAGATGCTTGTCCACCATTGGGATCGTTTACCAGTCTTCTCAATGAGGTTCAGCAGCTATGGCAACCATACGCAGACAAGGTCACTCCATCCCCGAGGGAGCAAGAGCAAACTGAGCTGAGCGAGCCTGAATCACCAGCTGCAGCGTCAGCGGCACCAACGCCAAATTCAACGTCACTTCCCAATCGCATCACCAGCCGCCAACAAGTCATCAGCGCGTTAAACCTAGTTTGCGACTACTACCGAGATTTTGAACCATCCAGCCCAGTGCCCTTGATTATTCAAAGGGCTGAGAAGCTGGTGGAAGCGGATTTTATGAGCATTATCCAGGAAGTGAGCCCAGAGGCTATCGGCACCATTCAGTCTTTGGTGGGGCAGCCTGATAAAGAAGATTAGCAAGTTAAATATAGAACCAGTGAAGGAGATACACAGTGGATAGCGGCCAGAAGCAAATAGGCAGAAATCGTGCCCCCAGGGTGCAAATTGAATATGACGTTGAGGTCTACGGAGAAGAACGCTCCGTTGAGCTGCCGTTTGTTATGGCAGTAATGGCTGATCTCTCGGGCAAACCCAAAGAGCCACCACCGCCAATTCAAGATCGCGATTTACTTGAAATCGACGCGGAAAATCTAGACGAGCGAATGAAGTCTGTTGCGCCTAGAGCGGCATATCAGGTGGAGAATAAACTCACAGATAGCGATGACAAACTCAGCGTAGATTTAACCTTTTCGTCTATGTCTGACTTTGAGCCAGATAAGGTTGCTGAGCAGGTACCAGCCCTTAAAGAACTACTTACAGTCCGTCGTCAGCTCACCAATTTGCTGACTTATATGGACGGTAAAAGTGGTGCTGAGGAGTTGTTATCAAAGGCGATAGACAATCCAGAATTATTGAAAAGCTTGTTAGCCACAGCAAAACAAGGTGAATCAGGCCAGGAGGACAGCAATGAGTGATCCCCAATCGCCAATGCAAGAGCAACCCCAAGACTCCGCTGCTCAGGGAGAGTTTACGGACTTTGATTCCTTGCTGCAAAAGGAGTTTAAACCCAGAACGGAACAGGCTAAAGATTCGGTCAAAGAAGCGGTATTAACCTTGGCTGAAATGGTGCTGAAAGACAGTGGCACCGAACTTGTTGGCTCTGACTCTGTTGCAACCATAGAGAAACTCATCACCTCTATTGACGAAAAGCTCACCTCTCAGGTTAACGAGATTATTCACCACGAGGATTTTACCGGTGTTGAAGGTGCCTGGCGTGGTTTAGCTCACTTGGTCAACAAGACCGAGACTGATGAGACGCTAAAGATTAAGGTTTTGAATATCAGTAAAAAAGAGCTGCATAAAAATCTTAAGAAATACAAAGGCGTACTATGGGATCAAAGCCCAGTGTTTAAGAAGCTCTACGAACAAGAATATGGTCAGTTTGGTGGTGAACCCTATGGCTGTATCGTAGGCGACTATCACTTTGATCACAGTGCCCCAGATGTTGAGCTGCTTGGTGAAATGGCTCGGATCGGTGCGGCAAGCCATACGCCCTTCATCTCTGCAGCGTCTCCCACTTTGATGCAAATGGACTCATGGCGTGAGTTGGCAAACCCTACCGACATTACCAAGATATTCCAGACTCCTGAGTATGCCGCTTGGCAGTCTTTGCGTAAGTCTGAAGACTCGCGCTATCTAGCGCTAACCTTGCCACGTTTTATGGCTCGGACTCCATACGGGCCGAACACCAATCCGGTCGAAGGCTTTGAATTCGAAGAAAGCACCAGTAATGACGAGGGTGGTCATTATGTCTGGGCCAACAGTGCTTATGCGATGGCGGCCAACATTACCCGCTCCTTTAAGAACTACGGATGGTGCTCGAGGATCCGTGGGGTTGAGTCTGGGGGCCTTGTAGAAGGTTTACCGACCCATACATTCCCATCGGATGACGGTGGCGTCGACATGAAATGCCCAACTGAGATTGGCATCAGTGATCGACGGGAAGCGGAACTCAGTAAGAACGGCTTCTTATCTCTAGTCCATCGTAAAAATACCGACATGGCGGCTTTCATTGGTGCTCAGACGCTGCAAGAGCCTGCTCAATATGCTGATCCTGATGCAACCGCCAATGCCAATCTTTCAGCGCGCTTACCTTACTTGTTTGCAGTCAATCGATTTGCCCATTACCTCAAGTGCATTGTGCGCGACAAAGTGGGTTCATTCAAAGAACGAGAGGATCTCGAGCGCTGGTTACGAAAGTGGATTGTGCAATACGTGGATGGTGATCCGAAAAACTCAACGGAGGAGGTTAAAGCCAGAAAGCCTCTTGCAAAAGCTGAGGTAGTGGTCGAAAGCATTGAAGAAAACCCGGGTTATTACAACGCTAATTTTTACTTGCGGCCCCATTACCAGTTGGAAGGATTGAAAACTTCGCTGCGTTTGGTAGCCAAAGTACCGTCTGGAAAAGAGAAATAAGGTAGGAGCTTATTATGGCTATGGACATGTTTTTTAAGATAGAGGGAATTGAAGGTGAGTCAGAGGATGACACTCATGGTGGGGAAATCGATGTACTGGCCTGGAGTTGGGGTTGTAGCCAGTCAGGGTCGACTCACATTGGTGGCGGCAGCGGCAGCGGCAAGGTCAATGTCCAAGATATTTCATTCACTAAATGGATCGACAGTGCCAGCCATAACTTATTACGGCATTGCTGCAATGGTAAGCACATTGCCAGTGCGACCTTGGTTTGTCGTAAGGCTGGTGGTGACGACCCGCTGGAATACATAACCATCGAATTTGAAGATTTGATCGTCACTTCAGTTAGTACTGGTGGTTCTGGTGGAGAGGATAAGCTAACAGAAAATATCTCGCTAAACTTTGCTCGCTTCCATTTCAAGTACAAACCTCAAACGGAGGATGGTGGTGAAGAAGCCGAGAAAGAAGTGAAATTTGATATCAAGGCAAATAAGCAGTAACCAACCACAATGAAAAATGGCGTGGTTGAGTGCGAGCGTTTGTCCCCTTTTCTTGCACGCTTTCTAGACTCGAGTGCTTCAGCAAATCTTGAAGATACGAGAGTGCTAAAGCGTGCAGTATTAGGGGAGCTTGAGCGTTTGCTTAATACAGCATGTTTGCCGGAAGACTATCAGCTTACAGACTATCCGCAAGTTAAGACCTCTACCATCAACTATGGTGTGGCTGACTTTGCAGGAAAGATTGTCTGCGGGATCCCGCTTGAAAATGTTGAGAAGCAAATTGGGGCAGCCATCGTAGCTTTCGAGCCTCGGCTAGTTGCTCGAAGTCTGCGTTGTGTGGCTAACCCAAATGCTAACTCCGATAGTGATTTAACCGAGCCACTGGCATTGCTAATCGATGTTCAAATGAAAGGTCTCAATGGTGAAATCGTGAATTTGAACTTAGCAACCGAGTTTGATTTGAGCCAAGAGGCCTTCGTTATCACGGAGCGCACAGAGTCATGAATGAACACTTAATGCGCTACTACAGTGAGGAGCTAAATTACATACGTGAAATGAGTTTGGAATTTGCTGAAGCTTATCCAAACAATGCTGCAAGCTTAGGACTTGGAAGTGCTACTTGTGACGATCCCTACGTTGAAAGGCTACTCGAAGGATTTGCTTTTCTTGCCGCTCGTACCCGTTTGAAGTTGGACGCTGGCTTCCCGCAAATGGCGCAGCACCTATTTGAGTTGTTGTTCCCAGGCTTTACCGCACCAAACCCTAGCGTATGCATTGTTGAATTGGAGCCAGAAGCGGGCATGCTTCAATCCAGTTTTAAACTACCAGCCAAAACCCAATTGCAAGGGCAGTACAGCAAAGACAGTTCGGCACGCTGTTTGTTTAGAACCTGCTTCGATGTTGTCCTTACCCCATTGGTTATTGCTGAGGTGGACTACCGAAACCGGGACTTACTGGCAAGCCCGAACAGTGGCATTGGCAACGGCGCATCTAAGCACAGAGCTGAACTCAGAATAACCCTCAGCCTACCAGATAAAATCTCGGTGTCAGAGTTAGAGCTTGATGCCTTGTCGTTTTACCTACCCAATTTTGATGGCCTTGGCAGCGCATTGTTCGAAGCCCTCAATTGCAACTTGAGCGAAGTCCGAATAGCAGATACGTCGCAGCTACCCAAAAGCACTCAACTTACAAAGGCGCGATTAGTGGCGGATGGCTTTGCTGACAATCAAGCCATGTTCGAATCTTGTCAGCGACAGTTTGGCGGCTTGCGACTACTACAAGAGTATTTTGCCTATCGAGAAAAGTTCCAATTTGTAAAGCTCACGGGCCTATCTGACTGGGGAGATTTCACGTCCAATCAGATCACTTTAATTTTCGTCTTATCCAAGGTGGATGAGCGTTTGGTCGGTGCTCTAAATAACGAGTACATTCGTTTGCACGCTACTCCGGCGGTAAACCTATTCGAAAAACGCCTCAGCCCATACAAGCTTGATCCCAAACGAATGGCAAGCCCGCTAGTGGTTGACCCTGCTAATCAGGCTGATTACGAAATCATACGATTGTTGGAGGTGGATGCCTTGTTTGAGCAGGATACTGGCCGAGAGACTGTCAGGCCGTTTGGCCATTGGCAAGGGTCTAGTTCACTTACCTACAGCACTGAACGCCGGCAACGATTGATATCCAAGCGCAAGCAAACAACTGGTGCTCGGGCGCCTTATCTGGGCAGCGATGTGTTTATTAACCTCATCGACAACGATCAGAAACAGTTATCTCACGTGCGCCAACTTAGCCTTACTGCCTTGTGCTCCAATGGAGACTTACCGCTAAACATGCCCCTTTCTAGAGGCAAAACCGATTTTAGTTTGCTAACGGGTGCTCCGGTTAAATCCATTCGAGCCAAGCAGGGCGTGAGCCAACCCGCTTCGGCAATATTTGACGCCCGTACCCCTTGGATGTTGACCACTTTGCTGGGCTTCAGTTTGGGTTCTTTGGTTGGGGATAATGGCGCGGCACACCTCAAGCAATTATTAACCTTGTTGGCTCCTAAAAATGGGCGGATTGAGCAAAGGCTACTAGAAGGGATCGTGCAAGTCGGGGCGGACCCCTTGATTGAACGAGTGCCATCCAAGGGCCCGGTTTGTTTTGCCAGAGGACTAAAAGTCAGCATTGAGTTGGACGAGAACTACTTTGACAACGGTGATGCCTTTGCATTGGGCTCGCTTCTTGAAAAAGTTCTGCGTCATTACATAAGCGCAAATAGTTTATTGCAGGTGGCTTTATCCACTTTGCAGCGAGGCGAGGTCCACTGCTGGCCGGTTCGATTTGGCGGGGCGCCAAGGCTATGAAGCAACTCACTCAAATGACTACAGAGCCCTGGCAATGGGATTTGTTTGCAGCATTGTCCGAGATAGAGTCTCAGCAACAAGGGCCGGCATTTGGCAGGGCAACTAGCCCGAGTAAAGAAACGGTTCGAATTGGGCAAAGTTCGTCAATGTCCTTTGCTGCTTCTGACATTTTATCTTGCCGAGCGATTACCAATAATCGCTTGGCACTGACTCAATCCGTGTATGGACTTCTTGGCAGTCAAGGGCCTATGCCACTGCATTTTACTGAGCTTGTTCATAGCCAGATTCAAAAAGACAAAAACGCCGCACTACTGGGTTTGGTGAACTTGTTTAATCATCGCTCAGCGATGTTTTTCTATCGAGCCTGGAAGCAAAATCAACCATCCAATGACAGTCAATTCAGCGATATTTTGCATGGCTTGGTGGGTCACACAAAAGTCTCAGAGTCTCGACCTCTGTGGCAACGAATACGAGCGTATTACGGGATTATTGGTAGCCAAGAGCTTAGCTGTAAACGGATGCAGTCAATCGCTAGCGATGCGATAGGCATGCCCGTGGCAGCCAGTGATTTTGTCGGCAATTGGTTCCCTTTACCAGAAGGCTTACAAGGGCGGCTTGGCCGCAGTGTGTTAGGTAATGACAGCCATCTTGGCAATCGATTTTACAGCCAAGATCTAACGGTGAGATTTGATATCACCTGCTCGAGTTTGGATGACTATTTGAAGCTACTGCCTGGTGGCTCGAGTTGGCAAACAATGATGGCAGTTGTGACGGCAACAACTGCAGGGCGGCGAAACTGTCAGGTACGTATGAGCCTGGATGCTTTAGAAAGCGAGCAAGAAACTTGTCTAAATGGTCAGCAGCGCCTCGGTATGAGTGCCTGGCTTGGCAGTAAGGGAAATAGCATACGGTTGGGGTTAGTTCGTAACCTCGACGTTGAATTGTAAACACAGCGGTAGTGAACCTAAGGGCTTAGCAAATGGCGAAAGTATCTCGAGTGACATTATTCGGAAAACTGAATCCGACGCTTTATGGCGGACTTCAAAGTGCAACGGACTTTTGCAAGTTACGAGGTAATCCCTACGTCGAGCTGAGTCATTGGTTACATCAATTGTGGCAACAAGGTGATCTCGACCTGCATTTAATCGCGAAGCACTACGGTTTGGACTCGCAAGTTGTGCAACAGGAACTGTCAGACAGTCTGGATAAGCTTCCAAGAGGTGCTTCTTCGATTTCTGATTTATCCAGCAAGATCGATGAGTCGGTTGAGCTTGCTTGGGGGGTGGCATCGCTTACCTATGGCCATAAGAAGATCCGCAGTGGACACTTACTTTTGGCTCTTCTGCAGTCTTCAGATTTACGCGGCGCCTTAATGGGATTATCTACCACCCTGGCGCAATTGGATGCCAGCAAGTTAAGCGAAGAGCTACTCGATGTGGTGGCACAGTCGAGCGAAGGCGATGCAGATGAAGCGCCAGAAACTCAAGGCTTAGCGACCGAAGACGCTGATGGCTCGGCACTTAGCAAGTACACCATAGACATGACCGCCGTTGCTGAAGCTGGTGAGATGGACCCTGTAATTGGTCGGGAAGACGAAATCAGACTGATGATCGATATTTTAATGCGGCGTCGTCAGAATAACCCCATTTTGACCGGTGAGGCCGGGGTCGGCAAAACCGCCGTCGTCGAGGGGTTTGCTCAGCGAATTGCTGACGGCGAAGTGCCTGAGCCCCTGCAGAATGTGCGCTTGTTGGCGCTAGATATTGGTCTGTTACAAGCCGGTGCCAGCATGAAAGGAGAATTTGAAAAGCGCCTTAAGCAAGTCATTCAAGAAATCAAAGACAGCGATAAATCCATCATTCTATTTATCGATGAAGCCCACACCTTGATTGGTGCTGGTGGTCAGTCTGGGACTGGGGATGCGGCCAACCTATTAAAGCCCGAGCTTGCCAGGGGCATGTTACGCACGGTCGCGGCAACGACTTGGTCTGAGTACAAGCAATACATTGAGAAAGACCCAGCGCTGACTCGTCGATTTCAGCTGGTCAAAGTCGCTGAGCCTGAGGTGGATATTGCGGTGGCCATGCTACGTGGACTTTACCCAGTACTCGAGAAGCACCATGGAGTGGTTATTCAAAAAGAGGCGCTGCAAGCGGCTGCTGAATTGAGTGCTCGATATCTACCCGACAGGCAGTTACCGGACAAAGCCATTAGCTTGTTAGACACAGCTTGTGCCAGAGTTGCCACCAGTCAAAGCTGCCAGCCACCATCGTTAGATGATTGCCAACGCCAACAACAATTTTTGAATTCGGAACTGGCTCTGGTGCAAAAAGAGCAGGCCCTTGGCACCCATAGCGCCGAAGACTTTGCTGAGCTGTCCGAGCAATTAGCGTCTTTAAAGGTCAACGAAGAAGAAATCACAGCCCGTTGGCAGAGCGAGCAGGAGGTGGTTACTCAGATAAACGAACGTCTAGAGGCGATTAAGAATGAGGACGCACAAGTTAGCGAGGCTGACTCAACTATCGCGGATTTATTGAGTCGCCTAGGGGAGATTCAGTCTGAACAACCCTTGGTTTATCCGCTGGTGGACGAGAAAGCAGTTGCTGCGATTGTCAGCGATTGGACTGGGATCCCAGCGGGTAAAATGCAACTAAATGAAATGGATGCACTTAAACAATTGGAATCCAATCTTGGCCAGCGGGTCCTTGGTCAAGATCACGCGTTAAAACAACTGGCTGACGTGGTGCGTATATCCAGAACTCGATTGGATGATCCCAATAAGCCTGTCGGCGTGATGCTGCTCGCAGGCCCATCAGGTACGGGTAAAACCGAAACTGCCTTGGCTTTAGCCGAAGCCCTTTACGGTGGTGAGCAAAACATGATCACCATTAACATGAGCGAGTTCCAGGAATCCCATACGGTATCCACTCTAAAGGGCGCTCCTCCCGGGTATGTGGGTTATGGTGAAGGTGGCGTGTTAACAGAAGCGATTCGTCGTAAGCCACACTCAGTATTGCTGTTAGATGAGATTGAAAAAGCCCATCCAGATGTCCATGAAATCTTCTTTCAGGTGTTTGATAAAGGCTGGATGGAAGACGGCGAAGGTCGCTACATCGATTTTAAGAATACTCTGATTTTACTGACTTCCAATGTCGGCAGTAACGCCATTTTCCAATATTGCAATGAGCAACAAGACATAGACATCGGCCATTTAGGCGAGCTGCTTGACCACTCATTACGTGAAGTCTTTCCCGATGCCTTGATTGGTCGAATGTCGGCCATTCCTTATCTGCCATTGTCGGTCGCCCTACAACGACAAATCATGAACTTGAAGCTGGATAAAATCATTGACCGAGTCAATCAGCATTATGGGGCAACCTTAGAAATTGACTCGTCGGTTCTAGATGGCTTAAGTGACCATTGCCAGTTGTCTGAAAAAGGCGGGCGCTTGTTAGATGCGGTGATTACCAAACATGTATCTAGGAATCTCAGCCAGCATATCCTGTCTCATCCGGGCTTAAGTTCAGATACCCACCTCACCATGACCATGGAAGAGGGTAATTATGTCGTGAAAGAGCGGCAGGCTTAAGGAGGGAATCGGCTTGAGCAGCAACGAAGCAAGATTTGCAGAAATTGCATCTGAATCGCCACAGCATGAATGGCGATTAATATCTGCTGAAATCAGTGAGGAGGTGGATGAAGGTGTAACCGTGGTCGCTCAAGCCAATATAGATAATATCAGTTCTGAACTCGAGTCCCTGTTGGGCAGTGCCATGACCATCCGCTGGCAAGTGAGAGACGGAAAAACACGTTATATCAATGCGTTAGTTGATCAAATTCAATGTCAGCATAACTATGATGACACCTTATCGGTGCAGTTAGTCCTTAGGGATTGGTTTTACTTTTTAAGTAAACGTACCAATAGTCGCTGCTTCCAATCGAAGACGACAAAAGAAATCGTTGACTCGATTCTAGAGGAACACAGTTTTGGCACGCCTGAGTGGCGCACTCAATACACGCTGCCGACCCGTGAGCACTGCATTCAATTTGCCCAGTCGGATCAGCACTTTATTCGTCGGCTTTTGGCTCAAGACGGCCTTTACTTCTACTTTGTCCATGACAATGGCGAACACAAAATGGTGATTACCGACAGTGGTGTCGCCGCTAAAACCATGCCGGGCTACGAGTCGGTGCCCATGGTTGGGCAAGAAGACTTTGATAAAGAGGAAGAGTGCTTTCGCAATTGGAAGTGGCAAGGCCAGCACTCTAGTGGTCGATTTTCAGCCTCACATTACAGTTTTGAACGCCCAAGGGCGGATTTAAGTGATCTAATACATGCTTATAGTCCGCAAGAACTCAATGATCTTGAGAGCTTCTCCTTCTATGGCGGTAATGAGTATCAAGCGGTTGCTGATCGCAATCAACTACAATCAGATGCGATTCGGGCTAAGGCGCTGACACTGCAGGCTCAGGGTAGTTGTCGCGGGCTGGGTTGCGGCTTTATGTTTGCTCTGACCGAACATATCGAGCCTGAGCAGAACAAAGAATACTTAGTTACTTACCTGCGTCACTCTCTCAATGTTGAGCCTTATCGATCGGGAGATGGCAACCTCACCCCAAACTATCAATGCGATGTTCGGGCATTGCCCAACAATGTGCCTTATTGCAGCAGTCCTCGACGATTTTTCCGTTCCTTACAAGGCATTCAAACCGCAACGGTTGTAGGACCTTCAAATGATGACATTTGGACAGACGAATATGGTCGAGTGAAAGTCCAGTTCCACTGGGATCGCAAAGGCAACAATGATGAAAAAAGCTCTCATTGGATAAGAGTCGCGCAAAGCATTGCAGGAAACGGTTGGGGCAGCATTTATTTACCCCGCGTTGGGCAAGAGGTGTTGGTCAGTTTTATCGACGGAGATCCGGATAACCCATTGATTACCGGAACCGTTTATAACGCTGCCTGCATGCCTCCCTGGAAGTTGCCAGATGAACGCCACATCAGTGGCTATCGCAGCCTTTCGACCCCAAATGGCGGCCGCAACAATGAGATTCACTTCGACGATAAAGCCGGTGAAGAAGCCATAGTGTTACATGCGCAAAGTGAATGGCATAGAACCGTGGGGACTGACAGTTTTACAGACATTGAGGGGGATGAGCATCACAACCTAAAAGGCACATTGAGATCATCGATTTTAGGAGAGTTGCATCAAAACATTAAAAGGGATCGGATTGAGCAGGTTAAAGGTGATTCATCTCAACAAACCCAAGGCAAATTTGATTTGAAGATAGGTATGAACGCTGCGATTGAGTCTGGGATGAATATGCACCTGCAAAGCGGCGTCGAGATGGTCATCGAAAGCGGTATTCAAATCACCCTAAAGGCCGGGGGAAGTTTTATCACGATTGGTCCAGCAGGAGTGGCTGCTCAGGGACCTATGGTGACGCTAAACAGTGGCGGTGGAGCAAGCAGTGGCTCGGGGGCGAGCCCAAAGGCACCAGAGGAGCCTAAGAAAGCTAAGGAAGCCGATGGCTCTAAATCTGTCGATGGTCCAAAAGATAAGAAAGCGCCAGAGAAACGACGCAGAGGTGGAATTGTCAAGGTTGACCCGTATCAGTTAGCAGCCGCGCCCGGAAGCTCACCACAACAAGTTGCAGCTCGTAAGCAAGTAGCGATTCAAGCTTTAGGTGGGCCAAGCTTTGTTAGCGAGCAAGCGGGTATTGATTTCAACGAGCCTGTAACCAAAGTGGAAACGCCAGAAGGCCCAGCACTGGCCTGCACCAGTTCGAAAATTCCTTACTTCTTTAGTTTGGATGACTCAGAGGCTGGGCCTGATGATCAGGACAATCTACCTGAAGAGTACTTTCTACCCGCAGGAGAGCCGCTGTTAATCCCAATCTCACCGGAAGGGAGTGGCCATGAATAATGTACTGACTGGCACCATGCAACCGTCGGCGGTGAAGGGTTTGATTAGAGCTCTGAGGATCCATGTGCAAAAAAACGGAGAGGATAAGGTTTCCCGCTCGGTTCTGAATCAGCTGACGTTTGTTCGGCGTTGGCTTGAAACTGGGGCCAATCCCAAAGAGCCTCGATTACACAAATTGAATTTTGGCCCGTTAATTCGTCGCAACGCCAAACTGAACGCATCTGAGTTGGCAAAGCCATTAAGAGGTTTGTATTGCACTTTAGTGGCGATTAGAGGACTTGGCCGCCGAGTGCTATAACAAGTAACAACCAATGAAAATATTAGGAAAATGCCTATGATGGCAGCTCGAATAACAGATATGCACGTTTGCCCAATGGTGACCCCTGGGGTACCGCCGATTCCCCATGTAGGCGGTCCAATCGTTGGTCCTGGTGCACCTACGGTTTTAATTGGTGGCTTAGTTGCGGCCAAGGTAGGGGATACTTGCACCTGCGTTGGGCCACCTGACACCATTATCAAAGGGTCTACCAGTGTGATGGTGGGCGGAAGTTTTGCTGTACGTGTGGGGGACACGACAGTCCATGGCGGAAATATCGTAGCTGGCTACCCTACGGTGCTGATAGGGGGCTGATGGCAATGGCTACCGACATCATCATTCGCATCACATCCGGCCCGAAACAAGACTTGGCTTTAACTGAAGTCCGGATATCAAAGTTTGATGAGCTGGTGATTGGCCGTGGCAATGATTGCGACTGGCCTTTGAACGATGCTTCGCGGATGATCTCTCGTGAGCATGCCGCGATACGTTTTGATGGTGAACATTTTCGAGTTACTGATACCAGTACCAATGGCGTTTTCATTAACGGTAGTCGCAAGGCGGTCGGGCAGGGTAGTGGCGCCCAAATAGTCCCTGGGGATACTTTTGATATCGGCATGTATCGCTTTGAAGTCGCTGCGTGCGAAGTCTCTCAACCCGCTACCGATGTGGAGGGGCAGCTTGCTTCAGCCCATCCCCCTAATAAAGAAAGCTTAACTCATTTTTTGCGTGCTGATTCGCCATCGCCGAAACCAACTCCCACCCCTGTCAGTGAACCGGCAATTCCAAAGAAACGCAGTCTTGGCAGAGCTAAAGGGGGATTGTTTGCCGCGCCAGAAGGCGACCGGCAACATTCAATAACTGGCGGGAAAGTGCCGCATCAGGCTCCCATCGAAAGGCCTAAACCTCAGAAGCCGCCGGCAACTGACCCCCAAGCCCAACAATCATTAGATGCGTTTTTAGAGCCGGAATCCGTGCAACCGCCTAGCACCTCTCCGGCACAAGCGCCTGTTCAAGCCGAACCAGCAAGGTCAGCGCAGGGCCACTGGCAGTCTGGTTTTTTACAATCGTTAGGCAGTACTGAACAGGACAATGGTCTCGATGCACAGACCATGGGATTGATGGTGCGAGCTCTGTTTGAGGGAACCTTTGAACTGCTAAAGCAGCGCGAACAGTTTAAAAGGGAGTTTCGGCTACAAGGCACCATGTTACAGGCTGGGCAAAACAATCCATTGAAGTTTTCGATTAGCTTTGAAGATGCCATCAATCGCATGTTGGATAAGCCTAAGCCTGGCTATTTGCCTCCAGAGAAGGCGGTCGAAGAGGTCTTTAATGACTTAAAGCAACATGAACTTGCCTTGATGGCGGCCATGATGGAAAGCGTTGAAGCACTGCTTAAAGGAATAGCGCCAGAGCGGATAGCGGACGCGATAGACCAGCAAGGTTCAGGATTACTTGCCAAGAGCAAAGAAGCGCGCTGTTGGAACGAATACCAAAAACTTCATGCGGAGTTAGTCAATGGCCTGAATGATGATTTTAATCGGGCTTTTGGCGCGGAATTTGTCAAACGGTATGAGCGCCATCATCTCAAAGTAAACTAATAGCAATAAGCGTTAAGGAGCAAAAGTGACAGGAAAGGTTGTTTGGTCCGATGGCATGTTGTTGCAAAGTGCCCATTTTCAAGCTGAGAATCGATACTCGGAGTGGTATGTCGATGCCAGAGTTCGTCCGCTACTTGCCTACAGTTGGGGGTATTCTCACCTTAAACTGAATAGAGATTTGTTGTTAACCGGGCAGATTGGTGTGCTACGGGCTAGTGGTGTGATGCCAGATGGGGCGCCGTTTAGCTGTTCTAAAGCCGAGGGGCTGCCAGCGCCTTATCGACTAGAACCCGATAGCCGAGATCTGCTCATATATCTTGCGCTGCCTGCTAGCACGCTTGATGGTGCTGAGATTGCCCCAAGAGATGTGGATGAACCTTCAAAGCGCTATAGGGCTTTTTTATCCGATCATAAAGACGTCACACCTTATTCAACTGAGTCGACTGAGCTTGAATTGGCTCAACTCAATCCCACTTTAAAACCAGCAAGCGAGCTGGGAAGTGGCTGGATAGGCCTTCCTATTGCCAAGGTAAAAAGCATTAGCAGTGATGGCTCGGTCGAGCTTTACGAAAACTGGGTCCCGCCAACGCTTAGCTGCGGTCTATCGGAAACCACTGAACGTTGGTTTACCGCCCCGCTTGGATTAATCGAACAGAAGCGCCGAGGGCTGGCGGCCAGGCATAGCCATACTGCAGAGCAAACGGAGCATCGCTCGTTGCTGCTGTTGCAAATACTGAGCAAAGCTCGCGCTATCTTGTGGCATCAGCAAGGGTTACCGACCTTACATCCCGAGTCTCTATTTTGTTTTTACGCAGGGCTTTTAGGCGAGTTAACTTGGCTTGAACCAAATGCCCATCAACTCGAAGACATCCAGTACGATCACAATGAGCCGGCGCTGAGCTTTGAGCGAGTGATACAGCGCTTGATGAAGTTACTTGCGCAAGCGGAAAATAGCAGCGCTATCAAACTGACGGTAACCAAGAAAGATCACGGTTATTGGATAAGCACCATGGAAGAAATTGAGTCTGTGGCGGGTTATCAGTTGATCATGGCAATTAACTCCAACTTGCCAGATAGCACGGTAAAGTCGACTTTTGCAGAACAACTCAAAGCGGCTCCTATCGAAAAAATTCGCGACTTGGTTCAGCGTCAACTGTTAGGGCTAAACATTAGCCACATCGAGGCAAGTCCAGCTTCAGTCCCTTACCAGGAAAATCGTGTTTACTTTGAAATCGATGGCAAGGGGGCTTTGTGGGATGAGCTGTTAAATTCGTCGGCGCTTGCTTTTCATTTAGGTCAAGAATGGCAATCGACAGTCATCGAGCTGTGGGCTGTTGGCGGAGAAAATTAGCGCAATGGCTGACCTAAGCTCGACAAAACGAGAAGGCACTCTCATCCAATCTGGTGTCAAGCCAATAGCGTTGGAGAAGGAAAACTCGGAACGCGAATTTCAACGCTTAAACTCTGCCTCTGGAATGAACTTAGTCGATGAGGCACAGGAGATCTTAACTTTCGTTCGGCATATCCCCTATGTTGATACCATTGAGAGCGCCGACATGGTGTTCGACGAAGCCAGCACTTGGCTCTCCCAATATCAAGAAGGTTTGATTGCAAAAGGCGAAGACAAAGATGTGGTACATGCGGCGCACTTTTGTCTTTGTTGCCTATTAGACGAAGCCATCATGCGAACTCCATGGGGAGATGAAGGTAAGTGGGCTCAGCGGACTTTGCTTTACTACTTTCACGAGGAGCGCAACGGCGGTGAGTATTTTTTCAACGTGCTCACTAATGCCCGAGCCGAGCCTCAGCGTTTTCGAGGCTTGCTGCACCTGTTGTTTCGTTGTTTAGCTCTTGGGTTCATGGGCAAGTACAAAATACAGCAAGACGGTTCGATAAAGCTCAAGAAGCTCTACCATAGCTTCGGCGAAGAATTGGTCGAGTTGGAGAGCGCGAAAAAGGCCAAACTTTCTCCCAAATGGCGACCCACTGTACTTCGAGGCAATCGGCAATTAAGCCGTTTGTCCCTGTGGGTGGCCTTGCCGGTTATGGCCATGCTATTGATCGGTGGTTACCTTATCGGCAGTATTTGGAACAGTTTGGCTACCGAACCAGTAACTAAACACATCGCCCAAATTTCAGCGCCAACCCCTCTCTACCGTATCGACCCTATCGAAGTCCCCCAACAAATCGCAAAGCTAAGCGTTACCCCACCTCCACAGAAGCCTGCGATGTCTTTAGCGACTTTGCTTGCTGAAGAGATTTCTGCGGGCGAACTGGTGTACACCGAACGCGATGGGTTGGAGATTGTCCGTTTTAATGGGGCGTTATTTGATACGGGAAGCAATAGTTTAGCGACAGACTTCAAGGTCACCCTAAGCGCCATCGCATCGGCGCTGAACTTGCTGCCAGGACCGGTAGAAGTCAGTGGTCATACCGACAATGTGCCAATTAGGACAGTCAAGTACCCCTCTAATTGGGCCTTGTCCAGTGCTCGGGCGGATGCGGTAGCCACCGAGCTGGTGAATATTGGCGTCGACGGTCAGCGTATCACTGCAATCGGGCAAGGAGACAATCAACCCATTGGTGATAATGCCACATCTGATGGACGCGCATTGAACCGACGCGTTGAGATTAGCCTCAGACACATGGAGGGGCTATGACGCGGCATGACTTAATTTTTTACTTGGTGAGCCTGATAGGCGTGTCGGCGCTGTTAGTCATCCTTTGGTGGCTGGGGCCGCTTTGGCAGGTGGGTGAGGCTTATCCCTTGGGAGCTACCAGCCGTCGATTGTTCCTGTGCTCAATAGTATTGTTTTGCTTTGTGGCTGCCGTGATAACTCATCAGATTTTGCAGCGGCGTAATCGCCAAGCATTAGTCGACAAAATATCCGCGGCTTCAGCTGATAGCGATAGCATGGAAGCCTTGGTCAACGAAGAGCAAAGATTAGTACAAGCCAAATTTAAACAAGGGCTGTCTCAGCTTAAGGATCTTGAAAAGAAAATCGACCTTACTCAGATCCCCTGGTTTGTCATCGTTGGTGCCCCTGGTTCGGGAAAAACCACAGCGTTGCAAAACTCTGGACTCAATTTTCTGTTAAACGACAAACAGTCCGGCATGAGGGGTATTGGAGGCACTCGCAACTGTGCTTGGTGGTTTGCCAAAGAGGCGGTATTGCTGGACACCGCAGGGCGTTTCTTTTCCCAAGACAGTGAGCAGGCCATCGACCAAGGGGGCTGGTCTGCACTACTTAATAACCTAAAACAGCACAGGCCTAAGCAACCCTTAAATGGGGTGATACTGACGATCAGTGTCGAAGACTTGTTGAGTGAAAACGAAGCTCGACAAAATGCTTTAGTTGAGGCTATTCGAAACCGTCTTGGTGAGCTTCGCGATTTGGTTACCGGTAAATTACCTGTGTACATTTTACTGACCAAACTCGATGTGGTGGCAGGATTTACCGAGACTTTCGAATCTTATGACAGGCAACAACGCAAACAAGTATTTGGTTTTACTTTTGATTTGGAGCAGAGCCAGGAGCCAGAGCTGTGGCTCGAAGCCGCCAAGGAGTACTGGCAACAAATCATTACCGATCGCTTCCGTGCTTCGACTTCACACCTAACTGACAGTCAAGATATTGCTGCTCGTGGCTTGATCATGGACTTCCCAAGGCAGCTCCAGCAACTGCAAGTCCCGTTGACCAATATATTGCGTCAGGCATTTGCTGCCGACAGTTTAGCCGGTATACAAACGGTGCGAGGATGTTATTTCTCTAGCGCTACTCAGCTAGGAAGACCGATAGACCGTCTTCTCAATCGCTGGTCCGGTGTGTTGGGGGAAAACAAGAGTCGCAATGAGCTCAGTAGCGTTAATGCCAGATCCTACTTCCTAGAAGATTTGCTGCTCAGAGTAGTGTTGCCTGAATCGCCGCTCTCCAGTTTTGATGTAAATGCGGAGGCGAGAAGCCGAAGGTGGCGCTTAGCCGGCGCAGCGTCACTTGCGGTAGTGTTTATGCTGACTTTGATTGGAGGGATTTATGGCTTTAGTCGAGCGCATGCCTACATTGATTTTCACCAGCAGCAGGCGCAGAAAATTGACATTAAGGTTCAAGGCTTAACCCAAAACCCACCGCTTACCGAGGTGACAGAGCTTTTGGATGAAGTTCTGACACTTATCGATGAGCCCGCCCCCATTGCTGCATACTGGTCAGCCCGGGCGATTAAACAGCAGCATCATCAGTTGTATCAGCGGCTGTTAAGACAAGTGTTGCAGCCTCGTTTAGTGTTGGAAGCCGAGCAAGCCCTAAAAGACGATGTTGGCGCAAATGACCAATTTGCCAATCTCAAATCCTACCTAATGCTAGTCAGTGGCCAGCGCTGGCAGTCTAAGACTTTGGGAGACTGGAGTACTCGAAAATTAACGAGCTTGTCAGCCCAAAAGCACGGTAACGCATTGGCAGAAGCTGGTGGATTGGCTTATCCAGATCTCGAAAACCTGCAGTTGATTGCGGTTTCTAGACTCGCTTTGTCTAAAGTGCCACTGGAGCAGCGACTGTTAATGCAGCTAGAAAGCTCTGGGGCTTCGTCGGCCTTGCAGGATATTGATATGCCATTGCTGCAAAGCATTATTGATAATCCAGAGCCCCCCCCATTTGCTGTGCAAAGCGCTACCTTGCCGGAGCAGAAAATTGCCGGGTTTTATACCAAAGAGGGTTTTGACAAAGTCTTCGTACAAAATGCGACTCAAATAGTGGAAGACTTGGAAAAGGAGATGTGGGTTCTTGGCACAATAGAGCAGAAACCAGAAGCTTTTGGCCAACATTCTCCAAAACTCTATCGTTTATACCTCGAGCAATATAGCCAGCGTTGGCAGAGTTTGGTTGATGCACTAGCGTTAAATATGCCAGCCAGCCCACAGCAAAGTCGCGAGTATTTACAGGCGCTTGCAACGAACCCTCAATGGTTCAATGCGTTGCTGGCGCTGATTTCGGAGCAAACCCAGTTGGAGCTGGTGGATAGTCTTGATAGTGATCCCTCTAGTTCAACTTCGAACTACGGCGTAGTGGAGTATCAGCACGGTTATATGAAACGTAGGTTCAATGACCTGCATGAATTGGGAGACGAGAAAAATACGCTGTTGCCACAATGGAGCGAATTATTGGTGCAATTCCTAGCAGATTTGGACGCATCTTTAGATTCTGCACAGAATGAACCTATCGACCCTACTTTAAGCGAGTCACTCCAAGGTCATGTGGCCGAGCTACGTACTTTTTCAACCAAATTACCAGCACCTTTCAGTCAGTTTTCTACGCAGTTGGCCAGTCATGGGCGCGAGCATTTAGAGCGTCGAATCGGCGATAGTATGCGCGGTGCTTTGCAGTTGCTGCAAAGCCAATGTCGAGCGGCTGCAACCAAATATCCACTTACCAACAGTCAACGTGCCTTGTCTATTGCTGAGTTTCACGAGTTATTTGGGCCGGATCAGGCGCTGGATAGGTTTAGTCAGTCCTTTTTAGACGCCAGTGTTATCAAAGAAGGCTCGGCTTGGCGTTGGCGTGAACCAAATGAACTAGGTGACGCATGGTTGCGCCCCTTTGCAGACGCACACCAGATTAAGCAATTTTTTTACCCTATGGGGGCTAGTGAGCCAAGGTTTGAGTTTACCCTGCAGTTGCAGAAAAGTGCGTTAGCACGGGCGCCGCAAGGCAGTTGGCTCGAGCTAGATGTGAATGGGCAAGTGATTCAGCATGGGGGAAATCGGTCGCCTTTACTCACCGCTCAATGGCCACTTTCTGGAGATGCTGGCTATGTCAGACTGAGCTTAAACAACCAAGCTGGCGAGACTTTAGAGGAAGTTCGGCATATCGGCGCATGGTCGTTGTTCCGCTTAGTTTACGGTGCCAGACGTCAAGGAAGCTCCCCCTATCAATTGTATCGTCGAACTTTGGTTCTGTCGGGCAGCCAAGTGAGTTTTGACTTGATCCAAATGCCCAGCCAAGACCCAAGCCCTTTGATGTTTAGCACCCTACAAAACTTCCGGTGCCCAACATGGTAATTGGAAATCTAATCTACAGCGGTAAATTGCCCGCTATTGGTGACTACCTGACTTGGCTGCCGGCGCCATTGCGAGGGGCACTTGAAGATCAAATGGACGAGCTGGCGACGTTCGAACCGGAGCAAGGCTGGGTACTTTACTGGGCTTGGCAAAATGACGAGATTGTGATGGTCGGCTGTGTCGCAGCCAGTGCCGACAGCGTCGGCCGTCGCTATCCATTTTTGCTGGGCAGTATGGTGGATAGGCCAGCGATAGCTGTGGGTGAAGCTGTACTTATCACTGAGCTTGCGGCGTTCAGTCAAGTTTATGATGTATTGCAAGATGTGCTTGTCACTAGTGACTTTGACGAGCTAAAGCGCAAACTCCAAACCGAGCGGCTGGATTTCGTGGAAAACAGTCGCCCTTGGTCGGATTTGTTAACAGCAGAGTCAACCTGTTATTGGCAATTGATTGGTGCGGAGGATTGCTTGGAAGCTGATGATGAGGTTGGAGTCAACCAACTCGAACCTGGACGATTATTGCCAAGCATTGGGCCGTTAAATCGGGCTGCCGAAAACTTGAGGAGGAGATTATGAACTCTTTCCTTAATCTATCTCTGTTTAAACCTGGCACTAAGTCTAACGGCAAGCTGAAATGGCATTCAGAGTCGGTCTGTAATGTAGGTTGTGTCAGGAAAGTAAACGAAGATTCTATTCTGGATAGGCCACAAAAAGGAATTTGGGTAGTAGCCGATGGTATGGGGGGCCACAATGCGGGAGACCATGCCAGCAGCGCGGTGGTGACCGCATTGGATGAGATCCACCCTGACCATGCGACAGCTCAGTTAGAGCAAGTAGAGCAGACATTACAACGGGTGAATTCAAACCTTTTGGCCGAGGCCAATGGTGGGAAAGGCATTAGCGGAACAACCGTCATTGTGATGTTAGCTCACCCGCCAATAGGGCTTTTGTTGTGGGCGGGAGACAGTCGTTGTTATCGCTTGCGAGATGGTCAGCTGGAGAGCCTAACTCGGGATCACTCCTACGTGGAGACGCTGTTGCAAGCAGGGGACATTGGACTTGCCGAGGCCGAGTCGCATCCCATGTCAAACGTAATAACACAGGCTGTTGGGGCGAATGACAAACTAGTTCTGGAACCCAGCATAGTTAGACTCAGAGCGGGGGACAGATACTTGTTGTGCTCTGATGGCATTTATAGAGAGTTAAGCGAGACTTCGATGAGTCAACTACTGCAGATTGAGTCAACACAAGCCTGTTGTCAGGCCATAGAGACAGAAGTCATGCGAGCCGGTGCCAGGGATAATTTTTCCGCTATAGTTATTGATATCAGCTTATGAGTCATTCAGCCCAGAGCCAGTTTAAGCAGTGTTATCTAAAATACGTTCGCAACGAGCTTACGTACGAAAGCTATTGCGAGAAACGGGCGGCATTAATCAAAGCGGCAATCGATGGCAGGGTTCGGGTAGAAGCCAGTGGCACGATACCAATGGGAGCCCTGCCGACCACTTTGCCACCTTTTAAACTGAAGCGCCCAAAGCGGCTTTGGCTGTTGTTTGGTTTGGCGATAGTCCTTTTATTACTGGCCACTTTTATTGCCGTTGAGTTTGTCTGAACAGTCTGCTCGTGCGTTAAAGGAGTACGTCTGGTGAATTATCATGTTGCTTTGAATCGACCACGTCATGTTGCGCCAACTACCTCCACGGAACATCTATCTTTAGGGGGGGAATTACACTAAAGGAAGGCTCTAATGTCATCTATACTGACTGGCTTGGTTTTACCTCTCGCCGCTTTTACGACCTTAAAATGGGCAGGTAAGTCGCCTGTCGTAATCGCTGTATCGTCTGGAGTTGCTTTGGTAAAAATCCTTGATGAGTACGCAGAAGAATCTGCTAAGGAGTCTATACGCGAAATCTATTCAAAAAAGGACGTCGACAAGATTTTGCTTCTTAGTGCGCATGATCCCGCAATAGAAGCGGGCATTGATGGACGAGCCGTTGGAAGAGCCAAACTTCAGCAATGGGTAGACAGAAATGGTGGGACTGCTTGGGTTCAAACAGGAATTAACGGACGGCTAATGTTCTGGTGGCATCCGGAAAGCCAATTTCAGCCCAAAAACAATCTAAACCGTCTATCCAATGAACTTGCCATAGGCCACGTAGTCCGTGGCTCAGGAGGTGAGCCAGGTTCAAGCGGCCTTCCATAGATGCAAATAATTAGCCATCGGCGACTGTGTAAAGTTGCTCGGCAGATGAGATATGACTGTTATTAGTTTTTGGTGGTTAAAGGAATCCACACTTTAGAATGAGCTCCTCAAAAAATTTTTTATACAGGGGTTGATACTGTATGACTGTACAGTATACTGGTCAGCAACTAAAAGATTCCACTCATCGGAGAGCGTTCATGAACGACAATAAGCAGCGCGCCCTAAGCGCAGCCCTAGGACAAATTGAGAAGCAGTTTGGTAAGGGCTCTATTATGAAGTTGGGCGACGCCACAGCTTTGGACATTGAGTCAGTATCCACAGGTTCTTTGAGCCTAGACATCGCTCTGGGTATTGGCGGTCTGCCGATGGGACGTATTGTAGAAATCTACGGTCCTGAGTCTTCCGGTAAAACCACTATGACTCTGCAAGTGATTGCAGAAGCGCAAAAAGCCGGTAAGACCTGTGCGTTTGTGGATGCGGAACACGCACTAGATCCGGTATATGCAGAAGCGCTGGGTGTTAACATCAACGAATTACTGGTTTCACAACCAGACACTGGTGAGCAGGCCCTTGAAATTTGTGACATGTTGGTGCGCTCTGGCGCGGTAGATGTGGTGATTGTTGACTCGGTTGCAGCGCTTACGCCTAAAGCCGAAATCGAAGGTGAGATGGGCGATAGCCACGTAGGTTTGCAGGCGCGCTTGATGTCTCAGGCACTGCGTAAGCTAACCGCCAACATCAAGAAGTCCAACACCCTATGTATCTTCATTAACCAAATCCGTATGAAGATTGGCGTTATGTTTGGTTCACCTGAAACCACTACTGGTGGTAACGCGCTTAAGTTCTACTCGTCAGTGCGTTTGGATATTCGCCGTATCGGTGCCATTAAAGATGGCGATGAAGTGGTGGGTAACGAAACCCGCGTTAAAGTGGTTAAGAACAAGGTTGCGCCTCCGTTCCGACAAGCTGAGTTCCAAATTTACTACGGCGAAGGTACTTCTAAAGAAGGTGAGCTAATTGACCTTGGCGTGAAAGAAAAGCTAATCGACAAAGCCGGTGCTTGGTACGCCTACAAAGGCGACAAGATTGGCCAGGGTAAAGCTAACGTGATTCGCTTCCTGAAAGAAAACCCAGCCATTGCTGAGGAAATCGAAGGTCTGATCCGCAGCCGTTTGTTGCTACAAGCCAAGGCGGCTGAAGAAGAGTCGGCCGAAGGCGAGCCAGCACTGTAAGCTGTGAGCAAACAATCACGCGCTTCAAAGGCTAGTATCCCTGCGGATGCTAGCCTTTCTGTTTCTCAAACATCCGATTCTCAATCAGGTGTGATGACCTTGGCGGAAATTTTGGCCGAGCATCCGCCAGAAGCACAGTCAAATGAGCCGGCAAAGCCGATTAAGCCTATTTCGGCACCAGCTAAAACCGCTAAGAAAAAGACTCCAGCTCGCCGTCGTCGAGCCAAACCGTGCGTTACTTCGTCGAACGCCGAACCCTCTTTTAGCGAATCTGATAAGACTAAGCCCTATAAGAAAGCATACGCTGCGACAGAGTCTTACAAGAAAAAGCCGCAGAATAAAAATTACTCTGAGAAAAAGTACTCCGAGAAAAAGGCTCATAGAGCAGAGTACGACAGAGAGCAGGGCAATCAAGATCTCGAAACTACACAAGACCCGCAAAGCGAATCGCTAAAAAAAGAGCTCAAACAGCTGGGTCAAAAAGAATGTCACCATGCGGCGCTGCAGCTGCTAAGTCGACGGGAACACAGTTTGGCTGAGCTATCCACTAAGCTGACAAGCCGAGGGTTTGAGTACGATAAGATCCAAGTCACTCTGGCTCATTCAATCGAGCAAGGCTGGCAGTCACAAAAACGCTTCGCCGAGTTGTATATTCGCTCCAAAGCCAACAAGGGTTATGGACCGCAACGCATCGTCCAACAGCTCAAGTTCGACCACAAGTTAGATAGCACGGACATCGATTACGGCATGCTCGAGTGCGACTGCGATTGGTTTGAGTTAGCCCATACTCGATTCACCAAAGAATGGCGCTCCGGCCGCCCCATGGACTTCGAGCAGAAACAGAAAATTCAGCAAAAGTTAATGCGCCGAGGTTTCGATTGGGAGCAAATTCGTTATGCGCTTAACAAAAAAGATGACGACTAGCCCACCGCGGCACTAGCAAGCCTGCTAGCAGCTCCTTATAATGAAACGTTTTTTAAAATAATCGCTCGTTGTTCGCACACTTGCACAGATTCGCGAACCACAAGCCGAGCCACCAATTGTCAGGATGTATCCATGCGAAATATGACCACGGCCGAGTTGCGTGAAGCCTTTTTAGGCTACTTTGGCCAGCAAGGGCACCAACGCGTCGCCTCAAGTTCTTTGGTTCCTCATAACGACCCAACTTTGCTATTCACTAATGCGGGTATGAACCAGTTTAAAGATGTGTTTTTGGGCGCGCAGGACAATGGCTACACTCGAGCAACCACTTCGCAGCGCTGTGTGCGCGCTGGTGGTAAGCACAACGACCTCGACAATGTAGGTTATACCGCTCGTCACCACACCTTTTTTGAAATGCTGGGCAACTTCAGTTTCGGCGATTACTTCAAAGTCGATGCGATTCGCTTTGCTTGGACTTTCCTAACCGAAGAGCTACAGCTGCCTAAAGAAAAACTATGGGTTACCGTCTTTGAAGAAGACGATGAAGCGGCAGACATTTGGATCAACCAAATCGGCGTGGATCCTGCGTGTTTGTCGCGCATTGGTGCCAAAGACAATTTCTGGCAGATGGGTGATACCGGCCCTTGCGGTCCTTGTACCGAAATTTTCTACGACCACGGTGAGCACATTTGGGGTGGTCCTCCAGGAACCCCAGAAGAAGATGGCGACCGTTACATTGAAATCTGGAACTTGGTATTCATGCAGTTCAACCGCCAAGCGGATGGCACCATGGAGCCACTGCCTAAGCCGTCGGTTGATACCGGTATGGGTCTAGAGCGCATCGCCGCAATTCTGCAGGGCGTTCACTCGAACTACGAAATTGACGTTTTCCAAACCCTAATTAAGACCATCGCCGAGCGCCTGGGTGTTAACGACCTCACTCACGCATCGCTGCGCGTGATTGCTGATCACATTCGCTCTTGTGCGTTTTTGATTGCCGATGGCGTATTGCCGTCAAACGAAGGTCGCGGCTATGTGTTGCGTCGCATCATTCGTCGCGCGGTTCGCCATGGCAATAAACTTGGCGCCAGCGAGCCTTTCTTCTACACCTTGGTTGAAAAGCTAATCGAAGTGATGGGCCCGGCAGCCGACGAGCTAGCCAAGCAACAAGCCATCGTCGAAAAAGCGCTGAAAGCCGAAGAAGAGCAGTTTGCTCGCACTTTGGATCGCGGTATGGCCATGCTGAACGAAGCACTGGATAACCTAAAAGGCGACAAGCTAGACGGCGAAACCCTGTTCAAGCTTTACGACACTTACGGATTCCCAGTGGATCTAACCGCTGACGTGTGTCGTGAGCGCGATTTGAGCGTTGATGAAGAAGGCTTTGAGGCACACATGGCCGAGCAGCGCGCTCGTGCCCAAGCGGCCAACCAATTTGGTACCGATTACAACGCGGCTATCAAGGTAGAAGGCAGCTCGGAATTTACCGGTTACCAATCGCTAGAAGGCGCAGGTCAGATTAAGGCGCTATTTGCTGGTGCTGATGCGGTTGAAAGTCTTAGCGCCGGTCAAAGCGGCGTGGTGATCCTAGACTCTACCCCATTTTACGGCGAGTCTGGTGGTCAAGTGGGCGATCAGGGTGAATTAGTCATCGATGGCGCTAAGTTTGTCGTGACCGACACTCAATTGTACGGCAACGCCATTGGCCACCTTGGTCAACTGGAAAGTGGCGAGTTGGCAGTGGGCCAAAGCGTTAACGCTCAGGTGAACAAGCCGGCGCGTCATCGCACCGCACTGAACCACTCGGTGACTCACTTGCTACACGCCGCGCTTCGCAACGAGCTAGGCGAGCACGTGACTCAAAAAGGCTCTTTGGTGAAGCCTGAGTACCTGCGTTTTGACTTTAGCCACTTTGAAGGGGTTACCGCAGAGCAGCTAAATCGCGTCGAAGATGCGGTAAACCGTCAGATCCGTCGCAATCATCCGGTCCTTACTCAATTGATGGACCTAGAAGAAGCCAAAGCCGCCGGCGCAATGGCGCTGTTCGGCGAAAAGTACGACGACCAGGTACGCGTTGTCACCATGGGTGACTTCTCAACTGAACTTTGTGGCGGTTGCCACGTAGAACGTACAGGTGACATTGGATTATTCAAGTTCACCTCGGAAGGCGGTATTGCCGCTGGCGTTCGTCGCGTAGAAGCGGTAACTGGCCAAGCGGCACTGGATAAAGTCGCACAAGAGCAGCAACAATTGCGTGATGTGGCTGCCATGCTCAAAGGCGATAGCAGCAGCGTGATTAGCAAGCTAGCCGCTATGCTGGACAAGAGCAAAGGCCTTGAAAAGTCGCTACAACAACTGCAAGACAAGCTAGCAGCGGCTGCGAGTTCTGACTTGGCCGGCGATGCCACCGAAGTTAAAGGTATTAAGGTAGTGGTGAAGGCCCTAGATGGAGCCGACCCGAAAGCGCTTCGCGGCATGGTCGACGAGCTTAAGCAAAAACTAGGCAGCGGCATTATCGTGTTGGCAGTGAGCAAAGGCGACAAGGTGAGTTTGATTGCCGGTGTCACCAAAGACCTGACCTCAAGCGTTAAAGCCGGTGAACTAATCGCCATGGTTGCTGCCCAAGTAGGTGGTAAAGGCGGCGGTCGTCCGGACATGGCCCAAGCCGGTGGTTCTGAGCCAAGCAAGGTTCCAGCAGCACTTGAATCTGTGGTTCCGTGGCTATCGGACAAACTGGCCTAAGTCGGTTTGATTTTTTTACCGCTAAACAAAAGGTTACCCCAGCAAACTGGTTTTTGTTGGGGTGAACCGCAAAATTGTGTTTCAGCGGTGGCTTATGTTGAAAAAATGTGTCATTTTGGTGGGTAAGTGTGGGTTTTTTAAACCATAATCCCTTGAAAGCGATGCTTTTGTACTAAGCTAACCTTATACTAGGAACATAGCTGACCAGGGCTTATAGGCTGGCTGGGCGAAATTCGTAAAAGAGGAGCTAACGAATGCTAATTTTGACTCGTCGTGTGGGCGAAACTCTGATGATTGGCGACGAAGTAACCGTCACCGTACTTGGGGTAAAAGGAAATCAAGTGCGTATTGGTGTGAATGCACCGAAGGAAGTTTCAGTCCATCGTGAAGAGATCTACCAGCGCATCCAGTCGGAAAAAACCGGCGATGGTCCTGAGGGCGGCAACGCCTAACATTAAGCCAGCAAAACGCTGGCTTTTTTGTGCCCAAAATTCGGCGCAAATACCCATCAATTCTGTGTTTTCGTGCGGTTGATAGCGGCAAATGCACAAAAACGAATCAACTAAAATTTTTCTCCCAAAAAGGGTTTGACTTATTTTCGTGAGACAGTAATATGTGCGCCACATCGACGGTGAGGTGGCCGAGTGGCTGAAGGCGCTCCCCTGCTAAGGGAGTATAGGGTTTGTAGCCCTATCGAGGGTTCGAATCCCTCCTTCACCGCCATCGACGCGTCCGTAGCTCAGCTGGATAGAGTACCTGGCTACGAACCAGGCGGTCGGAGGTTCGAATCCTCCCGGACGCGCCATTTTCTTCTAGACTTTAGAGTCGGTTGCAAATGGGTATGATGGCACTCAGTCTGAAAAGACAGTAGGTCGATGTAAGTGAAAACAGGGCGTCCGTAGCTCAGCTGGATAGAGTACCTGGCTACGAACCAGGCGGTCGGAGGTTCGAATCCTCCCGGACGCGCCATTTTCTTCTAGACTTTAGAGTCGGTTGCAAATGGGTATGATGGCACTCAGTCTGAAAAGACAGTAGGTCGATGTAAGTGAAAACAGGGCGTCCGTAGCTCAGCTGGATAGAGTACCTGGCTACGAACCAGGCGGTCGGAGGTTCGAATCCTCCCGGACGCGCCATCTTCGAAAGCCCCAACCTTACGGTTGGGGCTTTTTCGTTTTTGCGTCTTTTGATTTACAGGACAGGCAGAAACCGGGCTTAGAATTGATTTTGCAGTGGTAACAGCTTAAATAGGCTTTCTACGAATCGCTGTGAGGCGCTGCGAGCGGGCTGCTCGTATGTTTTCTGTTGATGGTTTTGCCAATACAGGCGGCCGTCGTCTTCTCGACCGACACGCCATGCATTCTCACCCTCAAACAAAGGTGCGACTTGCTCTCGCAGTCCTCCGCAAAAGGATTTGGACTCAACCCCTAAACCATTTTCTGTATTGATATCCATGGCGCGCGGGTCAAGATTCAGCGAGCCTACATAACAGTAGTTGTCATCAAATACGCCGACTTTCATGTGCAAACTGACAAAACCCGAGTCTTGAGTGGCGTGGGCCAGATTAGCAACGTCTGCGGCGGGGTAGTGGTTAAACTCGTATAGCTCGACGCCCGTGTTCAATAGCTGGTCGCGAAACTTTGCGTATTGGGCGGACACAGCTGTGTGGTCGGTGGACGCCAGTGAATTGGTGAGCAGACGCACCTTGCGGCCCGATGCGATGTCCCGCTTTAGTTCGTCGATAAGTGCGGTGTTGGGGATCAGATAAGCAGTGAGATACCAAACGCTGTCGTAATTTAGCGACTCCATGCGCGCACTATCAGCCATCAGTTGGTAAATGCGCTGCTCTGGCTGGGGGCTGCTGCTTGGCGGGTCTTGCAGATACCAGCCAAGGCCTGGTTGCATCCGTTGGGGCAATTGGGCAAGCCAAGCATTCCAAGTTTGCGGTGCTAATGGATGTCCAAGCAGTTCCGGCTCGACCCTATCGAGATATTTACTGAGCTCCAATCGAAACATTTCAAGCTCCAGACTGTTGGCCGGTGCCATTTGTTTGGCTGGGTAAGAGCGCTCGGCCCCCCAGTACAAATCAAACCCTTTGGCTGCATCAGCGACCGCCACTCCAGTGAACAACAAATCCATGTCGAGGAAGTTGTACTCCTTTGCCATGCCGAAATATTCGTCGCTAATGTTGCGACCGCCAACTAGAGCAAACAGGCCATCGGCCACCAACAGTTTGTTGTGCATCCTTGGGTTGAACTCATCAAAGCTGCCAGCAAGATTTTTGGCGATGCCTAAGGTACCGGTTCTAAAGTGGCCTGGGTTGAAGATTCTCATGTGAATGTTTGGGTGAGCACTGAACGACGCATAGTAGATGTCCTGCGAACTGATACCACTTTGCGAGGCGAGATACAGATCGTCAACCAGCAGTCTTATGCGCACACCTCGGTCGGCGGCTGCAAGCACTCGAGAAAGTAACAAGGTGCCGCTTGGGGTAGTACTCCAAACAAAGTACTGAAAGTCCAAGCTGTGCACCGCACTGTCGATTAGCGCCAGTCTCACGTCTAGTGACTCTTCGGCGTCTGCAAGTGCTAGTAGTCCGGTTTTCGGGCTGTCCCATTGTGCTTGCACCGCCTGCGCAGTATCTGCAAGCACGCCGTAGTTTGAAGGCGCCAGGCTAACTAGCTGTTTCTTCTCTTGCACTGGTGGCAAAGTTGAACAGGCAAAGAGCAGGGTGCAAGACAACAGGGTTAGCCAATTTCGACTCATGGACTCTCACAGGGTTGCTAAATTACTTACTAATATAACTAGGGATTTTAAAAGCCGCCAAGTTAGTCAGAACTTCGAAAGAGTGCTCGGTGAGCGCCTGGATCTCGTTTTTGCTTTGCAAGGCTAATAGCTGATGATTTTGTGAGCGGACGGACTGTTGACCCGATTGACAAGCTAACCCCCTCAAGTAAACTAGTCGACGCATTGAGGCAAAGCCTCATGGAGCGCGGTGAGGTGGCCGAGTGGCTGAAGGCGCTCCCCTGCTAAGGGAGTATAGGGTTTGTAGCCCTATCGAGGGTTCGAATCCCTCCTTCACCGCCATAAATAGAAAACGCCCTATCCGAAAGGATAGGGCGTTTTCTATTTATACCGCTGGGAGGGATCGAACCCGATAAAGGGTTCGACAAAAGCCCATGGAAGGGCTTTTGAATCGCCGTAGGCGCCCGAAGGGTCGACGGCAGGATGTCGTCGAATAATCCCTCCTTCTAGGGCTGTCCAAATGGACAGCCCTTTTGTTTTTTATACCGCTGAGAGGGATCGAACCCGAGAAAAGGGTTCGACAAAAGCTCAAGGATGAGCTTTTGAATCGCCGCAGGCGCTCAAGGGTCGATGACAGGATGTCGTCGAATAATCCCTCCGCCTAACTGCTTGTGGGGCTGTCCAAAAGGACAGCCCTTTTCTGTATATAGCATTCGGAGAGATTAGAACCCGATAAAGGGTTCGCCAAAAGCCAAACGATGGACTTTTGAATCGCCGAAGGCGCTCAAGGGGCGAATGAGTTTAGATTTGGAGCAAAAGGATTTGATGATTCTCAATCACTAGCAGATTAATCATCAAAATTGGTAATACCAATTTACATCGGGCTAGCTTTTTTATACAACTCTGTTACTTTGTTGCCTTGGCTTTGTCACATTGCCATGTACTAGGAGTCGTTTTCAAGGAGTTGCCATGGAAAATATGTCTGAGCTACTAGCTCAAGCCGGCATGCTGATGCTGATGGGGATGGGCCTGGTGTTTATCTTCCTAAGCTTATTGATCCTGACCATCAAACTGATCGCTTGGCGTTTCGCGCCTACCACAAGCGACGCAATTTCTGAGCCGACTCATGGCAGTCCTGCCGGGTTGGACCCAAGCATAGTGGCCGCAATATCCGTCGCGGTTAATCGCTATCGCCGTCAAAAATCTCAATAACAAGAATATTCACGGAGTAGTTGCTCATGAGCAAGCCTTTAGCTTTAACCGAGTTAGTTTTGCGTGACGCCCACCAGTCAATATTGGCCACTCGCCTGCGTTTAGAAGACATGCTGCCCATCGCCCCTAAGTTGGACCAAGTTGGCTTTTGGTCGACCGAGAGTTGGGGCGGTGCCACCTTTGACGCGTGCATTCGCTATCTGGGCGAAGATCCTTGGGAGCGCATTCGCGAGCTAAAAAAGGTAATGCCAAATACGCCGCAACAAATGCTGCTGCGCGGCCAAAACCTGCTGGGCTATCGCCACTACGCCGATGATTTGGTCAATAAGTTTGTTGAGCGCGCTTATGACAACGGCGTTGAAGTATTCCGTGTGTTTGACGCCATGAACGATGTGCGTAACGTGCAAGAAGCGCTAAAAGCGGTGAAACGCGTGGGCGGTCACGCTCAAGGCACTATTTCTTACACGACGTCACCGGTCCACACGCTAGACACTTGGCTGGATATGGCCAAGCGCTTACAAGACTTGGAAGTGGACTCTATCTGTATAAAAGACATGGCGGGTCTGCTAAAACCTTTTGAAGCCTATGACCTGATTTCAGAGCTTAAAGCTCAGACCGGGCTTACCATTGCGCTGCATTGCCACGCGACCACAGGTCTAAGCGGCCCCACCTATCAAAAAGCCATCGAGGCGGGTGTGGATATCCTAGATTCGGCCATTAGCTCTATGAGCCAAACCTACGGTCACTCAGCAACTGAGACCATGGTGGCGATTGTTGATGGTACTGATCGCGATACCGGCTACGACATGGCGTTGCTTGAAGAAATCGCCGCCTATTTTCGCGAAGTACGCCAAAAGTACGCTCAGTTTGAAGGTGGCTTGAAGGGCATCGACGCGCGCATTCTGACGGCACAGGTGCCAGGCGGCATGTTGACCAACATGGAAAGCCAGTTAAAAGAGCAGGGCGCTGCTGACAAACTCGACCAAGTCCTTGAAGAAATTCCCGCGGTTCGAAAAGACTTGGGGTATTTGCCACTAGTCACTCCTACTTCGCAAATTGTCGGTACCCAAGCCGTGCTTAACGTGCTGACCGGCGAGCGCTACAAGTCGATTACCAAAGAAACCGAAGGGGTCCTTAAGGGCGAATATGGCGCAACCCCAGCACCGGTGAACAGCGAGCTACAAGCGCGCGTACTTGATGGTGGTGAGGCAATCACTTGTCGTCCGGCTGACAAG
This sequence comes from Paraferrimonas sedimenticola, assembly GCF_002282855.1. Taxonomy (GTDB): domain Bacteria; phylum Pseudomonadota; class Gammaproteobacteria; order Enterobacterales; family Shewanellaceae; genus Paraferrimonas; species Paraferrimonas sedimenticola. Next base: position 295,594 of record NZ_NRIR01000001.1, on the reverse strand, counting down.
CTAGCGCCGGAATTTGAAACCCTATCGGCAGAATTACAGCAAAAGGCGAAAGCCGACGGTATACGTCTGGCCGATAATATTGCCGACGATACTTTAACCTACGCCTTGTTCCCGCAAATTGGTCTTAAGTTCTTGGCCAATCGCGACAATCCAGAGTCCTTTGAACCAGCGCCAAACGGCGTGGTTGAAGCGCCAGCGGCTGCTCCTACGTCAGCTAATAGCGAAGAGAGCTATGACGTAGTGGTCAATGGCCAAACCTATAGTGTGACGGTCGGGCCGCAGGGCAGCCTTGCCAACATTCAGCCTCAGTCGGCAGCACCCGCCGCTCCTGCACATGTGGCGACGCCAGCGCCTACTGCGGGCCAAGCAGAACCCATGGGTGCGCCGCTCGCGGGCAACATCTTTAAGGTGGTCGTGAGCCAAGGGCAGCAAGTGGCCAAAGGCGATTTGGTATTGATCATGGAAGCCATGAAAATGGAAACCGAAGTGCGTGCCGACCGCGATGGTCAAGTTGCGCAGCTATTTATCAAGGAAGGCGACGCTGTCAAAGTCGGTGAGCCTCTGATTGCACTGGCATAAGGAGCTCACATGGAAGGATTAATCGCCTTTTGGAGCGAGACGGGCATCGCTCACTTTGAACTTGGCCAAATACTGATGATTGGTGTTGGCTGTGGTCTGCTGTTTTTAGCCATCGCCAAGGGTTTTGAGCCCTTGCTACTATTGCCTATGGGGTTTGGCGCGATTCTGGCCAATATTCCAAACGCCGGCTTCACTGATCCCGGTGGTTTGTTGTATTACGTCTACTCGGTTGGTGTGGGGACGGGAATATTCCCACTGCTGATCTTTATGGGCGTGGGTGCTATGACCGACTTTGGTGCGCTAATTGCCAACCCAAAAATGCTGTGGTTGGGTGCTGCCGCTCAGTTCGGAATTTTCGCGACTTTGCTTGGTGCGATTGGACTGAATTTAGTGCCAGGGTTTGAATTCAGTCTGCAAGACGCGGCGGCGATTGCCATCATTGGCGGTGCCGATGGGCCCACCGCGATTTTCCTCGCCAGTCGCTTGAGTCCGGACTTGCTTGGTGCCATCGCAGTCGCGGCATACAGCTACATGGCGTTGGTGCCTATCATTCAGCCGCCAATCATGAAGGCGCTAACTACCAAAGCCGAGCGCGAAATCAAAATGGAGCAGCTTCGCGAAGTAAGTAAAACCGAGAAGGTACTGTTTCCGCTCGCCGTGCTTGGCGCCACTATCTTGTTCTTGCCGGCGGCAACCCCGTTGGTGGGCATGTTCTGTCTGGGTAACCTGATGCGTGAATCGGGCGTAGTCGAGCGCTTATCCCAAACCGCGCAGAACGAGTTAATTAACATAGTTACCATATTCTTAGGCCTGGGTGTGGGCTCAAGACTTTCGGCCGAGAAGTTTCTGACTTTGGAGACGCTAGGTATTTTGGGCTTAGGTGCGGTGGCCTTTGGTATTGGTACCGCAACCGGTGTCTTGATGGCTAAGCTGATGTGTCGTTTGAGCGGAGGCAAGGTCAACCCGCTTGTGGGCGCAGCTGGGGTGTCCGCGGTACCTATGGCGGCACGTGTGGTCAACAAGGTGGGCTTGCAGTCCAACCCGCAGAATTTCTTGTTGATGCACGCCATGGGACCGAACGTGGCTGGGGTATTGGGTTCAGCGGTAGCTGCGGGTATTTTGCTGGCGGTGTTGGGTTAAATCCTTCAGGTATTTCCTCGCGCGCTGGTGTCATTCCCTTGGCCGCCACCGTCATCCCTTTGTCCGCAGCCGTCATCCTCAGCTTGACTGGGGATCTACCCACTACCGTCATCCTCAGCTTGACTGGGGATCTACCTAGTTGCTGGTTGCAATTGGCTAGATTCCCTTTTTCAAGGGAATGACAGACGCGGAAAGGGAATGACTGACGTGGAGAGGGAATGACAAGCGCTACCCACTACCGTCATCCTCAGCTTGACTGGGGATCTACCTAGTTGCTGGTTGCAATTGGCTAGATTCCCTTTTTCAAGGGAATGACAGACGCGGAGAGGGAATGACAGACGCGGAGAGGGAATGACAGCTCTCCGTTTCTAATAAGCTAGCCAACAAAAAACCGCCAACAGGCGGTTTTTTTAGGCGCTTAGCACGGCCAACTACTGATATTGAGTCAGCCACAACATCAGCGACAAAAAGCCAATAATCGCAGTACTGGCGCCGATGATGATGAAATAACCTTTCTTGCCTTGCTCTATGCTCCAGCCATTGGCCAGCAAAAATAACGTCCAGCCTATACAGATTATTAGTGGTATTAAAAATAGGCGCGTCACACTAACTCCTTGAGCAAACAGATTTAAAAGGCCCCAGCGGGGCCTTTTTAAGTAAGCTTAGCCTCAATTGTCACGGCTGTGAACCTTTGTGATAAGCGTTAAGCAGCGCTTGCTTTTCCCTCATCTGGGGTTTCACTCGCCGGGGCTTCGCTGTTAAACACGACTTCATCCAGCAAACCTTCAGAGCGACCCACAACAACCGAGGTCATCATATCGCCAGTCACGTTAGTTGCGGTACGCATCATGTCAATGACTCGATCAATCGCGGCGATAAAGGCAATGCCTTCCAGCGGTAAGCCTACGGCGTTTAGGGTCACGGTGAGCATCACCATCGCAGAACCTGGAACACCAGCGGTACCTATGCTAGCTACAGTGGCGGTCACCATAATCAGCACGTAGTGGCCAAAATCCAGTGGAATGCCGTACAGCTGAGCGATAAAGATCGCCGCAATCGCCGGGTAAATACCGCCACAGCCATCCATGTTCATGGTCGCACCCATAGGCAGTACAAAGCTGGCATACTTCTTCGAAACACCCATGCCTTGGGTGGCACAACGGTTAGTCACAGGCAGAGTACCGAAGCTTGAGGCTGTGGTGTAGGCCACCAATTGCGCCGGCATGGCTTTGCGGAAGAACTGAATCGGACTGAGTTTGGCGACAAACTTAATCATGCCACCGTAGACAAAGATAATGTGGATAAGACAAGCGATGTAAATGGCCACAATGAACTTGGACAGTGGCAGTAGCGTCGCCAGACCGTACTCGCCAACCACCCAGGCCATCAAACCAAACACGCCAATTGGGGTTAGCTTTAGCACGTAGCGAGTCAATTGATACATGACCTCTGAGCCAGAAGCGATGAGCTTTTTCATCGGCTCGCCTTTCTCGCCAATGGCGTTCACCGAGATGCCCACCAAAATTGCGAACACGATGATCTGCAGCACTTTACCCTCGGCAAGTGCCGCAATGGGGTTCACCGGGATCATGTCGATGAGCACTTGTGAGAAGCTAGGGATCACTCGCTCCTTAACTTCGGCGGCTTGTAGCTGCACGCCAGCGCCCAAGTCCAAGAGGCTGCCGATACCCAGACCAATCAGTGACGCAATCGTCGCGGTTAGCATGAACATGCCTATGGTCTTGGCACCCAAACGCTTAAAGTTGGTGCTGTTGTCCATCGAGGTGAAGCTCACGGCAATGGCAAAGAACACCAAAGGTGCAACCAGCATTTTGATTAGGGCGATAAAGGCATCACCCAGGGGTTTTAGCGCGGTGGCCTGCTCGCCCAGCACTACACCTGCCAGAATACCTAAGCCAAAGCCCACTAGTACTTTTTGCCAAAAGGGCATGGCCCACAGTTTACTCATCATAATTTCAGTCTTTTGCGTCTCGTTATTAATTATCGCCCATGAACTTGCATTCCGGCGCCGCCAAGGCAGATGGCGAGCAGGGCAGTCTAAAAAGACTGTATGCTCAACACAATCTCAAAACCTTATATCATATAGCCAATCGATGGAACTCTTTGCGCGTGCATTAGCACAAGTTAAACATCAGGTTACAAATACCCATTGGGCACTGATGGCGATAATAAAATAGACCGGTTATTGTTTGTTTGGATTGCAAATTCCTTGGGTCTGGGCGGGCTTTTGGTTAGCCTTAGGCAGCGCTAGTGGATTGGTTAGACTGATCGACTGCGCAAACTTCAAAAGACTCACAGGAATTACTCGATGGCCGAACTCGGCTTAATGTTCATCACAGCACTGGCATCGGCCACCATTTTACCCGGGGGCTCAGAGGCCATGTTGGTGGGGCTGCTGCTGCGTGGTGAACAAGACACCACAGCTTTGCTGATCGTTGCCACCTTGGGCAACACCATAGGTTCGTTAACCAGCTATGGTCTTGGCTATCTGGGGCGGTTGAAATTCAAGCCCGGTGACAACCTAAGCAAAAGCCAGCAAACTGCGATGAACTGGGTTAATCGCTACGGCGTTTGGAGCCTGTTGTTGGCATGGACTCCGGTGGTCGGCGATCTGCTATGTTTATTAGCTGGTTGGCTTAAATGGCCGGTTGCCTTAAGCTCAGTGATGATCTTGATAGGTAAAGGCGTACGTTACTGGATATTAGCGGCGCTAACCCTGCACTGGGTGGGGTAGCGACAACACACATCATTTCGAAAAATACTGAGGCGCTTATGAAACTATGGACAGTGGCTGCAATTGCGGCCGTAGTGCTTACCGGATGCTCTGGCACAGGAACGCCAGACCCAGCACAAACCAGCCTTCCCGCTGGCATCACTCTGCAAGAAAGCGTTACCAGCAACCCAAGCGGGCTGGTAATCCCTTATCAAAAGTATCAACTCGACAATGGCTTGACCGTGATTTTGGCCAAAGACGACTCGGACCCTTTGGTGCATGTCGACATGACTTATCACGTGGGCTCGGCCCGCGAAGAGGCCGGTCGCTCGGGTTTTGCTCATCTGTTTGAGCACATGATGTTCCAAGGTTCAAAACACGTTGGCGATGACGAGCACTTTAAAATTGTCACCGAAGCCGGTGGTAGCATGAACGGCACCACCAACTCAGACCGCACCAACTACTTTCAGACAGTGCCCAAAAACCAGCTCGAGAAAATGCTTTGGCTTGAAGCGGACCGCATGGGCTTCTTGCTGCCAGCAATTACTTCCGAGAAGTTTGAAATTCAGCGCGAAACCGTGAAAAACGAACGGGCGCAGCGCATCGACAATCGTCCTTACGGCCGCATGTACGAGCGCGTGTCACAAGCACTTTATCCGCAAGGGCACCCGTATTCTTGGCCCGTGATTGGTTGGCCCGCGGACCTCGATGCCACCGAAGTGGCAGACGTGCGCAGCTTCTTTGCTCGTTGGTACGGTCCCAACAACGCCACGCTAACCATTGGTGGAGACTTTGATGATGCTCAAGCTCTGGCCTGGGTCAAAAAGTACTTTGGCAACATTCCGCGCGGCCCTGAAGTGACCAATATGTCTAAGGACTTAGTCACCTTGGATAAGGACCGCTACATATCAATGGAAGACAAGGTTCACTTGCCCTTGCTGATGATGACTATGCCCACGGTCTACGCGCGTCACCAAGACGAAGCGGCGCTGGACTTGCTGGCAGGCATTATCGGCGGCGGTAAAACCTCGTTGCTATACAAAAACTTGGTGAAATCGGGCGCTGCAGTGCAAGCGGGTAGCTCCCATCCTTGCCAAGAGTTGGCTTGTACCTTTAGTTTTTACGCGCTGGCCAATCCTGCCGCTTCACCAAAACTGGCGGACATGGAAAGCGCTATCCGCGCCTCGATTGCCGAGTTTGAAAGCCGCGGTGTTAGCGACGATGACCTTCTTAAAGCTAAAGTTAACTTCCGCGCCAGCACTATCTTTGGTTTGCAAAGCGTGTCCGGCAAGGTGTCTAAGCTTGCCTACAACCAAACCTTCTTTGACAATCCCAACTTGATTCAAGAAGAGCTCGACCGCTACGACGCGGTGACCAAAGCCGACGTGATGCGGGTGTTCAATCAGTACATCAAAGACAAGCCTATGGTGCTGATGAGCGTGGTACCCGAAGGGCAAACTGCCTTGATTGCCGCGCCGGACAACTTTGAAGCGCCTGCGCCGCTGACCGCCAAAGGTGGCCATGCCAAAGACGTTGAGCAAGCACAAATCGTCGACAACTTTGATCGCAGTGTGATGCCATCAGCGGGCGACAATCCCAGCTTAACCGTACCGAGCTTGTGGCAAACCCAGTTGGCCAGTGGTATTGCTGTGATGGGAACTCAATCGACTGAGACTCCGACCACCGAGGTCATGGTGTACTTTGCCGGTGGGCATCGCATGGAGGCGCTAGAGCAAGCGGGTGTGGCCAGCATGACAGCCGCCATGATGAGCGAAGACTCGCTCAAACGCAGCGCCGAGGAACTAACCCTTGAGCTTGAGAAACTGGGTTCGAGCGTGAGCTTCTCCGCCGGCGCTAGCAACTCTACGTTGCGGATCTCCACCCTGACCGAAAACCTCGATGCCACCTTGGCCATTGTTGAAGAGCGTCTAAAACAACCGGCATTTGCCCAAGACGATTTCGCTCGGGTCAAAGGCCAAGTGCTACAGGGCTTGCAACACAATGCCAAAGACCCGAACTGGATGGCTCGTACCGCATCGAGCAAAATTCTATTCGGCGACAAGTCAATTTTAGGCTTTCCATCGAGCGGTACTCTAGAGACTGTGAATGGGCTGACGGTCGATCAAGTCAAAGCCTTTTACGCCGAGCAGTATCAACCCGCCAAAGCTCAAGTGGTGGTGGTTTCCGATCTTGAGCAGCAACAGATACTGCCCAAGCTCGGCTTCCTTGCCGACTGGCGTGGTGGCGAGGAATTTGTCGCCTCACCGCTGGCCTTGCCCGAGCTCAAAGGCGGCACTCTGTATCTCATCGACAAGCCGGGTGCGGCTCAGTCGGTTGTGAGTATTACTCGCGTAGCCATGCCGTTTGACGCCACCGGAGATTACTTTAAAGCGCGCTTGATGAACTATCCCCTGGGCGGCGCCTTTAACAGTCGCATCAATATGAACTTGCGCGAAGACAAAGGCTACACTTATGGCGCTCGTTCTTACTTCTCAGGCAACGAAGAAGTGGGTCGTTTTGCCGCTGGTGCCTCGGTACGCACCGAAGTGACGGCCGCCTCGATTCAAGAGATGGTCAACGAGATCAACGGTTATCGCGATGGTGGCATTAGTGAAGATGAGCTGGCCTTTATGCGCGCGTCGATTTCTCAAGGACAGGCGTTGAAGTACGAAACTCCGTATCAAAAAGCGGGTTTTGTGCGTCAGATACAAAAGTATCAGCTGTCCAAAGATTTCATCGACCAGCAGTCTAAAATCATTGAAACCATTAGCAAAGGTGAGATTGATGCGCTGGCCAAGCGCGAGTTGGACTTGAGCAATATGGTTGTCATTGTGGTGGGTGACAAAGGGGTTATTGGACCGAGTCTCGAGCAACTTGGCTTTCAGATTGAGACCATGAGCTTGTAATGCGGCAAACCGCCCCCATATTGGGTTCAGGTGCAATGCGCCTGAACCCTTTTTGCGTTATTTTACCGCCGTTTGCCTTGGGGCAAAGGTGCAAAACTGATACAGTGGCCTCGTGCCTACAACAAGAGAATTAACCTTTTGAACTCCTTATCCGACACGCTGGCAGTACTGGCGACCCGGGACAATGCGAAAGCCTTGACCCGATTGAGTCGCGGGGTCGAGCGTGAAGCCCTACGAGTGGGCGACGACGGTCAGTTGGCGCAAGATGCGCACCCGCACGGGCTAGGCTCCGCCTTGACCCACCCATGGATCACCACTGACTACAGCGAAGCCTTGCTGGAGTTCATCACCCCGGTCAGCGATTCGGTCAACGAACTGATGGACAGGCTAGGGGACATTCACAAGTACACCTTAGAGACCTTACAACACCAATGGCTGTGGCCACTGTCCATGCCTTGTATGGTAAGCGACCCCAAAGATATCAAGATAGCTCAGTACGGCAGCTCCCACGGCGGTCGGATGAAGACTTTGTATCGCGAAGGCTTGACCCACAGGTACGGCGCGCCGATGCAGATTATCTCTGGAGTGCATTTCAACTTTTCGATTAGCTCAGAGTTATGGCAAGCGCTGCACCAGCATTCCGGCTCTGAACTGTCGTTGGATGAGTATCGCTCGCAAGGCTATTTTGGTCTAATTCGTAACTATCGCCGCTGGGTGTGGGTACTACCTTATTTGTTTGGCGCATCGCCAGCACTGTGTCGCTCTTTCTTGGGTGACAAAAAGCCAAATCTGCCATTTGAGACTTTGCCGCCGGGAACCCTGTATTTGCCTTACGCCACCTCATTGCGCATGAGCGATCTGGGCTACACCAACAAAGAGCAAGAAAACCTAGGCATCAGCTACAACGGCTTGAACCAGTATCTGACCTCGGTTAATCGCGCCATTCGTCAACCTAGCGAAGAATTCGCCAAAATCGGCGTAAAAGTTGACGGTGAATATCGCCAATTGAACGACAACGTGCTGCAAATCGAAAACGAGCTGTACGCGCCAATTCGACCCAAACGGGTGGCCCAAGCGGGTGAAACCCCGTCACAGGCGCTAGCTCGAGCTGGGGTTGAATACATTGAAGTTCGCGCGCTGGATGTAAATCCATTTAGCCCAATGGGCATTCGCCCTGATCAGATTCGAGTGCTGGATTTGCTATTGCTTACTGCTTTGATGACTCCATCAGCAGACATCAGCAGTGAAGAAGAGGCTGAGATCCAAGCCAATTTACAGGCGGTGATTTTGCGCGGTCGACAACCGGGTTTGCAGTTGACTAAAAACGGCGAGAGCGTGTCGCTGCGCAACTGGCTGGCTGAGCTGTTTGATCAATTCGCATTGGTGGCTGAGTGGCTCGATGGCTTTAATCCGGCCACGCCATACGCCGATGCTCTGGCGACCTGGCGCATCAGTGTGGATGAGCCCGAGTCGACCTTGTCCGGTCGTTTGTTGTCTGAACTGAAAGGCAGTGGTAGCTCGCAAAGTGAATGGGCAATGAAGTTGGCCAAAGGCTATCACCAATGTCTGAGTGAGTATTCGTACCGTCACTGGCACCAGCCAGATTTTGAGGGGGCGGCTGCGAGCTCTCATCAAGCGCAGAGCGAGCGTGAAGCTGCCGATACAGGCAGCTTTGACGACTTCTTAAGCGACTATTTTGATAAGGCGTTGGCTAAAGTATGAAGCACTGGAGCTGGTTAATTGTCGGATTGTTTTTGCTTAGTGGCTGTGCCACTAAAGCCGAGCGCAACGCTTGTTCGATAATCGCCAGCTATCAAACTCCAGAGCTTGAACAAAACCACTTTCGTCTATTGGTCACCGCCATCAATGACAAACCGGTAATGTCGCGTCCCATGTATCAGTTAGCGCCGGGTAAAGTGACTTTACAGCTGGTGGAACTTATCGACCATCCCGAGCTTGGGGTAGCGCCAGAGCAGCGTCATTTCGAAACCATGGAGCTCGATTTAAAACCCAACCTTCGCTATCACTTAGTGGCGCGATTTGTTGCAGCGAACGCCGATGGACCGGGCTACTGGGAACCTATCGTGGTGGAAACCGAAGTGTTTAACTGTTCGATGGAGCAGCCCTACGTGGCGCAGCCTGCGCAATAGGCTCAAAGATTAAGACTCGAATTCTAGTTGAAGAGATTTGGGCAAAAAAAAGTGGCGACATAGTCGCCACGATACCATTTAATCTGGTCATTACAGGCACTCATTGCGTACCTGAAAGGGAAGGATAATGATGAACGAAATAAATCAGTTCACTTATTCAGACTGGCCCTTTTTAAGAAAGTTCAAAGAAATTGGTTTTTTTTTGCTCAATTTGCATAAAAATTTAAAAACTTCCGTTTTTTTGGTGACTTAGCGAACGCTCATGCAAGCCTGACTTTACACGCTGATCGCCAACGGGCATGCTTGTAATCACTTTTGCGCTAATCACGTGTCAGGGAATAATGACCAAGTCACTTCGAAATCTGTTGTTGGCCGTAGGCACGGCTATGACTTTGGCCGGCTGCGCCGCTTCGCCACCCGCGGAGCCAGAAAACATTTGTGCCATTTTTAAAGAGAAACGCGACTGGTATAAAGCGGCGAAAAATACTCGTGAAAAATGGGGTGCACCTGAGCACGTCACCATGTCGATTATGTATCAAGAAAGCAGCTTTAAGCACAACGCCGCTCCTCCGATGCAATACTTTTTGGGCTTCATACCCATCGGTCGCGCCAGTAGCGCCTACGGTTATGCTCAAGCCAAAACCATTACCTGGGGCGATTACGTTAAAGAGACGGGCAACACTTGGGGTAAACGCAACGATTTTGACGACGCCATGGACTTCATGGGGTGGTATATCTACAAGAGCAACAAGGTTAACGGTGTGTCCAAATGGGACGCTTACGCTCAGTATTTGAACTACCACGAAGGCTGGGGCGGCTACAAGCGCGGCAGCTACCGCTCGAAGGCTTGGCTGATGAATGTGTCTAAGAAAGTCGACCGTCGGGCTAGCCAGTACTCGGCGCAGCTGCAAGGTTGTCGCGAGGACTTGGACCGCTCTTGGTTGTGGCGTTTGTTCTTTGGGTGATAAGAAAGCGATGTTTTTTACAGCTCTCACGTTTGTCATTCCCGCGAAAGCGGGAATCTAGCCATTAGCTACTCGCTAGATTCCCAGTCAAGCTGGGAATGACGGAAGGAGTATCATGCCACAATCCCAACACGCCGTTCACCGCCTGTTTCAAGCGCGTCTAGCGCGTGCCACGCGCCCCTTTAACGCCAGAGGCGGTAGCGTGCAACGTTGCCCACAGTGTCGCATCCACCAGGACTACTGCATGTGCGACTACCGCATCAGTATCGACACTCAAGCGGCGGTGCTTTTGTGCATGTTTGACGATGAGGTACTAAAGCCCACTAATACCGGTCGGCTGATTGCCGACCTGATTCCCGACACCCACGCCTACATCTGGTCGCGCACCGGCGATAATCGCGAAATGAAAGATCTATTGGCCGATCCCCAATACCAGCCATACTTGGTATTTCCCGGCCATTACGCTGGGCCTGAGCGAGTGGTTACTAAACCCAATACCAAAGCCGGTAAGCGTCCGCTATTCGTGTTGTTAGACGGTGCTTGGCGTGAGGCCGCCAAGATGTTTCGCAAGAGTCCTTGGTTAGATCACTTGCCAGTATTGTCGATTGAGCCTGAAGTGTTAAGTCGCTATGCGCTGCGCAAAGCCAGCCACGACTCGCAATTGGCCACCGCCGAAGTGGCGGCTCGAATCCTCGAGGTGATGGGGGAGAGGGATAACGCCGACACCTTAGACACTTGGTTTGAGTTGTTTAACGAGCGCTATCGCTTGGGCAGTCAACAATTTCACGGAGAAGGAGTCACCAAGGCCGGCTTATTGGAACAACCCGCCTTGGCCAAGTGGCTACAAAACCAAGTGGCAGCAAAAGTTAAATAAGCCGTCGGCCTAGCGAACCTCTACCTGCTCTTCAGACACCATGGCTTTGCCTTGCATGATGCTAATTTCAACGCGGCGATTGCGAGCGCGATTGACCGGACCGTCGTTGGCCACCAAAGGCTGATTTTGTGCCATGCCGCGTACCAGTAATCGATTTTCATCAAAGCCCTTTACCGAAATCATGGCGTGAGCGACGGCGAGGGCACGCTTGGACGACAAGTCCCAGTTGGACGAATACAGCTCATTGCTAATGCGAACATCATCAGTGTGGCCAGTTACCGTAATTTGTCCCGGCACATCGTTAAGTAGACGCGCCACCTTTTGAACTATGGGTCGAAACTGAGGTTGCAAGAAGCCTGAGCCGGACGAAAACGAGCCTTTTTCGCGAATTCGAATAATGATCTGTTGCCCTAATGACTCGACCTCTAACGCGCCATCGACAATTTGGTCACGCAGTTGCTCGGCCAGCTTCTTGGCGCGGCGATTAACCTGCTCTTGGGTCACCTGGTGGGACTCTTTCTTGCTGGCGGTTTCGGTATTTGGCTTGGCCGTGTCTGAGCTTCCGCCGCGCTGCAGGCCTTGTTGGAATTGCAGACCACCACTGGAGGGGTCTTCGCCTGGTTGGTATTCCAGCGTTTGCTGAGTCATGCGCTCGGTTTTCTGATTGATTATGTCAATCGGCGTTGGGTCCGGTCGACCTGGGCGAAACTCCAGCGCAATCACCGAAGTACCCTTGGGAATGTCTTTGATTTCCAGTTGGTTTTGCACACCAAAGGCGTACTTCATCGAGCCGGCGATCTGTTTGAACTTGAGTACGTCCATTTCCGAGAAGGCCAACAGCAGCACGAAGAAGCACATCAGCAAGGACATCAAGTCGGCAAAAGTTGCCATCCATGCCGGGGCGCCTGGCGGTGGGCACTTACACTTCTTCGCCATTCGCTATTCGTCCTCTGTGGTGCTAACCACGCGTTTCTTCTCGTGCAGGTAGTTCTTCAAGAAGCCTTCGATAACCCGTGGGTTTTGACCGTCTTGAATCGCCAGTACCGCGTCCATTATCAATTGACGGTTGAGCATCTCTTCGGCTTTGCGCAGATCCAGTTTATCGGCGATTGGAATTGCCACCATGTTGGCGAACATAGAACCGTACAGGGTGGTCAACAGTGCCACCGCCATCGCTGGACCAATGGCTTTTGGATCGTCCATGTTCGAGAGCATGGCCACCAGACCAATCAGAGTACCGATCATTCCCATCGCCGGGGCAACTTCGCCCAGTGAGCGGAAAATCTTAACCCCTGCGCTGTGACGCTCGTCGGTGAGCGAGATGTCTTTTTCAAGGGCGTCGCGCACTACTTCGGCGTCGTGGCCATCCACTAGCATGTCCACTGCGCGCTGCATGAAACTGTTGTTGATTTCCGCTTCTTCTAGGGCCAAAAAACCGCCTTTACGGGCCGCATCGGCCATGGTGACGGCTTGGTCAATCAGATCTTCTGGAGCATCCAGTTTGAACATGAAGGCTTTGGCCACTATTTTGGAGGAGCCGAAGAACTGCTTGAGGTTGAACTTCATCATCACCACGAACAGGGATCCGACAAATACAATCAGGATCGAGGGTATATTGACAAATATCCCTATCTCGCCGCCATTGAGCATGGCCATAACAACGAATGCGAAGGCGCCGACTAGGCCGATGAGCGTTGCTAAATCCACTAAATCTCCAACCTTATTATTTTGTGCTTATGATTGAGCGCGGGGTCTATGGTTACTTATGTATCGGTACAAAGCCAGCCAAGTTTAGGGAAAAAAAAATTTCGTTGAAAATAGTGTGCTACATCACGGAACTAGAGTGGTGCTAATTTGACCCAGCGCACGCCTTAGGATACCTTTTGAGCGCTAATCACATAGGAGTTTGTCGTGAGCGAAAACGCCAGCGAAATCAAGTTTGAACAAGCTTTAGCCGAACTGGAGCAAATCGTCCAAAACCTGGAGCAAGGTAACTTGCCACTCGAACAAGCGCTTGCGCAATTCGAACAGGGCATCGGTTTGCTTCGAAGCAGTCAGGCACGCCTGGAAAAAGCCCAGCAACAAGTGTCGATTTTGATGGGTAACAACCCAGAACTGGCGGACTTTGACAAAGAGGGGCTCGAATGAGCCAAGCCTCACTTGAGCTGGCCTTAGGCAATGCTCAAACTCGAGTCAATCAAGGCTTAGCCAATGCCATTGATGGTTTGGTGGAACTGCCAGCACCGTTAAAAGCGGCGATGCGTCATGGCGTGCTGCTGGGCGGCAAGCGAGTTCGCCCCTTTTTGGTGTATGCCATTGGCGAAACTCTCGGGGTGCCTGTTGAGCGTTTGGATAACGCGGCGATGGCCCTTGAGTGCATTCACGCCTACTCCTTGATTCACGACGATTTACCGGCCATGGACGACGACGAGCTGCGTCGCGGTCAGCCCACAGTTCACATCGCCTTTGACGAAGCCACCGGCATTTTGGCCGGCGACGCTTTGCAATCATTAGCCTTTGAGCTAATTAGCGCTGATATTCCAGACGTTTCCCCACAACAACAGCTAGCCCTGACACAGGCACTGGCAAAGGCGGCGGGTTATTCTGGTATGTGCGGCGGACAGGCGATGGACTTAGCAGCGACCGCCCAACACGTCGAACTCGACACTTTAATGCAACTGCATCGGCTCAAAACCGGCGCCTTGATCGAATGTGCCGCGCGTATGGCCTGTATCATCGCCAACGCCGATGCCAATAAGACGACTGCGTTCGCCCAGTACTCCCAGCACATAGGCTTAGCCTTTCAAGTCCACGACGATGTGCTAGATATAGTGGGTAACACAGAAGAGTTAGGTAAACCGCAAGGGTCTGATCTAGCCGCGGATAAAAGTACGTATCCACAACTACTGGGGCTTGAAGGCGCTCAGCAGACGGCGCGCAAACTGGTACAACAAGCACTAACATCTATTAGTGATTTGCCGTACAATTGCGGGATCCTTGAAGCGTTCGCCCAGTTCATCATCGAACGCAAGCAATAACCACGAGCAACTTTTGTTTCATGAGCCAAAATATTTCCGATTTTCCTTTGCTCGATCAGGCAGCCACACCTGAGCAATTGCGCCAACTGCCAGCCACTGAGCTGAAGCCCTTGGCCGACGAATTACGTGCCTGTCTGCTATCTTCGGTAAGCCAGTCCTCCGGACACTTTGCCTCTGGCTTAGGCACGGTAGAGCTAACCGTAGCGCTGCACTACGTATACAACACGCCGTTCGACCGCATTGTCTGGGACGTGGGCCATCAGGCTTACCCGCACAAAATTCTGACCGAGCGTCGCGACCAAATTACCAGTATTCGCCAAAAAGATGGGTTGCATCCATTCCCATGGCCCGCCGAAAGCGAGTACGACACCTTTGCTGTGGGTCACTCGTCTACCTCGATTAGTGCTGCTTTGGCGATGGCGATTGCCGCTGACAAAGAAGGCAAGAGCCGTAAAACCGTAGCGGTTATTGGCGATGGCGCCCTGACCGGTGGTATGGCGTTTGAAGCCCTTAACCACGCTGGTGACTTGCACAAAGACATGTTGGTTATCATCAACGACAACGAAATGTCGATTTCCGAGAACGTGGGGGCGCTGAATAACCATATGGCGCGTATCATGTCGGGTTCTTTGTACACCAGCATTCGCGAAAGCGGTAAAAAAGTACTGCAAGGCTTGCCGACCATCAAAGAGATGGCGCGTCGCACCGAAGAGCACCTCAAGGGCATGGTTGTTCCTGGTACTTTGTTTGAAGAGCTGGGCTTTAACTACATTGGCCCAATCGACGGACATGATGTTAACGGTCTGGTGGACACACTGAAGAATATGAGCCAGCTAAAAGGCCCGCAGATTCTTCATGTGATGACCAAAAAAGGAAAGGGCTACGCCCCTGCCGAAGCCGACCCAATCGGTTGGCACGCGGTACCTAAGTTCAACCCGTCGGAAATGAAAAAGCCGGCGGCGAAAAAATCACTGCCGACTTACTCGCAAATCTTTGGCCAGTGGCTGTGCGATGTGGCCGAGCAAGACGAGTCGATGCTGGCAGTAACCCCGGCAATGCGCGAAGGCTCGGGCATGGTGGAATTTAGCCGCCGTTTCCCTAAGCAGTACTTTGACGCCGCGATTGCCGAGCAGCACGCGGTAACTCTAGGCGCGGGTCTCGCCGCTTGTGGTCACCCGACTGTGGTCGCGATTTACTCGACCTTCTTGCAGCGCGGTTACGATCAGCTGATCCACGATGTAGCGCTACAAGAATTGCCAGTATTGTTCGCCATCGACCGCGCCGGGATTGTTGGCGAAGACGGACCGACCCACCAAGGGGCGTTCGACTTAAGCTACCTGCGCTGTATTCCAAACATGACTGTGATGGTGCCTAGCGACGAAAACGAATGTCGCCAGATGCTGTACACAGGCTACAAGCTAGGCAAGCCGACTGCGGTGCGTTATCCGCGCGGTGCGGGAATCGGCGCCGAGCCGCAAAAAGTGATGAGCGAAATGCCTATCGGCAAGGGCGTGGTGAAACGCCAGGGCCAAAGCGGTTACGCGCTGCTTAACTTTGGTCACCTCTTGTCTCACGCGCAAGACGCGGCCGAAGCGCACGACCTAACTGTGGCCGATATGCGCTTTGTGAAGCCATTGGACTTAGAGTTGATTGGCGAACTAGCAGAGACTCACGAGGGCTTTATTACCCTAGAAGAAAACGCCTTGGCCGGCGGTGCAGGCTCAGCGGTTCTCGAAGCCTTGCAAAGCATGGGCGTTTACAAGCCTGTGCTGACCCTTGGCCTGCCGGATGAGTTTATCAAACATGGCGCCACCGGCTTGGTACAAGCCGAGTTGGGACTAGATAGCGACAGCATCACTCAGCGTATTGGCGATTTTATTCAACGCTAGTTTCGAGCAGATAAAACACAGGCCCGTCGACTAATTGGTCCACGGGCCTTTTTGTGAGTTGTCGTCGGGCTAACTATACTCCACTCAATCGCCTTTGCTATAATCGCGCGACTTTTGCCCCAAGGCGTGCATAGCGTCTTGGGCTAACCCTCAGATTTAAGAGTTCGAATTGTGAAATTTATCGTCAAGCTGTACCCGGAAATCACCATCAAAAGTAAGTCGGTTCGACTGCGCTTTATCAAGCTGCTAGAGACTAACTTGCGCAATGTGCTTAAGAAGGTGCACGAAGACGTTAGAGTTCAAAAGCAGTGGGACTCGATTACCGTCAACCTAAAGCACGAGGACGAGCAACTGCGCGAGCAGCTGATTGACCGTCTGGGCTGCATTCCTGGCATCCACAGCTATTTGGAAGTGGGCGAGTACAGCTACGAGAGCATCGACGATATTTACCAGCACGCTCACGCTCAGTTTGCCGACTCATTGGCTGGCAAAACCTTTTGCGTGCGCGTCAAGCGCAAGGGTAAGCACGAGTTCACCTCTATCGAAGTCGAGCGCTACGTGGGTGGTGGCTTAAATCAGCACTCGGATGCTAAGGGCGTGAGCCTTAAAACACCGGATGTGACGGTTAAGCTAGAGATTGACCGCGATAAGTTGTTTTTGGTCAAAGGCGAGTTTCCAGGTTTGGGCGGCTTCCCAATCGCCACGCAAGAAGACGTGTTGAGTTTAATGTCGGGCGGTTACGATTCTGGCGTGGCCAGCTTCCAGATGATCAAAAAGGGCTGTCGTACCCATTACTGCTTCTTCAATTTAGGCGGCGCCGCACACGAAGTGGGTGTACAGCAGGTCGCTCACTATCTGTGGCAAAAATACGGTGAGTCGCACAAGGTGCGCTTTATCAGTGTGCCGTTTGAGCCGGTAGTCGAAGAGATTCTAGAGCGTATCGACTCGGGACAGATGGGCGTGATTTTGAAACGCATGATGATGCGCACCGCCACCAAGGTAGCTGAGCGCTTTGGCATTCAGGCGCTGATCACCGGTGAAAGCTTGGGCCAAGTATCGAGTCAGACTTTAACGAACCTGAACGTGATTGACCGCTCTACCGACACTTTGATTTTGCGCCCACTGGCGGCGATGGACAAGCAGGACATCATCAACGTCGCTCGCGATATTGGTACCGCACCTTTCGCCGAAACCATGCCCGAATACTGTGGGGTTATTTCTAAAAAGCCGACAGTTAAAGCGGTATTGTCTAAGATTGAAGCTGAAGAAGAGAAGTTCTCAGAAGGACTTATCGAGCGCATTTTGGAGCAATCCACCATCATGGATATTCGTGAAATCGGCAAAGCCGCCGAAACCAAGGCCAAAATCCTAGACGCCCAAACCATCGAAGAGGCGGACGCGGACGCTGTGGTGCTGGACATTCGTCCACCGGAAGAGCAAGAAGAAGCGCCGCTGGATATGCCTGGCACCGAAGTGCGAATTTTGCCTTTCTACAAGCTGGGTAGCCAGTTTGCTGATTTGGACCAAGAGCGCACTTACTTGTTGTATTGCGACCGCGGTGTGATGAGTAAGCTGCAGGCTCTGTATCTGCAAGAGCAGGGCTTTGAGAACGTGAAGGTGTATCGCCCGGGGTGATGGGTGTTCGCACTTCCCCGTCATTCGCAACTCGGCGCTTTGTCATTCCCAACTCGGCGCTTTGTCATTCCCAACTCGATTGGGAATCTACCTAACTGCTAGTTGCGGTTGGCTAGATTCCCGTTTCCACGGGAATGACAGCAGCGAGTAGGGAATGACATACGGGGGTGGGGCATGACCTCAGAAACCCAACCGCTCCAACCGCCTAACCTTATCCCAAATCTCCTGATTCACCGGAGTATCTACCCCCAGTTCAGCCCCCATTCGACACACATACCCAGTAATCGCATCAATCTCGCTACCGCGCTTTAAATGCACGTCTTGGTGCATCGACGAATAGTTTTCAGCGGTAAGGTGAATCACTGTGAGCACTCTGGCGTAGCAGTCCTTAAACCTTAGATTAAAGCCCTGCATTTGGGCGACCTGCGACACTTCGGACACCAAACTCAATAAGGTTTCGCGATAGCGCGTATCAGCCAACTCGCCATTGCGACAGTTGTGAATGGCGGTCAGCGGGTTAATCGCGCAGTTGACCACCAGCTTAGCCCAAACCGATTCTTCGATATTCGGCGCGAATTCGCTTACCTCAAACAACTGGGCCAGCTTGGCTTCTAACTCGGGATTTAGCGCAGGACCGCACCAAAGCCCAATATCTTGTGCGCCGGTGCCGGTTTGCTCGACTCGGTACTTGTCGTGTCTTAGTGCGCCACGGGAAGTGGTGGCCAGCAGCAGCGATTGATTAGGCGCAAGTTTGGGTTGCAGTTCTAAGTGGGGCCCAAGGCCGTTGTGACACAGCACTATGACACAATCGGGTCTTAGTGAGTCCCAGTAAGGCGTAATTGCCTCAACCACCTGATGGGCTTTGGTACAGACAATTAGCGCATCCAGTTGCTCAGGGAGCGCTGCAATCGGAGCGTACTCATGTCCCTCATCGCAGCGGTCAATGAAATGCAGTTGTTCAGGCAGTGAATTTTGATAACGAGGTAAAGCCAATGGTTCAGCGCCAGTAGCCTTTAGGCGATAAAGCAGCATTTGCCCCACCGCCCCGAGTCCGAGAATGGCGATTTTAGGCGCGGTCAATGAGCCCATTCCGCTTGAGGGTGCGATAACCCCAGAGGGTCAGGTAAAACAGAGCGACGCCGCTCATGTCGGCAACAAAGTCTCCAACCTCGGCGCTTCGATAAGGCAGTTGCGCTTGAATGACTTCGATCATCACCGCGTACAAGGCCATCACTCCGGTCAGTACGACCCAACGCCATTTAAAGCTGGCGTAGGTGAGCCAGCTCAGTAGCCAAAACGCGCCAAGGTGGCCAATTTTGTCCACGTGCTCGATCCCCATGGTGGGGTAATTAGGGCGCGAAAAGACCAAAAAGGAAATGCCCAAAAATGCGAAGCTCAGCGCCAGTTGGTACAGGCGAGGGTTATAAATCAAAAGCAATATCGTCCAAGAAAAATCACAGCCTGCTAATGATAACTAGCCACTAGACGCATGTCACGGCTGAGCTTGCTTGTTTGGCCTCGCATCTGGACAAGCGTGCGCCTCGGGTTTACTCTTTCATGCACTTAAATTTAGACATTTCTGAGTGTTGAAACAGCGGCTTAAGTCGGCTTGGCTCGGAAGTGGTTCATAGAACTAACAAAGGATTTACTATGCCGTCTTTTGACATTGTTTCTGAGCTGGACACGGTTGAACTAAAAAATGCCGTCGACAACGCCAATCGCGAACTGGACACTCGCTTTGATTTTCGCGGTGTGGATGCCAACTTTACTCTGAATAAAGAGCAAGTGGCGTTGCAAGCCAACGAAGAGTTCCAGTGCCGCCAGATGTTGGATATGTTGCGCAACAACCTGACCAAGCGCGGCGTTGACCCTCGTTCGATGGAAACCGGCAATGTGTCGCTGTCTGGCAAGACGGCCACTTTGCACGTCGACTTTAAGCAGGGCATCGACCAGCCTACAGCGAAGAAGATCGTTAAGATGATCAAAGACGCCAAGCTTAAGGTACAAGCTTCGATTCAAGGTGACAGCGTGCGTGTGACGGGTAAAAAGCGCGATGATTTGCAGTCGACCATGGCTTTGCTGAAAGGCAATGAGGATATTGCGCAGCCGCTGCAGTTTAATAACTTTCGGGATTAGTTGGTGATTGGCAGATGTCTCTGCTAATTCAGCCATTACCGTCAGCCCCGCTATTCCCGTCATCCTCAGCTTGACTGGGGATCTACCTAGGTGCTAATAGCGGTTGGCTAGATTCCCAATCAAGTTGGGAATGACGCGCGGGTAGAGGAATGACGAGCGGGTAGCGGAATGACGTGGGGGTAGCGGTTGGCTAGATTCCCGCTTTCGCGGGAATGACGCGCGGGTAGAGGAGTGACGCGCGGGCAGCGGGCTAGCTCTCCCGCCTCGCCTTATCCACCAAGCGCACCAGCGTCAGTACCGGGAAGCCAATCGCGGCCGCCGCCACAAAGAACCAGGTGTAGCCAACCGCATCCACCACCATGCCGCTAAAGCCGGCGACAAACTTAGGGAACAGCAGCATAATCGATGACAACAGGGCGTACTGGGTTGCGGTGTAACCCGCCGAGGTCAGCGACGACAAGTACGCGATAAAGGCGGCCGTAGCGATACCGGCGCTAAAGTTGTCCACCGAGATGTTGAAGGTCAGCAGCGCCATGTTGTATCCCACTTCCGCTTGCACTGCGAACAGCAGGTTAGTGATGGCCACAAGTGCTGCACCTAAGTACAGAATCTTCATGGTGCCGTAGCGCATCAGCAATGCCCCACCGGCAACGCCACCTACCAAGGTCATAATCAGGCCATAGACCTTAGATACCGCCGCAATTTCTTGTTTGGCAAAGCCCATGTCCACATAGAACACGTTGGCCATAATGCCCATCACAATATCCGAGATTCGATAGCAGCTAATCAGCATTAAAATCAGAATCGCGTCTTTGCCAAAGCGACTGAAAAAGTCCTTAAAGGGCATGGCCACCGAGTGATACAGCCAGGCACTAAAGCGGGCGCGAGCGTAGGGCATTCGCCTGGCAAAATCGTTGAGGGTTTGTTGCTCGCGCTCACCGATTTTGGCATCGGCAATTTCGGGCTCTTTGGCGATTAAGGTGGTAATGACCCCCACACCGGCTAACACAGCCATACCCACATAGGCACCTTGCCAGGCGCTCAGTAAGTATGTGTCATCCGCTGGGGATAACCAAGCGGCAAAGGTCAGCGCGCCGGCGCCGGCGACAATCATGGCGCTGCGATAACCCGCTTGATAGGCCGCAGCCATCGCCCCTTGCACCGACTCTGGCGCCGATTCGATTCGAAACGCATCTACAACAATGTCTTGAGTCGCCGAGAAGAAAGCCACGGCCAAAGTAAACCAAGCCAACTGTTCGATTTGATTGGCGGGATCTGAGGTGGACATGCCCAGCAGCGACACAATTAAGGCGATTTGTGCGGTGAGCATCCAGCTGCGACGGCGTCCCATCAGCTTGGCCAACACGGGGATTTGGGTTCGGTCTATGATGGGCGACCAAACCCACTTAAAACCGTAGATCGCGGCAATCCAGCTGAAATAGCCAATGGTGGTGCGATCCACACCGGCTTCGCGCAGCCAGAATGACAGGGTGCCAAATACCAGTACTAAAGGCAGCCCGGCGGAGAAGCCAAGCAGCAAAAGAATCATTACGCGTTTTTGCGCGTAGACGGCGAAACTGGGATAGCGCTGAGACAGAGTGGCGAGCATAAAGATCCTAAAACTATGCTTTTATTGCCAACACACTAACGGCATCAAGGGCTGTGCACAACTTCTGGTCGCACGCCAATGCAGCCGTTGGGTAAGTCTGTGGAGCCACTCAAATATTGACAGCATTCAAGCAAGTGTTTCTTGCTTTCCGTGCACAATTCTTCGACCACTTGCTCGGCTTGATGAAGCTCGAATAGCAAGTGCCAAAACACGCGCTCGGTTTTGCTGTTGGTTTGTCCGTCGAATTGGTATTGCGCCCATTCTTGGAGTGTTTCCCACAAATACTGCTGCAGTTCGGACTCGGGTAGCAGACGCTCAATGGCGGCCTGACCGTAGTATGCAAGTTGCGGGGCTTTGTTGCTTATGAAGTCTTCTGGCGTCATTTAAGCTAAGCCCTGATTTGTCGTTGTTTATTGTTGTTAGCGAATCGATTCGGAAGTTACCCCGAATCAAAAAACGGACGATCAAGACTACATAAGTCGATTGCGATTGGCTACGGCTTTTTTTGAAAAAATGTACAAAAAAATACCGGTTTGAAAATTTGACTTATTGGGGAACTATGCTAGCTCGTTTGAGCATAATGGTGGTCAAAGGAAAGTTATCCCAGCCCACCTTGGCGTTGTGTCCCGTGCGGACGGCGGCCATGGCATCGATCACCTCTTCGCCTTCGCTGACCTCACCAAAAACCGTGTAACCCCAGCGACGAAAACTGGGATCTAACTTGGTGTTGTCGTCGAGGTTGAAATAGAACTGGCTAGTGGCTGAATGCGGGTCGTCCATGCGCGCCATCGCCACTGTCATGCGCTCGTTAGACAAGCCATTGCCCGACTCATTAACGATAGGCTCGTCTACGGGTTTCTCTTTGATATCCACCGTGTAGCCACCACCTTGAACCACAAAACCAGGCATTATGCGGTGGAATATGGTGTTGTCGTAGTGACCCTTGGCCACATAGCTCAAGAAGTTATTGACGGTAATTGGACTGCGATTGCGATCCATTTCGATGATGATATCGCCCATGGATGTTTCAAGCTTCACCGCGGGAAACGGATTGTCCGGTTGCAGTTGTTCTAGCGGCACAGGCTCGGCTTTAACCGACTGACACAGTAACAAAGCGCATCCGAGCGCGGCAGAGAGTATACGTTTCACGGGCGACTCCATGGTTTGTTGCTATGGGTTATTGAGCGATAAACTGGTGCAGTTCGTCGTCGTTGGCAATGTCTTGCAGCACACTATTGATCAGCGAGTTAAGCTCCAGCTCGATATCCGCTGCATTAGCCGTCAGCGGGGCTTTGCGTTGTGCGTTACCCTTGTAGGTCTTGTTGAGGATCTGCTTGCCGTTGTCCACCTTCAAGTTAACCACCACTTGGCTGTCGTTTTGGTACTTAAACGCGCCTTGCTCCACTTGGCTTTCCAAGGTCACCAGATTCAGCTGCATAGATACCGGTGCGCTGGCGCTCATTTGATAACCCTGCTTGCTAAACGCATCGCTTAGTAGACGTTGCAGCAATTGACGCGGAGGCTCGGTTGGGCCGATAAGCTGGGCTGCTTCGTCGCTTTTGTTGATGCTGGCAATGTAATTGGCGTTGCGAAGGTCTTGGCTGGTGAGGTGCAAGCTGCCCTGATGGCTATCGGTGACGGTCACAGCGGCAGGTGAAAGCGCTAATTGTGGCAGTGGTTGGCTGGCGCATCCAGCGAGTAGGGCAAGGGATGCAAATACTGCGCTAAGTCCTTTGTACTTCATGAAAATCTCAACTAATTATCGGTTGTAAATGTTGGTTTTAGTTATTGGTGGTAATCGTTGTTCTGTTTCGGTTTTTGGCAAACAGAGCAGTGCTAGTTTTTAGTCGCTACTAGCACCACAAATTTGTTGTCCGAGGCCACCAGTTCGCTGTTGCCAAACACCCGCTTGAGTTTAACGTGATAACCCAGATGGCGATTGCCAACCAGCAGCAACTGCCCGCCTTTGCAAAGGTGTCGGTGGCTGTCTTTGAGCATCTGCCAGGCAATGTGGTCGGTGATCGCATCGCCTTGGTGAAAGGGTGGGTTACACAAAATCCATTGAGCTTGTAACGGCGCGATTTCTGACAAGCAATCGCTCCAGTGGAATTGGGCGCCATTGCGCTTGAGGTTCTCTTGCCAATTTAGCTCTGCGCTTTGCACCGCTGCGGCTGACTCGTCGACAAAGTGAATGTCAGCATTTGGGTTGAGCTGTCCGGCGCGTAAACCGAGCACGCCATTGCCACAACCGAGATCGACGATCGGCCCATCACAGTCTTCGGGCAAATAGGGCAAAATGGCGCGGGCGCCAATGTCCAGCGAATTACCGGCAAACACATTGGGCATATTGCTCAAGGTTAAGTCGTACTCAGGCACCGGCCATTGGCGCAGTGGCGTGGTGGCGCGGGGCTGGCCGTCAAATACACACTCGATGACGCGCGTGTTCTTCCAGGCGAGGCTGGGGGTGGCCTGACCGAATTGGCGAGCGCAGCGTTCTACCAAAGCGCGGTTGATCAACTTGGCTTTACCGCCAATCAACAAACGCGCACCCGCACGCAAGGTTTGACTGAGCTTTTGCAGCTGACTGTCCAGTTGATTGAGGTTGCGCGGCAGCTTCATTAACACCAGTTCAAGCGACTCGGGCCAAGGCTCGTCAATCGCCAGCCAGTTAAGCTCAGGGTCTCGGCCGTTAAGGCTTAGATTCTTGATGCACCCAAGTTGGGCAACTTTGGAGTCGGTATGACTGTAAAAACGCTCCGCTTGAATTCCGCAGGCCAGCGCGCCAAAGGCATCGTTGAGCAGCAAGGCACCATCAGCGTCGAGCTGTTGGTCTTGCAAAGTCTTCAGCAAGTGATGATCGGCCGCGTCCCAGGCCTGCAGGTTGCAGTTGCTGGTAATGGGGTAGCGCTTTAAGGTCAACGCCTGACCGGCCAGTATGGTATCTTGATTCATCATGTTCGCTGCAGCGAATGCATTTGTCCTTACGTTAATCGACCGATTTTATCGGAGGCTTGGCTATCTTAGGCGGCTATTATGGCAAACTTTAGCAAGAGTGAGAAAGCTATCCTGAATAAGCAAGCGCAAATCCTACCAGATGGCGCCTTAACTCGCGTGCCTAATTGGCTCTCTGAAACCGAGCAAACCCGGTTGCAGCAAGCGATGCAGGACTATCCGTGGGAGAGTCCGGAAATAAAAGTGTTTGGCCGCTGGCACCAAATCCCCAGACAGCAAGTGTGGTTTGCCTTTGAAGCGGCGAGCTATCGCTACTCGGGCAAAGACCACATCGCACTGGCCATGCCCCAAGAGCTGCGCGAGTTGTGCGCGCGAATCAACGAGCAGTGGGGGATTGAAATGAACTCTGTGCTGCTTAACCACTATTGCGATGGCCGCGATAGCATGGGGTGGCACGCCGACAACGAGTCCGAGCTCGCCCCCAATCAGCCTATCGTATCCTTGACGCTGGGCGCCGCGCGGGATTTTATTCTGCGCCACAATACCAGCAAGCAAAGGGTTAAGCTGCCATTGAACCCAGGGGAGCTCTTGATCATGTGGCCACCGATGCAGCATCATTGGCAACACAGCGTTCCCAAGCGGGCTAGCGCGGATCCTCGAATAAACCTGACGTTTCGCTGCTTGAGTGCGTTAAGCGAATCCGCGGCAGACCAGCAATAGAGAATTAGAATGCAAAACATCATAGAACAAAAATTGACCCAAGCCTTTGCACCCAGTCATCTGGAAGTGATTAACGAAAGCCACATGCATCGCTCCAGTGCCGACGGACAAAGTCACTTCAAAGCCATTATCGTTAGCGAGCAGTTCGACGGTCAGCGCTTGTTGCAGCGCCATCGAGCGGTCAACACAGTGCTGGCCGATGAACTGGCAGCTAGCCTGCACGCATTAGCTCTGCATACCTACACCCCAAGCGAATGGGCGCAGAAAAGCGAGGGTGCACCACGCTCTCCTTCTTGCACCGGCGGCCATTAAAATTTTTGTCGGATTGACATAAGCACTGGATCTCAGTGTAAAAATTTTGTTATCAAAAGACTTATGCAACTCATATTAGTCTTTTGACGTGAAACAACTGCTGCGTTTTATCGACGCCTTTTCTGAAGGGCTGGGCCGTTTATGCGCCTGGCTCACTCTTGTCATGGCTGGCTTATTACTGGCCGTGGTGGTGTTGCGTTATGGTTTCTCGTTGGGCTCAATCGCCTTGCAAGAAAGCGTCATGTACCTGCACGGCATCGCCTTTATGCTCGGCGCGGGCTACACCCTAAAACAACAGGGGCATGTGCGTGTCGATGTCTTTTACCGCAATTTCTCTGAACGTCGGCAAGCTTTGGTCGACTTTGTCGGCACTCTCGTTTTGCTGCTGCCAGTCACCTTGTTCATCGGCTTTGTCAGCTGGGACTATGTGATGATGAGCTGGGCTCGAGGTGAGGCCTCTGCCGAAGCCGGTGGGCTGGCGTTTGTGTATGTGCAAAAAACCTTGTTGCTGTTGTTCGTGGTGAGTATGAGTTTGGCCGGTATCGCTGAGCTGATTCGCAACGGCGCCAAACTGTTTGGCAAGGAGGGCGAATGGCACTAGCTCTGTTTGCTCTGGTTTGTTTGATGCTGATGCTGGGCTTTCCGGTGGCTTTTACTCTGGCTGGCTGCGCTTTGTTGTTTGCAGGCGTCGCCACGCTATTTGGTGCCTTTGATGGGGCCTTTTTAGCGGCGCTGCCCAACCGCCTGTTTGGCATTATGAACAACCAGACCCTGCTGGCAGTGCCTCTGTTTGTGTTCATGGGCGTGTTGCTGGAGAAGTCGCGAATTGCCGAAGACCTGCTCGATGCCATGGCGCAGCTGTTTGGTCGTCTGCAAGGTGGCTTGGTTATCTCGGTGATTCTAGTAGGTATGCTACTCGCAGCCAGCACCGGGATTGTCGGCGCGACCGTGGTGACCATGGGGCTGATGTCGCTGCCGGGTATGCTAAAGCGCGGCTATCACCCGGGCTTTGCCGCCGGCGCGATTTGCGCCACCGGGACCTTAGGCCAAATCATTCCACCCTCGATTGCACTGGTGCTGCTTGGCGATGTTCTAAGCTCGGCCTATCAACAGGCTCAGTTAAACCTAGGCGTGTTCTCGCCTAAAACCGTCTCCGTGGGTGATTTGTTTGCCGGGGCGCTGATTCCAGGCTTGATGCTGGTGGCCATGTACATCGCTTACACCCTGTTGATGGTCAAGCTTAAACCCGAGTGGTTGCCCAAGCGCGCCGAAACTGAGGAAGACGCGCCATCATTTGGCCGCTTGATGGCATCACTATTGCCTCCCATCATTTTGATTTTTCTGGTTTTAGGTTCCATTCTTATGGGGTTGGCCACACCTACGGAAGCATCGGCAGTGGGTGCTGGTGGCGCATTGATTTTGGCGCTGGCTCGTCGCGCCATGGGCTGGGCGAGATTGCAGGATGTGCTGCTAACCACAGTGCGAGTGAACTGCATGGTGTTTTTGATTTTGATCGGCGCGGCGCTGTTCTCACTAGTGTTTCGAGGGCTGGGCGGCGAAGATCTGATTCACGGCGTATTGGCGGACTTACCCGGTGGGGTAGTGGGCGCCACGATTGTTGTGATGCTGGTGATTTTCTTGCTGGGGTTCATTTTGGACTTCATTGAAATCACCTTTGTTGTCGTGCCACTAGTGGCACCTGTGTTGTTAACCATGGGGCTTGACCCCGTGTGGCTTGGGATCATGATTGCGGTCAATTTGCAGACCTCGTTTTTGACCCCGCCGTTTGGCTTTGCGCTGTTTTATTTGCGCGGTGTGGCACCGCCGAGTTTGACTAGCCAAGCCTTGTATTGGGGCGTGCTGCCCTTTATCGGCATTCAGTTGTTGCTGATAGTGCTGATGGCAATTTGGCCGGGAATAGCGACCTTTTTGCCGCAACTTATATACGGATAATAAATTAGGGAGCGGATGATGAATCGCTTAACCGTAACACTCGTAGCTGCGCTACTGGCCCTGGTGGGCTGTGGTCAGGCAGACAAACAAGCGGCTGCACCGGAAGCAGCCGCCGCGGCAAAACAAACCTTTGAATGGAAGCTGGTGACCACCTGGCCTAAAAACTTTCCAGGTCTTGGCACCGCGCCTGAGCGCTTTGCTGAGCTAGTGGGCGAAATGAGCGACGGTCGTCTCACCGTAAAAGTCTACGGTGGTGGCGAGCTGGTGCCAGCCTTTGAGGTGTTTGATACCGTCAGCCAAGGCACCGCCGAGATGGGCCATGGTGCGGCGTATTACTGGAAAGGCAAACTACCTGCAGCGCAGTTCTTTGCCGCAGTACCTTTTGGCTTAAATGCTCAGCAGATGAACGGCTGGCTGCACTACGGCGGCGGTCTTGAGTTGTGGCAAGAGGCTTACAAGCCTTACGGTTTGATACCGATGGCTGGCGGTAATACCGGTACCCAAATGGGTGGCTGGTTTAACAAAGAGATCAATAGCATCGCGGACTTGGAAGGCCTAAAAATGCGTCTGCCGGGTCTGGGTGGCGAGGTGCTAACTCGCTTAGGCGGTGTGGCGGTGACTCTGCCGGGCAGCGAACTATTTACTGCGCTGCAGACAGGTGCCATTGATGCCACCGAGTGGGTAGGTCCATACAATGACCTAGCGTTTGGCCTGCACAAAGCCGCCAAGTTCTATTATTACCCAGGCTGGCACGAGCCAGGTACGACGCTTGAGTTCCTGGTTAACGAAAAAGCCTACGCTGGTCTGCCAGCGGACTTGCAAGCCATTGTGCGAGTGGCCGCCCGCGCGGTTAACCAAGACATGCTTGATGAGTACACCGCCAGAAATGCCGGTGCGCTAAAAACTCTAGTGGAGGAGCACGGTGTCGAAGTGCGCCAATTCCCAGCGGATGTCGTACAAAGCCTAAAAGCCATCACCACCGAAGTACTGGCCGAACAAGCCGCGGCGGATCCACAAATGCAAGCTGTGTATAAGTCGTACAGCGAATTTGCCGAGCAGGTGAACACCTTCCACGGTATTGCTGAAGATTCTTACGCCCAAGCGCGCAATTAAGCCGCTTATCCTTGACCTTGGCGGCTACCGCGCTATGGTAGTCGCCATTGCTTCAAATTCCACGAGGGAAATTCCATGCCTCTGCTAGACAGCTTTACCGTCGACCATACCCGTATGCACGCACCTGCAGTGCGAGTGGCCAAAACCATGACCACCCCAAAAGGCGATACTATTACTGTGTTTGACCTACGTTTCTGCATCCCCAACAAATCCATTTTGTCGGAGCGGGGCATCCATACCCTAGAGCACCTATTTGCCGGCTTCATGCGCGACCACCTAAATCGCGGCGAGCAAGAAATCATCGACCTATCCCCAATGGGCTGTCGCACCGGTTTCTACATGAGCCTAATCGGCACCCCAGCCGAAGCCGAAGTCGCAGACGCCTGGAAAGCCTCAATGACCGACGTAATTAACGTCGAAAACCAAAACGACATTCCAGAACTAAACGAATACCAATGCGGCACCTTCGAGATGCACTCACTCGAAGAAGCCAAAGCCATTGCCCAGGACATCCTAGACAACGGAATCCAAGTCAACCGCAATGACGACCTAGCCCTAAGCGACGACATCCTAAAAGGCTTATAAACCAAGCCAATGAACAAAAGGGAGCAGGGCTCCCTTTTTTTGCACCCGCAATTTGGCTATTGCGCTTGCAACTGGCGCGATATTAGCGCTTAACATGCTGCGTCGCCCGTCGCCCGTCGCCCGTCGCCCGTCGCCCGTCGCCCGTCGCCCGTCGCCCGTCGCCCGTAGCCCGTAGCCCGTAGCCCGTAGCCCGTAGCCCGTAGCCCGTAGCCCGTAGCCGGTAGCGGTAAGAGCTGGGAGTGGCTGGTGGTAGGGAGTAGGTGGCAGCAACGGCAGGTGAAAAGCGGTGGGTGGAGCAGCCCTCGGCTGGACTCTCGGCCGCGGTACCAGAAGCCCCACGTCGGGACGCTCCGAAACGTCCCTGTGCGCTCTACGTTTGTTCCCTACAAACGAAGCCCTCCTTCGGGGCTCCTACTGCCGCGGCCTACGTCCAGCCATAGGGCTGCCCCACCCACCGCTTTTGCTTTGTTGCTGCCGCTGGCTGTTAGGGGAGGGCGGAATTGGCAGGGTGGATGGAATTTGGCGCTAATTAGCAAACCCGCAATCCGCAACCCGCTGGATAGCACCTATTTCCACCCAACCACCCAACTACCAATACCCACTCCCAAAAAATCGCCAGTGGCCGCGAGCCAACGAACCGGCAGAGACTCAACCAAATGTTACTAGGCGGACTCGTGTGTGGAGACCATGAGGAGGGCTTCGTTTGTCTGGAACAAACGTAGAGCGGATATGGATATCTCGAGCGTCCCGACGATGGTTTCCACATACGGGTTCGCCAAAAGTGACGGTGGTTGAGCCTCTGCCGGTTCAGCGAGCGGCCACTGGCGATTTGCTACTTCCTGGCTGCCAACAGCTAACAGCCAAGGCGCCTGCTATTCGCTAAGAGCGAGATTCCCGTTTTCACGGGAATGACGGGGGGACACGGGAATGACGGGGGACTTCATGGGGATGACGGGGCCTTGGGCTGGGCGAGCGAGCTGGTTTCGCAACTTGCTGACACTTGTGTAACAAAATCGTGACAGCGGCCACAAAATTTCTAACCTTAAGCACTTGCTGAATCTTAATTGTTAATGCAAACTATTCTCATTCTAAATATCGTTAACAAATAAGTTACATTCAGGGTAGTGATAATGAAAGCTTCATTTAAAGTTGGATTGTGCGCATTGGCGATTCAATCAGCGCTTGTTGGTCAAGCTATTGCGGAAGAGCAGGCTGAAAGTCAGCCGATGGAAACCATCACCATTATTGGATCTGCAGCTGCGGTTAATGACATTCCGGGTTCGGCCAATGTGGTGACTCAGGATCAGTTGGAAGCCTTTGACTATAGCGATGTGATGCGCGTATTGGCTCAGGTGCCGGGTGTGTATGTGATGGAAGAAGACGGTTACGGTCTTCGCCCGAACATTGGAATGCGCGGTACTGGTACTAGCCGTTCTGAGAAAATTACCGTTATGGAAGATGGCGTGTTAGTGGCTCCCGCGCCTTTGGCGGCACCGGCGGCTTATTACTTCCCGACCATGGGACGTATGACTGGCGTTGAGGTTTTGAAAGGAAGCTCTGCGGTTCGTCATGGTCCTCGCACCACAGGTGGTGTGCTTAACCTTATCTCTCGCCAGATTCCCGATGATGGTCGCGACGTATTTGCCGATGTGGCGATTGGTGAGAACAACTACGGCAAGATTCACGCTGCTGCGGCGGGCAACAAGGATAACATTGGCGCGCTTTTGGAAGTGTATCGCTACCAGGCGGATGGCTTTAAGAAACTGCCAGTTAATAAAGACACGGGCTTTGTTAAAAACGACGTGATGTTCAAACTGAAGGGCCGTAGTTTGCCGGGTGCAAGCACCTATCAAGAAACAGAACTGAAATATAAGTACTCTGACGAAGAGTCTGATGAGACTTATATGGGTCTAACCGATGCGGATTTCGCCAATTCGCCGTACGCTCGTTACGCGGCATCGCAAAACGACAAAATGAAGACCGACCACCACAACGCACAAATTAACCACTTTGCGCGTTTTTCCGGCGGCACTGAGCTTAGCTCGCAGGTTTACTACAACAAATTCGCTCGTAATTGGTACAAAGCCTACAAGGTAAACGGTGACAGCTTGGGCTCAGGCGGTATCGATGCCGCTTCAGCCTTTGACAAGAACCCGACCGCTGAAGGCTTGAGTGTCGACATTAAAGCTAACAACCGCGAGTACTACTCCTACGGTATTCAAACCGAAGCGGTAATGCCTATGGGTGACCACAACTTCATTATTGGCGGTCGCTACCACTACGACCAAATGGACCGCTTCCAGTGGGCCGACAACTGGATGCTAAACCAAGACCTATCTATGACCTTGGTAAATGCAGGCGAGCCAGGCACTGACTCTAACCGCATCGACAGTGGTCGTACTGCCGCTGGTTATGCTCAAGGTGAATTCGTCTTTGGTGATTTGCAGGTTAACGCTGGTGCTCGCTATCAGTGGGTTGAGCTTCGTCGCAAGGATTGGGGTAAAACCAACCCAAGCCGTCAAGGTTCACCGGATAAAGACGTGAAGAACACGGTACAAGCGGTATTGCCTGCTATTGGTCTGACTTACCGTGCCACCGACGACTTGGTCATCCTTGCTGGTGTGCAAAAAGGTTTCGCGCCGCCAGCCCCCGGTAACGACAGTGCCAAAGCAGAAGAGAGCATTAACTACGAAGCCGGCCTTCGCTACAACATGGGCAGCATTGGTATTGATGCCATTGGTTTCTTCTCGGACTACTCCAACATGCACGGCAACTGCACCGCGGCTCAAGGTTGTGACGAGGAGAAAATCGATAACCAGTACAACGCCGGTGAAGTGGAAATCAAAGGTCTTGAGCTAAGCGCCAACTACACTGCTGATTTGGGCGCGGTCGATATGCCGCTGCGTCTGGCCTACACCTTAACCGACAGCCAGTTCAAAAATGACTTCGAGTCGGATTTGGACACTTGGGGTAGTGTTAAGAAGGGTGACGAGCTGCCGTACTTGGCCAAGCACCAGCTATATTTGCGTGCCGGTTTGGAAGGCAACAACTGGACCTTCAATGTGAATGCGCGCTACTTAAGTGACATGCGCACTCAAGCCGGACAGGGCACCATTCCTGCGGATCGTCTGATTCCTTCGCGCTGGGTAATGGACCTTGGTGCTAACTATCGCATCGGTGAGCAGCACAAGATCTACCTGAACGTAGATAACCTAACCAATAAGGTATACGCGGCTACTCGAGTGCACGGTTCTTTGCAACCGGGTAAACCGCGCACTGCGATTCTGGGGTATCGCTACAGTTTCTAAACCCCTTGTTTTTTAACATTTAAGGCAGCTTCGGCTGCCTTTTTGTTTTTTACCCTATGAAAATTTGTTAAGTGATTGATTGTTAATGGCTAATTTAGCCTGACAAAGAACTAGTTTAGAGTTTTCAGTACATTATTTCGACACTGGGTTACCTAAATAGTGGCATTACGGGTGTTTTGAGGGCTAGGCGTAATAAAAGCGTTGTGATTTTCATGGCGAAGGTTAATTAATTGGGGTAGAATGCGCGCGAGCTAGTGTGATTTTGCTCAAATTTAGAGGTGGAACTTCCAGCTAGCTCACTAAATAACAATAAGCGGCGTAACACCTTCATTTAAACGTAGTGCTAATAATATGATTACAATAAAGAAAGGCTTGGATTTGCCCATTAGCGGCGGCCCGCAACAAGTAATCCATGAAGGCCCAACCATCACTCGTGTCGCAACGCTCGGCGAAGAGTATGTCGGCATGCGACCTACCATGAAAGTCAAAGTTGGCGATGTGGTACAACAAGGTCAGGTTCTTTTCGAAGACAAGAAGAACCCCGGCGTCCAGCATACCGCGCTGGCCAGTGGTGAAGTGGTTGAAATCAATCGTGGTGCTAAGCGTGTCTTGCAATCGGTAGTGATTGCCGTCAACAACGACGACGGCCTAGAATTCGACAGCTATTCTCGCGAACAACTTTCCCAACTGACTTCTGCTCAAGTTCGTAGCAACCTAGTTGCTTCCGGTCTTTGGACCGCGCTTCGCACCCGTCCTTACTCCAAAGTGCCAGCCATCGACTCAGATCCGGCGGCCATCTTCATTACTGCGATTGACACTCAGCCCTTGGCTGCCGATCCGCAAGTAGTAATTGCCGAAGACACTCAAGCTTTCGCCGACGGTCAAACCGTTTTGCGCCAGCTGACCAGCAACCCAGTATTCCTATGTACTGCAGCCGGTGCCAGCATCGACGCAGTCCAGGGTGTTGATAAGCAAGAGTTTGGCGGCGTTCACCCAGCTGGTTTGGTCGGGACTCACATTCACCACCTAATGCCGGCGTCGTCTACTCGCGTGGTTTGGCACCTGAACTATCAAGACGTGATTGCCATCGGCAAACTGTTTATCAGCGGTGTGCTAAGCAGTGATCGCGTAGTCGCCATCGGTGGTCCAGAAGCGTCTAACCCTCGTTTGGTTAAGACTCGCTTGGGCGCGGATGTAAACGAGTTAGCGGCCAACGAGAGCAAAGGCTCCGAAGGCGCTGACCGTCTGATTTCAGGCTCTGTGCTCAACGGAACCAACGCGTCAGGCCCTCACGCGTTCCTTGGTCGCTATCACCAGCAACTGAGTATTTTGCACGAGGGCACTGAAAAAGAACTGTTCGGCTGGCTTGCGCCAGGCTCTGACAAGTTCTCCAACACTCGTGCTTTCTTGGGTCACTTAAACCCTAAGAAACTGTTCAACATGACAACCTCTACCGGCGGTTCGGACCGCGCCATGGTGCCAATTGGTGCTTACGAGCGTGTAATGCCGTTGGACATACTGCCCACCATGCTGCTGCGTGACCTGATTGCCAAGGACACTGACAATGCTCAATTGCTGGGTTGTTTGGAGCTAGACGAAGAAGATCTGGCTCTGTGTACCTTCGTTTGTCCTGGTAAGTATGATTACGGCGCACACCTGCGTGAGTGTCTGGAAATCATCGAGAGGGAAGGCTAATGAGCTTAAAAGATTTCCTAGAGAAGATTGAGCCGCAATTTGAAAAAGGCGGCAAGTACGAAAAGTGGTACGCGCTTTACGAAGCGGCGGCGACCATTTTCTACACCCCGGGTAAAACCAACAAAGGCCGCACTCACGTGCGCGATAATCTCGACCTAAAACGCATGATGATCACCGTGTGGGCTTGTACCTTCCCGGCCATGTTCGTCGGTATGTACAACGTAGGTCTGCAAGCGCAAGACGCGCTAATCGCGGGCTTTGGTACTCCTGACGTTTGGCAGGTGTGGCTATTTGGCCTGTTTGGCACCGAGCTCACCGCGAGCAGCGGGATCCCCACACTCATGTGGTACGGCGCCTGCTTCTTCCTACCCATTTATGCCGTGACCTTTGCGGTGGGTGGTTTTTGGGAAGTGCTGTTTGCCAGTGTGCGCGGTCACGAAGTTAACGAAGGTTTCTTTGTTACCTCGGTCTTATTCGCGCTAACGCTACCGGCAACCATTCCACTGTGGATGGTGGCTCTGGGTATCACCTTTGGTGTGGTGGTTGCGAAAGAAATCTTTGGCGGCACCGGGCGTAACTTCCTTAACCCTGCCTTGGCCGGTCGTGCTTTCTTGTTCTTCAGCTACCCGCTGAACATGTCAGGCGACACTACTTGGGTGGTAGCTGATGGCTTCTCTGGTGCGACTGCACTAAGCCAAGCGGCGCAAGGCACCTTGGAATACGGCATCACGCAAGATTGGTGGAACGCATTCTGGGGTCTGATTCCAGGCTCTGTGGGTGAAACCTCGACCGCAGCTATCTTGCTCGGTGGTCTGATTATCATCTACGCACGCGTGGCATCTTGGCGCATCGTCGGTGGTACCTTGGTGGGTATGATTGCAGTGGCGAGCCTGCTCAATCTGCTTGGCTCTGATACCAACCCAATGTTTGCCATGCCTTGGTACTGGCACTTGGTCACTGGTGGTTTTGCCTTCGGTATGATGTTCATGGCAACCGACCCGGTATCCGCGTCTTACACCAACAATGCGAAATGGTGGTACGGCATTTTGATTGGCGCCATGGCGGTGTTCATTCGTGTGCTCAACCCAGCCTTCCCAGAAGGCATGATGCTGGCAATCCTGTTTGCCAACCTGTTTGCTCCTTTGTTCGACCACGTGGTAGTTCAGGCGAATATTAAACGGAGGCTTGCGCGCAATGTCTAAGAGCAACGATTCCTTTGGTAAAACCCTATTTGTGGTCATTGGCTTGTGCTTGGTGTGCTCGATCATCGTGTCGTCAGCCGCGGTAGCGCTAAAGCCTATGCAAGTGGCTAACGCCAAGCTGGACCGTCAGAAGTACATTCTGCAGGCCGCTGGTTACGAGACCACTGACCCAACCGATATCACTCAGCTGTACAACCGCTTCATCGAAGCCCGTGTGGTTAACCTAGAAACTGGCGAATATGTCGAAGGCATTGACGCTGACTACTACGACCAACGCAAAGCCGCGCGTGAGTTCCCAACCTCAAGCGTGCCTGAGAACGACGTCGCTAAAGTTAAGCGCTACGCCAACAATGCCCTGGTTTACTTGGTAAAAGATGGCCAAGGGGTAGTGAGTAACGTGATTCTTCCGGTTCACGGCGCTGGTCTATGGTCCACCATGTACGCTTTCGTGGCGCTTGAGTCTGACTTGAACACCATTAAGTCCATGGTTTACTACGAGCAAAAAGAAACCGCGGGTTTGGGTTCTGAAGTGCAAAACCCTGAGTGGCAGGCCAAGTTTGTCGGCAAGAAGTTGTTTGACGAGCAGGGCGAGTTCGTATTCAAAGTGAGCAAGGTGCCTAGCATCGCTCAAGGCCCACACGGTGTGGATGCGCTATCCGGTGCAACCCTAACCGCTAATGGTGTGCAAAACAGCCTGCAATTTTGGCTGAGCGAAGAGGCCTTTGGCCCTTACCTTGAGAAAGTTCGCCAAGGAGGCCTTGGATAATGTCTGAAGCAAAAACCTTAAAACAGGTGCTGTTTGCACCGGTTATTGCCAATAACCCCATTGCACTGCAAGTGCTGGGTGTGTGTTCGGCACTAGCGGTAACCTCCAAAATGGAAGTGGCTTTGGTGATGTCCATCGCCCTGACCGCGGTATGTGCCTTCTCAAACTTGTTTATCTCGATCATTCGAAACCACATTCCATCGAGCGTGCGGATCATCGTGCAGATGACCATTATCGCGTCCTTGGTAATTCTGGTGGACTTGATTTTGCAAGCCTACGCCTACGACATCTCTAAGCAGTTGACCGTATTCGTTGGCCTGATCATCACCAACTGTATCGTCATGGGTCGCGCCGAAGCCTTCGCCATGAAAAGCCCACCACTGGTGAGCTTCATGGACGGTATTGGTAACGGTCTGGGCTATGGCGCTGTGTTGATGAGCGTTGGCTTTATTCGTGAGTTGTTTGGCTCGGGTACTTTGTTCGGTATCGAAATCTTGAGCACCGACTGGTATCAAACCAACGGTATGCTGTTACTACCGCCAAGTTCTTTCTTCATCATCGGTGGCCTAATTTGGGCAATCCGTACGTATAAGAAAGACCAAGTTGAGCCAAAGGAGTAATCAATAATGGAACATTACATTAGTCTTTTGGTTCGCGCCGTTTTCATCGAGAACATGGCTTTGGCCTTCTTCTTGGGTATGTGTACCTTCTTGGCGGTTTCCAAGAAAGTGAGCACGGCATTTGGCTTGGGGATTGCGGTTATTGTGGTACTGACCATTGCAGTACCGGTTAACCAAATCATTTTCACCAATGTATTGGCTCCGGGCGCACTTGCTTGGGCCGGTGCACCGGATGTTGATTTGAGCTTCTTAAAGTTCATTACCTTCATCGGTGTGATTGCATCACTGGTGCAAATTCTGGAAATGACTTTGGATAAGTACTTTCCACCTTTGTATAACGCGCTGGGTATCTTCCTGCCGCTGATTACTGTGAACTGCGCCATCTTCGGTGGTGTGAGCTTCATGGAACAGCGCGGCTACAACCTAACCGAAAGTGTTGTGTTCGGTTTCGGTTCGGGCTTGGGTTGGGCAATTGCCATCACCCTGCTAGCCGGTATTCGCGAGAAGATGAAATACGCGGACGTGCCAGATGGTTTGCGTGGCTTGGGTATCACCTTTGTCACCGTAGGTCTGATGGCCTTGGGTTTCATGTCCTTCTCAGGCGTTTCGTTATAACACAGTGTGCGAGGGCTTCGGCCCTCCGCCAAAGCAGTACATAAGTACAAAGGATTAATCGATGGAAATTATTCTTGGCGTAGGTATGTTTACCGCCATTGTGACCATCTTGGTTCTCATCATTATGTTCGCCAAAAGCCGTTTGGTGCCCTCAGGTGATGTAACCATTTCTATTAATGACGACCCAGAGAAAGCCATTGCCTCAGGCGCTGGTAACAAGCTTTTGGGTGCGCTGGCTGACAATGGCATCTTCATTTCTTCAGCCTGTGGTGGCGGTGGCTCTTGTGGCCAGTGTCGCGTAAAAGTGAAGTCTGGCGGTGGTGATATTCTGCCAACCGAGCTTGACCACATCACCAAGCGCGAAGCTCGCGAAGGCTGTCGTTTGTCTTGTCAGGTGAACGTTAAGCAAGACATGGACATCGAGCTGGACGAAGAGATTTTCGGTATCAAGAAGTGGGAGTGTGAGGTTATCTCTAACGACAACCAAGCCACTTTCATTAAAGAACTAAAACTGAAAATTCCCGATGGCGAGTCAGTACCATTCCGCGCGGGTGGCTACATTCAAATCGAAGCACCTGCGCACCACGTGAAGTACAAAGACTTTGATATTCCAGAAGAGTATCGCGGCGATTGGGAGCACTTTGGCTTCTTTGACATCGAGTCTAAGGTAGAAGAAGAAACCATCCGTGCATACTCGATGGCCAACTACCCAGAAGAAGAAGGCATCATCATGCTGAACGTGCGTATCGCGACTCCGCCGCCACGCCAGCTTGACCTACCCGCCGGTAAGATGTCGTCCTACATCTGGAGCTTAAAGCCTGGTGATAAGGTGACTATTTCTGGCCCATTTGGTGAATTCTTCGCCAAAGAAACCGACGCCGAAATGGTATTTATCGGTGGTGGCGCAGGTATGGCGCCAATGCGTTCGCACATCTTCGACCAACTTCGTCGTCTGGCCAGCAAGCGTAAGATCACCTTCTGGTACGGCGCGCGCTCTAAGCGTGAGATGTTCTACACCGAAGACTTTGATAAACTCGCGGCTGAAAACGAGAACTTCCAGTGGCACGTGGCCCTGTCAGACCCTCAACCAGAAGATAACTGGGATGGTATGACTGGCTTTATTCACAACGTGCTATACGAGAATTACCTCAAAGACCACGAGGCGCCTGAAGACTGCGAATTCTACATGTGTGGTCCACCTATGATGAATGCCGCGGTTATTGGCATGCTCAAGGACCTAGGTGTGGAAGACGAAAACATCATGTTGGATGACTTCGGCGGCTAAGCGAGAGATCGGGAGAGTTTATTTGTTATCTTCGCTTAAACATTGGCTAACCCTAGTTGGGTTAGCCTTTTTGATTAGCGGCTGTGCGCAGCCGGATCCTGTGTTGTCCTTAAGCGGCAGCACTATGGGTACCACCTACAACATCAAAGTGGTTGATAATGGCCGTCTGCCAGAGTCGATTTTGCTGCAAAGCAAGATTGATATCGAGCTGGAGAAGGTCAACAACCA
This sequence comes from Paraferrimonas sedimenticola, assembly GCF_002282855.1. GTDB lineage: Bacteria > Pseudomonadota > Gammaproteobacteria > Enterobacterales > Shewanellaceae > Paraferrimonas > Paraferrimonas sedimenticola. The sequence continues at coordinate 256,585 of NZ_NRIR01000001.1, read as the reverse complement.
GATGTCCACCTATCGCCCTAAAAGCGAATTATCGCGCTTTAATGGCATGCCCAATGGCAGCATGAAGGTGTCGCCATCGCTGGTTACTGTGATGAACGAAGGCTTGCGTCTGTACGAGCTGACCGACGGTGCGCTGGATGTCAGCATTGGTCCATTGATTAACCTTTGGGGCTTTGGCCCGGATGCGCGTCCTACCCAAATTCCTACTCAAGCTGAAATTGAACTGGTGAAAGCCCGTAGCGGCTTAGAAAACGTCTCAGTGGAAGGTCTGCGTTTGGTGAAGCGCTCGGCGTCCATGTACATCGACTTGTCGTCAATCGCCAAAGGCTATGGCGTGGATGTGGTAGCAGAATTGCTGACCAGCATGGGTGCTGAAGATTATTTGGTCGAAATCGGTGGTGAAGTGCGTACCAAAGGGCAGAAGCCCGACGAGTCGCCGTGGCGGATTGCGATTGAACGTCCCAGCGGTCGAGGCGAGGTCGAGCGCATCATCGCACCGGGTAATATGGCGGTAGCCACCTCAGGTGACTATCGCAATTATTTCGAAGATAATGGAGTGCGTTTATCGCACATTATCGACCCGAGAAACGGTTACCCGATTAAGCACAATTTGGCGTCAGTGACCGTGCTAGACCCAAGCACCATGACCGCTGATGGCTTGGCCACCGCGCTGTTGGTGATGGGCACAGAAAAAGGCATGGCCCTGGCCAATGAGCAAGGAATTGCTGCCATGTTTATCGAAAAGCAGGATGCTGGTTTTGTGACTCGCTACAGCGAAGCCTTTAAGCGCTTTGTGCATGCGAGTGACAGTTAAGGAGTCAGTTGTATGAGTACTTTCATTGCTACTTTTGTCATTTTGCTTACCGTGGTTGCGGCTATGTCAGTGGGTTACCTGATTAAGCGCAAAACCATTAGCGGCAGCTGTGGTGGTATCGGCGCGATTGGCATGGACAAAGTGTGCGATTGCCCGGAGCCGTGTGAAAAGCGCAAAGCGCGCATGGCGCAAGAAGAGGCCCGTCGTAAGGCCTTTGAAGAGAATCGGATTATTTGAGAACGGCATACGGCGCCCCGCCTGTCGTTCCCGCGCAGGCGGGAACCTACCCACTGGCAACAAGCAACTAGCTGGGTCCCCAGTCAAGCTGGGGACGACAAAAACGGTACCTGTCGTTCCCGCGCCCTCCGCCTGTCGTTCCCGCGCAGGCGGGAACCTACCCACTGGCTACAAGCAACTAGCTGGGTCCCCAGTCAAGCTAGGGACGACAGAGAGGGTACACGTAGCTCTCCAGTCACACTGGGGACGACAGAGAGGGTACCCGTCACTCCCGCCGCCCCTCAAAGCTCACAATATCTGCGAGTATAAATCCGCCCATTGCGGATTCTGTTTTTCTATCAGTCTAATTTTCCAGGCACGATTCCACTTTTTTAGCTGTTTTTCTCGCAAAATCGCTTGTTCCATGTCATCGCACAGTTCGTAGTAAACGAGCCTATTCACCTCGTAATGCTCTGTAAAGCCACTAACAAATTTGTTTTTGTGTTGCCATATTCGCTTAACCAGATCACTGGTGACTCCAATGTATATTGTTCCGTTAGGTTGGCTACTCAAAATGTAAATGCAGGGTTGTTTCATAGTGTAAAGGCGGTCTTAGGCTTGTAGCTATAAGCTAGTCGTCCCATCAGAAAAGGATATGGGAGGTTTGGGGGATTTTAAGAGTCCTCGTCGTTTCTGCTCCCAGCTTGTCGTTTCCGCTTCCTGCTCGTCGTTCCCACGGAGGTGGGAACCTAGCCACTCGCAACTGAGTGGGTCCCCGCATTCGCGAGGACGACGATGGGAAGTGCGAGGACGACGGTGGGGGCGCGAGGACGACGGTGGGTAGCAACTAGCCACTCGCTACTGGATGGGTCCCCGCATTCGCGAGGACGACGATGGGGGCGCGAGGACGACGATGGGGAATGTGAGGGTGACGGGGGGGTAGCAATTAGCCACTCGCAACTGGGTGGGTCCCCGCATTCGCGAGGACGACGATTGGGGGGGCGCGAGGACGACGATGGGAGGTGTGAGGGTGACGGTGGGGAATGTAAGGGTGACGGGGGGTAGCAACTAGCCACTCGCTACTGGATGGGTCCCCGCATTCGCGAGGACGACGATGGGAAGTGCGAGGACGACGATGGGAAGCGCGAGGACGACGATGGGAAGTGCGAGGAGGACGATGGGAGCGCGAGGACGACGATGGGGAATGTGAGGGTGACGGGGGGTAGCAACTAGCCACTCGCAACTGGGTGGGTCCCCGCATTCGCGAGGACGACGGTGGGCATAACTTAAAGCTGGATGTTTATACAGTGCTTGGGTATTCTATGGCTATCTATTTACTCAGGTAGCCCTAATGTCCAACCAGCCCTTCCAACAGCGAAAAATCATCCATGTGGATATGGACTGCTTTTACGCCGCCGTTGAAATGCGCGATAACCCTGAGCTAAGGGATAAAGCCATTGCGGTGGGCGGTAGTGCCGACAGGCGTGGGGTGATTGCTACCTGTAACTACAAAGCGCGTGAGTTCGGAGTGCGCTCGGCTATGGCCACCGCGCGCGCTTTGCGTCTGTGCCCGGACTTGGTGTTGGTCAAAGGCCGGATGTCGGTTTACCAAGAGGTGAGTCGCCAAATTCGTGCGGTGTTTGCCGAGTACACCGATAAAATTGAACCCCTCTCATTGGACGAAGCTTATCTAGATGTGAGTGAGTGCCCTCAATTTCAGGGTTCGGCCACGCTCATTGCCAAAGATATTCGTCGTCGTATTCTCGAAGAAATTGGCTTAACCGCTTCAGCGGGTATTGCGCCGGTTAAGTTCTTGGCCAAAGTGGCCTCGGATCTCAACAAACCCAACGGTCAGGCGGTTATCCCGCCAGCCAAAGTAGCCGAATTCGTTGAAACCTTGCCGCTACGCAAAATCCCTGGAGTGGGCAAGGTCACCGCGGCCAAATTAGCAGACCTTGGTATGCACACCTGCGCCGATGCTCAAGCTCGTTCGCTCGAAGAACTCGTAGCGCACTTTGGCAAATTCGGCGGCGCTTTGTACGAGCGCTGTCGCGGTATCGATAAGCGCTCGGTGCAAGCCTCACGCACTCGAAAATCCATAGGTGTCGAAACCACCTTTGCTTCGGATTTGGCAGGTGTTGTTGATGCCAAACAGCACTTTGATCGCCTGTTAGAGCAGCTAGAGGGGCGCTATCAAAGATGCGGTAATCCAGTAATTGCGAGAATTGGCGTCAAACTCAAATTTGAAGATTTTCAGCAAACTACCATGGAGCAAAAGCACGCCGCAATCGATGCCGAGTTATTGTGGAGCCTGCTTGAAGGGGCTTGGGAGCGGGGAGAGGGCAAAGCGGTTCGCTTAATTGGTTTGCAAGTAGGGCTAGATAAGCCTGGTAGTGCTAAGCAGTTGGACTTAGGGCTGTAGCGGCTTGCAAGTGATCGTCATCACTAATTTACCCGCTTCTGATTAAGCTTGGATTCAGCTAGCGTCAGTAATATGGAGAGTCCGATTCTCTATATGGTGGAATTCCGCGATGGCACAAATCAGCGCTGCGATTAATATTGCAAACCAAGACCTGAACCTGGCCAATGAGCGCCTGGCCGCGGCACAAAGCACCATAGTCCAATTGCAGCAGCAAGTGGCCGAGTTGCGGCGTCAGCTTGAATCGTCGCAGACACGTGCCAGTTCGCTCAGCTGCAACCCACACTCGGTGGCAGAAATCCTTAGTGCCGAAGAAAAAGCCCTGCTAAATAGCCTGCACAGCCAATACGCTTAATCAGTGGTCGCGTCGATTTCTGTGGCTTTGTAAGCGGCTGGTGGCGCTGGCGGTCAGTTGATAGCCGTTGTCGTTACTCTCGCAAGCGGTAAACATCACATCCACTTTAAACGAGTCACCACCCTCTAGGTGCACCACCACAGGTTGCGCTTTGTTCATTTCGGTGAGCTGCTGAATGGCTTCGCTGTCAATACTCTCGTCTTCATAGACACTCATTTCCAGCTTGATACGCTCCATGGTGGAGGCGTGCTGCATGTCGGTTTTGGTGAAGGTGTCTTTTTGCACCACCAATCTTGAGTCTTTGACGTCGGTAAGCAGTCCAAGTGAGTTAGAAAACTCGATGGAGTGAATTGGACGCTTGGCGGTCATGGTTTCAATCAGTTTCATGTCGACCTCTTTATGGTTATCGCGCTCGTTGACGCTTATTGTTGTCGATGGTTATTAACTATATAGGAACAATTGTGCAGATAAAAGGCTATGTTGGAGTTAACATTTGTTGGTTTTTTGGGCTTTTGTTTGGGCTGTCATTCTCGTCAACCCTGTCATTCCCGTCATCCTCAGCTTGACTGGGGATTGACTCCTAGCTGTCATTCCCAACTTGATTGGGAATCTAGCTAGTTGCTGGTGGCGATGTTCTACCGACCACTTGGGTAAAACCTTAAACCGGGCACATGGGTAACAGTTGAGGAGGAGGTAGCAGTTGGCTAGATTCCCTTTTTCAAGGGAATGACAGAGCGGAAGTGCGGGAAGGACAAAGCGGAAGTGTAGGAATGACAGAGCGAGTGGTCGGGAGTGGCGGTTGGCTAGATTCCCGTTTCCACGGGAATGACAAGCGTGGGGGTGGGAATGACAGAGCGGAAGTGCGGGAATGACAGCTTGGCGCTATAAACCTCTGCAATTGTTCTACAATTTGGTGAAATACTCTGTGAGATTTCGCCAAATCAGGGAGCGATGGTCACCATGTCATCTCCGAAACTTCTCGTTATTTTTGCCGTCTTGGCCTTCCTCTCGCTGTTTCCCAATACCATCTCGAGTGCTACCTTCAGCGATCCCGGCTTTGTCGAAGAGGATGTGCTTAGACCCGATGGCAACGGTTGGAACGGTGTGGTGGGTTTGGCGTTTCAAAGCGATGGCAGCCGAATGTTTGCCTGGGAGCGCGGCGGCTTAGTCTGGTTGCTTGATGATTCTGCGCCCTTGAGCACACCACTTCTCGACATCAGCGAAGAGGTGCTGGGTTGGCGCGATCACGGCATGTTGGGTTTCGCCCTCGACCCGCTATTTATCGACAACGGCTATCTCTACCTTTACTACGTAGTTGACCGTCACCATCTGGAAAATTGCATTGAGCCTGTCTCCGGCGTTGGCGCGCCCAGTTGCGGCGTTGACTATGATCCCGCCTACACCGAAGAATCGATTACCGCCACCATCGGCCGCGTCACCCGCTACCAGCTAATAAAACCCGAAGGTGAACTCGATTACGCTAATGCCCGCAGTGTCGATTATCAAAGTCGCACCGTATTGCTTGGCGATGTGCCAGCTGATGGCGTGGCAATTTTGCATCTGTCTCACGGGGTCGGTGATCTTCTGTTCGGCCAAGACGGCAGCTTGATTGTCTCCGCCGGTGATGCCTCTACTTTCACCCAATTAGATTCTGGCAGTATCTCGTCTACCGCTTATCTGCAGGCACTGAGCGAAGGCATACTGACGCCAAGGGAAAACGTCGGTTCTTATCGCTCACAACTGCTCGACACGCTAAATGGCAAGTTGCTTCGCCTTGACCCAGCAACCGGTGACGGTTTACCGAGTAATCCATTCTACCAAGCGCTTGAACCCAGAAGTAAGCGCTCACGTGTGTGGGCTTTGGGCTTGAGAAATCCATTTCGAATCGCGCTGCGTCCCGATTCTGGCAGCCACGACATAAGCGAAGGTAAACCCGGACACATCTACATAGGCGACCCGGGTTGGGAGTCTTGGGAAGAGCTCAATATCTCTAAAACGGGAGGCGAGAATTTCGGTTGGCCTATCTACGAGGGCATGGATTTTCAACCTGAGCATGTGTCCGCTTCGCCGCTAAATCCAGATGCCACAGCGGCCTTTGGTTGTGATGTTAGTTTTGTGGATCTTATCGACGAGCCTGATGCCAACGATGCGCTGCCAGCACTGCCGTGTGGCAGTAGCGATGCCAGCCTATACCCAGTGTTTCGCCATACTCGACCGGCGCTCACCTGGGCGCAAGAGAGCTTAGAAACCCGCTATCCTGCCTTTGATGACACCCTCAATCCCGTAGCGCCTCTCGTGGGTCAGCCAATTCCTGGACTGGGTTCGACACTGGTTCAGGGCAGCTCGTTCATCGGTAACTCGTCAACCGGTGGTACTTGGTATCGCGGCGATGACTTTCCTTCGGCTTACCAGAATAGCTACTTTCACGCCGACTATGGCGCAGGATGGATCCGAAACTTTCAGGTAAATGAGCAAGGTCAACTGACTCAAGTGGCCCCCTTTGCCAGCGATGGTGGCGGTGTTGTACACCTGTCGAGCCATCCCACCCAGGGTGGCCTGTACTACATTAGCTGGGCAAGTTTCATCAAGAAAGTCAGTTACGCCCCGGGTGGTAACCGCTTACCAACTGCGGTGCTTGATGCCACGCCACTGTACGGCCCAAGCCCTTTGTTAGTGGACTTTGATGCCAGCAACTCAAGCGATCCAGAGGAGGGTGCGTTAACCGCCGAGTGGGATTTTGGCGATGGCTCTCCATTGGCCAGCGGTAATCAAGTCAGCCACTCGTTTACCGCCAGCTCTGATGAGCCCGAGGCTGTAACGGTCACTCTTACTGTCACCGACGATGGCACCCCAAGCGCATCGGACACAGCTCAGGTGCTTATCAGCTTAAATAACACTCCACCCAACGTGAGTATAACCAGTCCGGTGGACGGCAGTTTGTACTCAATGCTGTCTAACACCACGGTCGATCTTACCGCCAATATTAGCGACACAGAGCACGATACCAGCGAGCTTAGCTGTGCTTGGCGCACAGTATTACACCACGATAATCACACTCACGAAGACCCCATTGATACTCAGTGCAGCGCTCAGGTGCAGCTCTCGCCGTTGGGCTGCAGTGGCGAAGATTACTACTACCGAGTGGAACTGACGGTCACCGACGGCGCAGGGCTTAGCACTAGGGTCGAAAGTTCAGTATTTCCCAACTGTGCCGAGCTAAATCCACCACAGGCAAACGCAGATTTTGCCAATGTAAACCAGGGCAGCTTTGTCACCTTGAATTTGTTGGGCAACGACGTTTCCAGCGAAGGCTTGAACCTGGCCACATTGAAGTTTGAAAGCCTCCCCGCTGATGGTCAGGTGACCTGGCTGGGCGGCGGCCTAGTGCGCTACAACCACAATGGAGCCTCACGAAGCCAAGATAGCTTTAGTTACAGCGTCAAAGACAGTCGGGGGGTTATCTCAAATACCGGCGCCGTGACCATTAATGTACAGAACATCGGGAGTGTCGAACAAACACTAGCACCCGGCATTACTCCTAATGGCGGCTCGTTTGTGGGCTCGCAGCTAGTTACCTTAAGCGGCAGTGGCGATATTCATTATCGGCTCGATGGTCAGATGCCAACTCAGGATGACCCTCTCTACCAAGGCGCTTTTAGCCTAACCCAATCGGCAACAGTGACCGCCCGCGCCTACGAAGAAGGTAGTGAGCCAAGTGACACCAGCACTGCCAGCTTTACCTTGGTAGCCAATCCGCTACCCACCGCGGGTTTGCTAGGACACTGGCCACTGGATGAGGGCAGTGGCAATAACGTCAATGACGCCTCGGGTAATGCTCGTCACGGACTGCTTAGCGGTGCCGCGTGGGCTAACGGCCGCATTGGTGGCGCGCTTTACTTTGATGGTGGCGGCGGGCTGGTGCAGGTGCCTGACGATATAGATCTTAGGTTTGATACCAATGACAGCTTTAGTTTGTCTGTCTGGGTAAACGCCGAAAACCTCGAAGGTTGGCGCGGGATAGTCACCAAGTCTCGAGACGATTGGCCTTGGTACGGTTTTTGGCTATCCCCGCGAGAGCGCTGGAATTACGGTGGCAATGAAACGCCCGCGATGGCCGCCATAAGTGGTTGGCAACATCTGCTTATGGTGCAAGATGGCGATGCGGGCAGTCGCAGTTTTTATCTCAATGGTGATTTGATTGATTCGGCCAGTGCTCGAGCTGGCAATGGCACAGGAAACCTAGTGTTTGGCGGCACACTGGCAGTATCCGAGCCGTTTGTGGGCTATCTGGACGATATTCGTTTGTATGGCCGCGCTTTAAACAACACCGAAATTCAGCAACTCGCAGGCGCGGCTGATACGCCACAACCGCCCACGGTAAATCCAGATTCCGCCCAAGTGGTACAAGGGCAAAGCGTTGATATTAATGTGCTGGGTAACGACTCAGATCCGCAAGGGTTGGATTTGTCGAGCTTGCGCATCGACAGCGCGCCTGGCGAGGGTGTGATTGAGTCGGTGAATCTGACCACAGGGCTTATTCGCTATCGACACGGTGGCGGTAGTGCCAGCTCGGATAGCTTTACCTATCAAGTGGCCGACAACACAGGTCTACTGTCACTGCCCGCTCAAGTGGACATTAGCATTACGCCGTATTTACCGGCAGATGTGGCCATTACTCAGCCAAGCTTTGGCGCGCGAATTGCCAGTACCAGCGTTAATTTGGCGTGGAGTTTTAGCGGCGATGCGCAGGGCTACGACCACATTCATCTGCAACTCGACTCTCAGAGCATAATCGAGTTATCTGCCGGTACCAGCAATTACACCTTAACCGGATTAAGTGAAGGCAGCCATTCGGCCGTGGTGACCTTGGTCGATGCGGGTAATAACCCAGTCGACAGCGCCCAAGTGAGCTTTGAAGTGGACCTAGCCGCACCGCCGCAAGTGGGCTTGCTCGGCCACTGGCCGTTGGATGAAACCAGCGGCAATCAAGCCAATGATATTTCGGGCAACAATCGTCACGGTAATGTATTCGGGGCTCAGTGGCAGCCGGGCCGCATTGGCGGCGCGCTCTACTTTGATGGCAGCAATGACTGGGTACAAATTAGCGACGATCCAGAGATGCGATTCACCGCCAATGACAACTTTAGCTTAAGCCTATGGGCCAATGCGCAGTCTCTGGTGGGCTGGCGCGGCGTGGTAACAAAATCCCGCGACGACTGGCCATGGTACGGCATCTGGTTATCGCCGCAATCGCGCTGGAATTACGGTGGTGCAAACGTGGCCGCACTGAACGCCAGCAGCGACTGGGTGCATTTGACTCTGGTGCAAGACGGCTCAGCGGGTCAACGCCGTTTCTACATCGATGGTGCTTTAGTAAGTACTGCGGGCGCTCGCGATGGCAACGGCCTTGGTGATTTGGTGTTTGGTGCCGCTCTTGATGTAGACGAGTACTTTGAAGGTTGGCTCGATGACATTCGCTTGTATTCGGTGGCACTGAGCAACGCCGAAGTGGCGGCTTTAGCCACTGCTGCCGATTTGCCACAACCGCCGCAAGTGCAGGGCGACAGCGCCAGTTTAGTGCAGGGAAATACGGTACTGATTGATGTGCTGCTTAATGACTCGGATCCACAAGGGCTTGACGCCACCAGTGTTGAGATAGCCCAGACACCGCAATTTGGCAGCGTGTTATCCATCGATGCGATCACCGGTGCGATTACCTACCAGCACGACGGTTCGATGAACTTCTCCGATAGCTTTAGCTATAAAGTGGCGGATCTCGATGGCAATTTGTCAGCCGAAGCGCTGGTGACTATCAGCATCGAGCAGTATGTACCGCCAACGGTGACTTTAAGCGCCCCCTTGGACGGACAAACCATTGCCAGCAATAGCGTCACCGTGAGTTGGCAAATTAGCGGTGATACCAGCGGCTTTGATCATTTGCACATTACTCTAGATGACAACCCGCATATCACGATTCCGGATGCCTTTAGCCTGAGCTACACCTTGCTGGACGTCAGTGATGGTCCGCATACCCTTAGCGTTCAGTTAGTCAGCGAGAGTCATCAGCCTATTAGTAACCCAGAGGCTTATGACGAGGTCAGCTTTAGTGTGGATAGCAGTGCGCCGGTGATTTTGCCTGTGGTGCAAATCACTCCGGCCGGTGGCGAGTATGTGGCACCGGTATCGGTAGCGCTAAGCGCGCAAGATATGCCTAACGGCTCGGTGATCCGCTACACCTTAGATGGCAGCCCACCGGATGAGCTAAGCGACCAATACACAGGCGAGTTGTTAATAGATGCAGATGCTGAGTTGCGAGCGCGTGTGATCTTGTCTGGACAAGCGCCAGGCCCTGAATCAAGCGCCAACTTTAGCTTTAGTGAAGCACCGGATGAAGGATTAATTGGCTACTGGCCACTGGATGAAACTAGCGGTACCACCGCCAGCGACGCTTCGGGCAATAACCGCGATGGTCAGCTGTTTGGTGGCAGTTGGCGCGCGGGCCGTATCGGTGGTGGCTTGTACTTTGACGGTAACGATAGAGTGCAAGTGAGCGCCGATGGCTCGATGCAGTTTGGCATTGCGGACAGCTTTACCATGAGTGTATGGGCCAATGCCGAGGCTTTGGACGGTTGGCGTGGTGTAGTAACCAAGTCTCGTGATGACTGGCCTTGGTACGGTATCTGGCTCTCTCCGCAAGGCAATTGGAGTTACAGCGGGCGCAATTTGGCGGTGCTAGCGGCTCAAAGCGGTTGGCATCATTTGACCCTGGTGCAAGATGGGGCGGCGGGGTTACGTCACTTCTACTTAAACGGCGAGTTGATTACCAGCTCGGCGGCTTTGGCGGCGGATGGTGAGGGTGATTTAGTGTTTGGCGGCACCTTGGCGGTCTCCGAGCCATTTGTGGGCACGCTAGATGAAATTCGTTTGTATAGCCGGGCACTTGCAGACGATGAAGTGGCGGCGTTGGCCTTGAACCCGGATGCTGGAGGTGGCGGTTCTGGCGGCGGTTCAGGTGGTGGCTCTGGCGGTGGTACTCGAGAGCTACCCAGTGATGCACCGCTAAGTGACGGCGCAGGGCTTTTGGACATGACAGGCTCAGTGGTGACCAGTCAGAGCGAGTGGGATGCGCAATTTGCTAGCGCGTATCCAAGCACCCGGCCGGTGATGGATGTCACCAATGGCAACGATGGCGACCGTTTTGCCTTTGAGGCGTCGGTATGGCTTCGCGCTTATGTGCGGATGAGTGAGACCTACAACGACACCAAATACATGGATTGGGCGGTCGAGCTGATTGACCATATGTTCAATTACACCGACATTGCTCGTGTTGGCCGAGGTGAAATTGCGATGGCCACTGAGGCCTACTGGGTGGCGCCGCGGTTCTACATGAATAACCCAACCGTGCCTGTACCCGGCTGGCGCAACTTTGCTCAAAATGGTGATAGCGACTGGCAATCTCAAATTCTGACCGATGCCCAGGTGCTGTCAGCGGTAATGCACGTGGTCGATAGCATTAAGCGACGTGGGCTTAGCGCGTACGATGAAAAGGCCGATGACTTTGTGGCGCGCGCGATAACCATAATGGATGCCCATAACACCAGCTTCAGTACCACCAAGCGCGATGGCGTGGCGGGCAGCTATTATCAGCCGAACAACAATACCACGAGCGATGATTCGGGGTTGCACAGTCACCCGCTGCCGTTTAACCACACGCTGGCGGCGGGGTACGCACAAATTCTTATCGATAAATATCGCTCTGACGGTGGGAATTATGCCGACAAGGTTGCGGCCATGTGGTGGTTCTTCAGCGATAAGCTAGCGCCTCAAGAGGACGGCAGTTGTCTTTGGAAGTATCGCTTTAACCCAACCTTTGCCGAGTCACGGGAAGAGGACTTAAACCACGGTGAAACTGACATTGGCTTTTTGATGTTGGCCTACGACGAGGGCATAGCTCGCGACAATGAGATGATGAATTGCATCGCGACCAGCTTAACTCAAAACATGTATCTGGACGGCGAATACTCGTTTGCACTGACGGGTGAGGGCGTGGCGTCGAGCTTTGATCAGGTAATGGCGGGTTGGCATTGGCTGGAGTTGCGCCATTTCGATAGCGAGGTGCGTGGGCAGGTATTGAGTGTGATGCAAGCGCGGGAGCAGCCGTTTGCTTGGGCGGGGAGCTATTTGGCTTGGGCTAATTTATTGGCGTTGGCGGAGCCTTGATCTTAGGCTCCGTCATGCGGTGCCGCCTACCTCCGTCATGCCCGCTATCCCCACGCTCGTCATGCCCGCTATCCCCACGCTCGTCATTCCTGCGGCTCCCACGCTTGTCATTCCCTTGAAAAAGGGAATCTAGCGAGTTGCTAGTTAGCGGTTGGGTAGATTCCCGCTTTCGCGAGAATGACGGAAGTGGGGAGCGCGAGAATGACGGAAGTGGGGAGCGCGAGAATAACGAGCAGGTGCCCAAGAGCATGACGTAACCCCAACTAACCGCTAATATAACCCTATGATTCATTTTAATATCAATCAGCTAGAAGCCTTCATCGCCGTTGCCCGCTTTAGCTCCTTCTCTAAAGCTGCAGGTGCCTTAGGCATCAGCCAGGCCGCTGTCTCCACTCGCATCGCCAACCTCGAAATCGACTTTGGTTGCGAGTTGTTTGAGCGCGACCGTCATTCCACTAAGCTCAGCTACGCTGGCGAGAGCCTACTTGATGAAGCGAAATTCATCATCAGTCGCTGCCAGGAGCTGCAAGACTTTGCGATGGCGCTCAGCGAAGAGCAAGAGGCCAGGGTCGTGATCGGCTATTCGCCACTAGCCGATTTACCCAATTCAGTGGAAGTTTCAGAACAAATCGTCGAAGAGTTTCCCTCATTAGAATTTGAGTTATTTGAGCAATCGTCTGTGGCCACCTACGACGACGTGCGCGATGGCAAAATGGACTTTGGTATTGTGAGTTTGCTGAAAGACCAGCTGGTGGGCTTGGAATATCTTGCCATGGGACATCTAGAATTTGATTATGTTTGCCACAAAGACTTCGTGTTGGCGGAGCATGAGCGCCCAAGTAAAGACGAACTCTCCAAACACAGGCAACTGCAATTTAAAGCTTCCCGCGGTGAGCCTGATGTATTGCCTCGCCTTTCACCAAAAGTCACCATGGCCAATACCCTGCAAGGGCTTGCGGAGTATATCGACCTCAAAATGGGCTGGTGCATTTTGCCCAAGCCGGTTTATCAAAAGCGTGTTGATGCTGGAGACTGGGTGGTCTTAGACGTACCTGGGGACAAACTGGAACTTAGGATGCCGGTTGTGATGATTTGGCCCAAGCAGCGAGCGTTAGGGCCGGTAGGCAAGCGCATTGTGGATATTCTTGCGGATAATAGGTTTTAGGTTGTTCGCTTGTGTCATTGCCAGATCTCGCTCGTCATTCTCCCAATTGACTGTCATTCCTAGCTCTCCCCTGTCATTCCCAGCTTGACTGGGAATCTAGCTAACCGCTATTGGCAACTCGATGGATTCCCTCTTTCGAGGGAATGACAAACGGAATTAGGGAAGGCAAGCGGTAGAAGCGAGTGACGATCGGGGGAGGGAAAGCCCCCAAAACACAACAAAGGCCGCTAAATAGCGGCCTTTGCTCGGAGAGTCATCATCAAGTCGAATTAGAACTTGAAGGTAGCACCCAAGTTCACACGCTGGTCAGCATCTAGCTTGATGCCGTTTTTGCCACCGTTGTGACGCAGGTACTGGTATCCTAACTCCATTTCGAAGTTCTTAGCTAGGTTGAATTTGAAACCAGTTTGGCCACCGTATACGAAGTTGTTCTGACGAGCGTCGTTCATCTCTGGCGCTTGGTCGCGAAGCTGAGAACCACCCACGGTACCACCGATGAACCAGTTAACAGACTTAGACTGAGTCAGAGGAACCAAGTAGTCAGCAGAAACCAACAGGCTTCGGCCAGTCATACGGTCGCCGCGCTTACCAACGTTTGAGCCGCGCAAAGTACCGTAAACACGTACTTGGTCGTTGTCGCCCAGGTATTTACCAACGCGAACACCAAACTCAGGACGCTTCTCTTCTTTCAGTGCTCCTTTTTTGAAACCGTCGGTTCCAAAACCAGCTTCAGCACCTACGAACCATTGGTTGTCAGCAGCCATAGCAGGACCAGCAAGTACGGCAGCAGCAGCGATAGCAAGAATTTGCTTTTTCATAATAAACTCCAAAATTAAATCGGTTCAGTAAACTTTGGCTCGCCGCTTTAGTTGGGCGCTCCGTTTGAATTCGAAGCGAAGTTTACCGGCTTCTGAAATTTCTCAAATTTCATGGTGATAAAATTTGTTTATGCTGAGGTTGGCGTGATTTGTAGAAAAGTAGGAATCTAAATTCCGCACGATTTTTTATTTTAATATTTAAAACATGCGTTTATGGGTTTTCTAAAAGTTTTGGCCTTCACGGGATTAGTGTTGATTGTGCAAATTTTAAGCAAGGATAAAAAAGTGCTTAATTGCTTTTAGTTATCCTGAGTAAGGGTTTGTTCAGCTTGGTTTGGCCTATATTTGGCGTCTTTTGGAAGTTATCAAGCGCGATAACCAAGGTACAAATTCTCAAATCCAGCTCTCAAATCCAGCTCTCAAGTCCAGCGCTCGAATTTCAGATGAAGCCAGGCAAGGGGCTAGAACTTGAAACTGGCCACGAGCTGCAATCGCTGATCGGCGTCGAGCTTTATGCCGTTCCTGTCTCCTGTGTAACGCAAATACTGGTATCCGCCCTCAAACTCGAAGTAGCGCGAATAATTGAACTTGAACCCAGTCTGCCCACCGAACACGAAGTGACTGTCGTATACTTTCGCGCTTTTTCCGCCACCAAGGGGGACATCCTCGCTCAACCGAGAACCACCCAAAGTCGGCCCAACAAACCACTCCACTGCACCGGTATCCGTCACCGAGGTTAGATAGTCGGCTGAGAACAGAAAGGCAGCCCCTTCAAGTCGTTGGCCCTGCTTACCGGTCGAAGCACTGCGCAGCGTCATGTAGGTGCGGCCCTGGTCGAGGTCGCCAAAGTACTTGCCGATACGCGTACCCACCTCAAGCCGACGATCTTTGCTAGTCGCATTGCTCTTAAAAGCGTCGGTGGACATGCCAAGCTCTAAGCCCACTGTCCAGGAGTTTTGAGCGGCGTTAAGACTAGGAATAAGAAGAAGTAGAGCGAGTGTGCTGATTTTTTTCATGGGCTTATCAGTTTGTTTTAAGACTTATTGTTTTAACTCAAGTCTAGTAAAACAAGATCAAAGCGTTTGTTTGAGGAGGGGGCTAATAAGAAAAAGCCGCTTAGCAAAGGCTAAACGGCTGTTTGGGTATTAGATGCTATCAAGCTTAGAACTTGAAGGTAGCAGCTAGGTTTACACGCTGGTCAGCGTCTAGCTTGATACCGTTCTTGCCACCGTTGTGACGCAGGTACTGGTAGCCTAGCTCCATTTCGAAGTGCTTAGCTAGGTTAAATTTGAAACCAGTTTGGCCACCGTAAACGAAGTTGTTTTGACGCTCGCGAACTGTGGTGCTCTGAAGTTCTGGCGCAATAACGTTGTCGTTGTTCAACTGAGAACCACCAAGAGTACCACCGATGAACCAGTTAACAGACTTAGACTGAGTCAGAGGAACCAAGTAGTCTGCAGAAACCAACAGGCTGCGACCAGTCATGCGATCGCCTTTCTTACCAAGGTTAGAACCGCGGTAGGTGGCGTATACACGGGCTTTGTCGTCAGCGAAGTATTTACCAACGCGAACACCGAACTCAGGACGCTTCTCTTCTTTCAGCGCACCTTTTTTGAAACCGTCAGTGCTAAAACCACCTTCGGCACCCAGGAACCACTGGTTCTCAGCAGCCATAACAGGACCAGCTAGTACAGAAGCGGCTACAACAGCAAGAATTTGCTTTTTCATAATAAACTCCAAAGTAATCAATTTAAGTGAACTTTGAAGCACCGAACTAATAGGCGCTTCGTTTGAACTCGAGGCGTAGTTTACGGATTGCTGAAGTAACTCAAATTTAACGGTGATAAGTTCTGTTGATGAGGGGTTTTGGAGTGGAAATAGCGTTCGGATCTATGGTTCCTTTAATGATTTGTTTAAGCCTCTGTTTTTATTTGATCTTTGATTTCTATGGTCAATTGCATAGTTGGCCGGAAATATAGGTGAATAAAAAACAAACAAAATTAAAAAGAATTTTAATAAGGGATTTTTATGCGTGCCTCTGGCTGGTTCAGCTTGGTTTTTGGTCGGTGGAGCTCGGTTAATTCTTGTTTCCCACGCCACTCCCGTACTCCGGCTGTCACTCTCACGTTGCTGCTGCCATTCCCGCTCTCTCGCTGTCATTCTCGTTATCTCGCTGTCATTCTCGTTCTCTCGCTGTCATTCTGCGCTCCTGCAGTCATTCCCGCGGAAGCGGGAATCCACCCAACCGCTGCACTGCCTGACCGACCACATAGGTAACACCTTAAACCGGCCACATAGGTAACACCTTAAACCGGTCACATGGGTAACAATTTAGGGAAGTGCAGTAACTGGCTAGATTCCCTTTTTCAAGGGAATGACGCGGGGTTCAAGGGAATGACGCGGGGTTCAAGGGAATGACGCGGGGTTCAAGGGAATGACGCGGGGTTCGAGGGAATGACGCGGGGTTCGAGGGAATGACGCGGGGTTCGAGGGAATGACGCGAAGTTCATGGCGATTACGCGGGGTTCAAGGGGATGACGCGGAGTTCATGGCAATTACGAGGGGTTCAAGGGGATGACGCGGAGTACATGAGAGTTGCGGCAAGAAAGAGAAGACATCAAAATAACCAACTCCAAAAACAACAAAGGCCGAAATGCATAGCATTCCGGCCTTCGCCTCAAGAACTAAGCTCAGCTTAGAACTTGAAAGTAGCAGCTAGGTTTACACGCTGGTCAGCGTCTAGCTTGATACCGTTCTTGCCACCGTTGTGACGCAGGTACTGGTAGCCTAGCTCCATTTCGAAGTGCTTAGCTAGGTTAAATTTGAAACCAGTTTGGCCACCGTAAACGAAGTTGTTTTGACGCTCGCGAACTGTGGTGCTCTGAAGTTCTGGCGCAATAACGTTGTCGTTGTTCAACTGAGAACCACCAACAGTACCACCGATGAACCAGTTAACAGACTTAGACTGAGTCAGAGGAACTAGGTAGTCAGCAGAAACCAACAAGTCACGAGCGGTCATGCGATCGCCACGCTTGCCAAGGTTAGAACCACGGTAAGTAGCGTAAACACGAGCTTTGTCGTCTGCGAAGTATTTACCAACGCGAACGCCAAACTCAGGACGTTTCTCTTCTTTCAACGCGCCTTTTTTAAAGCCGTTAGTGTCGAAGCCACCTTCAGCACCAACAAACCATTGGTTGTCAGCAGCCATTGCAGGAGCGGCTAGTACAGATGCAGTCAAAACAGCAAGCAGTTGCTTTTTCATGTTTATCTCCGAAAAATCAGTTTTCAATTACAAATCAATAATTAAAAGAGCAGCCGCTTCAGGGGCGCTCCGTTTCAGTTCGAAGCGAAGTTTACGGACTTAGAAACAATTGGAAATTTCACGGTGATAGATTTTGTTTATAAGAAAGCTGAACGAGCTTTTTATATTCTGTGGGTGTTGTTTTTCTTGGTTTTAGCAATTAATTAAATATAAACAGATGGTTAGATGGGTTAATTGAATGGCTAAGTCTTGTTCAGGTTTGACCAGCATTGAACTTGGTTGGCTGGAATTTACGCGGAAACTTATTGATTTAGTTAATCGTGGTTAAGGGTTTGTTCAGTTAAAAATGGGTTTTGGGGAGGATGACAGCGCGTCATCCTTGCCAAAAGACGTCTTCCTCACGACAAAACGTCATCCTCGAGGCAAAACGCCATCCTCGCGAAAAACGTCATCCTCGCGAATGCGGGGATCCACCCAACAGCAAAGTCGCAATGTTTTACTGCTAACAAGGGGAATGCTGTAAACCGGCCACATAGGGGACACCTTGAACCGGGCACATGGGTAACAGTTGAGCAGGAATGTAGCAGTTGGCTAGATTCCCTTTTTCAAGGGAATGACAAACGTGGGTGTGGGAATGACAAGCGCGGAACAAGGGAATGACAAGCGTGGGAGCAGCAGTTGGGTAGATTCCCAATCAAGTTGGGAATGACACGTGTGGAGGTTGGGAATGACAAGCGTGGGGGTAGGGAATCACTGGTTTACAGAGTTGCCATTCCCGCTTTGCCATACCAATAGCCGTTGCAATCGTTGGCGCCCAACGCCAGATTTTGCTCTTCAATAATCGCTTGCTGCATCTGAGCGACTTTTTCTGGAACCAAGGCCTGGTTGGGCGATATCGCCAATGAGTCTGCGCCCAGAGCAACAAGCGAGGGAATATCTGCAAACAGATTCTGATTGTGGGCGGATTGAGTCTGAATGCCGTTTAAGCGCAGCAGCGGCTGGCCATCTTGAGTTTGGCAAAGCTTGCCATTGCTGTCTTTTTGGCAAATGGTGTTGCAGCTGTCTTTGGTTAAACGCGCTTGGCGGGCGGTAAAGCATCGGGCCGAGTAGGCCAGTGGCAAGTAGCCCCAGGCGTGAACTTGCAGTTCGAACTGATCGCGTATGCCGGCTTCTTCTGCTTGGCGCATCAGTACTACTAGCTCTTCTTGAGCAAGCTCAACCGGTGGTTGGTAGCTGACCATACCCCAGTCGACCAATTGTTTAAGGCTGGCTAGGTTGTAGCAATTAATCGCGCAGCCTACGTGGAACTTAAGCCCTTGCTCGCGAAATAGTGCAGCGCTGCCTAGATCGTTGGCTTGTAGTTCAAGCTCTAATCCTTGTTGCTGACTCAATTGGGCTAGCTCTTCGACTAAGCCGAAGTCTTTGTCAGACTCGATAAGGGCTAGGGAGGTGAGAACAACGCGCTTACCTTGGTCGGTTAGCATCTTGGCTAACTGGAGGTAATCGACGTTTTTCATCAAGCGACGACGACGGCACACCTGCTCACCAATATAGAAAGTGGCGATGTCGGTGTTGGCCATGGCTTGGTAGAAGTCCATGACTTTGGTTTTAGACCAACAATAGATAAGTGGTGCTAGTGCTAGTTTCATGTTGTTCCTGTTTGTTTTTGGTCTTGTCGTCGTTATTTACCGTCTGCCGAACGCCAACTCCGTCATTCCCAACGTCTGAGCTTGTCATTCCCAACTTGATTGGGAATCTACCTAATTGCCGATTAGCGGTTAGCTAGATTCCCGCTTTCGCGGGAATGACGAGCGTGGGGCTCGGCTATGACAAGTGTGGGATGTAGACATGACAATAGCCGTGTCTACTGCCAACTCCGCTGATACGGCCCCAATGTTGCCGTTTGTCCCTCTGACAATCGAGTCAGTACCTGATTCCATTGCGGCTGTTCGCTAAACCCGTTCGGGTTAGCCAACAGCTGATCCAACGCCTGGCGCCAAACCCTTGTTACCTGCTCGACATAAGCTGGGCTGCGTTGGCGTCCTTCAATCTTAACCGCTGAAACGCCAGCGGCATATAGTTCCGGTAGTAAACTTAAGGTGTTTAAGCTGGTGGGCGACTCTAGAGTGTGATCCACTTCATCGTCACACTCATAACGGCCTTTACACACCACAGGATAACCCGACGCCATTCCGGCTTCGTTACGGTCTAACAACACCCCGTTTAAATGAGTCTCGCGAGTACCATTGTTCTCTGACCAACGCACATGCTGGCTTGGAGAACAGGCGCCACCGGTATTCGGTGATTGACCGGTCACATAGGAAGACAAGTGGCAGCGGCCCTCAGACATAATGCAAAGGCTACCGTAGGCGAACACCTCAAGCTCCATCGGGCTTTTTTGTGCTAAGCGCGAGACTTGTTTGATATCCAACACTCTCGGTAACACGGCGCGAGTGACACCGAAGTCCTTCTTATACATCTCAAGCGCAGCGACCGTGGTGGCAGACGCCTGTACCGACAAATGCAATTCAATGTGTGGATGGGTCTCTTTGGCGTATTGCAGCAAACCAAGGTCAGCCATGATAAGCGCATCGACTCGAGCGTCAACCGCTAAATCGATGGCCTGATGCCAACGACTCTCTTGCCCTGGCGAGGGAAAGGTATTAATTGCTACATAGAGTTTACGACCGGCACTTTTAGCCGCCTGCGCCGCTTGAGCAAGACGTTTGGGCGTAAAGTTAAGACCAGCGAAATGTCTGGCGTTGGTGTCGTCTTTGAGACCGATATAAATGGCATCGGCACCGGCGTTAACTGCGGCGTTAAGGGATGCCATGTTGCCCGCGGGGCAAAGTAATTCCATACCCTAGTAATTGTCCTGATATTGGATAGTTATTTTTTGCTTACTGTTCTAAATCATTGGCGCGCAAAAAAAGGCAGCACAAACTGATGCGACGCGCTGGATTCCTCGATAATAGCTGTCAGTGGTTGGGCAGACTATGATGCAGCGCAAGTTTTGCGGGCGTAGCCAGAGTTACAATGATCGGCTAATCGAAAAGAACACAGTGTACTGCCTTTTAGGAATTTCCATGAACCTGCCTTTATCTCCTGAAACCCAAATCAAACTTGCCAAACAAGCGGTCAGCGCTATTCCTAAGATCGCTAAACCGTCACTAAAATTAGTGCCGTTTCACTTTCAGGCTAAGCTTATCGAGTCGCTACTAGCTATGGTGTTGCGCGATGCGATTGATAACGACGAGCTGGAGTTTTTAGAAGGCAATTGGGTGGGGATTGAGATCACCGACTTGGAGCTTCGTTTCGCGGTGAGTTTTGACGGGCAGGGTTTCGTGGTGAGTGAGCATGCCGATTGCCAGGTGCAATTTAGCGCCGATGGTCAGTCATTGGTGTTGATTGCGGCAATGCAAGAAGACCCGGATACTTTGTTTTTCCAGCGTAAGCTGAATATTGAGGGAGACACTGAGTTGGGGTTGGAAGTGAAGAACTTGCTGATGCAGGTGGACTTTGCGGCTATGCCTGTGGCGGTACGCCATGGGATAGGGCAGTTGGCTGAGTTGATTAAGGCGGCGAGTTAGGTTTTAACTGTGTCATTCCCGCGAAAGCGGGAATCCATCCAAAAGCTACTCCCGTCATTCCCGAATCCACGCTCGTCATTCCCAACAGCAAATTAGCCATTAGCTAGGTTCCCGTTTTCACGGGAACGACAAAGCTTTACCCCTTCTTCGCCTCCTGAATCAAAACAAACTTCTCCATCAGCTGCTCTTGCGTCTCTTTGTGCTCCGGATCCACCTCAATACAATCAATCGGGCACACGCTCACACAGGTTGGGTTGTCATAATGGCCTACACACTCAGTGCACAGATTAGGGTCAATCTCGTATACCTCTTCGCCCATGCTAATAGCCATGTTGGGACACTCAGGGTCACACATGTCGCAGTTGATACAAGAATCTAGAATGATTAGCGCCATAGATAAGTCTTTCGATACAGCCGTGTTGGCGGTGAAACATAAGCCAAAGTATACCAGCGGTGAGATGGTAGAGCAGCAAATACCAACTATCCTCATAGTCACCGTCAAAATTGTGACAATTAATACGGTTTAATTGATTTGAACTATAGTGCCGTCACAAATTTTACCGCTTGTTTACATGAGTCCTTAAAGGAAAACTTTAATTACCTGTAATTAATAGAATAAATATTCGCACTAGACTCTAGCTGTAATGGTGTTTATGCAATCGTTAATCACCAAAGCTGCATAGATGGCTCACAAGCTGTGACTGTAGCGTCAATTTTTCGATTGTATTTAAGTACTCGGATTCTTAAAATACTCCACAAGCTTAAGGTTGAGGCCAAAAAGTCACCACACTATGGATGATTGCCTCAATCTGACAGGGATAGGTCAGTAAGCGCAGTACGCAATAATTCGATAACAATGCCCTGCTATGGTCTTGCACCGTGTCAGGGCATTGTTGTGTTTGAGCACCGTTAACAACTTGTTTTGAGCAGTTTGCGGAACTAAAGGCCCTAGATACAGCGAGTGTAATTTTACACACATCAAATTGCGGTATAGCTCGCTATGCTGCGACCAGATTTGGATTAAGTTCCAAGGGCGGAAGCGTGCCAAAAGAGGTATTTATTAGATTTCTCTCGTTGGCTTGCTACCGGATTTACAAGCGACGGGCGTCAAGACATGTAGAGCGTAAAAGCTATGCACTGTTTTGTCGCTAGATACAGTTTAGTAATTGTCGTCACTCTATAGGGCTTATGATTACCACTATTTTGAAGGCCTTGTTCTTATTTTAAACTCTTCTGAAATATAAAAGTGATAGATGTTAAGAACAGAATTTATCAAGTATAATTAGGTGCCTTACAAAATGTTTCGAATTAGTAGAAATCGCATATTTCTAATAAAAAGTAATAATTTGGACAAAATTTTAATTGAACTTTCCCTAGGATAGAGTTGTTCAACGCTTTCTATGTTGGGCTTTCTTAATTTTTAAAGTTTACAACTAAAAACGATGTTTGCGTGCTATATTTTTGCCGCTCATACCTATTCTTTAGAGTTATTAGCTAGCTTAATTATTTACAGTTAAAGTTTTTAACTGATAATTTTAAATTCAATCAAAGAGATTTTAACGATGGAAAAAATCGGTATATTAACCTACCATGCATCCCATAATATGGGATCAATGTTACAGACCTATGCGATGCAGTACATTCTTTCAAACCATTTTAAAATGGAAGTGGAAGTTGTAAATTATTCTAGTAAAGGGCAACAGAATATGTATTCTATGTTTCCCTCTTACAAAGGATGGAAGGGCTTAGCAAGACTAATTATTAATGCAGTCTCGTTTCCTGTGTTGAAGAGTAGGTATAATGATTATGAACTGTTTATAAACGACGCGTTCAATCTGAGTGGAGAAAAGTTTGACACGTTAGTTGAACTTGAAAAAGTCTGCGCTAAATATGATTTCTTGGTTGTCGGTAGCGACCAGATATGGAATGTAAATTGTGAGGATTTCACTGACGCTTATTTTCTGCCTTTCTCTACAAGTGCGTCAAAGATTGCATACGCACCAAGTCTCGGAGGGAGGAATCTGTTAAATTCTGGTCTTAACTTAGAGAAGTACAAAAACTATATTAAAGATTTTACAGGCTTATCAGTGAGGGAGGTAAATGGTAAAGCTTGGCTAGAGAAGTTAAGTAATGAGCATTTTGAGATTGTAGCCGATCCTACAATACTAGTTGAGACTTCTGTATGGGATTCTCTAGCCAAACCTCGACTTTATGAAGAAGATTATATATTTTTCTATGGGGTGCCATTTTCACCAGATACGTATGACATCGTCATGGAAATATCAAAAGAGCTAGGTATGTCCGTGGTAATGTTGGATGCAAAACAGTATGTATATAGAGGTAACTTCCTTAAAGGGATTAAATTGTCTAGAAATAGCTCGCCATCTGATTATTTATCATTAATTAAGCATTCTAGTTTAGTTATAACTACATCATTCCATGGCTCTATTTTTTCAACTGTTTTTAGAAAAAACTTTTGGGCTATTACATTCAAAGGAACGAATAAAGACGACGATCGGATTAGAGTGCTTTTTGACCAATTGAACATGTCAGAACGTTTAATATATATTGAAGAGCACAAACAACACGATTTACTTGAACCGGTAAATTATGATGGTTTTGATGAGCTTATGAATGATTTCAGGAGACCTGCAATGAAATACCTAGCCAATTCACTGCCTGGTATAAAGAACAAGGACATCTAAGATTATGTTGTTCTCGGTTGTCGTCCCCGCTTTCAACGCAGAACGCAGTATCTATAAGTGCCTCAATAGCATACTTAACCAGGCCTTTTACTCTTTTGAAGTAATAGTTGTTGATGATGGTTCTACAGATAATACTAAAAATATTATATCTGAGATTAAAGCTAAAAATAAGAATCTGATTTATCTATATCAAGAAAATAGGGGAGTGTCTGCGGCTAGAAACTTAGGTTTAGAGACCTGTAAAGGAGAGTATGTCGTATTTTTAGACTCTGATGACTATGTATTAGACAACTATCTATCAGAACTGGCCGAATTCATAGAGAGAACTGGATATCCAGAGGGTATTTTGCTTGGCCATTGGAGGAGTTCCAATAATAAAAGAAGAGAAGTAAAACCTTATCACCTCAATGGTAGGGAGACACATGAAGAAAAGGAGGCATTATTGTTTAAAGGGTTAATCAACAACTGCCCTTGGGATAAAGTTTTTAAGAGAGAACTTTTCTTATTGGAAAACATTTGGTTTATGGATGGCATTACTGTAGGGGAAGATGCTCTTGTAACTCATGCATTACTCCTAAATAGTAAAAGTATGCAGTCTTTTGATAAATCGTTCGTAGTATATGTTGATAACGCATACGCAGTAACTAAATCAGTGGTTAAGGAAAAGCAATTAATCGACATAGTCGAAGTTCTAAATATATTGTCTTCCAATTGCAAGGATGTAAATAGAGAGTATTTTGAATTATTTTTAATTAATAGCTCTCTTCATTATGTTAAGAATTATCCAAATCGAGATAGCGTTTATCTTTCGAGGCTAAAAAGATTACTTGAAGGATCAATTCATAGGGTAAGGTTATCTCTGAAGTGGAGAGTTAAAGACATACTTAAAGTATTCGTTTTGAAAGTCAATAACACTCTTAATTTAAGAGGCAAGGATTAGGATTTTGTTGAATATATTAATACCCACAATTTTTGTTGCCTTGCTATTCTGCCTAGCTTTGTCAGGGCGCCCTAGATTTACTTTGAGTAGTTTTGTTGTTTTTTGTTGGTTACTAATATTAATTTGTTCTATTGGGCTATATAAAGTTGATGAGAAGTACCTAGAGATTAATCAATATATCTATTGGGGCTCACTTTACTTTTCGCTTTTAGCTGTCATTCACTTAATACCATTTTCAATATCTAAGGAACGGAAGGTTGATTGTATCCTCCTACCTAAACTGAGATATCTCAACTTAGTAGCATACCTACTGGTGGTGGCTTCTTTTATTAGTATCTTTTACTTTCTAAGTGTCTGCGTTTCTGTCTTCACATCTCCAGATTTAGACATGTTTAGACATTTGTTAACAACCGAAGGTCATCCTTTTATCGAGCCAGGATTACTAAATACCGTATCTAGTGCAGTGGCAATAGTCTATCTGGTTCCTTTGTTGCTGTCGTTTATATATTTCTCATTGAACCGGCGTAGAGTGCTATCGTATCTCTTATTAATCTCATCATTGAGTTACCCTGTTTACGTTTTCGCTTACTTTGGCCGGGATGGTGTATTGTTCTGGATCTTGAGTTTTATCTCTGTGTATCTTTTGCTAGGCAATTACCTTCAGCGTGAAGAAGTATACAGAATTAGAAGGCTTGCAATGGTACTTGGATTTGCAGGTATGTTTTTGTTTGCGGTTATAACATTCTTTAGATTTGGGGATATTAACGAGTCGCTGCAAGCCATCTTATCTTATGGCGGACAACAGTTTTTAAACTTTATTATTTACTTTGATCTGCAAATAACACACACCCTTGGAGCGAGAACATTCACACTATTTCATGATATTTATTTCTCTACAGACTATTTCAATACTTTGGAAATGCTAAAACAGGAACTCGCTTATCAAAATAGAGAGTACATGTCTTGGGAATGGGGTACTTACTTTAAGGATTTCTACACTGATTACGGGGCTTTCGGTGCGTTGACCTTTATTTTCTCTTATAGCGTATATATTTGTCTTAATTTCAGCAAGCTTCACAAAAAAACTAATTTGTTGGATATACTATTTTACTTAGGAGTGTGTCAATTCGCTCTTCAGGGTATATTTTATTTTAAGTACTATATATATGTCGGCAATATCTACGTCTTTTTAATTCTCAGTCTTCCTTTGATGTCTAGATTATTTAAAAGTAAATTTACCCTTAGAATAGAGAAGAAGTGGTAACTTAGTTTGTTGGTAAAAAACATACTGTGGGCCTCATTCGACAGAATCTTAGTTTTAGGTGCGGGCCTTATAGCATATATTTTGGTTTCCAGGTTTTTGGGGCCCGAAATGTTCGGAAAAATCTCTTTTGGATTGGCTATTTCTGTTTTAGGTATTTCATTAAGTCAATTTGGTGCGAACCATATAATATTTAATCTTGCTTCTAAACGTTACCCAACTGCATTGCGTATGGTCAAAGCAAGTAGCAGTATTAGGTTGTCGGTATATCTAGCATTCACAGCAATTTGTTCTAGCCTATTATTCTACTGGTTGGGTAACGCAATGGATGTACTGTTAATTTCCGTTGTTATTCTTAGTCAAGTATTTGTTGGTTTAGATATTTACCAGTATTTGCTTGAAGGTTCATTCAATTCGAAAAAAAATGCGAAGGCTAATGTAATTTCTCGTTTGTTAGCTATTTTTCTTCGTTATTTACTGATATTTTTTTCAGCAGAAGTTTTATGGTTTGTAGTTCCTTATTTCGTTGCTGGATCGGTCTCCTATGTTCTTAAAAGAAAGTACGCAGGAATAGTAAGGGTAAGAAATAACAGATTATATAGTGCATATTTGATTACAAATGGTAAGTATTTCGCCATTGCCGGTGTAATGGCATTTTTGTATACAAAAATATCTGAGATATTACTTGGGACATTGTTAGGATTTGAGGAATCAGGCATTTTTGGTGTTGGTGTTACCATAGGGTTTGCTGCGACTTTCTTTCCATTGTCCATAGGGCATGCTTTGTTGAGTAAGGGATTAGCGGAGAACGACCTTTCTAGTAAGTTCGTTGTTAGTAACTTTCTGATGATAGTTAGTTTTCTACCGGTTATTATTATCCTCGGTCTTTTCGGCGAATATTTGGTTGATCAATTCCTGGGCAAACAATACAGTGTGCTAGGAAATTATATTTGGTTGTTTTCTTTGATAGGACTTTGCTCAGTTTTAAGTGTTATAAACAATAGATATATAGGCACATTCAGCAATGGGTCTAAATATTTAATTAAAAAGGTTATTCTTGCCGCATTAATTGCTCCTATAACGAGTTATTTTTTGATAATTAGGTTCGGGCTGGCGGGCGCGATATATTCGCTTTTGCTCGTAGAATTCTTGCAGTTAACTATCTTTAATTATCCATTTCGAAGTGGACTGTTGTTAAAGCAGCATTTTAGAATATTTCGAGTTCGTAAGTTTACAGTGTGATTTCAGGTCTTGATGTTTTGAAACATTTATTCGCAATAATTTGTCATGAACCAACTAATACTCTACATCACTCCTTATTAGAGATACAAAACGATCCTTGCAGTCAAGCGATTGTACATGTCGACAAGAAGACTGATATAGAAAAGTTTAACAAGTACTTTGATTATGAGAGCTGTAAGTTTCTAGAGGAACGAGTTGATGTTACTTGGGGAAGCAAGTCTCAGATAGAATGCATGTTAAGAATTTTAAAGTACGCAGTCTCAGAACTAAAGTTTACACACTTAAGTTTTATATCTGGAGATGATTACCTTTTTAGAGGGATTAAACCTCTAAACACTTTTTTACAAGCTAACTCAGAAAGAGAGTTTATAGGTATAGACCATAGTTTTTTTTCTGATTGTAAAGGAGAAGCCAGATTTAAACGTAAACACTTTTGGTTTGATTTTGAAAGAAAAGCTAATTTATTGAATCTAATGTTGAGGAATTTGCGAAATGTAGCGTTTAACTTCGGTTGGTTTGGAAATACTGAGAAGCAACCTTTCGAGAGAATGTATAAAGGTAGTAATTGGTTTACTGTTACGTTCAAGTGTTGTAAGGACATAGTTTTATACACTCAGAATAATCAAAAGTATGAATCATATTTTAAAGATAGCTTTTGTTGTGATGAAGTTTTTTTTCATAGTTTGGTTTTAAATAAGATAGTTAAAAATCATATCGGGCTGGAACGTCGTTACGAGGATGATAACCTTCAATCTTTAAGGCTGGTCGATTGGAAGTCTGGTCCGGATTTTCCAAAAGTATTTACTTTAGAAGAGCTAGAAAAAACAAAGTCATTAGATGTATTTATTGCCCGAAAAATTGATAGGAAATATAGTTTAAAGCAACTTGAGGATTTCGTAAGTAAGTATGTATAGACTTGGTAAACAAAGAGTCTTCGTTGATGCCTCTAACATCAAAGTAGGAGGAGGCGTACAAGTAGCGTTATCTTTCATAAGTCACACTCTTAAGGTTGAATACAAAGAATTTGAATTTTTCTACTTAGTATCCAGTAATGTCGCAAAAGAATTGCCCCCTGAATTTTTTAATAAAGAACATTTAGTTTTAACGACAGGCGTAAAAACACTAGTACCCCTTTCGAAGGATAGATATAGAATACGTTCGTGTATAAATAGTTTTAAACCACATGTGGTCTTTACAATATTTGGCCCTTGTTTTTGGGGGACTAGCAAAAATCATGTAGTTGGATTTGCAAATGCTTGGTTAGTTAGACCCGACAGTAGTGCTTATTTTGAGTATAGCCCATTTAAAAGATTTTTTAAGAAAATAAAGAACTCTATACTTTTATCGTTTCTTAAAAGAAATGGAAGTAACTATATAACCGAAACTAAATCAATGAAGTTAGCGTTAGTTAAATATGGGAAAGTTTCGGAAGATAAAATTGTGATTGTACCAAATGCGTTACCATACAGTTACACTAAAAATGACTATATAAACTTCGAAAGAATGAGTGGTTCTAAGAGCGATGAAGTGGGTGAATTCAAATTCGTCACAATTTCAGCTCCTTATGTTCATAAAAACTTGTCGATAATAGAGGATGTTGGGAACGTTCTCTTAGAGCGTGGTTATAATTTTAAGTTTTTAGTAACTTTCACTGAAGAAGAATATGAATGCTTTAGTTGTCGGTTTAAACTTCACACAACAAATCTTGGAAGGCTGACTGTAGAAGAATGCAAGGAACATTACTCAAGTGCTGATGCCATGTTTCTACCAACATTGCTAGAAAGTTTTAGTGTTAGCTATTTAGAAGCTATGGCTTGCCATACCCCCATCTGCACTAGTGACTTATCATTTGCTCGAGATGTTTGCGGAGATGCAGCGTTATACTTTGACGCTAGAGATCCAATTGACATAGCAGGTAAATTGGCATTATTAATGGATGATCGAACACTAGCCGACCAGTTAGTTGAAAATGGCCGGAAGCGATTGTCATATCATATTGATAACGATGAACGTGCTAAGCGGTATTTAAATTACATTAAAGGTTTTGGAGTTAATTAGTATGTTTAAAGATAAAGTTCTGCTCATTACTGGCGGTACCGGCTCTTTTGGAAATGCAGTATTACGTCGTTTCCTGAATACAGACATAAAGGAAATTCGGATTTTTTCCCGAGATGAGAAGAAACAAGATGATATGCGCAAGCATTTTCAGTCGGATAAGTTGAAATTCTACATTGGAGATGTACGAGACTATCAAAGTGTTTCGAACGCAATGCGTGGCGTCGATTATATATATCACGCAGCAGCTTTGAAACAAGTTCCATCTTGCGAGTTTTATCCGTTAGAGGCTGTTAAAACCAATGTTATTGGCACTGAAAATGTACTAGAAGCAGCTATTAATCACGGCGTAGAACGCGTTGTATGTTTGAGCACTGACAAGGCCGTTTATCCGATCAATGCGATGGGTATTTCAAAAGCTATGATGGAGAAGGTAATCGTTGCTAAGAGCCGAAACCTAGAGCACACAAACACTACTATCTGTTGTACTCGTTACGGAAACGTTATGGCATCTCGCGGTTCCGTAATTCCTTTGTTTATACGTCAAGTAGTGAACGGTGATCCAATTAGTATTACAGATCCAAATATGACACGTTTTATGATGACATTGGATGACGCTGTTGATTTAGTACTGCATGCTTTTGAAAATGGCAGTAATGGGGACATATTCGTTCAAAAGGCACCTGCAGCAACTATTGATGTACTAGTTAAGGCGCTATTAGAACTTCTCGATGAGGGAGGACATAATGTTAACATCATAGGCACTCGCCATGGCGAAAAGCAATATGAAGCGCTGTGTAGCCGAGAGGAAATGTTTGTCGCTCAAGACCAAGGTGATTACTATCGTATACCCGCTGACAATCGAGACCTAAATTACTCTAAGTATTTCGATGAGGGCGAAAAAGATCTTTCCAAAGTAGAAGATTATAACTCCCACAACACCGAACGCCTTGACGTTGAAGGCATGAAGCAATTGCTGAGAAAGCTTGATTTCATTCGCGAAATTGAAGCTGGCAATATGATTGTTCCGGAAGGTGTGTAACGTGAGAGTTCTTGTTATCGGAGCGACAGGGATGCTGGGTTACAGTATCTTCTCAAACCTTTCTGAAGTCCCAAATCTAGAGGTTTATGGCACTGTTCGTACATTAAAAGGCTTAGATAAGTTTTTTTCGTCAACGGATAAATTGATAGCCAACGTTGATGTGAAAGATTTCGAGACCTTAGAACGCACAGTGTTAGAGGTGAAACCTGACGCGGTAATCAACTGCATTGGTTTGATTAAACAGCATGATGTCTCTAAGCAACACGTTGACGCGGTAGAGATCAACGCTCTGCTTCCCCATAAAATTGCGCAACTTTGCGATACCATTGATGCTCGTCTCGTTCATTTTTCTACAGACTGTGTCTTTGATGGCAAAGTGGGAAATTACGTTGAGTCGGATTTGCCAACAGCAACAGATCTTTACGGAAAATCCAAGTGCCTGGGCGAAGTTGACTATGGTAAACACGTTACTTTGCGCACCTCGATTATCGGTCATGAGCTGAAGTCTTCGGTGAGCTTAGTTGATTGGTTTTTGAGTCAGGAAGGCTCTGTAAGAGGTTTCTCGAAGGCAGTCTTCTCTGGACTACCAACAGCTTACGTTGCAAAAGTTCTTGTCGAACATGTACTGAATAATCCGTCGCTTTCGGGCTTGTATCAATTATCTGTGCAGCCTATTGATAAGTACTCTCTGCTTTCAAGAGTTGCCGATGTCTACAACAAGCGGATTGAGATTGAGAAATTTCAAGACTTCGCAATTGATCGCTCTCTCGATTCAACAAAGTTCCGCGAAGAAACCGGATTCGTACCACCAAGTTGGGATGAATTGGTAGCATTCATGCACAGCGATTACAGCAAGAGATATAGCAATGACTAAATTAAAAGTGGTAACCGTGGTTGGCACTCGCCCCGAGATTATCCGCCTTTCGCGCACGATAGCTAAGCTAGACCAGTACACTGAGCATCACTTAGTTCATACTGGCCAAAATTATGACTACGAACTGAATCAAATCTTCTTCGATGATTTAGGGATCCGCGCTCCAGACGTTTTTCTAGAGTGCGCCGGCGGCACTGCCGCTGAGACCATGGCCCAGGTGATTAGTAAGTCAGACAAGCTTTTTGAAGAGATTAAACCAGAAGCGGTACTGATTTTGGGTGATACCAATAGCGCCCTTGCTGCGATTTCGGCTAAACGCAAAAAGATTCCAATCTTCCATATGGAAGCTGGTAATCGCTGTTTCGATTTACGTGTTCCCGAAGAAATTAACCGAAAGATCGTCGATCATATCTCTGATGTGAATATGCCTTACAGTGATATCGCTCGAGACTACCTGTTACGCGAAGGGATCAGTCCTGACTTGATTGTTAAAACCGGTAGCCCGATGGATGAGGTCTTAAATCACTACAAAGAAAAAATCGCACAGTCTGATGTGTTAGAACGTCTAGAGCTCATCAGCGAAGGCTACTTTTTAGTCAGTGTGCACCGCGAAGAGAATGTCGATTCTGAGCGCAATATCAACAACTATGTGTTGGCGCTAAATACGATTGCTGAGAAATATAACCTGCCGATTATTGTTTCGACACACCCTCGGACAAGAAAGAAAATTG
The DNA here is from genome assembly GCF_002282855.1 of Paraferrimonas sedimenticola. GTDB lineage: Bacteria > Pseudomonadota > Gammaproteobacteria > Enterobacterales > Shewanellaceae > Paraferrimonas > Paraferrimonas sedimenticola. The sequence continues at coordinate 224,876 of NZ_NRIR01000001.1, read as the reverse complement.
AGTTACTGAACCTAGAGTTCCACCCTCTAGTGCGTTTGATGAAACCTTTGGGTTTTAGTGACTACATTCGTCTGCAGAAAGAGGCGAAAGTTGTTCTTAGTGACAGCGGCACGATTACCGAAGAGTCTTCAATTTTAAACTTCCCGGCAATCAATATTCGTGAAGCACAAGAACGACCAGAAGGTTTTGAAGAAGGCGCGGTAATGTTCACCGGGATGAGCGTAGAGCGCATTCTGCAAGCGATCGAAATTTTGGATGACCAACCAAGGGCACAACAGCGCTTGTTGAATAAAGTCGCTGACTATATTGCGCCTAACGTATCTGACAAGGTGCTTCGCACCATCCTAAGCTACACGGACTATGTAAATCGCGTTGTTTGGAAGAAGCAGTAATGCGGTTGGCGTTGATTATTGATGACTACTTGCCACACAGTACTCGTGTGGCAGCCAAAATGTTCCACGAATTAGCTAAGCAGTTTTTATTGATGGGGCATCAAGTAACTATTATTACTCCTGATGTAGGGCAAAAGTCCCAACTAGTGGTTTCAGAGTATGATGGAGTGACTGTTTGGCGCTTTTCGAGCGGTGCTATCAAGGATGTTGGAAAAGTCAGAAGGGCTATAAACGAAACATTATTATCTAGTAGAGCATGGGGCGCAATTTCTTCCCAGGTTTCAGCAGATACCTTTGATGGTGTAATTTACTATTCACCCTCGATATTCTTCGGGAATTTAGTAAAAAAACTTAAGAGTCGCTGTAAATGTCCTTCATACCTGATTTTGAGAGATCTTTTTCCTCAATGGGTTATCGACGCGGGAATGGTGAAAGAAGGGTCTGTCATTGAGCGTTACTTTCGGTTCTTCGAAGCACTCTCTTACAAGCAAGCTGATACGATCGGCCTAATGTCTGAAAAGAATCTGGAATTGTTTGATCGAATGACAGATGCCCGGTATCCCACTGAAGTATTGCGCAATTGGGCCTCTCTCGAACCTCATAAAAGCCGAGAGAAGGGGAGATACAAAAGAGAGTTAGGCCTTGAGAGTAAAGTTGTTTTCTTTTATGGCGGTAACATAGGTCATGCACAAGATATGAGCAACCTAATGCGCCTAGCCAAAGCAATGCAACCACATGGCGATGCACACTTTCTTTTCGTAGGGCAAGGTGATGAAGTTGATTTGATAAATCGGTTAGCATCAAATTGGGAGCTGACAAACTTTTCTTATTTACCATCAGTTAGTCAGGAAGAATTTAAAGAGATCCTAGCAGAAATGGATGTTGGGCTTTTCTCGTTAGCTGCAAATCATACCGCGCACAACTTTCCCGGCAAGCTTCTAGGATATATGGTTCAGTCTCTACCGATTCTAGGCAGTGTTAACTCTGGAAATGATTTGTTAGATATAGTGAACAGCAATGAGGCCGGCTTTATTACAATCAATGGGGAAGATGACCTGTTATTCGAGAATGCGATTCGGCTGTTGAATTCGTCTGCGCGAAAAGCCACTGGCTACTCTGCCTATAATCTACTTGAAACTGAGTTTTCAGTGGAGAGCATTGCTAAAAGCATAGAGTCCAATTTAAGTACAACAGAGAAAACATAGGGCTTTTTAGTATCTAAGTCCTTCTAATTTTGGAAAGCTCCGGTTAATTTCACGCATACTCTTTCATAATTCAGACTAAAAGTTCAATTTAGCGAGAACTCCCGCCCTAGTGCGTTGTGTGGATATTTTCAAAGTGGCTGAGCTCTTTGAATGCGTGAATAAAGATTTCTATAGTCGTGGCTGGAAAATCTCCGAGATTTACCCAAGCTAAACATCTAACAGATAGTGAAGTTGTGGTAAGGACAGTCTGTTTCCGACTTATCATTTGTAGTGATTCATGAAGAGTTTGTTATATGAAAGCAATTATTCCTGTAGCTGGCTTAGGCACTCGCATGCTGCCTGCTACCAAAGCAATTCCGAAAGAGATGTTGCCAATCGTCGATAAACCTCTAATTCAGTACATCGTTAACGAATGCGCTGCAGCGGGTGTTACTGAAATTGTATTGGTCACTCATGCATCAAAAAATGCCATCGAAAATCACTTTGACACCTCTTACGAGCTTGAATCGACGCTTGAAAATCGAGTAAAGCGTCAGCTATTAGATGAGGTGCAAAGCATATGTCCCAAAGGCGTAACCATTATGCATGTGCGTCAAGGTTCAGCAATGGGCCTTGGCCACGCGATTCATTGTGCTTACCCAATGGTTGGCGATGAGCCTGTTGCGGTTGTGTTGCCTGATGTGCTGATTGACGAGTATGAATCAGATCTTGCCAAAGATAATTTGGCTGAAATGGTTAAGCGCTATCAATCAATTGGTCATTCGCAAATCATGGTAGAAGCTGTGCCTGATACCGAAGTAGATAAATACGGAATTGCTGATATCAACGGCGTTGAACTTAACCCTGGCCAAAGTTCTGCCATATCTCAATTGGTTGAAAAGCCTTCGGTTGAGAATGCACCTTCGAATCAGGCGGTTGTCGGTCGTTACGTGTTGTCAGCCAAAATTTGGGAAAAGCTTGTCGTAACACCACTTGGTGCAGGTGATGAAATTCAGCTGACTGACGCTATTGCCATGCTCATGGAAGAAGAGCAAGTAGAAGCCTATGGGCTTAAGGGCTGTTCTCATGATTGCGGCAGCAAACAAGGATACCTGCAGGCCAATGTGCTTTATGGCTTGCGTCACTCCGAACTTGGCACTGACTTTAATCGATTCTTATCTCAACTGAACCGCTAGAAAGCACCCCTTCAAATCTCCGTTTCTAAGTGAGACACAATGTTTGAATTCACTCCTTTAGCCGTCATTTTGGCGAGCTTTATAGGCTCGCTAATGGCTATTACTTTGCTGCGTAAGTTCGCGCAGCGCGTTGGTCTTGTCGACAAGCCAGATCATCGTAAACACCACCAGGGCGCTGTTCCTTTGGTTGGTGGTATTGCTGTGTTCGTCGGTATTGTCATCGGTGGGCTTGGGCTTGCCCATGTTGCCGATTTTGGCATGCACGATGTGTATCTATTTCTCACCGCTTCAACGATTTTAGTAGTGGTAGGTGCAATTGATGACAAGCGTGACTTAGGCGTTCGAATTCGTATTGTCTGCCAGACCATTGCAGCACTGATCATGATGCTTGGTGCGGGTTATGGCATATTCGAGCTTGGCGCTTTATTGGATATCGCGGGACTTGAGATTGGTAGTATCAGCCTAGGCTGGTTTGGCTATGTGTTCACCATTCTTGCGGTTATCTTCGCTATTAATGCCTTTAACATGGTTGATGGCATTGACGGTCTCATTGGTGGAATGGCGGTCAGCGCCTTCTTAGGCTTGGGTATTTTGTATTACTCGGTCGACCTTTGGGAAAGCGCTGTATGTGTGTTGTTTGTAGCAGTACTGCTTCCTTACCTTATGTTTAACCTGCAGCTGTTTGGCAATCGCCGTAAAATCTTTATGGGTGATGCGGGGAGCATGTTCATCGGCTTTGCGGTGATTTGGATGTTGTCTACTGGCAGCCAGGGAGAGGACGCTGCGTTTCGTCCGGTAATGGCTTTGTACCTGGTAGCTATTCCGATTATGGATATGGTGGGGATTATGATCCGCCGTGTGCGTAAGGGGCAGTCGCCGTTTCGTCCTGATCGGGATCACCTGCATCATATATGTTTGCGTGCCGGTTTTAACTCCTGGCAGACCTTGGCTTTGATTACCACTTGCTCGCTTAGCATTGTTGGTATGGGTTTGGCGATGGAAATGGCGGGTGTGGCCGAGTCGATTATGCTGCTGGTGTTCTTGGCTATGTTCGCTTTGTATGTTTGGGTGTTGAACCATATTTGGAAATTGCTGGTGTGGTTTCACAAGCTTGGGTTGGTTAAGCCAAATGCTGAGGTTCGTCAGAACAACTAAGATGCAATTTCGTTGATACAAATAAAGCAGCTATCTAGCTGCTTTTTTCGTTTGTGGATTTTGTGCTGCTCAGGCTAAAGCGAGGAATCCAATAATTTTTTGACATAATCAGGAGAGCGATAATACTTCTCCCAAACTTCATCTATCGTCATGTCCAAAGATGGAATGTATTCACTGGGTGAGCGGTTGCCATCATACTTGCCATTATTCAGTTTGGTTACTGAGAAAATAAGACTTCTTTGCACATCGAATACTCGTAACCAATGCCCGGTAGACATTACCGTTACAGCCCATCTTAAATCGGTTTCAACCGCTTCTCCACCGTAAAAAGCCTTGCCAGTTTCTACCCCTTGGTAGAAGGAAGGCTCGTCATTATCCCTACCTACATTTGCCGAGAAAAAAGTCGTATCGCACATATTTCTGCCAAAGGCTGGATTGCCGTCACGATCGTATACAGGCGGAAGGGAGTGAGACCAAAATCGATAATCAATGGTTGTTGAGTGACCAATAGTTTCGTACCAATGGTCATTGGCGCAGCCTTTTGGAAATCCATTTCGATCAACTTCAGGGCCAGGCTGTGTCGGTGGCTCTGGTGGAGTGGGTGTAGAGTTGGATTTTGGATTGGAGCAGGCACTGAGCAACAGCAGAGCGGGTAGATACAAACAAGCTTTTTTCATTCTGTTTTTAGTTACCTTGAGTAAAACGTGAATTACGTGAGCATGCTAAGCCTTTTTATAGTGAAACGCCACGTTTAAGCCGGATTAAAAGTGCCGCGAGATCGGGTGTTTTTCGTTTGTACGACAGGCGTTATTAAAAAAAACGTTGGCAAGGGCTGTGGTCAGATGGGGGCAGCGGATGATGAGGATTAAATCTAGCCTGTTTGAGTTCTAAAAAAGCTCTCCCTGCGAACAGCGGATTATTATCTATTTGTAGCTCATTAACCAATCTGTAAACCCACTACCTCTTAAGCGCAAATGGTAGCCTTCGGCTATCGTTAATGCTTCTATGTCTGTCACTTTTTTGTCATTTTCACCTGTCAAAATTTTGCCAATTTTCATTTGAGGCGTATACTCTCCGATGCTTTCTTTGAGTCACGCAACCGCGTGAGCCGTCTCAAGTGCTAAAGCAGGATTGTTGAAAACCGTTATGGAAGATGGGTGGGCACCATGGATACGGCACTAATCGCAGCAATATTGCTGTGCAGTTTTTTGGGTTCTTTTCTTACGCTAACAGCCTTGCGCAAGTTGGCTCTCTCTATCGGCTTGGTCGACAAGCCAGATCATCGTAAGCATCACGCCGGTGCCGTGCCACTGGTTGGTGGATTGGCGGTATTCACTGGCGTTTTAGTCGGTGGTCTCGCGCTCACTTATATCGCAGAATTCCCTTGGTACAATGCCGCGCTATTTTATGGCAGTTCGGGCCTACTAGTATTAATTGGCGCCATTGATGACAAGCTCGACTTAAGTGTGCGAGCTCGGCTCGGTGCACAAGCTTTGGCAGCCGTAGTAATGATGTTCGGCTCCGGTGCGGTAATCATTGAGCTAGGTGCTTTACTCGATTTTGGTGCGTTCAGTTTTGGCAGCGTGTCCATGGGGGGCTTTGGCTACCTATTTACTCTGCTTGCTGTGGTATTCGCGATTAACGCTTACAACATGGTCGATGGTATCGATGGACTAATTGGTGGTATGGCAGTTAGTGCTTTTCTTGGCCTTGGCTTTATGTTCGCGCTAGGCGGTCATTTTCTGTTTTGGTTCTGCTTATTGTTCGTTGCTGTGCTACTCCCTTACTTGATGTTTAACTTGGAACTGTTAGGTAACCATCGCCGCGTGTTTATGGGTGATGCGGGCAGCATGTTCATTGGCTTTAGTCTTATTTGGTTGTTGGCGCGTGGTACCCAAGGTGGAAGTGCTGCTTTCTCTCCGGTGTTGGCGTTGTTCTTTGTGGCTATGCCGGTAATGGACATGGTTGGTATTATGCTGCGCCGAGTGCGTAAGGGGCAGTCGCCGCTAAGGCCCGATCGCGACCATTTGCACCACATCTTTATGCGTGCCGGTTTTGATTCTCGTCAAACCTTGGCGTTAATGACTCTGGGCTCGTTTGTGATTACTGGGATTGGTGTCACCATGGAAGTCAGTGGTGTGCCGCAAGGGGTTATGCTGTTGGTCTTCTTGGGGATCTTTGCCTTTTACAATTTCAGCCTGTCGCACATTTGGCGCATATTAGTTGTCTTTCGCAAATTGGGCTTGGTTAAGCCTTTGGCTAAGACTCATGAGTTTGAAGCGCCGGCAACTGGTGTAAAACCTAATTTGGATAAAGCGGCCTAGGCTTGGTTTACCAATCGACAAAAAATGAGAGGATGCCTTAACGGCATCCTTTTTCGTTTTAGACACACAGAATCCGGGGCACGCGCAAAGGTCGAAAATCCCATCCGAGTTTGGTAGCGTCTTAAATTGGCTTTTGCTTTTTAATAAGCTCAGCGCAGTCAGTAAAGACTTGCACTGATTATCACTGTGGTAACGGCTACTGGCTAACTACTTTGCTACAACATGACACAAGGAGGTGTTATGAAACAGATTGCTATTTTAACCTTACATGGCATGGGCAATCAGACCCGTGACTATTCCAAAGATCTAGAACACGCCTTGGCAGAGCGATTGGGCTTGGCTTGGGAGCAGGTCTACTTTCATCCCATCTATTACGCTGATTTATTGCAAGGTCCACAGCAGACTTTGTGGGAGGCGATGAAGGCTGAGCCGACTAATCGGTTAGATTTCGAGGCTTTACGTCAGTTTTTGTTGTACTCGTTGGGTGATGCAGCGTCATTAGAGTACAGCGCCCATCGCAACCGGGGGCAATATGATGCGGTTCAACAGCGCATTAGCCAGAGTTTACTAGCGGCCTATGATGCTTTGGGTGGTGAAGCCAAGCCTGTGATTGTGGTGGCGCACTCGCTGGGGTGTCAGGTGTTTAGTAACTACTGTTGGGATTTGACCCATGATGAGGCGTTGTGCAAAGCGGTTGGGGTTTTGGATGACAAGGCTTGTGAGTTTGTTCGTTTACGCAGTTTGGCATCGATGGTGACCCTTGGGTGTAACATTCCGTTGTTTGTTAGTGGGCTTGAGCGTCGGGAGTGTTTTACTCGACCGAATGAGGCGATGCGTTGGCTGAATCTGTACGATCCGGATGATGTGCTGGGGTGGCCGGTGAGGCAGTTGGGGCCAAGTTTTAAGTGGGTAGAGGATTATCCCACTCACGTAGGCGGAGTCACCAACGGCTGGAGTCCACTAAGCCACATGGCCTATTGGCAAGACCGCGATGTCATCCAGTGTATCTGTGATCAAGCTCTTAGTTTGCTGAAATAAACCTAATTGCGGTTCTTCAAAGCGCAACAGAGTGTGAAAATTCCAATGCGTTTAGCTTATACAGTAAGTTGCGTTATCCGATGGCGCAGCTAACCATGTCCACTTTCCAAAAGAAAAGAATGACAGCGAGCTGTGTCACACCAAAATCCTCACAAGTTCACTTGTGACATGAAGTGCATCACGGTAAACTCGGCTTCAATCTAATTGTAAGATGGTCGTAATAATTAATTGAGCGCCACGGAAGCGGCAGGGTAGTGCCTGTTGCAGGTGTTAATACAGGGACAGGAAGTTTTTCCCTAAGGGTTTCAGCGTGCTGACAATAAAAAACAATCGTTGGATAGCCGGCATTCGCTCGGTTGCCATGGGCTTTTTCGTACTTGCGTCTAGTGGTTTTGCAAGCGCCCAAATGAATATCTCTCCTCAAATGCTAGAGCAGTTCAAGCAGCTGCCACCGGCTCAACAACAACAACTCGCTCGCCAATACGGCATTGATCCCAGAACTTTGCAACAGATGATGCAAGGCGGTGGTTCAAGCACAAATCAAAGCATAGATAATCAGTCTCAATTGTCTCAGCCAATGCCTATGGTTGAGGAAGAAGAAGACCTAAATGCGTTGCCAAGCTATGAGCTGGTTCGCCGTCTCGAAGAGCTGCAAGAAAAAGAAAAAGCGATTGAAGACAAAACCTTAAAACGTTTTGGTTATGACCTATTTGAGCAAGCCAACTCAGCCATGCTAACGCCAGGCGACATTCCGGTGCCCACAGATTATGTACTGGGTCCAGGCGATGTGGTCGAGGTTCAGATGTACGGTAAAGATAACCAAGAGTACAGCCTGCAGGTTAACCGCGAAGGCCAGGTGGTATTTCCACAGCTAGGGCCAATTTCGGTTGCCGGGCTTAGCTTCACCGAAGCCCGTGCTGTCATCGCTAAACGCGTTAAGCAGCAAATCATTGGCGTTGAAGCGTTAGTCACCCTAGGTGAGCTCAAGTCGATTCGTATCTTTATTGCCGGTGATGCCAATAAACCAGGCGCCTATACCGTGTCATCTCTGTCGACCATAACACAGGCGTTATTTGTCGCCGGCGGCATTAATGACATCGGCTCGCTTCGTAACATTCAACTCAAGCGCCGCGGCCAATTAGTAACCGAGTTTGATTTGTATGACTTGTTGGTGCGTGGAGACGCCTCTAACGATGCCAGGCTGCACTCGGGTGATGTGGTCTTTATTCCGCCGGTCGGTAAGTTGGTGTCGGTTGGCGGTGAAGTGCGTCGCCCAGCGATTTACGAATTAAAAGGCAAAGAGACCTTTGCCGATGCCATTGCCGTTGCCGGTGGATTAACTGCTGGCGCCTATCCAAAGTCTTCTAGCGTCGAGCGATACAACCCGGGCAGTTTGAAAAGCGTTATCAGCGTTGACTTCACCTCTGATACAGCCAAGCGCCAGCTTGCAAGAGACGGTGACGTGATTCGAGTTCAGTCGGCTTCAAGCCGCTACGACAACGCCATTACTCTTGTGGGGGCTGTCACCCGTCCTGGTCACTATCAGTGGTATCCAGGGCTTAGAGTTAACGGCATTATCCCGTCGCTTTGGGACGACTTAGCGGTATCAGCCGATTTGGATTACGCGATTGTTCTGCGTCAAATTAACGACCGTGGCGATATTGAAGTTCACCAAGTGAACTTGGGCGATGCGATCACTAAGCCAAATTCAGTCTCTAATATCGAGCTTCGTGCCCGCGATAAGTTAATGGTGTTTAACTACTCAGACGCCACGCTCGCGCGCAACGAGTTGAACAAATTGGTTCAATTCCGCTTGGACGAGCACGAGGCTATAAGCAGTAATCCATTACTTACCTCTGACATGTTTAATGTTGGCTTTAACGAGTTGCAAGAGAATCGCCTTACCGAACGTCGCGAATTGGGCGGTGTGAGCCTATCGGACGAAGAGCAAGCTCAGCAGGACGAAGCCGACTTGTTGAAAAATCAGGTTAGCAAAATGCTGTTTAACCTGTTTAACGATGAAGAGCTGATTGCACTATCGGGCAACCTTAGCCGAAAAGAGTTGTTATTTCCTGTTCTGGCAAAAATTCAAAGCCAGTCTCGCCATGGTCAGCCGGTTCAGTTGGTCGCTATTACTGGCCAGGTAAAACACGAAGGCGTCTATCCGCTGGCGGTAAACTCTAAAGTCTCCGATTTGTTGGTAGCCGCAGGCGGCCTGGAAGAAAGTGCTTACGTGGTTCGCTCTGAGTTAACTCGACTGAATGACAATTCTGAGGGTTCGTCGATCTCTCACCAAGGCCTAGATTTGACCTTGGCCATGATTGGCGACGAGCAACACAATATTCAGCTAAAGAGTCGCGACAAGTTATCCGTATTGACCGTGCCTGACTGGCAGCAAACCAGCACGGTAGAAATTCGCGGTGAAGTTAAGTTCCCTGGGGTTTACAACATTAACCGCGGCGAAACCCTTAAAGACGTGATTGAGCGCGCTGGTGGCTTTACCCGCTTTAGTTACCTACCTGGCGCGGTGTTCGTGCGCGAGTCGGTTCGCAAACAAGAACAGTTAGAAATCTCAAAGCTTGCGGATCAACTGCGACGTGACGTAGCAACTCGAGGTGTATCTCAAGAAGGCAACTGGGTTAGTTTTGCCGATGCTCAGAGCATGATCGAAGAGCTCGAAAACCTTGAAGCCGTGGGTCGTTTGGTTGTTGATGTTGATGCGATTTCCGGTGGATTGGAGAGTGCCAACTTACAACTTGAGAACGGTGATGTTCTGTATGTGCCGACAACTCAAGAGACCATTGCGGTAATGGGCGAAGTTCAGCACGCAACCACTCATAGATACACCCCAGGTTTGTCTGTTGAAGATTACTTGCTGCGCTCCGGTGGACCTAAAGAGCGCGCCGACGAGAAGCGTTTGTACGTGATTCGCGCCAATGGCGAGGTGTTCTTGCCCAAGCGCTCGTTCTGGTTTGGCAATCAGTCCCAAGAGCTTCAGGCCGGTGACACCATTATTATGCCGCTGGATACCGCCTACAAAGACAACATGACTTTGTGGACTCAGGTAACCACCATTATTTACAACAGCGCAGTAGCGTTGGCGACAATTGCTCGGTTGTAGCAAGCACTAAGAACAAAGGACAGTTGGACGTGACAACACAAGTCTTTAGCTTGAACGACTTTTTGAAGCAAGCGTGGAAAAACAAACTTGCCCTAGCAGGGTTCATTACCGGGTTTTCGGCGATAGCTTTGGCTATCGCCCTTTGGCTACCCAACGTATATCGCTCAGAAGCGCTATTACTCCCAACCGAGAGCCAACAAAATTCAGGACTAGGGGCACTAGCTTCTCAATTTGGCGGGTTGGCATCGATGGCAGGGCTCGGTGCACTTGGGGATGGAGCTGACAAATCGGAGCAAGCGTTAGAAATTCTGAAATCCCGCCAATTCTTTGCGCGAGTTATGGATAAAGAGGACATGCGTCCGGCATTGCTCGCTGAACCCAGATGGCAGCCTCATAGTGACCAATTAGACTTTGACGATTCTTTGTATGACGCGAGTTCTAGCGAATGGGTGAGGGATGTTAGCTGGCCTCAGCAGACCATCCCTACCTTGCAAGAATCCCACAAAGAATTCTTGGAAGTGCTGCGTATTAACAAAGATCTGAATTCGGGTTTTGTTCGCATTGGGATTGATCATGTATCTCCTATCGTTGCTCAACGTTGGGTTCAATTGTTAGTTAGTGAATTAAACGACTATTTGAAGCTGCGTGACATTAAGGAAGCTAACAAAAGTATCGCTTTTCTCAATGAGCAGATCGAAAAGACCAATGTAGCCGAAGTACGCTCAGTACTGTTTCAGATGGTCGAAGAACATTACAAAACGCTAGTACTCGCCGAAGCTCGCGATGAGTACGTGTTTCGGGTGGTAGACGCCCCAGTGGTAAGCGAGCGAAAAGTAAAGCCTATGCGCGCTGTCATCTGTATAGCCGGTAGTTTGATTGGATTATTTATTGGACTTATCTGGATGGCATTGTTTCGTATGCCGTCAAAAGAACAGTCCTAATTTTTTGTATTCGAGGTCAGGATAGATGTTGAATTTTGCATTGGTAGGGTGTGGTCGTATTGCTAAGCGCCACTCTGAGTTGCTAGGGAACGGCATAATTGAAGGCGCAAAGTTAGTCGCGGTTTGCGATGTGAAGGTTGAGAGAGCCCAAGCGATCGCTGAAAAGTTCTCGGTTAATTATTACCAAGACTTGCATCAAATGATGAAGAGCGAGCAAATTGACGTTGTTGTTGTGCTGACACCTTCAGGTATGCATGCACAGAACACCATTGATTTGGCGCCTTACGGAAAAGACATCATTGTTGAGAAGCCAATGGCTCTGACGCTAGACGACGCGGATCGCATGATCAGTGCTTGTGACACCCATGGTTGCCGACTGTTTATTGTTAAGCAGAACCGTTTCAATGTACCAGTTCAAAAGTTGCGTCAAAGCCTAGAGCAAGGCCGCTTTGGCAAGCTTGTACTGGGTACAGTTCGAGTTCGTTGGTGTCGTGACCAGGGTTACTATGATTTAGACGATTGGCGCGGCACTTGGGCTCAGGACGGCGGTGTTCTGACCAACCAAGCGAGTCATCACATCGACTTGTTAGAGTGGATGATGGGTGACATCGAATCGGTATTTGCTCGAAGCACTACCGCACTTGTCGATATCGAAACCGAAGATACTGCGGTAGTAACCGTAAAATTTACCAATGGCGCTTTGGGTGTTATTGAGGCGACTACTGCTGCTCGTCCAAAAGATCTCGAAGGCTCTTTGTCGGTGCTTGGCGCAACAGGAACTGTTGAAGTTGGCGGTTTTGCTGTCAATGAAATGAAGACCTGGAATTTCCTTGAGCCTCAAGAAGGCGATGACCAAGTGCTAAGCGAGTTCTCGGTTAACCCGCCAAACGTATATGGCTTTGGGCACCAGGCGTACTACGAGCACGTGGTTGAATCCATTAATCAGGGCTCTGCTGCTTTGGTTGATGGTTTACAAGGCCGTAAGAGCTTGGAGTTGATTTCGGCGATTTACGAATCCATTGAAACCGGCGAAGAAGTGTTCCTGCGCTTTAAACCTAAGCGTTGCAAATTGGGCGGCGTATGATTGCCAAAACCGCGATTGTTCACCCAAACGTAGAGTTGGGTGAAAATGTAATTATCGAAGACTACTGCATTATTGGAACGCCTTCGGCGTCTGCGTTGAAGGCTGGAGACCAGGTGCCAGTGACTCGAATCGGCGATAACTCTGTGATTCGAGCTCACACGATTATTTACGCGGGCAATCAAATTGGGCGCGGGTTTCAGACCGGAAACCGCGCCAACATTCGAGAGAACAACACAATAGGTGACAACGTCAGTGTTGGCACTGGCTCTGTTGTGGAGCACAGCGTCACTATTGAAGACGGAGTCCGAATACACAGTCAGGCTTTTGTGCCTGAGTTTTGCGTGCTTAAAGCCCATTGTTGGATAGGTCCCAATGTGGTTTTGACTAACGCTAAATACCCTCAATCAGAATCCGCTAAACAAAACCTTATCGGCCCGACTGTTGGAGAGAATGCCCGTATCGGAGCTAACTCAACCGTGTTGCCGGGTGTAGACATTGGTGAGCGCGCATTGATAGGCGCCGGAAGCTTAGTAAGCAAACCGGTTGAAGCTAAGAAGATTGTTGTCGGTAATCCAGCGAAAGTCGTAGGAGAAGTGGATTATTAATATGGTACGTTTTTTAGATCTAGACAAAGTACACACAGGCATGGGCGACGAACTGTGGGAAGCAGTGCAGTCCGTGGTAAAGCGCTCTGCATTTATTGGCGGTAGCGAAATCAAAGAGTTTGAGCAAGCCTTCGCGGAATATCAGCAAGCGGAACACTGCGTTGGGGTTGCCAACGGTACCGATGCTTTGGAAATTGCCATTGAAGCGCTTGATTTGCCAGCAAACAGCGAGATCATTGTTCCAGCAAATAGTTTTGTTGCCAGCAGCGAGGCTGTAACTCGCGCTGGACACAAAGTTGTATTCTGCGACTGTAATGACCAAGACATGGGTATTGATCTTGATAGCATTGCTGCCCAGATTACCGACAAAACCGCTGCCATTGTGGTTGTCCATTTGTATGGCCATCCAGCTGACATGGATGGTGTTTTGGCGCTAGCTAATCAACACGGACTCAAAATTGTAGAAGACTGCGCTCAAGCCCACGGCACGGAATACAAAGGTCGACGTATCGGCGCGATTGGAGACGTTGGTACCTTTAGTTTTTATCCAGGTAAAAACTTAGGCGCTTGGGGTGATGCGGGCGCGGTATTGACCAATGATAAGTCGATAGCCGAGCGCGTGCGCATGATCGCTAACCACGGACGTTTGAGCAAATACGACCATGAATTCGAAGGTCGTAATTCACGCATGGATACTTTGCAAGCTGCAGTACTTGGGGTGAAACTCAAGCACCTAGAAAAAGCGGTTCAGCAACGAATCGCTATTGCTGATACCTATCTTGCGCAGCTGTCTGACATCACTTCACTTGTGTTACCAACTCGACAAGAATGGGCTCGCCAAGCCTATCATTTGTTTGTGGTACGCACTGAGCAGCGCGATGCGCTGAAGCAGCACCTAACAGATAGCGGCGTTGCTAGTGGTATTCATTACCCAATCGCGCTTCCCAAGCTTCAAGCCTATGACTATCTAACGCAAGATACTTCGGGCTTTAAGGCGTGCCAGATGGATACTCAATTATTGAGTTTGCCGATTGGCGAGCACATGACCAATGACGACGTAGAGAGAGTTGTGGTGGCTGTTAGGTCGTTTTTTGAGAACGGTCAGGCCTAGAGCACCTCGGAGAAGTTGTTGATGAAACGTGTGCTCATGGTAGTGCATTCGTACTACAAAGAAGATACTCGTGTTCGCAGGGAAGCGCAGGCCTTGATTCGTGCCGGATACGACGTCGATGTGGTTTGTCTCAACAAGGGGCATGAACCACAAAACGAAGTATTCGAAGAGGTTTCGATCTATCGATGCGACGTTAAACGCTCCGAAAGCCGTGGCAAGCTCGATTACATTTGGGAGTATTTGAGTTTCTTTTTTGGCGCTTTCGCTAAGTGTTCGCGCCTAGCATTCAAGCACAAATATCGCGTGTTCGAAGCGCATAATATGCCTAACTTTTTGGTGTTTTGTGGCTTGATACCCAGATTGCGTGGTGCTCGAGTATTGCTCGATATGCACGATTCGATGCCTGAGCTGTACGTAAACATTTTTGGCATCAAATCAAAGTGGTTAAAGCGTTTTTTGTTCGCAGAAGAATGGATGAGCAACAAGTTTGCCCATGCCTCTATGACGGCCAATCTGCCAATTGCCAAACTGCTAGGTGACAGGAATAATTGCGAGTTTTTTGTACTTCACAATACACCTGATCCCAAAGTCCTACCGCAGGTTGAATCCGTTGAATTAGAACAACAGTACGTTCGGTTATTCCATCACGGAAATATTCATCGGCGTTATGGTTTAGAGCGGATTTTGCCAACGCTGTCTTTACTCAATCAAGGAAGTAACTCGAGCCAGTTCCGTCTAGAGGTTCATGGCCAGGGACCTTGGTATGCTGAAGTCCAACAGCAGGCTACCGAGCAAAACGTTGCTCAGCACTGTGATTTTCACGGGGCGTTTAATCCTGAAAGTATCGGGCCACATTTGGCACAGGCTGATATTGGCCTCGTGCTGAATCATAAGGACGACCTTACCGATTTGCTTTTACCGGTCAAGATGCTTGAGTACATCAGCTTTCGAATCCCTGTGATTTGCCCAAGAACCGCCGCGATTGAAGATTACTTCGACGATGAATGCGTTTTTTACTTTGACAATGATGACGAGCTCGAGCAGTTGGTTCGATACATCGCGGCTCATCCGGAGGAAGTGAGTCAGAAGGTAGAAAAGGCATACCAGATCTACAGTGATATCACTTGGCCAAGGGAGCAAGAACGATTTGTTCGCTTTGTTGAAGCGCTTTAAAAGTGTAGGGGTAGTCTTCGTACTAGCTATGGTAGGGCACTTGCTTGGCTTTGGCCGAGAAGTGTCTACCGCTTACTACTTCGGTACCAGTGGGATCGCCGATGGTATTTTGGTGGGTATTATTCCTCTGACTTTGTACGCTTCTGTGTTTGGCACTGCCTACGCTAACGCGGCAATTGTGCACATTAAAGAGCCAAGTAATCTTCAGGCTATCCGTAACTGCAGTACTCCTTTGCTGTTATTGGCTATTTTTACCGGCGCATTCTTTTTGTGCTTTGCTGAGCCTTTAGTTGCTCTAATGGCTCCAGGTATCAATGAGCAAGGGCGCGAAGTCGCAATAGCCTTTGTGCAGCTTTCTTCCATCGGTATGGCGTTAGCGTCGTTGTCATTTCTTGGGCGCGGAATACTGCACTTGGAGCAACGGTTTGCTCGAGCCAGTATTTCGGATTTGATGCCGAATCTAGGGGCTATCACCGGCATCGTTGTTTTGTATCACTGGCTCGGTGTTTACGGGTTAGCCTTGGGTGCGCTCGTCGGCTACTTTTTGCAGTTTTGGGTGGTATCGAACCCTAGCCATTTCGCGATTAACAGACGTTCGTTTCAGAGCCTGTTGAGTGAAGAGCAAAAAGCCATCTATCGCAGCACCTTGATGGCGGCGGTAAGCTATTCGGTGGTTTATATCGATGTGCTCGTAGACCGTTATTTTGCCTCTCAGTTGGCTGAGGGCGCTGTTGCGACGATGAATTACGCGCAGAAGATCATGTTGTTGCCCTTGTATACGGTCATCTTCGCAATCACAACTGTGTTATTTCCAAAGTTAATTGCTTTGCAGGACAACCCTGAGGCTTTCCATAGACTGAAGAGAAAGACCTATGGTGTGGTTTTGGGCAGTAGCGTAGCCATTTCGATTTTTACGATTTTTGCTGCTGAGTTCATTATCGAACTTGTTTTTGGCTATGGTCAGTTTACTCAGCAAGACGTACAAGCCACTTCTCAGGTCTTGATGATCTACATGTTGGGCCTGACAGGGCATGCGTTTGTGCTTATGGCGAGTCGCGTGCGCTATGCGATGAAAGATTTTCGAACCCCATTGATAGCCGGGGTGGTAGGTGCGTTCGTTAATTTAGGTTTAGATATTTTATTGGTAGACGAATACGGCATGACTGGTTTGGCGATGGCCACAACCATATCTGCATTCGTCAACGGGCTCATTCTCGTCGCGAGGCCTTATGGCAAGCCTGTATAACCAAACTTTACTACTGAGATTACTGTTTTTGGGAATTCCTTTAGCGGATGCCCTTTACGGTATGTTGGTATATTTCGGCGTTGAATTGCCAATCAGTTTGGGGTTTCGACTACTGGTAGTCGCCTATTCATTGGGCGTTTTTGTGATGTTTCCCGCTGACCAAAAACGCTGGTTAGCGATGTTCGCGATGATGCTGCTGTTGCTTGCTAGCGCAGCGGTTTGGAGTGTATTTAATCCCTCCGGTGTTGCGGAAGGTGTAGGCATTTACCTTAAGAGTTTTTATTTCCTTATTATTCTGAATTTGCTGCTCTGCTTGTCTGATGTACCGCTAGAAAGGATTGTTCGCTACGCGAGCTTTTACGCTGTGATGTGTGCTCCGTTATTCGTATTTTCATTTGTAACGGGGATAGGTTTTGCGACCTACGGAGACTATGCCTTTGGTACCAAGTCGTTCTTTTTCTCAGGAAACGATATTGGTCTAACCGTATTCTTGTCGTCTGTGTTTTCGGCGTTTGGTTTGATTCGCTATCGCAAATCTCTGTACTACTGGCCTATGCTTTGTGGCTTGCTAGTACTGGCCTTACTCGGGACTAAAACCTCGTTTATTTTCACTTTATTGCTCGCGGGGCTAATCGTATTTGTCTGGTTTAGCCGTCCCTCTAGAGCGGTAGTGATTCCCGTTAAGTTAGCTTTGTTGTCCTGCGTCCCCGTGGTTTTAGTACTGAGTGCAAAACTAATCGGCGAGAACCTGGAAGCCCTGGCTTTTCAGCTTGAAGGCTTTAAGTCGTTGCTTGACGCGAAAGGGCCTCGGGACTTTTTGATTGTGTTTGGAAAGCAGGTTCTCTCACAGTTTCACGGTTTTCAGCACTTATTTGGGGTAGGTGGGGATTTTTATCACCTAGTAGGAAACGAGTTCTTTAGGCACTATGTCAACGACTTCATGGCGCCGTCCCGGCGCGCGATTGAGAGCGATATTTACGATTTGTGGGGCTGTCTAGGTTTGATCAGCTTAGTAGTGATTTTGGCTGTGTATGTTTTGATTTGGCGAAGTTTATACCAATTCTATAGAAACACTTCTAAGCTTGAGTTTTTGGTGCTCTGGGTAGGCTTTGGGTTGGTGATTGCCCATGGCTTATTGGCTGGTCACGTGATGGGCAGTCCTCAGGTAGCACTGATGGCGGGTATGTGTGGATACTTGGTACTGCGCTTGAAATCGAATAGCGCTAGCAAGGAGGTGTCATGACCGAGTCTAAGTCTGTCGACAACTTGTTGGTGTCCAACATGTTCCCCAGCGCGACTAACCCGTTAAGAGGCATTTTTGTCAAGCGCATCGCCGATCAACTACGAGATAGCGGTATTGGCCTAGATCAGCAAGTATACATTGCCAAAGGTGACAGCAAGCTAGGCAAGCTGTTGGGGTATGTAGCCTTTTACTGGCGCGTGGTTGTCGCGCTGATGTTTGGCGGGTACCAACGGGTGTACATCCATTACGCATCACATTGCGCTATTCCGGTTTTGATAGCTCGGTTATTCAAGAATTTTGAAATCATTACCCATGTTCACGGTGGCGACGTCAAGCTGCACAGCGCGCACTCTAAGCTGTTTTTCCGCATTAAAACGTTTTTCTCTAAACGGCTGATACTGTCATCGGACACGGTTGTCGTGCCCTCAAAAAATTATCGTGAAATGGTGGAGCAGTCATTCGGTGCAAACAACACCTTGGTCTATCCGTCGGGTGGGGTCGATCTTTCGTTGTTTGATGCTCCAGCTACGAAGATCAAACCTACGGTTTCTAGGCTTGGTTATGCCGGTCGTCTTGAGGCTCTAAAACGAGTTGATTGGGTGATTTCATCATTTGCAAAGCTGCAACAAGTGTACCCGGATTTACAGCTAGATATAGTCGGTGACGGCAGCGTCAAACAGCAGTTAAAAGAACAAGCAAAGGCGCTCGGTGTTGACGGCAAGGTCACTTTTTCCGATACCAAGAATCAAGCGCAATTAGTGAAGTGGCTTCAAACACTAGATGCCTTAGTTTACCCCTCTGAGAGCGAGAGTTTAGGGCTGATGCCGCTTGAGTCTATGGCTTGCGGTGTTGTTCCAATTTTGTCTGATATTCCTGCATTTGCGGAATATATCAGTGATGACAATGGCTACCTTTGTTCCGATGAGGAGTCCTTGTACTTAGCATGCCGTGAGTTTATGTCTTTATCGCAAAAGCGCCGACAAGCGATGGCACATGCCGCCAGAGCGACCGTTGAAGCGCGCTACGATTCGAACAAAGTTTTAAGCCAATTGGTGCACTTATTTGCACCCGCAACAGCAAAGATTTAGGAGAGTATATCCATGGAAAATACGTTTTTTGCCCATGCAACCGCAGAAGTATCTCCAAAAGCCTCAATTGGGGCAGGCAGTAAAGTTTGGAACCTTACTCAAATCCGTGAGGATGTGGTCATTGGTGACGACTGTATTTTGTCGAAAAATGTTTACATCGATTTTGGTGTAAAGATCGGGAATCGCGTAAAGGTTCAGAACAATGTGTCTGTCTACAACGGGGTCACGATTGAGGATGATGTCTTTGTCGGACCGTGCGCTGTATTTACCAACGACATGACTCCGCGAGCAGTTAACCCTGAATGGAAAGTTACAGAAACCTTGGTTAAGCACGGAGCGTCGCTCGGAGCGAACTGTACGGTTGTCTGCGGGAACACCATTGGTCGCTATGCCATGGTTGCTGCTGGTTCTACGGTTACCAAAGATGTCCCAGATCACGCACTGGTAATGGGAAATCCTGCTCGAATCGCTGGGTATGTTTACCGCACTGGTGAGCGCGTGAGCCTAACGCATATTCAATCTGCTAAAGACGGGGTAGCAGTATTTATAAACCCCCAAGATGGTGAAGAGCTTCAATTGCAAGCTGGCAACATACAGTTGCGCTAACACCCGAAAAGCCGAATTAGAAACTAGAAGTGAGAAGTAAATTATGATTGGTATGGCAAAGCCCTTTGTAGGTCAGGAAGAAATCGACGCAGTAGTCAATGTCATGAAGTCTGGAATGTTGGCTAGTGGCGCAGTTGTTACCGAATTTGAGCAAGCCTTTAGCGATTACATTGGTACTGCTGCGGGAGTAGCAAGCTGCAACGGCACCACGGCACTGCATATTGCGCTGTCGGCACTGGATATCGGTGAAGGCGACAAGGTTCTGACGACTCCGTTTACTTTTATTGCTTCATCTAATTCGATTCTCTTTAACCGCGCAACACCAGTTTTCATAGATATTGATGAAGACACTTACTTGATGGATCCAGTAAAGCTGGAAGCATACTTAGAGACTCACTACACCCCAGAGATGAAAGCTCTGTTGGTCGTCCATTTATTCGGGCTCGCTTGCGACATGGAAGCCATTATGGCGATTGCCAAACGCTATAACCTCGCGGTAATCGAAGATTGTGCCCAAAGCCATGGCGCTTTAATCAACGGCAAAAAAGCGGGCTCATTTGGCGATGCCGCTTGTTTTAGTTTCTACCCGACCAAAAATATGACCACTGGCGAAGGTGGCATGACCTTGTTTAATGACGCCAGCAAAGCAGATCTTGGGCGCAAGATCGCGAATCACGGCCGCGTCGACCAGTATCGTCACGACGTACTGGGCTTTAACTACCGCATGACTAACATTGCCGCAGCCATTGGCCTGCAGCAGCTAAAACGCCTTGATGGGTTTAACGACTTGCGAATTAGAAATGCTGGTATTTATGCTGAAGAACTTTCAGGTGTTGCTGAAATTCAATTGCCATTCGTTCCTGAAGGCTACAAGCACGTGTTCCATCAATTCACTATCGCTTTGAAAAATATCGATAGAACCGCGTTTCAAGCCTTCTTGAAGGAACATGGAATTGGCAGCGCTGTCGTTTATCCGTTTAGTATGCATGATCAACCTGTTTACAAAGACCGTTGCGAGTATGACTCACTTGAAGTAGCATCGTCTAAGGCAAAAGTTGTGTTGTCTTTGCCCGTTCATCCAGGATTGACAGAACAAGAGGTTCTGACAGTGTGTGAACGAGTCAAGGAGTTCTGCGTTCAGCAAAAGGAGGCGCGCTCATGAACAAAGCAAACAAGGAAGTCAGGGTTGGTATCGTAGGCGTTGGCGCTATGGGTAAAAACCATGTGCGTGTTGCCACCAGTCACCCTATGACTCAGTGTGTTGGTGTATTCGACCCTAATGAAGTTGCTGGACGTGAGATCGCACGCCTTCATCGTTGCCAGTACTTTAGCGATTACGCTACTATGCTTGATGCTGTCGATGCAGTCATTATTGCTTCTCCTACTTCTACTCACTTTGAAATGGGAATGGCCGCTTTGGAAAAAGGGGTTCACTGCCTGATCGAAAAACCTATTGCTGTAGATGTGGAAGAAGCGACTAAACTGTATCAAACGGCTCGTGAAAAAGAATTGACCTTGGCTGTGGGCCACGTAGAGCGTTACAACCCCGTGTTCCCGGAATTGATGAAGATTCTTGAGTCAGAGACTTTGTTGTCGGTGAATGTTAATCGTTTGAGCTTTAACCTATCGAGAGCAAACGACGTTGATGTAGTACTGGATCTGATGATTCACGACCTGGATGTGGTCAATCAAATGCTAGGTGGCAAAGTTGCAGTAACTGGTGCTGCCGGTAATGCATTTAGAGGACACACTTCGGATTACGTAACCGCATTATTGCGGGGACAATCTGGAGCAATCGCGCAAATTACGGCGAGCAAGATTAGTCAGACTAAACATAGAATGATGACTATCTCTTGCGTCGATAGCTTTATACGAGTCGATTTTTTGCGTAAAGAAATTGAAATTACTCGCCACCACGTTGGCAAGTACATTTCAGATAAAGACAATGTGCGCTTTAAACACGAAGCTCTGGTTGAAAGAGTTTGGGTGCCGAATGTTGAGCCCCTTTTCGCAGAGCTCTCAGATTTTGCGGAGTCGATTCTTGAGAATCGTGTACCAAAAGTGTGCGGATATGCAGGGATAGAAGCACTAAGTTTGGCGAAAGGAGTACAAGAGAAATGTCTCGCCTCATAATTCGACTACTGGATCTGGTAATAGCCTTAATAGCTATTGTCGTATTTAGTCCAGTCATGCTGGTCGTAGCCTTCGTGGTTGCAAAAACCATGGGACGTCCGGTGATTTTTACTCAACAACGCATGGGTAAAGATGGCAACTTGTTCACTTTGTATAAGTTTAGAAGCATGGTGAACCGGCCTCTTAAAGAGTGTGAACAAGGGGAGTTGGTCAACAGCTATACCATTAAGCTGAAAGACGACCCAAGAATCACGCCTTTTGGGAACTTCATTCGCAAGACCAGTTTGGATGAGTTACCGCAACTTTGGAACGTTATTAAGGGCGATATGTCGATTGTTGGACCGCGTCCTTTCGTTCCAGAAGAGTACGACAACTTTCCAATGGATTGGCACCGACGTCTAGACGCTTTGCCTGGTATTACCGGTCTAGCTCAGGTCAGTGGTCGCAGTGACTTGCCGATGGATGACATCATTCGATTGGATAGGGTTTGGGTTGAGAGTATTTGCCCTAAGCTTTATTTCAAAGTCATCATGCAAACTGTGCGTTTGGTAGTTAGCGGAAAAAGCAGCTATTAGAACGTGTTGGTACTAAAAAAGGACGCTTTTAAGCGTCCTTCTTAGTATCTATGCTGGGGTTAACCCTGTTTAGCATGCGGATTTCGTGTCGTCTCCGCTTCACCCAAGTTGCGCATCAAAATCGCTTTACTCAGGTCTAGCTCTTCACTCAACGGCATATAAACCGTGTGGCCAGAGCCTAAACCTGCTTCAACGGCTTCGCCCTTTTGATTGACCAACTGCTCAACGGTTAGCATTTCATTGCCTTGTGGCGTCATCAATTCAACGCTATCACCTAGGCTGAATTTGTTCTTCACAATGATCTTGGCCCAGCCTTGCTCGTTGCGCTCACCGGTTAGCTCTCCCACAAACTGCTGCTTATCTGAGATAGAGTAGCCGTACTCGTAGTTTTGATACTCATCGTGGGTGTGACGACGCAAGAAGCCTTCGGTGTAACCGCGGCTTGCTAGGTTTTCTAGGCGGAACATCAAGCTTGGGTCGAACTCGCGACCCGCTGCTGCATCTTCGATCGCCTGACGATAGATTTGCGCGGTACGAGCTACGTAATAGAAGGACTTAGTGCGGCCTTCGATTTTCAAGCTGTCTACGCCAATCTTGGTCAGGCGCTCTACGTGCTGGATTGCGCGCAGGTCTTTTGAATTCATGATGTAGGTGCCGTGCTCGTCTTCGAACGCTGGCATGTACTCGCCTGGGCGGTTGCCCTCTTGCAGCAAGTAGATGTTATCTGTGGTGCCGCCTTCGCCTAGGGTTGGCTCTGGGCTATCAGCTGGCTGAATTGCAACGACATCGCCGGATTCGTTCTCTTGCGCTTCGTGCACACCGTATTTCCAACGACAGGCGTTGGTGCAAGTACCTTGGTTCGGGTCGCGCTTGTTGATGTAACCCGATAGCAAACAACGGCCAGAGTAGGCCATGCATAGTGCGCCGTGTACGAACACTTCTAGTTCGATGTCTGGGCAGCGCTGACGAATCTCTTCGATTTCATCTAGTGACAGTTCGCGACTGAGAATCACGCGCTTAATGCCTTGGGTTTCCCAGAACTTTACTGAGGCCCAGTTAATCGCATTGGCCTGTACCGACAGGTGAATTTCTTGGTCAGGGTAGGCTTCGCGCATCATCATGATAAGACCGGGGTCGGACATAATAATGGCATCTGGATTCATTTGAACCACAGGGTCCATATCTTTGAGGTAGGTTTTTAGCTTGCTGTTGTGCGGCGCAATGTTGCTCACCACGTACAGCTTCTTGCCCAGCTCGTGAGCTTCCTTGATACCGGCATCCAAGTTTTGCAGATTAAAGTCGTTGTTGCGCACGCGCAGACTGTAGCGCGGTTGGCCGGCATAAACGGCATCGGCGCCGTAAGCGAAGGCGTATCGCATGTTTTTGATGGTACCCGCAGGCGACAATAATTCTGGCTTAAACATGGGCGGAAATAGACCTCAAAGCGTTAGCAGATGGTTAAAGGCGGCCATTATAGTGACTCGCATCTGTTAAGTATATCGCTTGCGCTCAAATAGTGACCATGGGTTTTGTGTGGTTAAGTGTGTGTCTAGGGCTTGTGGGGCGTGGGTTTTGGGGTGGTTGAGGTGTTTCATGCACAGGGTATACGTGGGGCTATTGCTGGTACCGTGGGTGAATAGAATGGAGCAGCTAGATGGCCAGGGCGGCAATTACGCGCAAGGCTGCGAATAAAAAAGGAGCCAAGTCACTTAGCGAAACTTGGCCCCAACGCAGGAACTCTGAGCATTAGCAATTCATTTAGAAATCGGTTTGCAGGGCTAACTGTGCGAGTAGTTCGTCGCGAGTTTTGATGTTAGCTGGCTGCAGGCGACCATTGGACTTGATCATGGCTTTTGGAGCGCTCGAGAATCTCATAGCTTCTTGAACTGACACTATTTTGTCGGTAACAAGCTCGATTGGGTCACCCTGATTGTCCACCACCAAGTAAAACGGGGTTGATAGGATAAAATCGTGGCTATCGGTGCCGGTGTAATGCAACTGCTTGTATTGCAGGGTTAGAACCTGGCGCCCCTCACCGAGAGGAATCACGTCTTGAAAAGCGGCAATGTCTTGTCCATTGAGCTCTAGGGCATCGATGTACTCGGGCAATTTAAGTTCACCAGCAAAAACAGAGGTGCTCGCTACAGCACTAAATAAGGTCGCGGTTAGAAGAGTCTTGATGTTCATGGGGCACTCCGGCAAAAGTTATCGTCTGCAATAAAGACCCACTGAACTACTAAGTTATTTCAAGGTGTCGCTCAAAAAATAATCTGCCCATATCCCCCAAAGGAATGAAAGTCTCCCTGTGGACAGTATTTATGCTTCTACCCATAGGGGACAGTCCCCTGTGGGTAAGTATTCGATTTTGCGGGATTCGGTACGATTTCCTGTGGGTAACGGCACTGGATTTTGGGGGAGGGGACAGTCCCCTGTTGGTAACTACTGGCGGGCGAGGCGAATATTTTTTGGGGTTGGCTCGAAATTGGAGCGAAACGGATTAATATCTAGTCCGCCTCGGCGAGTGTAACGGGCGTATACGCTGAGTTGTTCGCAGTGGCAGTAGCGCATTAGGTCCATGAAAATTCGTTCGACGCATTGCTCGTGAAATTCGTTGTGCTGACGAAAGCTGATCAGGTAGCGCAGCAGAGCTTCGCGGTCGATCTTCGGGCCTTTATAGCGAATCTGCACCGAGCCCCAGTCGGGCTGACTGGTGATCAGACAATTGGATTTGAGTAGGTCGGAGTTGAGGGTTTCTTCCACCAGGTTCGAGGTGTCTGCAGCGTCTTTAAGCCAGTCGGGGTTGAACTCGTAGTTATCGATGCTGATGTCTTGCTCATCGATGTTGTCGCCCGATAGCTCGGTCACGACCTGCTTAGGAAACTCTCTGGCGGGAGTTACGTTGACTAGGACGTCGCCACCGGCGCAGGCACTTAGGTCTTGGCTCAAAATGTTGGCTACTGCCTCAGTGCTGTCAAAACGAGTCTGGTTAAAACTGTTGAGATACAGCTTGAAGGACTTCGACTCTACTAGGTTTGGGCTAGTGCAGGGCACTTGTGCTTCTAAAATCGCGACGACAGGTTTGCCTTTGCTATTCAGCCAGGACAGTTCAAAACCGGTCCACAGATCGCTGCCGCTAAATGGCAACTCGCCACTAAGTTCGATGGCGTCGCGGTTTAAGCTGCGAGGTACGCCTTGCAGCAGACTCGCGTCGTACTCACTTTTGTATTCTGTGCTTTGACCTAAGGTTAGGTCGCTTAGGGCTTCGGCCTGTTGGTAGGACTTAGGTGTGGTCGGTTTGTGTGTCATTTGGCGCGCTAAACGGTGTAAACTTGGCGCCATTATAGATCAAAACCTTGCGGAAACTTACCGATGGCCGGTGAACTGACAACTGAATCCATGGATAACTGGCTTAACGCCTACGTTGAGCGCTACAAAGACTCTCTCGATGAACTGCCTCAATTTTACTTTGGTGCTGAGTCGAGCCCCTGCCAAAAGGGTCAGGCGAGAGATGGGTTTGTTGGCTGGAAGCCTGTGCTGCGTGAGCCCCAAGATGACCTTAATGCGATTGAGCAAGCCTTAGAAACTCAATTCGCTGCGGATATGCATTGGTATTACGGCCGTTACTTCTGTCCACCGGTTAAATTCTCTTCTGAGTTTGGCGAGGGTGAGTTGCTTCAGTGCTATAACCAAGAAGATTTTGATTTTCTACAGAAAAATCTAGTGGGCCACGTGCTGATGAAGCGTAAGCTCAAGCAGCAAGAGACGCTGTTTATCGGTGTGCTGGATGACGGCGATTGGATGATTACGGTAAAAAGTGATGACGGCAGTGTCTGGCTAGAGCAGCCTGGGCAAGAGCCCGAAAAGCAGATCGCCACTAGCATCGCTGAGCTGTTTGAGACGATTCGGCCTCGAGTCGCACCAGCGAGCGCCCCAGAGATTGACGATATGCCAGAGCATCAGGGCCTGTTCGCCCGTTTTAAGCGAATGGCGCGCTCCTTATTTGGCCGCTAACCCTTTTCTAGCGCATCCAGTCGGGTGCGCAATTCAGCGACTTCCTTCTGTAAGCTTTTGATTTCAGCCTTGAGCTGAGCCACATCACTCGCAGCTTTTGTTTTTTTGGTCGGGACTTTGTCGATTTGAGCGACGTCTAAGCGCGCGCCGCCTTGAAAGCGTTTTATTCCTTCAATCATGGCAGGCAGGCTCACCTTGGTGGTGAGGCTACTTTTTACCGTGGCGGTTGAGATTTTTCGGCCCTCAGCTTCGAGGCGAGTGGCGGCAGCGATGACCTGTTCAATTTCGTTCATTATTGAGTGATTTGGCTAGTATCTGGTAAATTCCACAACTAGAGCTGACAAGTATAAACCTAAAGCCTAATAAAAACAGCGGGTTGCGATGTTGGCACTAGCTTTGCAAATTCAGGGCAATGCTTGTCATCCCCTTTTAGACGAGCGACGCGGCAACACGATCGCCGCGGACTTATAATCATACTGAAATCTCTAGGGAGTAGAAATGTCAAAATGGGTAATGTTGGCGCCAGCGGCGCTTCTGGTAGCGACTTTGTCCGGTTGTTCGGTTCACGTGGGTTCCGATAAGTATCGCGAGCACAACTCTGATTGGGAGAAAACCCAACTGGAAAACCGTAAGAACCTGAATGGTCTGACGATTGGGATGGACAAAGACCAGGTTCAGAACGTGATGGGTTTTTCTGACTTAAACGAAGCTTTTCAAAAAGATGGCAAGTTAGTTCAGCTTTGGTACTACCGCACTCAACATGTCAAATCAGACGGTCGCACCACCAAGGACGAGTGCACCCCGCTGGTTTTGGTTGACGGTAGTTTGATTGGCTGGGGCGAATCGGCGGTACAAAGCCTATAAGCTTTGTTGCAATTCAGTTAATTTTTGATAGCTTGGTCTCATTGCCTGCCGAACAAGGATTTGCCAATGAGCCAAGCTGCTCTCGACGCCAGCTACCGCGCTGCCTACCTGACTCCAGAAGACTTTCGAGTCGCCGCCTCGCTATTGTTTAGCGCCTATCAAGACGATCCCGGTTACAAGCAAGCCTTGGGCGATGAAGATCAAAGCGTCTTTGAAAAGCGTCTTCGCAGTGCCATTCGCGAAGAGCTCAGCGAGCTTTGGACCGAAGAGCAACCGTTAATTGGCTTGTTCGAGCAAGACAAGCTAGTGGCTATGGCAGGACTGGCGTTAAACAAGTTTCCATTGGGTGACCAAAGATATTGGCACTGGCGTTTGAAGATGATGCTAGTGGCAGGCTGGAATAGCACGCAGGCGCTCATAGAGAAAGAGCAGGTCATTCGCGGATGGTTGCCCGAAGGTGAGCAGGCCATGCTGCAGTTTGTGGCAGTGGCCAAACACCGACAGCGACAAGGCATTGGTCGAGCACTGTTAGAGGTGGTAGAGCAATGGCGCTCTGAGCAGGAAAAGCCAACCGGCCTTGTGGTATTTGCGCCAGATGAACATCAGCAGGCCTTCTTTAAGTCCATGGGCTTTAGTTTGCACAAGCAAGTGGACCTTCCAGACATGCAAGGACAGCTGTTAATTAGCGCCGGCAGTTAACTTCCTTGTGGATAATTTGAGCGATAATTGACCCATATTTCGCAAAAATTGTGGATAAAACAGCCGAAAAATTGGGTAGGGGACAGTCCCCTGTTGGTAAGTTGTGGGTAAAACGGAGGTTTTGGTGATGGCTAAGTTTGATAGCTTTTGGGAGTTTTACCCTTATTACTTGAGTGAGCATAAGGATGTTCGCTGTCGTGCTTTGCATTATGTTGGCTCGACGCTGGCTTTGCTGAGCTTGGCCTGGGTCATTTTGGTTGGTGGGCTGGGTTATATCTGGGTGCCGTTGTTGTGTGGTTATGGGCCGGCTTGGGCGGGGCACGCGCTGTTTGAGAAGAACAAACCTGCGACCTTTAGCTATCCCTTTTACAGTTTTTGTGGCGATTGGGTCATGTTTTTTCAAGCCATCACTGGACGCTTGCGAATTCCCGCCTAAAATCTACCTCTAAATTAGTATTTTTATACCCATTTTGGATTGGTTTTTTTTCTGAAACAGCCCAATATTTAGAGTAATTACTCTAAAATTTGTAATCCGCGGATTACAAATTTGGATTACACGAGAATTAGGCTTGCGAACAATAAATCATTAAATCGCGCTGTGATGCCCGTAGTTATTGGGTTTCGAGTTTTACCAGCGATAATTAGGTTAATCTAAAGTTAAAAAACTGTTGTGCCGCTCTTTACTTCTTGCCAGATCAGTTAATCTATGTATGTCCGATGGATAAGTAATGGATTGCATGGACAATGCAGGAAGCAGGTTTGGGGTTATCAAGGAAGAGAAGGATTCTCTATCGATAAACCAAATCAACGAAGCGATTAGGAAGATCGCTACAAGGAGTTAGGAAAGGCGTTCACGGAAGATGTGTCATGGATATGGCAGCCACGGCTCGGTACAAGGAGTTACCGGATCAAGGACGGTAGTAAAAATACATGGAACCAACAAGACGTTGAGCATGGAAGACGCAGGACGCAAAAAAGCAAGGATGGCGCACGGAAGCACCATATTAGTAGGAAGCTAAACTTAGCATTAGCGAACTAAGATACAAGGAGCGGCCTTCGGGTCGCTCCTTTTTCTTTTTGGGATTTGGCGTCATTCCCAACTTGATTGGGAATCTACCTATTGGCGAATAGCGGTTGGCTAGATTCCCGCTTTCGCGGGAATGACGGAATTAGGGGCGGAAATGACGGGGTTGGCTAGCGGCAACGTCCGCCGCTAGTGCCGCACTTAGGTCCACAACCACCAATCTTGCCACGGGCCGTCGGGGCTTCGTGCCACTCAGGCTCAGGGAAAATCGGCCAGTTGATTTTGGTGATGCGCAAGCCGTGCATGGCGATGCTGCCAACGAATTGATTGATGCCGTCGGTGGAAAACTCAAACTGATAGTCGGCTTTCCAGCCAATCCCGCTAGTACCGCCAAAAGCTGGGCGCGCGTTGGACTGAGCCACGCTTAGCAACTGCACGTTCTGACGAGCGCACTCACGAGTGGCAAACTGCTTGGCTTGCTCGGCCATTTGGCGTAACTGCCAAAATAGCGCGGCGATGCCAATTAAACCTAAAATCAGTAGTAAATCTGTCATGACTGCATCATCTCTTAAAACACTTGTCACTATAAACAAGAGTACTTTTTAGCTAGGAAGTCAGTCTAGCTAAGACTCCCTTCAACCAAGAGCTGTGTTAACCCCCAGTCCCTTTAACCAATAGTCCCTTTAAACAATTGACCGATAGCACTGCCAAGCGCTTCGCTGCGCTCTGGATTGCGTAGCTGAGCCAGCAAATTGACTCGCACGCTAGGAATCGCCACCAAGTCAGCAAACAGTTGCGCAAATACCTCAAACTCTTGAAGTGCCGCCGCCTCTAGATACTGCAAGGCAAACTCTGGACGCTCGAATTGCGGCCAATGGCGAGCGGCGATAATGGCCAAGCTGTTAACGTCCAGCTTTGGATGCGCCAACAAGGCTTCGCAAACCATTTGCGCTTTGCCAGGATGTCCAGCCAAACCGCGCAACCAAGAGTGCAAACGCTCTGGCGCCACGTCATTATTCAACGAATCCATCACATGCGCCGCAATCGCGCCAGCCAAGTCGTCGTTGAGTTTTTGGTTCTCAAGACAGGATAACACAGGCTGTAACACCGGCTCAGGCAACTTAGCCAACGCACGCAGCAAAACCTCGGCGTGATCAAGTTCGTCTAAACGGGCGACGAAGTCGGCGATACCTTGAAGACCAAGCTGTTGCCAATGTTCAGAAGGCATTTGCCCCGACAGGTACTGATAGGCCAACTCGTATTGCGCCGAAGCGCTTTGACCTAAGGTCTGCTTCACCTTGGCGTTGAAGGTGGCTAGCTTGTTCTGCGATGGGGTAAACACCAATATATTGCTTGCCAACTCTTGCTGCTGCTCTTGGCTCAAAGGCTGAGTTGGGTCTTGCCCCAAGCCTTCAAGCACTTGCTGCATAAACTGAGTGCGCGCCGCCGGTTGAATTAAGCCGCGCTCATCGAGGGGTAACTTTAAAAACCAGACAAAATGGCTGTCGGCACTCTTCCAGAACACTATCCCCAAAAAGGCATGGCCTTGTAGCGGGTAGGGGTATGGCGAAGACAAAGCTTCGATTTGCTGAAAAGCGACATGATCGATTGGCACAATGCGGCGTCCCAGGTCAAAAACTTGGTACTGACTGCCGCTGGCTTGCAGGAAATCGCCTAAGGTATTGATTTGCTCCATCACTGATAGGATCACTTGATAAAATCAGGCGCCATTATAGGGAGTTGCGCTTTAGGATGATATGATGTTGCGCCGTTTTTTGCCTTGGAGTGGTCATGAACACCGTGCGCGCTGCCGAAATTTTGATCGACATCGAATCTCAACTCAAGTCTTTGTCCTTGTGGTCTGAGCAACTGCCCAGCGAGCAAGCACTCTCCAGCCAGCAGCCGTTTTGCGTCGACACTCTGGCTTTTGAGCAGTGGCTGCAGTTTGTGTTTCTGCCTCGCATGACTCAAATGGTGACAAGCGGACAAATTCCACCGCACAAATCTGGATTGGCCGCGATGGCCGAGGTGGTGTATCGCGAGCGCTTTGACACCGATGCGCTGGTGTCTTTGCTAAAAAGCTTTGATGAGCTAGTAAACGGGGCGAGCTAAGTGGAATTACAGGCTTTATACGAAGACGAGTACCTGATTGCGATTCACAAGCCGGCGGGCTTGCTGGTTCACCGAACTTACCTGGCGCGCAAAGAGCGCTGGTTCGCGATGCAGCTAGTGCGCGATATGGTTGGAACCCACGTGTATCCAGTGCACCGACTCGACCGTCCTACCTCTGGCGTGTTGCTGTTTGCCAAATCCAGCGAGATTGCCCATCAGCTCAATCTGCAGTTTCAGGCGCACACCATTGAAAAGGACTATCTGGCCATTTGTCGCGGCTATGTGACCGAGACCGAAGAGCTCGACTACCCACTCAAAGAAGAGCTCGATGCGATTGCTGATGTGCATGCCGACCCAGACAAGCCTGCGCAAGAGGCGGTGACCTGGTATAAGCCACTGCAGACCGTCGAATTACCAATTCCATGCGGTCGCTACGACACCAGCCGCTTTTCTTTGGTGCAGATGCGCCCACTGACTGGCCGCAAGCACCAACTTCGCCGCCATATGAAGCATTTGTTTCATCCGATCATTGGCGACACCAGTCATGGCGATGGACGGCAGAACCGAGTGTTTAGGGATCATCTGGAGTGTCAGCGCTTAATGCTGATCGCAAAGCGTCTGGCGTTCGTACATCCAGTCACAGGCGAGAAGATGGTGGTCGAGACCGAGCTAGAGGCCGAGTGGCTAACTTTATTCGAACGATTTGGTTGGTCGACGCAGGATTACGGCTTTGATGCCGGTTGGACCGAGCTCACGGGCTCCGCTTCTTTGCCTTCTGCGGGTAGCATGTAGTGTAACTGTTTGAAGTAGGTTTGACGGCGATAACGCACCAAGCGTTGATGGTGTTTGTGCAGTCGTTTACGACGGGTTTGACGCATGCTAGCCACTCAATTTTCGCGGGTTTTGCTTGTTGCCCAATGACTTTGCTTTCGCTATGTTGGTCAACAAGTTGTTGAAAGGGAGTATAGCATGAAGCGGGTTACCCTCGTCTACGGAACTGTTTACGGTGCTGCTGAAAGTGTGGCCGAAGCCTTAGAGGCAGAATTAAGTTCTCAAGACATTCCGTGCCGGTTGATAGAAGAACCAAACTTTGATGATATCGCTGGCCTCAAAGCCGACCAAGATCGCCTGGTGTTAGTGACCTCAACGACCGGTGAGGGCGATATTCCAGATAACATTATGCCGCTGTTTGACGAGTTGCGTACACGCTTTCCGT
Source organism: Paraferrimonas sedimenticola (assembly GCF_002282855.1). Taxonomy (GTDB): domain Bacteria; phylum Pseudomonadota; class Gammaproteobacteria; order Enterobacterales; family Shewanellaceae; genus Paraferrimonas; species Paraferrimonas sedimenticola. The sequence continues at coordinate 192,735 of NZ_NRIR01000001.1, read as the reverse complement.
TGCTTGGTGGGCTTGAGTTTGCGGTGGTTGCCTTGGGTGATTCGAGCTATGGCGATACCTATTGTGGTGCCGGTCGCCAGTGGCAAGCACTGCTTGAAGAATTGCAAGGCGAAGCCTTTAGCGAAATGCTCAAAATCGATGCTTGTGAGACCATGGATCCTGAGCAAGATGCTATCGATTGGTGGCAGAGTTTGACCAAAGCGGCGGCCTAGTTTTTAGCTGCCTGAAATGATTTCATTCATGAGAAAGAGCGCTTTTTAGCGCTCTTGTTGTTTCCTTTTCCATAGTCATTCCCTTTGCGTTTGTCATTCCCTTGAAAAAGGGAATCTAGCCACTTGCCATTGGCGGTTAGCTAGATTCCCAATCAAGTTGGGAATGACAAGCGCGGGGCTCGCAGAATGACGAGCGTGGAGCTCGCAGCTATGACGAGCGTGGAGCTCGCGGGTAATCCGCCAGGGTTACTGGCGGTTAGCTAGATTCCCAATCGAGTTGGGAATGACGCGAATCGCCGCTACTCAGCCGCGCGCAACAGCTCGTTGATGCCCACTTTCGAGCGGGTTTTCTCGTCGACTTTCTTCACGATAATCGCTGCATACAAGCTGTACTTGCCACACTTCGACGGCAGGTTACCAGCAACGACCACAGAGCCTGCGGGTACGCGGCCGTAGTGCACTTCACCGGTTTCGCGATCGTAGATCTTGGTGGACTGGCCGATGTACACGCCCATGGAAATCACTGAGCCTTTCTCAACAATCACACCTTCTACAACCTCAGAGCGCGCGCCAATAAAGCAGTCGTCTTCGATGATGGTTGGATTGGCTTGTAGCGGCTCAAGTACACCACCTATGCCCACGCCGCCCGATAGGTGAACGTTTTTACCAATTTGTGCACAAGAGCCTACGGTGGCCCAAGTGTCTACCATGGTGCCCGAGTCAACGTAAGCGCCAAGGTTTACGTAGGATGGCATCAATACCGTATTTGGTGCGATAAAGCTGCCTTTGCGAACTGCCGCTGGTGGCACAACGCGCACGCCTTCGGCTTCAAAGCGCGCCTGGTCGTAGTCGGCGTACTTCATAGGTACCTTGTCGAAGTAGCGCGACTCGCCGCCGTCGATAACCTGGTTGTCATTGATGCGGAAAGACAACAATACGGCTTTTTTCAGCCACTGATTGACCTGCCATTCGCCATCGATTTTTTCCGCTACGCGCATCTTACCGCTGTCCAGCAGTTCCAGTGCTTGGTTTACGTCTTCGCGAACTTGTTCGCTAGCAGTGGCTGGGGTGATGCTGGCGCGGTCTTCAAAGGCCGCTTCGATACGTTGTTGCAAGGCTTGCATGCAGGTCTCCGTGATTAATTATTCGGTTGAGCCAGAAGCTCGACTAGGGTTTGTTTGAGTTGTTGTTGCTGCTCGTCGTTCAAGGCAGTGCCCTCGGCGTTCTTTAATACAAAGAAATCCTCGGCACGCTCGCCAATGGTGGTGATCTTGGCGGACTGCAAAGAGATTTGGCAACGATAAAAGGCTTCGCCGACTTTGGCAAGCAACCCGGGTTTATCCAGCGCAATTAGCTCCATTAGGCTGGTGGCCTGGCGGTGGCTTTTAATAAAGCTCACCTGAGTGGCCACCCTAAAGGGCTTCATTTGACGCGAGATGCGACGAGCGGTTGGCAGTTTCGGACTGTCCTTCGACAAGGCCTTTTCCAACGCGCGGCGAATACTCTGTATTCGTGCTAGGTTGACCACCTGCTCGCCGTTAGGTTCCAGAATGACAAAGCTATCCACCACGTAGCCATCTTTGCTGCTCAAAATTGAGGCATCGTGCACGTTTACGTTCTTAGCGTCTAACACTGCCATAACAGTGGCGAACAATTTGGCTCTGTCTGGGGTGTAGACAAACAGCTCTGTACCACCGCGAGTGGCGTGTTTGCTGAGCATTACCAGCGGGCCGTCGTCCTTATGACGTAAAATCGACTCAGCGTGCCAGGCCAGCTGATTGGGTTGGTAACCAATAAAGTAATCGGCGGGGAAGCGCGCCCAAAGCGCGTCGATGTCTTTGTCGCTAAAGCCCGAGCGCATCAGCTCGCGGCGCGCCTTACCCTGATGCTCACGCACTCGAGCGCGCACATCCATGGTTTTCTCTTTACCGCGCGATAGCACCCGTTGGGTCGAGAAGTAGAGCTCACGTAGCAACGAGCCTTTCCAATTGTTCCAAAGCTTGTTGTTGGTGGCGCAAATATCCGCCACGGTCAGGCAATACAGGTAGCTTAAATGCACCGCATCGCGCACCTTGTCGGCAAACTCGTTAATCACATCCGGGTCGTTAATATCCCGGCGTTGAGCTACTACCGACATCAACAAGTGGTTCTCTACCAGCCAGCTGACGGTGCGGCCATCGTGCTCGTTTAAGCCGTGCTGTCGGCAAAACTCTAACGCATCCACCGCGCCCAATTCACTGTGATCACCACCGCGACCTTTGGCGATGTCGTGGAAAATCGCTGCGAGTACCAGCAAACCTTTTTTGGGTAGCTGGTCAATCAGCACAGAGCCTAGCGGGAACTCTTCCTGATGGTCTGGGTTAGAAAAGCGCTCGATGTTTTTCAGCAGGCGATGGGTGTGCTCGTCCACGGTATAAGCGTGGAACAGGTCAAACTGCATCTGACCTTCAATTTCTTTCCACTGCGGCAGGTAGGCCGATAGCATGTTGTGCTTGTGCATTAGAGACAGACCGGCGATCCCGCGAGGATGACGCAGTATTTCCATGAATACTTTGCGACATTCTGGGTGCTCCACTAACGGCACTGGCTGGTGACGGCGATGGTGTCGCAGAGCGCGCAGAGTAGGGGCGTAAATCCCCTTAATGTTGGAATCTTTGGCCACGTACCAAAACAGCTTTAGCAACTGCTCGGGCTGACCAAATAAGCTAGGGTCATCGCACTCTAACAATGAGCCGCGACGCACAAAACCAGGTGCCACTTTAGTCGGCTCGGTTTCCGGCTGATTAAGCGCTGCGCGAGTAAACAGCTGCAACAGCATTTGGTTGAGTTCGATTAAGCGGCGCACATTGCGATAGTAGCGCTTCATCATTTGCTCAACTGCGAGCGTGGTGCCGTCGGTGTAGCCCATGGTCTCGGCCACTTGGCGCTGCAGGTCAAACAGCAGACGGTTCTCAGCACGACCGGCAATCATGTGCAGGGCAAAGCGCAATCGCCACAAAAAGTGCAAACACTCGGTAAGTTCGGTGAGCTCTTCCGGGCGCAAAAAACCGTACTCGACCAGCTCGTCTAAGCTGGCAGCGTCAAAGTGACGCATGGCCACCCAAGCCACGGTTTGCACATCGCGCAATCCGCCCGGGCAGGTTTTAATATTGGGTTCTAGGTCAAAGGCCGAGGCGCGTTGGTGGCGAGCGTCTTGCTCGTCGCGCTTGGCCAAAAAGAACTCAGCCGAGGGCCAAAAGTCGGGCTGACGTACCGCGTCGTGCAAATGCAAATAGTGCTCATCAGAGCCAATCAGCAGGCGCGATTCCAGCAAGTTGGTGGCAATAGTGATGTCTTCTAGCGCGACTTCAATGGTTTGCGGCAGGGTGCGAACACTGTGGCCCACATCCAATTTGCAGTCCCACAAAAACGCCACAAACTCGCCAATGGCTTGCTTGTGCTCAGCGGATAACTCGGACTCGAGCAATAGCAGCAAGTCGATGTCTGAGTGAGGGTGCAGCTCACCGCGGCCATAGCCGCCCACGGCAATCAAACTGATAGGCGCTTTATCCAGCCCAAGCTGTTGCCACAGACCGACCAATAAGGCATCAATTCGCTGGGAGCGGGCGTACACCAAATCGACAATGCTAAGGCCCGATTCAGCCCCTGATTTAAAGGCGTCTAAGTCCTTCAAAGCAGCATCGTTGAGCGCCGCTTTGCAGGTCTCAGGGCTAAGCGGTGCCAGTTCGGTTACGTCCGCCATGGATTATCCGTTTTTCACTATTGGTGTTAACTATCTGACGTTGCTATCAGCTTTTCGCTATCAGTTCTTCGCTATTAATTCTTCATTAGGCGCGGAATCGTCTCGTCTTTTCGCAGCGTCAGTACTTCGCAACCGTCTTTGGTGACCAAAATGGTGTGCTCCCACTGGGCCGAGTTTTTGCCGTCCACTGTGGTCGCAGTCCAACCATCGCTCTCATCAACTACCGCTTGGAAACGACCGGCGTTGATCATCGGCTCGATGGTAAAGGTCATGCCTTCTTTTAGCTTGGTGCGATCGCCGTTCTTATAGTGCACTACTTGCGGCTCTTCATGGAATACGTTGCCAATGCCATGGCCACAAAAATCTTTCACGATGGAGTAACGTCCCGCTTTCTTGACGTATTTCTGAATGGTGTTGCCAATCTCACCCAGCGGCACGCCAGGTTTTACTTTGCGCATCGCCGCGTACAAGGATTCTTGAGTGATTCGGCATAGGCGCTTGTCTTCAGCGGATACTTCACCTACTAAGAACATTTTTGAGGTATCGCCGTGGTAACCGTCGGTTGGACGAATCGGCTTGCCGTTGTCATCAAACTTAAGTTCGGCGGTGGTCACCACAGTAATGTCGATGTTAAGAATGTCGCCGCTTTCTAAAATGTGGTCGTCTGACGGGATGCCGTGACAAATCACATGGTTGTACGAGGTACAAATCGACTTGGGAAAACCGTGGTACTCCAATGGCGCCGGATAAGCTTTTTGCACTTCGGTGATGTACTTGTGGCAAATGCGGTCTAGCTCGCCGGTGGAAACCCCAGGTTGAACGTGCGGTTCAATCATTTCCAGTACTTCTGCGGCCATGCGGCCAGCAATGCGCATTTGTTCAATTTGTTCTGGGGTCTTAATGACAATACTCATAGTGCCTTTTCTCGTCGCTCTAATTGGTTTCAACCGTGTTCGCTGGCGCCCAAAAATGATGGCTCGTGTTTGTACCCGAGCGCTAAATATGGTATAAAGCGCGCCGTTAACTCTGGTCTGCAGTCGAGGACCTTACTCGAGGATATCCTGGACTAAGATTAGTTGTTGGCGGTCATTATACATATATGTGTATGTGGCAGAGAACTTTAACTTAAATCGCACACGTATCGACACATTACCCGGGGTGCCTGAAAAGGTCGGGTCCAATGGGGTACGTGGAGGCCTAACCCCAATTCACTAAGGAATTAAACATGGCAAACGTATCAATGCGCGACATGCTGAAAGCAGGCGTACACTTCGGTCACCAAACCCGCTACTGGAATCCAAAGATGAAACCTTGGATCTTCGGTGCCCGTAACAAGGTTCACATCATCAACCTTGAGCACACTGTTCCTATGTTCAACGAAGCGTTGGACATGATCAGCAACGTAGCTAGCAAAAAAGGTAAAGTCCTGTTTGTTGGTACTAAGCGCGCTGCCTCAGACGCTATCAAAGAAGCTGCTGTTTCTTGTGACCAGTTCTACGTAAACCACCGTTGGTTGGGTGGTATGCTGACTAACTGGAAAACTGTTCGTCAGTCAATCAAGCGTCTAAAAGATCTAGAAGCACAAGCTCAAGACGGTACTTTCGAAAAGCTAACCAAGAAAGAGGCGCTAATGCGTACTCGTGAAATGGACAAGCTTGAGAAGTCACTGGGCGGTATCAAGAACATGGCTGGCCTGCCAGACGTATTGTTCGTAGTAGGTGCTGACCACGAGCACATCGCAATCAAAGAAGCTAACAACCTGGGTATCCCAGTTGTTGCTATCGTTGATACCAACTCTAACCCAGACGGTGTTGATTACATCGTTCCTGGTAACGACGATGCGATCCGTGCTATCCAGCTTTACACCAAAGCCGTAGCCGTTGCTGCTAGCGAAGGTCGCAACCAAGACATCGCTGTTCAAGCTGAGCAAGACGGTTTCGTTGAAGCTGAGTAATAAGGTGTAATGCTCACGCATTGCCCTTATTAACCAATAGAACGACATTGGTTAACGGGGGCCTTAACGGCCCCTGTTTTTTATATTTTTACTGTTGAAGTGACAGAGGATTTAACAATGGCAATTACTGCTGCCCTAGTTAAAGAATTGCGCGAGCGCACCGGCGCCGGCATGATGGATTGTAAAAAAGCGCTGGTTGAGACCAATGGTGACATTGAGCTGGCCATCGAGAACATGCGTAAGTCTGGCCAAGCCAAAGCGGCTAAAAAAGCCGGTCGTATCGCTGCTGAAGGTGTAATCATCGCTAAAGTAGCCGACGGCGTTGCCGCTTTGGTTGAAGTGAACTGCGAAACTGACTTCGTAGCTCGCGACGAAAGCTTCCTAGCGTTTGCTAACAAGGTTGCTGAAGCAGCACTTGCTGGCAAGATCACCGAAGTTGAAGCGCTTAACGCTGCTGACATCGACGGTCTGAGCGTTGAAGAAACTCGCGCTAACCTAGTGGCTAAAATCGGCGAAAACATGAGCGTACGTCGTTCTGTTATCGTAGAAGGTGACAACCTAGGTACTTACATCCACGGCGGTCGCATTGGTGTTATCTCTAACCTGACTGGCGGTGACGCTGAGCTGGCTAAAGACATCGCAATGCACGTAGCAGCTTCTAAGCCTGACTATGTTAAGCCTGAAGATGTACCAGCTGACGTTGTAGCGAAAGAGAAAGAAATTCAAATCGACATCGCTATGCAGTCTGGTAAGCCAGCTGAAATCGCTGAGAAGATGGTAATGGGTCGTATGGCCAAGTTCACCGGTGAAATCAGCCTGACTGGCCAACCTTTCGTTAAAGATCCTTCTTTGAAAGTTGGCAAGCTGCTGAAAGACCAAGGTGCGGACGTTGTAAACTTCGTACGTTTGGAAGTTGGTGAAGGTATCGAGAAGAAAGAAGAAGATTTCGCAGCTGAAGTAGCGGCGCAAATCGAAGCCTCGAAAAAAGGTTAATTTAGCCTTATATTGATACCAGATAAACCGCGGCACCAGCCGCGGTTTTGCTAACCACAGGATAATGACAGCATGAGCACCAATCCCAAACCGACTTTCCGTCGCGTACTTTTAAAACTCAGCGGCGAAGCATTGATGGGCGAAGAAGGCTTTGGCATCGACCCCAAAGTCCTAGACCGTATGGCCCAAGAGATTAAAGAACTGGTCGAGCAAGGCATTCAAGTTGGACTGGTGATCGGCGGCGGTAACATTTTCCGCGGCGAAGGTTTGGCCAAAGCAGGCATGAACCGCGTCGTAGGCGACCACATGGGTATGCTGGCAACCGTAATCAACGGTTTGGCCATGCGCGACGCACTGCACCGCGCCTATGTCAACGCTCGTCTAATGTCAGCATTCCCGCTAAACGGCGTGTGCGACAACTACAACTGGGCTGAAGCCATTAGCCTGCTAAAAACCGGCCGCGTAGTGATTTTCTCTGCCGGTACTGGTAACCCATTCTTTACCACCGACTCGGCCGCTTGCTTGCGCGGTATCGAGATCGAAGCCGACGCTGTGCTCAAGGGCACCAAAGTGGACGGCGTGTATTCCGATGACCCAATGAAAAACCCTGACGCCGTTAAGCACGACACACTGACTTATGCAGATGTGTTGGATAATGAGCTTAAAGTCATGGATTTGGCCGCCTTTACCTTGGCGCGGGATCACGAATTACCTATTATGGTATTCAACATGAACAAGCCTGGTGCTTTGCGTCGCGTTATTATGGGCGAGGCGGAAGGTACTCTGATTAGCAAGTCAGCCGAATAATTGCAGTAGCAAAGTTAAGGAAACAAGCGTGATTAACGATATCAAACAAGACGCAGACCAACGGATGGACAAGTCCGTTGAATCGACCAAAACTCAGTTCGCCAAAGTGCGCACCGGTCGTGCTCACCCAAGCCTACTCGATAGCATCCACGTAAACTACTACGGCGCTGACACTCCGTTGAAGCAGCTGGCCAACATTGGTACCGAAGACTCGCGCACTCTGTCTGTGACCGTATTCGACCAATCAGCGATTCAAGCGGTAGAAAAAGCCATTATGTCTTCAGATTTGGGCCTAAACCCTATGTCTGCAGGCGCGGTTATTCGCATTCCACTGCCTGCGCTAACCGAAGAGCGTCGTAAAGACCTTATCAAAGTGGTTCGCGCCGAAGCCGAAGGCGGTCGCGTAGCGGTTCGCAACGTACGTCGCGATGCCAACTCTGACATCGACTCGCTAGAGAAGGAAAAAGAGATCTCAGAAGACGATGCGCGCAAGGCCAAGGACGACGTTCAAAAGCTGACTGACGCACATATTAAGCAGATTGACGCGATTCTAGCCGACAAAGAAAAAGAGCTGATGGAAATTTAGGCTTAGATTCAGCCGGCACTAGAGTTACCACGCCGTGTAGGGTATTCTACACGGCGTTTGTTTTTTGATAGGGCTCCCCTTTATGTCTTCCATTCCCGCTCACATTTCTGAGTTGCCAGCCTCGGCTTTACCCCAGCATGTGGCGATAATTATGGATGGAAACGGCCGTTGGGCGCAGAATCAAGGCAAACAGCGGGTTTTCGGCCATCGCGCCGGAGTTAAGTCGGTGCGTCGTACCGTCAGTGCCGCCCGCGAACTAGGCATCAAAAGCGTCACTTTGTTTGCGTTCTCTAGCGAGAACTGGGGTCGACCCAGCACCGAAGTTAGCCTGCTAATGGAGCTGTTCTTAAAGGTTTTAAAACGAGAAATAAAAGAACTGGGAGAGAACGGTATTCGGCTGAAAGTGGTGGGTGATACCAGCCGCTTCTCAGCGCGCCTGCAAAAGCAAATTGCCACCGCCGAAGCGGAGACTGAGCACAACACTGACATGGTGCTCAACATTGCCGCTAACTACGGTGGTCGCTGGGACATTGCCCAAGCGGCGCAGCAATTGGCCCAGCAGGTTGCACAAGGTCAACTGGACGCCGAACAAATTGACGAGAAGCGCTTGAGTGAAGCGCTGTGTATGAGCGAACAGCCCGAGGTGGATTTGATGATCCGTACCGGTGGTGATACTCGCATCAGTAACTTTATTCTGTGGCAAGCGGCCTACGCCGAGTTGGTGTTTACTCCCATCTTGTGGCCCGACTTTGACAAGGCGGATTTCTACGCCGCCATCGAGTCCTTTTGCCAACGCCAACGCCGTTTCGGCTTAATCGGCGAACAGATCGAAGCCAGCGCCTAAGCTGGTTTCGCGTATTAGAGGTTTATTTTGCTAAAACAACGCGTTGTAACGGCGGCGGTCCTGCTGCCATTAGTATTAGCGGCCATCTTTTTTGTGCCGACTGAGGCCCTGGTTTGGGGCTTTTTTGCGATCTTTATTCTTGCGGGACGCGAGTGGGGCAACATCATCAGCCCAAATTGCAACGCGACCCGTCTGACTTTTGCTCTGACCATCGGCATTCTGATGCTGGCGGTGATCTTCTTGGTGCCCGTCTCCGAGTACTGGTACCTCGGGCGCCTGAATCCCATCTTATTGGCGATTATTTTAGTGGGTGTGGGCTGGTGGCTGGCGGCCTCGCTAATGGTAGCCATGTACCCCAACGGTGCCAAAATTTGGCGCAACAGCCCGATGTGGATGTCGATTTTTGGCCAACTGACGCTACTGCCAGCTTTTGTGTCACTGTGTGTGCTTAAGTCCATGGTATCCAATCAAAGCGAGTACTTTGGCGCTTGGTTGTTGTTGGCTGTGATGCTGATTGTATGGGCGGCGGACACTGGCGCTTACTTCGTTGGGCGCAAATGGGGCAAGATAAAGCTGATGCCCAAAGTGAGCCCAGGCAAAACCTTTGAGGGCTTTTTGGGCGGTCTAGTGACCACTATGATCCCAGTCACCATCTATCACAGCTTTGTGCCGCAATCCGAGTGGATCCCTATGGTGATTATTGCTGTCGTGACCGCGGTGGCGTCTGCGCTGGGTGATCTCAGCGAGTCAATGTTCAAACGAAACGCTAATATTAAAGACTCGGGTAGCATTTTACCCGGCCACGGTGGCGTGTTAGACCGCATTGACAGTCTGACCGCGGCGCTGCCTGTGTTTATTTTGATGTACCTGTTGCTTTGGACCTAGGCCAGGTGATATTTCCCGCAATGGACGCGCATCCCACGGAAAAAACCATGCAACAACTTGCCGTACTCGGAGCCACTGGCTCCATCGGTAGCAGCACACTCGATGTGGTGCGTCGCAATCCTCATGCCTATCAATTGCGCCTCCTGTTAGCTCACCAGAACGTCGACAAAATGGCAGAGCTAGTGGCCGAGTTTAACCCGAGCTTTGTTGCCATGGTTGAGCCAAGTGCCGCAGCACAGTTGGGCCAACGCTTGCCAGAGCTAGGGCAGGGAAAGACCCAGTTGTTAGACAGTGATGACTTGGTACATCAGCTGCTCGCCAGCGATCAGGTGGATATGGTGATGGCAGCGATTGTGGGTGCGGCGGGCTTGCCATCGACTTTGGCGGCGGTGAACGCGGGTAAAACCGTACTACTGGCCAACAAAGAATCCTTGGTGATGTCCGGCAAGCTGTTCATCGAAGCGGCTCACGCATCCGGCGCGCAAATTCTGCCGGTCGACTCTGAGCACAACGCGATTTACCAGTGCATGCCAGAAGCGGTACAGCGCTCGATGGGCGCAAGTGATTTGGCCGAGCACGGCATTGAGCGCATTCTTCTGACAGGCTCTGGCGGTCCTTTCTTGACCACGGACTTGAGTGAGTTGGCCCACAAGACCCCGGCCCAAGCCTGTAAACACCCGAACTGGTCCATGGGGCGCAAGATCTCCGTCGATTCCGCCACTATGATGAATAAGGGGCTGGAATACATTGAGGCCAAGTGGCTGTTTAACGCGACGCCAGAACAGCTGCAAGTGGTGATTCATCCGCAAAGCGTGATTCACTCCATGGTGCAGTTCAAAGATGGCTCGACCCTAGCGCAAATGGGGCGTCCGGACATGCGTACACCGATTGCGCATTGTATGGCCTATCCGCAACGAATTGACGCCGGTGTTGAACCTTTGGACTTTTTCTCAGTCGGACAGTTAAGTTTTGTAGAACCTGACTTTGCTCGATATCCAGGGCTTAAGTTGGCGATTGACGCCTGCCACACCGGCCAGGCGGCTACCACCGCACTCAATGCGGCCAACGAAGTAGCGGTTGCAGCTTTCTTAGACGAACGCATCGGCTTTACTGATATCGCCGCAGTTAATGCTGCGACGCTGGACTCGATGGCCTTGCCTGAGTTGAACAGTATTGAGGCCATTATGGCTTGGGACGCGCAAGCCCGCGAAGTGGCGAGCGGCCTGATTAGCAAGCGAGGAGCTTAATGCTAGCGATTTTGTGGAACCTAGGTGCCTTTATTGTTGCACTGGGAATTTTGATAGCGATTCACGAGTACGGCCACTTTTGGGTGGCCCGTCGCTGTGGCGTTAAAGTCGAGCGTTTTTCGATTGGTTTTGGTAAGACGCTGTGGCGCAAAGTAGGCGATGACGGCTGCGAGTACGTGATTGCCGCCATTCCACTGGGTGGCTATGTCAAAATGCTCGACGAGCGCGTCGAAGAGGTTCCTGAAGAACTCAAAGACCAAGCCTTTAACCGCAAGTCGGTATGGGCGCGCAGCGCGATTGTCGCCGCAGGTCCGCTGGCCAACTTCGTCTTCGCTGTAGTGGCTTACTACTTGATGCTGGTCATGGGCCTACCTTCGATTAAACCGGTGATTGCCGGTGTACAAGACAACACTCCAGCCGCTGTGATCCAAGTGGACCAGCCGCAACAAATTACCGCCGTTGGCGGGCGCGAAGTGCGCAACTGGGAAGAAGCGCAAATGGCGATCATTGGTCATATTGGCGCGCCTCAAATTCAGTTTACCGTGCAGCCGCTACAAGGCGGTGCCAGCAACCAATACACCTTAGATAGCCGCAATTGGAAATTCGACCCGGAAACCGAGTCGCCAATTCGCAGCTTAGGCCTAACCCCATACACCCCAACCGTGAGCACCGAAGTGGCAGTGGTGATGGACGGTGGTGCTGCGGCTAATGCTGGATTGCAGCAAGGCGATGTGCTGCTTAGCGTCAATGGCGATGCCATTGAGTCGTGGGAAAGCTTTGTTGAAATCGTACAGCGCAGTGCGGGCATACCGCTGGCGCTGCAGATCGAGCGTGCAGGGCAGAAGCTCGATGTGAGCGTGATGCCTGAAACCGTGACCGATCGTCAAGGCAAAGTGACCGGCCGAATTGGCTTGTCACCGGTGGCTGAATCTTGGCCTGAATCCATGCAAATTGTGCTGCAATACGGCCCGCTAGAGGCAATTGGTGCGGCATTAGATAAGACTGGGCAAATGATAGGTTTGACCTTCAGTATGCTGGGGAAACTGGTCACAGGTGATATTGGCCTGAACAATTTGAGCGGTCCGATTAGCATCGCTCAAGGCGCTGGTAACAGCGCGGGCTATGGATTAGTGTATTTTCTCGGATTTTTGGCACTGATTAGTGTTAACCTTGGCATCATAAATTTGTTACCTTTGCCTGTTCTAGACGGCGGGCACTTACTGTATAACCTGATTGAAATGGTGACTGGTAAACCGGTACCGGAACAAGTACAGGAAATTGGTTTTCGCATTGGCGCGGCCACACTGTTATTGGTGATGGGTTTTGCCATTTTTAATGATATCGCTCGTCTTTAAGACGGCTATTAGAACAACAATACTTAGAAGTTTTCTATGCGACTGAACAAAATCATGGCGGCTATGTTGCTGCTGGGCATGGGTAGTGCCAAAACGGTTCAAGCAGAGTCTTTTCAGCCTTTTGAAGTCAAAGATATACAAATTGATGGCTTACAACGGGTGGCTTTGGGGGCAGCACTTCTCAACCTGCCAATCAAAGTAGGCGACACTGTCGATCAAGCACGACTGGCGGCCGCTGTTAAAGCCCTTTATGCGTCGGCCAACTTCGAGAACATTGAAATCGAAGAAAACGACGGCATTCTTCAAGTTTGGGTGCGCGAGCGTCCAACCATTGCCGAAATCAGTTTCGACGGCAACAAAGACATCAAAGATGAGCAGCTGCAAGAGAGTCTGGACGACTCGGGCGTGCAGGTGGGCGAAGCCCTTGACCGCACTATGCTGTCTGGCATCGAGAAAGGTCTGCAAGACTTTTACTACGGCGTGGGTAAATACGGCGCCAAGGTAGAAGCGCAAATTGTTAACCTGCCGCGTAACCGAGTGGAGTTGAAATTCCAGTTCACCGAAGGTGAAGCCGCTGAGATTCAGCAGATCAACATTGTGGGTAACCAGGCTTTCTCCGATGGCGACTTGGTGGCTCAACTTGAGCTGACCGACTACGTCGCTTGGTGGGACTTGTTCGGCGAGCGTCGCTACCAGAAGCAAAAGCTTCAGGCGGACCTTGAAACCATCACCTCTTACTATCAAGACCGGGGTTACATTCGCTTTGCGATTGAGTCGACCCAGGTAGCCATGACTCCAGACCGCAAAGGCCTGTACGTGACGGTAAACGTCAACGAAGGCGAGCAGTACACGGTCAAGGAAACCAACCTAACCGGTGATTTGCTAGGTCGTGAAGACATTATGAAACTGCTGGTGCCGATTCAAGACGGCAGCCAGTACAACGCGGCTGAGGTGACCTACACCGAAGAGCTGTTCTCCAAGTACTTGGGCCGCTTTGGCTACGCCTATCCTGAGGTAACGACTTACCCAGAGATTGACGATGAAACCAAAGAAGTCACTCTGAACATCAATGTAAACCCTGGTAAGCGGGTTTACGTGCGCACCATCAACTTCACCGGTAACCAAACCACCAAAGACGAAGTGATGCGTCGCGAATTGCGTCAAATGGAAGGGGCTTGGCTTAACAACCGCCAAGTGGAACTTTCGAAAGACCGTCTCAACCGTTTGGGCTTCTTTGAAACCGTTGAAGCCGATACCGTGCAGGTACCGGGCACCGACGATCTGGTGGACGTGAACGTTGCGGTGAAAGAGCAGCCTTCTGGCTCGTTTAACGGTGGTGTGGGTTACGGTACCGAATCAGGCCTAAGCTTGCAGTTCGGTGTTCAGCAGAACAACTTCATGGGTACTGGTAATCAGGTGGGGATTAACCTCAACACCAACCGCTACTCGAAAAACGTCAACCTGAACTACTCAGACCCTTATTTCACCAAAGACGGCATCAGCGCAGGTGGTAGCATTTACTGGCAAGAATACGATGCTGGTAAAGCGAACTTGGAAAAGTATAAAAACCGCTCTTACGGTGTCGGCGTGGACATGGGTTTCCCGCTCAACGAATTTAACCGTTTGAACTTTGGTTTGGCGTACCGCCACAACACTATTTCTGAAATTTCTGCGTACGAGCAGGCGTTGCGTTTCTACAACATTTACCGCGACCCCAATAACCCGCAAGGGGACTTGAGCTTCGACAACTTCGAAGTCAATGCGTCGTGGTATCGTTCGACCTTAAACCGAGGCACCTTCCCAACCGCAGGCTCAAGCCAGCAGTTGTATGGTAAGGCCACGGTACCGGGTTCGAACCTACAGTACTTCAAGGTGAACTTTGAAACTCGTCACTACTTCCCAATTGACCGCGAGCACCGCTGGGTGTTTATGGCCAAGGGTCGTTTAGGTTACGGTAACGGTTATGGTAAGTTTGGTCAGAACGACCAGATCCTACCGTTCTGGGAGAACTTCTATGCCGGTGGTAGTACAGCGCTGCGTGGCTTTAGAAGTAACACAGTAGGTCCGCGTTCCTTCTACGTATTCCGCGGTGGCGAGCCATGTTCGCCAGATCCAAGCGGCGACGGTTGTAGCTTGCCGGGTCCAGAGGATACAGTGAACGTGACCAGTGGTAACTCGGTCGGTGGTAACGCCATCGGTTTGGCCACAGCCGAGCTGATTGTTCCTACGCCATTCCTAGACGAGTCGTACCGCAACAGTGTGCGTACCAGTATCTTTATGGACGTGGGTAACGTGTGGGATACCGAGTTTGACTACAACGGGTATCGCTACTTGCCAGCGGATCAGTTTGCCAAGATTCAGGATTACTCGGATCCCAATCGCTACCGTGCGTCGGTGGGTTTGAGTGTTCAGTGGATTTCGCCAATGGGCCCAATGGTGTTCAGTTTGGCGCGACCAATCAAGACACAAGAGAACGACCGTACCGAGGTGTTCTCGTTTAATATTGGTCAAACATTCTAAATCGGATAGACTAGCCATTCGGCGCTATACGATTAAAAAGCTTTAGTTTTAAAAGGAGAGAGTTTTGAAAAAAGTGGTTAATAGTGCGTTGCTTATTCTAAGCATGCTTGCAGTACCTTTCGCAGCCAATGCAGCGGACAAGATCGTTGTTGTTGATATGCAGAAAGTCTTTGAGCAATTGCCGCAACGCGAAACCGTAGCGCAAGCCATCAACGCTGAGTTTGGTGACCGCATTGCCGAAGTTCAAAAAATGCAAGACGACTTGCGCGCTGACATGGAAAAGCAGCAACGCGACGCAGCCTTGATGAACGACAAGCAAAAAACTGACCTAGCCCGTCAAATCGAAGGTGCACAAGCCGACTTGCAGCTAAAAGGCAAAGCGCTTGACGAAGATTTGCGTCGTCGCCAAGGTGAAGAGCAAAACAAGCTTCTGATGCAAGTTCAACAAGCGATCAACGCTCTGGCAGAGAAAGAGCAATACGACCTGATTATTCAGCGTGGCGCGGTAGTTTTCGCTAGCGAAAAGACCGACATCTCTGACAAAGTGGTTGAAGCGCTAAGCAAAGGTAAGTAATTGAAAAGCTATACTCTTGCCCAGCTTTGCGAACAGCTGGGTGGTGAGCTTAAAGGGGATGGCCAAGTGGCCATCCACTCAGTCGCCACCCTAGAGCAAGGCCAAGCGGGCCAAATTGCCTTTCTGGCAAACCGCAAATACCAAGCACAACTGCAGTCTACTAAGGCTGCAGCTGTGTTATTAAGCCCTGGTGATGCCGAAGATTTCAACGGCAATGCCATCATCCTAAAAGACCCTTACGTGGCATTCGCTCGCGTCGCACAGCTGCTCGATACGACTCCGGCTGCAGCTACCGATATTCATCCAAGCGCTGTGGTTGACCCAAGTGCCAAGCTCGGTGAAGGCGTGGCACTGGGGCCAAACGTGGTTATCGGTGCTAATGTGACCTTGGGCGATCGGGTTCAAATTGGCGCAGGCACTGTGATTGGCCAAGACTGCCAAATCGGTGCGGACACGCGTCTGTGGGCCAACGTTACCATTTATCACAATGTTCACTTAGGTGAGCGCTGCATTATCCACTCGGGCACTATTTTGGGCGCCGATGGCTTTGGTTACGCCAACGAGCGCGGCCATTGGATAAAAATCCCGCAAACAGGTGGGGTGCGCATAGGTAACGATGTGGAAATTGGGGCGAGCACCACAGTAGACCGAGGTGCGATCGACCATACTATCATTAAGGACGGCGTGATCATTGATAATCAGGTGCAAATTGCACACAACGATATCATTGGTGAGCACACCGCCATTGCTGGCTGCACTACGCTTGCCGGCAGTGTCACCATAGGCAAGCATTGCATCATCGGCGGCATGGTGGCCATTAACGGTCACATGGAAATCTGCGATGGGGTGCATTTAACCGGCCGCACCATGGTGATGAGCTCGATTAAAGAGCCAGGAGTTTACTCAGCAGGTACTCCGCACATGACCAACAAAGACTGGCGTAAGAACGCCGCTCGCTTCCGTCAACTCGACGGCTTGTTCAGTCGTGTGAAGCAGCTAGAAAAAGCGGAAAAGCGCCGCGAAGACGAAAACGACTAAGCAGGATAGAAACGTGTCTGAAGAGAATAAAGTAATGGATATTAACCAGGTGTTGGAATACCTGCCGCACCGCTATCCGTTTCTACTGATTGACCGAGTGTTGGATTACAAAATTGGCGACACTCTGACCGCACTGAAAAACGTTACCTTTAACGAACCTTTCTTCCAAGGGCATTTCCCGGTTAAGCCGGTAATGCCAGGTGTCTTGATTCTAGAAGCCATGGCGCAGGCCACTGGTATTCTGGCGTTCAAAACCATGGGTAAGCCGCCTTCAGAAGTGCTGTACTACTTTGCTGGTATCGACAAAGCGCGCTTTAAGCGTGTGGTTGAGCCAGGTGACCAAATCATCTTTGAAGTGAAACTGTTGAAAGAGCGCCGTGGTATTGGCGTGTTCTACGGTGAAGCTAAAGTCGATGGCGAACTGGTATGTTCTGCCGAGTTGATGTGTGCCCGACGCGAGATTAACTAGTGATCAGTGAACAAGCGTATATTCATCCGAGCGCCAAAATTGGCAAAGACGTGACCATAGGTCCGTTTTGCTACGTGGGTGCGGATGTGGAACTGGGCGACGGCTGTGTGCTGGAGCCAAGCGTTGTGGTTAAAGGACCGTCGGTAATCGGCAAAAACAACCACTTCTATCAGTTTGCTTCGATTGGCGAGGACTGCCAAGACAAGAAATACGACGGTGAGCCAACCCGCTTGGTCATGGGTGACAACAATGTGGTTCGCGAGCATGTGACCATTCACCGCGGCACCATTCAGGACAACAGCTTGACCCAAATCGGCAGTAACTGCTTGCTGATGGCACAGGTGCACATTGCCCACGATTGCATGGTGGGTGACAACGTGATTATGGCCAATGGCGCCTCTATCGCTGGTCACTGTCACGTGGGCGACTGGGCGATTTTGGGTGGCATGACCGGTGTGCACCAGTTTGTGCACATTGGCGCGCACGCCTTTACTGCGGGCTATTCGCTGGTGCTGCAAGACGTACCTCCGTACGTGATGGCTGCTGGTCAAAGTGCTGTACCTCGTGGAATTAACTCCGAGGGTCTTAAGCGTCGCGGCTTTAGCAAAGAAGCCATTAGTGCAATTAAGCGCAGTTATCGCTCAACCTTCCGTGCCAACCTTGGCAAGGACGAGGCGATTGAAGCCATGGCCGAAGACGCTGCTCAATTTGACGAAGTGAAAGTCTTTAGCGACTTCTTGGCCAACTCGAGCCGCGGTGTTATTCGCTAGGGTGTCATTGGTTAAGGCCCATTCTTTACGGCTCATATTTTAAGAAATAGAGCGCTAGTATGACTCAAACAAGTGCGACGCCAGTCGCCGAAAAGCCACTAGTGATTGGGCTAGTGGCCGGTGAGGTTTCCGGCGATATTCTCGGTGAAGGCCTTATCAAAGCCCTACAAGCGCGCCATCCCACGGCGCGCTTTGTTGGTATTGGTGGCCCGCGTATGAAAGCCTGCGGCTTTGACGCTTGGTTCGACATGGAAGAATTGTCCGTGATGGGCCTGGTGGAAGTGCTGGGGCGCTTACCTCGTCTTCTCAAAGTTCGCCGCCAATTAGTGGACCGTTTGAAAGCCGAAAAAGTTGACCTGTTTGTGGGAATCGACGCACCGGATTTCAATTTGCGAGTAGAGCCAGAACTCAAGCAGTTTGGTATTCCGACCGTGCAGTACGTTAGCCCGTCGGTGTGGGCCTGGCGTCCTAAGCGCATCTTCAAAATCGCTAAGGCCACCAATTTGGTGTTGTCTTTGCTGCCTTTCGAAAAAGCCTTTTACGACAAGCACGACGTGCCTTGCACCTTTGTCGGCCACACTTTAGCGGACGATATTGCCATGGAACACGATGCTGCTGCGGCTAGAGCTGAGCTTGGCTTGAATGTCGAGGCTAAAACGCTGGCAGTAATGCCGGGCAGTCGTGGCGGCGAGCTTAAGCAATTAGCGGCGCCTTTTTTGGAAGCGGCGAAGCGGCTTAAGGCTGAGATGCCTGAGCTGCAGTTGGTGGTGCCTTTGGTGAACGAGGCGCGTAAACAACAGTTTTTGGCCACCAAGGCCGAAGTGGCACCGGATTTAGAAATGCATCTGGTGGATGGCAAGTCCCGCGAAGTGATGGCATCGGCGGATGTGATTATGTTGGCCTCAGGCACCGCCGCCCTTGAGGGTATGCTGCACAAGCGACCTATGGTGGTAGGCTACAAAGTCAGCCCAATTACCTACGCGATTGCTAAACCTATGATGAAGATTGACCGTTATTCGTTGCCGAATTTATTAGCGCCTGAGTTGGACTTGGTGCCTGAGCTGATTCAGGACGAGTGCGTTGCCGATAACTTGGTGCGCGAGGTTGGGCGTTTGCTAAAGCGCGATAATAGCGACATTATCTCGGCGTTTACCGAGTTGCATCAATCGATGCGCTTGAACGCGTCTGAGAAAGCGGCTGAGGCTGTGTTGGGGCTGATTGGGCGTTAGGGCCTCCAGCTGTCATTCCGGCAGCCAACTCCGTCATTCCCAACTCGATTGGGAATCTATCGAGTTGCTACTGGCGGTTGGCTAGATTCCCGCTTTCGCGGGAATGACAAAGCAAGGGACTCGCGGTAATTCGCAGCTAGCTAGATTCCCAATCAATCCCCTGTCAAGCTGAGGATGACGGGAATGACAAGGCAAGGCATTCACGGCAACTCGCACCTAGATAGATTCCCGCTTTCGCGGGAATGACGGAGTTTGTCGCGGGAATGACGCATATTGATTAAAAGAGACAAAAACATGCAACTGATCGCAGGCGTAGATGAAGTGGGCCGTGGCCCGCTAGTAGGCGAGGTGGTTACCGCTGCCGTAATCCTAGACCCAAGCCGTCCTATCGAAGGGCTTAACGACTCCAAAAAACTCTCTGAGAAAAAGCGCAACGCGCTGGCCGAGCAAATTTGCGAGCGCGCTTTGTGCTGGAGCCTAGGTCGCGCTAGCGTGGCCGAAATCGACGAGCTTAATATTCTACACGCCACCATGCTGGCCATGCAGCGCGCGGTAGCTGGCTTGAGCCACACGCCTGAGTTAGTGCTCATTGACGGTAACCGAGTACCAGATTTACCCATGCCAGCCCAAGCCATCGTCGGTGGTGATGGCGCCGAAGAGTGCATCAGTGCTGCCTCAATTTTGGCCAAAGTGGCTCGCGATCAAGATATGGTCGAGCTACATCAAGCCTTTCCGCTGTACGGCTTTGATAAACACAAGGGTTACCCCACCAAGGTGCACTTGCAAGCCTTGGCAGAACATGGTGCTATTGAGCATCATCGTCGCAGTTTTGCACCGGTTAAGCGCGCACTAGGATTGAAATAACACATGAGCCAACCCCAGTTTATTCACTTACGCGTCCACTCGGATTTCTCCATGGTGGATGGGCTGTCCAAGGTAAAGCCTTTGGTCGGCGCAGTGAAAGAGTTAGGTATGCCAGCAATGGCACTAACCGACCAGACCAACTTGTGTGGTTTGGTAAAGTTTTACGAGGGGTGTCATGGCGCGGGCATTAAGCCCATTCTAGGAGCCGATTTTTATCTGCTGCATCCAGAGTTTGAAGGCGAGTTTTGTCGCGTCACCGTATTGGCGATGGACAACGCCGGCTATCAAAACCTGACGCTACTTATCAGCGAAGCCTATTTGCGCGGTCACGTAGGTGGCAAGCCCTGTATCGACCAAGCATGGCTGGCGGATAAAGCCGAGGGCCTGATTTTGCTCTCGGGCGCCAAAGACGGCGATTTGGGTAAGGCGTTACTCAAGGGCAACCTGGAGTTGGCCAACGAGATTGCCTCGTTTTATCAAACTCACTTTCCCGACCGTTATTACGTCGAGCTAGTGCGTACCGGTCGCGCCGAAGAAGAAAAGTATTTACACGCCGCAGTGGCCTTTGCCGAGCAGCAACAACTGCCCGTGGTGGCCACCAATGAAGTGGTGTTCCTAAAGCCCGAGCAATTTGAAGCTCACGAAATTCGCGTGGCCATTCACGATGGCTACACCCTGGCCGACCCGCGTCGTCCAAAGCGCTACTCAGAGCAGCAATACCTTCGCACCGAAGAAGAAATGCTGGAGCTGTTTAGCGACATTCCGGAAGCACTGCAAAACTCGGTAGAAATTGCCAAGCGCTGTAACGCCACCGTGCGTTTGCACGAGTACTTTTTGCCCAACTTTCCCACCGGTGATTTGTCCACCGAAGACTTCTTAGTCAAGGTCTCTGAAGAGGGTTTAGAAGAGCGTTTAGAGTTCTTGTTCCCCGACGAGGCCGAGCGCGCCGAGAAGCGCCCTGAGTACGACGAGCGTCTTAAAGTCGAGCTCGAAGTTATTAACCAAATGGGCTTCCCAGGCTACTTCCTGATCGTTATGGAGTTTATCCAGTGGGGTAAAGACAACAATATTCCAGTAGGCCCAGGCCGTGGTTCTGGTGCGGGCTCGCTAGTGGCCTATGCCCTTAAGATTACCGACCTAGATCCGCTGGAATTTGACTTGCTGTTCGAGCGATTCTTGAACCCAGAGCGTGTATCCATGCCCGACTTCGACGTCGACTTTTGCATGGACCGCCGCGATGAGGTAATTGATCATACCGCCGACCTGTATGGCCGCGATGCGGTATCTCAGATCATTACCTTCGGTACCATGGCGGCTAAAGCGGTAATTCGCGACGTAGGCCGTGTACTTGGCCACCCTTATGGTTTTGTTGACCGCATTTCTAAGCTA
This sequence comes from Paraferrimonas sedimenticola, assembly GCF_002282855.1. Classification (GTDB taxonomy): domain Bacteria; phylum Pseudomonadota; class Gammaproteobacteria; order Enterobacterales; family Shewanellaceae; genus Paraferrimonas; species Paraferrimonas sedimenticola. The sequence continues at coordinate 171,257 of NZ_NRIR01000001.1, read as the reverse complement.
ATTCCGCCAGACCCTGGCATGACGTTGGCTAAGGCTTTTGAAGTCGAGCCGGCGCTGCCAGAAATGTACGACGGCGATGAAGAGGTGAAAGACCTCATCGACATGTGTCGCACCCTAGAAGGTGTGACCCGCAACGCCGGTAAGCACGCTGGGGGCGTGGTTATCGCACCGACGACCATTACTGACTTTGCGCCCTTGTACTGTGATGACGAGGGTAAGAACCCGGTGACTCAGTTCGATAAGAACGACGTGGAAACCGCCGGTCTGGTTAAGTTTGACTTCCTGGGGCTAAGAACCCTGACCATTATTCAGTGGGCGCTGGATATGCTCAACCCTGTGCTTGAGAAGCAGGGTAAAGAGCCTATTGCGATTGAGTCGATCCCACTGGACGACAAGCCGTCATTTGACCTGCTAAAGCGCTACGAAACCACCGCGGTATTCCAGCTCGAATCCCGTGGTATGAAGGACCTGATTAAACGTCTGCAACCGGATTGTTTTGAAGACATCATCGCACTGGTAGCGCTATTCCGCCCCGGTCCGCTGCAATCGGGCATGGTAGATAACTTTATCGACCGTAAGCACGGTCGCGAAGAAGTGTCGTACCCAGATGCCGAATACCAGCACGAGTGCCTGCAAACCATCCTAGAGCCCACCTACGGCATTATTCTGTACCAAGAGCAGGTAATGCAGATCGCGCAGGAAATGTCTGGCTATACCCTAGGTGGCGCGGACATGCTGCGTCGAGCCATGGGTAAGAAAAAGCCCGAAGAGATGGAAAAGCAGCGCGGCACCTTTAAAGAGGGCGCGATCAAAAACGGCATCGACGGCGACTTGGCGATGAAGATTTTTGACCTGGTGGAGAAATTCGCCGGTTACGGCTTTAACAAATCTCACTCGGCCGCCTATGCACTGGTGTCTTATCAGACCCTGTGGCTGAAAACCCATTACCCGGCCTATTTCATGGCGGCGGTAATGTCGGCGGATATGGACAACACCGACAAGATTGTGACCCTAGTGGACGAGTGCGACCGCATGGGGATTAAGATCATTCCGCCAGACGTCAACAAGGGCATGTACCAGTTTACCGTCGACGATGAGCAAAACATTGTCTACGGCATCGGCGCTATTAAGGGCGTGGGTGAGGGCCCGGTGGAAAACATCATTGAAGCCCGTGGCGATAAGCCGTTTAGAGATTTGTTCGACTTTTGCGCTCGAGTTGATTTAAAGAAAATCAACAAGCGGGTAATTGAAAAGCTGGTACTCGGTGGCGCGCTTGATCAAATGGGGGCACACCGTGCCTCGCTAATGGCCACCTTGCCCGATGCGATTGCTGCGGCCAGTCAGCACGCCAAGGCTCAGGCCTCAGGCCAAAACGATTTGTTTGGCCTGCTTAACGACACCCCTGATGATTCCAAGCAGCAGTTCGTGCAATGCCCCATGTGGCCGGATAAAGTCTGGTTGGACGGCGAGCGCGAGAGTTTGGGCTTGTACCTCACCGGACACCCAATTAATCAATACTTGGCGGAGCTTAAGCACTATACTAGCGGTCGCTTAAAGGACATCCATCCCACTGAGCGTGGCAAAACCGTCAAGGCCTCGGGCTTAGTAGTGGCCACACGAGTCATGCTGACCAAACGCGGTTCTAAGATGGGGTTGGTGACTTTAGATGATAAGTCAGGCCGGCTAGAGGTCATGTTATTCACTGAAGCTTTTGACAAGTTTGAGGAATTGCTGCAAAAAGATAAGGTTTTGGTGGTCGAAGGAGAGGTCAGCTTTGATGATTTCTCTGGGGGTAATAGAATGACCGCCAGAAATATCGTAGACATAGGTCAGGCGCGTTGCGAATTTGCACAAGCGGTGGAAATCGACTTTGATGCACGCACGTTAGACGCGACCTTACTCGACAATTTTAGCCAGGCGCTCAGCGACCACAAAAACGGGCCGATCCCCGTGTTGGTGAACTATCGCAGTGAGCAGGCCAGTGGCCAATACCGCCTGGGACAGGACTGGACAGTGGACCCCACCGACGAATGCTTGTTAGCGCTCGAGCAGTTGGTGGGTTCTGAGCACGTAAGAATAAGATATTAAGGGCAGAGGCCCTCTACAATAGGCATTACAATGAGCTTAGATTTTCTAGAATTCGAACAACCAATTGCCGATTTGGTCGCCAAAATTAACGAACTAAAACAAGTGGCTGCCGCGAATCCCGATGTGGATCTGCAAGGCGAAATCGACAAAATGGAAGAAAAGCGTCAGTCGCTGACCAAAAAGATTTTCGACGACCTGCAATCTTGGCAGGTGTCTCAGTTGGCGCGTCACCCGCAGCGTCCGTACACCACTGACTACCTAAAACTGATGTTTGAAGAGTTCGACGAGATGTGCGGTGATCGCGCTTACGCCGACGATTACGCCATTATTGGTGGCACTGCGCGTCTGAACGGCCGCCCTGTAATGGTGATTGGCCACCAGAAAGGTCGCGACACCAAAGAGAAGATTAAGCGTAACTTCGGTATGCCGCGTCCAGAAGGTTATCGCAAAGCCCTGCGTCTGATGAAGATGGCCGAGCGCTTTAACATGCCTATCATCACTTTCATCGACACTCCGGGTGCCTACCCAGGCGTTGGCGCGGAAGAGCGTGGTCAAAGTGAAGCGATTGCCACCAACCTAAAAGAAATGGCCGGCCTTAAGGTACCTGTGATTTGTACCGTAGTGGGCGAGGGCGGTTCTGGTGGTGCACTGGCAATTGGTGTGGGCGATAGCGTCAACATGTTGCAGTACTCTACTTATTCGGTAATTTCACCTGAAGGTTGCGCCTCGATTTTGTGGAAGAGCGCTGACAAGGCCTCACAAGCGGCCGAAGCCATGGGCATTACAGCAGACCGTATTCTTGAGCTTGGCCTAATCGATAAAATTATCGAAGAGCCGTTTGGCGGAGCTCATCGGGACATGGAACAAATGGCCAAGTCGCTCAAGCAAACTCTGCTGGAGCAGTTGCAGCATCTAGACACCCTAGACAAAGATGCCTTACTTGAGCGTCGCTATGAGCGCTTGATGGGGTACGGTTACTGCTAAATGAGCAGCCCTAGCCTAGGCTACACAGCATTTGAAACGGCGTTGCAGCGAGAGCTGCAGCGCCGTTTTGGCGTTAACTGGCCTGAGCAATCTTTGAAACTGGTGTTGGGCTACTCGGGTGGGCTGGATTCCGAAGTGCTGGCGCACTTGCTGAGTCGCTTTGCGGTTAGTTGGCCGTCGTTAACTGTGTCCTTGGTGCATGTGCATCATGGATTGAGTGAAAACGCCGATGAGTGGGCGCAGCATTGTCAGACTCGAGCGGCCGAGTACGGTTTACCTATTGAAGTGCATAGGGTCAGTTTGCAAAAGCCCTCACGCACCAGCTTGGAAGCCATCGCGAGGGAAGCTCGTTATCAGGTGTTCTATGAGTGTTTAGCTGCTCCTGGTTTGTTGCTCACCGCCCATCACCTTGATGATCAGACCGAAACTCAGTTGTTGGCGCTGAAACGCGGGGGTCTTAAAGGCCTGTCTGGCGTCGCTCGCTCTCGAGAATTTGGCGATGACAGGTTTGTGTTTAGGCCCTTGTTGGATTGGACCCGCGAGCAAATTAGCGAATGTGCCAAGCGACATGGCTTGGTGAACATCGAAGATGAGAGCAATCAGGACACCCGCTTTGACCGAAACTTTCTGCGACAACGCGTATTGCCCGAGCTCAATCAACGCTGGCCGTCGTTTCGCGCCTCAGCGGCCCGCAGCGGCCAGTTGTTGGCCGAGCAGACTGAGGCCCTGAAAGTGCTGTTAGCAAGCGTGTGGCCGGACTATCAGGCGGATAATGGCGCCTTGGCTTTGAGTAAGTGGCGCGAGCAACCCGTCGTTTTGCGAAGCCAACTGCTGCGCTATTGGTTGGAGTTGCAGGGCAAAGCCATGCCAAGCGCGGCGCAAACGCAGCAGCTGCTTAGCCAGTTGGCTGAGGCCAAGGCGGATGCCAAGGTGATTGTTGAGCTGGATGGCTACAGCGTGCGTCGATTCGGCGATTGTGCGCATGTGGTTGAGCCGCCGATTATGCGGCCTATGGGCGCGATGCCAATCGAGTCTGATGGCTGGATTTTGAACGATGGACGCTTGCAATTGCGGCTGGTTTCACAAGGGGCTAGGTTACGTCGCGATATCGACATAACCAAGTTGGAGTTGGTGTTTGGCGCGCCTTCTAGCACTCGCTGCCACCCGCATTTTCGCGACCGTTCACGCAGTCTGAAAAAGCTCTGGCAAGAGCTGTCTGTGCCACCTTGGCAGCGCGACCAAGTGCCCTTGCTGTTTCTCGATGGCCAGCTGGTTTTGGCCATGGGCTACTGGGTCGATAAGTCCTGTTTAGCGCTCGATGAGCAAGCGGGTTGGCAACTTAGTTGGGCGGATTAGCCGCTTCTTTTCCTATACTTTCAGTTAATTCTGTGACGATTTAAATGGCCAACATCGATGGATTTGGGTTTGGTCGATGTCTTTGGCTGCGTTATCATATTGTTGCATTTTGACTGCCGACGCTTTCGTCATCTTTATTATTCCCGTCATCCTCAGTTTGACGTTTAACCGTCATCCCCAGCTTGACTGGGGATCCATCTGGTTGCGAGCTAGCCATTGGCTAGATTCCCGTTTCCACGGGAATGACAGCGGTTTTCCACGGGAATGACAGCGGTGTTCACGGCAATGACGCGAAGAGATGGCGGGAATGTCAGCGGTCGAAACTAAACCCAATAAATAACCCATAAGGCGCTATATGGAACATGGCTTTTTGATTCAGTTGCTCTTGATGTTGGTGGTGGCCATTGTGGCGATCGCCGTGTTTAAGCGACTGGGTCTGCCACCGATTCTTGCTTATCTGGCCACCGGGGTTATTGCCGGCCCAATGGGATTTCACTGGTTCACTCAACAACAAATGCACTCGGTAGCCGAGTTGGGCATAGTGCTTTTGATGTTCAGTCTAGGGCTGGAATTCTCCTGGCCCAGGCTATGGGCGATGCGCAAAACCGTATTTGGCGTGGGTTCGTTTCAGGTGGCGATAACTGCCGGTATTGCCAGTGCGCTGAGCTTATTCCTTGGCTTTGATGGCCCAGCGTCGGTGGTGATTGGCGGTGCGATTGCCCTGTCATCTACCGCAATTGTGCTGCAAATGCTCAACGACCAGGGTTGGCTCAACAAGCGTCACGGCGAGATGTCGGTGTCGATTCTGTTGTTCCAAGACATTGCGGTGGTGCCGCTACTGATTCTTATCCCACTACTTAGCCCCAACGCCGGTGACTTTGCGTTTGGACCTGCGATGGTTTCGGTGCTTCAAGGCAGCGCGGCGATGGTGATCATTCTGTTGGTGGGCAAGAAACTCTTGCCACTGCTGTTTGACGAAGTGGCCCGCGCTCGCACCAACGAACTGTTTGTTCTGTCAACCTTAGTGGTAGCAATTCTTACCGGCGTACTTACTCATTGGCTGGGTCTATCCATGGCACTCGGTGCCTTTGTAGCGGGTATGCTACTCGGTGAATCGCAGTACAAGGCGCAACTGGAAGCGGACATTCGACCGTTTCGCGACTTGCTGATGGGCTTGTTCTTTATGAGCATCGGTATGTTGCTCGACCTCTCGATTGTTTGGCAAAACCTAGGTTACATTTTGCTGGCTTTGGTTTTGGTGTTGCTGCTAAAAGCCCTGATTGTGCTGGCGCTGTTTAAGTTGGCCGGTGAGAGTTGGCAAGACTCCTTGAGCGCGGCTTTTTGTTTGGCGCAAGTGGGTGAGTTTAGCTTTGTGGTTATCGCATTAGCGGTTAAGGACGACCTGCTTAGCGATGAATTTAGTACCGCCTTGGTGGCGATTGCGGTGTTGTCGATGGCGCTGAGTCCCTGGTTGGTTCGAAACTCGGTTTGGTTGGCCAAGCAGATTCTGGGGAAAACTAACCGAAAGTACGACACCCACGACGATTTCGACCACGTGGCCTTGATGAACAAGCACGTGGTGATTTGTGGTTATGGCCGCGTAGGGCAGGTTATCGCCCGTTTCTTGCGCACCGAAGCGGTGGATTATGTAGCACTGGATCTCGACCCGATTCGAGTGCGAGAAACTCGTGCCGGTGGCGAGAAGGTCATTTACGGTGATGCCACCAAACGCGCCATGTTAAAGCGTGCCGGTATTCAACAAGCGCGAATGATGGTGGTGACCTTTACCGATAGCAAGGGCGTTGAAGACTTAATGGGACTGGCCCGCTCAATAGCGCCTGATCTGCACATCATGGTTCGCACTCGCGATGATGAGAATATGGACCTACTCAACGAGCGCGGTGCCGATCAGGTGGTACCGGAAACTCTAGAGGGCAGCCTGATGCTGGTGTCGCAAGTGCTGCATCAATGCGGCGTGCCCATTACGCGAATCCTCAAGCGCCTCGAGCGCGAGCGCCGCGCTCATTACCGTCATTTGCACGGTTTCTTCTCAGGGGATGCGATGGATTTGACCCTAGACCACATGCACGCGATTGCGATTACCTCAGGCTCAGAGGCGGTGGGTAAAACCCTGGCCGAACTCGAGCTAGAACGCTTTCGAGTGGAAGTGCGTGGCGTGCGTCGCGGCCGGCAAGAGCACGAAGACGTGGATAAAGAGTGGCAGTGCCAGATAGGCGACATTCTGCTTCTGGTGGGCAAGCCGCGCCGAGTGGAACGGGCGGAGAAGTTTGTTCACCTGGGTTAATTTGAAAGGCTAACCGATACGAACAGGCCGCTTAAGGGCGTTGGAAAAACGCTTTTAAGCGGCTTTTTTGTGCCAGCGCGTCGGCTTGGCCCAACTCAATCAGTTCCTGACAAAACTCAGCTTCAAACAGCATGTAGGAAATCAAACTCGAATTAGAGTCCTTACTGATCCCAAGCAGGCGCATTAACAACCTGACGCCCCACGGTAGTCGGTGAAAGTGCTTCAACGCCAACTCACCTAAATCCACACTCGGCTTAATGACTAGCGTATCAATCGGGCGCAACCCCTGAGTGGATAAGCCTTGGGGCAGTTGGTTGATGGTGTGATTGATGCGGTGCAATCGCTCTAAGTCGGAGTTGAGCGTGTCAGAGAAGATGGTATCCAACAGGTGACCGAGGATGTCGCCCATTCTCGGTGCACCATCGAATTTTGGTTTGTCCTTAGCGGCCTGACTGTCCAAGTTCACCACGATAATCTTACTGGCACCAAGGTGGATAGGGGCGCTTAGCGGCGAGACTTGGTGAATCGAACCATCGCCATGGTAGTGATCGCCAATCTTAATCGCAGGGAAAATCATGGGGATCGCGGTGCTGGCCATCAAATGGGCGTAGCGAAATTTGATGGCTTGGCCGTTGCGTCGCGCGCGCGTCCAATCTTTTGGCTCCCGTGCTTGATAGAAACTGTAAGCGTGGGAGTCGTTGTAGTTGGAGGTGTCGACGCACAAGGCTCGCAACGAGCCCCGTTCTAGGTTGTTTTCAACCCGGTTAAAGTCGATGACTTTTTCAAGTAATTCACGCAGTGGTTGATTATCGAACAGGCTTGACGGTGTGTGTTTTAGCGACTCGCTTTGGAACTTGCGCAACCACATTCGAAATAGGTGTTTGGCCAATCCAGACGCGCTGCAACGATAGATTTGGTGGGTGCGCATATTGCGCCAAATGTACTCAAGCTTGCGCACTCCCAAATGAAAACAGCTGGCATAACAGGCCAGTGACGAGGCGTTAATTGCGCCGGCCGAGGTACCGACCAGTACTTGAAAAGGCAGACCGTGATTGCGCGGGTACATTTGCGCCATGGCTTTCAGAACGCCGATTTGATACGCCGCTCGCGCACCGCCACCGCCCATCATCAAGGCTGTATTGGCCGAGGCCGGATTAATTTGTAAACGCGCTTTGTGATGCACCTTGTGCTGTTTGGCTGCTTCCATTGGCTTTCCTTAGCAGGCTTCTTTCACTCATGCCTTACTATCAACGGCTTTTTAACCATTGTGTCGCGGCTAAAGTAGCAAAATCAAGGGGCAAATATTGAACATAATGTGAACAGGAATGTGTTTAAAACAGTCTTTTTTTGTAGGATTTGTTGGTTGACGCAATATCGGCTTTGCTTCCAGTATGCGCTTGGAAGGTGGGTGATGCGCAGACGGCGGGATTTCCTCGAAGCAAAGCTAATTATGCTTGTGGTTTAGGGACTCAAATGGGTTTACACAGGAGAAGCGAATAAATGGGCAAGTCCGTGATTTAATTTGAGCCACCGGTAACCATCGGTATAGCTAGGTCTTGGATTCCTTATGAAACGATTGTCTCATTTGTTCTATGCGCTCTTTCCTAGCTTCTCTAGCCTGTTCTGGAGTATAGGGGGGCTTTGCAAGTCGTTTGTTTATTAGATCAATACGAAAGGCTTTCAGCACTCGATGCAACGCGCCTGTTTTGAATGCATTTACCAACCCTGACGGTCCGCTCGAAGCTCTCTCATCAAAAACGGAATAACTAGCTGTGTAAGTTTCTTCTCCGTCGTTGCTGTAAATTGATATTTCCAGTTGGTGGCGCTCGGTATCTGTGGAGGTAGTTGTACTGTGGTCGTTACAGATAACCCCGTTACCGTATTTGTTACACATTGTGGGACCACTGTTGTGCTGGTAGGAAGTGGTTTTCGAGCCGTTGGCACCAAGAATAATGACAGATACGGCTTCTTCCCCAAATTTAGCTCTTACGGCATTTTCTAGGATAGCACTATCGTCCTTACTAAAGGCTATTTGGGCAGGATAACTAACGTCATGGACTTTGTATCTTTCAAACACGTTGGTAAATTCTTCAATAACTTTCTTCGAAGCGTGCCTATCGTTTTGGTTGCCAGTGACAATCAAAGCTATGTTCTTCTCCAATGGCTCTTGCTTATGGACAAACGAGTCACCTGATATGTGTGTCGTGGTACAGCCAGACAATGCCAGCATTGCTACCAATGTGGTGATTAAGCGTTTCATACTACACCTTTGTAAATGTTGGTAAACAGATTTTAATGTGAGCATTTACGAGTGCTCAAGATTAACCTTGGTTATCGTGATTGCGCTCAATAATCCATTGTTTATGCTAGGAAAGTCAGAGAAGATTCAACCTTAGAGATACACTTTGTAAAGGAATAGTTATTCACCCCTCAATCTATGTATGGATACACGCTGCCGATTGTTGCGGTCGCTGGACAGCAAGAGATACAGAGCGCTGGCCTAGGGTCTATTGTTGACTACTTATAGCTAGCAAACAATAAAGCCATCCACGATGGATGGCTTCAGTCTGAGATTCTGGCGCTAATCTTTAATGCTACATTCAGCTTTCATGTTGCGAAAAAAATTTCTGCGTTGTAAGTCATAGTGTCAGCAGGTTTTTCTTCGAACATTACCACTACAATATTCGCAGTCTCGGTAATTATTCTGCTTACACTACCACCACTGTATGCAGTGTGGGAGATTGCATGTGCGTGGTTACCATACCCGTGGATATGGGGAGAGGTACTGGAAGATTGTGGTGTCGTTATAGTTTTCGTATCCACATCAGTTCCTTTTTCGGAAACCGCGAAATATTCGAATCCTTGCTCCAAAGTCAAATCTGCGCTTCGGAGCAAGGAAAGATCTTCTACTCGTTGTTTCAAGGTTATGAAGTTACCGGAATAACTAATACGCCATACATTGCTATCACGCTGAACTTCTTCAAAGCCTCCCCCAAATAAGCCCTTCTCACTTTAGGCAGTTGCACATTCTGTGAGGCCTGCGTTAGCCATGATCACCAACAACGTTAAAACTAAGTTTTTAATGTTGTTAGAGCTCTTGTTTATTGCTTTGTAACGCCGGAACGAATTGAGGCGCCTTCAAAATCCGTGTTGATAGTCGAAACAGAAGCTTGAGTCGCGCCTTGTAAAGCCCAAATATGAGTGGCAAAAACCGTTGAATCAGTACTGATGGTTTGTGAGGCAAAGAAAGTGCCATCTTTTGTAGTTTCGAAACCGCCTAAACCAGAGAATTTTTTGCTTAGCGAACCACAGCCCGAAGCGATGTATTCAATCTTGAACATGTTAATTTCGTCATACGGTTCAATGTTACCGGTGAAGGTGCAGCCGTTAGTATCAACGCCTGAGATAGTCGCATCTTCAAGCAACTCTACAAACGAATGGCTCTCGCTGTAGGTTCCCGCTCGACTCTTTAGATCAATCGTGGTGTCTGCGTTCGGTGAGCGAATGCCCATTAGATCGTAAGAGAGTGAAGAGTCTGGGAAAGTTTGCTTAGCTGTAAACTCGTTCGATGAGAATGTACCGCTTACCGAAGAAGAGTTCCACTCTCCGCATTCGCCTGCGTCACAGCTTATAACTCGTCCAGAAACCGATATCTGATTGGCCCCATTGTTGCTTCCGCTAAAGTCTCCCCAAAAGAGGCTTGCACCGTCAGTAGATGTGGTAAGAACACGTCCATCAGGAGCAACCATGATGCCTAAGGCGACGGTATAGCTACCCATCTTAGCCTCGCCTGCGTAGATACCACTTTGCGCGTTAGAAAAATTCTGAGTTGATTCTGGCTTGTAATCAGGCACATTCGTAGAGTTTTCTTTGTCGCTTCCACAAGCTGTTAAAAATAGAGCCAATGCCGATACACTCAGCAACACTTTTGTTTGTTTTAGCATAATCCTTCCTCTTAATGGTGAACTCATCCGTAACTCTACATTTGCAGCAATTTTTTAGTTACTGAATAGGAGTGGTGACATATTTTTTGTGAGACGCCGCAACTAAAGACTGTCTTAACCAGAATAAATCGATTGGGTTTTTACAAGCTGATGTCAAAAAGTGATGCTAATTACAACTTTTGTGACACTTTTATTACAGAGCGCGGTGTTTTTAGCTACTAAAGGGTGCGATTCACTCAGCTTTGCTTTCCAACGAGTGATTAATCCCCCTTGGAAGAGTTAAGTGCGACCTCAACCAGAGAGAAATAAATGGATAATGAGGCAACCGCTGGGATAAGCGCCATTGGATAACTTTGTATTTTGACGGTTCTATTCCAACTGGCGAAGTCGAGCGTTTGATTGACGATTCGTATTTGCTGGTTGTGGCCAAACTCAACAAAGTGCAGCGCCAAGCGGTGCTAGCTTTGTTGCCCGAAGCAAACCAAACACCTAGCGGCGGGTAATCCGTTGCAATTTGTCACAATTGATTGCCGCCAAATTCGCTGTTTAGCTTGGTTGGTATGATGAATATGCTAGGTTAAGAGTTTGATCATTTAATCAAGCGCTAAACTGCATGAGCCATCGTTTACAAGACTTGCTCACCCTCTGGACTGAGCTAAAAGACCAACATCAGTGGGTGCTGGCCAGCGTCATTGAGACCCAAGGTTCCTCCTACCGCAAACCCGGCGCCATGATGTTAATTAACGACATGGGACAGTACTTCGGGCTGGTTAGTGGCGGCTGTTTAGAGTCGGATGTAATGCGTCAGGCTCGACGTTGTTGGCAAGACGGTCAGGCTCGCGAAGTGGTGTACGACATGCGCGAGGAAGGCGATTTCGCTTGGGAGCTGGGCATTGGCTGTGGCGGTATGGTGCGCTTGTGGTTGCAGCCTATCAGTGCCAGCAACAACTACCTTGAGCTTGAGGAATTGTTGAAGGTGCTAAATCGTGGTGAGCCTCAGGGCTATCGAATCAAGCTAATTTCGCACCCCGTGTCCAATCAGTTACTCGCGACTTCAACTATTGCTTCAAAACGCTTAAGCGATGACGCTTTTGAGCAGGTGTTACAACCGCGTCCGCGGCTATGGATTTTAGGCGCTGGGGTGGATGCTATTCCGGTTATCCAAATGGCAGCTAATTTGGGATGGCAGGTGTTTATTAACGACCCTCGCGTCAGTCATGGCAGAGCTTCGGGCTTTGAGCAGGCCCATTGGCGTGGACAGTGCGCCATTGAAGCGCTAGCACAGGACTTTGAGTTTAATCGCGCGGATGCTGTGGTAGTGATGCATCACAATCTGCAAATGGACGCACAAGCCCTTGGGCTCTTGGTCAATCACAACGCCAAATTCGTTGGCCAATTGGGCCCCAAACACAGAACTCAGGAGCTGTTAGAACTGGCCGATATTCGCCTGAGCGACTTTACACAAGGTCTGTCTAACCCGATAGGATTGGACCTTGGCGGCGATCTTCCCGAAGCCATCGCGCTATCGATTGTGGCTGAGATTCAGGCCGTGTTGGAAGGCAAAATCGCGATTGAGCCTGCCAAACGTAGGCCGGAGTTAAGCCGTGCGGTGTGAGTGTTTTGTTCTCGCGGCAGGTAAAAGCTCGCGCTTTGGGGATGTGAAGTCCTTGGCACTGACCGCCAAGGGCGATGCCTTATTGGCTGAGGTGGCCACTACCCTCTCGAACTCACCCTTTGGTAAGCCGACTTTGGTATTGGCTCAGCCCCACATTAGTCACATCTCCAAAGCTCTTAGTGATGCTTTTACCACGCTGGATATTAGTGAGGGACTTTCGCCGGAAGCTGGGCTTGGTGACTCTATTGCGGCGACGGTTGCCTCGGTGAGAACCGACACCACTCACGCGCTCTTGGTACTTGGCGATCAAATAGGGCTCACTAACGATGACTACCGTGGATTGTGGCACGCGTTTAACGCCTCACCGGAAAAGATTCATTGCGCCATAAGCGATGCTGGCTTATCGCCGCCGGTGATATTTCCCAGAGCCTATTTTGACCAGCTTAGGCAGCTTAGTGGCGAACGTGGCGCCAAAGCGCTACTCAACCAACTCCCCGAAGCTGTACAGCCATTTGCAATGGCCAGTGCAGCTATTGATATCGACACGCCAGCTCAGCTAGCTCGCTGGAATCAACAACATTCTGTTAGTCAAAAGGAAGGCGTTAGCCATGATCAGCTTAATCATTAACCAAAAGCAGGTGACTTTGGAGGCGTCAGAAGACACTCCATTGCTGTATGCCTTACGCGACGAACTCAAACTTACGGGTACCAAGTTCGGCTGTGGCGCCGGTCAGTGCGGTGCCTGCACGGTTCATGTGGACGGCCAGCCGGTGCGCTCTTGCGTGACGCCACTAGCGTTTGCCAAAGACAAAGCCATCACCACCATTGAGGGGATCAGCGCCAACGCCGACCATGCGGTGCAAATCGCTTGGCGCGAATACAAGGTGCCTCAGTGTGGTTACTGCCAGTCGGGACAAATGATGAGCGCGGTGGCTTTACTGGCTGACAATCCCAACCCAAGCGACGAGCAAATAAACAAAGCCATGAAGGGCAATATTTGTCGCTGTGGTACCTATCATCGCATCAAGCAGGCGATTGCCCGTGCCGGTGAGCTAATCAGGGAGGAGAAAGCATGAGCTTATATCCCAACACAGCAACTAAAGTTGCTAGCGTGATTGCTCAAGTGAGCCGTCGCAGTTTTCTAAAAGGCATGGGGCTTGGTGGTAGTGCGCTGGTTCTCGGCGGCTACCTGCCAGGCTTTGCCTCACTGAGTGCCAACGCCAAAGACAATGCACTGCGTCAGCTGAATGTATTTGTCAGTATCGCCCCCTCAGGTCAAACCCAAATTGTGTGTCATCGTGCCGAAATGGGGCAGGGCATTCACACCTCAGTGCCACAAATTATTGCCGATGAACTCGAAGCCGATTGGTCGCAAGTGGTGATGTTGCAAGGCAAAGCGGACAAGAGCTATGGCAGTCAGGGCACAACCGGCTCAAGCTCGATTCGTCGTCACTTTGAAGAGTTGCGTCGTCTAGGCGCCGCCGCCAAACACATGCTGATGCAAGCCGCGTCCGAGCGTCTGGGCGTGCCGATGATCGAGTTACGCGCTAACAACCATAAAGTCATCGCCAAAGATGGGCGTGAGTTGGGCTATGGCGAGCTGGCGGTGGCGGCCTCTGAATTGGAGGCGCCCAAGGCAGAGACCTTAACGCTCAAAGCACAAAAGGACTTCAGTCTGATAGGTAAAGAGGTCAAGTTATTCGATTTGGATGACATCGTTGCTGGTAGTGCGGTCTACGCGCAAGACATCATGTTGGACAACATGCTGGTGGCCAGTATTGTTCGTCCACCTGTGGTGGGTGGTAAGCCTAAATCCGTTGATGACAGCGAGGCTATGAAAGTGGCTGGTGTCAAAGCCGTGGTGACCCTTAAATCCCGAGGGTATCCGGTTTCTACTCGTCCGCTTGGCGGTGTGGCCGTGCTGGCGACCAACACCTGGGCCGCGCTGAAAGGGCGTCAGGCGCTCAAAGTAGAGTGGGACGATGGTGATAACGCGGTTCACAACACGCAAAGCTACATGGACGAACTCAAGTCTAAGGTGAATCAAAAGGGCATCGAAATTCGCGCCAAGGGTGATGTCTACCAGCACAGTTATGATAAGGCGCGCACGGTTGAGGCTACCTATTCTGTGCCTTATCTGAACCACACCCCGATGGAGACCCCAGCAGCCACCGCTTGGGTACAGGGTGAAGGTGCTGATAAGCGTGTGCAGGTTTGGGCTGGGACTCAAAACCCTCAATGGGCCCAGAGTCAGGTGATGGCCGAGCTGGGTATCGATAAAGAAAGTCCCGAGCGTGCAGAGATTAATTTAACTCTGATGGGTGGTGCCTTTGGGCGAAAATCCAAGGCCGACTTTATTCTTGAAGCGGTGGAGTTGTCAGACAAGGTCAAACAGCCGGTCAAAGTGGTTTGGAGCCGCGAAGATGACATTCAACACGGTTTTTATCACTCGATTTCTGCAAATTACCTCAAGGCCGAATTGACCGAGAAGGGCACTGCCGATCACTGGATTCAACGAGTGGCGTACCCACCGATTGGTTGGATTTTCGATACCAAGCGTGACATGCCCAATCACGGTGATTTGTCGGTGGGCTTTGGCGACACTCCGTTTGCGCTGAACAATTTGAGCTTTGAAACGCAAAAAGTATCAAGCCACATGCGTACCGGGTGGGTGCGTTCGGTGGCCTGTATTAACAACGGTTTTGCGCTGGGCAGCTTTGTGGATGAAATGGCAGTTAAAGCTGGTATCTCTACCCGTCAAATGTGGCTGAACTTGTTGGGGCCCGATCGTTTGGTCGATCCTCGCCCAGAGGGCTTTGAATACAGCAACTACGGTATGTCATGGGAAACCAATCCAATTGATATTAAGCGCATGAAGGACTTGATTAACTGGATTGCGGATTTAGCCAAAATCGAGGAAGAGCTACCGGACAATCAGGGCTGGGGCTTGAGCTTCTTGCGCAGCTTTGGTTCCTACGTGGCGGCGGCTACCAAGGTGGAAGTCATAGACAACAAGGTCAAGGTGCTTGAAATGCACACTGCGGTAGACATTGGCGTGGCGGTGACGCCGGATCGAGTGAAGTCGCAGATGGAAGGTGCCATGGTGTTTGGTTTGTCGATAGCGCTAATGGGTGAAATTAGTGTGGTCGGTGGCAAAGTCGAGCAGTCGAATTTCCACGATGCACCGGTGACTCGCATGGACCAGGTACCGCCAATGTACGTTCACATCATGGAGTCCAATGAGGCCCCCGGTGGTGTGGGCGAGCCTGGGGTACCGCCGATTATTCCAAGTATCACTAACGCGATTTATCACGCCAGTGGGGTGCGCGTTAGGGACTTGCCGGTGAATAAAGTGATGAAGGTCTAATTCGTGAGCTCGTCATTCCCGTGGAAACGGGAATCTAGCCAGTTGCTGATTAGCGGTTGGGTGGATTCCCAATCGAGTTGGGAATGACAAGCACGCACAAAAAAGCCCGCATCAAGCGGGCTTGTTCAATTTAGCCAAAAGCTTAGCTCAGCTTAGCAATTACCTCGTCCAAGCTCATCTCAACTTTCTCGCCGTCGCGACGTGACTTGTACTCAACCACGCCTTTGTCCAGGCTGCGCTCACCGATAACGATAGTGTGCGGAATACCAATCAACTCGGCATCGTTAAACATCACACCAGGGCGCTCTTTACGGTCGTCAAACAAGACTTCAACACCAGCGTCAGTCAGCTTTTGATAAAGCTCGTTAGCGGTCTCTTGAACGCGATGCGACTTGTGCATGTTCATAGGAACGATAACCACTTTGAACGGGGCAATGGCTTCTGGCCAAATGATGCCGCGGTCGTCGTGGTTTTGCTCGATAGCGGCAGCAACGATGCGCGATACACCCACACCGTAGCAGCCCATAATAAGCGTTTGCGACTTACCGTTTTCGTCCAGCACGTTGGCGTTCATGGCTTCTGAGTACTTGGTACCCAATTGGAAGATGTGGCCAACTTCGATACCGCGTGCAAGCGCAATCTTGCCATTGCCATCTGGCGAGATTTCGCCTTCTAGGATGTTGCGCAAATCCATGGTTTCTGGAGTAGCAACATCGCGCTCCCAGTTGATGCCAAAGTAGTGTTTGCCGTCGATATTCGCACCAGCGCCAAAATCAGACATGACCGCTACAGCGTGATCGGCAATCACAGGAATCGACAGGTTCACAGGACCTAGCGAGCCTGCACCAGCGCCTATGGTGTCTTTGATTTGCTCGTCAGTGGCGAACTCTAGCGGAGCCGCAACTAGTGGGTGCTTTTCCGCTTTCACTTCGTTGAGCTCGTGGTCACCGCGAACTAGCAGGGCAACGAACTCAGCGCCAGCGTCGTCGGCCGCTTTAACGATAAGAGTCTTAACGGTTTGCTCAATACCCAACTCAAACTGCTCAACCAACTGCTCGATGGTTTTCGCATTTGGGGTATCAACCAACTCCATTTCACGAGTTGCTGCAGCGCGCTCAGAAGTAGGCATCGGTGCTTCGGCGCGCTCGATGTTCGCGGCGTACTCGCCACCGTCGGCGTAAGCAATCAAGTCTTCGCCGCTTTGTGCCAACACGTGGAACTCGTGAGACAAGCTACCGCCAATTGAGCCACTGTCGGCCAATACTGGGCGGAATTCCAAGTCCATGCGCTTGAAGATGTTGCAATAAGCATCAAACATCAGCTGGTAGGTGTCGTTCATACAGTCTTGGCTGATGTGGAACGAGTAGGCGTCCTTCATTAGGAATTCGCGGGCGCGCATCACACCAAAGCGAGGACGAACTTCGTCGCGGAACTTGGTTTGAATCTGGTATAGGTTCACCGGTAATTGCTTGTAAGAAGAAATTTCCTTTGAAACCATTTCGGTGATCACTTCTTCGTGGGTTGGACCCAGCACGAAGTCACGGTGATGACGGTCTTTGATACGCAGCAGCTCGGGGCCAAACTGATCCCAACGCTGAGTTTGTTGCCACAAATCTCCTGGCTGAACCATTGGCATCAGGGTTTCAACCGCGCCAGCTTTGTTCATTTCTTCGCGAACAATGTTCTCAACTTTGCGCAGCACGCGCAGGCCGCTTGGCAGCCAGGTGTACAAACCTGAGGCCAGTTTGCGGATCATTCCGGCGCGCAACATCAGCTGGTGGCTGACGATCTCGGCGTCGGATGGAGTTTCTTTTTGGGTAGATAGTAGGTATTGGCTGGTGCGCATGGCCACATCCGTAAGACTATGAAATTCGAAAGAGCGATATTGTAGCAGTATGCCCAGTAGCGCGGTAGCCTCGAAAGCGGCAAATTAGCTCATGTTTTAACAAGTGGATTTAATTAGCGGCTTTTCTTAAGCCCAGCCTTGGGCTTATCGCGCCGATCGCCGATTTGAAGGGCAGGGTTGCCCGCCATAATCGCATACTCCGGTACATCTTTGGTCACCACGGCGTTCATACCGATGACCGCGTGGTTACCAATGCTCACTCCATCGACAATTCCAACGCGTGCCCCGATCCAGACATCCTCGCCGATGCGAATGCCTTGACTGCTGATGGGCTGCTGATACACCTCGTCATCCGGCGCCATGCCATGGTTAAACGCCACTATCGAGCAACCGTGAGCGATACGAGAGTTATTGCCAATGCGAATGCCGGCGCGGCTACCGTCTAGATGACAACCGTGGTTAATCGCAACCGCGTCACCCAGCTCGATGGGGCCATGAAATACACAATCCGCCGCTACAAAGCTTTGCTCGCCAATGCGTATATCGCGCCCAGGCTCGGCAAACAGCTGCGCGCCTTCTGCTATAAAGGCCGATGGGGCAATTTGCACAGTTTCAAGGGTCATCCAGTGTTGGTGGAGCTCGGCTTGCCAAGGCTTCGCCCAAGCCAGCAATTTAGGCTTGAGGCGAAAGTACAGCCAAGGCATGTAGTTGAAACGTTGTTTGTGTTGGGCTTGGTAATCCGGTGCCATTAGTTGTTAGCGATTAAAAGTGGTATCCCACTTTTAGTCCAATCGAATCGTAGGAGACTTCGTTGTACAAATTGGTTTCGTCGTAGCGGTGTTTATAGCGTCCTGCTTCAACACCGGCGTACCACTGTTGGTTGAAATCATAACGGAAACGGCCGCCTAAGTAATGATGACGATTGTTTTGCCAACGGGCGTATCGACCTTCCGCTGCCAATGAAATTTGCGGTGTGATGCGGTAGCCAAGAGTGCCACCCACTGCCGGCATAATTCGATTTTGAACCACTTCCGATAAACGACCTCCATCGTAGATGTCCATCGCCAAGCGTTGATGCTGGAAGGTCAAACCCGCACGAGCACGAACAATGAAATTAGTGTCCGGTAGCAAACGCAGCTGATAGTCGGTATCAAGTTGCCACAAGTGAGAGGAGAACACGGTGCGCTCGCCAGCCGAGTACATTTGTCCGTTAAACTTCACATCCCTTAATAACACTGAGTCATCAACGCGATTGTAAGGGACAAAGGTCACGTGCACGTCGGAGTATTTATTGATAGCGTAAGCAAAGTTGAGAGCCGAGAAGGTATCCGGATCCTCGTTTAAGTTCAGCTCTCGAGAATCAATTGGCCCGTCATCACCGGTCGCAAATACGTTGTAATTGGGTTTGGCACTACCAAAGCTCAATTGAAAGCGCCAGCGATAGTCTTTGGGTTTGCTGGTGGCCTGACTGGTCGAAGCTGATGCTAGAGCTAAACCCGGGACGTAGGAGAAATTCATCGCCATTCCGTCTTTGGTTGGGGTGGGCTGTATTACCAAGTCGCTCTCATAGGGTTCGGTGAAATACAGTGAGCTTAATACACCAAACGAAGCGCCCACGACCACATCATCGACGAAGTGCTTGTTAGCGACAAGACGGCTATAACCGGTGAGCGCGGCACCCGTGTAGGCCACTACGCCAACCGTATTACCGTATCTATGGTGTAAGTAAGCCGCACCCGAGAAAGCAGCAGAGGTGTGACCGGAAGGAAACGAGTTGTTGGCCGAGGCATCGGGTCGCAGCTTTTTGAAGCCCGCCTTAAAGGTATGCGTCGCGGCGGCGGTTGCAGCGACAGTCTTAGTCGCCATCCAGGCACCTTCGGTATCGCCCCAAGCCCAGCTGCCCACAATCGCGGTGCCGGGCAGTAGGATTTGCAGCCAATCGCCGGCTTTTACTAGGTTATTGCGTTCGCCCTGAATCAGTTCCGATTTGGCGTCAACGGGAGATGTGAATAAAGCCGCTACCACGGCGGCTGAAACTAAGGTCACAGAGGCTTTCATAGGCGTCCTTTCGGTTGCAGTAAATTCGAGGGACGAGCAACCGTTGAAATCTGTGGCCGATACTGCTGGCTAATTGTTCAACGGGGCAACACTTTCTACTTTGGCACAGCCGTCATTGAAGTGCCAACTAATATCTAAATCAAATAGTTGCATGGTATAGCGCTTGTCATCTTGACGCTTGGCTTTGTAGGCGGGTCTGGGGTCTTGTTGCAGCACTTCAACGATTATTTGCTGCAAATTTGGGTACTTACTCACCGGCAGTTGTTGTATGAGTTGTAGTGCAGCCTTGGCAAACTCAACGCTAATGGTTTGCGGCGCCTTCTGCGCCATACCACCGCGGGCCTTAGGTATTGAATCGGCGTATGGAATGTAAGGCTTAATGTCGATAATTGGTGTGCCGTCGAGTAGATCCATGCCGCGAATGATGACTCTTGGCGGGCGACTGTCGATGTCTACAGCTTCTATTTCAACCACGGACTGGCCAAGCCCGTTGGGTCTGAAGGTCGAGCGAGAGGCCAGTACGCCAATCCGGGCATTTCCACCAAGGCGAGGCGGGCGTATGGTCGGGCGCCAGCCTTGTTCTAGATTTTGATGGAATAAAAAGGTCAGCCAGATATGCGAGTATTGCTCGAGACCGCGTAACAGATCCGGATTATCGAATCCGGGGGCCATTTCGATAATACCCTGTGCCGCCGGAACTAAACCCGGCTGGCGAGGGATGGCGAATTTTTGCGCGTATGGCGTGCGACACACCCCAATAGGCTCAATCGAATAGCTATTGCTCATTGAACTCGCTGTAGATGGCTTGGCCGTAACAAATGTACTCGGCCACGCAAATATTGGAGGTTTCTTTGATGCACTGTTGGAATATCACTCCATTGGCGCCGAGATCAGCCGCTTCTCTGCGCGCTTGAGTGCGAGCTTCAGCCTCGTTTGGCGGCGGTGCATCTTGGGTTTCCTGGCAGCTACTGCCTTCGACTAGGCCCATGTTTAGGTGTTGCTCTGGCGCATCGGCTTCGGACTCATAAATTTCAACTTCGCTGGCTTTGTAATACTCTTTGAAGTTATCTGCGTCTAAATTGGTCTTAAACTCCATATTTGCGCAGCCAGAGATCAGCGCTGTTGCTGTCATTAAACCGAGTATTTGAACCTTCATTTGGGATACCTTCTAATCCTTGAAGAGACGATTGTAGCAGGCCAGTTAAGATCACTGAATGCCTTTGTGCATTTTGTTGTCATTAATCTGATTGGCGTACAAAACATAATCCGGCCTTTTTCGACCTAATTTAATAGGGCTCATGTACTTCGAATGATTTGAATAAAAAAGCCCAGCGCTAGGCTGGGCTAAATAGGTCTGATAGATATTCGGTTAGATTAAGAAATCGTCTAGCGACTTGCCATCTTCTTTAATGGCTTCCTTGAATACGTTTGGCGTGCGGCCTTGGCCGGTCCAAGTAATGCGTTCACCATTGACTTCGATGGCGTATTTAGGCGGGCGCGGTGCGCGTTTTTTCGGAGCGGCTTTTGCACTTGGGCCTTCTAGGTCTTCAACCGATAAACCCATTTCTTCCATTTGTTTACGCAGTGCTTCAATTTGTTGCAGACGTTCTTTCTGCGCTTCTGCAGCAGCGGCTTCTTCAACTTCTCTATCGGCGATAACTTTTTCAAGTTTACCGGCGACTTCGCGCAATTCATCAATGCTTAAATCTTTTACAGCAGCTTTAAAACGGCGACCATGGGTCAAGATATCAGTGAAATCAGACATAATATTTGTTTTAACCTTTAGTTAGATTAACGAGCAGCGTTAATGTGAGATATTTATTATCTGGCTGTATATTAGAACCAGTTTTGATAATGATCAATTATTTTGTCTTTATTCAGATTAAATTAGTTGTTCGCCATTCTTTATATTATTCAAATAATAAAATTTGAATTAAGTATATTCGCGGCGCGGTTTGCATGAAAAAGCGTCAATCAAAGCGGGCTTGGGGTTAGTTGACGTAAAGGTAAACCCTAGGTAGAGTGAGCCATGCATAATAATTACTCGCAGCATATAACAAGGAATCTGCATGAAAGTCTTAGTTCCGGTTAAGCGCGTTGTCGATGCCAACGTGAAAGTTCGGGTTAACGCCGAACAATCAGCGGTTGATACGGCCAACCTGAAAATGGCCATTAACCCCTTCTGTGAAATTGCGGTCGAAGAAGCGGTACGCTTGAAAGAAGCCGGCAAAGCCAGTGAAGTAGTCGTAGTTAGCATTGGCGTGAAGAACGCTCAAGAGCAATTGCGCACCGCCATGGCCCTAGGTGCGGATCGCGGTATTCTAGTGGAAACCGACCAAGAGCTGTCGCCGCTGTCGGTGGCCAAAGTCCTAAAAGCCATCAACGACAAAGAACAAGCCGACCTAGTAATACTGGGTAAGCAATCCATCGATGGCGACAACAATCAAACCGGTCAAATGCTCGCTGCCCTAAGCGGCATGCCTCAGGCGACTTTCGCCTCTGTGGTTGAGCTAGAAGACGGTGCCTTGACTGTGACTCGCGAAGTAGACGCGGGTAGCCAAACCATCAAAATGAACTTGCCAGCGGTTGTGACTGCTGACTTGCGTCTTAACGAGCCGCGTTATGCCTCGCTGCCAAACATCATGAAAGCCAAGCGCAAACCCCTTGAGACCATGGCATTGGCCGATCTTGAGCTGCCGCTAAAAGAACACCAAAAAGTATTGGCGGTTAAAGCGCCAAGCGAGCGTCAAGCGGGCATCATGGTAGAAACTGTGGCCGAGCTAGTGGACAAATTACGCAATGAAGCGAAGGTGATTTCATGAAGACCCTAATTGTAGCTGAGCACAGCAATCAAACTCTAAAGGCCGATACCGCCAAAGCCGTTAGCGCAGCAGCCCAATTGTCGGGTGAAGTCCACGTGCTGGTCGCCGGTCACCAAGTGGGTGGCGTGGCAGAGCAAGCCGCTGCGATTGCCGGTGTGGATCAAGTGATTACTCTGGACAACGAAGCCGCAGCCCACAGCCTAGTAGAGTCGCTGACCGATTCTGTGGTGGCTTTGGCCAAAGACTACAGCCACGTATTGGCCATGTCTTCGTCGTTTGGCAAAGACTTGATGCCTCGTGTTGCTGCACTGCTAGACGTGGCTCAGGTGTCTGACGTTATCGCGATTGAGTCTGACGACACTTTTATTCACCCAATCTATGCGGGTAACGCGCTAGAGACGGTTCAGTCGTTTGACGACATCAAGGTACTGACATTGCGTGCCAGTGCGTTTGACGCGGCGGGTGAGGGCGGCAGTGCTGCGGTGGTCGCTGGCGATTTTGTTGCACCAAGCGTGCAAACAGAGTTCGTAGGCGAAGAGCTGAGCGTGAGCGAGCGTCCTGATCTTGGCAACGCCGATATCGTAGTTTCTGGCGGTCGTGGTCTGGGAAGTGCTGAGAACTTTGCAATTCTAGAGCAATTGGCCGACAAACTGGGTGCCGCCATGGGTGCTTCACGCGCTGCGGTTGACGCCGGTTTTGTTGCCAACGATTTGCAAGTGGGTCAAACCGGTAAGATTGTTGCGCCATCACTGTACATTGCGGTGGGAATCTCAGGAGCGATTCAGCACTTGGCGGGCATGAAAGACTCGAAAGTGATCGTTGCAATTAACAAGGATCCTGAAGCGCCTATCTTCCAGGTGGCAGACTATGGTTTGGCGGCGGATTTGTTTGAAGCCTTGCCAGAGCTTACTGAACTGTTGAACTAATCGCCTAATTCGCTAAATTAGGTGATCTGGATCATGTAAAGCGCCATTTGGATTAGCCTCCAAATTGGCGCTTGTGTTTATATAGCGGCCTCGCTTTTTTGCGAGTTAAGTAGAGGTCGCGTTGGCTATCAGTCATTAGCGTTAGGGTGAGACCTATGAGCGCTAATAAAAGGAGTCAACGCCGAAACATCAGTCGGCTCAACCACTGGTGTTGGGGCTGTCACCGAATAGGGACAGCACTGCCATAGTCGGGCATTACGCCATTAACCACTATGGAGCGCTACTTGAAACGGCTTATTTCTATCTCAAGCTTGCCGATTTCAAAGCCCTCCGAACGCAAGTAATTAAGTAAAGATAGAATTTATGAGCCTAACCAGTTATGCCGACTCGGCGCTGTCACTAATTCCACCCCTTCTAGCCATATCAATGGCAGTTGTCACTCGAAAAGTTTTGCCGTCCCTTGGGGTAGGTATTCTCGCCGGTATCCTAATGTTGACTCAGTTCGACTTGGGTGCAGCGGCCACCCATCTCGCTCAAACCGTTTCCGGCCTGTTTGTCGAAGATGGCGGTGCTAATTGGGGCAACTTGTACATATTGCTGTTCTTGGTCATTTTGGGCGCGACCACAGCGCTAATTAGCGCGTCAGGCTCGGCTCGTGCCTTTGCCGATTGGGCACGCCAACGCATTCGCACCAAGCGCGACGCTAAACTTCTGACCATGGCTCTCGGAGTTGTGGTATTTATCGACGATTACTTTAATTCGCTGGTGGTGGGCAGTGTGTCGCGTCCGATCACTGACCGTTACTACGTCAGTCGCGCCAAACTGGCTTACATACTGGATTCCACCGCAGCTCCTGTGTGTGTGATTTCTCCGGTATCGAGCTGGGGTGCGTATATCATCGCGCTTATCGGTGGTTTGTTAGCGGCTCGCGGCTATGACGGTGGCGGTCAACTGGCCACCTTTGTGCAAATGATCCCAATGAACTTCTACGCCATATTCGCGTTGATTCTGCTGTTTGCTGTGGTGTGGTTCGGCTTGGACGTGGGCCCTATGCTGCGCCACGAAATCAAAGCCCAAAAAGGCGAGCTATACGACCCTGAGCGCGGCAATCCGCCGGGCACCAACGCTGAGCTTGAAGAAGCCAATAACGGCTCGGTGGCGGGTTTGTTTGGGCCAATCATTACGCTTGTGGTCGCTACCGCCAGCTTCATGGTTGCCAGTGGTGCGGCAGAGCTTGCCGACGCCGGTCAGGCCTTCAGTATTTTGGGTGCGTTTGAAAACACCAATGTGGGCTACTCATTGTTCAATGGCTCTGTGGCCGGTTTGGCCGTGACTTTGGTGTTCGCATTCAAACAACGCCTTGAAGGTCAGTTGATTGTTCAAGCGGTCATCGCCGGCGCTCGCTCCATGCTACCCGCGGCTTACATTCTGCTATTCGCCTGGGCTATCGGCGGCATTATCGGTGAAGTGGAAACCGGAAAGTATCTAGTGAGCCAGCTTGAAGGCGCGATTGCGCCTGAGTACATGCCTATGGTGTTGTTTTTGCTAGCGGGTTTTACCGCCTTCTCTACCGGCACCAGCTGGGGTACTTTTGGCATTATGCTGCCAATCGCCGCGGACATGGCGATGGGCACCGACACTACACTGATGCTACCTATGCTATCTGCGGTATTGGCCGGCGCGGTATTTGGCGATCACTGTTCGCCAATTTCTGATACCACCATTTTGTCGTCCACTGGTGCGGGCTGTCACCACATCGACCACGTGACCACTCAGTTGCCATACGCCTTGATGGTGGCGGGTATCAGCTTGGTAGGTTATCTGGTGCTGGGTATGACTCACTCGCTGATTACTGCATTGCTGGTATGTAGCGTTTTGGTCACCTTGGTTATCGCACTGCTAAAATTTAAGCAGTCACGCTACTAGGCTCACGCTTAGCAAGGGAAAGAGGCCTTTTCGGGCCTCTTTTTTGTTAGACTCATGCGCACACGCGTTTAAGGAGAAAAGCCAGTGGCTCAGTTGTACTTTTATTACGCGGCAATGAATGCCGGTAAATCCACCTCGCTGTTGCAGTCGGCCTATAACTACCGCGAGCGAGGCATGCGCCCCCTGGTTATTACCGCAAGCATCGACGACCGCTATGGCGTTGGCAAAATCACCTCTCGAATTGGTATCGAGTCCGATGCCTTGATGTTCGGCAGTGCTGACAATTTGATGCAGCTTATCAATCAGCAGCACCAACAAGAGAACTTGCATTGCGTACTGGTGGACGAGGCTCAGTTCCTGTCAAAAGAGCAGGTCACTCAGCTGGCAGAAGTGGTAGATATGTTGGGCATCCCAGTGCTTTGTTATGGCCTGCGCACCGATTTTCAGGGCGAGCTGTTCCCCGGTAGCCAGTACTTGTTGGCCTGGGCCGACAAGCTAGTAGAGCTTAAAACCATTTGTCACTGTGGTCGTAAAGCCATCATGGTGGTGCGCATGAACGAAGAGGGGCATGCCATTCGCGAAGGCGAGCAGGTGCAGATTGGCGGTAACGACCGCTACGTGTCCATGTGCCGTCGTCACTATCGCGATTTGGTATGGGACACTCAGTAGTCCGCCATGTATAAGCGCCGCATCAACTTCGAATGGCTCGATGACAAAGGCCATGTAAAGCCGCCCATGTGGCTTTACTTGTTCTTAGCATGGGCCATGAAAGCGTATTTGGTGTGGATTGCCAGTCTGACCTATCGGGAAGACACCAGCTTGTTGATTGGGCTTGCGTATCCGTCTCATTCGGATTGGCAAATGGCGCTAGCCAGCGGCGCCGGTGGGGTGTTGTTGTTTGGACTGGTGTTAGCCGAGCGCCGGCGCAGTCCGGAATGGCTAATTGGCTTGTTTAGAAACAGTCGCTGGATACTGGCTGCCTTGTGGCTTGGGTTTGCAGCGCTGTGGCTGCAAGCGGTGGACAATCGCGATGGTCAGTTTCACTGGTCATTGGGGCTAGATGGCATCGTTTTGCTGTGGAGTTTGTTGTATGGCTTGCGCTCACGCCACCTGCAAGTTTATTTTAGCGATTGGTCAAAAGCCGATTAACTCACGCTGCGCGCAAGGAGCTTAAGTTGTCTACTGCAAAGAGTATCTCAATTATCAGCTGTGGCTGGTTTGGTCGCGCCTTGGGCGCGCACTTGAGCCAAAAGGGCTGGCAAGTGAAAGGGGCTAAGCGCGAGCTTGAAGCCGCTCAAGAACTGGCAGAGCAGGGCATTGAAGGCTATCAACTGAGCCTTGAGCCCAAGTTGATTTGCTCAAATATCGACGAGCTGCTGGATTCGGATTATTGCGTAGTGAATTTACCGCCGCGCCTGCGTGCGGGCGATAGCGATTATTTAGAAAAGCTAGACAATCTGTTAGCGGCAATGGCTAACAAGAGTTATCAGCGAGTAGTGTATATCAGCTCAACTGGGGTTTATTCGGACTCGCTTGAAGTGGCGACAGAGGCTGATGCCAGCGCGCACAGCGAATCTGCCCGAGTCATGTTAGAAGCTGAGCAGTGCTTTCAACAGGCGCACAATGCGGTGGTGATTCGCTTCGCCGGGTTAATTGGAGCTGGCCGTCAACCGGGCCGTTTTTTGGCGGGACGCAAGGATATGGCTAAGCCATTGGCACCGGTCAACTTGGTTCACTTACGCGATTGTGTGGCCGCTTGTGAGCATATACTCACGCTGGAGCAGGTGCAACCTGCCTACAATTTGGCAGCACCGGATCATCCGACTCGACGAGCGTTTTATCAGGCCGCTGCCGAGTCAATGGGGCTAGAGGCTCCACAGTTTATTGACGATCAACAAGCGGGTAAGCGGGTGGAATCGAGCGCGATTGTCCAGTCGGGTTACCGTTTTCAAGTCACTGACTTAATGGCTTGTTTGTCCGATCCAAATTCATGGAAGTGATTCAAAAAAATAAGGAGAGGAAAATGTTGTTAAGGGTTCTATTGCTCAGTTTGCTAACCAGTTGGTCGGTAATGGCCATGCCCACTCGCTTTGTCGAAGGGCAGGACTACCAAGTGGTGGCGTCGAAAACCACTGAACAAGCGAAAGAACTGAGAGTCTTTTTCTCATACAACTGTCCTCACTGTTACCGCCATCAGAGCGTGATTGAGGCGACTATGCCCAAACTTAGCGAGCCTTTACCACTGGTATGGAATCCTGTGGGCGTTGGCCGCAAAACCTGGGCATTGAGTCAATTGGCTCACCTGATAGCGGAGCGCTATAACAAGCGCGCCATCATGCAAATGGAGTTGTTTGAGCGAATACACGAGCGTGGGATGCCGCTACAGAGCCGCAATGACGTTGCCGCTTTCTTGGCACCCTTTGGGATCGATAAACAAGAGGTACTCAAAGTATCCAAAGATCCGCAACTGGCTCGACAAATGGAACAACTGGACCGCCGAGCTTTTAACGCCGAGATTTCTGGCGTACCAAGCTTACTGGTCAATGGGCGCTATTTGGTTAGCGCGAAGATCAACGACGCTGAAGTACTGGCGGACTTGATCGATTATTTGAGCGAATTGAATTAGCCAATCGCCAACAAAACCTCGTGTAACGAGGCAAATTATAAAACGAGTTAGCAATCAATGAATTTAATATTAAAACTGATTAGCGGTATTGCCGCCGGTATGCTGGTAGGCCTGTATGGCCCAGACTTTTTAGTACGTCTGCTGTTAACCGGACAAACCTTAATTGGGCAATTGATCGGTTTCACCATTCCACTGATCATTTTCTTCTTTATCGGTAGCGGTATCGCTTCCATGTCCTCGCAAGGCTCAGGCCTGTTGGGCAAAACCGTCGGCGTGGCTTACGGCTCAACCTTGCTGGCAGGTCTAATTGCCTTTGGCGTGGCCAGTCTGGTAGTACCTAGCCTGACCACAGAGTTGGCGGCGGTTGACGAAGAAGCACGAGTACTTAAGAGCTTTATCGAACTGGATATTCCGCCTATTTTTGGGGTGATGACCGCACTGGCGTTGGCCTTTGTATTTGGTATGGGAGCGAGCAAGCTACAGCGTCAAAACCTAATTGGCGGCTTAGAAGCCGGTCGTGATGTCATCGATTTGCTGCTGCGCTCGGTGATCATTCCTCTACTGCCTTTCTACATCGCCGGTGTGTTCGCCGACATGGCTGCCGCAGGCACTGTATTCGACACGCTGCAAACCTTCGGCGTGGTGCTGTTAGTCGCGCTGGTGATGCATTGGGGTTATATCAGCGTACTGTACGTGGTTACCGGTTTGGCCAATGGCAAACCGCCGCTGGGGTTGCTTAAGACCATGTTGCCAGCTTATGTGACGGCATTGGGTACCATGTCGTCAGCGGCGACCATTCCTGTGAGTTTGCGTCAGGTAAAAGAGAATGGCGTGACTCCTGAAGTGGCTAACGTGACTGTGCCTTTGTGCGCATCGATTCACTTGGCCGGATCGACCATTACTATCGTTACCTGCGCGATGGCGGTGATGCATCTATCACCCGAGTTGGGATTGCCAAGTCTAGGCGAAGCACTGCCATTTATCATGATGCTGGGCGTGGTGATGATTGCAGCCCCTGGTGCGCCGGGCGGTGCTGTGATGGCGGCTCTTGGTTTGCTCACCGGCATGATGGGCTTTAACGAAGCGGCAGTGGGTCTGATGATTGCCCTGTATCTAGCACAAGACAGCTTTGGTACCGCTTGTAACGTGACTTGTGACGGTGCTTTGTCTGTCTGGGTAGACCGCTGGAGTGGTAAGCAGTCCTAACTCACAACAACGCCAAGCCGTTTAACGCTTGTAGGCCGTTAGACTTAAGTCTAACGGCCTTTTTGTTGTCTATCGCGCCAGTCTATCCGTAACCTGTTGTTTTATATGGTTTTATGGCTAACTCAGCCATCAACTAATAAGCAACACTAGACTAAAGTCTTGCTTATTAGTTGGTCACATATTGCTAACTTATCCCTGATTATTAGAAAAACCATCATGGGGATCGATCAAATGGCATTCGAAAGCGATGACAAAGCCAAAGCCTACTGGAGCGAGAACATTCGCCTAGTACTTGGCCTATTGGCAATCTGGTTTAGCGTGTCGTTTCTATTCGGCATTGTGCTTGTAGAACCACTCAACGAAATTCGTTTCTTTGGCTTTAAGCTGGGCTTCTGGTTTGCTCAGCAGGGCTCCATCTACGTGTTTGTGGCACTCATCTTCGTCTACGTGGCCAAGATGAACGCTATCGACCGCAAATACGACGTACATGAGGACTAAGCCATGGATTTGCAATTACTGACTTTTATCATCGTTGGTGCAACCTTTGCGTTGTACATCGGTATCGCCATCTGGGCGCGTGCCGGTTCCACTAACGACTTCTACGTGGCTGGTGGTGGCGTACACCCAGTAGCCAACGGTATGGCAACCGCCGCCGACTGGATGTCAGCTGCCTCGTTTATTTCGATGGCCGGTCTGATTTCATTCATGGGCTATGACGGTGGCGTATACCTGATGGGCTGGACCGGTGGTTACGTGCTACTGGCTCTGTGTTTGGCGCCTTATCTACGTAAGTTTGGTAAGTTCACCGTGCCAGACTTCATCGGCGACCGTTATTACTCTAACACCGCGCGTACCGTTGCGGTTATCTGTGCCATCTTCATCTGTTTCACCTACTGCGCCGGTCAAATGCGCGGTGTTGGTGTGGTGTTCTCGCGCTTCTTAGAAGTTGATGTGACCACAGGTGTGATCATCGGTATGGGTATCGTGTTCTTCTACGCCGTACTTGGTGGTATGAAAGGTATTACCTACACCCAGGTGGCTCAGTACTGTGTATTGATTTGTGCCTACTTGGTACCAGCGGTATTTATCTCTATTCTGATGACCAACAACCCGATCCCTCAGTTGGGCTTTGGTAGTACAGTGGCCGACGGGACCTATCTGCTCGATAAACTCGACGGCTTATCCACGGAATTGGGCTTTAACGCTTATACCGACGGCACTAAGTCCACCATCGACGTATTCTTTATTACTGCAGCCTTGATGGTTGGTACTGCTGGTCTGCCACACGTGATTGTGCGCTTCTTCACCGTACCTAAGGTATCGGATGCGCGCCTGTCTGCCGGTTGGGCATTGGTATTTATTTCACTGCTTTACACCACTGCACCTGCGGTTGCTTCATTCGCTCGTGTAAACATGATTGAGACCATTAACGGTCAAGACATGCAGGGTGTGGAATACGCGCAAGCGCCTCAGTGGATTAAGAACTGGGAAGAAACCGGTCTTATCACCTTTGAAGATAAGAACGGCGACGGCAAGATGTTCTACTCGGGCGATGAGCGCAACGAGATGAAGATTGACCGTGACATCATGGTATTGGCCAACCCTGAAATTGCGAACCTACCTGCTTGGGTAATCGCTTTGGTGGCGGCCGGTGGTGTGGCTGCAGCACTGTCGACATCGGCGGGTCTGCTGCTGGTGATCTCAACCTCAGTGTCGCACGATTTGCTCAAACGAAACTTGATGCCGGATATTACCGACAAACAAGAGCTGATGTACGCGCGGATCGCGGCTGCGGTGGCGATTATGATTGCCGGTTACCTCGGGATTAATCCGCCCGGCTTTGTGGCGCAGGTGGTCGCCTTTGCCTTCGGCCTCGCGGCGAGCTCCTTCTTCCCAGCGATTATCATGGGTATCTTCATGAAGTCGATGAACAAAGAAGGTGCGATTTACGGCATGATCAGCGGTATCTTGTTCACCGCCGCTTACATCATTTACTTCAAGTTCGTAAACCCTGCGGCCAACACGCCTGACAACTGGTGGTTCGGTATCTCGCCAGAAGGTATTGGTACTCTGGGTATGCTGCTTAACTTCATCGTGGCGATTGTGGTGTCTAAAGTGACTCAGAACACGCCAGAAGAAGTGCAAGACATGGTTGAGAGTATTCGCTACCCGAAAGGTGCTGGCGGTGCGGTTGACCATTAGAGATTGATTGTCTCTCTGCTTTGAAAGGTGGCCTTTGGGTCACCTTTTTTTTGCCTGCGTGCTTTTTACCTGCGCTTTTGGCGTTGCTAGCGGCTACTCAGGGGTCACATGCTGGTTTGTGTTGTTGCAGTTACAAACGCTCGAAATATTGCTTTAGTGCGTCGAGCAGCACCTTAACTTTGTTGGGCAGTTTTCTGTCTACGGTTAGTGCGTAGATGGGGCGCGGCTCAATTGTCCAGTCGGGTAGCACTCGCGTTAGTCCACCGCGATGGGACAGGGCGTTGACTTCCATTTCGGGCAGAGCGCATAGCCCGAGCCCCGCAAGTGTTTGGCCAATTAGTGTATTCAAATCGTTTGACTTAACTCGGTAGCTAGGTTGCACCAAGCGAGTTTTCCCTTTGCTATCCGATAGCAATACATCGGATAAGGGATTGAGATTGTCCTTTTCGGCGCTTTCGTTGTGACCAATCCAATGATGATTGTTTAAATCGTCAGGGATTTTGGGTACGCCATATGTCTCTAGGTAGCTTGGGCTGGCATACAAGCCAATCCCCATGGTGCCTAACCTATGGTAAATGTAATCGGATTTTTGCGGCTGCCCGACACCAATGGCGATATCGATTTGCTGCATGATCAAATCGCAGCCTGCGTCGGTGGCGGTGATGTTGAACTTTAATTGTGGGTGCTCATCGAGACAGGCGCGCAATAAGTCCCCTAGTACCCAGGCTGCAATACCCACAAAAGCTGAGATCCTAATTTCACCTTCAATGGAGTCTTTGGCTGAAACGATTTCGTCGTTGGCGCACTCGGCGGCATTCATCATGCGCTTGCCGTGTTGGTAATAGCGCTTGCCGGCTTCGGACAAACTGATTTTTCGAGTTGAGCGATAGATCAGTGAGATCCCTAGGTCTTCCTCAAGCTGGGTCACCTGCTGACTGATGGCCGAGGCACTCATACCGAGTTGTTGCGCGGCGCCGGTCAGGCTACCCGCATCAACCACGTGGCAAAAAACCGCCATTTGTTTCAATCTATTTATCGTGTTTCTCGGCATAGTGTCTATTATTGTTAAGCCAGGCTTAACAATGTAGTTAGTTTAGTCAGGATAATCAAAGGATAACGAAACCAGTAAACTGCTTTGTGAACTTGTATAACCCATGTGGAGTTAAGATATGAATTCTGGAAATAAATCAGGGCAGTGCCCCGTCATGCACGGCTCAAATGCGGAAGTCGGGAACACCCCAATGAAGTGGTGGCCCGAGGCATTAAATCTCGACATTCTTCACCAACACGACAGCAAGCCCAGCCCCTTTGATGCAGAGTTTAATTACGCAGAAGCCTTTAAACGTCTTGACTTAAATCAGCTAAAAGAGGACCTGAAACAACTCATGTCTGATAGCCAAGCTTGGTGGCCTGCCGATTGGGGCCATTACGGTGGCTTGATGATCCGCATGGCTTGGCACGCAGCAGGTAGCTATCGAATGGCGGATGGGCGCGGTGGTGCCGGAACCGGTAACCTGCGTTTGGCACCGCTAAATAGCTGGCCGGATAACGCCAATTTGGACAAAGCCCGCCGTTTGTTGTGGCCTATCAAGAAGAAGTATGGCAACCAAATATCCTGGGCCGATTTGATGATTTTGGCGGGTAACATGGCTTACGAGTCAATGGGGCTGAAAACTTTTGGCTTCGCCGGTGGACGCGAGGATATTTGGCATCCCGAGTACGATATTGATTGGGGAGTTGAAGACGAGTGGTTGGGTAAAAGCGAGCAGCGAGTAAACCCGAATAGCGGTGATATGCAAGACAATCCGTTAGCCGCGGTTCACATGGGCTTGATATACGTGAATCCCGAAGGTGTAGATGGCAATCCAGACCCTCTAAAAACGGCAAAGGATGTCAGAGAGACCTTTGCCCGAATGGGTATGAATGACGAGGAAACGGTTGCGCTGACAGCCGGCGGTCACACGGTCGGTAAAGCGCATGGTAATGGTTCGGCTGACAAGGTAGGGCCTGAGCCTGAAGCTGAAGCGCCAGAGCAACAAGGTTTGGGCTGGATCGGCAGCAATGGTAGCGGGATTGGGGCGGATACCGTGACCAGTGGCCTTGAAGGAGCCTGGACCACCAACCCAACACAGTGGGATAACGGCTACTTTTACTTGCTGTTTAACTACGACTGGGAGTTGACCAAGAGCCCTGCCGGTGCTTGGCAGTGGGAACCGGTTGATATCAAAGAAGAAGACAAGCCGGTTGATGCGTTTGACGAGAGCACCCGTCGCAACCCTATGATGACTGATGCCGATATGGCGATGATAAAAGACCCGATTTATCGCCAGATTTCCGAGCGTTTTTACCAAGACCCAGAGTATTTTGCCGATACCTTTGCTCGAGCTTGGTTTAAGTTAACCCACAGAGATATGGGACCTAAATCTCGCTACCTTGGCGATGATGTCCCTAGCGAAGATTTGATTTGGCAAGACCCGATCCCCACTCAGCCTCATGTTCTTACAGCTGAAGACATCGACAAGCTCAAAGCGAGTATTCTAAGCTCAGATTTGAGCGCATCCGAGTTGATTGCCACCGCGTGGGATAGCGCCAGAACTTATCGCCAATCGGACCATAGAGGGGGCGCCAACGGTGCGCGTATTCGCCTGGCGCCGATGAATCAGTGGGACGCTAACGAACCGCAACGTTTGAGTAAAGTGCTCACTGGATTGTCTGCCATTAAGAACGAGCTTGGCTCAGATATTAGTATGGCGGACTTGATTGTGCTGGCGGGCTCTGTGGCGGTCGAGCAGGCTGCGAAAAAGGCCGGGTTTGAGATAGAGGTTCCCTTTACTCAAGGTCGAGGCGATGCGCTAGAGAAGCAAACCGACCCAGCATCGTTAGCCGTGTTACAGCCGCTGCATGACGGTTTTCGCAATTACCTGCAGTCCAATTTCGATGTGACGCCAGAGAAGTTGTTGCTCGACCGAGCTCAGTTAATGGGTCTGTCAGCACCTGAAATGACAGTGCTAATCGGTGGCATGCGTGTGCTGGATACCAATTTTGACGGCACGGATTATGGGGTATTGACCGACAACAAAGGCGCTTTAACCAACGACTTTTTCGTCAATCTCACCGATATGAACTACCGCTGGGAGCCGACTGGGCGCAACAGTTATGCGATTGTTGACCGTCAAACTCAAGCAACCAAGTGGACTGCCACTCGCGTTGATTTGGTGTTTGGCTCTAACTCAGTGTTGCGCGCTTATGCCGAGTTGTACGCGCAAGATGACAACCAACACAAGTTCATCAAGGACTTTGTTGCTGCTTGGGTGAAAGTCATGAATGCCGACAGGTTTGATCTAGCTTGACCCTTGGTGGGGCAATAGCACGAACCAAATAGGGCGACTGCCTGCCTTCACATATAAGGAGTAGTCGATTCGGAGCGTGTTGGAGCAAGCCTAATAAATTAAAAGGTGACCCTAGGGTCACCTTTTTTGCACTTAGCGCCTTTAGCGCGAGTATTTTGGAGGGATTACAAGCTCAAAAAAGAGAGAATCCTCTTGTTTTGACGGCCGAGCCACAAAGCCCAGCTTCTCTAATAACCCAATTGAGGCAGTATTGGATTTGGCCACTCCGCCAATCAGCTTTTGCCAGTGCCCCTGTTGCGACACCGTATGAATAAACCCCTGCAGTAACTCGCTGGCAAGCCCCTGACCCCAGTAGTCTTTTGCCAACAGATAACCTATGTGCGCTTCTGGCTGGGTACTTTTTGCGACGAACAGAAACCCGATCAATTGGCCTTGGCGTGTGCTAACAGTGAGCAGATGACTTTCCTCGAGCATGGCACTAAGCCACAGCGTCGCCTGTTGAGGCGTGTTTATCTGCTGAAAATAGGGCGGTAGGTCTTTTACCACGTCGAAGATAAGTATTTCAGGAATACGCTCAATCAGCGCTGTATGCTCGACTGGTTTGAGCGATTCTTCTAGCTCGAGCACCACAAGGCGAGGAGTTTCAAATGAGAGAGTCATGGGTCTTGGACTTTGAGAATCTAGAAGACAAAGTTATCGCCTCAACCAGGTGTTTATCTAAAGACTAGTTCACAACGCCTAATACTTGGCTAAGGCGTTGCTCCATCTCGGCGGTTTGGCTGAATCCTAATGCCAAGGGGTAGGCGCGATGTTTCTCGTCAATGTAAAACAGTGCTGGAAAGCCGCTAACTTGCAGCTGACGGGCAATATCAAGCTGCTGCTGCAACCTTTGCTGGGTTTGTGCTGAGTGCAGCGTCTTTTCAAATTGCGCTTCATCGATACCTATGCCGCTAGCACAGGCCGTCAAAGTCGTTTCGAGTGAAGGATTTTTTGCCTCTTGGTAGTAGGCCGCTTGAATGGCTTTGGCCATCGCTTGTGCGCTATTCGCTTGTATTGTCTCAGCGGCAATTACCGCACGACAAGCCGGATAAGTGGAGCGATAAGGCGTGTTGAGGGTCCAAAATTCGTGGTTAAAGCTGACTTGGGACTTGGCTTCTATTTGATGCCAGTAGCTGGCGATGGTTTGTCTAAGCTGCTCGTCCATTGGAGTTTGGCTATCCGGGGCCAAACCGCCCATTATCCAATCCACTTGGGCATTGGGATACTTGGCCAACAAGGCTTCTAGCTCGGGCTGAAAGCCGTAGCACCAGCCACACATGGGATCCATTACATACAAGAGTCGCATTCTCGCCTCACTTATTCTTCGGCAAAAACTAAGGGCCAAAAATAATCAGATTGGCAATTCGAACCAGGATCCCGATAAACAAAAACAGCACACCCATGCGGAATAGCTTGAACTCGCCAATCGCCATATCATTGAGTTTGTTGACGAAGACCTGCCAAACGGCATTATAATTTTTAGTTCTTGCGATGTATTTGACTAAAGCCGTAATGACGAGCAAAACGCCGCCGAGTAATAATAGGGCTTGTAGGTGGGGAAGGTATTCCATGACGCTCCTCGGGAACAAATGACTTGGGACTATTAAAGCGATGGATGGTGTTGAATTACAAGAGGTAATGGCATTTTTTCGCGAAACTTTGCCATTTAGTCAGCTAACCGAATCCGAGCAGCGCTTGGCGCTTCGAGATCTCAAAATTCAATACTTTGCTAAAGCTCAGGGAGAAGTCCCTATGAGTCAGCAAGACCCTAAGTTGTACTTGGTGTCTAGCGGCGCATTTGAGATACGAACGCCAAGCGGTGAGCTGGTGGACCGACTCAGTCGCGGTGGTGTATTTGGCTATCCCACTCTGCTAACCGGTGAGGCGGTGGTCAATCGAGCGATAGTGCTTGAAGACGGCCTACTAATGAGTATCGATGCCGAGTGTTTTAACACCCTGCGTCAACAAAATCGCAAGTTCGACCGCTTCTTCAACAAGGCCCACGCCAAGCGAGTGCGTCTGCAAACCCGCTATTCCACCAAAACCGATTCTTCCGTATCGAGAGTCGATTCGCTGATGTCTCGCAATTTGGTCAGTGTTGGACTCAATGACACTGTGCAAGATTGCGCTCGTTTGATGCGAGATAGACGAGTGTCCTCCGTGCTGGTGGAACACATGGGGGAACTCAAAGGAATTGTTACCGACAAAGACCTACGCAACCGAGTGTTGGCGGTGGGTTTAAGCGCTGATGCCCCCATGTCACAAGTGATGACTGCCAATCCCATGAGTATTTCCGAAAAGTCGACGCTGTTTGAAGCCAATCTTGTGATGAGCGATCACCACATTCACCATTTGCCGGTAGTGCGCGATGGTCAAGCGGTGGGAGTGTTGACCAGTACCGATATTCTGCGCAATCAAAGCTCCCAGCCTTTGTTTTTAATCAACCGAGTGAATCGCTGCGTCAGTGTGGCCGATGTGGTAGAAGTCAGTGGTCAAATCCCTACCTTACTGCAGGCGATGATAAGCGCCGATGCGCGGGCACAAGAGATTGGCCGAGTGCTCACTTTGGTGACCGACGCGCTGACTAAGCGTTTGATTCAATTAGCAGAAGATCAGTTAGGTGCACCGCCCATGCCGTACGCCTGGTTGGCGTTTGGCAGCCAGGGTCGCCAAGACCAAATGGCTAAATCTGACCAAGACAACGGACTGCTGCTGGCCCATGAGCCCAGTACTGAAGAGCGCGCATACTTTCAGCATTTGGCCAACTTGGTGTGCGATGGATTAAATGAATGCGGTTTTGTTCATTGTCCCGGTGACATCATGGCCAAAAATCCCAAGTGGTGTCGTAGCCTAGATGGTTGGCGACAAGTGTTTTTTGACTGGATCGACACGCCATCGCCTAAGGCACTGATGCACGCTTCAATCTTCTTTGATATTCGCGCGGTTTACGGCGCCAAAAGCCTGGTAGACGAGCTACAAAACCAAATTCTCGAGCGCACTCAGGGCAACTCAATTTTTCTGGCAGCCCTTAGTGCCAATGCCCTAAATGCCAAACCACCGCTAGGCTTTTTCAAGAAGTTTGCGCTAGAGCGCGATGGCAAAGAAGTGAAGGGCATCGACCTTAAGCACAAGGGCAACGCGCTTATTACCGACATCATGCGTATTTACGCCTTGGCCGAAGGCGTGCGTGAGGTCAATACTTTTGAACGTATTCGCGCCCTGACTCAGTCCAAGCTCATTAGCAATAAAGACCTGCTTAATTTGGCAGACGCGCAGGAGTTCATTGGTCATACTCGTCTGTCCAATCAGGGGCAGCAATTTGCCAAAGGATTGGAAGTCAGCAATTACTTGCTGCCACAAACCGTATCCTCGTTCGTCCGCCATCAGCTCAGAGACGCCTTTCAGGTGGTTCACAGAGGTCAGCAGGGTCTTGCGCTTAAGTTCGCCAGAGGCATGGCCTAATGCCGCCTTGGGTTTGGCGCTGGCGCGAGTGGCGCGCTAAGCACGACTGGCAGCGCGCCTTGCTGGGAGGTGTACGCGAGCAGTGGCGCACACCGGTTAATCAAGCACGGCTGATGGTGTTTGATTTAGAGATGACCGGCCTAGATGCTCAGCAAGACCAGTTGTTAGCCATTGGCATGGTGCCGATTATCGACGGCTGTATTTTGCCAGGCCGTGGTAAGCACGTTTATGTGCAAATTGACGGCAGCGTGGGGCAGAGCGCGGTGATTCACAAAATTCACGACAATCAGCTAGAGCAGGCGCTGAGCCCAGAGCAAGCCTTTGACTGGTGGTGCAAGCAAATGGCTGGGTTTGTGCCGGTGGCGCACCACGGAGGCTTGGACTTTGGCTTTCTGCGAGTTACGGCCCAGCGCCAAACTGGGCAAGATTTTAAGATGCCTTGGGTGGATACGCTGGTGTTGGAGCAGCGCCGACTCACCATGCGCGAACAAACCATCAAGCCTGGCGATCTCACTCTGTCTGCTTGTCGACAGCGCTATCGCTTGCCCCAATATCAGGCCCACCACGCCCTAAGCGATGCTTTTGCTACCGCTGAGTTATTGTTAGCTCAGTTGGCACAAATGGGCGGTAGCGACAAAATAGAAGTGGGTAGTTTGCTGTAGTTTTTGTGGACTAGGGCCAACTTTTGCGGGTCCGCGCTTTCGATTCCCCGTATGGTTGTTAATATGACAACCTGACTTACTTCAGTAGGCTCTAAATCTTTGAGTCGACCCTCGGAGTTGTTGTGGTTTTAAACGCTCAAACTCATTCTGCATTACTGGATATTGCGCTGGATCTATCCGCTGCAATGCCTAGCCAGCGCCGCTATCAGCGCCTAATTGAAACCGTTGCCAGTGTCTTTCCTTGCGATGCCGCGGCATTGCTCATTGTTCAAAATCGTGCGCTAGTACCGGTTGCTTTACACGGGATTGCCCCTGAATTGATTGGCCAGGCCTTTGAGCCGAGCGCACATCCCAGACTTGAACGCATCATGTCCAGCCAAGAACCGGTGCGCTTTGAATACGACAGTGATTTGCCAGACCCGTTTGATGGGCATTTGGCAGTGGATATTGAGCGCAGCCTAGACGTGCACGCTTGTATCGGTTGTAGCTTGTACGCCGAGGGCGAGTTAGTGGGTGTGCTTACGGTTGATGCACTGGCCCAAGGGGCGTTTGACCAACTGAGCGACGAGCTACTGGCCACCTTTTCGGCACTAGCGGCGGTGGCGCTTAAGAACGCCAATTTGGTCGATGCGCTGCAGCGCATGGGCCAACAGCAACAAGCGGTCGCTCGTGAGCTGGTGCAAGAGGCGCGTTTACGCGAAGGCGAAATTGTCGGCGATAGCGCCCCTATTCAACAACTAAAAGACAACATAGCGCGCGTTGCGGCCAGTCAATTGTCTGTGTTGATCACTGGTGAAACCGGCACTGGTAAAGAGCTGGTGGCGCGTACCCTGCACGCCCAATCGAGCCGTGCTCAAGCGGCATTGGTGCACGTAAACTGCGCCGCTTTGCCCGAGTCTGTGGCTGAGAGCGAGCTGTTTGGGCACGTTAAAGGCGCGTTTACTGGCGCTAACCAAGCCCGTATGGGCAAGTTCGAACTGGCCAATGGCGGCACCTTATTCCTTGATGAAGTCGGCGAGTTGTCACTGGCCATTCAAGCCAAACTGTTACGCGCGTTGCAGCAAGGGGAAGTTCAGCGGGTAGGAGCAGATGCCAATGTCACGGTTAACGTGCGCATTATTGCGGCCACTAATCGAGACTTACAAGAAGAGGTTCGTCAGGGCCGGTTTCGCGCCGACCTATACCACAGGCTGTGCGTCTACCCGGTAAAAGTGCCTGCGCTAAAAGAGCATATTGAAGATATTCCGCTGCTGGCGGGGCACTTTTTACAACAAGCTCAACACAAGCTTGGCATTGAGCAGATTGTGCTACATCCCAACGCGCTTAAAGCCATGCAAGAATACGATTGGCCCGGTAATGTGCGCGAGCTTGAGCATCTGATGCTAAGAGCTGGATTGAAAGCTCGACAGGGGGCTAATGGCCGAGTGCGGATTGACCTTGAGCATCTGGAAATTGCAGTGGGTTCAACAACGCCAGAGCAAGCGCCTTTAAGTAATGAGAATGCTGTCGCGCCGATAGCGGCAAACGGATTGCGCGATGCGGTGGACCAGTTTCAGTGTCAGATTATCGCTAATACTTTGTCAAAGAATCAGGGCAACTGGGCGCAAACCGCCAGAGACTTGCAACTGGATAGGGGCAATTTATTTCGATTGGCCAAGCGCTTAGGGCTGAAAGACTAAAATCACTCAGACACAAAAAAGCCGAGCACTTAGTTAACCTAAGGCTCGGCTTTTTGCGTTTAGGCTAGCTTACCAAACGAAACGGGCGCCAAGGGCGTAGCGAGCTTCGTTTTGCTGCGAGCGTAGCATCTGCTCGGCGTAGCGGCCGTGGATGCGTTGCTTAGAGCCAAGGATGTTAATGCCTTCGGCTTGCAGGCTGATTTGCTCGGTGATGGCATAGCTTAGGCTGAAGTCCAACTGGCCGTAGGCTTCGGTGAACTGAGGTGCAGGACCGCCAGATTCCGCTTGACCCATGGCTGATAGGAACTTGTCACGCCAGTTGTAGGCCAGACGACCGGTGAAGTCGTACTTGTCGTAGAAAATCGAGAAGTTAGCGGTATCGCTCAAACCAGGTAGGGCGAACTGCTCGTCGGTTTTCTCAACGTCGTAGTGAGTGTCACCTTTGGTGTAGGTGTAGTTCAGACCGGCACCGAAACCAGTTTCACCAAACCAGTGTTGCGCTGCGAACTCCATACCGTAGATGTTCAGATCTTCAACGTTGTTCGGACGAATGATCTGCCACTCCGCCAATGGGTCACCATCAGCTTGCTGAATGTTGCCATTCTCATCGCCATAGCCGTTGGCAATCAACCAGTTAAACACTTCGTAGTCGGTTGGGGTGCCGCCAGCATTGATGATTTCTTCGCGAGCTTGGTTGGCCGCATCGCTGATGAAGGGGTCTTTGATGTGGTCAAAGAACACGTACTCAGTGGTGTTAACCTGGAAGTTTTCTACGTCCTTGTTAAAGAAGCCCAAAGACACATAGCTGGCATCGCCGTAGTAGTACTCAAGTGACAGGTCGATGTTGTCAGACAGGTAAGGCTTTAACTGGGTGTTACCGGCAAAACCAGTACGACCGCCCACTTTTGGTTGAGCTGTTAGTGAGGTGGTAGCGCGCATTGCACCTAGATTGGCGCGAGTCATGGTCTTGCTATACGAGAAGCGAGCTAACAAGTTGTCTTGGATTTCCAGCTTAACGTCTAGGTTTGGCAGGAAGTAACGGTAGTCGTTCTTCTCGTCGGTCGGGGTCCAGTCGTCTGAGTAGTTAGTGCCCCATTCGGTTGGTGTCATCCAGAAGATGCTTTCTGCCTGGCGCTGCAAGCTCGACGCTTCAACGTCGGTTTGCTCGTAGCGAAGGCCGGCAACCACATAGATAGGCATGTTGTTAAACTCGCCTTCAACGTTGAACTGAACAAAGGCCGACGTGGTCTTTTCTTTGATCTTGTGATCATCGCTAAAGCCATCTAGACCGTAAGTTACGTCGTACTCATTCTCAGCCCACGCCATCAACTCGTTTTGGTCGTAGGTGTAGTAGTAAGGGATCAGCATATCGCTGCCACCACCTGAGAAACCGTCCAGGAAGTTACCACTAAGACCCACATAGCTCATGAAATCAGCCACTTGACCTTTATTGCCGTACCAGCCCGCGCTGTGCTGCGAGTAGCCCGATTGCGCGTGGGTGTCCATTTCGGTGTAGGCCAAACCAAAGTCAATTGAGGTCAGCGAATCCATGCTGGCGTTTTCCCAGGTACCGTCGAATTGGTACTGAGCCACATTGGTTTCGTTGCGACCACCAAGCACTCCTGCGAAAAGGGTGGCGTAGTCTTCAGGCTGTAGGTGTGGTTCACCCGCTGGATTTAGAGTGCCGTAGCTGGCGCCCAATAGCGGAATTTCAGTGCTGCTGGCATCGTAGAATTTGTCGGCAATGTTTAGTGCGCCGGCAATAAAGAAGCGGCTGGTGATGCTATCGCCCAAGTCGCCGTCAGAGGTCGCTGATGAGTTGTGCGCGTCAAAGCGCAGAGTCAGGTTGTCGCTAACGTTCCACTTGGCGTTAAAGCCCAGAGATTTGTTTTCGTTCTCAGTGGCAGCCTGGTGCATGGTGCCTGAGTAGTCACCACCTTGCTCGGTCACTTTTACAAAGGTGCCATTTTCATCGATAACCGCATCGGTAGCACTGCCTGGACCGTCAAACCACAGACCCCATGTGTCGCGATTCGAAATGTCGTTTAGCTTGGAGTAGGTGTAGTCGGCGGTCAGCTCTAGCGTATCAACTGGAGCGAACTGCAACACCAATTGGGCGTTGGTACGCTTGCGCTCAATGTCTTCGCTGGCAAAACCAATGTTACGAGCGTAGAAGTAGTTGTCGTAAGGGTTTTGGTTGTTATCTTCAACATTAGCGTTAGGGTTCAGGCCACCGGCGTACAAGTCGGCACCTTTGAACTGACGCCAACCGTCAACGGTTGCGGCTTTGATGTTGGAGTTACGCACAGTGTGCGATGCTGACAAACCGATACCAAAGCGGTCGTCCATCAGAGTCTGACTCAAGATACCGGATAGCTCAGGGGTCACTTTATCGCCAGTAACAACACCAGTGTCGTGATGACCTTTGATCCCAAAGCTGGCTTTGGTGCCTGGATTGTCAAACGGACGAGCAGTGCGAATATTGATGGTAGAGCCGATACCACCAGAGGCCAGATTGGCTTGTCCTGTCTTGTACACTTCAACAGCGCTGACGCTATCGGATGACAAGTTAGCAAACTCAAACGAGCGAGTAGACTCACCGCTGGCTTGAGCGGTAGGCATGATGCGATCGTTTAGTGTAACCAAGTTAAATTCAGGACCGAAACCACGAACCGTCACTTTAGAACCTTCGCCATTCACACGGTCAATTGCCACACCAGTAATACGTTGCAGTGACTCAGCAAGGTTAGTGTCGGGGAACTTGCCTATGTCTTCTGCGGTGATGGCATCGACAACGCCGTTGGCGTCGCGCTTGGTGTTCAGTGACTTTTGCAAGCTACCGCGAATACCTTTGACCTGAATGACTTCGATGTCTTCAGCTCCGGTCGCAGTTTCTGCCTGAACAGTTGAAATGCCAGCAATACCTAAGGCAAGGCATAGGCTGGTGGCAATTCGAGTTTTACTAAAAAGGCCCTTGTTCATCTAGATGGTCTCCGTGTACTAGATCTCTGGTTTTTTATTTTTATGAGCGTTGGCAGGATGGTTATTTTAATTCTTGCCAGCCGCGCCCCACTCATTTGTTAATTTAAAATGTAAGCGCTTTCACGGAGGTTAAGTTTCTGTAGTGAGGAGTTCAATGAAATGTCTAAAAAGTGCAATCTATCGCTCACTTTTAATGCAACTGAGTGAGAACTGGGTCACGCGGCAGCTTGCTTGTGTACAGCTTGTGTCTCATTTGTGAATGATTTGTTACTAACAATAAAAAAGGATGGCGAATTGCCATCCTTTTGAGTCGCTGAGGTAAATGATTAACGGTACTGCAATTGCGAGCTGTCGTCCTGACGAGTTCCGCGTATCGGATAGTTGTTGTCCGGATCTCGAATCCAACGCAGTCCGTTCACCAGCGACTGCAACTCTGGTCGCACGAATGGGTTGTTAGAAATATCCACTACATGCAAATTGCCTTCTTCATTCACCACAAATAATCCTGGCTCGGCAAAGTTGTGGTCAGTCTCTTGAGGCGAGCGCGGCAACGACACGTACACACCCAGCGCGTCCATTTGCGCTTGCGTCAATCCGTAGGCCAGCGGAAAACCCACCTCCAGCTTGGTTTTGTGCTCTGCTAGCTGTTCTTTAGAATCCGCTGAGACTGCGATGATATCCACACCGGTTTGTAACAGCTCTTCTCTGAACTGCTCCAGTTGATTGAGGTAGCGGGTGCACAAAGGGCAATGACGGCCTCGATAGACCACTACCATTTGCCAGTTGGCACCGGAATCGGCGCGGGGTGTACCCAATTGAACTTGTTGGCCGTCAAAGGTGGTCACGGTGAGTTGTGGGAAAGCCGCACCGGCGGCCAGTTTGTGCTGAGACATTGAAAACTCCTAAGCGGTTAGTGGACTCGGTGGTTTACAGGACTTGATTCAAGTGCTGTTGGTAGCGAATCAGGTCGTTCTCGGTATCCGGATTCTTCATCACATCAAAGCTAGCAAAGGTCGGTAGGCCTGTCATGCCGAAGAAGCGGAAGTTCATATGCATTGGGAAGAAAAGGTCATCCACGCTCTTGCCTTCAAACAGGTACTGTTTTTCGTCATCAAAGGCTTCACCCGGGGCATTAAAGGTCAGGGACATAAGGTAACGAGTGTTGTTGAGCTTGCCGCCTCTGCCGTATTGCGCGCCGGCGTCTTCGTGACTGCGCCCATCACCTTC
Source organism: Paraferrimonas sedimenticola (assembly GCF_002282855.1). Taxonomy (GTDB): domain Bacteria; phylum Pseudomonadota; class Gammaproteobacteria; order Enterobacterales; family Shewanellaceae; genus Paraferrimonas; species Paraferrimonas sedimenticola. The sequence goes on along the minus strand of NZ_NRIR01000001.1, from coordinate 126,585 downwards.
GCACAAAGCACCCATCATGCCGGCAGTGTAGACCTCGTCCATGTACTTTTTAAACGACCAAGGTACGCCCATCCAATTCACTGGAATTTGCAAAATGACCAAGTCAGCCCAAAGGTGTTTCTCAATTTCGGCTTCCACTTGGTAATCGTCGCTCATGGCGGTGGTTTGCACTTGGTGGCCTTTGCCCTTGGCGACTTCACTCGCTAAGTCCACCATGGCCTGGCTGAGTTTGCCTTCGGAAAACGGATAGGCTTGGTGAGTGTTGATAACTAGCACGTTCATGGGTGTTGCTCCTGAGTATTAATTGGCCGTCTGGCCTGTTGCTGAGCATTCTGCTACCATTGGTTACCAATATCAACCAGTATACTTTTGGTAACCTGTATTCAATATTCTAATTGGGTGCCACAAAGGCGGAGAAACTCAAATGGCAGAAGTGATGGCTAAGGTACAAACCAAAGCCAATGGTCAAAAAGAAGCGATACAGCCTTGTTTGGAGCCATGTCCCATTGAGCGCGGTATGCGCATCATTGGCGGTAAGTGGAAAGGCTCAATCCTATGGCACTTAAAAGACGAGCCGGTACGCTTTAACGATCTGGCACGCATGCTCGGCGGTGCCAGCAAAAAGATGGTCAACCAACGCTTAAAAGAAATGGAAGAGCAGGGGTTAATTGAGCGAGAGGTGCTAAGTGACCGACCGATTGCTGTGGCCTATAGTATTACCCCCTTTGGGCGCTCGAGTTTGAACATACTTGAGCAACTGAAAGACTGGGCCGAGGAGCATCAAATCTAACACCACTCAGGATGTCAAAATGACATCCTGATGTCTTTTCTACAACGAAATCGCTGTTGTCAAAAGCACATCAGGCTTCGCTGGTACTTATCTAAATCATTAATAAATATAGTTTTTTAATGTTGGCACAGGCTCTGCAATGTTCTAAGCAGACAATTGATATCGCCAATTCGTGCAGCACTGTATTCGATGAGTCTCACACGCTGCACCATGACAACAAGTAGGAAGACTATATGTTCTGTATTCAATGCGAGCACACCATTCAAACTCCAGTGGCTAAAGGCTGCGCTTACTCACAAGGCATGTGTGGTAAGACGTCAGAGATTTCAGACCTGCAAGACGTGCTGGTTTATTTGCTGCAAGGGGTGTCTAGTTATGCGAATCTGGCTCGCCAATACGATATCGTTGAACCACAAATCGACGCTTATGTTGCTAAGGCATTCTTCTCAACCCTGACCAATGTGAACTTCGATGAAGAACGTATTATCGACTTCATCGCTAACGCCAAAAATCACAGAGACCGTTTAAAGCAGCTAGTGGAAAATGCCGCTATGCTGGCTGGTGACGCGCTACAACCCCTAGGCGGTGCCGCTGACTTTGATATCAGCATCGAAAAAGCCGCGCTTTTGCAAGCTGCACCAAATGCAGCGGTTAACCGTGGACTGGCGGAAATCAACGAAGATATCCTAGGTTTGCGCCTATTGTGCCTGTATGGCCTAAAGGGTGTCGCGGCCTACATCGAGCACGCTCGCGTTCTGGAGCAAACCGACGCTCAAGTGTTTGCTGAATTCCACCGCATCATGGCGCTTTTGGGCCAAGACCCCACTGAAATGGACCCGCTACTTGAAACTGCAATGGCGATTGGCCATTTGAACTACCAAGTGATGGAAATGCTGGATCGCGGTGAGACCAGCAAGTTTGGTCACCCAGCGCCGGCCAAGGTCAACATGAAGCCAGTGGCGGGTAAAGCCATTCTGGTCTCTGGTCACGACCTGTGCGATTTAGAGCAAATCTTGATTCAAACCCAAGGCAAGGGCATTAATGTTTATACCAACGGCGAGATGCTGCCTGCCCACGGTTACCCAGAGCTAAACAAATACGAGCACTTGGTGGGTAACTATGGCTCTGCTTGGCAAAACCAGCAGACTGAATTTGCGAACTTCCCTGGCGCCATTGTCATGACCTCGAACTGCCTGATTGACCCGAATGTGGGTCAGTACGCCGATCGTCTGTTCACTCGTAGCATTGTTGGCTGGCCGGGTGTGACTCACTTGGAAGGTGACGACTTTAGTTCTGTGATTGATAAAGCCCTTGAGCTAGATGGCTTCCAATACGACGAGATCCCGCACTACACCACCACAGGTTTTGCTCGCAACGCGCTAATGGCAGCCGCACCAGCGGTTATCGAACAAGTGAAGGCTGGCAACATTAAGCACTTCTTCTTGGTAGGCGGTTGTGATGGTGACAAGGCCGAGCGCAGCTACTACACCGAGCTGGCCAAAGCCATCCCTCAAGACAGCCTTTTGCTGACCTTGGCCTGCGGTAAGTTCAAGTTTAACGATCTTGAGTTTGGCGACATCAACGGCATTCCACGCTTCTTGGACGTTGGCCAGTGTAACGATGCTTACTCTGCCATTCAGTTGGCGCTAGCCTTGGCGGATGCGTTTGAGTGCGATGTAAACCAACTGCCTCTGTCACTGATTTTGTCTTGGTTTGAGCAAAAAGCGATTGCGATTTTGCTGACCTTGCTAGCACTGGGTATCAAGGACATTCGAGTAGGGCCGACGGCTCCTGCTTTCTTGACCGACAACCTGCTGACCGCGCTTAACGAAATGACTGGCCTGAAGCTAATCACCACTGTTGAGCAAGACTTGGCAGACTGCCTGGCCGTTCACTAAATCCAGCGATTTTCGTTGGTACTCCATTTGGGCGCTAGTGAACCCTAGCGCCTCTTTTTTTTGAGTGAGCAAGTATGACTGACATGAGTTTACCCAAACGAGTTTGCCGCAAACGAGTCGCGCAAACTGCAGATACCGTGACATTTGAGTTCGACCGTCAGGGAATGGACTACCTGCCGGGCCAATTTGTTTTACTAGAAGCCGAGGTCAATGGTCAGGCTTTGCAAAGGGCCTATAGCCTGTCATCGTCGCCGAGTCAGACGGATGTGTTAGCACTGACTATCAAGCGAGTGGAAGGCGGGCAAATGTCGAATCATCTCATCGACAAGCTGCAGCCGGGGATGGCCATCGGTATGAGCCATGCCACCGGTGAGTTTAGTTTAAACGCTGATACTCAGGCACCTAACTACCTACTGATTAGCGCTGGCAGTGGGGTTACGCCGGTAATGTCCATGGCTCGTGAGCTTGTTAGCCAAGGTTCAACTGCCCCGATTCGCTTTGTCCACTTTGCTCGCAGTGTTGAGGATTGGATATTTGCTAGTGAGATCCAAGCCTTAGCTGAACAACACTCAAATTTACAATTGGAGCTGGTGTTGTCTGAGGTCGCGGATCCAGCCCATCACTTTGGTCTGTTAAACCAAGCCTTGTTTGATGCTTTGATTGATGACTTAGCCGACACTGCGGTGTTCACCTGTGGGCCGGAGCCCTTTATGGCGATTCTTGAGGATTGCTTGGCGACCCGCGGGTTTGACATGGCTCGCTTTTACAAAGAGAGCTTCACTCCGGTAGTCGCAGATACTTTAAGCCAAGACGCTTCAAGCCAAATTCAGGTGAGCGCGCCGGCGTTTGGCAAAGCCACCGAGTTGGCTAAAAACGCTAGCGTGCTGGAGGCGGCGGAAGACATGCAGCTGCCTATCATTGCCGCCTGCCGTTCGGGGATTTGCGGTAGCTGCAAATGCAAAGTAACCGAAGGGGAGTTTACTCGAACCAGTCAAACTGGCCTGAGTGAGCAAGAGCTTGCCGAGGGCTATGTGCTGGCTTGCTCGAGCACCTTACAATCGGATGCTGTGATTGAATTAGGCTAGAGCCTAAAAAATAGAGAACAGCATTGAACAAGCCGACAGCGAGTGTCGGCTTTTTTACGGTCTGTTTTTGAAAATGATTCTCACTAACATGGGCGAGTTAGTGTTATGCTTAGTCCCAATGCTTTGACTTCAATACAGTAAGGGATTCAAATTGAAAGCAAAATCCACTGCGCAAACTCTACTCGACAAGTTTTCTATCGGCGCTTCGGGACTGTGCGCATTGCACTGTTTGCTGACGCCTGTGCTGTTGGCCACCGTACCATCGTTTGCCGCTATCATGGGCGATGAGCACGTCTTCCACATGCTACTGCTTTGGTTGATTTTGCCTTGCAGCGCTATCGCGGCGTTTCTGGGCTGCACACGTCACAAGGACGCCAAAGTGATGTTGGGCATCCTTGCTGGGATAGGTTTGCTGGCAGGAACTGCGCTATTTGGCCACGACTTGGTGGGCGAGCTGGGCGAGAAGTTGTTCACCATGGCCGGAGCTAGCGTACTGGCCTTTGCCCATTGGCGAAACTATAAGCTATGCCAAGCACAAAGTTGCGACCACTAACCGAGGTGGCTAGTTATCGAAACGCCGACGAATCGCCGGCCTTTCTTATTAGCTAATTTTCGCCGCCGCCAGCATCGCATTGGTCAGCTTAGATAAGTCATCAGGCTCAATCACGTAGGGAGGCATGATGTAGATTTGTTTGCCAAACGGACGGATCCACACGCCACGTTCGACAAACAGGGCCTGAAGCTTCGCCATATCCACATCATTTTTCAGCTGTATTACACCAATGCTGCCTAGCACGCGCACATCCACAACCGAATCATAGTCGCGGGCAGGCGCCAGCTCTCGAGTCAACTGAACTTGAATCGCGTTGACCTTTTCTTGCCACTGATTGCGTTGCAGGATTTCAAGGCTTTTATTGGCCACCGCACAGGCTAAGGGGTTGCCCATGTAGGTTGGACCGTGCATAAACACACCGGCTTCAGAGGCGCACACACCATCGGCGATTTCATTCGAGCACAAAGTGGCGGCGAGCGTAATATAGCCGCCGGTCAGGGTTTTGCCCAGAGTCATGATGTCCGGCGTGATACCGGCGTGATCCACGCCAAACCAGGTGCCGGTGCGTCCAAGGCCGGTGGCGATTTCATCGGCAATCAAGAGCACATCGTGCTCTTTACACAAGGCTGCTGCTGCCTTGAGGTAGTCGGCGCTATAGATGCGCATACCGCCAGCCCCTTGCACAATAGGCTCGACAATTAGCGCAGCGATGCTGTCTTTGTGGGTCGATAAAATCTCGGCGAGGGAGTCAATATCACCTTCGCGCAATGGCTCGCCGTATGGGGTTTGTGGCGCCTCGGCAAACCATTGTTTAGGCAGGGCATCGGCGAACAGGGAATGCATACCTGTGTGAGGATCGCAAACGCTCATGGCTCCCATGGTGTCGCCGTGGTAGCCGCGAGCTAGGCTAACGAACTTCTGTTTTTTTGGCTTACCGCGGCCGGCCCAGTATTGAATGGCCATCTTCATCGCCACTTCCACCGCCACCGAGCCCGAGTCGCTTAAAAACACCTTAGTCATTGGATCTGGGCTGATTTCAACCAAGCGTTGGCAGAGCTCAATGGCTGGGGCGTGAGTCAAGCCGCCAAACATAACATGAGACATTTTCTTGCTCTGCTCGACAAGCGCCTGATTTAGCTCCGGATGGTTGTAGCCGTGCAGCACAGACCACCAACTGCTCATCCCATCGATTAAACGCTGACCGCCCTCTAGCTCAATGTGTACACCATCGGCACTGGCGACTGGGTATACCGGCAGTGGGTTGGTGGTGGAGGTATAAGGGTGCCAAATGTGTTGGCGATCAAAATCAAGATTCATTGGTTAATTTTTAATCGTTAGTAAACTTGTGCTGGGTGGTCAGCGTTGACAGTGACCTTGCTGACGGTATCCTAGCTAACATTCAGCCTAAGTGCTAGCACTCTGATTTAGGGTTTCATCAAGAAATCCATCGAGCGCTAGGCTAAGCCCTATTTGACGCGATAAAAACGCAATAAAACGCCATAAAAATTAAAGAGACTCAAACCCTATGTCCCAATTATCACTGCGCCACGACTGGAGCGTTGCGGAAGTTCAAGCCCTATTTGCCAAGCCGATGAATGACCTGTTGTTCGAAGCTCAAAGTACCCACCGCCGTGTGTTTGACCCCAATCAGGTGCAAGTGAGTCGCTTGTTATCGATCAAGACAGGTGCCTGCCCAGAAGACTGCAAGTACTGTCCGCAAAGCGCGCGCTACAACACGGGTCTTGAGAAAGAGCGCTTGATGGAAGTGGAGCGAGTGCTCGAAGAGGCGGAGAAAGCCAAAAACGCTGGTGCTAGCCGTTTTTGCATGGGTGCCGCTTGGCGCAACCCTAATCAAAGAGACATGCCTTACATTTTGCAAATGATCAAAGGCGTGAAAGACCTAGGCATGGAAACTTGCATGACCCTAGGCATGCTCACCGCCGATCAAGCCGCCGAGCTGGCGGACGCCGGTCTGGATTACTACAACCACAACTTGGATACCGGCCCTGAGTTTTACGGCGATATTATCACTACTCGTACCTACGAAGATCGCTTAGATACTCTGTCTCACGTTCGCGATGCGGGCATGAAAGTCTGCTCCGGCGGTATTGTTGGCATGGGCGAGCAGCCCAAAGATCGCGCCGGCTTGTTAGTGGCGCTGGCTAATATGGAAAAACACCCGGACAGCGTGCCAATTAACATGTTGGTGAAAGTAGCGGGTACACCGTTATCTGATTTGGACGACCTAGACCCGCTTGAGTTTGTGCGCACTATTGCGGTGGCGCGGATCATGATGCCAGAATCGCGTATTCGCTTGTCTGCCGGTCGCGAGAAAATGTCCGACGAGCTACAGTCCATGTGTTTCTTCGCCGGTGCCAATTCCATTTTCTACGGCTGTAAACTCTTGACCACAGCCAACCCTGAAGAGTCGGACGACCATCAGCTATTCAATCGTTTGGGTTTAACCCCATCCGCCGGTGATCCTGTGGCATACGAGCAAGTACTAGAAACTCAAGCGCAATTAAGCGCTAAGGCCAGCAACCAGTTTTACGATGCCGCAGCCAACTAACACGGACGCACGCGCTCGATTAAGCGAGCGCCTACAAGCTCAGCAACAAGCAGGACTTAAGCGCCAGCGTCGCTTGACGCTAGCCCCGCTTGAGGACAGTGGCTCGCAGGCGTTCATGAACTTTGCCAGCAACGATTACCTAGGTCTTGCCCACTCCAAAGTGATGGCGCAAGCCCTGGCCGATGCCGCCCTTGAGTTAGGCAGCGGCAGTGGTGCCTCTCCGTTAGTGAGCGGCTATCACCCGGCCCACCGGGACTTGGAACGTGCCCTGTGTCAGTTGACTGGCTACTCTCAGGCCATTTTGTTTTGCAGTGGCTTTGCTGCCAATCAGTGTCTGATGAGCGCGCTAGGCGACTCGCTCGATTACTTTGTGGCGGACAAGTTGGTACACGCCTCAATCATTGATGGTATGCGCGCCACCAAAGCCAAACTCAAACGATTTGCCCACAACGACCTGTTGCACGCGCGTAAGTTAGCCGAGGGACTTGAGGGGCAGGGTGCTGTGGTGTGCGAGAGTCTGTATTCGATGGACGGTGACACTGCCCCCTTGGCGGAGTTGCAACAATTGGCACACAGCCGTGGTGACTTGTTCATCGTAGACGATGCCCACGGTTTTGGTGTGTTAGGTGCCACCGGCTTTGGTGCCAGCGAACTTTGCCGTCCCGATTGCCTGGTGGTGACCTTTGGTAAGGCCATGGGCTGTCAGGGAGCTGCGATATTGGCTGACGGTCCGCTTATCGACTACTTGCAAAACTTTGGTCGTCACTATGTCTACAGCACCGCGCTGTCACCGGCGATGGCGCAAGCGGCGATTACAGCTCTTGAGCAAATCGAAATGGGACGTCGCCGTGAACAACTGCTCGCCAATCTCGAATTGTTTAAACGCAACGCCAAAGCTCTGAACTTGCCCTTGATGGACAGTGACTCACCAATCCAACCCTTGCTATGCGGTGAGTCGGATAAAGCATTACAACTGGCGACAAAGCTGCGCGAGCGCGGGATTTTGGTAGGAGCGATTCGGCCTCCCACGGTTCCGGCCGGCAGTGCGCGTTTACGGATTACCATTGGCGCACGTCACAGCGCCGAGCAAATTCAAAGCTTGACCGACGCATTGGCGGAGGTGCTCGATGAGTTACGATAAGTCCGCCGTTGCTCAGGCCTTTGATTCGGCCGCCAGTACTTATGCCTGTCATAGTCAATTGCAGACGCGAGTGGCACGCCATCTGCTACTGGGCGCCAATTTAACGGGTCGAGTGCTGGATCTGGGCTGCGGGCCTGGCACACAAATCGACTCGGCGCTCAAGACCCAAGGCCAGTGGATAGGCCTAGATTTATCTCACGCCATGCTGCAACAAGCCCGCCCTAATAAGGCCTATGTGGTGCAAGGCGACGCCGAGTCGTTGCCACTGCAATCACAGAGTCTCGATGCTTTAGTGTCTAGCATGGCGCTGCAGTGGTGCGATGTGGAGCGCAGTTGTTCTGAGCTTGGCCGTGTGGTGAGCTCCGGCGGTCGACTATATTTAGCTGTAGTGGTGCAAGGCAGCCTGAGTGAACTTCAATCGTCAGATTGCCAGAGCGGGTTTAGTGTGAATCGCTTTGCTCCGGCAAAAGCTTGGCTGAGTCAACTGACGCAAGCGGGCTTTGAGGTCAATTTGGAGAGCCGCGCCGAAACCGCCCATTTCGATTCGGTGAAAACCTTGCTCAACAGTTTGCGCGGGGTCGGGGCGAATCACAGTCAGCAACGCTCACCTGGGCTTAGAGGTAAAACCTGGTGGCGCGAGGTGCAAGCGCACCTTGAAGCCCAGCGCTGTGAACACGGTCTGCCTTTGACCTATCAGATAGCCTACTTCAGAGGATTAAAACTGTGACTCTATTTATCACAGGAACCGATACGGATTCCGGAAAGACCCTGATTAGCGCGGCACTGTTGACCTTAGCTAAGGGCAAAACCGCGGGCTTTAAACCGATTGCGTCAGGGTGCGATAACACTGAAGCCGGGCTTCGCAACGCCGACGCGCAAGCGCTAATGGCGGCGGCCAACACCGAATTGGAGTACGCCACGGTCAACCCTCTGTCGTTTGAACCGGCGATTGCACCGCATATTGCGGCGGCTGAGCAAAACGTGTCGCTTTGCTGCGAGCTGTTAAACCAGGTGATGGATTTTGACGCGCTTAAAGACTTAGATTTTGCTCTGGTGGAAGGGGCTGGTGGCTGGTTGTTGCCTTTTAATCAAAGCGAAACTATGGCGGATTGGGTTGAGCAACAAGGCTGGCCTGTGTTGCTGGTGGTTGGGGTTAAGCTTGGCTGCTTAAATCACGCCATGCTCACGGTGGCGGATCTCAAGGCTCGCGGTGTGACCTTGGCAGGTTGGGTCGCCAATCAAGTGGAGCCGGATATGGATTATTTTCAGGACAACGTGGATTATCTGACCCAGGCTATCGATGCCCCTTGCTTTGGGGTCGTGCCTTACTTGCAACGGGTGAGCGTCGAAGCGGCTGCCGAGTATCTGCACTTTCCAGATAGCTTTCAAACTAGCTAATTAACTGGCAGGCCCGACAGCCTCAAATTCGACCAATTAAAGCAGTTCGGACAAGTCACTGCCCGCCGGGATAGTGACTTTTTGCTTTTCGCCGTGGAATAAATAGCCTGGCTTGTCACCGAGCAGCGTCAAAGTTTTATCCTGCAATCGCAACGCGCTACCTTCTTGGATGCCTACCACTGGCGTGTCCGGGTTCAAACAACAAAACTCCAGTAAGCGTTCGGCGCGGGTTTCACCATTGTGCCCTGGTGGCTGGTAGTCGGTGTAATGAGGATTGAGCTGAAACGGCAACAACGCCAAGGCGTTAAAGCTCGGTGGCTCAACAATCGGCATGTCGTTGGTAGTGCGTATGCTGGCACCTGTGATATTTGAGCCAGCACTCCAGCCAATGTAGGGCATACCCTCAGCCAAACGCGCTTTTAGTGGCTCCAATAAGTCGTTTTGGTAGAGTCGACTAAGCAGAGCAAAGGTGTTGCCACCACCCACCATAATACCGGCAGCGTTGGCAATCGATTCGGCAGGATTGTCGCATTGATGCACGCCTTTTAGGCTCACGCCAATAGGAGAAAGTGCCTGATTGACCTTATCCAAGTAGTCATCAAAGCTAAAGCTCACCCCCGCGTAGGGCACAAATAGCCATTCGCCAGGACTGGCTTGGGTCAGTGGCTCGATGAAAGACAGCGCATGTGCGAGATATGGGGTGTCGTCGACTCGAGATGCAGACAGCATTAATGCATTAAAAGCCATAATAGTTCCTTGCTAGTGGTCGGGTAGGCAAGTACCAAAGCACAAGCCTGAAGCATATGAAAATAGAGCGGTTTTACGCCGGTGAGTTACACTTATTGGGGCGCTAATAGGGGGCCTACTTGGCTCTAAAACTCAGCTAGCCTGTCATCGGTCATGCACTATGTCAAATGGGCTCTGTACACCTAGTACGGCGTGTTGCACCAAAGTTACCAAAAGGTTGGTTTTATAAATTTTTACAATCCGTTCAGCTAGCAGGCCTTGAAATCTGTTTTTTCGGACATATTATGTCTTTCAGATAACGAACAAACTCAAATTGAGGATTCTGAATGAAACGCGTGCTGTTATTTCTCGCGACTAACATGGCGATTCTGGTAGTTGCCAGTATCGTAATGAGCATCTTAGGTGTGAACACTTCGACCATGTCCGGTCTGCTAGTGTTCTGTGCCATCTTTGGTTTTGGTGGCTCGTTTATCAGCCTACTGATCAGCAAGTGGATGGCCAAAAAGAGCACAGGTGCTCAGGTGATTCACCAAGCTCGCGACGCCGATGAGCAGTGGCTGTTAGACACTGTCGCTCGCCAGGCGCAACAAGCGGGCATCAAAATGCCCGAGGTAGCGATTTATCACGCTCCTGAGATGAATGCTTTTGCAACTGGGCCAAGCCGCGACAATTCTCTGGTGGCGGTAAGCTCGGGCCTGCTTTACGGCATGACCCGTGACGAGGTGGAAGCGGTACTGGCTCACGAAGTCAGCCACGTAGCCAACGGCGACATGGTGACCCTGACCCTGATTCAAGGCGTTTTGAACACCTTTGTCATGTTCCTAGCCCGTTTGGCAGCTGGTGCGGTTAACACTGTAGTAGCCAGCAACGACGAAGAGGGCGAAGGCATGGGCTTTCTTGCACACATGGCGGTGGTCATCGTGATGGAGCTACTGCTGGGTATTTTGGCATCGATCATTGTGGCTTACTTCTCGCGCATTCGTGAGTATCGCGCTGACGAGGGCGGTGCTCGATTGTCATCCCGTGAAAAGATGGCTGCAGCGCTTGAGCGCTTGAAAGGCAACGCCGAGAGCACCATGCCGGCGCAAATGGCTGCCTTTGGTATTTCTGGTAAGAAATCCATGGCCGAACTGCTGATGAGCCATCCGCCGCTAGAGAAGCGTATTGCTCGTTTGCGTCAAGGCTAAGCCATTGACCTAGTTGATAAAGGCAGCGTTAAAGCTGCCTTTTTTGTGCCTGAATTAAATTATTTTAGGCGGAGCTAAAGTTTGCTAATTAGCCACACATTCGCTAGGGTGATAGTTGGTGTAGTCAGTACCTCGAAGGCGTGGAAGCGTGATTTTAAGGAACACCAAAAAGATTCAAACCCTGCAGGTTGAATAACTATGGAGAGCTTATTGTGAGCAAACTTACATTCGCGGCCTTATTCGCCGCACTGCTAGCTGTACTGGCATTTGCACCATTAACTGACGCGGCTGATCAGTCCATTGCGGACATGCACGCTGATGCTAACGGTTGTGAAAGCTGTCACGCTGACGGCGAACCATCCGCAGATGGTGCCCATGAAAATGCCATGTGTGTCGAATGTCACGGCGGTATGGCGGATATGGATGAACCCCATCCGACCCACGAAGATGCCGTTGTGTGTTCAGATTGTCACCAAGTCCACGACATGAATGTAGGTCAAGTTCCTACCTTCGAGGGAAATCCAAAGTGTGCTGATTGTCACGGCTAGCTCTAAAGTGGTACTCGTTCCGAGTAAGTATCGGAAATACCGATGATTTTTCAGTGAGCTACAGCACAGTATGACGAAACGCTTGCCGTTATGATGGCAAGCGTTTTTTTTAGTTGTTAGGGAGAAAAACTGTGAGCAATAAACTGTTAAGTGCACTGTTTGGAGCGGGCTTTGCAATGTTGGCCTTGTCGCCAGCAGTACACGCGAGCGACGTATTGGCTGATGTTCATGCTGAAGCGGGTGGCTGTGAAAGCTGTCACGCCGATGGCGAGCCATCAGCAGATCTAGCTCATGAGAATGGGACTTGTGTTGACTGTCATGGCGGCATGGCAGACATGGATGAGCCACACCCAACTCACGAAGACGTAGTGAACTGTACTGACTGTCACGAAATGCACGAGCACACGGCTGATACTAAGCCTGAGCTAGATGCTAGTGACGAGAAGTGCGCCGACTGTCACGGCTAAGCCTGAATCAGTCATTGGGACGCAAAAAAGCATCGCACAGCGATGCTTTTTTATTGCCTGTAACAAAAGGGCGCGTCGGCTCAGCACTTAGTCTTTGTATCGGGGTCTTTGTGGCGGGCGCGCTTGCGCATTAGTTCTTGATTGCGATCGGGAATTTTATCGATATCAATGCCGCTGCGCTTGGCCATTTCCAAGCTGGAATGGCGAATTAGGTGCAGCGTGGGTAGCGGACTTTGATTGGTTTGATTGGCCGGGTCGTCGGGATTCAAGCCTTCAAAGCAATAGTCTGGGTGAAAGTGCGCCAATTGAAATACCTGGTCAAGCCCTTGTAGATTCATCAAGTCCTCGGCATAACCCACCAACTCCCAAAACTCATCGAAATCGCTAAAGCCTTGGTGATAGATCAGTAGGCTGGTTTCAATGTCATCACTATCGAGCAAATCGAGAAACGCCTCCACCAGTTCACTTAGCGCAGGCTCTATGCTATCGGTGTCGCTGACTTGATAGCCAATGCGTTGCTCGTCATAAGGCACTTTGGCAAATGGACACAAATTGAGCCCAATAACTTCGCGTAGTAGCCAGTCTTTGGTGGTTGTGATTGAGTCTGTGCTTGTCATTAGTTGTTGAAATCCAGTTCAAAAGCCACCTGAAGCGTGTCTAGTGAACGATGTTGTAATAACTGAATAAAGGAGTCTGACATCATCAGCGGCAAGGTAAGCGATTGCTTGCGTTGCTGCAGTGCCTGGTAGCCCTCTTTGCCTGATGCGGTATAGGCTGAGCTCACTCCCCATAACCACTGTTCAGGGTCGAGTACTTGCCAACGGTCTTGCTCGGTAAACAGCTTGAGCTGGGTTAGCCGTTGACCGGCCGGAGCCTTGGCATCGTATCGATAGCCGAGGCGATAGGCGTAGGGAAAACTGCCGGTGCCCGTGCTTTGAACGCCGTTGTTGATGGCGGCATTAATCGCTCCCTCTAGGGCTAATGCCAGATGCTTGGCTTGTAGCTGATAGCACACTAAGGGGATAGCAAAAGGCAGCATGCGTCCGGCGATATCCGCCTGGCTGACATCACCGGCGAGCAGCGAGGTGCGCACTCCGCCGGCGTTGTGCAGAGCAAAGTCGACCCTGTGCCCAAGCTCGCGCGCGGCCCGGTAGAAGCCGTGGGCCACCATAGGCGCCAGTTCACTGCCTTGCGGTAGGGACTTGGTGGGCAATCGAGTGTGGTGCCAGGTTTTGGGGGCGTAGGCTATGTGCTCATGTTCCATGGCCCTAAGTGCGGGTTGGTATTCTTGTGCGATTCGCTGGCTTATCTCGAGATCAGGCGAGACCGGAACCACATAAGGCAGGGCGTTGAACGCGTTAATCGCCGTTTTTGCTTGTGGGTACTTAGCAGATTCTGGGCAAGTCACCGATGATGACACTAGTAGTTGATTACCACCAGCGAGTCTAATCACTCGTCCATCGGCATCCATGGTGAGCTCAGCAACCCCCAGAGTTTCAGCAAACTTGCCCGCGTGCAGCACGGGAATTCGCTCGCTCGGGATTTCGCAATCGCCGTAAACCAGCCCTTGATCCAGCCCTACAGCACTAAAGTCGCCCTGCAGCGAGTGGCTATGACCACCGACAATTACGCTGGCGCCCTTGAGTTTGCTCGCCAGTTCTCTGTCTTGAGTTAACCCCAAATGAGACAATAGTACGATATGACGAATGCCGCGCTGACGTAAGTGATCAATGGTGGTTTGTGCGACAGCAAGAGGGTCGTGAAAGCGGGCTTCGGGGTCTGGTGTAGCCACCTTGTGCATCTGCTCAAGGGTCACGCCGAATATCGCCAATTGAGTGTCGTGAAAGGGTATCAGCTGGTAGCGAGCGATACCGAGTTCAGCCTGATACTGATAAAGATTCGAGTGGTTTTTAAGGCCAAAAGGCTTGTCATCGGCTTCGACGCTGTAATCGCAGTTGCCAGCGAACACGGGAAAATTAGCGCTATCGACAAGGGGGTGTGTGCCGCGATTGCCTGGGTCCATGTCATGGTTGCCTAGCACCAGCGCATCCAGCCCCATGCGATTCATTAAATCCCAGTTGGCTTTGCCGTGATACACGCTGTAGTACAGGGTGCCTTGGTAACAATCGCCGGCGTGGACAAACAAGCTAGGGTGAGTACGGGTTTGGCGAATCTGCTTTACCGCAGCCGCGATAGCGGCGTAGCCACCGCAGTCGGCCATTAAGGGAATAGTTTGTCCCTGATAGTCGAAGTCCAGACGCAGGGAGTTAGCTTCAAAGTGCGAGTGGCAATCGTTGATGTGAGCCAAAGTCAGCTGATATTGCGCCGATTTTTGCATGAATTCCTTGCTGTAGCACAGGTTGTCGATGGAGACGCCGAGCAGTTGCCGCTATACTAGGCGCACATTTTGCTTCGGGCTCAATTCGTTAGTTGCGCCCCATTGTATACAGGAAGCCACTCAGGTGCAGCAATTTCCCTTACTGCCGGACCAGGCATTTATTGAACTCTACAAGCTGTTGAAAGCGGTCGATTGGGCTGGTAGCGGCGGCGAAGCCAAGCAAGTGATTGACGCTGGCTGGGTTCAAGTGAATCAAGAGGTAGAGACTCGCAAGCGCAAAAAGATTGCCGCAGGCGACGTGGTCGAATACCAACACCAACAGGTGCGCGTAGTTAGCGCCGACACTCCAAGCGAATAAGGTAAGTTATGAGTTTTCCGAACGATGATAACGGCAAGATGCTGCAGGCCATGGTTGATGCGGGTATGTCCCTAGACCAGCCAATGGAAATCGATTTTTTCATGGTGTTTGAAGATCAGGGCGATGCCGAATCGGCCATGGCTCAGTTTGAAGACGATAATCCAGGGGCCTTTGTTGAGCTGCAGCTCGACGAAGAGCAGGGCGTATGGGAATTGGTAGTGGCTAAAAGCATGGTACCTGAGTATCAAACCATTATTGATACCGAAGTGGGTTTAGACGAGTTTGCTCAAGGCTTTAATGGCTTTTCGGATGGTTGGGGTGTGATGCAACACCAAGAAGGCGACCCGGAAGTCGAATAACCGCCTTTCACGGAACGTCAGGCACAAAAAAAGAGTCCGCATGGACTCTTTTTTACGTTCAAGCCTTTAATTAAAGAGGCTTAACGTTTTCAGCTTGAGGACCTTTTTGGCCTTGGCCGATTTCGAATTGAACCTGCTGGCCTTCTTCTAGGGTCTTGAAACCATCAGAAACGATGTTACGGAAGTGAACGAATACGTCAGGACCGTTTTCTTGCTGAATGAAACCATAACCTTTGTCGGCGTTAAACCACTTAACTACACCAGTTGTAGACATTGTTGTCTCCTAAATAAAACACTGAATATTTTCTAAAATACGCTCGCATAAGCGCTGCCTTGCTAAAAGAGCCTTCCTGCTTCACAGATTGCGAACGTACCACGAGAACTTCAGTTTTCGAGGCGTGTAGCACAGTAGAGCCAAACCTTTTATAGCGTCCACCTATCGGTGGATGCAGCCAGTATGCCTGAGGGGTATAGGGGAGTCAAACGAATTGAAAATACGGTAGGAATCCCACTAACCCCTGCGATACACTGCTACAAACGGCGGTAAACGCCAATAAGGCCATAAAAATTTCATAAAATGTTAAAAATTCTCCACAGCTCGGATTGGCATCTCGGTAGACAGTTTCACGGCTGTAGCCTACTTGAAGACCAAAAACACATCCTCGACCAGATATTGCAGCAGTGCGTAGACCACAAAGTTGACCTGTTAATCGTCGCCGGAGATATCTACGACCGCTCTGTGCCACCCGCCGCCGCGGTGGCGCTACTCGATGATTTTATTGAACAATTATCGGCACTTAATCACACTCAGCTGTTGATGATCCCGGGTAACCACGATGGCGCGGTGCGTCTGGGCTTTGCCGCTCAGCGCTTGGCCAAAGCCGGGGTTCACATCAAAAGCGAATTGGCGCAGGTGGCCGAGCCGTTGCGCTTGCCTTTGGGAGACGAGCAGTCGCTGGCGTTATATTGCGTGCCTTACGCTGAACCACAAGCGGTGCGTCATACCTTTGAACTAGAGGTCAGTACTCATGATCAGGCCCACGGCGCTTTGCTCGAGCACATCAAAGCCCATTGGCAGGACAATGAGCGCCGAATTTTAGTCAGCCATTGTTTTGTGGATGGCGCGCTCGAGTGCGAGTCGGAGCGACCTTTGGCGATTGGCGGCTCTGAGCGAGTGAGCGTAACCCCGATGCTTGACTACGATTACGTGGCGCTGGGGCACTTGCACGGTGCGCAAAAACGCGGTGCTGATACGGTGCGCTATTCGGGCTCCCCCATGCCTTACAGTTTTTCTGAGCAACACCACAACAAGAGCTGTGTGCTGTTGGAAATTAACGCTGACGGGGTGCAGTCGCAACAGCTACTGCCGTTGCAGCCGCTTCGCAATATGCGCGTGATTGAAGGCTTGATGTCAGAGGTGATTGCCGCGGCCGAGAGCGATCCCAACCGCGATGATTACTTACTGATTCGGCTGACCGATGAGCATGCGATTCTCGACGCCATGGCCAAATTGCGCGAGGCTTATCCGAATGTATTGCATCTCGAAAAACCGGGAATGCTTGATGCCAACTCTGCCAATGCGCAAAACCAAGCCCGATTGAAAAGGGACGAGTTGGCCATGTTTGCCGATTTTTATCAGCAAGTGCGCGATGTGGAGCTGTCTGACGAGCAGCGCCAATTGATTCAGTCGACACTCACTCGTCTTCACAATAACGCCTAAGGATAGCCATGCGCCCGATTGCGCTTACATTGCAGGCCTTTGGGCCGTTTGCCGACCGACAGGTTTTGGATTTCACCAAGCTGGGTGACAACCCACTATTTTTGATTTGCGGCGCTACCGGTGCCGGTAAGAGTAGCCTGCTGGATGCCATGTGCTTTGCGCTGTACGGTGCGACTAGCAGTAAGGAGCGCGACCCGGCCCACATGCGCTGCGACTACGCCCAGGCGAATTTGCTGACTCAAGTCGAGTTTGAGTTTGCTATCGGCGCACAGCGCTATCGAATTGAGCGCTCGCCCACTCAGGACAAGCCTAAGCAAAGGGGCGAGGGGGTTACCGAGCACAAAACCCAAGCCTTGCTGATACAAATTCACGCCGATGGCAGTGAAACTCTGTTAGAGGCCAGTCGCGCCTCTGAGGTGAGCAAACGTTGCCAAGAGTTGTTGGGTTTGGATGTGGAGCAGTTCCGTCAGGTGATGGTGCTACCCCAGGGCAAGTTTCGCGAGTTGTTGCTGGCGGATTCCAGCCAGCGCGAGAAAATCTTTAGCCAGTTGTTTCAAACGCAAATTTACCGCCGCTTAGAGGATTCGCTCAAAGAGCAGGCCCGAGCGGTTAACAAGCAGTATCACGAGTTAAAGCAACAGCAAGTGGGCTTGTTGGCCAGCGGCGAGTACGACAGCGAACAGGCCTTAGAGGAGGCAATTGCCGCCTTGGTACCCGAATGCGAGCAATTGCAACAACAGGCGCAAGCCTGTCAAACTCAGGCGACCGCCGCGGCGAAAACGCTGGCTGACGCCGAGCAACTGGCGCAACTCATTGCTAGGCGCAGCCAAACCCTAGCCCAGAGTGAGCAGCTGGCCGCTCAACAGGATGACATAGCACAAGCGCAAACCCGTTTGGAGTTGGGCTTGGCCGCGCAAAGCTTGGCAAGCGAGCAACAGGCGCACCAGCAACAAACTCAGTTGGTTCAAAGTTTGGCCGAGCAAGCATCGAGCCTGCAGACTCAGTTGGTTAGCGCTGAGCGTGCGGTAGAAGACGCGAAGAGAGCACTGGCAGAAGGCGCTGAACTTGAAACTCAAATTCACAATTACCAACGCGCACTGCAGAACAACGCCGAGTTACAACAACGCTGGCAAAGGCTAGCTCCGCTTAAGCAGGCGGCAACCAAGGCTGAAGCGGCTCATCTCGAAAGCGTTCGCCAAAAAACTGAGTTAAGCGAGCAGTTGCAAACCCTAAGTGCTGGTTTAAGCTCGGCTCAATCCCAACAAGATGCGCTGCAACCTTTGGTGGCCAAACAAGGCGAGCGTCAAAACCAGTGGCATCGTTGGCAACAACTGCAGCGCGGATTTGAATCCATCAGCGAGCTTCGCGGCGCTTTATCCCACAAACAAGCGGAATTGACCCAAGCGCGAGGCCAATATCGCCAGTTGCAAGAGACAGCAAAAGCGGCGGACCAAAACGCCAAGGGACTTCAACTGACCTGGCACCAGCAACAAGCAGCTAGCTTGGCGCAAGAGTTAGCTGACGATCAGCCCTGTCCTGTGTGTGGTTCGGCAGACCATCCCAATCCCGCGGTAAGCGAGCAGGCGTTAATCAGTCAGCAGGCGTTAGAAGTGGCGCAGCAACAAGCTCAGGCGAGTCGCGACCAGTTGGCGGTCCAAGGCGAAATTGGCGCCAAACTCAAAACCGAAGCCGAGAGCCTTGAGGAACAAATTGAGAAGATACTGGCGACCAGTCCAGAGTTGGCCCAGTTAACTGAAGCAGCTTTGGCTCAAGGGCTTGAGCACGCTCAACGGGAGGCTGAAGCTAGCGCGCAGGCGGCTGTGCAGCTTGAGCAACTGACCAAAAGCTTGCAGGCTGACCGTCAGGCGTTAGACCTAGCGCAACAGCAACAAACCGCAGCGGACTCCGCTGAGCGTCAAGCCGAGCAAGCATGGCGCAGTGCGCAGCAGACTTGGCAAGCGGCGTTAGCCGAGATCCCTGAAGATTTGCGCAGCGAGCAAGCGCTAATCTCTGCAGGGCAGCAGTTAACAACTCAACTCAATGCGACCCAGGCTCGTTGGAGCGCCTTGCAACAGGCGGCTCAGACGGCGGAACAAACACTCAGTGCCGCCCAAGGGCAATTGCAGCAAGTCAATCAGCAGCAAGTGCAAGCACAAGCCCAACTGCAACACACCCAAACCGCTTGGACACAGGCGCTTGAAGAATCCCAATTCAGTGATGAGTCTGCTTATACTGCGGCGAGACTCAGTAGCGAGCAGATGCAGGCGTTGCGCCACAAGGTAGACCAGTACCAGGCTAAAAGCGCTGAGGTTGCGGGTGCCTTGGCACAAATGGAGCAAGCCATCGATGGACGCTCGGCGCCCGACTTGGCAGAGCTAAGCGAGCGTAACCAGCAAGCCAATGCCGCACTGATTCAGGCCCAAGAAGCCCATCAGTCCAGCTTGGCCAAATTGGACTTGGCCAAAGCCCTTCAGCGCAAACTTTGTGCCAGTGCTGAGAGAATGGCTGAGGTTGAAAAGGACTACGCGTTGGTGGGCACCTTAAGCGAAGTGGCCTCGGGTCAGTCGGGCGATAAGGTTAACTTGCAGCGTTTTGTTTTGAGCGTGTTGCTCGACGACGTGCTGATTTCCGCTTCCGAGCGTTTTTACACCATGTCCAAGGGGCGTTATCGCTTGTTGCGAAAAACCGAACGCGCCAAAGGCAACAAAGCCTCTGGACTTGAGTTAGAGGTGGAAGACGGTTACTCGGGGCTGACACGAGGGGTAGCGACCTTAAGCGGAGGCGAGTCATTTATGGCCGCTTTGTCTTTAGCATTAGGATTATCTGACGTAGTTCAAAGTTATGCCGGAGGGATACAGCTAGATACCTTGTTCATTGACGAAGGATTTGGCAGTCTAGACCCCGAGTCTCTAGACTTAGCGGTTAACACCTTGATAGATCTACAAAGTCGCGGTCGAACCATTGGCATCATCAGTCATGTTTCTGAGCTAAAAGAAACCATGGCGTTGCGCCTAGAAGTGGACGCAGGCAAAGAGGGCAGTCGCCTGCGAATGGTGGGAGTGGTTAGCTAACTGCGGCGCGCAAAATAAAAAGGAGTATTTATGCGCACACCTTTGCTCGGAGCTCAAATGCTGTTGGTGGCCTTTGGGGCCACCACGCTGGTTCCGCTATTGACCGGCATTAGCCCCAATCTCGCTCTGCTCGGTGCTGGTATCGGCACGCTAATCTTCCAACTTTGCACTAAAGGACAAATCCCGATTTTCTTGGGTAGCTCCTTTGCCTTTATCGCGCCGATTATTCTCGGTATTCAACAATTCGGTTTGCCCGCCACCTTGTCCGGCTTAATGGCTGCGGGTTTTGTGTTTTTAATCGTCAGTGCGGTGGTGAAAGTGCGCGGGGTTGGCATCATCGAACGCTTCTTGCCACCTGTGGTAGTTGGGCCGGTGATCATGGTGATTGGTTTGGGCTTGGCACCGGTGGCTGTGAATATGGCGTTGGGCAAAACCGGTGATGGCACCGCGGTATTGGTTGAGCAAGATACCGCGCTGCTGATTAGTGCAGTGGCCTTGATAACCACCATTGCCGTGTCGCTGTTGGCTAAGGGGTTGCTGCGATTGATGCCGATTATTTGCGGTGTGGTGGTGGGTTATGCCTTGTCGCTGGTTTATGGCTTGGTGGATTTCACCCCTGTGAGCAACGCTCCTTGGTTGGCGGTACCAGAGTTTGTGACCCCAGAGTTTAACTGGCAGGCAATTTTGTTTATCGCGCCCATTGGCTTGATTGTCACGATTGAGCACTTTGGCGACATCATGGCGATCTCCAATGTCACCGGCAAAAACTTCATCAAGGAGCCTGGTATCCATCGCTCTCTGCTTGGGGATGGACTTGCCACCATGAGTGCGGCCAGTTTTGGCGGGCCTCCGGTGGTGAGCTATGGCGAGGTGACCGGTGCTGTGTCTTTGCTGAAAACCTTCAATCCAAGAATCATGACTTGGGCGGCGGTGTTTGCCATTGGCTTGGCCTTTGTTGGCAAGACCGGCGCGCTGCTGTTGTCGATCCCTGTGCCTGTGATGGGCGGCATCATGTGCCTGTTATTTGGTGCTATCGCCTCGATTGGTTTGGGCACTTTAATCAAACATCAGGTGGATTTAAGTGAACCGCGCAACTTGGTAATTGTGTCGGTGACACTGGTGTTTGGTATTGGTGGTATGGCGGTAGGTTTTGGCGAGTTTACCCTCAAGGGTGTGGGGCTCTGCGGCATAGTCGCAATCATACTGAATTTGATACTGCCAAAGGCCAAAGTCAGCGCGGATAGCTGATAGGCTAAAAAAAGCCCCGACCTTTTGTCGGGGCTTTTTGGTTATTCGGGCTCGTCCGTATCAATGTCCGCTTGCGGTTTTTTGCGCAGCAGCGGCTTATCACCCACATCAATACTATTGGCAAAGCGCTTATCCCGAGCCTGTTTGCGCTTAGGCTTGGCGGTCGCTTTTTCCCAAGGCGTTTGCTTATCTTTCTTCTCTACAGTTTTCTTGGCTTTCTTCGGTCTAAACCCTTTGAACTTACCGGTCAGTCCTTCAAACTCAACAAAACCCTTTGGCAGAGTGACAAAGGCTTGCACCGCTAAGTAGGACTGCCAGTCTTTCGGGCCAATCAGAGATAGGGCTTCACCCTTAGAGCCTGCGCGGCCAGTACGACCAATGCGGTGCACATACTCTTCGGCGTGCTTGGGCATGTCGAAGTTGATGACGTGGCTGACGGTGCTGATATCCAGTCCGCGAGAAGCCAAATCCGTGGTGACCAAGAACTGATAATGACCTCGAGCAAACTCGTCCATGATACGATTGCGCGCACTCTGGTTAAGCTCACCGCTAAGAGCAATGGCCTTGCGACCTTGCTCGTTCAAACGCTCGGCCAATCGCTGGGTATCTTCGCGAGTGGCGGTAAAAATCATGCCCTGACGAATGTCGTTATTGTCTAGGAAATGGTCCAGCAGCGCCTGTTTGTGGTCTAAGTGATCGGCCAAAACCAAGCTTTGCTCGATATCGCCGTGCACTTGCTGCGAGCTGCCAATCGCCACTCGCTCCGGTTCACGCAAGAAAGACTGGGTGTATTGAGCCATTTCGGCGTGATCGAGCGTGGCGCTGAACATTAAGGTTTGGCGACGACGGTGATCGGCGGCTTGGTGGATTTGCTTTAACTCTTCAGCAAAGCCCATATCCAGCATGCGATCTGCCTCATCCAGAATTAGAAGCTCAAGCCCGTTTAAGAACAAGTGACGCTGTTTTAGATGATCCGCCAAACGACCCGGGGTGGCGACCACCACATGAGGATCTTTGGCCAGCGCTTTGGCTTGGTCGTTAAAGTTCTCGCCACCAAGAATCAAACAACCTTTGAGCGAAGTCGGGGTTAGTACCAGTCGCAACTGGGCAAAGACTTGCTTGGCCAATTCTCGAGTTGGCGCCAGAATCACCGCGCGCGGGTCGCGTTTACTCAATGCTTTGGTTTTGAGCATTCGGTGCATGGCGGGCAGCAAGTAGGCAAGGGTTTTGCCCGAACCGGTTTTTGAAGACGCCAGTAGATCCCGGCCGCTGATCGCAACGGGAATGGCTTGCGCCTGAATATCAGTCGCCTGCTCAAAGCCTAGGTGGTCAATGGCTTTGATAAGACGAGGGTCGAGACCTAATTCGGATATTTGCACACTGTGCTCCTGCACCAATCTAAAAAACGGCGGCCATTATAGAGGCTTGCGCTTGGATTAGCTAACTATAGGTGTAGCTTTGTCATTTGCCTAAGCCCAAACATAGGGTTAGCTTTAAGTGAGTCACTTTAAACCGGTCGCGTGAGGTCAGCATGAGCCAAAAGGCGTTAAGCCAAGCGGTAGAGCAGGGGATCATTAGCCAAGCCCAAGCGGATGCTCTGTTGCCTTTGATAAACGCAGAGTCAAAGCTCGTCACTTCCCATCTCGAAAAAACAGAAGCTAACAAATCTCAGAGCAGCAGTGCCATGAGTCGTGCCCTGTATTACTTGGGCGCAGTGATAGGCCTGTTCGCCTTGTGGCTACTACTGGATCTGGGCTGGGAGCTTTGGGGCGGTTTTGGGGTGGCCCTGTTGGCTGCCGGTTACGCGGTTTCGGCGCTCGCCTTAAGTGGCAAACTACTGCCCAAGGATGCTGGATTAATTCACTGGTTGTTGCAGTTGTTTGTCTGTGGCTGCGCGCCCTTACTGGTGTTTGGCCTATTTGTAGGTTTTGGCTGGTGGCAGCCTGAAACCATAGGTTTTACTCGCGAATTAGACGGTGAGCCGCTGACCCTGTTACTGGTCTTTTTAGCCGCCTGCATTGCCTTTGGTTGGAAGGGGCAAATGTCGCTTTGGTGGCTGCCCATCAGCTTTGCCGCTTGGATACTGATCTTGGAATTGAGTGACGGTCTGGCGCCGGAACTGAGTTGGCGCCAAAGTGCAACGCTAACCTTAAGCTATGGTTTGGTGTTAATGGGCGCAGGCTATGCTTTACGTCTGAAACTGCCGGATTGGGATGGTGCCAGCTTGCTCAGTATCGGCGGCGGTTTTTTCTGGCTTGGATTAACCGCGCGTTGCATGGGCGTCGATGACAGCATGTTGCTATACCTTGCGGCCAATCTGGCGCTTATTGGCTTGGGAAGCTGGTGGCAACAGCGCAGTTTTTGGGTGTTGGGCTGTGTTGGTGTGGTGCTGTATTTAGGTTATCTGGCCTACGATGTATTCAAGGACAGCGTGTGGCTACCGGCGATCTTGGTGATTCTGGGCCTAGGCGTGGTGACACTGGGAGCGCTTTGGCAGCGTCGATTATCCAAACCAACTTTGACCACAAAATCTCAGCCGGCACAGGTAAGCTCGGCAGACGCAGAAAAGGAGAGCAACCAATGAAAGCGATTCAATCCGCTTTGCTGGTAATACTAGTGGCGGCAATGTCGGCTAGTGCGGCCGATTATGATGCCGCGAAAGCCAAAGCCTTAGGTGCTGACGACTACGGCATGAAAAAGTACGTGATGGCCTTTTTATATAAAGGGCCTAATCGCGACCGACCCAAAGAGGAAGCCCAAGCTTTGCAAAAAGCGCACATGGACAATATTGGTCGCTTAGCGGAGCAGGGCACACTTATTTTGGCTGGGCCGTTTTTCGGCGATGGCGATTTGCGTGGCATTTACGTTTTTGATGTGGCCAGTATCGAAGAGGCGAAAAAGCTCACCGAAACCGACCCGGCCATTCAACAAGGCTCACTGCGCATGGACCTAAAGGAATGGTATGGCTCGGCGGCGCTACTTGAGGTCACCAAAATCCACGAGACAATCGCAAAGCAAAGCCCTTAGCTGATAGTTTCGGCGCTAATGTAGGATAAACTTGATGTCTATCATCCACTTATATTTCGGATTGTGACAAGTTAGAAGGGTCACAATGGAATAACCAATACAAGGAAGTCGCTGTGGAATGGATTGTATTTAAGCTTGGGATCTGTATTTGGATTGTGTTCTTTGGTGGTGCAGAGAGGATTGAAAACACCTTCACGGGCTATCTTAACTTTGGCCAATTTGCTGATAAAGCTCGATTAATCAAGGCCCTGGCCATCGTATATATGATTGTGTTTGTTATCTCGACTCTCAATAGTTAACACCGGATGCCAGCAAACAAAAAAAGGCTGCTCTTTTGAGCAGCCTTTTTCCTTAAATACGAGTTAGTAGAAGCGCTTAGTAATTTCTATACCATAGCGTCGCGGCTCGTTAACAAAGGCGGTGTTGTTGTTGAAGTCGATGCCACCCTTGATGTTGCTTTCATCAGTGATGTTACGACCGTACAAGGCCACCTCTAGGTCATAACCGAAGTTCACGTAACCCAAGCGCAGGCCACCTTCGAATTGGCCAGAAGTATTAAACTCCTGCGACTCGTAGATGAACAGGTTGGTTTTGCCTTGATAGGACCAATCGGTGAAGGCAAAGATCTCGCCATTGCCTACTTCTTGAGACCAACGAGCGGTTAGGTTGCCGGTGACTTCAGGTGCTTGTGGGAACGGGTTGCCGTTGACCAAAGCTCGTTCTACTCCTTCGATCGTTACTAAAGGATTGGTCACGTCACACTGAGCACAGATACCTACCACTAAATTCTTGTCTTGAATCTCGGTTTTTTGATAGGCAAAACCGGCGGTGAACAGCAAGTTCTCGATTGGCAACCACTCAAAATCAAACTCGATACCGTAGGCTTTACCCTTGTCGGCATTCAGCAGCTGAACCAAGTTGTCGGTACCACCAACCGCGGTGAATTGAGGGTCGTTGACTTGGTAGGCAAACAAGGCCGTGTTCAAACGCAATGTGTTCTCAAGCAAGTCGCCTTTAGTACCCACTTCAATCGAGGTCACGGTTTCTGATTTGGCCACCGATGGCGCGCCAAAGAAGGCCACGTCACGACCTTGAATCGATGGGGCACGGAAGCCGTGCGCGAAGCGGCTGAATACCGCCCAATCGTCAGAGACTTTGTAGTGCAGGGCCAAATCGCCGCTCACTTTAGAGTCGTCGGTGGTTACATCTTTGAAATTGATGTTGCTCTGAATGTCCTTAAGGGTTTTGTCGTCTTTGGTATAGCGCAAGCCACCCACAAGGGTCAGTGCATCGGTAAAGTCATAGCTGACCTGACCAAACACCGCCCAAGTTTTATTGTCGTGGCGAACAATACTTGGGGTAGTAAAGAATGGGTCTGTTTCCACGGTCAATTCGCTGTCAAACCAGTAAAAACCCCCTTGCCAAGTCAGGCCAGTGTTGTTGTTTGACGCTAGGCGCAGCTCGTGTGTCAACTGCTTAACGTCAGCGCCATCGGCGGTGTTGGACTGGAACGGAATATCACCTGGGCCGCCTTCGTTACCACCGTCAATATCGCCAAAGCCCGAACCGTCAGCTTTTTGCAAAGAGCCAATGTAGCTCAAAGTAGCAAAGTCGAGGTCTAGGTTAGAGTAAAGGCTGTAGCCTTTGTTTTTGTATTTCTGGAAGTTGCGATATTCGGGGGTGTCATTGTAATACACTTCATCGCGCTTGTAGTTGCCGTTGAGTTTGTTAGAACCCTGGTCCAACACGTTAGCGCGGAACATGGTAGAAGTACCGTCTAGGTCGCGTTGCTGGTAGCTAAAGCGCAGGTCCCAACGGTCGGTTAGGTCAACTTCAACTTGGGTGCGTACCGCGGTGTCTTTGTGACCGCCATAGATGTTCTTCTCATTGGTGAAGCCGTTAGAAATCCAGTCATCTCGACGGTCATCTTTAACCGAAACACGGGCTCTGAAACTGTCTGTGATACCGCCACCTACAGCACCTTCAATCACTTGAGAGCCATAGTTACCGCCACCCAGTTTTACGTAGCCATCCAGGTCATCGGTAGGCTTAGCGGTATCAAACTTGACGATCCCCGCGGTGGAGTTACGTCCAAACAGCGAACCTTGTGGACCACGGAATACTTCGACCTGCTGCATATCAAACAGTGGAAAACTCTTAAGAATCACGTTTTCCATCACCACGTCGTCCATGATCACTGACACTGGCTGCGAGGCGGCCAAATCGAAGTCGGTGTTACCCAAACCGCGAATGTAGAATCGTGGTGCAACACGGCCGTTGGATGACTCGGCGTACAGACCTGGCACTTGCAGAGCGAGTTGCAAAATGTCACCACCACCAGACATTAGGTTTTCAAATTGCTTTTCGCTAATCGCTGCAATCGAGACCGGCACATCGGCGATATTTTGCACACGGCGGTTGGCGGTGACCTCAATGCGTTCCAGAACTGCGGCTTCTTTGGTTTCTTCTTCAGCAGCGAACGATGAGGCAGGTAAAACACTTGAAGCTAGGGCAACGGCCGTAGCTATTTGGGTTTTAGTAAACATGAGTGGTCCTTGTAGTTAGGATTTATTGGCTTCCTGATATGGCCGAGTTTGCCCCTTGCTCCTGAGGTACCCCCGCGACCAACAACACGATATTTTCACAGGTATGACCACGACGATCAACAATTGGTTAACCTTTTGCTAATAAAAATGTGACCATTGCGTGATTGTTAGCAACGCCTGATTGATGTTGTTGTTTGTGCGGCCAGTGTTTTGTGGCGTCCACGCTCTGTGGTTTTCGCTCTGAGGTTTTAGCACTGCGGCTTAGCTGCCGCGGCTTGAGCTAGGCCTGACGTGGCGCGCAAGAATTCGCTTGGCTTCGTATTTGACCTCGGGCTTAGCACGCCAGCTCCAAAGGCGGCTGCGCGCCTGCTTGCCCGTCTCCAATACATCGACAATTGGGAGTGGGTAGTCTTTTCCCAATTGCACTCCCACCATCAGCTGTTCCATCTCTGGCATCAGCCAAGGCGTGTGGATCAGTTCGTTGGGAAGCGAGGCTAGTTCTGGAACCCACTGGCGGACGAAGGTGCCTTGCGGATCTTGCTCAACCCCTTGCTTAATCGGATTGTAAATTCGAATAGTATTGGTACCTGTGAGTCCGGCTTGCATTTGTACTTGGGAATAGTGAATTCCGGGTTCAAAATCCAGAAACCGGCGCGCCAACTCGACAGCGACGGGCTGCCAATGCAGCTCCAAATGATGACAAGCTACGCTGACCAACATGGCTCGCATTCGAAAGTTGATGTAACCGGTTTGTTCTAAACAGCGCATACAGGCATCCACCATTGGAATGCCGGTCATTCCATCACGCCAAGCGCGAAATCTTTTCTCGGCGATGTCGCCCTCAGAATATGCCAAGGACAGATAACCTCTGTTGACGGGGCGAAACTCCATCTCGCACTCGGACTCAAACTTTTGAATAAAGTGACAGTGCCAATGCAGCCTGGATGACAGCGCGCGCAAGGCGCGACTCCAACCGGGACGCCCCCAATGACTTAATAGGGCTTGATAAGCCTGGCGTAAGCTCAGATTGCCCCAAGCGAGGTAAGGAGATAGGCGCGAGCAACTGTCTTTGCTGAGCAGTGGTGAGGAAATATGACGTTGGTAGTTTTGTCCTCTGGTATCGAAAAAAGAGTTCAACACTGCGTGTGCGTTTTGCTCTCCACCGGCTTGAATGGAATTTGCTTCTACTGAGTAGCAGGGAGGTGCATCGAACTCGTGCAAGTTCGCAGTATATGGAATTAGCGAGGCTAGGTCCGGCATCTGTATCGGAGCCCGCATGACTTGCGCCCAGTTCTTGTCCCAGCCGATGCGATTTGGCGCAGCGCGAATGACGGCACCAGTCGGGAATTCATGCCAGGGAATCTGGTGTGTGGCGAACAGCTCAGCTAACGCTTTGTCGCGCTGGTAGGTACACAATAGTCCGCTCTCTTGATAGCTGAACACACGAGAGATACCAACCTCTTTTGCTAAGTGTGTAAACAAATCCACCGCATCGGCTTTCATCCGTGTCACCTTGATTCCCAGAGGAGCAAGCTGCTTGTCCATACAATCCAGAGACTGCTGCACGAACGCCCAGTGTCTTTTGTCGTAGTGGGGGTTGGCGAGCAACATGGGCTCGTACAAATACAAAAGCAAGGTCGGTTCTGGGGAGGCGCAAACCTGCATCAAAGGAGCGTGATCGCTCAAGCGCAGATCCCGTTTGAACCAGACGATTTGCACGGATTGTTGTTGGTTTGCAGAAATGCTCGAATGCTCTAGTTTACCTGAGGTTATCGATTGATACGCAGTCTTGTTAGCTCGGGCTCAGCGCAGCGCAGAGAATTTGCCGAGTCGGCTCTATTAATTTGCTCGACACGTAGGATAAGCAGAATAGTAAAAAAGCAGCCCCTAGCCGCGCAGTCGGGAGATAAGGGCAGGGGCTGCTCGATCGATACCTAGTAGGTGTAGGCTAGTGTGACTCCATAAGTTCTTGGCGCGTTGTATTCGCTGTAGCCGCTGTCCAGTCCGTCGAGATAGAAGGTGGTGCGATAGGCTTCGCCACTCAAGTTACGTCCCCAGATCGCCACGCTCCAGTTATCTGATGGGCTGAAGATCTCGGCGCGGGCATTCACCAAACCATAGCCTTTTTGCTTGTGAATTGGCTCGTTGGAAATCGACAGCCAGTAATCGTCCTTGTAGGACGCGTCCACCTGCACAAAGCCACCTAGGTTACTGCTAAGGTTGAAGTTGTAACGAGCAATCAAGTTGGCGCTAAACTTAGGTGCGTTGTTAAGCTCGTTTCCTTCGACGTTTTGCACTTCACCAAAGATACTGGTGATACCTATATTGTCTGACTCAAATTCTGCGACCTTGTCCACTTTGGTGTCCAAAAGGCCAACCGCAGCGCGCAGATCCCACGCGTCAGTTGGTAACCAGCGCAGGTCGAGTTCGGCACCGGCCATCTTCACATCGCCCAAGTTTCTCAGACCGTTAAAGGTGGCGCCTGAGGCAGGGTCAACTTCTTGTAGCTGCGACTGGAAGTTCTTGTAGTCGTAGCTGAACAAGGCGCCGTTAATTTGCAGGCGAGCGTTTTCAATGGTGGATTTAAAGCCCAGTTCAACACCGTTGTTGCGTTCAGGCTTGTAAGGGCGAATGGCGTTGGGGTTGGTCAAGAAGCCACCAAAGAAACCACCAGATTTAAAGGTGCTACCCACACTGGCGTACAGCAAGGTCTCTGGAGTGACTTTCCAGTCGAGATTCACTTTCCAAGACGGGTCTTTCTCGTCGTACTTCGCCTGGTTGTTGCGAGCTAAGTCGTACAAACCCGTGTCTGGGTCCCAAGCGATGAAGTTCGCACAGTAGGCCGGATTGTTTGGATCTGTGGTATTGAGACCGTTAACGGTACAAATCCAGGTGCCATCGTTGACGAACACGTCGCCCATGTAGTCTTTTTTCTCATGGGTGTAGCGGAAGTCGATAGTGGTCGATAGGGTTTCGGTGATCGAGTAGTCGATTTGGGCATAGGCCGACGCGACTTTGGTTTCTTGGCGGTAAGCCATGGTGCCGCAGCCGGGAAACTGAATCCAATCGGCGTACAGGTTGGCGGCAAACGAACAAGAGCGCAGTTCGTCAATGTCATCTTGGGCGTAAACCGCGCCTAGCATCCAGTTGAAATCGCCACTGTAGTTAGACAGTAAACGCAACTCCTGACTCCAAGACTTGGTATCCGAGTTGTACTGGGTAACGTACATCTCATTGAGATCACCACCGTTGATTCGACCGTAGTCGCGGCTGGCTTGCTCCCACCCGTCCTGGTCTTGGCCAGGGCCTAAACCGACAGAACCAATACCGTTTCTGTGCTTAAACTGCATCTTAGATTGGTTGGTGATGGACGCTAGACTGTGATTGCCAAAATCCCATGCGATGTTAAGCGACAGCGAGTCAAAGCGGTCGTCGTTGGGATGAACGCGAGCGTCAGCACCGCGGTAGGGGTCACCATCGGGTGCGGCGCGGTTCATGTTGATACAGGTACTATCTGGAATGCCAGTGTTGACCACAGGATCGCACCAAGCAATGGTGCCATCTGGGTTGTATGGAATATTCATTGGCGGCAGGCCGGGTAGGCCAAACAGCGGGCCTTCCCAAGAGGCGTTAGGATCTAACAAGCCAACCACTTCAGGGATTGAAGCCTCGGTTTTATCGCGGCCATAGGTATAGCGTACGTCCGCGCGGAAATTCTCGGTCGGCTCCAGGCTAAGGGTGACACGCGCTTGTTGCTTGTCCTTGCCGCCTTGGTTGCGATTCAAAAAGGTGTTGTAGTAATAACCGTCGCTATTGTCTGTCTGTAGCGCGACTCGAATGGCAGCAATATCGCCTAGAGGTAAACTGGCACCCGCTCGAACGTTAATGGTGTTGTAGTTACCAAAGTCCACTGCCGCATTGGCTTCAGTGGTTCCCATCTCTGGCTTTTTAGAGGTGAAGGAGACCGCACCACCGGTGGAGTTTCGGCCATATAGACCACCTTGAGGGCCTTTTAGGACTTCAACGCGCTCGGTATCAAACATAGAGAAGGCGGTATAAATGCCATATGGCTGATACACATCGTCAACCACAACAGCGGTATTTGGGGTGTTGTTGGTGTTGTAGTCCTGCAGACCCACACCGCGGATCACAAAGATTGGAATGCCGCTGTCTTCTGACCAGGCCATTTCCATATTGGGAATGAATTCGGTAATTGCCGACGCTTGGAAGGCGCCCAAATCTTCCAGTTCATCGCCGTTAATGGCGGTAATGGAAATACCCACGTCTTGAATTCTTTCTACGCGCTTTTGCGCTGTGACTTCGATGACCTCAAAGGCACTTTGCTCGCTTTCTTGCGCTAAGCCTTGGCTGGATATTGCTCCCAAAACCGCAACGGCTAAATAACTTAGTCTCATTATGCTCCCCCAGGGTTGCCTGACAGCTTGTTGTTGTTGTTATGTGATGTGTGTAACAATTTTTACATCAATTGTAATATTGCAGTTGCTGTAAAAAAGATCAATCCCCCTTGGCGAGAAAATATCCATTAGTGTTTTGGCGGCAGCAAAGGTCCGATAAAAAAAGCCCGCTATTCAGGGAAATAGCGGGCTTGTAGGCAAGTGATAAAAGCACTATCACCAAGGGTCTATCGGGAAGTTTTGATCTGAAGTGTCATCGGTTTTGGCCGAATCAAAGGTTCGCACTAGCCAAGCTCGAGTGTCCGCAGGATCGATCACTGCGTCTATTTCCAGGTAGCTAGCGACATTCATGGCTTGGCCGTTTTGATGGGCTTGAGCCACCCAAGCGTCAAACTGCTGTTGCCGCTCAGCCGAGTCCTCAATGGCCGCTAATTGACGTTTTCGACTGATTTTTACCGCACCTTCAATCCCCATGGCGCCAAACTCGCCAGAGGGCCAAGCCATGCTCATGCTCGGCTCACAAAAGCCGCCAGCGGCCATCGCCATTGCCCCTAGTCCATAGGCTTTGCGAATGACCACGCAGGCTATTGGCACTTGCAGATTGGCGGCTTTGACGAACATACGGGAGATATGCCGAACCGTGGCATTTTTCTCGGACTCCGGGCCCACCATGAACCCTGGGGTGTCGCACAGGCTAATCAGCGGCAGATGGTGGGAGGAGCACAGCTGCATAAAGCGCGTAAACTTATCACCGGCATCGGCATCGATTGCGCCACCTAAGTGGCGAGGGTCATTGGCCATTAGGCCATAGGCCTTACCCTCAATTCGCACCAGCGCGGTGATTGCCGAAGGCGCAAACTGAGCCCGAAGCTCCAAAACAGAGTCTTGGTCCACCAAGGTTTCAATGAGCTGGCGCATGTCGTAAACGGATTTTCGATTGATTGGCACACTGGTTCTAAGCTGGCTTTGCTCAGCAGCCTGCCAGGATTCAATTGGTCCTTGGAAGTAGCTCAAGTAACGCTTAGCCATGGCCACTGCTTGGCTTTCGTTTTCTACCAGCAAATCGACCACACCAGTTTTGGCGTGCATAGTGGCAGGCCCCACTTGGTCAGGGGTAAATTGACCCAATCCACCGCCTTCGATCATCGCTGGTCCCGCCATGCCGATACTGGTGTCCCGAGTGGCAATGGTAAGGTCGCAGCAACCAAATAGAGCAGCGTTACCAGCAAAGCAGTAATCGGCGGTAATGGCGACCGTTGGTACCCGCCCCGACAGTTTGCCAAGCTCGGCAAAAGTTCGCAGATTTAAAAAGCCGACGCCCGGATAGTCGGTGTCCGATGGGCGACCGCCACCGCCGCCACAAAACAGCACTAACGGCAGCTGGTGTTTTTGCGCAATCTCGATAATGCGGTCGGTCTTTTTGTGGTTAATCATGCCTTGGGAGCCAGCCATCACGGTATAGTCGTAGCCAGCGATGGCCACTTGGCTGTATTGTTTGCCCACTAGCTCGGCGTTTATCGATGCCGTGCCGACCACCATGCCATCGGCGGGAGACAGCTGTTGCAGCGTTTCGATATCGTGGCGTTGTCGCTGAGCGGCGAGTGCCAGTGCCCCGTATTCGTTAAAACTGTCAGCGTCGATCAGCTGCGCTATGTTCTGTCTGATGGTGTTCTTGTTGTGCTTGGCGCGTTTGGCAACGGCCTCGGGACGGCCATCATCGCTAATGGCCTCTAATCGCTGTTGCAATTGGGCCAACAGCGGCCGCACTGCCGGCTCTTGTTGCTGTTCGATTGGGCTGTCAGCGGCTATATCTTGCGCATCAGCGACAAAGGCAAACAAAGGCTGGCCTTCGAGCAGCATATCGCCAGTGCTCACCGGTGCGACTCGACTGATAATACCTGCGCTCGGCGCTTCAATGGGAAACTCCATTTTCATCGCTTCAACCACTGCCAGTAACTGGCCGGCTTTTATTGTCTGGCCTTGTTCGACTTCGACAGAGATTAAGCTGCCGGCAATCGGACTGTTAAGGATTTCACCGAGTTCAGCATTCCAGCTCTCAGAGTCCCATCGCTCGCTTTGGCTAGCGCCGCCGTTGACGCAATCGAGCTTGGGCGTTCGCCCACTGGCGGCGATTGGCAGCAGCAGATGCTCAAGATGTTGTTCGACATAAGCTGTGGTGATTTGGTTATTGGCCAAGTCTTGCGAGTCTAACAGGTTGGTCAGTAGGGTTTGGTTGGTCTCCACACCTTGAACACTCAGCTCGCTTAGGCGGCGCTGGGCTTTTGCCAGTGTCTGCGAGTAGTCGGCGCCTTTCACAATTAGCTTGGCGCCAAGGCTGTCGTAGTTTGGGTTCACCGAGTAGCCCGCGTACAGGTAGTCATCGACTCTGACGTCGCGGCCATTGGGTTTGTGGTATTGAGTAATGACTCCGGCCACAGGTCGAGTGGCCCCCTCAGGGGTCAAGGTTTCTAAGTTAATCCTCAGTTGTATGGCGCAGCCTGAGAATGGCGGCGTTTCGGCCAGCCGCAACTGGTTTAGCGATTGACCCGCCGCCAGTTGAATTTGCGACTTCACCAGATCCACACCGGTAATCTCCTCGGTAATGGTGTGCTCCACCTGTATTCTGGGATTGATCTCCATGAAGTAGTAGTTGGCCGGCTCGCGGGCGTCCACCATAAACTCAAAGGTGCCCACACCGGCGTACTTGATGCTACTGGCTAGCGCCAGCGCTGAATCAATAATGCCTTGTCTTTGGTCTTGGTTAAGACTAGGGCTAGGCGCGATTTCAATTAACTTTTGATTGCGGCGTTGCAACGAGCATTCTCGCTCCCACAAATGGCTGACTTTGCCGCTACCATCACCGAGGATCTGTACCTCAATGTGACGGGCGTTTTCTACCAATTGTTCGACGTACACTTGATTGCGACCAAAGGCCAGCTGGGCTTCTTCCTGGCAGGTGTGATAGGCCTTGGCAATGGCGTCTCTGTCGCGTACCGCGCGCATGCCGCGACCGCCGCCACCGCTTAAGGCTTTGATCATTATCGCGCCATGCTCGCCTAACGAGTCGAAAAAGGCTTCAACTTCTTCTAGGCTGCAAGCCCGGTTTATTCCCTGAGTGAGCGGCAGACCAGCGAGCTCGGCCATCTGTCGTGCTTGCGCCTTATCGCCAAGCTGCGCTAACAACTCGGGCGCTGAGCCAATAAACACCAACTGGTTGTTAGCCAGGCGCTCGGAAAACTCCGCCGACTCCGACAGAAAACCATAGCCAGGATGCACGGCTTGGCAGCCTTCGGCTTTGGCTAGCTCAACCAGTTGTTGTTGGTCTAAATAGGCGCTGACACCGCGTCCTTTTAGAAGCAGGGCTTTGTCAGCGCGCATGGTGTGCAGCGAGTCAGCATCGTCCTCGGCGTAAACCGCGATTGATGTGATGCCAAGCTCGGCACAAGCATCGGCAATCCGGATCGCAATTTCACCTCGATTGGCAATCAGAATTTTGCGAAAGGCGGTCATTACAGCAGGTCCTCTAGGTCTTTTTTACGCACTTTTCCGGTGGCGGTCATCGGCAGTTGTTGTAGAATGCGGATCTCTGGCACCTTGTAGACCGCCATGGCGTTTCTGGCCCATTGGTTAAGTTCGGCCTCGGACTGTTTGGCTCCGGGTTTTAACGTCAAAAATGCCACTGGAACCTGACCTTTCTTGGTATCTTTTCGGCCGATCACGCCACAGGCGGCAATGGCTTCGTTTTGGCCGAGCATGGCCTCAATTTCGGTGGGGAACACGCTCATGCCGTTGACTTTGATCATCTCTTTAAAGCGACCCAAGTAGCGCACAAACCCGTGCTCGGTAATCATTCCCAGATCACCGGTTCTAAACCAACCGTCCTTGAGCAGACGCTGGTTGTCTTCCGGTTTGTTCCAATAGCCCTGAAACAGGGTCGGACTCTTAATCCAAATCTCACCTTCGCTCCCGATTGGTAGCTCTTGCTCGGAGGCGAGATCGCAAATCTTAAACTGAGTGCCGGGTACCGGCATGCCGACAAAGGCCGGCTCAATCTTGAGGTCAAAGTTGTCCTCTTGAAAGCCCTTGGTGAAGGTGTCACAGGTATGGGTTTCGGTCATGCCGTATGCCGCTTCAAACAAGGTGGTACCGGTCAGTTCACGCCACCGCTGGCGGTAATCCGGGTTGAGTTTTTTGATGAAAGAAATACAGGGCGTGCAGTTTAATGATTCGAGGTTAAAGTCATTCACCAAAGGATGGTTGAGAATTTCGTCGATGCTATCCACCAACAGGTTACAAACATTGACTTGATAGTGCTCCACCGCTTCTAAAAATGCGACGCAGTCCCAGCGCGCCAGCAGCACTAAGGTGTTGCCGCTAAACATAGGGAACAAGATGCCGGTGTTCTCGCCGGCAATCCAAAACTCAGGCAAAAAGGTGCACATCACCTGTTCGCTGGCGTTGCCATCGTAATCGCCGTAAACCAGCGGGCTGTAGGCGGCAACCGTGTCTATGATGTTGGCGTGAGTATGCACACAACCTTTTGGCAAGCCAGTGGTGCCGCCTGTGTAATTCAGCGCAGCTACATCATCCAACTCAACCTTTACTGAGGGAGCGCTGCTAGGCATGTCTTTGATGGCCGAGAAGAAGTCTACTTGGCCGCCAACCGGGTCAAGTTTGGCGGCGTCAAACAATTCAGGCAGGGGAATAGTGGGCTGCTCTGGGCGCAACTCGCTAATTGAGGTCACTAGTAGATTGTCGATGTTCAACTGCTCGCAGACCGGCTGCATGAACTCTAGCAGCCGGTCAAAACTGACCACCGCCTTAGGCTGACTATCGCCAAGCTGATGCATCAGCTCCATTTGCTTTGACAGCGGGCTCACTGGCACGTGAATAGCCCCGGCTTTCATCACACCGAAATAGGCGATGTTGAATTGTGGACAGTTGGGTAAGTAAAGCGCTACGCGGTCACCTTTGACGATACCAATGCTGGCGAGATAATGGGCAAACTGATTGGACAGGGCATCGAGTTCGGCAAAGCTCAGGCTATAGCCGTAAAACTCCAACGCAGACTTGTTAGGAACTTGTTGCGCCCAATGGGCTAAGTACTGGTTCAGCGGGCGTCGGCCAATGGGATATTGGGCTTGGGTCGGTGCGCCCGGTGGCCAATATTGCTGGCAGCCTTGGCTGATGCTGTCTAGGGATTGCGGGTGTTTCATAGATTAGCTTCCTTAACGACTGACATTTTTTATTATAATTTTGCTTCAAATGTAAAATTACAGTTACTGTAATTATTTGTCAAAGAAGAATCCATAGGTCGGATGGCTTGTAATTCCAACCAGAAATCGGAAGAATCAGGAAACACAAATAAAATGAGTACGCTAAAAAACACTATGAGCTTACGAGAGCAGAAAAAACGCCAGACCCGCCTGCGGATCTTGAAAGTAGCCGAATCCATGTTCGCCGAAAAGGGCTTTGACCAGGTAATGGTCAACGAGCTAGCGGAACGCGCTGAAGTGAGCCAAAAAACCTTCTTTAACTACTTTCCCAGTAAAGCGGCAACGCTAAAAGCTCTGCTGATCGATTATTTGGAAGAAAGTAATTTGTGGGCACACACCACAGAGCTTGAAGCCAGTGTTGAGTCGGCCATCGTACCGCCAAACGTCGAAGAAATTCAGGACTGGGTGGTGCAACGTCGTCAGCTGTTGCAGCTGATATTTCGTCACACGGATTTGTTTAATTCCATCTATCTGATGGAAGGCGATGGCGAAGAGGGCGAGCGCCTATTCCCAGCCAAATACAAGCAACCGCGAGTAGAGCGCATTCGCAAAGCGCAGCAAATGAAGGTGGTCCGCGACGACATCTCCGCTGAGATGATTGCCGACATGTACGATTACGTGCGTATCGATATGGTGCGTCGTTGGTTGTGTTTATCGGATGATATCGCCACACCTGAGCGCTACAAGCGAGAATATCAACAGGGCATTGATATTCTACTTAAAGGGCTGTCGGCTTAGCTCTTGTCGATAGCTCTTGTCGATAGCTCATGCCGACGCCCGCAACTGAATCTCGCTAGTAAAGTAGGCTAGCCAGCCCAATACATACCAAAGTGACCAGAATCGGAATCGCCACAGAGACCACCGCAATTTCTTTGTAGGACTCTTTGTGGTTGCTGCCCATGATGGTCAAAAAGGCTATCACACCGCCGCAATGGGGCAGCGAGTCCAGCCCACCCGAGGCCATCGCCGCCAATCGGTGTACCACTTCTGGGGCCAAACCAAGCTCAACGAATGACTGCCCCATGGTTTGCAAAAAGATTTGCAGGCCTCCGGAGGAGGAGCCGGTAATCCCAGCAATCACGCTGACCGAGCTCAACAACGACAGCATCGGCGGCAACTCCAGCGTCAGCATGCTATCGACGAACCACTGAAAACTTTGGGTTTGCGAAACCACACTGCCAAACCCTATCACCATGGCGGTATTGAGCACTGGCATAACCGACGATGAAGCTCCTTCACCAAGACTTTCACCAAGGCTGTTACGCACAGTCTTTGAAGTCAGGACAATGGCCAAACAGCCAATCAGCAAACTGATAACAGGCCAGAAAATCGGTTGAGCGCGAGCGTAGTCAAACAGGCTCAGTGCGGTGGGAAGTTGCTCGGGTAATAGCTTAGGCAGGGCAATTAGCAGGATAACTACAAACAAGGGCAAACTGGCCAACCACCAAGGGTGTGGGCTAGTTTCACTTGGTTCGCTTAGTTCTGGTGCGCCAGCGGCTTGAGTCACGCCTAAGGCAATGCGTTTGCGCTCGAGATACCAAATGCCCAGAGCAAACATCATCAGACTGCCGATAATCCCTAGCAGGGGGGCGGCGTAAAGATCCGTGCCCAAGGCGCTTGCCGCTAGAATGTTATTCAAAGACGGTGTGCCTGGCATGGCGGTCAGAGTGAAGGTACCAGCGCCCAAGGCTACTGCGCCAACCATCAGATTTTTGGGAATGCCAGCTTGAACGATCAGCTGTTGTGCCAACGCGTTCACGGTAAACAGCACCACAAAGGCACTTACTCCGCCATAGGTGAGCACAGCGCAAGCCAAGGCAATTATCCACAAAGCGCGGTGGGAGCCTAAGCGCAACGCCAGCGTATCGGCGATGGATTTGGCATAACCACTGCGGGCCATTAGGGTGCCAAACACTGCGCCCGCCACGAACAGCAAGAAAAACCGCCCCATAAAACTAAAGGCACCGAGCTTGCCGAAGGTAAAGGACTCGGTGAAACCTTGGGCAATGTCCATGCCGTTGGAAACCAGTACGATCAAGGTGGCGGTTAGGGCGGCGACTATGATGTTTATGCCGCGCAACGCCATCACGATTAGCACAGCAAGTGCTAGCAGCAGGCCTAGCTGTTCCATAGCAATTCCTCGTCAGATTTTAATTATTTTTGTTGGTAATCTTGAATACTTTGCAGTGCAAGCTCCGCCAAGGGCGCCACGTAATCGCCCATGCTGGCGGCCTGCTTGTTCGACGCGTTGCCGTCTAAGGCGCGTTTCGCTACCCCCTGCACAATCGCGGCCAGGCGGAAGAAGCTAAAGGCGACGTAAAAGCCGAAGTTATCGATGGAATCAATGCCCATACGCTCGCAATAAGCTTGGATATATTGGCTTTCGTTTGGAATACCGAGGGCCTTGAGGTCTTTGCCTGCCAGCCCAACCACAGGGCCAATCTTGGGAATGCGCATTTGCATGCACAAATAACCAAGGTCGGCAAAAGGGTGGCCTAAGGTCGACAACTCCCAGTCCAACAAGGCCATAGGCTCCAAGCTATCTTTATCGAACATCAGGTTGTCGAGACGATAGTCGCCATGAACTAGCGAAATTCGGCCATCGTCTTCAGGGATTTGAGTCGATAGCCACTCGATTAACTGCTCCATGGCCTCAATGTTTTTGGTTTCGGATGCTCGGTATTGCTTGTGCCAGCGATTGAATTGTCGTTCGAAGTAGTTGCCGGGTTTGCCGTAGTCGCTCAGTCCCACGGACGCCACGTCCACTTGGTGTAAATCGGCTAGTACGTTGACTAGGTGGTGATGAATCTTGCCTCGTTGCTGATTGCTAAGCTCGGGCAGGGCGGCATCCCAGAACACTTGCCCTGGGCAATACTCCATTAAGTAAAACATTGAGCCAATGATGCTGGTGTCGGTACACAAATGCAGGCACTTGGGCACAGGGACTGGCGTGTGCTCAAGCGCTTGGATCACTCGAGCTTCTCGGTCAACGGCATGGGCCGACGAAAGCAGGGCGCCCGGGGGCTGACGTCTAAGCACTATCACGCCCAGATTGGTGGTCAGTTTGAAGGTTGGGTTGGATTGACCACCGCTGAACTTTTCGGCGGCACTGATGCTCTCAAACTCGGCTAAGTGCTGAGAGAGATAAATTGACAGTGCATCCAAGTCGAGAGCTTCTACCAGTCGAGTCATCGCTTTCATCCTTATTGATTCTTTTGTTGCATCCAATCGCGGGCGAGATTGCGGCCCAGCTGCATCATGTGTACCTGATCTGGACCATCGGCCAGTCGAATCGCTCGAGCTAGGGTATAGGCGCGAGCCAAGAAAAAGTCCTGGCTAAGACCGGCGGCACCAAATAGCTGAATGGCGCGGTCGATGACCTTACAGCCCATATTCGGGGCAACGATTTTGATCATCGCAATCAGGTCTTTAGCGGCTTTGTTACCGCCAATATCCATTTTTTGCGCGGCTTTGAGGGTCAACAAGCGAGCTTGCTCAATTTCGCAGGCGGACCAAGCTAAGTCTTCGCGAACCGATTGCTGTTTGGATAGTGGGCGACCAAAGGCAATCCGAGTTTCGGCGCGCTCGCACATGTGCTCTAAGGCGCGTTGGGCCAGGCCAATGGTGCGCATGCAGTGGTGAATTCGACCCGGCCCTAAGCGGCCTTGGGCGATTTCAAAACCTCGTCCTTCGCCAAGCAGCATGTTTTCCACTGGTACGCGAACATTGTCGAAGATGATTTCGGCGTGTCCCTCTGGCGCATCGTCGTAGCTAAACACGTTCACTGGGCGAACCACTTTGACGCCAGGGGTGTTTGCGGGTACCAAAATCATCGACTGCTGGCGGTACTTGTCGGGGTTGTCCGGCGAGGTTTTACCCATGACGATGTAGATTTTACAGTGATTGTTGCAGGCCCCTGAGATGTACCATTTGCGGCCGTTAATCACGTACTCATCGCCATCGCGAACCATGGAGGTGGCGACGTTGGTGGCATCTGAGGAAGCAAGATCCGGCTCGGTCATGGCAAACGCCGAGCGAATTTCACCGTTTAACAAAGGCTTGAGCCACTTGTCTTGCTGTGCCGGGGTACCGTACTTTGCCAAGACTTCCATGTTACCTGTGTCCGGCGCATTGCAGTTAAACACCTCGGAAGCCCAGTAGACCCGGCCCATGATCTCCGACAAGGGTGCGTACTCTAGATTGGATAAGCCCGGGCTGAATTCGCCATAGCTTTTGTGCAAGAACAAGTTCCAAAGGCCTTGAGCTTTGGCTTTTTGTTTTAACTCTTCGAGGATAGCGGGTGGCTCCCAGCGATCCCCTTGGTCAACTTGCTCTTGCCACAAGGCTTCGTTGGGGTAGATGTGCTCGTCCATGAACTGCAGCAGCTTTTGTCGAAGTGCTTGTACCTCTGGCGTAAATTCGAAGTTCATCTTTTTGGTCCTTATCCACTGGCTTAGTGGTGGGTAATATCCAAGTGCGGCGCGTCTTTAAAATGCGCCACCGAATTAAAGCTGGTTAAACTGATTTGGCCCTTGCCGAATTTAAAGTGGCTTACCCCTGTGTTGGCGATTTGACGGTTCAGCTGAACCACACTGGCCGCTGGCGCATTCAGTACCTGTGCGGTGATTGCGGCAATCACTCCGCCTGAGGTGACTGCGACCACTTTTCGCGCCGGGCTGGCAATGATTTGCTCAATGAATCGAGTGACGCGTTGATTGAACTCTAACCAGCTCTCGGACAACATCTGGCTGTCGAGTTGGTCAGCTTGCCAAGCGTGCATGGCTTGGCTGAGCTGATGAAACACAGCGCTGGAGTCATGCCATTGCAGCGGCTCTGTTAAGCCTTGCTGGCGGCGGTAGGCTGTCAGTATCGATTGAAAGTCGTATTCATTCAGACTAGCGCTGGCCTCAGCGGGCAGTGCCAACTGGCTGCCAAGGGCCATGCCATCTAGGGTTTGCTGGTGGCGCTTGAGTTGTCCGGTAACTATTGAGTCGCACTTGGCCAATTCTTCGCAAAAGTACTCACCAAGACGCTGGGACTGATGGGCGCCCAATTCAGACAGTTGGTCGTAATCTTGTTGGCCAAAACTGGCTTGTGCGTGGCGAATCAGATATAGGTCAGGCATTTCAGTTCAATTCTTGTGTCTATGTTTAGCAGGATAACAATCCGGTTTAATATTTTTAAAATTTATTTTATAAATAGATTGGTATTCACCTTGTTTATAGTGGTAGCCAATGCATAAGGTCGATTTAAATCTATTTGTCGTTTTAGAAGCTGTGTATCGGGAGCGCAATCTCACTCGCGCTGCCGAGCAGTTACACGTGACCCAACCGGCAATCAGCAACTCGTTGAAGCGCTTAGGCCGTCACTTTGATGACCCCTTGTTTGTGCGTCAGTCCAACGAGATGGTGCCAACTCAAGTGACAAAGCGGATCATTGAGTCGGTGCGTTTGGGAGTCGACTCGCTAACCAGTGCCGTGGAGCAATCGCTGCAATTCGACCCGGCAAACGCGATACAAGATGTGATGTTGTCGATGAACGACGTGGCGGAGCTGAGCTTTTTACCGCCGGTGCTAAAGCACATTCGCCCCTTAGCACCGCAATTGAAGCTTCACAGTGTGGACGTGGCTCGCAAAGAAATGGTGCGCGAGCTGGCGCTTGGACGTATCGACTTTGCCATTGACCCTCCGATAGTCAGTCACCCTGACATAGAACACAGCTTGATTCACTCGAGCGAGTACGTGTGCTTGGTACGCCCGGGACATCCCATTATCTCGAATGACTTTGGCCTGGATGATTACTTGTCGCTAGAGCACGTGCACATTTCCAAGCGGCCGATGGGCACAGGCCATGTGGACCACGCTCTTAATCGACTGGGGCTAAAGCGCAATATCGCTCATCGAATTCAACACCACACCATTGCTCAAAGCTTGCTGATCGACAGCGACTTAGCGGTGACAGTGCCAACCGACATTGCCCGCCAAACCGAGCTGGTATCACTGCCTTTACCATTTGCGATTGAGCCGCAACAGTGGCATCTGTACTGGCATAAAAACCAGCAGGCCAGCGAGATGCATGCTTGGTTGCGCCAGCAAATCGTGTCGGTATGCGAGAAGCTGGCGCTGTCGGACTAGTGGTTAGTGGCCAGTTACAAACACTGGCCGTCGTCTAACGCTAAGGTTTGACCGGTGAGAAAGTCTTGCCCTGGCTGGCACAGGTAAACGATGGCTTTGTCGAGGTCACTTGGCACACCCACCCGTTTTCGAGGCATGGTGGCTGTGAGGGCTTGTCCCGGTGGGGTATCAAAAAACTCGGCGTTAAGTTCGGTTTTGATGTAACCAGGGGCTAGGGTGTTCACGCAAATGCCTTTGTTTATCCACTCTCGAGCAAATTGTTGGCTCAGGCGCGCAATGGCCGATTTGCTGGTGCCGTAGACCGTATGACCTGGTATGGCTTTACGATCCGACACAGAGCCAACATTGACGATACGACCGGCTATCCCTTTGCCCATCCAGCGACGAGCGAGCTCGGTGGATAGGAAATAGGGCCCTTTTAAATTCAAATCCATTACAAAATCAAAATCTTGCGGTGTCATATCAATGGCTTTTTTGCTGATTGAACTGCCGGCATTGTTGACCAAGCAATGAATATCACCGGCCATAGTTTCGGCCTGATCAACCGCGGCTTTAAAGCTGTCGATGTCGGTAACATCCAGCGCCAGTGGGTGGGCCTGACCTCCAGCACTTCGAATCTCTTCACAGATGGATTGCAGTTTATCGATTCGGCGCGCAGCGGCGATGACGGTGAAACCATCGGCGGCCAGTGCTCGACAGAATTGTGCGCCTAATCCGGATGACGCGCCGGTGACTAGAACTGTTTTGTTGTCGCTCATTGGTGTACTTCCTATCCCTAGTGACAAGTGGTGGCGGACTTTGTTTTTGTTACAGTTAGTGTAAACAAATCAAACCTAGGACTCGGTGTCAACCGTCGATACTCAACTAAATTGCATTCGAGCAACTATTCATAATGTGAATGCTAGCCTATTCATACAATTCATTTGTTTAATGTTTGTTGTAATTTTAGGATGGAGAACATCAATGGCTCGGTGCGAAGCAACACGGAAAGTCACATGAACACTCACATGAAAAGAATGAGAATTTTTATCACTGGCGGCGCCAGCGGCTTAGGAAAAGCGATAGCCACCCACTACGCCAAACAGGGCTATGCGGTGGCGATTGGTGATATTGACCCAATCGCGCTGGCTCA
This sequence comes from Paraferrimonas sedimenticola, assembly GCF_002282855.1. GTDB lineage: Bacteria > Pseudomonadota > Gammaproteobacteria > Enterobacterales > Shewanellaceae > Paraferrimonas > Paraferrimonas sedimenticola. Next base: position 82,578 of record NZ_NRIR01000001.1, on the reverse strand, counting down.
GGCGCAGCAACAACTGACTCAGTACACAAGTGATGTCCTTGCCATCGATTGTAATATCACCGCACTTGAAGATCTGGAGTCGGCACGAGCGCAAATTGAATCGGCCTGGGGGGGCTTGGACATTCTGGTGAACAACGCCGGGATTGTCGGTAAAGTCGGTTTGCTGGATGCCTTGGCCATTGAAGACTGGCATCAAGTGCTGGATATCAATCTGCTCGGTGTGGTTCGTGGAATTAAGGCCTTTGCCAGCTTGTTTAAGCAACAGGGCAGCGGTGCCATCGTCAATATTGCCTCCATGGCGGGGATCACTAATAGTCCCACTATGGGCATCTACAGCACCTCCAAAGCCGGGGTGATTGCCTTAACAGAGACGCTGGAATACGAGATGGCGGCTTATGGGGTTAGCGCTCACGTGGTTTGCCCGGCCTTCTTTGAAACCAACTTAACCAAGTCCATGAACTCCAGCGCCAAAACCAAGAGCTTCGTGGAAGGAGCGATGGCGAAATCCAGTATTGATGCCAACGACATCGCCGCCATGATTGCTCAGCAGGTGGAAGACGGGGAGCTTTACATGATGCCTCATAAGCGCGAGCGTCGTTTGTGGCAACTCAAGCGCTTCTTTCCTAAGTGGTATCAGCGCAAGTGTCACAAATGGTACGTTAAGCCAGTGGTCAAAAAGCCTGCCTAGATTGGAGTAGCAAGGCTTTTCTGGGCTGCCGTTTTTGGGCAGAATGAGCTCCAATTCTAGTGAATTGAAGTGCACCTATTTTGAAGCAAGGATCCAACAAATCCACCTTCCATGGCAAAGTGAGCTACGCCTTTGTCGCCATGTTTTTTACTCTTTTAGCTCTCTTGTATTTGATGAGTAGGCTGCCAATAGCAATTCTGGGGTTTTACCTCTTGGTCAGCCTAGTCACGTTTTTGAGCTACGGCTTGGATAAACGAGCTGCCAAAAAGGGCAAGCGTCGAACGCCAGAGCGTCGGCTGCATCTGCTAGCTTTGGCGGGAGGCTGGCCAGGGGCATGGTTGGCGCAAAAGTACTATCGCCACAAAACTCAAAAAACCGAGTTTAGGTTTATGTTTTGGCTAACGGTGCTATTTAATCTTGGGGCGTTGATGTGGATGCAAACAGCGGATGGGCAACGACTGTTTGTCAGTCTGTTTTAGCCCGAGCTTCTGGCTAGAGCGGGTGTTGGTTAAAGTACTTTGGCCAAGAAGAAGCGTGCCGGACCGTCGCCATAACCACTGATTTCACCCGCGATTTCAAACCCCAACTTTTGATAAAACACGGGTGCCTGAAAATCTAGGGTGTCCACTTGAGCACATTGGCACTGACGCTGCTTAGCTTGTTCTAGGGCCATTTCCATCAGTTGTTTACCCAGACCTGTGCCGCGGGCTGATGAGTGCACCCAAACCACTTCAATCAAAAAGTTGTTGTAGATGGTTCGCCCTGACACACCGCCAATAATCTCGCCCTCGTTGTTGCGAGCTACAGTTGCCAAAGGCTTTGAGGTTTCGGGCCCCAAATGTTCTCGGTTGAAGCTGCGCACGCCGTCAACTAAGGCATCGAAGACTTCAGAATGGCTTTCATTGATGATTTCTAGCTTCATTGGCCTTGTCACCATTGGGCGTTGTTAGGGGCGGGGTGGAGACTTGTCGGGGGTGATGCTATTCGATGTTAACTTCTACATCCCCAACCGGGTAGCAACAGCAGGGTAAGCACTCGTCGCTTTCCACGTGGGACAGAGGTTCGTCGGGGTAACTCACTTCACCGTTAACCAGCTTGATACGACAAGTGCCGCAATATCCATTGCGACACTCGCTGTAGCTTTCAACCTTGTTGTCCTCTAGGGTTTCTAACAAGGTGCGGTTATCGTCCGCGTAGAAAATTGGCTTGTGATTCTTAAGGTAGATCCAGCTCATTGAGGGCTAAAGCTTAAAGCCCTCAAGTGCCGCCATATCTACGTCAGCATCAATTTGACCAACTAGGTAGGAAGACACTTCCACTTCTTGTGGAGCCACTTGTACCGCGTCACTCTCCAGCCAGTTCTTCATCCACGGCAGTGGGTTTGAACGCGACTCAAAGTGAGGTTTTAGGCCAACCGCCTTCATGCGCTGGTTAGTGATGTATTCAACGTATGAGCACAAAATTTCTTCGTTAAGGCCAATCATAGAGCCGTCTTTAAACAGGTAACGCGCCCACTCTTTTTCTTGCTCGGCAGCATCGATAAAGATTTGGCGAACCTTGTCTTCGCACTCCATGGCAATTTGCACCATTTGCAGGTCGTCTTTGCCGTTGCGCATGATGTTCATCATCGCCTGAGTACCGTTAAGGTGCAGAGCTTCATCACGGGCAATCAAGCGAATGATCTTGGCGTTACCTTCCATCAACTCGCGCTCGGCAAAGGCAAACGAGCAAGCAAAGCTGACGTAGAAGCGAATCGCTTCCAGTACGTTAACCGAGGCGATACACAAGTACAGACAAGTCTTAATCTTGTACTCGTTGACTTCGACCATCTCACCGTCAACCTCATGCGTACCTTCGCCGTGCAGGTGATACACCTGAGTCAGCTTAATAAGCTCGTCGTAGTATTGCGAAATGTCGCTGGCGCGGTTAATGATGTGCTCGTTCACTACGATGTCGTCAAATACTTCCGCAGGATCTTTAACGATGTTGCGAATAATGTGGGTGTACGAACGGCTGTGAATGGTTTCACTAAAGGCCCAAGTTTCAATCCAGGTTTCTAGCTCTGGAATGGATACCAAAGGCAGCAGCGCCACGTTTGGCGAGCGACCTTGGATTGAGTCCAGCAGGGTCTGGTACTTAAGGTTCGACAAGAAAATGTGCTGCTCGTGCGCTGGCAACTGAGCAAAGTCGATTTTGTCCTTAGTGACGTCCACTTCTTCTGGACGCCAGAAGAAGCTCAATTGTTTTTCAATAAGCTTTTCAAAAATCTCGTGCTTTTGCTGGTCGTAGCGCGCCACATTTACCGGCTGTCCCATGAACATAGGTTCGTTCATAGGGTTGTTGGCGGTCTGACTAAAAGTGGTATAGCTCATGATTTGGCTCCGTTAAATCTTGCAGCCGCCGCCGGCGCAATCGTCATCTTCTTGAATTAGGGTCTCAACCGAGCGGTCTTCCGCTTTCTGGTCGCTGTTGGTGTCTTGGTGCTGCTCAGACGCGCCATCACGAGTGTTATGGTAGTAAAGCGTCTTCAGACCAAGCTTATAGCTCAACAACAGGTCTTGCAGCAGTGACTGCATAGGCACCTTAGAGTTGGCGTAGCGAGTTGGGTCGTAGCTGGTGTTCGCTGAAATCGCCTGGTCGACGAACTTCTGCATAATACCCACAAGCTCTAGGTAACCGCGGTTGCCCGGCATGTCCCATAGCAGCTCGTACTGGTCGCGCAGCTCTTCAAACTCTGGCACTACCTGCTTGAGAATACCGTCTTTCGACGCTTTCACTGAAATCAGGCCTCGTGGTGGCTCGATGCCATTGGTGGCATTCGACATTTGCGAACTGGTTTCTGAAGGCATTAGCGCTGACAGGGTCGAGTTGCGCAGACCGTACACTTCGATATCGCTGCGCAGTTGATCCCAGTCTAGGTGCAATGGCTCGTCGCAAATCTCGTCTAACGCCCGCTTGTAGGTATCAATTGGCATGATGCCTTTGGCGTAGTTGGTTTCGTTGAACTTAGGACAAGCACCTACTTCTTGAGCAAGCTTGTTACTCGCTTTCAGCAAGTAGTACTGAATCGCTTCGAATGTCTTGTGGGTTAGGTTGTTGGCCGAACCGTCTGAGTACTTAACGCCATTCTTGGCCAAGTAGTAGGCAAAGTTAATCACACCCACACCCAGAGTGCGGCGGTCCATTGAGCCCTTAAAGGCCGCTGGAATTGGATAGTCTTGGTAGTCCAACAGGCTATCGAGAGCGCGGATGGCCAGTTCAGCCAGCTCTTCTAGCTCGTCTAGGCTGTTAATTGCACCTAGGTTGAACGCTGACAGAGTACACAGGGCGATCTCGCCTTCTGGATCGTCTACGTTGTTCAATGGCTTGGTCGGCAGAGCGATTTCCAAACACAGGTTAGACTGACGTACCGGTGCCACTTTCGAGTCGAACGGGCTGTGAGTATTACAGTGGTCCACGTGCTGCACATAGATGCGGCCGGTAGAGGCGCGCTCTTGCATCATCAGTGAGAACAACTCAACCGCTTTGATTTTCTTGTGGCGGATGCTGTCGTCTTGTTCGTACTTAACGTACAGCTCTTCAAACTTGTCTTGGTCTTCAAAGAAGGCGTCGTACAGGCCTGGAACGTCAGACGGGCTGAATAGGGTAATCTCACCATTGTTGATCAAACGCTGATACATCAGCTTGTTGATCTGCACGCCATAGTCCAAGTGACGCACGCGGTTCTCTTCAACACCGCGGTTGTTCTTAAGCACCAGCAGGTTTTCCACTTCCAAATGCCACATTGGGTAGAACAGGGTGGCTGCACCACCGCGAACACCACCTTGAGAGCAGCTCTTAACCGCGGTCTGGAAGTACTTGTAGAAAGGCAAGCAACCGGTGTGGAAGGCTTCGCCGCCGCGAATTGGGCTACCCAGGGCGCGAATACGACCGGCGTTAACACCGATACCGGCACGCTGGCTGACGTATTTAACTATGCTTGAAGCCGTGGCGTTAATCGAATCCAGGCTGTCACCACACTCAATCAGTACGCAAGAGCTGAACTGGCGAGTTGGCGTACGTACCCCCGCCATGATCGGCGTAGGCAGAGAAATCTTAAACAGAGATACCGCGTCGTAAAAACGCTTCACCAAGTCCAGACGAGTGGCCTTGGGGTAGTGAGCAAATAAGCAAGCCGCGACCAACATGTACAGGAACTGAGCGCTTTCAAACACCTCGCCAGTCACGCGGTTTTGTACCAAGTACTTTCCTTCGAGCTGCTTCACCGCCGCGTAAGAGAAGTTCATGTCGCGCCAGTGGTCGATGTGCTCGTCTAGTTCGTCCAGCTCTTCTTTGCTGTAGTCCGCCAGAATGTGGGCGTCGTAGCGATGGGTCTCCACCATGTTGGTGATGTGCTGATAAAGCGTTGGTGGCTCAAACTGACCGTAGGCTTTTTTGCGCAAGTGGAAGATGGCCAAGCGCGCTGCCAGGTATTGGTAGTCTGGCGTTTCGGCGCTGATTAAGTCGGCTGCCGAGCGAATAACGGTCTCGTGAATGGTTTCGGTAGGAATGCCATCGAAGAATTGAATTTGAGAGCGCAGTTCGACTTCGGATACGGATACGTTATCCAATCCTTCTGCGGCCCATGCGATGACTTTGTGGAGTTTCTCCAGATCCAAAGGTTCACGTTCACCGTTGCGCTTGGTGACAGTCAACATTTTGTTCATTGCGCTCATGCCTGTTTTGAGGACGTCATTATGCTTAACGTCTTGGGTTCAACTTCGTTTGTTTTTTGGGTTGGAGTTGCCCAGAAATCGGGTCTCAATCCTTTGCTACCAACTGAAAGAAGCCCATAGTGTTAGTATTTTGTGAAGCACACTATATATAGGGTTTCATGCGTAACAAACTACAAGATAATGAGGTCGCTCAGACAATGCAAGCCGAAATTTCGTTGATCTGGGACAAAGATTTGGCAAGATTTTTGCGCCATTCCGGCTAGAGTTAGTGTTGACTAACCTGAGCCTCAAATCCAAGGCGACTTTTGCCAAAATCAAGCAATTTTTTTGCACATTTTTGGTGCGCAAAAATGTCGAAATTGATTGGCGAATCTTTGGCTAGTCAAGTCCTAATCAAGATGGCCGAGCAAATCTAGCGGTGACTCAATTAGGCGGTCTTTTGGCCAACTGGCAATCGGGTCTTCGGCTTTAATGTAGCCCCAGCTCACCGCCACCGCTTGCATTCCAACTGCGTGGGCTGCTTCCATGTCGCGACGAGCATCCCCTAGGTACCAAGAGCGAGAAGAGTCCACTCCCAATTGTTGACTGGCCAATCGCATCGGAAACGGCGAGGGCTTAGCTTTGATACAGCTATCACCACTGATGACAGTACCAAAGGTATCGATAAGGTCTAACGCTTCCAGCAGTGGACGGGTAAATCGCGCCGGCTTGTTAGTGATCACTCCGAGCTTAAAGCCTCGAGTCTGCAGCTCGCTGAGCAGTTCTGGCATCTCAGGGTAAAGACAAGCGCGCTCGCCATTTCGAGCCACATAGTGCTCGAGCAAACTGGCTTTTAGTTCGATTACTCGTTCGTCCGGTAGCTCGCCAAGAGCGGCACGCAGAAGTCCGGTAGAGCCGTCGGAAGTGAAACTGCTGACCTTGTCAAAAGGCGCGGGCTGGTAGCCGTGAGCGACGAGCGTGTCATTGAGCGCCGCCACCAAATCTGGAGCAGTGTCGATAATGGTACCGTCTAAATCAAAGAGAACCGCGCCTGCCATATTTACCCCTGCTTCTCACACACAATCATGTAGTTGACGTCTAACTTACGGGTGTAACCAAAGGTTTGGGTCACTGGGTTGTAGCGAATGCCCATACTACCGCTAGGAATAAAACCGGCCTTGTCGCACAAGGACATAAGCTCAGCAGGTTGGATGAACTTGCTGTGGTCGTGAGTGCCCACTGGCAACATCTTTAGTAGGTACTCAGCGCCAACGATGGTTTGCAGATAGGCCATCAGGTTTCGGTTAATGGTAGAGAAGAAGGCGAAGCCACCGTCTTCTAGTAGGTCAAAGCAGGCTTTTATCACCGAGGCAGGGTCGGGTACGTGCTCTAGCATTTCCATGCAGGTCACTACCTGATACTGGCCTGGTGCTTCGGCGGCTAACTCTTCGGCAGTGATTTGGCGATAGTTGAGCTCGAGCTGGCTTTCAAGGGCGTGCAATTTGGCCACTTCAAGAGGCTCGCCACCCATATCAATGCCGTCCACTTTGGCGCCTAAACGAGCCATGCTTTCGGACAAAATACCGCCGCCACAACCCACGTCTAAAGTTTTTTTGCCGAATAATCCACCGCATTCACGGTCCACATAATCCAGTCTTAGGGGGTTTAATTGATGTAACGGCTTAAAATCCCCCTCGGGATCCCACCAAGAGGCGGCCATTTTTTCAAATTTACTGATTTCTTGAGGATCGACATTGATGCTTTGAGACATGAACCACAGCCTATTTTTGTTGTTCTGAGATCTGCGCCCATTATAGCGACAAACGGGCGCTTTCCTAGTGGTCTAACAGCACTAGTCAAAGGATTTTACTGTGGTATGATGCCATGTTAATTCGTCGACAAGTGCAAAAACAAAAGTGTCGGCGTCTCTCAAACGGGGAATGAGTGATTTATGACAAATCTGGCTACTGAAATTACGCCGATTAACATCGAAGAAGAACTAAAAAGTTCCTATTTGGATTACGCCATGAGCGTGATCGTGGGTCGTGCACTACCGGACGTACGTGACGGCCTCAAACCAGTTCACCGTCGTGTGTTGTTCGCCATGAACGAACTGAAAAACGACTGGAACAAGCCTTACAAAAAATCTGCCCGTGTGGTGGGTGACGTAATTGGTAAATATCACCCTCATGGTGATAGTGCGGTTTACGACACCATTGTTCGTTTGGCGCAAGATTTCTCTATGCGCTACACCCTAGTCGACGGCCAAGGTAACTTTGGTTCGATTGACGGTGACGCCGCTGCGGCGATGCGTTACACCGAAATCCGTATGGACAAGCTAGCCCATTCTTTACTTGCGGACCTAGACAAAGAAACCGTCGACTTTGTACCTAACTACGACGGCACCGAGCACATGCCTTCGGTGTTGCCAACTCGCGTTCCCAACCTGCTAGTCAACGGTTCATCCGGTATTGCGGTAGGTATGGCAACCAACATCGCCCCGCACAACCTGACCGAAGTGGTTAACGGTTGCTTGGCGCTGATCGACAACCCTGACCTCACCATAGCTGAGTTGATGGAGCACATTCCAGGCCCTGACTTCCCAACCGCGGGTATTATCAGCGGTCGCAAGGGTATTATCGACGCCTACAACACAGGTCGCGGCAAAATCTATATGCGCGCCCGTGCGGAAGTGGAAGTTGAGAACAATGGTCGCGAGCGCATCATTGTTACCGAGATCCCATACCAGGTGAACAAGGCGCGATTGATTGAGAAAATCGCCGAGCTGGTTAAAGACAAGAAAATTGAAGGCATCTCAGGCCTGCGCGATGAGTCTGATAAAGACGGCTTGCGCGTGGTCATTGAGATTAAGCGCGGCGAAGTGGGCGAAGTGGTTCTAAACAACCTTTACGCTCAAACCCAGCTTCAAACCGTATTTGGCTTGAACATGGTGGCGCTGTCTAACGGCCAGCCACGTCTGTTCAACCTAAAAGAAATGCTAGAAGAGTTCCTGCTTCACCGTCGTGAAGTAGTAACCCGCCGTACCGTATACGAGTTGCGCAAAGCCCGCGACCGTGCCCACATCCTAGAAGCCTTGGCGATTGCACTGGCCAACATCGACCCAGTGATTGAGCTTATTCGCAACGCGGCAACTCCAGCCGAAGCCAAGTCTCTACTGCAACAACGCGGTTGGGATCTGGGTAATGTTGCTGCCATGCTTGAAAAAGCCGGCGACGATGCGGCTCGCCCTGAGTGGCTAGAAGACCAATACGGTATTCGCGATGGTCAGTACTACCTGACCGAGCAACAAGCCCAAGCGATTCTGGACCTGCGTCTGCACAAGCTGACCGGTCTAGAGCACGAGAAGATCCTCAACGAGTACGAAGAGCTTCTGGAAATCATCGCAGGCCTGATTCACATTTTGACCAGCCCTGAGCGTTTGCTTGAAGTGATCCGCGAAGAGTTGGTGTTGGTAATTGAAGACTTTGGCGACGAGCGTCGCACCGAAATCTCCAATGCCTCCCACGACATTAGCCTAGAAGACTTGATCAACGAAGAAGATGTGGTTGTGACCCTGTCGCACCTAGGCTACGTGAAATACCAGCCGCTAACCGATTACCAAGCGCAGCGTCGCGGTGGTAAAGGTAAAGCAGCAACTAAGGTGAAAGACGAAGATTTCGTCGAGCGTTTGTTGGTGGCTAACACCCACGACACCATTTTGTGTTTCTCTGACAAAGGTAAGATGTACTGGCTCAAGGTTTACCAGCTGCCGCTGGCCAGCCGCCAAGCCCGTGGTCGTCCAATTGTCAACCTGTTGCCGCTGGACGAAAACGAGCGCATTACCGCTATTCTGCCGGTGCGCGAGTACGCCGAAGACAAGTACATCATCATGGCGACCGCCGATGGTACTGTGAAGAAGACTGCACTAACTGCCTACTCGAATCCACGTGCCAACGGTATTATCGCGGTTAACCTGAAAGAAGGTGACCAACTGATTGGTGTGGACATTACCGACGGCAGCAACGACATCATGTTGTTCTCTGATGCCGGTAAAGTGGTTCGCTTTAACGAGAAGCTGCGCGACAGCGAAACTGGTGAAGTGAAAATCGACCCAGAAACCGGCGAAGAGATGTCTGCGCTGCGTGCCATGGGCCGTACCGCTACCGGTGTTCGCGGTATTCGCCTAGAAGGCGACCAGAAAGTGGTTTCTCTGATTGTGCCGCAAGGCGATGGTCAGATTCTGACGGTCACCGAGAACGGTTATGGTAAGCGTACTCAGTTGGAAGACTACCCAGCCAAGAGCCGTGCGACTAAAGGTGTGGTTTCGATTAAGGTGTCTGAGCGTAACGGTGCCGTAGTTGGCGCGGTTCAGGTCAACGACAACGACGAAATCATGCTGATCAGTAACAAGGGTACTTTGGTACGTACTACGGTTGAGGGCGTGAGCTCGGTTGGCCGTAATACTCAGGGTGTCACTCTTATCCGTACCGCTGACAACGAGTTGGTAGTAGGTCTTGAGCGCATTGATGAGATTCAAGTGGAAGAAACCGATGAAGTGGAAGCACTAGAAGGTGCCGAAGCGGGTGAAGTTTCTGAGCAAGCGCCACAAGCGGATGACGCAGGTGATGAGGGCGAAGAGGCCTAATTCCAGCCCGCTCATTCGAGCAAAGTGAAAAAGTTGCGAGCGCCTATTGGCGCTCGTTTTATTTGCGGGCATTCTAACGTATGCTTGGGAGCCCCATAACAACAACTCAAGCTGTATCAAACCGCTTTAACCACAAATTGAAGGACCGCTATGCGAGTGTTTAATTTTTGCGCTGGGCCAGCCATGCTGCCCACCGAGGTAATGGCGCAAGCCCAGGCCGAATTGTTGGATTGGCAAGGGCAAGGGGTATCCGTGATGGAAATGAGCCATCGCAGCCCAGAATTTATCGCATTGGCCAAAGGTGCGGATGCGGATCTGCGTGAACTTCTCACTATCCCTGACGATTACCACGTGTTGTTTATGCACGGTGGCGGTCGCGGTCAATTCGCCGCAGTGGCGATGAACTTGTTGGGTGATAACGGCAAAGCGCTGTACTTGCGCTCGGGCAGCTGGTCTAAGGCCGCTGCCGAAGAGGCACGCCGCTTTGGCGAAGTCGATGAAATCGAAGTTATCGAAGAGCGTGACGGCACTAAAGCGCTCAATATGCCAAGCTTTAGCGCGGAACAAGGTGACTATCGCTATTTGCATTATTGCCCTAATGAAACCGTCGACGGCATTGAGATCTCAGAAGTACCGGATTCACCTTGGCCGATTGTCGCCGATATGTCATCGTGCATTTTGTCCCGTCCAATCGACGTGTCTAAGTACGGCCTGATTTACGCCGGTGCGCAAAAGAACATTGGCCCATCGGGTTTGAGCTTAGTTATCGTCAAACGCGACCTACTCGAACTGCCATCCTTGCCAATGCCAAGCATCATGGATTACCGCATCACTGCTGAGAATGAGTCCATGTTTAACACCCCACCGACTTACGCTTTGTACATAGCGGCGTCGGTATTTGCTTGGCTTAAAAAGCAAGGCGGAGTGGCGGCCATGGGTGAGCGCAATCAACGCAAAGCTGACGAGCTGTACGATTACATCAATCAATCGGATTTCTACAAAAACCCGGTGGCGAGTAATTTGCGCTCGCGGATGAACGTGACTTTTCAGTTGGCTGATGAGTCACTTAATAGTGAGTTTTTGTCTCAGGCCAAGGCCCGAGGCTTACTGGCGCTTAAAGGTCACCGCAGCGTAGGCGGTATGCGCGCCAGTATCTATAACGCCATGCCGCACCAAGGCGTGTTGGCGCTTGTCGCCTTTATGGATGAGTTTGCCAAAGCGCAACAAGCATAAGATTGATCGACAGTGGATTTACTGGAACAGGTTTAAAAGCCGTCGCGAGCAGCGACGCCAAATAAAAGAACAAGGATAACAACAATGAGCTGTGATTTTATTGGACTGGCCAACACTGGCGTACAAGGACTCAAGCCATACGAGCCGGGTAAGCCGATTGAGGAGCTTGAGCGTGAGCTAGGCATTAGCGACATCGTCAAATTGGCCTCTAACGAAAATCCACTGGGCCCAAGTGCGTCGGTGCGTCAGGCGATTGATAACGCGGTCGCCGACTTAAGTCGCTATCCAGATGCTAGCGGCTACGGCTTAAAGCAGGCCTTGTCTTCTCGTTTGAGCGTGTCGCCTGAACAGATTGTATTGGGCAATGGCTCCAACGAAGTACTTGAGCTGGTTTTCCGCACCTTCGTTACGCCTCAGCATCAGGTGGTTTATTCTCAGTATGCCTTTATTGTGTACGCGCTCTTGACCCAGTCGTGCGGCGCCAAGCATCGTGCGATTGCCGCCAAAGACTACGGTCATGATTTGGACGCCATGCTGGCGGCGGTCAATGATGACACTCGCTTGATGTGCGTCGCCAACCCCAACAACCCAACCGGCAACTTTATCGATGCGGCTACCTTAAAAGCCTTTATCGCCAAAGTGCCGTCTGATGTGTTGGTGGTATTGGACGAAGCCTATTACGAGTACTTGAGCGAAGAAGAGAAAGCCGATTCTTGTGCTTGGGTAAACGAATTCCCGAATCTAATTGTGAGCCGCACTTTCTCTAAGGCCTATGGTCTTGCCGGCTTGCGCGTGGGCTACTGTGTGTGTCACCCACAAGTGGCCGACCTATTAAACCGAGTTCGCGAACCCTTTAACAACAACAGCTTAGCTTTGGTAGCAGCCGAAGCGGCACTGAACGACGACGAATACCTTGCCCAAAGCGTCGAGCTTAATCGCACCGAACTTAAGCGCGTGTGCGATTGGTTAGACGCTAAAGGCATCGACTATATTCCTTCCAAGGGTAATTTCGTCACCATTAACATTCAAAAAGACGCAATGCCGACCTACCAGGCGCTGCTAGAGCAGGGCGTGATTGTGCGCCCCATCGGCGGTTACGGTATGCCACAGCACTTGCGTGTGAGTATTGGGCTTCCAGCGGAGAACGACCGCTTGTTAGAAAGCCTTGAAAAGATAGGATTTGCATGAAGCAATTAAGCTTAGCCCCCATCGCTTCGATTAATGGGGAAATTAATATTCCAGGCTCTAAGAGTATCTCTAACCGAGCCTTGTTGCTGGCAGCCATGGCGCAGGGACAAACCACCCTGACCAATTTGCTCGATTCCGATGACATCCGCCACATGCTTAACGCTCTCAGTCAACTGGGTGTGAGCTATCAGCTAAGTGACGACAAGCGCACTTGCGTGGTGGATGGCGTTGGTGGTGCTTTTCAGTCGAATAAAGCCCTGAATCTATTCTTGGGTAACGCCGGTACTGCGATGCGTCCTTTGTGTGCAGCGCTTACCTTGGCTCATGGCGAGTTTGAACTCACCGGTGAGCCGCGCATGGAAGAACGTCCGATTGGTGATCTCGTTGATGCATTGCTCCCGCTGGGTGCTGAGGTTGAGTACCTTAAAAACCCAGGCTTTCCACCGCTTAAAATTTCAGGCTCAGGCTTGAATGGCGGTGAGGTAAGTATTGCCGGTGACTTGTCGAGTCAGTTTTTGACCGCGCTATTGATGGTGGCGCCAATGGCCAAGGGGGATGTCACCATTCGCATCAAAGGCGAGTTGGTGTCTAAGCCGTACATTGATATTACCCTGGCCATCATGGCGCGTTTTGGCGTCGAAGTGAGCCACGATAACTATCAGGTGTTTGAGGTGAAAGGTAACCAAACTTATCAAGCGCCAGGCACTTTCTTGGTGGAAGGGGATGCCTCGTCGGCGTCTTACTTCTTAGCGGCGGGCGCGATTGCCGGTGGTGAAGTGAAAGTCACAGGCGTGGGCAAAGCGGCCATTCAGGGTGACGTGAAGTTTGCCGATGCGCTAGCGGCCATGGGCGCGGATATCGAGTGGGGTGATGATTACATCATCGCGCGTCCTGGGGTGCTAAAGGGCATCGACATGGATATGAACCACATTCCGGATGCAGCGATGACCATAGCGGCAGCGGCGGTGTTTGCCGAAGGTGAAACCGTGCTGCGCAACATCTACAACTGGCGCATCAAAGAAACCGACCGCTTAGCGGCCATGGCGTGCGAGCTTAAGAAAGTGGGCGCTGTGGTGGAAGAAGGCCACGACTATATCAAGGTCCAAGGCCCGGTGGATTTGGCCAAAGCGGATATCGATACCTACAACGACCACAGAATCGCCATGTGCTTTAGCCTAATGGCGTTTGGTAAAGCGGGCGTGGTTATCAATGACCCGGATTGTACCTCAAAGACCTTTCCAACTTACTTCGAAGAGTTTGACCGTCTGACGTCAAACAGATAGTAGTGTCAGGCCGCAGTTGATTGCTGAAACGGTGTAAAGGGTGACCTTTACACCGTTTTTATTTTGAAGTTTGCCAACAAAAATTGGTGGATTCGATTATACTATGCGCGCATTTTTTAGCGTGCCTTTTGATCTTGTTATCAGCGCGCGCAGTTTTCAGGGGTTACCCCTTAAGTATTAACTCGGAGACGACTATGTTGGATAGGGCACCGGTAATTACCATCGACGGCCCAGGTGGTGCAGGGAAAGGCACGATTTGTCAGCTTTTGGCAAAACAATTGGAGTGGCATTTGCTCGACAGCGGCGCACTGTATCGCGTGCTGGCGTTAGCGGCCATCTACCGAAATGTGGATTTCACCAACGAAGAAGCGCTTGGCCTTTTGGCAGCGCACTTAGACGTACAATTTTTAAGCGGCGATAACGGCGTAAAAGTTGTTCTGGAAGGCGAGGATGTCTCCAAGGCCATTCGTTCGCAAGAGTGTTCCGATGCCGCCTCTCGAGTGGCGGCTTTCCCACGAGTTCGCGAGGCACTTTTGCGTCGCCAGCGCTCCTTTCGAGCCGCGCCTGGACTAGTGGCCGACGGTCGCGATATGGGCACTGTGGTTTTTAACGATGCCGAGTGCAAAATCTTTCTGACCGCCAGCGCCGAAGAGCGCGCCCAGAGGCGCTATAATCAGTTGATAGAGAAGGGCTTCGATGTTAACATTGACCGCCTTTTGGCCGAGATAAAGGAACGCGATGCGCGCGATACCGGGCGCAAAGTGGCACCTTTGATCGCTGCCGAAGATGCATTAATTATTGACACCACAGGGTTAAACATTGACCAAGTGATGGATCGGGTAACCGAATACGTCGCCGATGTGTTGTCGCTAGATTTGGGCTAAGGCCCAATTTTTATTGGTGTTCTAGGATCGGAACGCCTTGTTAAACAACCTCCGTGTTCAGGATGAACGTGGAAAACACACTAAGTTGAAGTTAAGAAATGACTGAATCATTTGCTGAATTATTTGAACAATCTCTACTAGAAATCGAAACTCGCCCAGGTGCCATTGTTAAAGGTACTGTTGTTAAGATCGAAAACGGCAACGTAATCGTTGACGCCGGTCTTAAGTCTGAAGCGGTTATCTCGGTAGACCAGTTCAAAAACGCTCAAGGCGAGCTAGAAGTTGAAGTTGGTAGCGAAGTTGACGTTGCGCTAGACGCAGTAGAAGACGGCTTCGGTGAGACTCAACTGTCTCGTGAAAAAGCTAAGCGCCACGAAGCTTGGATCCGTTTGGAAAAAGCTTACGAAGACGCTGAAACTGTTATGGGCGTTATCAATGGCAAAGTTAAAGGTGGCTTCACTGTCGATCTAGACGGTATCCGCGCCTTCCTACCAGGCTCGCTAGTTGACGTACGTCCAGTACGTGACACTCTGCACCTGGAAGGCAAAGAGCTAGAATTCAAAGTTATCAAGCTGGACCAGAAGCGCAACAACGTTGTTGTTTCTCGCCGTGCTGTTATCGAGTCTGAGAGCAGCCAAGAGCGTGACGAACTGCTTGAGAACCTGCAGGAAGGTCAAGAAGTTAAAGGTATCGTTAAGAACCTTACCGATTACGGTGCCTTCGTTGACTTGGGCGGCGTAGACGGCCTACTGCACATCACCGACATGGCTTGGAAGCGCGTTAAGCACCCAAGCGAGATCGTAAACGTTGGTGACGAAATCAATGTTAAAGTTCTGAAATTCGACCGTGAGCGCACTCGCGTTTCTCTAGGCCTTAAGCAATTGGGCGAAGATCCATGGTTGGAAATCAGCAAGCGCTACCCAGAAGGTGCACGCCTGACTGGTCGCGTAACCAACCTAACTGACTACGGTTGCTTCGTTGAAATCGAAGAAGGCGTTGAAGGTCTGGTACACGTTTCTGAAATGGATTGGACCAACAAGAACATCCACCCATCTAAAGTTGTTAACTTGGGTGACAGTGTTGAAGTTATGGTTCTGGACATTGACGAAGAGCGTCGTCGTATTTCTCTGGGTCTTAAGCAGTGTAAAGCTAACCCATGGGATGAGTTCGCGTCTAAGTTCAACAAGAACGATCGCGTTGCTGGTAAGATCAAGTCAATCACTGACTTCGGTATCTTCATCGGCCTAGACGGCGGTATCGACGGTCTGGTTCACTTGTCTGACATCTCTTGGAACGCACCAGGCGAAGAAGCCGTTCGCGACTACAAGAAAGGCGAAGAAATCGAAGCTGTTGTTCTTTCAGTAGATCCTGAGCGTGAGCGTATCTCTTTGGGCGTTAAGCAAATTGAAGAAGATCCGTTCAACTCTTATCTTGCTGATAAGAAAAAAGGCGCTATTGTTAATGGTACAGTAGCTGCTGTTGACGCTAAGGGTGCAACCATCGAGTTGGCCGACAGCGTTGAAGGTTACATCCGTGTAGCTGACATTGCTCGTGAGCGTATCGAAGACGCGTCTTCTGTACTGAACGTTGGCGATGCTGTTGAAGCTAAGTACATGGGTGTTGACCGTAAGAACCGCACCATCAGCTTGTCTATCCGCGCTAAAGACGAAGCGGAAGAGAAAGAAGCCATGGCTTCTTTGAACAAGCAAGAAGACGCTTCTATGGGTAACGCCATGGCAGAAGCCTTCAAGGCGGCTCGCAGCGAGTAATGCTGATGCAGCGGGAGTTAGCTCCCGCTTCATTACAGACTTCATAGCTTGTTGATAAGGGTGAAAAGGATGACTAAATCCGAACTGATCGAATTGTTGGCGTCAAAACAAACGCAGCTGTCGGCCAAAGAAGTGGAATCAGCGATTAAAGAGATGTTAGAGCAAATGGCTGACACTCTGGAGTCGGGAGACCGCATCGAAATCCGTGGTTTCGGTAGTTTCTCGCTACATTTTCGAGCCCCGCGCAGTGGTCGCAACCCCAAGACTGGGGAAACGGTCGAGCTCGAGGGTAAGTCGGTACCGCACTTTAAGCCCGGCAAAGAGCTTCGCGAACGAGTGAATAACGGATTCGCATAAGAAAAAGCCTCCTGATGGAGGCTTTTTTGATTCTCACTAGCTAAGCTCCAAAAATTCAAGGATAATCAAAGCTATTATCGACCGCTTTGGAGAAAGCCGTGAAAACCTTGCTTGTGACCTTAGTCGTTGCCTTGTTGTTCTTAGTGGCGCTGGCGTTTGGCAGTCAAAACGAACAGATGGTCACCATCAATTACTTTCTCGCCCAAGACGAATTTCGCCTTCCAGTAGTTTTGTCGGTTGTCTTTTTTAGTGGCTTTGTTAGCTGTTGGCTTATTGCCATGGTATTTGTGTTGCGATTGAAATTATCGCTGCGCTCGGCCAACAAGCGCATCAAATCTCTCAACGCTCAATCGAGCGAGTCTCAACCGGAAACCGTAGCGAACGCTCAATCGAATGCTTGAACTGCTGTTTCTTTTACTGCCTATCGCCGCAGCCTATGGATGGTACATGGGACGGCGCAGTATTCGCCAAGGACAACAACAAAAAGCCCAAGCCATGTCCCGGGATTATTTCACCGGGTTAAACTACCTGCTGTCTAACGATGCCGACAAAGCGGTGGACTTGTTCATTAACCTGCTCGAGGTGGATGACGAGACCATAGATACTCACATGGCGCTTGGGGCCTTGTTCCGTCGCCGTGGCGAGGTGGAACGCTCGATTCGCATTCACCAGAATTTGATTGCTCGTCCAAGTCTGACCGTTGAGCAGCGGGATTTGGCCATGTTGGAGCTTGGCAAGGACTATCATGCGGCGGGCTTCTATGATCGCGCCGAAGAGATTTTTGTTAACCTTATCAGCCAGTCAGAGCATGTTGATGAGGCCGAAACCCAGTTGCTGGACATCTATCAGATCACCAAAGATTGGCAAAAAGCCATTGACGTAGTGGCGCGCTTTAATCGTTCAACGCGCAAGCGTTATAAACCTTTGTTGGCCCATTTCTACTGTCAGTTGGCCGAAGAGGAAACCGAGCCTAAGGTCAAACTCGCCAAACTCAAGTCCGCGGTGAAGCAAGATGCGAAATGCGGCCGCGCTTGGCTGCAAAAAGCCGAGTTAGAGCTCGAGCAGGGCAGTTACACTGATTGTCAGCAATCGTTGGAGCAACTGCTACAAGCCGACGTCAATTTGTTTAGCGAAGCGCTGCCTGTGGTTAAAGAGTGCTTTGAGCGCCTGAACAACCCGCAAGGCCATACTCAAATGCTGCAAACCGCAGTGGGTAAAGAAGCCGGTGCTTCTGTGGTGCTAGCGCTGGCTCAACGAGTGCTAGAAGAAGAGTCGCAGGCGGATGCTGAGCGTCTGATTTTGCAACACCTGATGCAGCATCCGACCCTAAAAGGGTTTCATCGCCTAATGAAATTTCACCTAGCTCAAGCTGAAGATGGCAAAGCCAAGGACAGCTTGAGCATGCTAGAAAAATTGGTTCAACAACAAATTAGAGTCCGTCCGGGCTACCGCTGCCACGAATGCGGTTTCCCCGGTCACAGCCTACACTGGCAATGCCCCTCCTGTAAGCAGTGGGGCTCAATGAAGCCTGTGATTGGCTTAGACGGCGAGTAAACAGGAAACGACGATGCAACACAATCCGATTTTGGTCGCTTTGGATTTCGACGACCAACAACAAGCGCTGGCATTAGTAAAACAACTGGACCCAGCACTGTGTCGCCTAAAAGTGGGCAAGGAAATGTTCACTTTGTTTGGCCCTCAGTTTGTCACCGAGTTGCACAACTTGGGCTTTGAGGTGTTCCTTGACCTAAAATTTCATGACATTCCCAATACTGTGGCCAAGGCCGTCCGTGCTGCCGCCGAGTTGGGTGTGTGGATGGTCAACGTGCACACCAGCGGCGGTCTAAAAATGATGCAAGCCGCGAAAGATGCGCTGGTGCCTTATGGCGACAAAGCCCCTTTGCTAATTGGTGTTACCGTGCTGACTAGCATGGACCAAGAGCAACTTAACGGCATTGGCATCGAAGGTGAGCCTGCTGACCAGGTACTGCGTTTGGCCAAATTGGCTAAAAGCGCCGGTTTGAATGGTGTGGTGTGCTCGGCCCAGGAAGCCCAAGCACTCAAAGCCGAGCTTGGTAGCGACTTCCAGTTAGTCACCCCGGGTATTCGCCCTGTGGGCGCCGATGCTGGCGACCAGTCGCGCATCATGACGCCGAGCAAAGCCATCGAAGTTGGCGCTGATCACCTTGTGATAGGCCGACCAATTACCAAAGCTGACAATCCGTTGCAGGCGTTGGCGGATATTCACGCCTCGATTAACGACTAGGAGATAGGTTATGTCGTTACAAGATCAATTGTTAAAAGCGGGCTTAATCAACAAGCAAAAAGCCAAGCAGGTGCGCACCGACAAGCGTCGCAAGCGCAAGCAAAACAAAGTCGACGAAAGTGAAGTGATCAAAGCCGAAGCGGCGCAAAAGCGCGCTGAAGCCGCAGAGCAAGACAAAGCGTTAAATGCCGTGCGCGATGCCAAAGCGGAAGCTTTAGGGCGCGAGCGCGGTTTTGTCACCGAAATAAAGCGTGCGGCTATCAAACCGGGTAAAGAGGCCGAGATTGGCTTTAACTATACCTTCAACAATAAGGTGCTCAAACTCTACATCGACGAGCGTTTGCAAGAGCAGTTGCTAAAAGGCCAGTTGGGTATTGTGCGTATCGACAATGCCTCTTATTTGCTGCCGGGCAAATTGGTGGAGCGGGTTCAAGCCTTTAAGCCCGAGTGGGTGGCGTACCTTTGGGATGGTGAAGTTGAAGAACAAACCGACGAGGAAGACCCATACGCTGGGTACGAAATCCCAGACGATTTGATGTGGTAATTTCCCACCGACTTTAATTTTTTTGAAGTTGGGTAGATCGACTGTCGAAAGTTTTGAGTTTGGCCGTTAGCTGATGTAATTTAAACAGGTGTTTAAATATTAACGTCAGATGACGGCCTTAATCGGTTACAACAAGACAAGAGACTACCCATGAAAGGATATAAGGCGCCTTTAGCCGACATGCGTTTCCTGCTGGAGCAGGTCTTCGACGCCCAAAATGAATGGCAGCAATTGCCAGCCTTCGCCGAAATGGCGGATCTTGAGACCGCAGTGGCAGTGCTTGAAGAGTCTGCCAAGCTGAACGAGCAAGTGGTCGCCCCCCTCGATAGAAATGCCGATGAACAAGGCGTCAGCTTTGAAAATGGTATTGTGAAAACCCCCGATGGTTTTGCCGATGCTTATGGCCAATTTGCCGAAGGCGGCTGGATTGGCCTGTGTGGTAACCCAGAGTTTGGTGGCATGGGCATGCCAAAAAGTTTGGGCGTGTTAACCGATGAGATTGGTTATGGCGCGTCCAACGCATTCCAGTTGTACGGCTCGCTAACCGCAGGTGCGGCTTTGTGTATCAATGCCCATGGCAGCGATGAGCTCAAAGAAAAATTCCTGCCTTCACTTTACTCGGGTGCCTGGACCGGTGCGATGGACATGACCGAACCCCAGGCGGGTTCTGATCTTCGCGGTATTCGCACCAAAGCCGAGATTCAAGACAACGGCAGCTACAAAATCAGCGGCAGCAAGATTTTCATCACCTCGGGCGACAATGACTTAGGTGAGAATGTGGTTCACCTAGTGTTGGCCAAGATTGCCACTGACAAAGGTCTGTCCAAAAACATCTCGTTATTCTTAGTTCCCAAAATCCTAGTCAATGACGATGGCAGTTTAGGTGACGCCAATGGGGTGAGCGTTGGCTCCATTGAGCACAAGATGGGCCTTAAGGGCTCTGCCACTTGTGTGATGAACTATGACGACGCCGAGGGCTATCTGATTGGTCAAGAAGGGCGCGGCTTGGCGGCCATGTTCACCATGATGAACTACGAGCGCGTCTCGATTGGTATCCAGGGTCTGGGTGCGTCGGAAATGGCCTATCAGCTAGCCGCTGAGTACGCCAAAGAGCGACGCCAGGGCGTAGCAGCCGACAAATCGATGCGCAGCGGTGAGTTTAACGACAGTCTTCTGGTTCACGGAGATGTGCGCCGCATGTTGTTGAATATTCGCTCGTTAAACGAAGCAGGACGCGCATTTGCGGTTCACACAGGGCTTCAGTTGGATATTGCCAATTACGGCGAAGGGGAAGCCGCTGAGTGGGCAGGTGCGCAAGTGGGCTTGTTAACGCCTTTGGCCAAAGCCTTCTTAACCGACCGTGGATTAGATAGCACAGTTGCCGGTCAGCAAGTGTTCGGTGGTCACGGTTTCATTCGCGAGTGGGGTGCTGAACAGCTGGTACGCGACTGTCGCATTGCGCAGATCTACGAAGGCACCAACGGCATTCAAGCGCTGGATTTACTGGGTCGAAAGGTTGTGGCTAATCGCGGCGAGAATATGAAGCGCTTACTTGAACAGTTTAGTGCTGAGACTTCAGCCATGACCAACGTGGATGCCGGACACAAAGACAGTGTGTTAACCGCCTTTGCTGAGCTACAAGGCGCCACCGCTGAGCTGGTGGATGCTGCCCGTAACGATGCCAATTTGGTGAACTGTGCAGCTGTAGATTATCTCAACGCTGTGGGTTACACCTTGTTTGGCTACTTCTGGCTGCGCATGTGCAATGTGGCCGACGAGCAAGCGGATGAGCAATTCGCTAGCGATAAACGCCTAGTGACCGATTACTACGTGAAGCGAGTCATGCCGCTAGCTGCCCATCACTTGCGCTTAATCAGCACGGGTGCTGGTGCGACCATGGCGCTGGAGTTAGACCGCTTTTAATCTGGTGTAAGCTCGAAAAAAGTCGCTGTCGTTATCGACAGCGGCTTTTTTGTTGGCGCATTGATTTTCAGACTTTTTAACGAAGACTGTGCTGTTCGAGCACGGCCTTAAGCAGTATCGGCTCGCTATTGACCGACAGCTTGCCGCCGTTTTGCAAATAGACGAACAGGGTTTCGATGTTTTTGTCTTTGTCTGTCGTGAAGCCCGCCAGCGCACTGACGCCACGCATAGTTCCAGTTTTAGCGGCAACTCTGTGTTTAAGCGGGGGCTGAGTGAAACCCGCTTTGTACTTTAGGGTACCGCTGACTCCGGCCACCGCTAGGCTTTGCTGCAGCGGAGCCAACTTTGGGTCGGTTAGTATCAATTGCAGCGATTGGGCGAGCTGGTTTGCGCTAATAAGGTTGTATCGAGACAAGCCAGAGCCATCTTCAATCACAGCATCCTGCATATCGACACCGGCGCTTTGCAAAGTCGCTTTTAAAGCCAATCCGCCACTGCGAAAGCTGCCAGAATGCCGGTAGTAATGGCTGCCCAGTTGCTTAAACAGCGAGTCGGCAATCAAGTTGTCAGACTTCACTAGCATGGTTTTGACCAGCTCACTTAAAGGACGTGAGGCTTGACTGGCTAACACTTTCCCCTTTATTGGCTGTTGTGACAGCGACACGGGTTTGGCGACAGAGATCCCTGCGTCTTTTAGCATTTGCGACAGGCTTTCTGATAGATAGGTGTAAGGGTCGGTAATCGCGACCTTCAGCGGCAACTTTTGTTTTTCTGCCAAACAGCCGCTAATCACAAAGCGATTGGCCGGGAAGCGCTTTAAGTGCAGTTCGCAAAACGCGTCTTTCTTGGCTTGGTATTTGGCTTGAGATTCGATGTTGGCGGGCAAGTAGCTGGCCAATTTCACCCAGGTATCTGTACCTTTGGCGCGAAGGCTGGCGTGTAAGCAGTTGCGGTCCAGAATGAACCCAGAAACTGGTGCGGCAAAGCAAATCCCCAAATCGTCCCAGACCCATCCAGGTGCGTGGTATTGGTCGGCCTGACTGGAGTACAAACTGAGGGTTTGAATTCGCTTGATGCCCTGTTGGCGCAACGATTTAATCATTGCACGCAATTGCGCTCGAGTGAGCTCGGGGTCGCCGTCGAATTGCAGCTGCAGGTGACTGAGCTGGCCTCGATTAATTGAGCCACTGGCCACTGCACGAGTGTAAAATTGATAATCCGGACCAAGGATGCGATAAGCACCAACCGCGGTTAGCAGTTTTTGGCTACTGGCTGGGGTCATCAAACCATTCGGGTTGTGATTGAGCAGCAATTCACCGCTGCGGGTGTCAATCACTACAGCTGCTACTTGCGCGTGGTCGGGCCGTACTTTGTCCAGTAAAGGCGAGAGCGGCGTTGCTTGAGCCCAACTGACGGGGCCAATTACGAATGCTAGCAGCGCAATTAGCGCTGACAAACAGGGACTAGTTAGAATCCTCGTCATCATTTTCCATTAAGCGATAGCCGCGATAGGTAATGAAGCCCACCAACAGCAAAAACAGGGGCAGGGTGGCGCCGCCAAGCATGGGTTTAAATTGGAACATAACAAAGCCGACGACTAAGGCCAACAGTATCCAGGCAATATTGGTTTTCATCAGGGGTATAGATCTTCACGTAGGGTATCTTGGATAGGTCTAATATTAAGGCTAAGCGCTCCCTGTGTCTTGAGCTAAGCTCATGTAATTGCTGCTGCGCACACTTTATTTGGAAAATACTTGAAAGCGAGTGCACTAATCAGTAATTTTGCTGGCTAGCTAAAATTTTTGAAAGAGCACCTACCCTGAATGGCCCGTTCGCACGCCAACTTAATTGATGCCCTACCGGGTTTCGCCCTTGCCCCGCAACAATTGCACACCTTTGCCGATGCTAAGGCGTATCGACAGCAATTACTCGATGCGATTGGCCAAGCCAAGCAACGCATTTTGATGGTTGCCTTATACCTTCAAGACGATACGGCAGGCCGTGAGGTGTTTGACGCTTTGATCGCTGCGAAACAGGCCAACCCGGAGCTCGAGATCAGCGTATTGGTGGATTTTCACCGCGCCCAACGAGGCTTGATTGGCGATGACGAGCAGCTGGGCAACGATAGCATGTATCGTGCGCGTCTGGCCGAAGCTGGTGTTTCTTTTCCGGTCTATGGTGTCCCGGTCAAAACCAAAGAAGTGATGGGTGTTTTGCACCTAAAAGGCTTTGTGGTTGACGACTTCGTGCTTTATTCAGGTGCATCCTTGAACAATGTGTATTTACACCATGGCGAGCGCTATCGACTGGACCGCTACTATCGCATTGAACAGCCTGAGCTAGCCGACTCGATGGCGGACTTTATTCGTCAGGTGCTCGTGGCCGACCCTAGCATTCAAAATCTGGTGGATAAAGTCGAGGTTAAAAAGCGCGAGCTGAATCGCTTTATCGCTCGCTACAAGCGCCGTCTTAGCAAGTCTGAATATCGCAATGGCGAGTTAACTCATGGAGCGCGTATTACTCCTTTAGTGGGCTTGGGCCGTCGTGCCAACAAGCTCAACCGAGCCACTTTGCAGCTGATAAAAGATGCTCGCAAGCAAGTATTCCTTTGCACGCCGTATTTCAATCCGCCTAGAGCGATTGAAAAAGCGCTGGGCAGTCAGCTTCGCGCTGGTCGCCAAATCAGTATTGTGGTTGGCGACAAGACGGCAAACGACTTTTATATTCCGCCAGAGCAAGAGTTCAATCTAATTGGCACTGTGCCTTACCTGTACGAAATGGCGCTGCGCCGTTTTGCCAAGCGCTATCAGTGGGCTATTGACCAGGGCTTGTTGAACATCTATTTGTGGAAGGATGGTAATAACAGTTACCACCTCAAGGGCTTGTCGATAGACGAGCGTTACCATTTGATCACTGGCAGCAATCTCAACCCTAGAGCTTGGGGGTTGGATTTGGAGAACGGTCTATTGCTACAGGACCCGAATCGCGATTGGCAGGCGTCGTTTGAGCAAGAGCAACAGGGGTTTGTGGCGCAAAGTCAGAAGATTCAGCACTACCGCGACGTGCAAAAATCGGAAACTTACCCGGCCGAAGTTCGCAAGATCTTAAACCGAGTGCAAAGGTTTAACGCAGGGTTCTTGCTACGACAATTGCTCTAGTCAATGGGTCATCCCCGCAATTCTGGGTCATCCCCGCGAAAGCGGGGAACTAAGCTAGTTGCTAGATTCCCGCTTTCGCGGGAATGACGTTTATTCGCGGGAATGACGTTTATTCGCGGGAATGACGTTTATTCGCGGGAATGACGGTGTCCAGTTACATACCCGCGCGTTCAATCAGCTCGATCTTGTAGCCATCGGGATCTTCAACAAAGGCAATCACGGTCTTACCACCCAGCACAGGCCCTGCAGGGCGTACCACTTTACCGCCAGCAGCATCAATGCGCTCACAAGCACCTGCCACGTCTTCAATGCCAATCGCTAAATGTCCAAAGGCGTTGCCCATGTCGTAGCTGTCAGTGTCCCAGTTGTAGGTCAGTTCGATAACCGCAGCGCCTTCCGATTCTTCGGCATAGCCAACGAAGGCCAAGGTATAGCGATACTCGGTGTTTTCGCTTTGACGCAGTAATTTCATGCCAAGCACCTGTGTGTAAAAATCGATGCTTTTTTGAAGGTCGCCAACGCGGATCATGGTATGCAATAGTTGCGGCATGGGAATTCTCCTTATTTTGATTGTCGGCAGTATAACCCGCTGGAGGATGATTTCCATGAACAACGGAAAAACGTGATCTGGCGCTTGTCTTGCCGGCGTGATTACTGACGGCTTTTCGGCCGCTTGGTAAGCTGTGTCACCATAGAATAAGCTAATAGGGAAACGAACATGTCGTTGAATTTAAAAGTCGCCTTGGGCGCTACTGCTGCTATCGCATTGGTATTTGCTATTATGGGTGCAAGCATTTTTGCTTAATCCTATCGATGAGAGAAAAGGCGCATCAAAGCGCCTTTTTTTGTGCTTTTGATTTAACCGGACTAGGAGTTCCTAATGGCTAAAGTGGGAGTGGCTTTGGGCAGCGGTGCCGCCAAGGGTTGGGCGCATATTGGTGTGTTACGCGCACTAAAAGAGCTAGGGGTCGCGCCTGACCAGGTGGCGGGCTGTTCGATTGGCGCCTTGGTGGGTGCGGCCTACGCCAATGGCAATTTGGACAAGCTGCAGGATTGGGTGGAAGGCTTTTCCAGTTGGGACGTGCTCGGGCTGATGGATTTTAGTTGGGCCAAAAGCGGCTTGCTCGGTGGCGAGAAGGTTTTTGACGCGTTTCAGCGCCAAATCGGCAACGTGCGCATAGAAACCTTAGCTGTGCCCTTTACCGCGGTGGCCGCCGATTTGTACAGTGGTCGTGAGATTTGGTTTGATCAGGGAGATTTACGCCAAGCGGTGCGCGCATCTTGTTCTATGCCTGGTGTGTTGGCGCCGGTGCAGCTTAACGGCCGCTGGTTAGTCGATGGCGCAGTGGTTAACCCGGTGCCTGTATCCACGTGCCGAGCCATGGGGGCCGATGTGGTGATCGCGGTGGACCTGCACGGTGATAAGCGCACCATGACCTCAAAGTCTCCGTTAACTCTTGCCAGTGAACCGGAATCGCAGACTGAGGATTCCACCACCTTTACCGACTTGCTGGCCAAGGGCAAAGACTACTTGGCGTCGATGAAGGAACTGATGGAGCGGGATGACAAAAGCGGACCAAACATGATGGCAGTAATGTCACAGTCGATGGAAATCCTCGAACTTAGACACAAGAAAGCACGCTTGATGGGGGATCCCCCTGAGGTGTTGGTGAGCCCAAGAGTTAGTGATATTGGCACAATGGAGTTTCACCGGGCCGATGAAGCCATCGACGCGGGCTACCGCGCCATGATGGCCCAAAAGGAAAACCTGTTAGCCGAACTAGCCCGATTTAAAGACTAAGGTTGCTGATGGGTTTGTAGGCTTTCCAAGCCGCCGCCATTGTAGACATTGGTGTAACCCATGGACATCAGAGTTTCAGTGGCAATGCCCGAACGTCGACCAGAGCGACAATAAAGAACAATGCTTTGGTCCTTGGCAATGTTTTGTGCTTGCGCCCATTCGCCAATTTGCTCGAAAGGTACGTGGGCGGCATTGTTCAAATGGCCCACCTCAAACTCTTCGGCGGTGCGAACATCGACCACTAACGCCCCTTGTTCAATGTGGCCCCAAGCCACTTGCGGGTCTTTTTGTGGCACGGCTTCTGCGGCGACCAAAGTGCTAATGCACAGAAGTGCGATTCCAATCCAATGTTTCATATTGCCTCCTTGTTTGGCTGACAAAAGGGCCAGCCTTGGCAGTGATGTTAGTGTAGCTCATCGCTGCCACAGCAGGTATTGAGCCTATGAGTCTAGTGTCTTTTGGTAGCGGTCAAAGCCGTCCAAGCTGGTTTGGTCCTGATTGGGACGTAACTTGGACACCAAGACGCCAGCGATTAATGCAAATACAAAGCCTGGTAATAGCTCGTACAATTCAAATATACCGCCGTTAAGCTGCTTCCAGATCACTACGGTGAGTGCACCGACTAATAAAGTGGCCAGAGCGCCATCTCGCGAGTAACCGCGCCAGAATAAACTCAGAATCACCACAGGACCAAAGGCGGCACCAAATCCAGCCCAAGCGTAGCTGACAAGGCCAAGTACGTTAGAGTCAGGGTTCATGGCAATCACACCAGCAATAATGGCGATAGTCAGCACGCCAAGGCGGCCAACTAGCATGAGTTCGCTGTCAGATGCACTTGGGCGCAACCACTTCTTATATACATCTTCGGTGATTACGCTTGAGCAAACCAACAGCTGAGAATCGATAGTACTCATGATGGCCGATAAAATAGCGGCGATCAAAAGTCCGGCAATCCAAGGGTTAAATGCCACTTGGGTTAATTGAATGAATACCGTCTCTGGGTTGTTGAGTGGCTGGTCAGCGAAATACAAAGCACCTACGAGACCTGTCATTAGCGCACCGACTAGCGCGGCTGTCATCCAACTCATGGCTATACGGCGGGAGGTCGGGATATCTTTGACCGAGCGAATGGCCATGAAGCGGCTTAAAATGTGGGGTTGTCCAAAGTAGCCCAGACCCCAGGCTAACAGGGACAATAGACCAATGGCAGTGGTTTCTGGGCTAATGAGCTGTGTCATGTTGTCAGGTAGCACTTGCGATGCGTGCTCCCAACCACCCATGTCGTTAAGTAACACCGCGGGAACCATCAACAAGGCGACCAGCATCAAGCAGCCTTGGAAAAAGTCGGTCCAACTAACCGCAAAGAAACCGCCAACAAAGGTGTAGGTGACAATCACTACAGAGCCAATGATAAGCGCGGTGATGTAATCCAGGCCGAACACTTTTTCAAACAGAATGGCGCCACCAACCAGGCCTGACGATGCGTAGAAGGTAAAGAAAAGTAAGATAACCGCGGCGGCGAAGGTGCGAATGACGCCACCTTTGTCGTTAAAACGGCTTTCTAAGAATTCTGGAATAGTCAGTGCATCGTCGGCGCTATAGGTGTAAACCCGCAGGCGTTTGGCGATGATCATCCAGTTAAGACCAGCGCCGAGCAGCAGACCTATGCCTATCCAAGCTTCGCTAAGCCCACCAAGATAAACCGCACCGGGTAAGCCGAGTAACAACCAACCGGACATATCCGAAGCGCCCACGGACAAAGCGGTAACCGCTGGGCCCATTTTACGGCCGCCAAGAATGTAATCTCCGACGTTGGTGGTTGCACGGTAGGCCACAAAGCCAATACCTATCATCAACACCAAATAACCAATAAAGGTAATTAAAACAGGGGAACTAACTGACATGGAGTAAAGGCCTTGTTGTAATTATTGTGATTGGTATCCTACCAAAATTGACCTGTCTGTCATCAAAATTTGAGCTAGCTAACAAAAAGGCCAGCGATGCGCTGGCCTTTTGATTAATTACTGTACAGCTTTCAGTTTAAATACTGTAAAGCTTGGTTTCTACGTCTTTTTGAACTTGCTCGATGGCTTGCGAGTTTTCTCCAACGAACATCAGCAAGCTATTGTTTTGTTCAATAGTTTTGCCACGCCACTGCTCTTGAGCAAATTGGTTTTGACCTTGCAGTCGAGGATCTTTAGGCACGATAAACAGGGTCACTGGGCCTTGCTCGGTTTGCACTATCCAATGCAGGCTCTTGATACCCTGAAAGTCACACTCTTTGGCGTACACCACGCCTTCAATACCCTGACTCATGGATTTGCCATAGCTGGCTAGCTGTACCTGCAGGGCATCGCTTGGCAAGGCATTGGTTAGATGCAAGGCATCCACTTCGTGCATCACGTGAGCTAAGGCGTGCTCGTTTAGGTTAATTGGACCTGTTCGCAGCATATTGAAGGTAAGACCGGCAACAAAGGCTACGGATGCCGCCATTGACAACCACACCGCAGTGCGGCGGCGGCCTTGCTGATGGCTCTGTATTTTTTGGGTTAACAGCAGTTTGTCGGCCAAATTCTCTGGCACATCTACCTTGAACGCGTCTTCGAGCTGCCCATCCAAGCGCTTGAGGTCATCCACAAAAGCTTGGCGTGTTGGGTCTTGCTGTTGCGCTTCGACAAAGTCAGCTTGCTTGCTGTTTGGGTCGGCGTAAGCCTGACGTCTAAAGCTGAGTTCATCCATTTTGGCTACCTCGAAATTCTGTTGGATTCTCCAGCGCTTCTTTTAACTGGTTGCGCGCACGAAACAACCGGGTCATGACTGTATTGCGATTGAGGTCGAGCATTTGCGCGATCTCATCGCCACTGTATCCTCCGAGCACCTGCAGCAGCAGTGGCTCGCGGTACTCCAGCGGCAGCTTGGCAATCTGACGGCGGATTTGATTGCGCTCGAGTTGGCTTTCTAAGTCCAGACTCGTGCTGTCTTCCAGAGTTTCCTGCTCAACATCGGAATATTGAAATTGTTTGCGCTCGAAGCGGCGGGCGTTTTCGCGTCTGAGAATTGTGATCAGCCACGACTTAGCCGCTTTCTCGTCTTTCAATGAGTCGAGCGACTTCCACGCACGCAAGAATGCTTCTTGCACTACGTCCTCTGCGATTTGCTTGTCGCCGATTAACCAGTAGGCGTACCGGAAAATCTCGCCGTGATAGGCGCGGACCAAGCTGTCGTATCGTAATTGTTTATTAGCCATGTCCTCTAAGACCGAGGCTTTTGATTTTTTATTTCCAAAAGAAAACATACAGCAATCCATTGAGTGGTTTGGGGACGCGGCGAACGCTTAGGCGGCCAATGTTTGACCGCCTTTATTTTAGCTTACTCTTTGTTGGACAAAGGATAAAGTGGCGCGAGAGTTGCGCTTGAATGGGCTTTTTTCGGCAGGTTAGCCACTAATTGATACAAAGGCATTAAATCTAGAGCCGAATCAGACTTATTTGGTGAATAGGTGTGCGCTTGAGCGATGTCGAGTGCTTTAGCGAGCTGAGGTGAGTGTTGGCGCAGCTGGGTTAACGACTGTCGCTCGCCAGTGACTTGGGCCGCGGCGCCGGTGAGTAGCTTAAGTGCATCGCCTAGCTGGCCTTTTTGACAGGCATCGTGAAAGCGCTGCAAGTCATCGTTTTTTGGCGCTGTGCGGGCAGGCGCTTTGGACTCGGTCGATTTTTCTCGGCGCCACCAAAGCCAATGACCCAACCAGCCTAAGGCCAATGCAGCGCTGGCCAGTTGCCAAGGCAGCAGATTGCTGGGTTCAGCGCTTGACGGTTGGGGCTGAACTGTGGCTTCTACCGGCAGTGTGAGGCCATCGGCGGCCACCACAGTAATGGTTTTACCCTCTAACCGGGCCACTTCGGCGCGCTTGGTGTGGGGATTAAACCAGAGCAACTCGACGTCTGGAATGACTAGCTCACCGGCTTGAGTCGGAATTAGCGCCTGATTAATGGTCAGTTGGCTAATGAGCTGCTCATTGCGAATAGCACTGTTGCGCTGGGGCTTTTCGGGGTAGCGTTTTACCCAGCCTGGCAACTCCATTTGTGGCTCAGGGATGGCGTTGACATCGCTGTTAACCGCGGTGATTTGCCAGTTGAGATTTAGCGGTTGTCCCACTTCAACACTGTCGGGCAGGGCGTCTCCAACCGCTTGTAAAACTACCATGTCTGAAACCAACCAAGGCCCGTTGAAATCGATGGGCTTGTCGAGAACGGTTAGAGTTAGCGGCTCGCCTTCGGCGCGCGTTGGCATGCTTTGGTTAAAAGCGAACAAGCTATCGCGAGAGCGGCTGTTTACCACGATATCTCCGTCAAATACCGCTGGCGGTAGCTCGTACTCCCCGGGTTCTTCAAGGGTTAGCGCGTAATTGCGTTCGATAACACGGTAGCGTTTACCCTCGATGATTTCAGTGGTGTCTTTGTCTTCACCGATTTGCTGTAAGCTCATGCCTTCGAGCTGGGGCGCGGTTAACGCACCGCGTTGTAACTCAGCCCCTATCAGAAGTTTAACCTTGTAGTTAAGCACCTGGCCTAAATAGGCGCGAGATTGACTAACACTGTTAAACACTTCTACCGGTGCGCTTTGATTTGGGTTGGCGCCAGCTTGAACCGTCAGGGTAAAAGGTTGGCTCTCAAACGGGCCAACGGTCAGCGGGCCGATGGGATAGTCTCCTGGCTGGGTTGCAACCAGAACCGTCTGCCAAACCGTGGTTCGGCGAGTATCAAAGTTAATGATTTGAGTGTTGCGCCGAACACTGGTGCGCCCGAGGGTAAACTGTTCGCCTAACTGACTGGCATCAAAGGCGTCAGCGGGCAAGTCTTGGTCTACTTCTACGGTTAAGACTATGGGTTGGTTGGTCTGCGCGGGATTTTGATCCACCGATACCAGCACATTGGCCTGCAACTGACCGGCAAACAGCAAAGTGAGTAAGCTTGCCCATTGCCACAAGCGTTTTTGTATTTGAGAGAAAACCATTACCAGGCTTGTCCTTGTACTTGCGCCCGTCCATCGGCTCGGCGCTTTCTGTGTTCTAACAGCATTTTGTTTCGCAGCAATAACGAAGGGTCATCGTCTAACTGCTGTATCAGCTTTTGCAATTCGGGCGGCAGTTGGTCAGCATTGCCGTCAGCTTCCCCCGGGCTGACTGCTGCGCCTTGGGCTTGTTGGTCATCGTTGTCAGCGGCTTGCTCTGGTTGAGACGCGGCACTTGCGTCTTGAGTTCCTGCTTGCGGCTCAGATTGCTCCGGCTGACTGCGCGAGGGGGCACTTTCGAGTTGCGAGTGTTGGCTTTGATCTCCCTGTGCGCTTTCGGATTGCTCCCCTTGCTCGCCAGAATCTTGCTGCTCAGATTGTGAGGACTGTTCGTCCTGAGCGCTGTCGCTGGATGATTCTTGCGAGTTTTGCGGGTTCGAGCTGTCTTGTTTAGATTCACCTTGCTCGCCGCTTTGTTGCTCTGAACTTTGGTTCTCAGAGCTTTGATTCTCAGAGCTTTGGTTTTCAGGGCTCTGTTGGTCAGGGCCTTGTTGCTCGGAATCTTGCTGGTCTTGTTGTTCAGAGTTTTGCTGATCTGAGTCCTGTTGGTCTGACTCACCTTGTCCTTGGGAGTCTTGCGATTGTTGCTTTAAGGCTTGGGCTAATTCCAAGTTGGACTTGGCCTGTTCAAAGTCTTGCTCAAGCGTCAGGGCTTGCTGGTATTGCTCAATTGCGCCATCGATATCGCCATCTTTGAGTAGAGCATTGCCCTGGTTGTAGCGCGCGTTAGCGCCTTCAAGGCTTTGATAAAGCTCAGCGGCACTTTGGTAATCCCCCTGACGGTAGGCGTTGGCCGCTCGCCACTGGGCTTGGTCTAATAGCTCAGCCGCTTTGTCGTGCTCACCTTGAGCGTAGGCCTGCTGCCCTTTGCCTTGGGGTGACTGCCACCAAGCGGCGTGAGCTGGTGTTGGCTGAAACGCAATAAGCCCAAGAGGCAACAAGTATTGCCACAGTCGACCTTGGCGAAAGCTCAGGAGCATGGGCAAAATCAGCAAACATGCCAAGTAAGGCCCCAAGTCTTGCCATTGCTGCGAGAGTTGGTCGCTGATTTGTGATTCGCCCAATTGATTGAGCTTGTCGGCCAGTTGATTGAGTTCGCCGCCACTAGGGCTGGCCGCCAACCAATGGGCGTCGGCGTTTTTAACCAACTGCTGAATCGGGGCTCGGGTTAAGCGCGGGATCACTATGTTGCCGCGATTGTCTTTTAGCAGTTGACCGTTTGGCAGTTGCACTGGCGCACCATCACGACTGGCGAAGGTGTATAGATGCAGTTGATAGTTGGTGTTGCTCAGTAGCTGCTCAATCTTGTCTGCCTGTCCGGGCGTTAATCCATCGCCAAACAACACGATATCGCCGCTCAAATGGCCCGATTGGGTCAATAACTGAATGGCCAGTTGAGCCGCTTCCTCAGGCGATGAGCCTTTGACCGGCATAATATCCGGCGACAAGGCAGGCAGCAGGTTTACCAAAGTGCCTTTGTCGGACGTGAGTGGCGCAATGGTATAGGCCTCGCCAGCGTAGGCAATCAATCCGGTATCACCGTCATTCACCAGCTTGAGTAGGTCGTTGGCGCGGAATTTAGCTTGAGCGAGGCGATTGGGTTTAAAGTCGGTGGCGTACATAGAGCGCGACATATCCATCGCTATCACGCGCGCTTGTTGGTTCTTAAATACCTGAGTGTCGCTTTGGAATAATGCCGGGCCCGCGGCGGCAATTATTCCGGTGAAAAGCGCCAATGCGAGTGGCCACAAAGGACGCTTGGCGCTGTTGTCTCCGCCACTTAAGAGCACTTGATGCAGATGCTCAGGCAACATCTTGTTCCACTGCGAGTTGTTCGCCCGCAAGCGCTTAAGTAACAGGAGCAAAAGCGCTAGCGGAATTAGCGCCCACAGCCACTCGGGTCTTAGCCAGTGCAAACTCATGCATCACCTCGCGCAGGCCGCCAATTGGGCACCCAAGGTGATAGCAGTTGAATCGCACATACGAGCAAGGCTAGCAATAAAGGCAAGTAAAACAGCTCAGTGCGCGGGCGATATTGATTGCCTTCAGCTTCGATGGGCTGCAATTGCTCAATGGCTTGATAAATCCGTTGCATGTCTTGCGAGGAGCGAGCGCGGAAATACTCGCCATTGGTGGCATTCGCCATGGCCTTGAGCGCGCCTTCGTCGAGATCTGACGCGGTTGGCACCTTAAAGCTGCCAAACAAGGAGCGTTGTTCCATTTCATCGGCGCCAACGCCTATGGCATAGATTACTACGCCAACCGCTTTGGCTAGCTCCAGCGCTTGCTGAGGCGATAAACTGCCCGCGGTGTTACTACCATCGGTGAGCAGTACCAACACTTTATTGCTGTCCGAGCGTTGGTCGAAGCGCTTGGCGGCTAGTGCTATCGCATCGCCGATGGCGGTTTGATTGCCCACCAGGCCTAATTGCGCTTCTTCCAAATACTGCACAATAGAGCGGCTGTCCTGGGTCAACGGCGCTTGCAGGTAGGCGCGATCACCAAACAAAATCAGCCCGAGGCGATCGCCTTGGCGTCGCGACACAAACTCGGCGGATAGGTGCTGGACCATAGTGAAGCGGTCCACCGTATCGCCATTGAGCTTCATATCGGGGATTTCCATGGAGCCGGATAAATCCAGCGCTAACATCAGCTCGCGGCCTTCTTGGGCGATAGGGATTGGCTCACCGACCCACTGGGGGCGCGCACAGGCCAGCACAAGAAGCATCCATACTAGCCAAAGCCCAGGACGTGCCAAACGAGTGAGTGGGCGTTTACCTTGGCGCAGACCTCGTCCAGCCCCAGCTAGCTTAAGCGCGGTTTGATGGGAGGCTTGTACCGGCTTGTGGCGAATAATAAAGGGCAGGGGCAACAGTAATAGGACCCACCACCAAAGCACATCAAGCATGGGGCCTCCTGGCGGGCAATGCCTGCTTTAACCACTGCTGGGCCCAAGCTCTCATCTGCTCAAAATCTTTTTGGGTCACGCCTTGGGGGCTATAACTGGCGCTCAATATTGGCTCTAGTGGAATAGGAGCTGGGTGAATGCTTTGTAACCAAGCACACCAGTCAGCGGTGGTTTTTCCCCAAGCCTGACTGCTGGGGTGATAGTGTCTTGCCACCCGCTTCAACAGTGCGTTGAGCTCGATAACCTGATGGGCTTGTGTCATTAGAGCCAGCTCTTGGATGGCTTGTTGTTGAGCCGCGCGATATTGGCGGCGCTGACGCCACCACCAAAGTGCGAGGCCTGCGCTCGCGAGCACTAGTAAAACCAACAGATACCAAAGTGGATGCAGGGTTAACCAAAAGCTAACCGGTGTTGGTTCGACGATGTCTGCCATATTGGCCAGCGGGTCCATTAGCTTAACTCCCGCAATTGACTGGCCAGTGGTTTGGCTGCACTGATAGCCTGCCAGCGCACTTGATGTTGCTGCGCCCAGTGTTTCAGCGCCTGTTGCCGTTCTTGTTGAGCGCTGGCGTAGTCGCGATATCCTGCGCGATTGAGTACGCCGCGCCGGCGCCCATCCAACACAGCTAGTTCGGCGCCAACCGGCCAGGTTTGCTGACCGAGTCGAAATGGGTCGACCACTTGAACCAAATTGAGATCGCATTGGCGTTTTAAGCGAGCCAGTTGGTCCATCGCAGCTGTATCAAGGGAGCTACCATCGCTAATTACGTGGATCAGTGAGCCGGGCTTGGCGAGTCGGCGCAATCGCTGCAACGCGCTTTGCAAATAGTCGGCCTGATGGGGCTGATTGTCGGTGCGTTGGTGCTGCAAAACTAAGGCTTGGATTAACGCCATAACCCCTTGGCGCCGCGATTTGGGCTTGAGCTCAATGTGACCGTGCTCTGAGCAAACCAAAGCGCCAAGGCGGTCGCCTTGTTGGCAGGCATGCCATCCAAGGGTTGCGGACACATGGGCAATCTGCACCGATTGCAACAGCAGGCTCGAGCCAAAGCGGGCGCTATCACCTAGGTCGACCAAGAGAATGACCGGGCGTTCGCGCTCTTCAACGAATAACTTAGTGTGGGCTTTTCCAGTTCGAGCAGTAACGCGCCAGTCAATGGTGCGCACGTCGTCCCCCGCTTGGTAGCGGCGTACCTCGGCAAACTCCATGCCTCGGCCTTTGATCAAACTGGCGCGAGTCCCCGCCTGCGCGTGACGGGCTTTGCCGCGACGGTCGGGCAAAGCACTGGCTTGCCGTTGGCAGGCCAGCAGTTCTTTTTCGGTGAGATTGACGCCATCGCTAAACAGCGGAAAAACCAACTCAGCCATGATTAAGGCACGGCCACCAAAGACAGAATGCGTTGAATAATGGTGTCGTTGTCGACCCCTTCCGCTTCGGCGTGATAACTGCGCAGTAAGCGGTGACGCAAGGCATTCGCAGTCACCGCTTGGATGTCTTCTGGAGAGACGAAGTCGCGCTGCATTAACCAAGCGCGAGCTCGAGCACAGCGCTCTATGGCGATGGTGGCACGCGGGCTGACGCCAAATTCCAGCCATTGGGCAAGCTCATCGCAGTACACCGATGGTTGGCGCGTGGCCATCACTAATTGGACTATGTACTGCTCAAGACTCGGTGCCAAATACAGGGTTAAGGCTTGCTCTCGGGCATTCTCAATATCGACTTGGCTGATGGGGGTTACTTGCGGCGCTTCACCGTGTAAGGCTTCGTTGCGCGACAGAGCCAAAATCTGGGCTTCGGTTTGCGCGTCTGGGTAGTCGAGATTCAAGTGCAGCAAGAAGCGGTCGAGTTGGGCTTCTGGCAGAGGGTAGGTGCCCTCATTTTCCAAAGGATTTTGGGTGGCCATCACTAAGAACAAGTCAGGTAGCTTATAGCTTTTCTTGCCGACCGTGATTTGACCTTCGGCCATGGCTTCAAGCAGCGCCGACTGCACTTTAGCCGGTGCACGATTGATTTCATCGGCCAGTACTAGATTGTGAAACAACGGTCCAGCCTCAAAGTGAAACTGTCCAGTTTCCGCTCGATAGATATCGGTACCTGTAAGGTCCGCCGGCAGCAAGTCAGGAGTGAACTGAACCCGATGAAAGTTTCCTTCGATGCCTTTGCTAAGTGCATTAATGGCGCGGGTTTTAGCCAGCCCTGGTGGCCCCTCAACTAACAGGTGGCCATCGGCTATCAGCGCAATCAGCAGGTTTTCGGTAAGTTCTGGTTGGCCAATCACTTGGCTATCAAGATACTGTTTTAGCGATTGAAATCTGTCTAATGGCATTAAAAAGCCCTAGCTTTTATTCGAGTAATTTAGATTTGAGGTCTATGTTAATAATTCGCTCTAGCCTTGGCTAGGCCTAATCTTCATACACTGGTTTGAATTTTGACCGACAGAGGTTAAGATGAATGCCGTGTAATGGTCTGACCTGTTTATTAGAAGGTCGCCTCATCGATTCATGGAAGCCGCTAAAGATTCAAAGGAGGGCCAATGAG
Organism: Paraferrimonas sedimenticola; assembly: GCF_002282855.1. Taxonomy (GTDB): domain Bacteria; phylum Pseudomonadota; class Gammaproteobacteria; order Enterobacterales; family Shewanellaceae; genus Paraferrimonas; species Paraferrimonas sedimenticola. Next base: position 45,628 of record NZ_NRIR01000001.1, on the reverse strand, counting down.
CGCCAGCCAATCCGTTACAACGGCCAATGGCGATCGCATCGCCATTGTCACCGGATTACGTACCCCGTTTGCCAAGCAAGCCACTGAGTTTCACGGCATATCCGCTTTGGATATGGGGAAAATGGTAGTTAACGAACTTATTCAACGCGCCGAGATTGACCCGAAAATCATTGAGCAAGTGGTGTATGGCCAGGTAGTTCAAATGCCTGAAGCGCCAAACATCGCTCGTGAAATTGTATTGGGTACCGGCATGTCGGTGCATACAGACGCTTACTCGGTAAGTCGTGCCTGCGCCACCAGTTTCCAGTCCACAGTGAATGTCGCCGAGTCGATTATGGCCGGCACCATTGATGTTGGTATCGCCGGGGGAGCAGATAGCTCATCTGTGCTGCCTATCGGTGTGTCCAAGCAACTGGCCCGAGCCTTGGTGGACTTGTCCAAAGCTCGCACCTTGTCGCAGCGCTGGAATATTCTGAAGAAACTCAAGCTAAAGCAGTTATTGCCGGTACCGCCAGCGGTGGCAGAGTATTCCACCGGTCTGTCCATGGGGCAAACCGCTGAGCAAATGGCAAAAACCCATGGCATTAGCCGCGCGGATCAAGATGCTTTGGCTCATCGTTCGCACAGCCTGGCCACCCAAACTTGGGAGTCGGGTGTTTTAGCCGATGAAGTGATGACCGCGCATGTACCTCCTTATAAACAGTTCATCTCGCAGGACAATAACGTGCGCCATGACTCCAAGTTAGAGTCTTACGCGAAATTGCGTCCCGTGTTCGATCGACGCCACGGTACAGTCACGGCTGCTAACTCGACACCTCTGACCGATGGCGCCTCGGCGGTATTGCTGATGAGTGAGTCAAAAGCCAAAGCCTTGGGTTATGAGCCGATTGGCTATATCAAGTCTTACGCTTTTGCGGCAATTGACGTGTGGGAAGACATGTTAATGGGGCCGTCGTACGCTACGCCTTTGGCGCTTGAGCGAGCCGGCATGACCCTAGACGATGTGGACTTGGTGGAAATGCACGAAGCGTTTGCTGCGCAAGCGCTGGCTAACGTGAAAATGTTCGCTAGTTCCGAGTTTGCCAAGCAAAAGCTTAATCGCACCTCGGCCATTGGTGAGATAGACATGGATAAATTTAACGTGCTCGGTGGCTCGTTGGCATACGGACACCCGTTTGCGGCCACTGGCACTCGCTTGATTACCCAGCTTTGTAATGAGCTTAAGCGTCGCGGTGGCGGCGTTGGATTGACCACGGCGTGTGCCGCCGGTGGTTTGGGTGCAGCAATGATCCTGGAGGTAGACTGATGACAGAGGAAGTTAAGCCAAGCAGCTTTAGCCTTGAGGTTCGCGAAGACGGAATCGCGCTGCTGAAAATGGATGTGGTCGGTGAGACCATGAACACCCTGCGCTCCGAATTTGCGCAGGAGTTTGATGAAATTTTGGCTCAGCTCAACGCTGACAGCCGAGTGCGTGGTTTGGTGCTGTACTCGGGCAAGGACACTTCGTTTGTGGCTGGTGCCGATGTGCACATGCTCGATGAGTGCGACACTGCAGAGCAAGCGCAAGCCATTGCTGCAGAAGGGCAGCGCATTTTCGATCAAATTGAGAATCTGCGAATTCCGGTGGTTGCCGCCATTCATGGGGTGGCACTAGGTGGTGGATTAGAGCTAGCCCTGGCCTGTCATCGTCGGGTGTGCTCGGATAGCCCGAAGACCTTATTGGGTGTGCCAGAAGTCCAGTTAGGCTTGCTACCTGGTAGTGGCGGTACTCAGCGTTTACCAGCGCTAGTTGGAGTGTCCAAGGCATTGGATATGATGCTTACCGGCAAGCAAGTGCGACCTAAGCAGGCTTTGAAAATGGGCTTGGTAGACGAGATGGTTCCCCAGTCGATTTTGCTTGATGCTGCGATTGAGCTGGCTCAAGACCGAGCCTGGTCTCGTCCCAAGCGCAAGCAAGATGCTGTAACCAAAGTACTAGAAGCCACGCCTGTGGGGCGCAACATCATTTTTGACCAAGCGGGCAAGCAAGTCTTTAAAAAGACCCAAGGCAATTATCCAGCGCCAGAGCGTATTATTGATAGTGTGCGCACCGGTCTGCGCCGAGGTCGTAAAGCTGGTCTAGAAGCCGAAGCCCGTCATTTTGGCGAGCTGGTGATGACCCCTGAGTCACAGGCTTTGCGCAGTATCTTCTTCGCAACTACCGAGATGAAAAAAGAATCCGGTGCAGGTGATGTGGTTGCCGAGCCGGTCAATAAAGCTGTTGTGCTCGGTGGTGGTCTGATGGGCGGAGGTATCGCAGCTGTAACGGCGACCAAAGCCAAGATCCCGGTGCGGATTAAAGACATTAGTGAACAGGGCATTAGTCACGCGCTGAAATACGGTTACGACTTGCTGCAAAAGCGGGTTAAGCGTCGTCACATGCGTGCATCCGATCGCGACAAGTTGATGGCCTTGATGACTGCGACGCTTGAATATCGCGGTGTGAAAGACGCCGACATCGTAGTCGAAGCTGTGTTTGAAGACATTAACCTCAAGCACCAGATGGTTCGCGACGTTGAAGCCAACTGTTCCGATAGCACAGTATTTGCGTCAAACACCTCTTCATTGCCGATTGGCGAGATCGCCAAAGCGGCCGAGCACCCTGAGCGTGTAATTGGCCTTCACTACTTCTCGCCGGTGGACAAAATGCCGCTGGCTGAGGTTATCGCTCACGAGGGAACATCGCCTGAGACGATTGCCAAGACCGTGGCCTTTGCTAAGAAGCAGGGCAAGACGCCTATCGTCGTAAAAGATGGCGCAGGCTTCTATGTGAACCGTATTTTGGCCCTGTACATGAACGAAGCGGCTCAAGTGCTTTTGGAGGGTACGGGTATTGCTGAAATGGACAAGTCGGTGGTGAAATTTGGTTTCCCAGTGGGACCGATGACACTGTTAGACGAAGTGGGAATCGACGTTGGTGCTAAGATTGGCCCAATTTTGGAGTCCAATTTGGGTGCTCGGTTCAAAGCCCCTGACGCTTTCGACAAGTTGTTGGAGGATGACCGCAAGGGCAAGAAGAACGGTCGTGGTTTCTACGATTACAAGAACGGTAAGCGTGGCGCTAAGTCGGTTGATGAATCCGTGTACTCAGTACTCGGGCTACAGCCGTCAACCCAGACCATGAAAAAACATCAGCTGGATCGATGCATCATGCAGATGCTAAACGAAGCGGCTCGCTGTTATGATGAGGGCATTATCGCTAACGCTCGCGACGGCGATATCGGAGCCATCTTCGGAATCGGCTTCCCACCATTCTTAGGCGGGCCATTCAGATACATGGATAGACTAGGAATCGATCAGGTGGTGACCAAACTGCAATTGTTTGAGTTGGAGTACGGTGAGCGCTTTGCACCGGCACAGGTGCTGGTGGATATGGCGGAAAGCGGTAAGAGGTTTTACGAATAGATTACTTTTAGGCAACATATTGCCAAAATTTCCGGAAGAATAGGGCAGGTAACTGCCCTTTTTATCGCCTAAAGCTTGGGGTTTAAGTATAATTTTTGAACAGTTTTCAAAGGGAGTATAAGCGTGCTTTGGATGTGGTTTGTGGTTGTAGTTGTTAGTGCAGTTTTTATTGGGCAGCAAGCGTTTCAGCAAGGTATGCCCGTTAAGCGCTGGGGATTTGCAGGAGCTCTGATCGGACCTTTCGCTTGGCCTCTGTATCAGTCCCACCTTCGCTTATCTCGCGCCAAAGTCAGAGGCAAATCTTTGACACTCTGATTGCGACAAATTTGTAAGCGTCAGATTTTCGTCGAAAAATTGACGGTTAAGAACTAAAAAGGGAGCCAATCGGCTCCCTTAGTTATTTATAACCCTAGCGTATTTGACGCTATTAGTTCCACCAAGCTTTGGCTGGAACGGCTTCTAGGGTTTGTAGACCTGCCGGCAAAGTCGCTTTTTTACGTTGCTCTGACTTTAGGCCTAGTGCTTTTTTGATGGCTTTTAGCATGATGATAGCTCCTGGTCAGTGTTAAGCAGATTGGGTTTCTTGGTTTTCAATCCAAGGAAGGCCTGCGGTGTTGATGTCTTGGTTTTCAATCCAAGGAAGGCCTGCGGTGTTGATGTCTTGGTTTTCAATCCAAGGAAGGCCTGCGGTGTTGATGTCTTGGTTTTCAATCCAAGGAAGGCCTGCGGTGTTGATGTCTTGGTTTTCAATCCAAGGAAGGCCTGCGGTGTTGATGTCTTGGTTTTCAATCCAAGGTAAACCAGCTGCAACACTAAAGCACGAAGCCAGAGCAAGAACGATTAGTCCCTTATTCATTTCTTTTCTCCACGAAAAACTAGTAGATTTTTTGACTATGTCTTAAGTGAAGCAATCAGCGTGCCAAAGTTGTACGATAGTACTAAAAAGATAAAAAGGGGGGGGAAGGTATGCGGGTAGACGGACCTATGTGCTGGTCTGCCAATTTTCGCTTAGTTCATTGTTGTGGTGTTTAACTAGCAAACGAATCAAGCATTGGCCGTTGATTTTATCTCGGCGGAAGCTTTAAGTAGGGATTCGAACTCTTTTTCAGGTAAAGGCTTGCTGAATAGAAAGCCTTGCATTTCTTCGCACTTTAGAGCCTTAAGTATATTCCTTTGAGAAGACTGCTCAACTCCTTCTCCAACCACTTTTAATCCCATGTTGTGTGCGATAGTAATTATTGAGTCAACCATCTTTAAATCTCGCTCGGAAGAGTCGATGTCATCGATAAACGCTTTGTCAATTTTTAGCGTATCGATAGGGAATTTCTTTAGATAGCTGAGTGATGAATACCCAGTTCCAAAATCATCTAGAGCTAAGTTAATTCCCAAGTCACTGAGGGTCCTCATTACATCGATGGCTTTTTCTGGATCTTCGATAACAGTACCCTCAGTTATCTCTAGTTCTAAGAGTTGAGGTGGTAACTCTGTGAGCTTAAGTATATTACTTATTCTTTCTCTCAAATCGGGAAGCTCGAATTGCTTTGATGATAAGTTGACGGCAACTCTACCTTTAAGTAAACCTTTCTCGAGCCACTCTTTTGCAGCAAAACACGATTTCTTTAGCACGACCTCTCCAATTTCTATTATAAGGCCATTTTCTTCCGCTAGCGGGATGAATTCACCAGGAGAGACAAATCCTTTCTGAGGGTGATTGATTCTTACCAAAGCCTCCATGCCCGAAACGTTTCCGCTAGATAAGTTGATCTTTGGTTGGTAGTAGACCTCAAAGTAATCATTCTTTAATGAGTCTCTTATAAGCGTTTCTATCTCAAGAACTCTAGTAGCGTTTTTGTTCAGTGATTCAGAGTAGAATTTATAATGAGCACCACCTTTACTTTTGGCAAAATACATTGCCATATCGGCCTTTCGAAGCAGGGATTGCTCGCTTTCTGCATCCTCAGGATAACGAACAATTCCAATACTCGCTCCAACGATGAACTCGCCTTGCTCTAGTCGAATAGGTTTCGATATCTCTTCACAAATCCTCGATGCTAGATATGTCGCACGGGCTGCATCGGCTTGATTATCAAGTAAGACAGCAAACTCGTCCCCTCCTATTCGATATACGTTACATGACGGGCCAATGGCGTCTTGCAACCTATTTGCTGTTTCGATAAGAAGTGTATCGCCTGCTCCGTGGCCATGAGAGTCATTTATTCGCTTGAAGTTGTCGAGGTCCATAACCATCAGCATGTGGTTGTTGTTCTTTCGAACTAAGTTAGCTAGCGAAACTAACAAGTTACTTCGATTTGGAAGACCTGTAAGTAAGTCGTTGTTCGTCAGTCTTCGGAGCTCGTCTTCCTGTTGCTTCCTTAATGAAATGTCAGAAAATACGCCGACGTAATGGGTTAACTCTCCTAAATCATTGTAAATAGCATCTATACTAACTTCCATTAAGAAAGAGGTAGCATCTCCTCTATCAAAGTCAATTTCTCCACTCCATTGACCTTGACCTCGCAAGATTTGCTTTATCTTGTCTGTGTAACTGTTTGGATAACGTGAAAACTGTAGAGTACTACGAATTAAATCGTGTCTGTCTACTTTTAGAATTTCGCAGCAAGCGTCGTTAACCTCTACGAAGTCAAAGTCGTTGCTAAGTATAAACATACCTTCTGAAATGTTTTCGATTGCTCTCGCAAATAAGGTCAACCTTTCTTCTGTCACCTTAAACTCGTTGATATCTTTAATCGTACCGGTCATACGCGTTGGATTGTCGTCACCATCTCGCTCCACAACTTTAGCGCGGTCTAATATCCACATCCAATTACCCTGTTTATTTTTGACTCGATACGTCGATTCAAAGTGCTCAGAGTTTCCCTTGAAATGGAGTTCGAGAGCTTCATTTACTCGCTCTCTATCATGGGGGTGAATATTACTTGACTTAGAGTGCCCTCCGTTTCTCTGGCCATCCTGCGGGAATTCTAATGAACCCCAAATATTTGATCTAAATATTGTCCCTTTATCTATGTCCCAGTCCCACATTTCATCTCCGGACCCCCAAAGGCTTAGTTTAAGTCGCTCTTCACTTTGGGCTATTAAAGCTCGGTTCTTTTGGTTTCGGACATAAGCCTTAAAGAAGAAAAACGAGATTAAAAGTGCAAGAAACACATAGGTAGTCTTCGCATAATTAGTCTTCCAGATTGGAGGCGTTATGTTGATTCTGACATTAGACAAAGGACTTTTGATAGTGGTGCCACTTACACCGCTGTAAAAACTTAAAATATATGTTCCACTAGGAATGTTGGTATATGTTGCAGTCCGATTTGAGTCGGATGAGATCCAATTATCATCAATTCCTTCTAGTTTATAATAGAAGTTAATTGATGCCTGTGTTTGTGATTTTGGAGACTCAAACTTTAAACTAAAAGGGTAGTCTGAGTAGTTTAAAGTGATTTCTTCATTAATGCTTTTAGCTTTATTCAAATAAGTCGCTGGCAAATCCGAAATTTCTTTGTTAAATATTTTTAGTTTCTCTATTCTCGCTTGGTCGGCCAGAGCTTTTCTAAAATAATTAATTATTTTACTCGGCTCGACTCTTGAAATCCCATTAGTTCCACCAAACAGAATGTATTTACCCTCCCCGTAAAGGGAGGAGGAGGGAGCGTGGTACTCGGATTGAGCACCAAAATCTGAGTTTAAAATGTATGAGGTATTGGTATAAAGCGACTTTGCAATAATCTCTCCTTGAGAAGAGGCCCAAATAAAATCATGTGAAATTTCAAAGCTATATATCGGGTTTTCACTTGACAATATTGGGGAGTTATTATCTACGTTGAAAATCCCTGATGTAGTAGCGAAATAAATCTCATTGTTGTAGCCTTTGATGTTGACCACAGGATTTCCGGATGAGACTCGGGCTAAAGAAGTGTGCGAGTTAGAGGATTTATACAATCCTTTCATTGAGCCTATGTATAGCTCGTTCTCGTGAGCTAGTAACTTTATCGGGATATCATCAACTTCTATAATTAGTTTTGTCGTTGTCTGAATAATAGTGTCAGAAAGTTCATCGTAATAGATGCTATAAATTGAGCCATCTATTGTAGCGTAGTAAAGCTGGTTTTTATTTAAATGCGTTGTTGTAATGAACTGATTGTTTAGCTTTTTACCTTCCCATGCTTCACCGGAAAAGCGAAAGTGGTACATTCCATTTTGCCCACTGGTTACAAAGCTTTTTGTGGACAAGATGATTGACGATTTGACTCCATTTAAACCAGTATTAATAAAATGTCTTTCTCCTAATCTGTCTTGGAATAAAACTACTGGGTCGTCCGAACTAAATATAACTGCTGAATTAGAATAGTCGACATGCCAAATATTCTTATCGTTGAGGGGGGCAATATCTAGGTTGTTTATCAGGTTGTTTTCATGGCTTATGAAGGTTAAACCCTCGCCACTATAAATAATCCAAATATTACCCTTGGAATCAACAAAAGCGCTATCTCTTTCTCCAAATTTCTTAATCCTCATGGAGGAGGTTTCTGAAAGGTTTTTTGAGTAAGTTTTTAATGCGTCCTCTGAAATAGTAAAAATTTTATTGCTCGAGGAAATGACAGATATGTTTTCACTATCTAAAACTAACGCATGTTTTGGTTTTTCACCGGTTGGCAGGCCTGTTAATATTAATTGGTTATTTGAAACGGTTAGTGACCTGTAATTGCCAGGGTAAACTCTATGGGTTCCATTGATGTTGATAGACTGTAAAGTGTTGGAGTAATTTACTGTATAGATTTTTTTGTCGTGTATTTCAATATACTTTGCTTTTTTGGAAGCTTCTGACTGAGAAATAGATTGAAGCTCAGATTTAGAATTTAACTTATAGATTCCATCTTTAGTACCAATGATTAGTTCGTTTTCTGGAGTTTCCTTTATTCTCCATACTTCGGAACCATTGAGAGCTTCCAATCCTTTTAGACTCTTTATAGTGTCGGTAGACTCATCGTATCGATATACACCAGAGGAGGAACCTATCAGCAGCCCAAACGAATTGGTTGAGACGATATCTCGAACAAAATTTGCGTTAAGTAGTTTTGTTTGGGAACTGTAGTCCTTAAACGACTGACCATTAAATCGGGATAGACCGTACGCGCTGCCGATCCATACATAACCATTCTTGTCCTCAGCCAAGGATAGTATATTAGATTGGCTCAATCCGTGATCGGTACTAAAAACTTCAAATCTTGGCAATAACTCATCGCTGGCAGCGGCCAATCCAGGTAGAAACCATAGAAGGGCATAAGTTATAAGAGAGAGTAAATGTGTTCGTAGCATTGCTCGTCTAAGCGCGGCTCTCAAGGCGGCAGTATCCATACTTAGCAACCACTTTTTCAGAATCCCCAGCTAATGTCAAAGAGTTGTCGACATTTTGCTAAAGCGCTTAACTTTTCAAGCAGTAATCAGGGTTTCAAGGTAAGCGAGTGGCGAAATTTTGACGATCGTCAGTAGTTAGACGATCAGCTTATTGGCTTCGAGTTTGAAGCTTTTTAGGTTGGTGATGGCAATGCCTTCGCTCAACTCGGTTTCGTTGCGGTGGCGGTCGCCAGTGCTGTATAGCACGAGTCGATCGGCATCGTCCCGTTGCAAGCACTCGCGCAGGTGTTCAATCAGGTCTGCTCGAGTAATGTCTTTGATTTCTTTGGCCACTCGGCTGCGGTGGTGAAATTCCACGTCTTTGTTGCCAATGCAGATCCAGTACCTTTGGCTTCGCGTGCGCAGGTTTGCATCGGGCTCTGTCAGCTGATTCATCAGGCCTTGCTTGGTAGACTGCCATTGCTCGCTGGTCAGTTGCATGAGTGCGTAACTAAAGCGGCCGATAAAGTCATCAATGGTGGCCAGCAATTTTGCAGGTCCAAACTTCGGCGACTGGATATAGAAAATCATTCCCGGGACTCGATTGAGTGGCAGGTAACCGGTTCCCAGCATGTAGCCTAGTTGCTGTTCGGTGCGCAATTCGTTGAAGAACGACGAGGACATGGCGTGGTTGAGCAAACTGAACAAGGCTACCTGACGAGTTTCAATCTTGGACGCTTGGTAGTAAATCAAGATTGCGCTGTCTTGGTGACGGCTCTCGATTTCGCGGCGAAGCATGCCGTAACCTTGCAAACGGATCATCTCGCGATGGGTTTCATCGGCAGGTTGGGAGACTTCCGACAGCACGTGCTTGAGTCGCTTAGCTAGCTCAGTCGCTTCTTCATGCAACCAATCACCGTGTACAAGTCCTTCGAAGTAAACTTTCTTATAAAACTTCTGTACGTGTTCGTGTAGGTCTTCTAGGGTGACTTCTTCTAGCTCTTCAGCTAAACGGTAGGGCTCAAAGCTACGTCGCTGTAGGGTGGCCGTGAGGCTGGTGAACAGCTTGGAAATTGGCGTAGCTTCCACCGCGTTTTGCCAGCTGCGCAACACCTGACGTTTGATAATCTGAAAGCGACGCTCGCCAAAGTTGCGTTCGCGGGCTTTGTCTACCAGGAGTTTAAGCAGAATCTCCTGCTTACCCGTGATACCGGTTAAATGCAGGGTTAAGCCGCCTTGGTGCGGATAAATATTAAAGTTGAGCCCAGCGACTTCGGCAGGGTAGGTATACTCCTGCACATAATCGAGCAGCATCTCAACGTACAATCGAGTCATCGCCGCGTGCTTTGGCGAACGACTGCCTTCGTCCGAATCCAGCGATAAGAATAAGTGGCCTTTGGGCACGTTAAAGGTGTTGTCTTTTTTGTGCCAGAGCTTAAACCCTGGCCCCTGTCCTACTAGAGTAGGGTTAGGACTGCGGCTCTTTTGTGGTCTAACCTCGCAGTGCTCCACAACAAATGGGTTGGCATCTGGCAACGCCACCACTGAACTCGGTCCCAACGAGCGCCAGGCTTCTAATCGCGCTTTTTCGATGGGCGTGGTGGTGTAGGGCGTGTCATACCATTTTGCATTGAATTCGGTATCGACTTCTTGTGCGACCACGGTCAGGCGCATATTGTCCACTGAGAACAGGCTAAGCAGCTCTTCGCACTGAGCGACATCCAGACCGTCCATACGATAATCGCCAAATAGCACATCCTGCATCGGGTAGTGATGCATATTGATGGTCAGGTGGCTGGCATAATCCGCAGGCTTAATCTTCTCTTGGAACTTAAAGGCTAAGTCGAGCAAACTGGCGCGCTCTTGATAGCGCCAGGCTTCCAAACCTTCTTCGCGGATCAGCGCAATGTATTCAAAGGTGTTTGCCACTATTTCGTTGATTCGCTCAAGGCCTTTATCGGTGAGCTGAAACGAAATGTTGTATTCCTTAAAGTTGTAACCGTTTACACCACCGCCGGCAGACATCTGGTTAACCCAGCCCTTAGCGCGTAGATAGGCCAGCAAGCTGCCCTGACTCTCGTCTCCCAGCAGATGGCTCAAAAAGGTCAACGGCTTGCTGGCGTACATGTCTTGTATGCCGGGCAGGGTAAAACTGATCGATAGTCGTTTCTGCTCCTTAAGGGGAACAATCCAAGTCTCGGTGCCTAGGCGTTTACCGCTGAATAGAGGCACTGGCGGATAACATTTGATTAAGTCGCGATTGGGTATTTGGTCAAAGTAGCGCTCGACCGCTTGTTGCTGCTGGTCAAGGGACCAAGGCGATACTAAGGCCAAAGTCATCACATTGGCCGAATATTCACGCTCGTAAAAGGCTATTAGGTTATCGCGCAGCTCATCGTCGTCTTCGCTCAGGGTTTGCTGGTTACCGACTGAGAACTTACTAAACGGGTGCTTAGGGTCGACGAGTTCTTTTAGCACCTGATAGATACGCCGAGTATCATCTTTGTACTTAAGGTGAAACTCGGAGTCGACGGCTTTCAGCTCACGGACCAAATACTCTTCTGAAAACAGCGGCGCACAGAAGAACTGACTGAAGCGATGCAGCGCTTCGTCAAAGGCCGGCGTATCGATATTAAAGTAGTAATTGGTGTGTTCGGTACCCGTCCAAGCGTTATTTGAGCCACCGTTTTGGCTGATAAACTCCTGATACTCTCCGGCTTTGGGAAAAGCCTCAGTACCAAGAAACAGCATGTGTTCGAGAAAGTGGGCTAGGCCGAAATAGGGTTCCGGATCGTCAAAGTGGCCCGTCGCCACAGCCAAAGACGCCGCCGACTGTTTGGATTGCGAGTCTTCGACCAGCAAAACCTTGAGCTGGTTAGGCAAGCAGATATGACGGTATTGTCTGTGATCATTTGGGCTGATCACTAGTGATGGCTGATTTGACAAAGTTTTGAGCTTCCTCGACCGGACTAGTTATATTATTGAATTGTTAAGGCCAGATTAGCAAATGACTTAACGCAATAGTTTGACTAAAGGCTAATCACACAAATCTTTTTATTCGATGCGTAAGTAACTAAGATATGTGCAAAAGGTTTTGTGACAGTGCCTTGTTTCTATGGTTGTTTTTTTGATGCGTCATGGCGACGCCGCATTTGATGCCTGCAAAGACTCTGAGCGCCAACTCAGTTTGCAAGGGCGGCGTGAAGCCCAAAAGACCGGCCAGATCTTGGCAGGGGAAACCGCGCAAGTTGATTTAGTATTGGTCAGCCCTTATTTGCGTGCGCAGCAGACTTGGCAATTGGTGCGTTATGAAATCAATCCGCCGGGTAAAATTGTGGTGCTTGACGAGCTTACGCCAGAGTCCGATCCGGCGCTTACAGCGAGTCTGATTAGCGCGATGGCGGAAGTACAGCAGGCAAAAACCGTGCTGGTTGTAGCTCATATGCCTTTGCTTGGGTACTTATGTACTGAGTTTGTGGCTGGGATTGAACCGCCCTTGTTTGCCACTGCTGGCTTGGCGAAAATCAATGGAATGGATAACGGCCAACTGGTGTCCATGACCGCACCCCAAAACGCTATCTAGCATTTTTTTAAAGCTCAGCGCTCTTCTTCAATATCGATTAGTACCAGTACCGAGCCGTCGCCGCCCCATTGCAAAGGGGCTTGGTGAAAGGCCACCACATCTGGGTGCTGTACCAACCAATTGGGCACTTTCTGGCGTAACACACCGCCGCTAACTCCGTGACTGATACAGCAACAATGGACATGCTCGCGTTTGGCGGTTTCTAGTAGTGCCAAGATTTCGTGCTTAGCTTGATGTTGGCGTAGGCCGTGAAGGTCGAGTAGCAGTTCAGGGTCGTAATCGCCACGGCGCAGCTTTTTGACTTCATAGGGGTCTGCGCCATCGCGAACAAATCTCAGAGGCCCGGTATCGTCAAAGTGCGCTTCAAAGGTATCTGAAAAGATATCCTGAGGCTGACGCACAGGTTTTTCGTCGATTCGACGCTTTTCGCGAGCCTGTGGCTTAAAATAATGCTTGTCTTGCTTGATGGGTTTCACATCGCCCATCAAGTCGGCGAAACTGTCTTGTTGCGGTTTTTTCATCGTGATCAGGATTTTGGCGCGGCTGCATGGGCAAGCTTTAGTGCTTGAGTTACAATAGCACGATTCTCGATTTGAGGACCTTAACTTGGATAAGATTTTTGTAGAAGAAGCCGTATCGGAACTCCACACGGTCGAAGACATGCTGCGCTGGGCGGTGAGCCGCTTTAACGACGCCGGTATTTATTACGGTCATGGGACCGACAATTCTTGGGACGAGGCGGTATGCCTGGTTCTGCACGCCTTGCACTTGCCACTGCACATAGGCAAACACGTAAAAACCTGCCGTTTGACCTACACCGAGCGCCAAAAGGTAGCTGAGCTTATTATTCGTCGCGTGCAAGAGCGCGTGCCGGTGAGCTATCTAATTAATCACGCTTGGTTTGCAGGGCTTGAGTTTTACGTCGATGAGCGCGTATTAGTGCCGCGCTCGCCGATCGCTGAAATGATTCAAAACAACTTCAGCCCTTGGTTGTACAACAAGCCGGTCAATCGCGTCTTAGATTTGTGTACCGGCTCTGGCTGTATCGCCATTGCTTGCGCCTATGCCTTTGACGATGCCGAAGTCGACGCACTGGACATCAGTACCGATGCTTTGGACGTGGCTCAAATTAACATCGAAAATCACGGTGTATTAAATCAAGTCTTCCCGATGCAGTCGGACTTATTCAGCGCAATCCCTCAGGGTGTTAAGTACGACTTGATTGTCTCAAACCCGCCGTACGTGGATGCTGAAGACATTGCTGACATGCCTGAAGAGTACCAGCACGAGCCTGAAATTGGCTTAGCCTCTGGCGTAGATGGGTTAGACATTACTCGTAAGATTCTAGCCAATGCACCTGACTTTTTAACCGAAGAAGGTGTGTTAGTGGTCGAAGTGGGCAACTCTATGGTTCACCTCAATGAGCAATTCCCGAACGTGCCTTTCACTTGGGTGGAATTCGAGCACGGCGGTGATGGCGTCTTTGTACTTACGCGCGACCAGTTGGTTGAGCATGCTGACGAATTTGCGGCGTTTAAGGGGTAAGCATGTCAGGAAATTCCATTGGTAAACTGTTTAGCGTAAGCAGCTTTGGCGAGAGCCACGGCCCGGCGCTTGGCTGTATCGTAGACGGTTGCCCTCCAGGGCTGGAAATCAGCGAAGCGGATTTGCAAGGTGATCTAGACCGTCGTCGCCCGGGCACCTCGCGCTACACCACCGCTCGACGCGAACCGGATCAGGTGAAAATCTTATCTGGTGTGTTTGAAGGTAAAACCACTGGCACCAGCATTGGTTTGCTTATTGAAAACACCGACCAACGCTCTAAAGATTACTCGCAAATCATGGACTTGTTCCGTCCAGGCCACGCCGACTACACCTACTGGCAAAAGTACGGCATTCGCGATTATCGAGGTGGTGGTCGCTCTTCGGCGCGCGAAACCGCAATGCGAGTGGCCGCTGGCGCAATTGCTAAAAAGTACTTGGCACAAGCCCACGGTATTAAAGTACGTGCCTACTTGTCGCAACTTGGTCCAATTCGCGCTGATCAAATTGATTGGTCGCAGGTGGAGCAAAATGCCTTTTTCTTCCCAGATGCGAACAAACTCGAAGAACTCGACCAGTACATGCGCGACCTCAAAAAAGCCGGTGATTCGATTGGTGCTGAAGTAACAGTAGTCGCCGAGGGTGTACCTGTGGGCCTTGGTGAGCCAGTATTTGACCGTTTAGACGCGGAATTAGCTCACTCGCTGATGAGCATTAATGCGGTTAAAGGCGTGGCGATTGGTGATGGTTTTGATGTGGTGAATCAAAAAGGCTCAGAGCATCGCGATGCCATGACCCCAGACGGCTTTGCCAGCAACCACGCCGGTGGTGTGTTGGGCGGCATTAGCTCAGGCCAACCGATTGTAGCCTCGATTGCACTTAAGCCAACCTCAAGCATCACGGTTCCAGGTGATACCATCGACCGTTTTGGCGAGCCGCAGCAGGTGGTGACCAAAGGTCGACACGACCCTTGCGTTGGCATTCGTGCGGTACCGATTGCTGAAGCCATGATGGCCATTACACTGATGGACCACCTATTGCGCCATCGCGCGCAGAACCAAGGCGTTCAAACCGACACGCCAATCCTGACTTAACGCGATGACGGACAATCCTCAGGCGGCGCAACCAAAACTCTGGTTGGCCGCCTGTTATTTCTTCTACTTCTCGATTCTTGGGGTCTTGGTTCCATACCTTGGCCTGTATCTGGATTTCCGCGGATTCGACTCGGGCGAAATCGGAACGCTAATGGCGATTTTGATGGCCACTCGCGTGCTGGCCCCCAACTTGTGGGCTTGGCTGGCGGATAAAACCGGATGGCGTGTGGAGCTTATCCAGCTTGGCTCGGCGGCGGCTTGCTTTACCTTCGTCAGTTTTTACTACCCAGGCGGCTTTTTGTATACCGCGGCCAGCTTGGCACTCTACACCTTTTTCTGGAACTCGATACTGGCCCAATTGGAAGTGGTCACCCTAGAGTCCTTGGGGAATGCCACTCATAAGTACGGCAAAATTCGCAGCTGGGGCAGTGTGGGTTACATTGCCCTTAGTGTCGCTGCCGGCGCCTTAATCGAGCTGTTTGGCCCGGGCGCCATGTTGCACATAGTGCTGTTCTTGTTCGCAGCACTGATGGCCGTGAGCTTGCCACTGAAACGTCACAAGCCATCTCCAGTCACTCAGCAAACGAGCTCTGGGTTTAAACCCACTGCCAGCATGATTTGGTTTTTGCTGTCCTCAATCTTGCTGCAAATGAGCATGGCGCCGTTTTACGTCTTCTTTGTGCTGTACCTGGAACAGTTGGGTTACTCGGCGACCAGTGCGGGTTTCTATGTGGCGATTGGCGTGGTAGCCGAGATCGGCATATTCCTTGTTGCCTCAAGGCTGTTAGGTCGCTTTGGGGTCAAGAGTTTGCTCGTGGTGAGCCTAGTGTTTACCACCGCGCGTTGGTTGTTATTGGCCCATGGTGGTGATTCGGCGGTATTATTGGGCATCAGCCAAATTCTGCACGCCTTTAGTTTTGGACTGGCGCACGCGGCGTCAATCCAGTACATTCATGCTAATTTCCCCAAACAGCACCGCTCCAAGGGACAGGCACTATACGCCAGCTTAAGCTTTGGACTGGGCGGCGCATTGGGCGCCTATTGGATTGGTCAAGTTTGGCAAGGCGGCGATGGCGCACAGTCAGCCTGGCATCTAGCGGCCTTGTGGGCCGGCATGGCAGCACTTACCGCTACCATGCTACAAAGCTCGAAACAGAAAGACCACAAAACAAAATAACTAACAACCGCAGTAGTTCGATGAAAAGTCCAATCAACCACACCCTAGAAGACATAATTGGCCTGTTTAATCAGTGCTTTCTTACTAGCCATAATACTGAGCTAGTGTCTGGTGTGGGTGAGCCGATCTATTTGCCCGCAACCGAAACGCAGAGGCATCATCGCATCGAATTTGCTAACGGCTTTTATCAAAGCGCACTGCATGAAATTGCCCATTGGTGTCAGGCGGGTGAGCAGCGCCGTCAGCAGGTGGATTACGGTTACTGGTACATAGGCGACGGTCGCAACAAGCAACAGCAAGCGGCCTTCGAAACCGTGGAAATTAAGCCTCAGGCGATCGAGTGGGGTTTAAGCGTGTGTTGCGGCATGGCCTTTAACGTCAGCAGTGACAATCTCGACGGTGCGCCAGTGAACCGTTTGGCGTTTCAACATCAAGTGTACGACCAAGTGCGCGACTACTTAGTCAATGGTTTTCCAAAACGCGCTCAGGTGTTGATGCAAGCCATGTGTCGGCATTACTTTGACGCGAAACTCGAGCAGCGTTTGACCTTAGAACACTTTAACTATCGAGGTATGTATGAGCGCTAAGTTTCGCCTCGGTATCATAGTTAATCCACTGGCAGGCCTTGGTGGTAGTGTGGCGCTTAAAGGCTCCGACGGTGTGGCCGAGCAAGCGTTAGCGCTTGGTGCCAAACCCATGGCGCCAACTCGTATGAAAGCAGCGCTTGAAAAGGTGCTGCCTTACGCCAAGAACATTGAGTGGGCCACCGGCGAGGGCGCGCTAGGCGGTGAGCTGCTGTCAGAGCTGGCTATCGACTTTGAGAGTGTGTATTACAGCGACACCCAAAGCACCTCGGCGCAGGATACTCAAGCCTTGGCCAAAGCGCTAAGCCAGTGGGGTGCGGATTTAATTTTGTTTGCGGGCGGTGATGGTACTGCGCGAGATATGTATCAGGCGCTGTCGGAGAAGCAAGCAGCCCTTGGTGTACCGGCTGGGGTGAAAATTCACTCAGGCGTGTACGGCGTATCGCCAACCGCCGCCGGCGCTGTGGTTGCCAAAATGGCCCGCGGTGAGATGGTCAGTCTAATGGAAGCCGATGTGATGGACATCGACGAAGTGGCGTTTCGCCAGGGCACAGTGCGTGCCAGACGCTATGGCGAGCTTCACGTGCCAGCCGAGCTTAAGTACGTACAAGCGGTGAAAATGGGTGGCGTCGAAGTGGACGAGCTCGTGTTGGCAGATATCGCCGCCGAGGCGGTGGAGTCAATGGACCCGGATACCACTTACTTTATTGGCTCAGGCTCCACCACAGCTGCTGTGATGGACGAGCTAGGTCTTGAGAACACTTTGCTTGGCGTGGATGCGGTACGCGATGGCCAGCTGATTGGCAGCGATTTAACCGCCTCGCAGTTGTTAGCACTCACCGAGCAGGGCCCTTGCAAGCTGTTTGTGACCCTTATTGGTGGCCAGGGGCATGTGCTAGGTCGCGGTAATCAGCAGCTCTCCCCACAACTGATTCGAACCCTAGGGCGAAACAATATTCAAATTCTCGCCACTAAAACCAAACTTAACGCGTTAGCTGACCGACCTTTATTGGTGGACAGCGGCGATCCTCAATTAGACCGCGAGCTAAGCGGCTATTGTAAAATTATTACCGGCTATCGGGACTATGTGATGTACCCGCTAGCCAACCCAGAGTAGGACACATCATGTTAGAGCAGTACGAACAACAATTGGATTCTTGGATGGCGCATCAAGTGGATAACGCCAACGACGACGAGCTCTTTGCCGCGGGCTACTTGCAAGGCCATGTAACAGTGGCACTGTCCGAAGTGGAAGCCAGTGGTGAGTCCAATTTTGAAAGCTTAAGCGCAGCGGTGGCTGCAGCGCTTAAAGGTGCAGAAAGCGAACTTTCTGCAGAAGATCAAGAGTTGGTGGCTAACGCTTGGGCGGATCTGCAACAACACCTGAGCTAATCGCTTTTTATTGCCGTCCGCTATTGATACTCGGCAGCTATTTATTTTCGGAACCTATTGATTTTCAGTGCTAATTTGCCAGGTCACCTAGGTGGCAAAGCTGGTTCCGCCATGCCAAGTTGAGGCAGAGGACGTCTGGCCAAGTGCCGTCGCATCCAAAAACGGTTGGGGTGAAGCCTATCGAGTGTCTCACTTGAGGCCGGAATTGGCTCCCCGCAAATTTCGCTGGCTAGAATTTCTGCCGCCAATGGCGCAGTGCAAAGTCCTCGAGCGCCAAACCCACCAAGCACATAAAGATTTGGCCAACTTGGTCCATCACCACTTTGATAACTACCAAAGGCCTGCGGGTCTAGGTTGGGCATTAACCCAATCAAAGGTAGATGGTCGCGACAGCTCGAGCGCACGCCAACTTTGGCCTTGTTGTCACTGACATCGGCATTCTCAATCCAAGCTTGCGACTGATAGCTATTGTGTAAACGCTGTAGGTTTTGCGCCTGCTCCGCCTCGCTGTAATCCAAATTGTCGAAGCGCCGCGAATGACTCGCGCCCAAACAGTGACTGCCATCGTGGGCTGGGGTTAAGTAGCCATCGGCACACAACACACACTTAAGTTGGCCCAGCTCTCCCTGGCTTGGAATTTCACTGACCTGGCCGCGAATACGACTCACGGGTAGGTTAGCCGACAAGCCGAATTGTTTTAGGTTGGCGCCGTTCGCCAGCACCACACAGTCACAAGCGATTCTCTCGCCGTCAATTGCTAACTGCCAGCCATTGCCAGCGGGGCTGATGTCTTTGACTTGAACGCCAAATCTGGCCTCACACCCCATTTCAGTTGCCAACTCGAACAAGGCTCGAGTGGCTAATTGGGGAGCTAGCCAGCCTCCATGGGGATACCAAAGTCCGGGCTTATCGATGGTGACGCCAGCTTTTTGGTTAACCTGTGGCGCTGATAGCCACTCCACCACGCTGCTAACAAACGGTGCCTCGGCGATTTTCTCGAGTTTGGCGTGCGCCGCTTCATCGGCACCGGTTTGTAGCACGCCACAAAAATCCATAGGGAAGGGCACTTGCGCACAGGCATTGCGATAGCGGCGCAGGGCAAAATCAAACGCCTGCATATACCAGTGGCTAAGCTCGGGCTCCGAGGCAATTAATAGGGGGTAAATGGCGCCTTGGCGATTGTGAGATGCGCCTTTAGCTGGCAGTTCGTCCTGGCAAAACAGGCGCACCTTCTTGCCTTTTTGTAGAAGACTGATTGCCAAATTGGCCGACGCGATACCACCGCCTATGATGCTAACGGTGTCAGCACTGCTGCTTTGGAAAGGGAATGGACGTTTCACTTTCGGCAAATGGCACACGCTGAATTGACCAACTAGCATGTCGCGCTTACGCCCGTAACCTTTTTGCTTTTTCATCACAAAGCCAGCTTGCTGCAAACCGCGGCGAACAAAGCCCGCGCTGGTGAAAGTAGCGACTGTGGCATCCGAGCGGCTAACGCGGGCCATGTTGTCAAACAGCGCCTGATTCCACATCTCGGGGTTTTTAGCCGGGGCAAAGCCGTCGAGAAACCAGGCGTCAACCGAGCCGGCAAGGCTAAAGGGCAACTCGGGTAAACAGTCTTTAATATCACCAAGCCACAAATCTAAGGTCACTCGACCGTTATCAAATTCGCAGCGATGCACCCCGGCACTCAGCAGCGGATAGCTATTTTGCAGCTGGCTGGCAAGTTCGGCTAGTTCTGGCCAAGCGCTGTGGGCTTTGACTAAGTCGGCATGAGATAGCGGGTATTTCTCAAAGCTGATGAAGTGCAGTCGCTCGGCGCCGGCTTCTTGCAACTCGTGTTGGCGAAACGCTTGCCAAGCCGCCAAGAAATTTAGCCCTGTGCCAAATCCGGTTTCACCAATGACGAACTGTGCGCGTGGGCATTCGAGCAAGCGCTGAGACAAGTTATTACTGTCCAAAAACACGTAACGGGTTTCATTGAGACCGTGGTCGTTAGAGAAGTAAACGTCGTCGAATTGATCCGATACGGGCGTGCCCTCGTTGTTCCACTGAATTTGGGCATTTTTGATGGCTTGGTGCAATTTTATTGTCTCACGGGGCATACTACGGCAGTATTTTACGCCAGATGACGCAAAATCGAGAAGTACCGAGCGCATCTAAATGGAAAGCTGACCAGTTTCGGTTGATAAAACGGATACTATTGGCGCAGCATTTTTAGGATTACGCGGAACAATTTCGAAAATGAAACGAGTGGTGATCACCGGTCTGGGCATCGTATCCAGCATTGGTAACAATAAACAAGAAGTGACTGATTCACTTAAAGCGGGTAAAAGCGGTATATCTTTCTCGCAGCAATTCGCAGACATGAACCTACGTTCCCACGTTTGGGGTAATGTTGAAATCGACCAAAAAGCACTGATTGACCGTAAAGCCCTGCGCTTTATGGGCGACGCTGGTGCCTACGCATACATCGCCATGGCGCAAGCCATCGAAGATGCGGGTCTGACCGAAGAACAATACTCACACCCACGTGTTGGTCTAGTGGCCGGTAGTGGTGGTGCGTCTTCTGACAACCAGGTGCAAGCAGCTGATACCTTGCGTACCAAAGGCGTTAAGCGCGTTGGTCCATACGTAGTGCCACGCATCATGTCTTCTACCTCTAGTGCTTGTTTGGCAACTCCATTCAAGATTAAAGGTGTTAACTACTCAATCAGTTCAGCTTGTGCCACCAGTGCACACTGTATCGGCCACGCTGCCGAGTTGATTCAAATGGGCAAGCAAGACATCGTTTTTGCTGGTGGCTCAGAAGAGATTCACTGGACCTTGACCATGGGCTTTGACGCCATGGGTGCACTGTCGACCAAGTACAACGACGATCCAACCAAAGCATCGCGCACCTACGACGCAGATCGCGACGGTTTCGTTATCTCTGGTGGCGGCGGTATTTTGGTACTAGAAGACTACGACCACGCTGTGGCTCGTGGCGCCAAAATCTACGCAGAAGTGGTTGGCTACGGCGCGACTTCTGACGGTTACGACATGGTTGCTCCTTCAGGCGAAGGCGCAGTGCGTTGTATGAAGATGGCAATGGAAACCGTTGACGGTGACATTCAGTACATCAATACTCACGGTACCTCAACTCCAGTAGGTGACGTACAAGAGCTTAAAGCCCTTAAAGAAGTGTTTGGCGACAATGTGCCTGATATCAGCGCAACCAAAGCCATGACCGGTCACGCACTAGGTGCGGCTGGCGTACACGAAGCCATTTACAGCTTGATCATGATGGAGAATAACTTCATCGCGCCAAGCATCAACGTTGAGACTCTGGACGAGCAAGCCGAAGGCCTGCCTGTTGTTACCGAGAAGAAAGACGTTGAGCTGAAAACCGTGATGAGCAACAGCTTCGGTTTCGGTGGCACCAACGCCACTTTGGTGATGCAAAAAATCGACTAAATTGGTTTTTTGACCGACTAGCCTAGTGTTAACGAAAGACTAGACTCGTCCGATTTTTATGAAAGGCTGGACTAGCCCAGATTTTATGAAAGACTAGACTCGTCCGATTTTTATGAAACAATGAAAGAAGAGCTTTGGCTCTTCTTTTTTTTGCCTCAAATTCAAGGAAACCCATGCGGATACTGGCCGACGAAAATATGCCGTACGTCGAGGCGCTATTTGCCGAGCATGCCCAGATCACTACCAAAGCCGGACGCGCGATTAACGCCGATGATCTGGTGGACATTGATGTGTTATTAGTGCGCAGCGTAACCCAAGTGAACCGCACGCTGATTGCCAAAGCCAATAAGCTCAAATACGTGGGCTCGGCGACGATCGGCATGGATCACGTTGACCAACAGGCACTGGCTGAGCGCGATATTCGATTTTCCAATGCGCCGGGGTGCAACGCGGTCGGAGTCGGGCAGTGGGTGGCTCAAGTTCTGCTGACCTTAGCGGACAAAAGCGACGAGGTGCTCAAAGGCAAAAAGTTGGCGGTGATAGGCGCGGGTAATACAGGAACAGCTGCGGCCAAGTGTTTGCAGGCGCTCGGTTGCGATGTGCGATTGTGCGACCCTTTCAAAGCTGCTAGCGGTGATCCTAGAGATTTTGTATCCCTTGATGAGGCTTTGGACGACGCCGATATCGTCACTTGCCATGTGCCACTGACGAAAGACGGTGAGTACCCCACCCACTACTTACTCGACCGACAAAGGCTTGAAAGCTTAAAGCCCAATGTTTGGATTCTAAACGCCTGTCGCGGTGCCGTGATTGACAATCGAGCGCTCATTGACTGGGCCAAAGCCAATCCGCAAGCTCGTATTGCGCTGGATGTGTGGGAGGGGGAGCCGAACCCCATGCCAGAGCTGGCCGACTTAGTTGAGATCGCCACGCCACACATTGCTGGCTACAGCCTCGAGGGCAAAGCTCGAGGCAGTTACATGCTTTATCAGTGGCTAGCACCTCAACTGACTTGGCCCGCACCTAATAGTTTGGCCAGCTTGCTACCGAACCCAAATCAAGCACCGATTACATGCTCAGCAGCGCCGTCACAAAGCCAATTGCTTAGCTGGTGTGAGCGCGTCTATGACCTTGACTTAGACGACCGTTTGTTTCGCCAAAAAGCCTTTGAAACCGGCGGATTTGACGGTTTGAGAAAAAATCATCAGCCAAGGCGAGAATTCTCGGCTTTGACACTGGTGCCCAAGGGCAAATTTGAGGTAAATTGGCTCGAACAATTCGGTTTTTCTGTAGGACGCTAAACTCCATGTCGCAATCTTTTAACGTCGCTGTTTTAGGCGCATCGGGCGCCGTTGGCCAAACCATGATCGAAATCTTGGCCGAGCGCAATTTTCCCGTTGAGCAACTCTTTCCTCTGGCGAGCTCTCGCAGCGCTGGTGAAACCGTAGAGTTTAACGGCGATACTGTGACCATTTTGGACGTTGACCAATTTGATTGGAGCCAGGTTCAGATTGCGTTTTTCTCCGCTGGTGGGGATGTCTCAGCTAAGTGGGCGCCAATTGCGGCAGATCACGGCGTAGTGGTTATCGATAACACCTCACACTTCCGCTACGAATACGATATTCCACTGGTAGTGCCTGAAGTGAACCCACACGCGATTGCCGATTTTCGCAATCGCAACATCATTGCCAACCCTAACTGTTCCACCATCCAAATGTTGGTGGCACTAAAGCCGATTTACGACCAGTTTGGTATTCAGCGAGTTAACGTTTGTACGTATCAGTCGGTATCGGGTTCGGGTAAGAGCGCCATCGAAGAGCTAGCGCACCAGACAGCGCAGTTACTACAAGGCAAACCGGCCGAAGCCAAGGTGTATCCAAAGCAAATTGCGTTTAACGTGATCCCTCACATCGACCAGTTCCAAGACAATGGCTACACCAAAGAAGAAATGAAGATGGTGTGGGAAACCCAGAAGATCTTTGGCGACCAAGCCATTGAGGTTAACCCGACTGCGGTGCGCGTACCTGTATTCTATGGCCACGCCGAAGCGGTTCACCTTGAAACCATTCAACCTTGTGAGCGTGAAGACGTGCTTGAGGCATTGCGCGGTGCTCCAGGCATCGAGCTCATCGAAGAAATGGATCAATATCCTACCCAAGTGGGTGATGCATCCGGTCAAGATGGCGTGTATGTTGGACGTGTACGCAAAGACATTAGCCACCCGAATGGCATCAACCTATGGGTGGTGTCTGATAACATCAGAAAGGGCGCAGCGCTAAACAGTGTACAGATCGCAGAACATTTGATTAGGGATTACTACTAATCCGTCAATGTCACACAATGGCCTGCTTTTGCAGGCTGTTTTGTTCAAAACGGCTGGTGGCGCTAGGTTCGCGTCACTAACTGGTTTATAGTAAAAATTATTCGAATAATAAAAAGTGCAAATGGATATGAAACGAAACGCCTTTGGATTAATTGGTGCAATTCTTATAGGGACATGTGGCAGTGCAGTAACTTCGGTCGTCGCCGAGCAAGCCACATCCACTGACACTAGCGTTCAACAAATTATTCGACAGTACGGACCCACCAGTCCGACCGACACCCTTTGGGGAGTGGCCAACAAGGTCCGTCCCGAACCTGGCCTCAGCATCTATCAAGTCATGGTGGCACTGCACGATGCCAACCCCCACGCCTTCGCCAACTCTAATTTAAACAGTCTAGAAAAAGGTGTCATTCTGCTGGTACCCAGTGCAGACACTATTGCCAGTTATCCGGTAGCAAAAGCCAAAGCACGTGCAGAAGGTGATGACTCCCGTTGGGGGAAAGTAGCTGCAAAGCCAAGTGGTCAAAACAGCAAGCCAAAGCCTATTGCTAAGCCAAAAGCCGAGCCGGAAGTGGTGGCGGCCAAGCCTCAACCCAAACCAGCAGCGCCAGTACAGCCTAAACCGTCTGAGCCTGCGCTAAGCAGCGTCCAAACCAATGAGCTTAAAGACGAGTTAAGTCGCAACCAAGAAGCTTTGCAGACTGCACAGGAGAGCAGCCGTGCGCTAACTCAAGAAGTGGCGACCTTAAAAGGCCGATTAGGTGCGACCGAATCCGAGTTGCAAGTCACTAGATACGAAAACGACAAGCTAGTGGCAGAGTTAGAAAAAACTCGCTCGCTGAATCAGCAATTGTTGGCGGAAAACCGTGAGCTAAAAACCGGTCAAGCCGGTGGTTTTTGGAGCTTCTTGATCAGTAATTGGTGGTTGCTATTGATAGTCGCCATTATTCCTGCAGGTATTGTACTGGCGGTGGCCTATTGGATGATGTCGCGCAAAGCTCAAGCGCAACAAACTCCTGAGCAGGAATTTAGCACTGGTGAAGCAGCGCCTCAAACGTTTGCGGCCGCAGAGGTTAATGATGCGCCGCTTGCAGAAACTGCCGTGTTAGATGCCAATTCCAGTTCAGAACAAGCGGTTGATTTGGAGGCTCCTAGCCACCGTGAATTGATGGAATCAAGCGAAGCTCAAGACAGTGAAATGCTCGACGCCCTTTGGGAACAAGCGATGAACGAGCAATCAGAAGTGCCCGATTCAGTCGCTCAAGAGATTAATTCATCGCCCGAGCTGGCCGGTGAATTAGAGCCGCAAAGAGAATCCTTCGCCGAAGCTGAGCCACAAACGGCTGAGCTACCCGAAGACGACTTGATTCAAGCGCTAGACCAGCCTGAGTTAACCGATACAAACGATGAGCTACCTGAACTGGACGACGAACTGCTGGGTTTCGAAAATGAGCCGGTGGTTAGAACCTCAGCCGAAGCTGAACCTAGTTCGGTTTCCGACGATGCTTTGATGGCCGAGCTTGATGACCAAATTGCCGAGCTAAATATGGCAACGGCTGAGCCAGCGCCAGTAGTTGAAGAGCCCGGCTTGGACGCTATTGATATTTCAACTGAATTTGACGGTATTGATATCAGCGAAGCGGATGAAGCCGTCATAGAGCTTGGTGACATCTCTGCTACTGATGAGATGTCATTGGACGACCTTGCTCAGTCCATCATCGAGGAAACTCAAACAGAGCAAGTGGCTGAAGCTAAGCAGGATGCTACAGCTGATGTGGATCCAGACACGGCCAGCTTGGCGGCAGATGACGTATTAGAATGGTCGCTAGATGATGCAACGGCCGATGAAGGCGATCTTGAGGCTCCAAGTGCAAGCGACGAAGCAGCAGAGCAGGTCGCCGAATTCCAGAATGATGGATTGGATTTCGACATCTCAGACATCAACCTAGACCCGCCAGCAGAGCCAGAACAACCTGCGGACGATGCTATCGAAGGAATCGACCTTTCTGATGACATCAGACTTGAAGGTATCGAGCTCGCTTCAGATGAAGCGCCCGCGCAAACTGGCGAAGACTTCATCGATATCGACGTTTTGATGCAGCAAGCCTCAGACGCACCTGTAGAAAACGACCCCTATCAAGATCCGGATGTGGACTTTAGCGACTTGGACGAAGTGGTAAAAGGCCAAAAAGACATTGATGTGGATGATGCGGAGAACTCTATCAACGCCAAACTGGATTTAGCTAGGGCCTATATCGAGATCCAAGATACCGACAGTGCTCGAGCCTTACTCAAGGAAATTAGCCTAGATGGCAACGACGAGCAAAAGGTGGAAGCTGAACGGCTAATTGGTAGCTTGTAGATGCTCAACTAGACGTTCAATCGAGTTAAGGAGAACGGCAACCTGAGGGTTGCCGTTTTTTTTGGCCAAACTCAGGGTATAATGCCGCCTTTCGTTTTTGACTGAGTAACAACATGCGCATCGCTTTAGGCATCGAATACGATGGTGCCAAATACTATGGTTGGCAACGCCAGCAAGAAGTCGATTCGGTTCAAGCCAGACTTGAGGCCGCGCTTTCTAAAGTGGCCGACTGCCAAATTGAAGTGGTGTGCGCCGGGCGTACCGACTCTGGAGTTCACGCCACCGGACAAGTGGTGCACTTTGACTGTGATGTTGAGCGTCACATGGGCGCCTGGACCCTTGGTGTCAACGCCAACTTGCCTTTCGACGTGGCAGTTCGTTGGGCCAAAGTGGTGGACGAGGAGTTTCACGCTCGATTCTCCGCAACCGCGCGTCGCTATCGCTATGTGATTTTGAACCACAGACTGCGTCCGGCTATTTTGCAGCCGGGAGTGACTCATCATCACCAGCCTTTGGACGAAACCCGTATGCATCAAGCGGCGCAAGCGCTGCTTGGCGAGCAGGACTTTTCGAGTTTTCGCGCCGTGCATTGTCAGTCTAAGACGCCGTTTCGCAACGTGCACTCGGTGCAGGTAAAGCGCTTTGGCGATTATCTGGTGGTCGAAATTGCCGCTAACGCCTTTTTACATCACATGGTGCGCAATATTGTCGGCTCGCTGTTAGTGATTGGTCAGGGCGAACAGCCAGTGGAGTGGATTGAACAACTATTGGCATTAAAAGACCGCACCCAGGCAGCACCCACCGCTAAGGCCAATGGATTGTATCTGGTTGATGTAACTTATCCTGACGAGTTTGAGCTTCCTAAAGCGCCAGCCGGGCCACTCTTCCTGCCCGACCCTATGTAAAGCACGCGAATTCTCTCGCAGATTTAAAATGTCCAACCAGTTTTCAGTGTCCAAAGCACTGGAAACTGTGTTTTAATGTGGCCAATTTTAAAAGAATCGCCGCGCCAATAAACAAAAGTAGTAACGGCGCTTTCATCGCGACAAAGTTAGGAATCGATTACATGAGCTGGTTAGAGAAAATTCTTCCCAAAAGCAAGGGCGTATCTGAGCGTCGTCACAGTGTACCTGAAGGTGTATGGAGCAAATGTGGCTCTTGCGACCAAGTAATTTATCGAGCGGAGCTTGAGAAAAATCTAGAAGTTTGCCCTAAGTGCGGTCATCACATGCGCATTAATGCCCGTACTCGCTTGCTGGCCTTCTTGGACAAGGACAGCACTCGTGAGTTGGGTGTAGAGCTTGAGCCACAGGACAAACTCAAGTTCCGTGACTCTAAGAAGTACAAAGACCGTTTGTCTGCCGCGCAAAAAAGCACAGGCGAGAAAGACGCGCTGATTGCAATGGAAGGCAGCTTAAAAGGTATGCCAGTGGTTGCAGTGTCTTTCGAGTTTAGCTTTATGGGCGGTTCAATGGCCTCTGTTGTGGGCGCGCGTTTTATCAAAGCCTGCGAGACTTGTCTTGAAAAGAATCTTCCTCTGGTGTGTTTCTCTGCCAGTGGTGGTGCCCGTATGCAAGAGGCCTTGTTCTCATTAATGCAAATGGCCAAGACTTCAGCAGCGTTGGCGAAAATGAGCGAGCGTGGTATCCCGTACATCTCAGTGCTGACCGACCCAACTATGGGTGGCGTATCGGCCTCATTGGCTATGCTAGGTGATATCAACGTTGCCGAGCCTAAAGCGCTGATTGGCTTTGCAGGCCCTCGCGTTATCGAGCAAACCGTACGCGAGAAGCTACCAGAAGGCTTCCAGCGCAGTGAGTTCCTGCTTGAGAAAGGCGCGATTGATATGATTATCGATCGTCGCGAAATGCGTGACCGCCTGGCGCGAATTTTGGCCAAGTACCAAAACCTGCCTTCAACCGAGCCGGAAGCGGTTTAACGCTCAGGTTATTGATGACAATGAGTCCTCCTGATGCAAGCCAGTCTATTCAAGACTGGCTTGACTATTTAATGGCCCTCCATCCCAGTGAAATCGAGATGGGGCTGACCCGAATCAAGTCGGTGGCAAGCGCCATGAAACTCGACCAACTGGCACCCGCCAAGGTCATCACGGTCGCAGGCACCAATGGCAAGGGCAGCACTTGCGCTATCCTCGAATCGATTTTGCTACAGGCCGGATTCAAGGTCGGCGTATTTAGCTCACCGCATTTCAGCCATTACCGCGAGCGTGTGCGCATCAATGGCAAAGAGCTCGACGATAGCGCCCACACTCAAGCCTTTGCCGACATAGAAACCGCTAGAGGCGATACCTCGCTGACCTTTTTCGAATTTTCCGCCCTGGGCGCGTTGCACTGCTTTGCCAATGCCTCGTTAGATTGGGTATTGCTTGAAGTGGGCTTAGGTGGACGCTTAGACGCCACTAATATAATCGATGCGGATGCCACCATTATCACCTCCATCGATTTGGACCATCAGGAATACCTTGGCAACACCCGAGACAGCGTTGGCCGAGAAAAAGCCGGTGTCATGCGCAAAGGACGCCCAGCGATAATCGGCGAGTCGGATGTGCCAGTGGGACTTGCAGAACAAGCCGCGCTAATTGGCGCGAGCTGCCAGTGGGTGGGTAAGGATTTTGATTATCAAGCGGCAAGTGAGCACTGGCACTTTAGCGGCGTTAACGAGCACTGGAGTGAATTGCCGCTACCAGGTTTGCCTCTGGCCAATGCCGCCAGCGCGCTTGCGTGTTTGCAATCGCTAAAAGTGGAAGTAACCCTTGAAGAGGTCCGTAAGGGCTTGGCAACTGTTGCCTTGCCTGGTCGTATGGAAACTTTGAGTGAGCAGCCTTTGGTTATCGCCGATGTTGCTCATAACCCTCATGCCGCGGCCTATCTCGCGACCCAACTTTCCAAGCAGCCGTGCAAAGGTAAACGCTACGCACTGGTGGGCATGCTACACGACAAGGATATCCAGACCACACTGGCTCAATTAGATAAGAGCTTCGATGCTTGGTACTGCTGTTCGCTAAACGTTCCTCGAGGGGCAAAAGCTGAGACTTTGGTGAGTGCCTCACCGAGTCATTGCGAGGCCCATGAGTTTGACAGTATTGCCGATGGCTGGCGCGTGCTGGAGTCACGCTTGAACAAACAAGATGTGGTAATTGTGTTTGGCTCATTTTACACTGTAGCTGATTTCAAAAAGCATAAGCATTAGGAGCAGGCTTTGGCCAACGCGTTCCACAATCGATTGGTCGGCACCATAGTTGTCGTTTCGCTGGGTGTCATTTTCTTACCGGACATGTTGGACGGTAAGAAGCAGGTCAAGGAAGACAATTTCGCAACCATTCCGCTGCGTCCGGATTATCAGCACGTTGAGGTACCGGAAGGTGCCTTTGAGCCTGTGGCAATTACTGCTGGCTCTGACACCGACCCGATAGCCGACGAGAAAGCTGTGGTTGAAGAAGTTCAACGTCAAGCCAATGCACAAGCTTCTGCCACCAATGAGCCAAGTGCTCAAACCAAACCAAATCCACCTCAAAGCAAGCCTCAAGAAACCAAACCAGCGGCACTGGCCTATGCGGTTCAAGTGGGCTCGTTCAGCAAAGCGGAAAACGTCAATGCGTTAGTGGCTGCGTTGCGCAAAGAGGGATTAAAGGCCTATACCGTACCATCGAAGGTGGTGGACGGGCGTCTGACCAAGGTGATGGTAGGTCCCAATGTCAGTCGAGCTAAGCTAGAAAAACAACAGGCGCTTATCAAAAAAGTCGCCAAGGTGAACAGTGTCATTGTTCGCTACGACCCACTGGCGAACCAATAGTGGTCCAATTTCTCCGCAGCTGAACTTTGCTAGGTGAGAAATCATTCTGGGTCTGTTAAAATCGCCGCCGTTACTCAAAAGGCCTAAAGGATCCCTTTAATGCTTTGGATTGATTACGCCATTATCGGCATAGTGGCGCTATCTACCGTTATCAGTCTGGTTCGTGGTTTTGCTAAAGAAGCCATGTCATTGGTGGTGTGGTTCGCCGCCTTTCTTGTCGCCAGCCGTTTTTATGAAGACTTAGCGGTTCATATCGACCAAGTAGATGATCCCATGCTGCGCAATGGCGTAGCGGTCGCCATTCTTTTTATCGGTACTCTGATTGCCGGTGCTCTAGTAAATTTTGTGATTGGACAGTTGGTACGAAGTACCGGACTGTCTGGTACCGATCGCGTACTCGGACTGTGTTTCGGCGCGCTGCGCGGGGCCTTGGTAGTCGCCGCCATACTGTTTTTCTTGGATACTTTCACCGGTGCCAACGGCACCAGCTGGTGGAAGGGTTCGCAACTTATCCCGGAATTTAAAGTAGTCATTGAGTGGTTCTTTGACTACATGCAAGCCAATTCCAGTTTTATAAATGAGCACAATCCGTTGTAACGGGTTGCTGTTAGTAGACTCAGAGGAAACTCACCCATGTGTGGTATTGTTGGAATCGTTGGTAACCATTCGGTTAATCAGACCATCTATGACGCCTTGACCGTGCTTCAGCACCGCGGCCAGGACGCTGCCGGTATTGTTACCATTGATCACGGTGCGTTCCGTTTGCGCAAAGCTAACGGCTTGGTAAAAGATGTGTTTGAGCCTAAGCACATGCAGCGCTTGCAAGGACAAGAGGGCATTGGTCACGTGCGTTACCCAACCGCGGGTAGCTCAAGTGCCTCAGAAGCTCAGCCGTTTTACGTAAACTCGCCTTTTGGTATGGCCATTGCCCACAACGGCAACCTGACTAACACCGAAGCATTACGCGAGACTTTGGTAAAACAACGTCGTCACGTGAACACCACTTCAGACTCAGAAGTATTGCTAAACCTGTTGGCCCACGAAATCGCCAAGAACGACAGCGCTCAATTGACCGCTGACGAAGTGTTTGCTGCGGTTGCTGCGGTACACCAGCAAGCTCGTGGTGCTTATGCGGTAGCCGTGATGATCATTAACCAAGGTCTGGTGGCTTTCCGCGACCCTTACGGCATTCGTCCACTGGTATTGGGTCAGCGCGAATCCGAAGACGGTACTTTAGAGTACATGGTGGCTTCTGAGAGTGTGGCGCTGGATGCTGTCGGCTTTAAGTTCCTACGCGACGTAGCTCCTGGTGAAGCGGTATTCATTTCTGCGGATCGTCAGCTATTTACCCAACAGTGCGCCGAAGCACCGTCTTACTCGCCGTGTATCTTTGAGTATGTTTACTTTGCCCGTCCTGATTCAACTATCGATAAAGTGTCTGTGTACGCCAGCCGCGTTAACATGGGCGTTAAGTTGGGTGAGAAGATTAAACGCGAGTGGGAAGACAACGACATTGACGTGGTTATTCCGATTCCTGAAACCTCGTGCGACATCGCGCTAGAAATCGCAAACCGCTTGGACTTGCCATACCGCCAAGGTTTTGTGAAGAACCGCTACATTGGCCGTACCTTTATCATGCCGGGTCAGCAACAGCGTCGTAAGTCGGTACGCCGTAAGCTAAATGCGATTTCAGCAGAGTTTAAAGATAAGAACGTACTGCTAGTGGACGACTCTATCGTTCGCGGTACTACTTCAGAGCAGATTATTGAGATGGCTCGCGAAGCGGGAGCTAAGAAAGTGTACTTTGCCTCAGCCGCACCTGAGATTCGCTTCCCGAACGTTTACGGTATCGATATGCCGACCTCAAACGAGCTAATTGCTCACGGTCGCGACGTACAGGAAATTAGCGAAATCATCGGCGCCGATGGCATGGTGTTCCAAGACCTAGGCGATCTGGTTGATGCGGTGGCTGAACTCAACCCTGATATCAAACAGTTTGAGACCTCGGTGTTTGACGGCAACTACGTAACCAATGACGTTGACCAAAGCTATTTGGACCATCTGACTTCATTACGCAACGATGATGCCAAAGCTAAGCGCAACATGGAATTAGGTACTAGCTTAGAGCTGCACAACCACACTTAGGCCACGAACCACCTCGGCACTAAAAAAAGGAGAAGCTAAGCTTCTCCTTTTTTGTCGGCGTTTTTCTATTTCTAACCAAAATCCAAGTACTACCCATAATCCAAGTACTACCCATAATCCAAGTACTAACCAAAATCTAGGGTCAGCAGTAACCTCTCTTGATGGCTTGGAACCGGCGGTGATCGGTGGACGAGTCCGCCGCCTTCGTTACCTTGCCAACGCTCCCCTTTAAGCAAAGCTACATCTCCGCTTGTGAGCTGCTGAATGTCACTTAGGGAGCTAATCAGGCCTGACTCCTCGTCGGATTTCCCCTGACTGCCATGGCCCAATTTAGTTCTGTCTACTCGGCTATGTGGCAGCCATTGAGTGGCCACGCCCCGGTAGGTGGTCACCAATCGACAAGGGACTTTATCAACGTGAAATTTGGGACACATGGCGCTGGTTAACGCCGTGATCCTAAGACCAGCGCGGCCTAAGTCAAACAGACAGCAAAACATATCAACCAGTTGAGCTATGTCTTCACTCAGAGGTGCAAGAGCAGGAGCACTCCCAAAAGATTCGTGAATGGGTTCAAACGCGTTCTCCGGAGATAAGGTCATTGAAGTTCGAAACTGGGGCTTTTCTTTAAGCAACAGGTCTACCGCGCTTTCAATCGACGGAGACAAGCTTCTTTGCCACACCGCGATATTGCATTGCTCCTGATATACATCGGATAAAACCATTACTTCATCGGAAGCGCTTGAGCGTCTGTGCATTACAGGGGCGATATCGAGAGGTTGTGCGGCTTGCGAACTCATAACAACTCCAAAGGTAGCTTGCTGGTATTTCGGATTTGAGTGTGTTTTTCTCTGATAATTCTTGATATGAAACAGAACTGTCGTCAAGTGCAAAATAGTGAGCATAACTGTCAGCCTTGCCATTTTTCACCAAGGCAACAAACTAAAAAAGCGCCCTCGGGCGCTTTTTGTTTATGTAGATGTTGTCTAACTGGTGTAAACCGGGGCGAAGCCAAAGCTCCACAAAATGACGCTCGAGGCCATCAGAGCTACCAGTAATACCAATCCGCATGTTACTACTGAGCTAGAGTAGATAAAGCCGCGCTCTTCAGGGATGCGCATGATAATTGGCACGCCCGAGTAGAGTAGATAAACCGAGTAGGCGACGCCTGCGAGCCCTACCACCATCATGAACCACAGTTGTGGGTACAGGGCCGAGAGGCCCACCATGAATAGTGGGGTCGATGTATAGGCTGCCAGTTCAATGGCCTGAGTTTTCGTCGGGTTGGCGCCAAAGGTCTTTGCCATCCAGTGCACCAAGTAGGCCAGGGCAAATACTCCGGCAATCATACCGACGTACATGGCGACGGAAATCATGGCCGCGCTCTGGGTGGTCAGTTTGATCGGTTCGCCGGCGCCTAGATTCCAACCAATTTGGGAGCTCGCGATGAATCCACACACAGACGGGATGAGCGCTATTAATAGAATGTGCGATAAACTACTGCGCAAGGCTTCATGGCTTTGACCAATAGTTTGCCACTCTTTTTTAGGATGAGTGTACAGACCCCACAAATGATTCAATACCATTGTTGTTATCCTTTGTTTCGTTGATTAATCGAGTCTCGCCGAAACAGCAGACGAGGCTTTTTACAGCTCTATATTTAGTTATTGAACAATTATTGAACTGAGTCAAGCATTGTTTTATATGCGCTAAAGTTGAATAAAGATCCTTTTGTCGCTGCGTTACTGTCGAAATTAGATGACCTCAATGCGCTGGCAATGGCATAGTGTGGAGCCAATAATTAAAACAATAATCGACACTTAACTCGGTAAGGAGCAGGGATTTGGCCTTTGTCATTCGTCCTATCGAAACCGCAGATTTAGCCGCATTAATGACCATTGCCCAAGAAAGCGGCGCTGGATTTACTTCACTTCCACCTGACAAAAATTTTTTAAAACAACGCATTGAGCTCTCGCAGGCATCGTTTGCCAAACAGGTCAGTAAAGCCGGTGGAGAGCGTTATCTGTTTGTGATGCAAGATGTGGCTAGCGGTGAGGTCATGGGTACTAGCGCCATTGAAGCCTGTGTGGGTTTGCACAGTCCTCTGTTTCACCATCGTCTCGGACGCCAAGTGCATCACGTGGAATCCTTAGGCTTGTCCCGCGAACTACACACTTTAACCTTGTGCAATGACTTACAAGGCACCTCTGAGGTGTGCTCGCTATTTTTGCGTCCCAAGTTTCGTCAATCTGGGGTAGGGCGAGCCCTATCGCGTTTTCGATTTTTGTTTATGGCACAACACCCGCATCGCTTTAGCGACCGAGTGATTGCCGAGATGCGAGGTCACACCGACGATAACGATCACTCGCATTTTTGGTCCTGGTTTGAAACTCATTTCTGCCCGTTGACTTTTACCCAAGTGGATAAGCTGATTGGTTTGGGCGACATGCGTTTTGCTCACATGATGCCCAAGCACCCTATATATCTAAGCCTGTTACCAAAAGAAGCTCAGTTGAACATTAACCAAGTTCACCCCAATACCCAAGGTGCGGTAAATTTGTTGCTGGCTGAGGGCTTTCACCGCAGTGATTACATTGGTGTTAATGACGCAGGCCCCGCATTAGTGGCGCCGCTAGATGCCATAGAAACTGTGCGTCAAAGCCACTTAGCGAAAGTGAAAATTGTCGATGAGGTTGAGCGTCCCCAACAGGTGTTGTTGTGCAACCCCGACTCCGCCGGATTTAGGGCGGCTCAATTGTCCGTAGAAGTTCACCCAGACAAGGTACTAATGGACAGCACTGATGCGAAAGCGTTGAAGGTGTCCGCTGGCGACTGTGTTCGTTGGTGTTTTGCGCAGACGAAACGCGAGGAGAGCTAAGTTGTACGACCCGCTACACGACAAACACCCCGGAGAGGGTGAGGGCTACCCCAAGAGTTATTGGGCACAAAACTCAGGCCTAGCGCCTAAGGCCGATGGGCCGCTCCAAAACGACATCAGGGTTGAGGTTGCGGTGATTGGCGCTGGCTACACCGGTCTATCTTGTGCGCTCGAGCTCGCCAAACAAGGTATTGAATGCTGTGTACTTGAGGCTAACCAAGTGGCATGGGGTTGCAGCGGGCGCAACGCCGGTTTTGTATTGAAAGGCTCGGGGCGACTTGGGTTTAGCCAAATCAAGGCTCGTTGGGGCGATGAGGTGATGCGCCAGGTTTATCGAGAGATGAGCCTTGGGGTAGAGCGAGTAGAAGACTTGATTGCCGACGGACTTGATTGCGAACCGCAACCCAAGGGCTACCTCAAACTTGCCCACTCGCCAAAGCATTTGACTCAACTCAAACATGCGGCGATGGAGCAGCAGAGTTTACTTGGCGATGAACTCAGCTTTTTGAGCAAGAACGAATTAGCTGAGCGATATGTTGACGATAAGCTTTGCCATGGCGGCGTGCTGTATCACGACGGGTTTGGACTGAACCCCCTAAAGTTGGCCTGGGGCTATGTTGAGCGAGTAACCCAAGCTGGCGTTAGTGTGTACGATGGCACTCCTGTGCTTTCTATTGACACTGCCAAAGGGGTAGGGTACGAACTAATCACTCCACAAGGCCGTGTGACAGCCAAGAAAGTAGTATTGGCAACCAATGGTTACACGCCAAAAGACTTTCACCCCATATTAAATGGGCGCAGTTTGCCGGTGTTGTCTCAAGTGATAGTGACTCAAGCTTTGTCAGACTCTCAATTGCGACAGTGTGGTTTGAACACTAATCAAGTGATCATGGACACTCGAGCACTGAAGTATTACTACCGCAAACTGCCAGACAATCGAATTCTGTTTGGTGGCCGCGGAGCAATAACCGGCGCTCAGGCTGAAAGTGATTACTATCCCAAACGCCTGCTAAGTCAGCTCAAAAAGAGCTATCCAGCCTTGTCGGACATCAACTATGACTACGCTTGGAGCGGCTGGATAAATGTGGCACTAGATGACATTCCCCACCTTTGGCAAAACGACGAAAACAGCTTGTTTTACGCCGGAGGCTACTGTGGTAGTGGCTTGTCTTTCGCCGCGCAAGCCGGTGCTCGAGTTGCACAACGAATCGCTGGACAGTCCATCGCTGCAATCCCCATGTATCAAAGCGAGTTACCCAAGTTTCCGCTAGCACCTTTAAGACGGTTAGGGCAGTGGGCTTATTTCCAGTACGGTCGAGTCGCTGACGCGCTTTGAGCGTGCTAGACTGCGCCAAAAATTGATGAATACGAGGAAGTCATACGTGTCGTCAGATCCCATTCAAAAACTGCTGGCACCAGTGCATGAGTTTTTGCACTGTGCCACTCCTAACGAGTGGATAGCCGAAGCTCGTCGCCCCGAGCATCTGCCCGCTTTGTTGGTGGATCATATGAACTGCGAGTTAAAAGCCGCGCAGACCGCCATCATGCTGCTGCGAAAGTACGCAGTGGATAAAAACACCGCCCAAGCGCTGGCGCAGTGGGCCAAACCCTTTGAGGATATGGTGTATTTTCGCCGTTACTCGCCGGAGCTTGCCGGTGCTAAGAACGGCCAAATTCAATTGGTGTATAAGCAGGACAACGAGTTTAATCGCGAGTTTGGCTCCGCCATGATGCGACTTATCAAAGAGGAGTTTCACCACTTCGTGCAAGTGCTGGAGATTCTTGAGCAACGAGATATTCCTTACCACTCTCTGTCGGCGGGGCGTTACGCCAAAGGCTTGATGCGCTGTGCTCGCACTCATGAACCGGCCACCTTGGTGGACAAGCTGATCATTGGCGGTCTTATCGAAGCCCGTTCTTGCGAGCGCTTTGCCAAACTCGCGCCTTTCTTGGATGACGAGCTTAAACAGTTTTACGTGAGTTTGTTGCGCTCCGAAGCTCGCCACTTTAAAGATTACTTGGCTTTGGCTAACAGTGTTGCAGGGGAGTGTATTGACGCACGAGTCCAATATCTGGCAGCGAAAGAAGCTGAGCTGATTCAAAGCAGTGATCCCGAATTTCGATTCCACTCGGGATCACCGCTGGCAGAGGTGTTAGCCAGCTAAGGGCAGCTGTATCAGCTCTGGCTCGCCTTGGCGGGCCATCAAATAGCTGCCTTG
The DNA here is from genome assembly GCF_002282855.1 of Paraferrimonas sedimenticola. GTDB lineage: Bacteria > Pseudomonadota > Gammaproteobacteria > Enterobacterales > Shewanellaceae > Paraferrimonas > Paraferrimonas sedimenticola. The sequence goes on along the minus strand of NZ_NRIR01000001.1, from coordinate 8,273 downwards.
GGTGTACCAGTCACCGACCACCCAACGTTGTTTTCCCGTGGCTAGTTGGTGCAGCTTAGGTCTGTGGGTGTGCCCATGGATCAGCACATCCGCTTCAAAACGGTTAAGCAAAGCATCCACAGCCGTCGGATTGACGTCCATGATGGCTTCGGACTTCATTTGTTTTGATTTCGCGCTGTTTTGGCGCAGATTATCGGCAATCTTTTGGCGTCGACGCTGCGGCAGTCGCATAAACAGCCAACGGGCCATGTTGTGGTTTCGAAAGCGGCGAAACTTTTGGTAGGCCTTGTCGTCGGTACACAGGCTATCACCGTGAGCCACAAGGGCCTTAGTGCCATACAAATCGAGCGCTTGAACTTCTGGCAACAGAGTCATTTGGCTGCGCTTGGCAAACTCTTTATCGACCAGGAAATCTCGATTGCCGTGGCTGAAGTAGATGGGGTAGTGCTGAGCGGCTTGAGCAATCGCATCGGCCACATCAAGGGCAAACGGCTCGGCGATATCATCGCCAATCCAATACTCAAACAAATCCCCCATGATAAACAGGGCATCCAATTGAGTTTGTTCGGATAAAAACTGCAGAAACGCCTGGGTGATATCGGGCCGATCTGCACTTAGGTGCAGATCGGCGATAAAGGCGCATTGACCAAATTGAGGGTTAAGCTGAAGCAACTTCGGCCTTTTCAATGACAACCGCTTCAACTGGAACGTCTTGGTGCATGCCGTAGTTACCGGTTTGCACTTCCTTGATCTTCTCAACCACGTCCATACCTTCAACCACTTCACCGAACACGCAGTAGCCCCAGCCTTGCATAGATTCGTTCTTGTGGTTTAGGAAGTCGTTGTCGCTCACGTTGATAAAGAACTGAGCGGTGGCGCTGTGTGGATCTTGAGTACGAGCCATTGCGATGGTGCCCAGTTTGTTGGGCAAGCCATTGTTCGCTTCGTTTTCAACTGGCGATTGAACCGACTTTTGCTCCATGTCCGCAGTAAAGCCGCCGCCTTGAATCATAAAGCCATTAATCACGCGGTGGAAAATGGTGCTGTCGTAGAATCCTGACTTCACATAGTTAAGGAAATTTTCTACGGTTTTTGGCGCTTTTTCGGCGTCTAGCTTAAGCGTAATTTGGCCGAAATTTGTTTGTAAAATAACCATTTGGCTTTGTCTCATAAGTTGTTTTAATCACTGTCCCCAACTCTGCAAAATCAGACACTTGGAGATTCGCTGAAGCATAACACATAAATTTAAAATTGGTGTTGTGTTAGATACTGTTAGCAGTTCTATAGTTCAAACTCGAGCTCCTCGCAGGGGGCAGGAAGTTCTCCTGGGTAAAGTTGCTCGGCGATTGTGTGTATTACACGTTGAGCTTCAACTTCACCAACTTGGTCGAAATTTATAAGCCAAGCGCGAGTAAACTCATCGTCTGAAAACATCAAAATGTCGGCTTTCGTTGGGTAAGGCGGTGTCGGAGTGAATCTAGTGTATGATTCATCGACAATTTTCGCGCTCTTAAAATCTGAATTGTGTCGATAGACTTGCTTTTGTAACCGGATTCCAACGATCTGCGTTATCGAAGTTTGAGCTCGTGACTGAAGGTCTTGGCCGTACTGCAAACACTGCTGTGCGAACACAGGGTCAGCTATTTGCTCTTTACAGGTGTCGACAAGTGGTGCGAATGATCTGACGGACTCTAACGCCTCTGCGAAGCCATTGAACAAATTCAACGCTTGACTATTGGCGGCCGAGCCTTGAAGCGCTTCAGCGTAGCCCAAGGCAAACGCCCCCATTCGCTCATTGAAGTAGTTGGTTGATATGGCTTTGGACATAGCCCAGCGCATCTTTTCCGTGTTTTTGGTCGCGGCAAAATAAAGAATCGCGCTCAACCACATAGAACCATTGTCCGGATCGGCCTCAATTGCGGCCATTGCAAGCTCGATACTACAACCTGGCTCTTCAGGCGCCGTGGTACAGATGTTTAACGCCGCTTGAAAGGTCAGGGGCTTACCGCCAAATGACTTGTTGTACTTAACAAGGCGAGCTAGCCTTTCTTGCTTGCTCTCAACCGGGGCATATAGCGCATGTTGATATTGGCTTAAATCTGAGCCTTCGTTAGCAAGACTGTGCAAATGCCGCTCAATAGCTTGTTCATATTGCTTGATCATCTCCTCCGTACTGTTTCTTAACCAATCATTGGCAATGCATTGCGGCTGAAAACCCTCTTTGGGCTTTCCTACGGACACGGTATTCGAAGTGGCGTCTAAATTGGTGGACGCTGGAGCGCCGCTTTGCACAATTGCAGCTTGTGGTTGAGGAGAGGCGGGCTCAATGGAGAAAGTTTTTTCGTGTGGAGACAATGAGTAAAGGTATAGCCCAATGGCTGAGCCTAACGCGATCGCTACCCATAGTAATTTTCTCATGGTCATCCTTTCCCGAGAGCAATAAATGTCAGCTAGGCTTAAATCCTAGCACTAGCGTATGACAAAAATTAGTGATCCTTATCAATCGCTTTGACTAAATACTAATAGATTGCCTAATTACTTAAAACACCTGTGTTAAAGCGTATTTAGCCTTGCTAGAATTAGCCGGTTTTAATAGTCAGCAAAGAGCCTCGGAGAGCAAGCAACAAGATGTTGAAGATCTACAACACCCTGACTCGTCAGAAAGAAGAATTTAAGCCTATCACTCCTAACGAAGTGGGCATGTACGTGTGCGGTGTTACCATTTACGACCTATGTCACATTGGCCACGGTCGCACCTATTTGAGTTTTGACGTTGTTGTGCGTTACCTGCGTTTTCTTGGCTATAAGGTCAACTATGTTCGCAATATCACCGACGTTGACGACAAGATTATTCGCCGCGCCAACGAGCGCAGCATGGATTGCGATGATTTAACTGAAGAGTTGATCGGCGAAATGTATCGCGATTTCGATGCGTTGAATTTGCTTCGTCCAGACGTTGAGCCACGTGCTACCAAGCACATCGGCGAAATCATTGAGATGGTTCAGCGCCTTATCGACAAAGAACATGCTTACGTTGCCGACAACGGCGATGTACTGTTTGCGGTCAACACCTGTGATGACTACGGTTGCCTATCGGGTCAAGATCTTGAGCAACTGCAAGCGGGTGCTCGTGTAGAAGTCGAGCAGAGCAAGCGCAACCCACTGGATTTCGTGCTTTGGAAAATGTCTAAGCCGGGTGAACCGACTTGGGATTCACCATGGGGCCCTGGCCGTCCGGGTTGGCACATTGAGTGTTCAGCGATGAACGTTAAGCACTTGGGTGACCATTTCGATATTCACGGTGGTGGTTCAGACCTTAAGTTCCCACACCACGAAAATGAAATTGCCCAGTCGTGCTGTGCCAATGGTACTGATTACGTTAATACCTGGATGCACTCAGGCATGGTGATGGTGGACAAAGAAAAGATGTCCAAATCGCTTGGTAACTTTTTCACCATTCGCGATGTGTTGAGCCACTACGACGCCGAGACAGTGCGCTACTTCTTGCTGTCTTCGCACTATCGCAGCCAGCTTAACTACAGCGATGAAAACCTAAACCAAGCCCGTGCTGCGGTTGAGCGTCTGTACACCTCACTGCGTGGCTTGGACCTAAGCGTTGCTGCTGCCCCTGCGGAACAATACGTGGCCGAGTTCACCAAAGCGATGAACGACGACTTCAACACGCCAGAGGCTTACTCTGTGTTGTTTGATATGGCCCGCGAGGTCAACCGTCTGAAAGACAAAGATCATTTGGCCGCTAGTGCACTAGGCGTGGCGATGCGCGAAATCGCCGATGTTCTTGGTCTTTTGGGCCAAGAGCCAGAAGCTTTCTTGCAGGGTGATTCGGGTAACGACGAAGAAGTGGCTCACATTGAAGCCTTGATTGCTCGTCGTAACCAAGCTCGTGCCGATAAAGATTGGTCATCGGCAGATGCGGCTCGTGACGAGCTCACTGCGATGGGTATCATTCTGGAAGATAACAACGGTGTGACCAGCTGGCGCCGAGGTTAAGCTTTCTGAAGCGATTAGAAAGCCTGCTGATTAGCAGGCTTTTTTATTATTCCCAGCCAAAACGGGTAGCAAGAGTGTGAGACTGTCCTGGCTCTATGGTAATTGCATCATCTAGCGCATTGCTGGCTTCAAGACACAGCATATCCAGATAGCCATCGTCGTTGAATCTGTCCAATCGTTGCGCCTTGGCAATCCAAGGATTCCACAACACGCACGAGCGACTGTTACTGCGCTCAACCACTAAGGTGCCATTGGGACATTCAATCTTCTGCTGCAGTGGAACCCCTTGATAGACGCGATCGGTTTCGGCGTCGAATTCCACGAAAGCTTGTTGATCAACTTTTTGCTCGCCAAACTCTAGATAATGACACCCCTGTAAGCCATGCACTCGAGTGTTGTGTATGTCGTTTATGGCGAAGTAACTGTGCAGCGCTTGGGTAATGCTAAAGGCTAGTTGGTCCAAGTTAGTGGTGGTCAGCTGTACTTCAGCTGTTCGACCCAATTCAATTTGTGCTTCAAGCTTGCATTGATAAGGCCAGAACTGGCTCGGCATTGCCGATTGGGGCAATTCTAGTGTTAGTAATACACTACCGTCGGCACGCTGCTGCTGGTCGACTAATTGCCAAATGAGTTTGCGGGCAAAGCCGTGCTGAGGGTGGTCGGCTTGTTCGTGCATACCAAACCAAGGCCAGCAAATCGGAACACCGCCGCGTAAGCCAAAGCCTGGTTTTTTGTGTTCACTATCGGACATCCAAAGAATAGGGGCGGCTCCCTTTGGAGTGAAGCTTGCCAGTTGTGCTCCCTGCAAATAGACCTCGGCGCGACAGAGAGGGGTATCGATGAGCAGGTATTCGAGTCCCTGTGGGTGAGTGAGGCGGCGAATGGCTTCCACAGTACTAAGCTCCTGAAGACAATTAAGAAGTGTTCTAATATCGGCTAGATTTAACACACTCTGCTGCTTGAAACCAGCGACGACTTGCTATGTGCATTAGAGGTCATTAAGGTTAGCGCACCGAAGCTGCCGATGAGATTTATACTCAATGATTGCAGTGTTCGGCGATTAAGGAAAAACCAAGACTATGTCCATTGTAAAATCTCATTCTTTGCTGCGCGGCTTTATCTGTGTCGCGGCACTACTAACCAGTTCTTTGACTATGGCCGAATCTACTACTGTGCGTTTCGCGACATTTAATGCGTCTTTTGACCGTCAACAATCAGGACAACTAGCAAGCGAAATGCGAGTTGCCGATAACCCTCAAATCCAGAGAGTGGCAGAGATCATTCAGCGAGTCCGCCCGGATGTGATGCTGATTACTGAGTTTGATAACGACGGCCACGCCCAAAACCCTCAAGCGATGCGCGACTTTATTGGTAACTACTTAGCCAAGAGCCAAAACGGTGCTGAGCCTATCGACTACCCGCACTTTTACTTGGTTCCAACTAACACGGGTAAGCTCGCTAAAGTCGACAGGAACGGCGATGGGCAATTGTCGCGTCCGCAGGACACTTATGGTTTTGGTATGTTCCACGGACAATTTGCGTTTGCCGTGGTGTCTAAGTACCCGCTCGACCTCGCCAAAGCGCGCAGCTTCCAATCTTTTCTCTGGAAAGACATGCCTAACGCGTCCTTACCAGACGCCACACCTGGCTCGGGTAAAAAGGATTACTTTAGCCAAGCCGTATTAGAAGACTTTCGTTTGTCGTCTAAAAATCATTTGGATTTGCCGGTAAAACTGCCGGGTAAAACCGTTCATTTGTTGGCGATGCACCCAACACCTCCAGTGTTTGATGGGCCAGAAGATCGCAACGGCCGTCGCAACCACGACGAAATTCGTTTGTTTGCGGACTATATTGCTGCCGACTCTCAAACCGGGGCTTATTTGGTTGATGATCGCGGTAATCGCGGTGGACTCGGAAAGGGCAAAAGCTTTGTGTTGATGGGTGACTTTAATGCGGACCCGTTTGACGGCGATAGCTTCCAGGCGTCGGTCAATCAGTTACTCGAGCACCCACAAGTGCATCAAAAGGTCGCGAGAGGCAATTTGATTCCAGTGAGTGAAGGGGCCAAACAAATGCAGCCGAAAGGACAATTTTTTGGAGAACCAAGTCACTGGACTCACGTTTATCCACTAAGATTAGATTACGTGCTGCCTTCAGCGGACCTAAATGTGGTCGATTCTGGTGTATTTTGGCCCAAGCCTGGTGATAAATATCGCTATTTAGTAGAAGACGAGCACGGAAATCAGGCTAAAGCCGTGTCGTCGGATCATCGACTGGTTTGGGTGGATGTGACGATTAGCTCTGATTAAGGAACCTGAATAACGGACGCTCACTCGGTGCAGCCGAGTGAGCATCAGCAGCTCGATACTCGAGCAGGAAGAAGCCTTATGGATGAACTCATGTTTGTGGCAAAGAAAGTGCTTTCTTTAGCCATTATGCCTATCCCCCTTACTGTGATACTTGTGTTACTTGGCCTTTATTTCATGGGCGGCCGAGGTGACTTTGGCAAAGCCATGGTGTTTTTTGCTGTCATGGTGTTGGCCGGCCTTAGCCAACCTGACATCGCTCGCCAACTATCTACTCCGCTTGAAGAAAAGTACGTGATTAATCACCAGCCAATTGAGGACGAATGCGTTGTCATGGTGTTGGGTAGTACGCATACGGACAATCAGGCGGCCACGGTACAGCAGCAACTCAGTGATACCGCGAATGCACGATTATTAGAGGGGGTTCGCCAGTACAAAATGGGCGAAAACTGTCAGTTTGTGGTGAGCGGATATAACGGCGGTTATTTACTCGACCCACATGCTCAAGTGATGGGTAAAGCTGCGGTAGAGCTTGGGATCCCGGCAGACAATATTGTGACTCTGGATGAACCTAAAGACACCATCGAAGAAGCGCAAGCCTTATACTCGGCCTTAGGTCCTTCTAAGATTCGTTTAGTGACCTCGGCAACCCACATGCCTCGTGCTGTGATGATTTTTGAAGCGTTGGGCATGGAAGTCGAGCCGGCACCGGCGGACTTTAGAGCGCTAGACGGTATGTGGTGGCGTCCATCAGCAGATCACTTGCTTACTAGTCAAAGGGCGGTAACCGAATACGTTGGGATACTCTGGCTCAGAGTTCGTCCAAATATAGAGCAGCCTGAAGGGCCAACGCGGGTAGCAGAACCGCTTGAGCAACCAGAGGCTGACATCGCGGTGGCGCAGGGCGGCTAAATGAGTCCTGCGTTTGCTTAAAAGGATGGCTTTCTGACCAAATCATTGGATAATAACGCCGCTGACCAATTTACAAGGGGAACAGGGTGAAGAAGGCCATCTTTTTAGACCGCGACGGTGTTATCAATAAAGACCTAGGGTATGTCGCACGCGTCGACGACTTTCATTTCATTGAAGGTGTGTTCGAGGCTTGCCGTCAACTAAAAGACATGGGTTATTTGCTGGTTTTGGTAACCAACCAGTCCGGTATTGCTCGTGGCTATTATTCTGAAGTTGACTTTCACACGCTAACTGAGTGGATGGATTGGAACTTCGTCGATAAAGGCGTTGAGTTCGATGGCATCTACTTCTGTCCTCATCATCCCACCAAAGGCAAAGGCGATTACTTGCAAGATTGCGATTGTCGCAAACCTAAGCCAGGCATGTTCAACTCGGCTCAAGAGTTTTTGAAGATAGACATGAGTCAGTCAGTCGTACTAGGCGACAAGCTTAGCGATCTGCAAGCTGGTGAAGCCGCTGGTGTCGCTATTCGTGTATTGGCACTATCTGGGCAAGAGCTCTCTGAAGCGGAAAAGGCCCAGGCCCCTTATACTGTTAAGTCGATTGCCGAGCTTCCAAGCTTTTTAAAAAGCCTTTGAATCGAGTTTCGGTTAAAATTTGGTCAGTCGAAACGAAATCTCAAAAAAGGGGTTGCGCCGAAAATTAAGCTCCCTATAATGCGCATCCACTGACACGGCAGAGCAGCTTCGCAAGGCGATTGCAGCAGGGTCTAGAACCTAGTTTTAGCCACCGAGTTAGAGACCAAAAGCCTTCTGAAAAAACTTTTCAAAAAGCGCTTGACGGTCGAGGGGAAACGCGTAGAATACGCAGCCCTGACCGGTTGAACCGGTCGCCGATAACCACAGGGTTTCGGCACTGCTCTTTAACAATTTATCAAGCAATCTGTGTGGGCACTCCGTTGATTGTAGTAAGTATCCAAAACGATATTTAACTCAATGTAACGAAGTGAACATATAGCTTATGTCAATACATAACGTATATTTA
>NZ_NRIR01000017.1 GCF_002282855.1 Paraferrimonas sedimenticola | reverse complement strand
TCATTGCAGAATCTCCTGCGTTTTAAGATACGAGAAAATTCTACTTTTCGCTTCAGTTATTTTGCGGGGGGATTACCTTGTTGCGTACTGGCTGGTCCAGATATAACTAGTGGACTGTTCGCTAGTACGGGATTAAGAGGTTTGTTTGATACCTCATCAACTTTTACGTCAACAGGACATTTTGCAACAGCGTAGCTGATGTCTTGCTCAGCGTTAGTCGCTAGCTCTAACCATCCAGGCTGGTAGTCTTGAATACCAAGACTATTCTTTGCTCCAAACAATACGGTCAGTCTTAGCTGACCTAAATAAGCGACTTCTCCTTTTTTCAAGGAAAAGGGAATCTCAAATGGAGAGGCTTTTCTTGAATGGAAGCCGTGTCCGCCGCCACCGTAGCTGTAATAACTGAAACTAGTTAAGGCATAGTTACCTGCAGGAATAGCCTTACAAAAATAGAATCCTTTTTCTCCAGCAACTGGATCAATAAAATCGTATTCAGTGTCTTTATCTTGAATGGACCCAAATCTCGATTGAATAATGTCAGAGTAACCTTCTAATTGGGTATTGCTATAGGAAGCCCAAATCGAGTTGAACCTTTGAGTGCAACCTTCCATGCCACCGCTACATTGTGTGATGAACTTACCGACAATGTAGGCCTTATCCGCCTCAGGCAGAGACTCCAACTCGAGTTGTAAAGGGTTGGTAGGGATAGCGCAACCAGTAGCTAGAACAGCTACTGCAGGTAGCAACAGTTTAAGTTTCATCGAACAATTCCTAGTATTTATAATTTATGTTATTCGTCTCAGTCTAAGCTGAGTTTGAATCGGGTATATGCCTTTGCAGCAATAGAGAGGATTCAGTGCTTGCTAAAGTATAAGGGATAAGTGTTGCGGGAGCCGTGATCTGAATAGGAGTTTTACTTCCTATAGATTGGTTTGGTGTTGCGGAAATTCACGACTCGATTGGTCGAGATGGAGTAGAGAGTCGTTGCTGTTGGCCCTTAGCTGCCGTTGATATAGATAGAATATTCGATGGCAAATATTGCCAATATTTGCCATGATTCGATCAAGTGCAAGTTTAGCAGTAAGAGAGGCATGTTATGGCAACGATGAACATTTCCCTTCCGAGTCCAATGAAAGATTGGGTAGAAGAGCAAGCAAATTCAGGGCTGTACAGTAACGCAAGTGACTATGTTCGAGACCTAATTCGACAAGATCAAAAAGCCAAGTTAGCTAGATTTCAGGCACTAGTATCAGAAGGGGTTCAGTCGGGTCCAGGTGACATGACAATGGAACAGATTGAGCAAGCTGCACTCGACAAGCTAAAAGGCTAAAAGCATGCCTTATACGCTTAGTAAAAAAGCGGAGCAGGACCTTATCTCCATATTTGTTGATGGCGCTCAGCAGTTTGGAGAGATGCAGGCACGAAAATATCATTCTGAACTAAAGATGGTATTCGAGTTGCTGGCGGAAAACCCACTGGCCAATCGAGAGCGCGTTGAGTTTTTTCCACCTATACGGATTCATCCGCACAAAGCACATTTGTTAGTTTATGCCGCTGACGTGAGCCAAGGCGTGTACTTTGTTAGGATTTTGCATCAACGTGAGGACTGGAGGAACACGACCTTTTTAGGCTCATAGTTAGGTCATCCTTCCAATCGTCAGCGAAAATGCGTTTACTCATTCATTTAGATGATTGTCACTTCGGGTGATATCTAAGGTGTAAATGGCCCTTAGCAGTCTCCCGTCGTTTGTTTGTACCAAGGGGCTTGCCCGAAGAATTATTTACCAAAGCGAGCGATAGCCTTTTGATAGACTGCGCTTCGTTCTCGTTTTCCCACAGCCAAGATGGTGATAATAATTACGTCATCTTCCACTTTATACACAAGGCGATAGCCAGATTGCCGAAGTTTAATTTTGTACAGGTTTTCGGCGCCAGATATTTTTGAAGCTGGAACATGTGGATTTTTAAGACGTTCTTCCAGCTTTTTCTTAAATTGCTGCTGAACAGTTGACCCAAGCTTTTGCCATTCCTTTAGTGCGCTTTTTTTGAAGCCAAGACTATAGATCATTAATGTTTACCGAGATGATTTCTTCGTCTTCCCGCTCTTTGGCTATGGCTAGCAACTCAAGATCTTCTAGTTTGTCCATCATCATTTCGTACGCTTCTGCTGGTACGCAATAAAATGCGGGCTCATTTCGATTTAGAACGGCAACAGGCTCACCACAAGCACTTGTTGCAACTTTCATTGGATTCGCTTTTAACTCGGTGATACTCGCAGCAACATCAGCTAAGATTCTAGTTGTCATTTTAAAAGACTCCTTATTAGGTCTTTGAAGTGGTCATTTTAGCGGGCGAACAGTGATTAGGCAAACCAACCATGCGTACTCCAAGGCGTCGAAGGATTCTCGAACTCGTAGGTTTTGTGGGTTATTGAAGGTTAGCTTCTGGCCGTTTGCCGCTGTTCGCGATTGGCTAGATTCCCGCTTTCGCGAGAATGACAGGCGTGGGTATGGGCCGAAAACTGCTGTCAGATCTATCGTTTGAAAACCTCTTGTAACTTCATCGTCAAAATGAAACTCGCCAAAACCAAAGTTATGGTATTTGCGATTATGATTGGCCAATCGTCTAGTAAGACACCGTAGGACAGCCACAAGGCAATGCCTACAACAAAGAGAATGTACATACCTAGAGATATAGAACTCGTGTCTTTGGTTTTAAAGGTGTGGACGACCTGAGGCACAAACGCTGTGGTCGTGCAAATTGCCGCTAGATATCCAATCCAAACTTCATTAACCATTTTGGTTTTCTCAACACAGAAGGTGTTGGCTAATTGTATGCGCTGCAGAGAAAGTAGCGGTAGTGAAGTATTTGGTAGTTGTAGATTGAACAGAGTAGGCCAGCGTTGAGTCCGCAGGACGGTAGCTAAGAGCTAATCTTTTTTTGAAATTAAGCTACGGAAATTGGTTGCGGGAGCCGGATTTGAACCGACGGCCTTCGCGTCTATTATGGAGAGTTGAGCCCGACGAGCGGTTGCTAAGAGCTGGTTTTTTGGGAGTCGTTCTACGGAAATTGGTTGCGGGAGCCGGATTTGAACCGACGACCTTCGTGTCTCTTATGAAGAGTTGAGCCCGACGAGCGGTTGCTACGAGCAGGTTTTTGGGGAATCGTTCTACGGAAATTGGTTGCGGGAGCCGGATTTGAACCGACGACCTTCGGGTTATGAGCCCGACGAGCTACCAAGCTGCTCCATCCCGCGTCCGTAGATTCGGCAAGAATGCCGAGAAGATATTCAGTGTATTGGTTGCGGGAGCCGGATTTGAACCGATGGCCTTCGCGTCTCTTACGGAGAGTTGAGCCCGACGAGCAATTGCTAGTCGCCTTAAACCTTGAATCACTGTCAGTGTGTTGGTTGCGGGAGCCGGATTTGAACCGGTGGCCTTCGCGTCTCTTATGGAGAGTTGAGCCCGACGAGCAGTTGCTAGTCGCCTTAAACCTTGCATCACTGTCAGTGTGTTGGTTGCGGGAGCCGGATTTGAACCGGTGGCCTTCGCGTCTCTTATGGAGAGTTGAGCCCGACGAGCAGTTGCTAGTCGCCTTAAACCTTGCATCACTGTCAGTGTGTTGGTTGCGGGAGCCGGATTTGAACCGGTGGCCTTCGCGTCTCTTATGGAGAGTTGAGCCCGACGAGCAGTTGCTAGTCGCCTTAAACCTTGCATCACTGTCAGTGTGTTGGTTGCGGGAGCCGGATTTGAACCGACGACCTTCGGGTTATGAGCCCGACGAGCTACCAAGCTGCTCCATCCCGC
>NZ_NRIR01000016.1 GCF_002282855.1 Paraferrimonas sedimenticola | reverse complement strand
AGTAGGGTGGAGCCGGGAATAAGAAGGCCAAGAGTTTGGCCTTCGCCGGCGTAACGGCCTGAGCTCTGCGAAGGCCTGGACACCGGCAGGCTCCTCGCAGGGAAAGATGAACCTGCCCGTTGCTAACTGCAAAGCCGCTACTAGCGCGTCGGTCCTCTTATGACCTACTTCCCTGTAGGTCACCCTTCGGGCCGCACTAAAGTGCGTTGTGCGTTCAAATTCGTTCCCGACGAATTTGTCACCCCCATGTGACCTCTCTTCGAGCTTCCACTAGAGATACTAATCCTAGCTCGTGCTTACTGCGAGCTAAGCAGAGCAGCGTTTTAGGCGTCGGTTTTGTGCGTCTATGTTGTTGGTGCTGTTGTCGAGCATCTGGAAGACTTCGCTCCAGATTGTATTGTCCCAACGTTGTGCCTCTTGACCGTCGTCGCTAACGAGGATCAGAGCAGTCTGATCTGGGCCAACTTGGTACTTGTTTCTCAGCTCAGTCCAGTCGTAGCTGTGATAGTGCATGCTCTCGGATCGCTCAGCGTCAGTTACGACTAGGACAAAGGTATTTCTGGCTTTCAGCAGGCACTCGTGGAAACTGGCTTGCTTGACGAACTTATCTACTGAGTCGTCGTGCTCAGGAGCGAAATAAATCAAGCTGCGGTGGCTCTGCGCTTCAACCAGGTGTGGATAAGCCCAGGCAACGTAGGAAACGAAACCTATGATGCTGGCTAGGATACTTAATGCTACGTACTTCATGGTCGCTACCTCACTCAATAACATAATTTTAGTACGCGTTATTTAAACTGGCGGATCCTTTCCTCTATTGAATTCGACTTTCTGTTCTGGTTTTGACGGTACCTGAGTTAAACTAAGCGCGAATACTGAAGCGACCTGTCTTATGCAAACCTTTGATCTTTCTAACCACCATACCTTCGGCTTCGAGCAAATCGCTCGCTCGATAGTCACTGTGGCCAGCGCCGAGCAGCTTAAGCAATTGATCGTGTCTCGCCAGCTGCACAACCCAATAATCCTAGGCGAAGGTTCCAACGCGATTTTCTTAGAGGACTATGATGGCGATGTACTGATCAACCGCATTATGGGTCGAAAGCTAGAAGACAATGCAGATGGCGTGAGATTGACCTTAGGCGCGGGCGAAAACTGGGATTCGGCGGTTGCATGGTTATCACAGCAAGGGATTGGTGGCCTTGAGAACTTAGGGCTCATTCCTGGTTGCGTTGGTGCGGCGCCAGTTCAAAACATTGGTGCGTATGGGGTTGAGTTATCTCAAGTGCTCGAATCCTTGACTTTTATCGACCCGAATTCTGGTGAAACTCATAGCTTGAGCAAGGCCGAGTGCCAATTGGGCTATCGAGACTCTGTGTTTAAGCACCAGTTAAAAGACAAAGCTTGGATCACTGAGCTAGTGCTTTGGCTGCCAAAGCCCTGGCAGCCCAAACTGAGCTATGGCCCACTAAAGTCCTTGGAGGATGAATCCGATTTGTCTCCACTGCAAGTTTATCGGGAAGTCTGTCAGATTCGCCAGCAAAAGCTCCCTGATCCTAAGGTCCTTGGCAATGCCGGCAGTTTTTTCAAGAACCCAGTAGTTAGTGTTGAGTTATATGATCATCTTAGGTCCTTGGACTCGAATCTCGTGGGCTATCCGCAACACCAAGGCGGAATTAAGCTCGCCGCTGGCTACCTGATCGACAAGCTAGGCCTTAAGGGGCACCTTCAAGGAAAAGTCGGGGTACACCAGCATCAAGCGCTGGTGCTAGTGAATCACGGCGGTGGTAAGCCACAGGATTTAGTGGCGCTTGCGAATCACATTCAACAACGCGTCTTTGAGGTTTATCAGGTAAAACTGCAGCCTGAAGTTCGAATATTTGGCAGCAACGGCGAGGTGGAAATCAGCCGGTATGGATAGTTGGCAGAAAAAACATCAGCTCTTGAGTCTGTTAAACCAGCAGGGTTTTGTCTCTGGCGAATGGCTATCAGAGCAAATGGGAATGACTCGTGCGGCGGTAAACAAGAAGGTAAAGCAGCTCAATCAAGAGGGGCTAGAGGTTTACTCGGTAAAGGGCAAGGGCTACAAACTGGCCGACCAAGTGAGCTTGAGTCAACCTGCGGAACTTGAAAAGCTGTTGTCGCGACCTCTGCATTGGTTTCATCAAATCGAGTCAACCAATGCTTATTTGATGGAGCGCTGCCACGAGCTCGTAAAAGGAGAGACCTGCATAGCCGAGTGCCAAACCGCAGGGCGCGGTCGCCGCGGCCGTCAATGGATCTCCCCTTACGGTAGCAACCTTTATCAATCTGTCTATTGGCGAATCGACGATGGCTTCGCTGCCGCGATGGGGCTGAGCCTAGTGGTTGGCTTAAGCCTCGCAGAGACGCTTGAAAAGCTAGGGTTCGACGGAATCGGACTGAAATGGCCTAACGATATCTATCGCTTTGGCCGCAAGCTCGCAGGTGTCCTTGTGGAGATTAAAGGCTCACCGGAGGGGCCTTGCCATCTGGTGATTGGTTTTGGGGTCAATATAGCGATGCCTAAAGCCCTAGGTGCTGCTATTGATCAGCCGTGGGCCGATCTCACTCAAGAATCAAGTGCGGTTATTGCTAAGAACCAACTAATTCATGCTCTACACGAGAACCTACTTAAGGATCTCGCCCAGTTTGAGTTGTCGGGACTCGAGCCTTTCCTACCTCGATGGGAAGCGTTGGACTTGTTCATTGGTCAGCAGGTCACTTTGACTTCGGCGGCTAAAGTCATTACTGGCCGCTATCTGGGTGTCGATAGTGAAGGCAATCTGTTGCTAGAGGACACCAGCGGTGAGCGCAACAGTTACAGCGGTGGCGAAGTGTCGCTGCGTCTACTTGCTGAGTAGTACCTGCTGGACTAAGTGGTCAGGGCCTTTTTTGAGTATCAGCGATGCTCGCTCACGGGTTGGCAGAATATTTTGTACCAAGTTGGGCCCATTAATCGTGTCCCAAATATGACCTGCGGTTTCAAAGGCTTGCTCGTCAGACAGATTCGCATAGTGATTGAAGTAGCTGTCAGCGCGACTAAAGGCGGTATCTCTAAACTGCAAAAAACGCTCGATATACCATTGCTTTAGCAAATTTTGAGGCGCGTCTACGTATATCGAAAAATCGACGTAATCCGATACGTACTGGCTGTGTCCTTGGGCACCGGCGTCTTGGGCGTTCTGCAGTACGTTCAACCCTTCCAAAATCAAAATATCTGGCTGGTTGATTTCGATTTCCTTGCCCGGAATGCGATCGTAACGAACATGGCTGTACACAGGCGCTGTGACACCTTGCTCGCCCGACTTTATCGCTGCGACGAACTCAACCAAGTGCTTGACATCATAGCTCTCTGGAAAGCCTTTGCGATGCAGCAGCTCGCGTTGCTTGAGGTCTTCAAGGGGATAAAGGAATCCATCGGTAGTTACTAGGTCGACTTTCGGGTGCTCAGGCCAGCGTTGCAAAAGCGCTTGTAGAATACGCGCTGTGGTACTTTTACCGACCGCAACACTGCCAGCAATACTAATGATGTAAGGACGACGAGACGGATACTTACCCAAGAACTTCTCGAGAATGACGCCACGACTTTGCTGTGAGTTAACAATCAAGTTAAGCAATCGCGACAGCGGCAAATAAATATCAGAAACTTCTTTGAGCGATACTTGTTCGTTGATACCTCTTAGGGCATCAAGATCCTGATCGGTTAGCGTCAAAGGGACTGAATCGCGCAAATGTGCCCATTGTCGTTGGGAGAAGTTTAAGTAGGTGGCACTTTGCTGCCGGCTTTCTTGGGTCATATTATTGCCATTCCTTTGTTGGCTGGCACATTACACCATTCACTATACCTACACAACTTTCTGCTAACTTGTCAGGCCGCCAACCTGCGCTTAAAGGGGTGTCAGGGTCGAAAAATGCTCAATTAGCACTTTTTTTGGAAAAAAGTCGCTAATACGCTTGAACTCAGAGCCACATTTACCTATTATCCCGCTCCGAAATGATGTGCCGGCTTAGCTCAGTTGGTAGAGCAACTGACTTGTAATCAGTAGGTCGACAGTTCGATTCCGTCAGTCGGCACCATTCATTTCCTTAAAATAGCGTGGAGGGGTTCCCGAGTGGCCAAAGGGATCAGACTGTAAATCTGACGGCTCAGCCTTCGAAGGTTCGAATCCTTCCCCCTCCACCACT
>NZ_NRIR01000015.1 GCF_002282855.1 Paraferrimonas sedimenticola | reverse complement strand
CAGGGTGTGTAAGCGTTGTGAGGCGTTGAGCTAACCTGTACTAATGACCCGTGCGGCTTAACCATACAACCCAGATGGGTTTGATATGGGCAATGATTTGCTTGAACTTGATTTTTGAATGCGTTCACATTCGACGCAGAGTCAGCTTTTTCCAGATTAAAGGAGCAAATATTATCAACTACATCCCTGTAGTTGACCCTAACGGGCCGCACTAAAGTGCGTTAAATTTTGTTCCAGACAAAATTTTGCTTGGCGGCCATAGCATTGTGGACCCACCTGATCCCATTCCGAACTCAGCAGTGAAACGCAATAGCGCCGATGGTAGTGTGGGGCTTCCCCATGTGAGAGTAGGTCACCGCCAGGCTTCAAACACTGAAAGGCCACCCTAATCGGGTGGCCTTTTTCGTTTATGAAACCTGACGGCGACCTACACACTACGTTCAGCCGCCTGCGGCTTCTACTTCATTACTTCGAATCAATACTGAGCGCCGCAGGGGCTCCCAGCTCCGTCATCCTTGATGACTCCGCGTTCGTCAGCTGCGACGCTGCGCGTCGATCCTCCTCACCCCCATGTGAGCTCACTTCGAGCTTACACTAGAGACGCTATTCGCTATTCGCTTTCAGAGTGGCATTCGTAATCAGGAGCACTCTGAACCCACTTCTTCAGGCTTAAGTACTATCTATTGAACCGAAAACTGGTTAGTTTGTCAGACTGGAGTTAGAAGAAGATAGATTCGATTGGATGGTGTGGTGGTAATGGGTGAAATGAGATACGCGGGGTTTTTCCCGCGAGTTGGTGCTTTCTTATTGGATCGAGTGATTTTTTTGCCCTTTATCTTGTTCGCGATCTGGGGGAATGAGCAGTCGCGGTTATTTCAGTTGTACTGGTTGGTGCCTGGGATTCTGGTTGGGTTGATGTACCATGTTTATTTGGTACAAAGATTCGGTGCAACTCCTGGAAAGCTACTGCTAAAAATCAGAATTGCTCAGCTTGATGGTTCAAAAGTCGGGCTCAAACAAGCATTCTTAAGATATTCAGTGACGTTTGCATTGACCCTTGTGGCTTCGCTTTCCATTGTCTCAGTTACTCTTCATATGACCGACGAGCTCTATTTTTCGATGGGTTGGATGGAGCGATCGCTGTACATCACTGATCACCCTGACAGTTGGTATTACTACGCTAATATAGGCGTGAGTATTTGGGTAACGAGCGAATTCATAGTGATGCTCACCAATAAAAAGCGCCGCGCGCTGCAAGACTTTATTGCAGGCACGGTCGTTGTTCGCAAAAGTAGCGCTAAGCCAGCGCCTTAATCTCAGCCAGCGCTCTGTCGATTTCAGCCTCGTTGTTGATTAGGCTAGGTGCGAAGCGAGCGTACGAATTGCGATAGGGTGTGGCAGACATGATGATGCCTTTTCCGTGCATGTGCTTCACTACTTGCTCTGGCGACATGCCTTTTACATCAAAACACACTAGACCCGAAGAGACTTTGGTGTCCATTGGGGTATACAGCTTCACATGAGACATGGCCGCTAAGCCTTCTTTAGTTTGGCTGTTTAACTGGTGAATACGCTGTTGAACATTGGCTTTGCCTAACGCCTGATGGAGTTTAAAGGCTTCTGGCAGGGCCCAACGGTGCTCAAAGGAATGGAAACCACCAGGTGTCATGTGCTCGCCAATGGGGACGTCGGATTGTTGTGAGTTTCCTAACCACACATCATATGACCGGCTAAAGCTTGGGATCACTGCGTTGCAGTGTTTCCAGCCACGGTCAGAGCCCCAAATCACGCCGGTTCCCCGTGGTCCAAAAATCCATTTGTGAGTGCCGGCAATAAAAAAGTCACACCCCATTGCACTCACATCAATATCTTCAATGCCAAAACCATGGACGCCGTCGACGCAAAAGACAATCTTATCGGCGCTGTCGCGTTTGGCATTTTTAGCCTCGATGACGTCAGCCAGTGCACGTATCGGTAGCTTTACCCCAGTGGACGAGTGTACCCAGGTGACAGCCACTACCTTGGTTTCGTCCGTGATAGATTTCGACAGCTTTTCAACCACTTGCTGTTCAGAGAAAGAAAAAGGGTCATCGTAGAGGGCGATTCGGCGCACTTTGGCACCGGTGCGATCGGCTCTTAACTGCAAAGACAAATCCGTGGAGTAATGGTCGTGTTCGGTTTGTAACACCTCATCGCCCGGCCTTAGCTTTAATCCGCTATAGACCAACGCTAGCCCCATAGTTGTGCTGTCGCTGAGAGCAATCTGCTCAGCGCTTCCGCCCATGTAACTCGCTGCTGCGGCGGCAATATCGTGGTCTATGGTTTCAAAATGGTGATGCCAATAGTCGGCAGGGTTTTCATCTAACGCATGGCGATGACGAGCAATCGCATTAGCCACAGGTTTAGGGTGGGAGGCCAACAGAAATGTTGCCAAATGCACATAGTCTTTAGTGAGCGGGAATAGCTCTCTTAGTGCTTTCCAGTCGCCCGGCTGTATGCTCGACGACGAAGTTGCGCTACTAGCAGCTTGAGCTTGTGGGAGCTTACTTCCTAAAATCCCGGCTGCAGCAAACATACCTAATCGGCGGAGAAAATTGCGTCTCAACATAGAGCTAATCCTTATCCTAGGTGACCAAGACCGTGGATAAACGATAGTCCTGCTTTATTGGGCTGTCGAATTATTGAGCTGCTAGCGATAAAGGCCGATTAGGCTTTTTTCGTTTTTGCGACGGCGGCGATTAACCTATCCACTTGTTTTGCCAGTGCGAGATTGGAGGTCATATAGGCCGCTAACATGATTAACGCGAATAGGGCGTACTGAGGCGGTGTGACCAGGTCGATGAAATAACCTATGGTGCCAAGGACAATAAGCACCGGCATCAAACATTCAAATCTATGCTGTTGTCGACGTACCGTAAGGGCGGTTAATAGCAGTCGCTCTCTTGGCGAAGGTCTGGTTGGATTTTGTGGATTCATCACGGCGCTCCAAACTGGGCTTTGCTTACACATATAGAAGCAAATCGTTTGCAGCGCCATGAAAAGGCAGGGGTTATTCTTGAGTGATGTAGGCTCTTACAAACTCAGTAATGCGGTTTAGATCCTCAAGCACAATGAATTCCTCGGTGGTGTGAACCTTGCTCATGCCAGTGGACAAGTTCACGGTAGGAATACCGCGCTGATTGAAAATATTGGCATCACTGCCGCCACCGGTAGGGCCTGTTTGAGCCTGAATACCAATCGCTGCGAAGGCTTTTGAGACGGATTCAACCAGCGGATGGTCATCGGCCAACTGATAAGCGCCGTATGATGGTACTGTGTCTATCACACACTCAGCACCAAAGGCATTGGCAGCGTCCATGAAGCCTTGTTGCATATGAGCTACTTGCTGTTCCAGCTTGGCGTTATCCAAAGAGCGCGCTTCGGCTTTTAACACTAACTCTGGCATCACCACATTGGTAGCTTGCCCGCCATTGACGACACCGATATTTGAGGTGGTCTCCTCGTCGATGCGTCCAAGCTTCATCGAATCGATGGCTCGTGCCGCAACCGACAGAGCGTTGATTCCTTGTTCTGGTGCCAAACCTGCGTGGGCCGGTTTACCCTTGATGGTAACAGTCAGGCTTTGCTGACCAGGCGCTTGAGTGATGATGGTGCCAATCGGGCCACCTGAATCCAGTACAACCGCTTGTTGGCTTTGAATAGGGCTTAGGTCAAACGCCTTGGAGCCGTGCAGCCCGCCTTCCTCGTGCACCGTGAACGCCACTTCAATGCTTTGGTGAGGCATTTCCGTTTCTTGAACAGAAGTGATAGCTTCGAGAATGGCGGCGATGCCAGACTTATCATCAGCACCCAAAATGGTATCGCCCTTAGAGCGCATCACGCCGTCTTCAATAATTGGCTCGATACCGTTACCCGGAGATACGGTATCCATGTGGCAACTGAACAGTATGTTACCCGGCAGCTGGCCTTTGAGACGTGCGTAGATGTTGAAGGCGTTGGAAATTGCTGGGTCTACCTCTTGCTTGGTGACTTCAAAGCCTAGGTGACCTAAGTCTTCGGCTAGGGTTTGTGCCATGGCAAGTTCATTGGTAGATTCGCTGTCGATTTTTAGGTAGCGAATCAGGCTTTGATGTAGGCGAGAGGTGTTGATGCTCATTGTTTACCGCATTGTCGTCATATAAAGAGTTATTGCTTGTACCAAAGCAAGCCGCTGGCCGCCATTGCAACTTGAAAACCTTTGAGCTGGATCGGTAAATCCCAACCCTCACAGCTCATCGGGTGAGTTGATTGACTGTCGGCATGTATAATGCCGCTCTGAAACTAAACTACCTGATAGCAAGACACGGAACGGAACCTACTTCATCATGTTTTTATCGCCTTATTACACTCAAACCGACGCTGGAGTAGAAATCAGCGCCGAACAAGCCAGTCAATTTGCTAAAGGCGTAGCGCAAGACTTTAACCCTATTCACGATCCAGACAACAAGCGTTTCTGCGTGCCTGGAGACTTGCTGTTTGCCCTGACTTTGGGACGTTACGGCTTGAGTCAATCCATGAACTTTCGTTTTGAGGGAATGGTTGGTGCGAATGCACAGCTTCAATTCCCACAAACTATCGGTAGCGAGTTTGGTTTAAAAGATACTCGTGAAAAACAATACCTGAGCATGCAGCGCGAAGGCGAAGTATTAGAAAACCCTGCCGTGATTGAAGCTTTCATTCGCAACTATGTGGCTTTCTCTGGGCACAACTTTACCGATGTGGTGTTGCCGCTGATGCAACGTCACCAAGTGATGGTAAACCCAGCGCGTCCGCTGGTTATCTATGAAAGCATGGGTTTCGATTTAGAGCACTTGAATTTGGTGTCGCCAGAGCTTGAACTGGTTAACACTGAGCTCGAGATTCAAGGTAAACGCGGTGATGCCACTCTAGAATTTGCCATTAAAGATGCTGGTGTGGTCGTCGGTACTGGCCGCAAGACATTGGTACTAAGTGGATTGAGAGAGATTTGCCCAGACGCCATTGATAATATGTGCACTATCTACGCTCAGCGACAGCAAAGTTATCGCGATGGTGTGGCGGTCTAATATAGCGTCAAACGAAAAGAGCCGGGATTATCCCGGCTTTTTTGTAGCTTTTGCTTTTTTGTAACTCATAATGGGAAAGCCAAATTTTCGCTAAGGTTTTACGTTGGCTACTGGTTGCCACTGCTTCTCAATAGTGGCTTTGATGTAATCTTGTTTTTGCTGGTTTAGCGCTGGCATGTCCAAGCCAATCGCCTTTTGCGCTGAGGCCTTGCTGGAATAGTCAGGGTATTCCACCTCATCGACTTTCAATGTCGCTAGCAATTTCGCCAACTCCACTCGTGCCAGCGACACTTGTTCTAACGATTTGTTGAGCAGAGCCTTGGCTTCTTGCGGGTTGTGCGCAGCCACTCCGTGTGAAGACACCGCGAAATCCCAACGCCACTGGCTGTGGCGAATGGCCATGATAGCCGTGTTCATCTGCGGCCAAGTCGCGCCTGCATCCCAAGCCGCTTTGGCTTCATAGTGCGCTTTTACCAGCAAGTCTTCGACTTTGGTTCGGGCTTGTTCAACCCAAGCCTTGTTGGCTTCCAATTTACTCTTGGTCTTTTCTTTATTGGTGTGACAGCTTGTGCAATTGCTGTCGAACAGCTCCCAGGCGCCACCGACTTTATGGCTAGCCGGTGAACCATCAGTGCTTGCGGCCATGTGGCAATCAACGCAGCCCACGCCCTGCGCCGCGTGTTTGCTTCGACTCCAATGCTCAAACTCAGGGTGGCGGGCTTTTAGCATTGGGGTTTGTGAAATCGGATGGATCCACTCGTAGAATCGACGGGTGTCGTAGTATTTTTCTATCTCGTCCACCGTATTGCCAAAAATCCATGGAATGTTGACCTGATTGCTGGCTTCCGGCTGAAAGTAATAGGTGACATGGCATTGACCACAGGTTTGCGAAGCTTGCATGCTGTGCT
This sequence comes from Paraferrimonas sedimenticola, assembly GCF_002282855.1. GTDB lineage: Bacteria > Pseudomonadota > Gammaproteobacteria > Enterobacterales > Shewanellaceae > Paraferrimonas > Paraferrimonas sedimenticola. The sequence goes on along the minus strand of NZ_NRIR01000015.1, from coordinate 13,638 downwards.
TTTGTTTGGCAAATGGCAGCTGCACTTTCTCCATCGCCCTCTTGGCGTGTGGTCGTGGCAACGCCAGTGCGCCTTTGTCGCCTTGGTGGCAGTCGCTGCAATACACCACTTGCTCAATTTGAGACCCAAAATCGGTGAAGTTAGCACCGGCGTAGCCTTGCTCGCCGTGCTTTTGCATCAGTTGCCAAGCTTGTGGGGTTTTACAAGTCCAGCAACTCGCGGACATGCCTTTTTCACCAGCTTCTGGTGCAACACCGGTGCGTAAGGTGTGACTGACGTCAGTTACCGCAAATTGATGACCTCGAGGGCTGTGGAACTCCTTGGCATACGCGCTGCCAGCCCAAAGAATGACAGTGGCCGGGTGCTTTTCTAGCATGTCTTCGCGTTCATAAGACGCTTTGGTTTGCTGCCACTGCTCGGTTTGTACAGGGTATTTTTGCTCCATGCTGGCGCTAGCAACAAGACTTGTCAGTGCTGCGAATAAGCCTATAACCATCTGACATTGCTTCATTTTCATCTCCTACCCTGGGCGTCCATCTACGCGGGGTCTGGTTAAAATCGGCGCATAGTGCCAAACAAATACTGCGAATGCTAGGAACCAGAATGCCGCAGCGCCCCAGTGCCACCAAAGTGTGAAGTCGGGCAGTATAATTGGCATCAAGGTTCGCAGTAGTGCAGCTAGCGCCAATGAGATAAACGCTAGGGCCATGTTGGGTCCTTGATAGACATTGCGACTGGTGTGGCCTAATGAGACTCGACTAATCATCGACAGGCACAAGCTCGCCATGGTGCCGATAGCGAACAAGTGCAATAGCTGGCGGCTGACAAATGGATTGTCCCAGTACACCGCTATTAGCAGCAGAGTCAAAGGCAAAAATGCGTAGGCTAGGTGCAGCGACCACAGCATGGGCTCGCCGACAGTTTGCCAGGGCTTCCAGCGCAAGAATCGAACCAATTGCAAACTACCTGCTAAGGCTAATGTGGTTGGCAGCCAAGTGTTTGGCAACGGCTGTGCCAGCGCCTGAATCGCGATGACCGCCATTAGCGCCATTAAGGGATAATCCAGCCAAGCAAGCGGCTGTGGCTTATCCTTTTTGAGGCGCATCGCACTAAAAAACGGAATGACTCGACCACCGACAATGGTGATCAACAAAGCTAACCACCACAGCATGGCTTGCCAAATTTGGTTGGCCAACACGAAGTCTTTGTGAGCGAGCGCCCAGTAGCTTAGTGCATTAACCATAGCGGCTAAAAACAGCATCACTGGAAAGACGGCGTTGCGCCATTGACGCACTTTAAAGATGCGTCGCCCCATAGCAAAGCTGGCGCTCAACAAAAATAAGCAATCGAGGATTGCTATCGGAATCAGAGATACGGGCAAAGGTATCAGTAGCCCGAGCCGAGCAGCCGCCCAACAAGCGAATAACATTGCTAGCGACCAGCCGCTTAGGCTTTTTTGGTTGGTCCAAGTTTGTACTGCGGTCAGTAAAAAGCCCACCACGATCGCCAGTGCAAAGCCAAATATCAGCTCGTGGGGATGCCACCACAAAGGCACCACTTGGGCCCAAAACTCGGTAGAAAACCACGACCATTGAGGTTGGTACCAAGCCAGCAACCAAGTGGGAATGTAAAGACAAGCTAATACACTGGCAAACAGAAAGAAAGGGCGAAAAGCTAGGCGCCACAGCGCTGGGGTGGATTGAGTTTCGGCCGGGTCATCAATATTTATCATTGTTATCTCTCAGCGACTTAGCGCAAGCGTCTAACACGTTTTTTGGGTATCATAGGCGCCCCATCATTTCCAAGCAACCGAGCGAATGCATTCACGTAACCTGCACACTGGCCGCTATCCGCTAAAAGCGCTGGCTCAGTATCAACCCAAGTTGGCGAACTACTTTAAGACTAGCCCAAGTGGCCAGTTGACATTGGACTTTGCGCAGCCAGAAGCGGTGGGTTTGTTGAACCAAGCGTTAATGGAGCAGGGCTATGGGGTAAAAGACTGGCATGTGCCGAGTCGAAACCTGACGCCTGGCGTGCCAGGACGTGCGGACTACCTGCATCACTTGGCAGATTTGCTGGCCAAAGACAATGGTGGCAAACGACCACAAGGCAAAACAGTTGCTGGGTTTGACATCGGCACGGGAGCTGGCGCTGTCTATCCCTTGATTGGGAGTTCGGTATATCAATGGCGGTTCATCGCATCAGATGTGGACAAGGACAGCGTGCTTCATGCAAGAAAGCTGTTGAGTAGCAATCCGCAGCACCAGTCTCGCATTGAGATTGTTCATCAGAGCGAGCCTAAGTACCTACTTAGAGGTCTTGTATCCCCAGATCAAAGCTTTGATTTTTGCATGTGCAATCCGCCATTTTTCGAATCCGAGCAGCAGGCGCTTGAGCAAAGCCAGCAAAAGCAACACAACCTAGGGCAGCGCGGGGCAAAGGTGATGAACTTCAGCGGTACTGCCAGCGAGCTATGGTGTCCTGGTGGCGAGGCGGCTTTTATCCGTTCGCTGATCTTGGAAAGTCGCTTCTTATCTCAGCAGGTACTTTGGTTTACCTCTTTGGTGTCGAACAAAGACAATCTAAGACCGCTAAAGCGCCTGCTAAAGCGCACCGATGTGCAAAACGTTGAGGTGATTAAGATGGCACAGGGCAATAAGCAAAGCCGCTTTATTGCCTGGAGCTATTTCGACAAGAGCCAACGAAAAGACTGGGCTAAGCGCCGCTGGGATTAGACTGGGTCGACCCCTTGGTGCATCGGCGAGATAGATACGTTGCGGTCCATCAGTTGACTGCGAGGTGCTTCGCGAGTCAGATCCAAAGTGACTTCAAACTCGCCATCGTCATACATGACTTCCACCGGATAACCGCAACTTTTTAGCAAGCGCAACATGGCTTGGTTTTGGTTGTGAACCAGTGCTAATACGGTTTTGACACCGGCCAGTTTACCCATGGCAAATAGGTGGTTTAACAGCACGCGGCCGATTCCCTTACTTTGATAATCGTCTACCACCATGCAAGACAGCTCAGCCACCTCACTAGTAGCACTGCTTCGTAGTAAACGTCCTGCGCCTACTAATTGCTGATTCTCAGCCAAAGTCACGCAAGTGCCTATACGACTCTCAAAATCCATTGCAACAAAGCGAGTTAGCTGGGCAAGGGTAGGAGTTTCAATGATGCGGAAAAAGCGCATGTACAGAGTGCGTTGCGACAGAGTAGGGTAGATTTCTTTCATGGCAAACTTATCGTCAGGGCGCATGGCGCGCACGTTGACGTCGAGCTTACGACGGGTTTGATCCGCAACGCAGTAGTCTCGAAGTTGTTCTGCAACGTCTTGATAAAGCGTGTCAGTTTGAGCCATGAAAACACCTTTCTCACTGTAGCCCAGAGAGTTTCAAATCTCTTATTGGCGCAATTTTACGACAAATCGGGCGTGGTTGAATAAAATTTGTGTTGGTTTGCGGGCTCGGACACACACTTTCGCCCACAAAATTTAGTCTAGCTCGACTGAGTTCATCTCTTGTGGACTTGTGAAGGCTTCGAGTGACAGCATATTAGGGCTAAGTGTGTTCGCACTTGGCCAATGTGTTTTGGCATAACCGAAAATTCCTCGTAAACCGCTGCAATAGCGCACAAATTCGCCGTCAAAGCCCTAGCTAAATGGGCGCTGAACAAGTAAAATTTAGCTCTTTTTTTTGTCACCCAATTGGCATACACACTCGGGCCATTCGCCTGACGTATGGGAAACAACAATGCAGCAGCAATTAAACGACATTATCGCCGAAGCTAGCAGCGCGATTGACAGTGCCGACGACCTGAAAATCTTGGACGAGATCCGAGTAAACTTTTTGGGCAAGAAAGGCCGTCTTACCGAGATCATGAAAGGCATGGGCAAACTAAGCCCAGAAGAGCGCCCTAAGATGGGCCAAATGGTTAACCAAGCCAAGCAGCAAGTTCAAGGCGAGCTAAACGCCAAGATGAACCAGCTGAAAGAAGCTGAGCTGAACCAACGCTTGGCCGCTGAAACCATCGACGTGACTTTGCCTGGTCGCAAGATGCCAGCGGGTGGCGTTCACCCTGTGACTCGTACCATCGAGCGTATCGAGCAGTTCTTTGGCGAGCTTGGCTTTGAAGTTAAAGAAGGCCCAGAAGTCGAAGACGATTATCACAACTTTGATGCGCTGAATATTCCAGAGCATCACCCAGCCCGTGCTGATCACGATACTTTCTACTTCAATCCGAAAGTGGTGTTGCGTACTCAAACTTCTGGCGTACAAATTCGCACCATGGAAGTGGAAAAGCCGCCGTTGCGTATCATCAGCCCAGGCCGTGTATACCGCAACGACTACGACCAAACCCACACTCCGATGTTCCACCAGGTGGAAGGTTTAATGGTTGGCGAGAATGTTAACTTCGCTGAGCTGAAAGGCATTTTGCACGACTTCCTGCGCAACTTCTTCGAGCAAGACCTAGAAGTTCGCTTCCGTCCGTCTTACTTCCCGTTCACCGAACCTTCAGCCGAAGTGGATGTGAAAGGTCAGAACGGTTGGCTTGAAGTCTTGGGTTGCGGCATGGTTCACCCGAACGTGCTGCGCTCGGTAGGTATCGATCCTGAGAAGTACTCGGGCTTCGCATTTGGTATGGGCGTTGAGCGTCTGACCATGCTGCGCTACGGCGTAAACGACCTACGTGCCTTCTTTGAAAACGACCTACGTTTCCTAAAACAATTCAAGTAAGCGGAGCAATAGAACATGAAATTTAGTGAATCCTGGCTCCGTGAGTGGGTAAACCCAAGCATTGACTCGCAGGCGCTGGCCGAGCAAATCACCATGGCCGGTCTGGAAGTTGACGAAGTAGCACCGGTTGCCGGTGACTTCAGTGGCGTAGTGGTTGGTGAAGTGGTTGAGTGCGGTCAGCACCCGGATGCCGACAAACTGCGCGTAACCAAAGTCAACGTCGGCGGAGAAGAACTACTGGACATCGTTTGTGGTGCATCCAACTGCCGTTTGGGCCTTAAAGTTGCGGTTGCCGTGGTTGGTGCTGTGCTTCCGGGTAACTTCAAAATCAAGAAAGCTAAGCTTCGCGGTCAGCCAAGCCACGGTATGCTGTGTAGCTTTGGCGAATTGGGTATCGACGTTGAGAGCGATGGCATTATTGAGTTGCCAGCAGATGCGCCAATTGGCACCGAAATTCGCGATTACCTGAAGCTAGACGACGGAGCGATTGATGTGGACTTGACCACCAACCGCGCCGACTGCCTTGGCATGCTAGGTTTGGCTCGTGAAGTAGCCACTCTGAATCGTCTGCCGTTCAACGAGCTGAGCATCGAAGCTGCTCCTGTGACTATCGACGATAAGCCACAAGTTAAACTGACTGACGCTGAAGCCTGTCCTAAGTATCTAGGCCGCACCATTAAGGGCGTTAACGTTAAGGCGCAAAGCCCATTGTGGATGCAAGAAAAGCTGCGTCGCGGTGGCATTCGCTCGATCGACCCTATTGTTGATATCACCAACTACGTATTGCTTGAACTTGGCCAGCCAATGCACGCTTTCGACGCTGCTAAGGTAGAAGGCACTATTGACGCTCGCTACGCCAAAGCCGGTGAGAAGCTGACCTTGCTAGATGGTAACGAAGCCGAGTTGCGCGAAGACACCCTAGTTATCGCCGATGACAAGCAAGCCTTGGCCATGGCCGGTATTTTTGGTGGTGAGTTCTCTGGCGTGACCACTGAAACTCAAGACATCATTCTTGAGTGCGCTTTCTTTAACAAGTTGGCGATCATGGGCAAAGCCCGTAGCTATGGTCTGCACACCGACTCGTCGCACCGTTTCGAGCGTGGTGTTGATCCGCAGCTGCAAACCAAAGCCATGGAACGCGCGACTAATCTGATCTTGGAAATCTGCGGTGGCCAAGCCGGTCCTATTACCCTTGCCGAGCAAGCTGAGCACTTGCCTCAGTCTGCCACTATCGAGCTGCGTCGCAGCAAGCTAGATAAGCTGTTGGGCCACGTGATCCCAAGCGAAGACGTAGAAGCCATTCTGAAAGGCTTGGGCTTTGAAGTTGAAGCAGGTGATGACAGCTGGCAAGCCAAGGCGCCAAGCTATCGCTTTGATATGGCTATCGAAGAAGACCTTATTGAAGAAGTGGCTCGAGTATACGGCTACAACAACATTCCGAACCAAGCGCCAAGCGCTGATTTGGTGATGCCTGTGCATCAAGAAGCGCAACGTCCGCTTAGCCGCGTGCGCGATGTGCTAATTGACCGTGGTTACCAAGAAGCCATTACCTACAGCTTCGTTGACCCTAAGCTGCAAGCTTTGCTGCACCCAGAGCAAGAAGCGCTTGTACTGCCAAATCCGATTTCAGCGGACATGTCAGCCATGCGTTTGTCGCTTTGGACCGGTCTGTTAGGCGCAGTTGCCTACAACCAAAAGCGTCAGCAAGGCCGTGTGCGTTTGTTTGAAACCGGTTTGCGCTTTATCCCTGATGCCAGCATCGATGTTGGTGTGACCCAAGAGCCTATGATTGCCGCAGTTATTGCTGGTAACAGCCATGACGAGCACTGGAGCATTGATAGCCAGGCAGTGGACTTCTTTGATATCAAGGGTGATCTTGAAGCGATTTTGGACGTATCAGCAGACGAGCTTAGCTTTGAATTTGTGGCCGGTACTCACAAAGGGCTACACCCAGGCCAAAGTGCACAACTGCTGCGCAACGGCCAGGCCGTTGGTTGGATTGGTGCGGTGCACCCGAACCTGAATAAAGCGTTTGGCCTTAACGGAAAGGCGTTTGTATTCGAAGTGGCTCAGGAAGCATTGTTACAAGCTAAATTGCCAGAAGCACAACCTGTGTCCAAGTTCCCATCGAACCGTCGCGACATTGCGGTAGTGCTAGACGATACAATTTCTGCCCAGTCAGTATTAAATACGATCAGAAAAGTTGGCGGAAATCAGTTGGTTGGCATAAACTTGTTCGATGTATACCAAGGTGAAGGTGTTGCTGAAGGCAAAAAGAGTTTGGCCATCGCGCTGACTCTGCAAGATGTGACTCGCACTTTGGAAGATAAAGACATTACCCAGGTCGTAGAAGCGGTGGTGTCATCACTGCAATCTGAGTTCAACGCGTCCTTGAGGGATTAATCTATGGCATTGACCAAAGCTGAAATGGCTGAACATCTATTTGAGACACTGGGCTTGAACAAGCGCGTGGCAAAAGAGATGGTGGAAGCCTTTTTTGAAGAGATCCGAGTTGCTTTGGAAAACGGGCAACAGGTGAAGCTGTCCGGCTTTGGAAACTTTGACTTACGCGAAAAGAACGAGCGTCCGGGACGGAATCCGAAAACCGGTGAAGATATTCCAATTTCTGCCCGTCGAGTGGTGACTTTTCGCCCCGGCCAAAAGCTGAAAAGTCGGGTTGAGAATGCACCGGTGAAATCCTAGGCGCATCGCTCGCATCAAGTCCTTTTAAAGCCGCCAACTTGGCGGCTTTTTGCTGGCTGGCTTTATACCGGCAGAGGTAGCTCACAGGCTGATTGGCTGCATTGGTATGTCAGCAAGGCTTAGAGTATCCTAATGCCAGCTTTGCAAACCAAATAACAACAAGCAGCAGGGAGTTTTAGTGGCTCGAAAACCCAAATGGTTTGATGTCTCGTTTAAGTGGCGTTACCTACACCCCAAACTTTGGCCTACCTGGTTGGCTATTATTTTTCTGACCATCTTCGCTTACATGCCGGTTCGCCTGCGCGACGGTATCGCCGGTCTAATGGCCAAACTGGTCATGAAAGTGGCCAAAAAACCGCTGCGAGTGGCTCAGATTAATATCAAAACTTGTTTTCCTGAGTGGAGTGACGAGCGTATCAATCAGTTGATTGAGGATAATGTACGCACATTTACCACAGTCCTGTTGGGGCAGGGCGAGCTGCTGATGAAAAGCAAGCAGAACATTTACGACCGAGTGGACTTAATTGGCGAAGAGCGCCTAAAAGCGGTTCGCGCTCAAGGCCAGCCGGTGATCTTTATCATGCCGCACGTGTGGGCGATCGAGTACGCGGGACTGCGCTTGAACTGTGACTTGCCCATGGTGACTATGGCCAAGGCCCATCGCAATGAGCTGTTTACTTGGTTTAACAATCGCATGCGCGCCCGTTTTGGGGGCCGCGTGTACTTCCGTGAAGCGGGTATTCGCGCGCTGCTGTCTGAGCTTAAACAAGACAACAGCTTTTTTTACCTACCGGATGAAGACTTAGGTCGTGAGCGCAGCGAGTTTGCACCCTTCTTTGCCACCGACAAAGCCACCGTGCCTGTAGTGGCGCGTTTAGCCGCCGCGGGTAACGCCAAAGTCATGCCACTTACCATTGGGTACGATAAGTCGCGTCGCAAGTTCGTTTGCGAGGTACACGATGTGGTGGAGTTTGGCGATAAGCCAACCAAGTACGATGAAGCCTTGATACTTAACCAAATGGTTGAGATGGTAATTAATACGCATCCGGAGCAGTACATGTGGTTCTTGAAAATATTCCAGACCCGCCCGGATCCCAAGGAATACATTTACTGAGTCTCAGGGCTGAGGAGCAAGCATGAACATGGCAAGTTTTGGCTGGGTTGCACTGGGTGGCGCTTTGGGTGCTTGCAGCCGTTATGCGATTGCTGAGATTTGCTTGCTCCTGTTTGGTCGTGGTTTTCCGATTGCGACCTTAACTGTGAATGTTGTGGGCTCACTTGGAATAGGCTTTTTGGTGGCCTTGGTAGAGCAAGAGGTTTTGCTGCACGCCGCTTGGCGCCAAGTGGTGATCATTGGCTTTCTGGGCGCTTTTACGACTTTTTCTACCTTCTCGATGGACAATTTATTGCTGCTGCAACAACAGGAATACCTGAAGGCTGCAGTCAATATGTTCGCTAACCTCAGCCTCTGTATGCTGGCGGTTGCTATTGGCTTTTTCTGGCTCCCAAAGCTGGTAGTGTAAAGCACAGCATACGTATTTAATTCAACGACTTTTTTGCGGTTTCACCGATCCCCTGCTTGTATTTATAGGACTTCTAACTCTTATAAAAGGCAGGGTAATGCAAAAACTAATATGCGGGTTATTTGGTGTTGCTGTGTTTTTCAGTACACAGGTTCAAGCGGAAGCGCCTTTGGTGCAGGCGGTTGTCGACAAGCAAAGGGTCATTAAACACTGGACCAAAGAACGGCGACAACAGGCGATTCCAAGAGATCTGTATCTCGATAAGCAAGGCAATGGTTATATTCGTGGTGCTAACGGCAAAATGTTGGCCTACGGTCAAGCGGCTGAATCGCCAAGGCGCGGTAAACCCGCAGATGATTCGCAACCTCCAGTGATTTCTAACCCCTCGCCATCGAATGGCGCGGCACTCAGCGGTGCCAGTCAGAACTTTAGCGTGCAGGTGACCGACAACGTCGGCGTGCAGGCAGTAACCATAGAGTTTGAAGCACCAGCCGGCAGCGGCAGTTACACCACTTTTAGCGCCAATAACACCTCGGGCGATACCTGGTCTGTGTCTCTCAATTTTAACGTGAGTGGTGATTACAATTGGCGAGCGATTGCTCGTGATACGGCCAAGAAAGGTGGCAATTCCGCCACTTCGCCTTGGTGGGGCGTAAACGTTGATATAAACGGCAGCGGAGGTGGCGGTAACCCCGGAGGCGGCGAGGGCGATTTGGTCACGAACTCACCTTGGCCTGATGGCGGTCCGATTCAGACTGCAGCCGGTCGTCTCTTCTATGAAATGCCAACCAGTAAGAATAAGCGCCGTTGGGCTGGGTATGTGTGTTCAGGTACTGTGATTGATGACCTGCTAACCGGTCGCACCGTTATCGTGACTGCAGCGCATTGTGTGTATGACGATGCTAACAAAGCCTTTGCTCGCAATGTGCTGTTTATTCCAAACCAAGCACAGACTTCTGGCAACGGCACTGATAGCAATTGTGACAATGACCCGTTAGGTTGCTGGGTAGCTTCTTTCGGTGTAGTTGAGTCGAATTGGACCAGCCGTACCTTCCCGAATAACATCCCTTGGGATTATGCCTACTACGTGGTGTATGACGAGAATCATCAGGGTCCTGGCACTAGCGATATTGAAGCGGCCACAGGCGTATTTCAGCTGAACTTCAATGCGCCACAAGTCGGTGCTTCGGGTGCAGACTCGGCGGATGTTTCTTATACCCGCGGTATGGGCTACTCCTACAGTGATGACCCTAATTTCATGTATTGCGCCGAGAATATGACCGAGTTTGATTCGGCGAACTGGTGGCTGGGTAACTGTGGATTGTCTGGCGGTTCTTCAGGCGGTCCTTGGATTCAACCAAACGTGTCAGCCCTTGAAGTTATGTCGGTCAACTCATGGGGATACTCTGATGGCAGCCCTGGTATGGCGGGACCAAAACTCAGTGGTACCACGGCTCAGTGCTTGTTTGACGTGGCGGTGGCAACAGCCACTACGGATACCAGCGATGGGAATGCCGGTGTAGTCGTATCGCCAAGTGATTGTCCTTAAAAGCTAAATAAGGCTTTTCAGCGAGCAAAACAGACGCTAACTTAGGCAAGGAATTCGATTAACGATAGGAAGCGATAAATGAAGACCTTGCTTAGCGCGGGCGCTTTGGTGCTATTAACCAGCAGCGCCTTTGCCGCTGATTTCAGCGACACCAAAGCCAAACTAGAAACCGCAATGAAAGCCGACATCCGCACTGAAAAGGAAGTCGAGCGTGATCGCAACCGCAAGCCGATTCAAACTCTGGAATTCTTTGGCCTGCGCGATGACATGACCATTGTTGAACTGCTACCAGGCGGCGGTTGGTACACCAAACTATTAGCGCCCACCGTACGAGACAAAGGTCAGTACTACATGGCTGTAGGCACTAGCCGCGCTCAAAAGGCAGTAGATGGCCAAGCGGGTTTTGATAAAGTTAAAACCACCGCAGACGGTGCCAAAGTGTACCGTCCAGAAGGTTCTATGTTCTACACCCTAGAAATGGACGATTTGGGCGTTTCCAATGCTGACATGGTGTTGACCTTCCGCAACTACCACAACTTTGATGAAGGTGGCCGTAAAGCCATGAACGAAGCGGCATTTAAAGCGCTTAAGAGTGGCGGAGTATACGCGGTAGTCGACCACACTCGTCGCCACATGCAAGACGTGGATAGTGAGAACCGTCGCCGCTTTGACCCAGTGTTGGCCATTAAAGAAATCCAAGAGGCAGGCTTTGTGCTGGTGGACTTCTCTGATTTGCACTATCGCTTAGACGATGAGCTTCGTTACGAAGTGGGTCGTCGCAGCGTGTCGGGTAACACCGACCGGTGGACCATTAAGTTTGTTAAGCCTTAAGCGCAAGCAAACTTCATTTTGAGAAAACCGACGCCATCGCGTCGGTTTTTTATACTTAGAGCTTAGAATAAGTTTGAGGACAGTCGGTATGCACAAGTGCCACGGACGCTGGGAACTGGTCCCAGAGCTGAGTTTTTATCAGAAGGGGGAAGGCCCGGTTAGCGGTGAATACCACATACAACTTGAAGGCGAAGAGGTGTCTTTTACCATTCTTTGGCAAGGACCAGATGGCAAACAAAATCAGATTCAATTTGGTGGCCTTGCCGATGGTGAGGCACGAGATATGGATATACCACCCGGTGCAAAGGTGAGTTACACGGTGATCAACGAGCAGGTGCTGGATAGCGAGGTTTTTTTGGCAGAGCAGAGTGTTGCTTACGCCCGTCGTCAGGTGTCCAATAGCGGTGATTTGATGAGTGTGCTGCAAGTTAGCCCTGGGCCTGACGGAGAAGCCGTTCGAGTGACTCAAGTGTATCGACGAGTCGAATAATTCGGATAAAAAGACCCGCTAAGCTGAGGGTAGATGCTTGGACTTCACAAATACATCCATTGATAAACTACGGAAGCACTAGCTGTCTTTTTGCTTGTCTTGAACATTTGCTTCAATCTCTTTTAGCTCTTTGTTCAGCTGGCCACTCACCTGAGCCGCCATCGCTTTCGCTTTATTGACGCCAGACATGATGGTTCGAACCGATAACGTCATTTGTTGAGGACCCAATATCACAAAGCTTAAAACAGCTATCATGGCCATTTCCCAAAAACCGATATCAAACATAGTGATGCTCCTGTTTTGATGCTTTAAATGTCTCGAATAATTGCAATCTGTTTTTCACAACCGCCTTGGCCTAAGAGCTAAGAACCTCAGCTTCATCGGTTGGTAGCGCTTGGCTGTGGCTTTCGCTCGTCGTTTCGTCGCTAGAGGTATATAGCTTTGCCATCAACAATCCGCCTTCAAATAGCAACCACATCGGCAAAGCAAGCAGGGTTTGGGAAATGACATCTGGCGGTGTGAGTAACATGCTCACGACAAACACACCAACAATCACAAAAGATCGTTTCTCGGACAAAGCTTTTGGGCTACTGATGCCAGTCCAACACATTACAAAGGTGGCAATTGGGATTTGGAAGGCTATGCCAAACGCGAAAAACAGCTTTAACACAAAGCTCAAGTAGCTTGAGATGTCAGTAGCAACGTTGACGCCTTCAGGAGCTGAAGCAGTAAAGAAAGCGAACACCACAGGAAATACCACGAAGTAGGCAAACGCTGCACCCAAGTAAAAGAGGGTGACCGAGCCCAAAACCAGAACTACCAACTTTTGACGTTCGTTGTTGTAAAGTCCTGGTGCTACAAATCCCCACGCTTGCGACAACCAATAGGGCACAGTTGCAAAAACTGCAGTCATCAACGTTAGCTTGAATGGGGTAAAGAAAGGGGCTGCGACATCTGTCGCTATCATGGTCCCGCCTTGTGGTAACACGGATAGTAGGGGCTGGGCTATGAAAGCGTAAATATCGTTGGCAAAATACGCAAGCCCAAGAAATACCACAAAAATGGCAATAACAGAGCGCAGTAATCTATCGCGTAGCTCGGTTAGGTGATTAATTAGTGAGAGGGGTTGAGTCTCAGACATAGCCTTAGTCCTCTATATTGACGTCGAAGACTTCCTTGTCGTTGATCGATAAACCCTGCAATAAAAAAAGGTGAGTAGAGTAGAGCTAGGGTTATGACTTGGCCTCTTCGAAGATGACGTCAGCTTTCTGTGCGACTTGAGGAGTTCCTTTATCTTCTTTGATGGCCGATTTGAAGCCGTTGATGGCTGAGCCTACGTCACCGCCAAGGGTACGCAAACGTTTCGTGCCAAATAGCAAAGCTACGATTACAGCGATAATTACCAGTTGCCAAATACTAATTCCAGCCATGATATTGCCTCTCTATTTCATACCAAATGAATAAAAAACTAAGCGGCTTTCCCTGCGGCTTGTAACCTTGGCGAGTACTATACGTTGTAGATAAGTAAGCGCTAAATCAGTAGCTGCCAGTATTTTTGAAAGGTCTGAGTTGAGAGGGTCGGCTATCAAAGTGGGGGAGCCTTTGAGGCCGATCTAGAATGTTACCTTTATGGTCGGCAGAATATTGATTCAGGCTTCAGTTGGCCCACCCCCGTCGTTCCCATGCAGATGGGAACCTAGCCACTGGCTATTGGCGCACTTTGGCCCTAAGCTGCCATTGAGCAGTTTCCTCTAAAAATTGTGTGAGTTCACATCTTGTGAACTATACTTGGTCGTGGTAAGGTTC
>NZ_NRIR01000014.1 GCF_002282855.1 Paraferrimonas sedimenticola | reverse complement strand
CCGAGTGGCCAAAGGGATCAGACTGTAAATCTGACGGCTCAGCCTTCGAAGGTTCGAATCCTTCCCCCTCCACCACTTATTTTTACAGTTAGTCTGGGTAGCCTGAACCTAGGAAGCGAGTTTCGCGGGCATCGTATAATGGCTATTACCTCAGCCTTCCAAGCTGATGATGCGGGTTCGATTCCCGCTGCCCGCTCCAAATCAGTGCTGATATAGCTCAGTTGGTAGAGCGCACCCTTGGTAAGGGTGAGGTCGGCAGTTCAAATCTGCCTATCAGCACCACTCCTTTCGTTCATAAATCCCATACTTATTGTATACTTGGAAATTGCTTGGCCGATTTATGGTTAGGCGATTTTTTGTACTATAGAAAGGTGGAAAAAACCACCAACTTTAATCGGACCGAGGCAATACCATGTCTAAAGAAAAGTTTGAACGCTCCAAGCCGCACGTTAACGTTGGTACCATTGGCCACGTTGACCACGGTAAAACCACTCTAACTGCTGCTATCACCAACGTACTGGCTAAAGTATACGGTGGTGAGGCGAAAGACTTTGCAGCCATCGATAACGCTCCAGAAGAGCGTGAGCGTGGTATTACCATCTCAACTTCTCACGTAGAGTATGACACTCCAACTCGTCACTACGCTCACGTAGACTGCCCAGGTCACGCTGACTACGTTAAGAACATGATTACTGGTGCTGCTCAAATGGACGGCGCTATCTTGGTTGTAGCTTCAACTGATGGCCCAATGCCACAGACTCGTGAGCACATCCTACTTTCTCGTCAGGTTGGCGTACCTTACATCATCGTATTCATGAACAAGTGTGACATGGTTGATGATGAAGAGCTGCTTGAGCTGGTAGAAATGGAAGTTCGTGAACTTCTTTCTGAGTACGAATTCCCAGGTGACGACCTGCCAGTAATTCAGGGTTCAGCTCTGAAAGCATTGGAAGGCGAGAAAGAGTGGGAAGACAAGATTGTTGAGCTAGCGGAAGCTTTGGATACTTACATCCCAGAGCCAGAGCGTGACATCGACCGTGACTTCATCCTACCAATCGAAGACGTATTCTCAATCCAAGGCCGTGGTACTGTAGTAACCGGTCGTGTTGAGCGCGGTATCATCCGTGTAGGCGACGAAGTAGAAATCGTAGGTATCAAAGAGACCACTACTACTACTTGTACTGGTGTTGAGATGTTCCGTAAGCTTCTAGACGAAGGTCGCGCTGGTGAGAACTGTGGTGTTCTTCTGCGTGGTACTAAGCGTGAAGAAGTTCAGCGTGGTCAAGTACTGGCTAAGCCTGGTTCAATCACTCCTCACACCAAGTTCGAGTCAGAAGTCTACGTTCTGTCGAAAGACGAAGGTGGCCGTCACACTCCATTCTTCAAAGGTTACCGTCCACAGTTCTACTTCCGTACCACTGACGTAACCGGCACCATCGAGCTGCCAGAAGGCGTTGAAATGGTAATGCCTGGTGACAACATCAAGATGGTTGTAGAGCTGATTGCTCCAATCGCGATGGACGAAGGTCTGCGCTTCGCAATCCGTGAAGGTGGCCGTACAGTAGGCGCTGGTGTAGTAGCGACTATCGTAGAATAATTTAAACCTTCCGGTTTAAGTTAGAAAAGCCCGCTTAACGCGGGCTTTTTTGTGCCTGATTGTTAGCGACAGTGGTGCCAAGTCACAGTTTCATCAAACAACATTAGAAGGCTATGAAATTCTTGACGCCAGTCAAAATATTGACCGTTGAAAATGGGTAAAAAGGGCGTAAACTCCAAGATAAAAACAAGTAAAACAAAATCGACTTAGATGATTTGCGAGGGAATGGCTATGTCAGTTAGAGGAATGTGTTGCGCGCTTTTGGTGTCAGCCATGCCAATGACAAGTCTTGCGGCTATTTTTGGCCCAGATGCTCGAACCGAAGCGCTAGCTGGTGCCGGCGTTACTGCGACTCATGCGGCAGCGGCTTTCTACAATCCTGCACTCACTGCGATCAGCGACGACAGTGTGTCTTTGATGGTTCCAGCCATCGCATTATCCGCTCAAGACAAGAACAACTTTGTCGACAGCTTGGACAACTTCCAACGGCTCAATGACCAGTTGCAACAAGATCCGCTCAATCCGAACCTCATTTTAGAATGGCAAGCGGCTTTGCTTGGGCTCGACGGCAACCAGGTTTCGGCCGACGGCAATATCGGCGCTGCATTGTTGGTTCCCAACCAATACCTCAACGTCACCTTGAGCGCCGGAGTCAGTGCAGAAGCGCTGGCCATTGGCGAAGTCGACGAGCGCGATTTTGAAGGCATCCCAGATCCGAGCATGCTCAACTCCAACGCTCAAGGGCTAGGGGTAGCACTGACAGAAGTCGGTGTGTCATTGGCTCGCGAGGTGCGTTATGCCAATGGTGATCGCTTGCTGCTAGGAGTGACGCCTAAGTACCTGCGTATCGACACCTATGCCTACGCGGCGACTGTCGACAACTTCAACAGTGACGATTGGCGCGATTCCCGTTTTCGTACCAACAAAGGTGGGTTCAACCTGGATGCCGGAGTCGCTTATCAATGGCGTTCTGGTTTGCGCGTGGGTTTAAGCGGCCGCAATTTGCTGGACCAAAGCCTAAAAACCTCAGGTGAGGCCATCATGCCCCTGACCTATCAAAATTCAGGGCTTTGGGCTTTAGGCGCTCAATACGAAAACGATTGGATGACGCTGGCAGTAGAAAGTGAGCTCAACGCCACAAAACGATTCAAAGAGTTCAACGACAGTTCACAGTTTATCAAGGGAGCTTTCGCCGCCAAGCTTAGCGATTGGTTCGAATGGCGCTTAGGCTATAAACGCGACCTCAAAGACAGCGTTCGCGATCTATGGAGCACAGGCTTTGGTATCGATTTTGCCTCCTGCGTACTGCTCGACGTCTTTGCGGGTTACGGTGAAAACAAAAACTACGCACTTGGTGGAAACTTTAAGTTCCGCTTCTAACCAAACGATCGACTTCAAAAGGCGGTGTTTCGACACCGCTTTTTTGTACTTAACGGGCTTTTCGGGCTATTCGTGGCGGATTAACCCTTTATACTGTGTAAAGTGAGGTATTTGGGTAACAGCTTCGTGTTGCCTAAGTGGCTTTAAAAGCATACAATCTATGGCCAATTTTTTTGCCTTGGATCTGATCCGGGGTGTAGTAACTTAGTTTGCGGAATATTTGATGACAACGAACACCGAAAATCAGGGCGGCAATTCCCTGGATCTAGTGAAGTGGGGCCTAGTGGTAATCCTGCTGGCCGCAGCCGTAGTAGGAAACTCAATGTACCAAGACGTTTCTGTACTATATCGTGCGATCGGTATTGTTGTGGCGTTCGCGATAGCCGCGTTTGTAGCCCTACAGACTCAAAAAGGTCAAACCGCTTGGGCGTTTGCCAAAGAGTCTCGTCTAGAAATTCGTAAGGTAGTTTGGCCAACGCGCCAGGAAGCCTTAAATACTACCTTTATCGTACTGGCAGCTACTGGCGTTTTGGCGCTAATCCTTTGGGGCCTAGACGCGATTCTGGTACGTATTGTTAACTTCATTACTGGTGTATAGGACTGATCAATGAGCGAAACTGCTGAAGCGAAAAAACGTTGGTACGTGGTACAAGCCTTCTCAGGCTATGAAGCCCGTGTTGCCAAGTCGCTTAAAGAGCACATCAAGATGCACGAAATGGAAGACCATTTTGGTGAAGTTCTAGTACCTACCGAAGAAGTGGTAGAAATGCGCGGCGGCCAACGCCGCAAGAGTGAGCGCAAATTCTTCCCAGGCTATGTGTTGGTCCAAATGGACATGAACGACGCTAGCTGGCACTTGGTTCGCAACATCCCTCGCGTAATGGGCTTCATTGGCGGTACCTCTGACCGTCCAGCGCCAATTAGCGATCGCGAAGCCGATGCTATTTTGCAACGTCTACAAGACAATGTTGAGTCGCCAACGCCGCGCACTATGTTTGAGCCCGGTGAAGTGGTTCGCGTTACCGAAGGTCCGTTTGCCGACTTTAACGGTACCGTGGAAGAAGTGGATTACGAAAAGAACCGCGTAAAAGTGTCGGTTATGATTTTCGGCCGTTCGACTCCTGTAGACCTAGAGTTTGCGCAAATCGAAAAGAGCTAGTAAGTCTTTATCGAAGCGACAAAAAGCGGCTTAAGGGCCGCTTTTTTTGTGGCCGTTCGGTGGCAAAGGGTCGCTGATTAAAAAAGATTCAAAAATACTTTGGAATCGAACCTCAGATTCCGTATAATTCGCTGCCCTTACTTTTTGGTAAGGCTTTTTTGTTACCGGGGAGCCGTCGAATTGCTCAAGCAAATCACGGTGTTTGAACCCAAATGAGGAATTGAAAATGGCTAAGAAAGTCCAAGCTTATATCAAGCTTCAAGTAGCAGCTGGCGCTGCTAACCCGTCGCCACCAGTTGGTCCAGCTCTGGGTCAGCACGGTGTGAACATCATGGAATTCTGTAAAGCATTCAACGCTCGTACTGACAAGTTCGACAAAGGTATGCCGATTCCAGTTGTAATTACTGTTTACAACGACCGTTCTTTCACCTTCGAAACCAAAACTCCACCTGCGTCTTTCCTATTGTTGAAAGCTGCTGGTCTTAAGTCAGGTTCTGGCCGTCCTAACACTGAAAAGGTTGGTACTGTTAAATCTGCACAAGTACGCGAAATCGCTGAAACCAAAGCCCAAGACATGACTGGCGCTGACGTTGAAGCAATGATGAGTTCTATCGAAGGTACTGCCCGTTCTATGGGCCTGGTAGTAGAGGACTAAGACGATGGCAAAGCTTTCTAAGCGCATGCGCGTAATCCGCGAAAAAGTAGAAGTCACCAAAGAGTACGAAATTAACGAAGCTATCGCTCTGATCAAAGAGCTAGCCACCGCTAAGTTCGTTGAAAGTGTTGACGCGGCCGTAAACTTGGGCGTAGACCCACGTAAATCGGACCAAAACGTACGTGGCGCCACCGTACTGCCTCACGGCACCGGTCGTGACGTTCGTGTAGCTGTGTTCACCCAAGGCGCCAACGCTGACGCCGCCAAAGAAGCTGGTGCTGATTTGGTAGGTATGGAAGACCTGGCTGAGCAAGTTAAGAAAGGCGAAATGAACTTCGACGTAGTAGTTGCTTCTCCAGACGCTATGCGTGTGGTCGGTCAACTGGGTCAAATCTTGGGCCCACGCGGCCTGATGCCTAACCCTAAAACCGGTACTGTAACTCCAAACGTTGCCGAAGCCGTTAAGAACGCCAAAGCCGGTCAGGTTCGTTACCGCAACGACAAGAACGGTATCATTCACACTACCATTGGTAAGGTGAACTTTGAGCCACAGCAAATTCAAGAAAACTTGGAAGCTTTGTTGGTTGCACTTAAGAAGGCCAAGCCGTCTTCTGCTAAAGGTGTATACATCAAGAAAGTAAGCATCAGCACCACTATGGGCGCAGGTGTTTCGCTTGACCAAGCTAGCTTGAACACTACTGGCACAAACTAAATTTACAAGGTCAGTCGATTACTTTATAATCGGCCGCCTTTGTGGGTTGGAGTTGGCAGTTTAGGCTGACCAACTCCCGTCCAAGACCGTAGGTGTGGAGCGGATTTCCGCAAAACTTAATTTCCTACGTAGACGGTGTGAGACCCCCCTAGTATGAATTGAATTTTTGTACTGGACTCTTCACCGTAAATGGCCAAATCGCTTTTGATTTGGCGTGGTAAATTCCGGGGTTACCCCGGGTAGAATCCAGGAGATTATCCAATGGCATTAAACCTTCAAGACAAGAAAGCAATTGTTGCTGAAGTCAACGAAGCTGCCAAAGGTGCCCTGTCTGCAGTTGTAGCCGACTCACGCGGTGTAACTGTGGGTGACATGACTGGCCTACGTAAGCAAGCTCGTGAAGCTGGCGTTTACGTTCGCGTAGTTCGTAACACCCTGTTGCGTCGTGCTGTTGAAGGCACTGACTATGAGTGTCTGCTTGAGACATTCACTGGTCCAACTTTGATTGCATTCTCTAACGAGCACCCAGGTGCTGCTGCGCGTCTTTTCAAAGACTTCGCAAAGACCCAAGAGAACTTCGAAGTTAAAGCTGCAGCCTTTGAAGGCGCTGTCGCTGACGTAGAACTATTGGCGAAACTACCAACTTACGACGAAGCTATTGCACAGTTGATGATGACTATGAAAGAAGCTTCTGCCGGCAAGCTGGTACGTACTATCGCAGCTATTCGCGATGCCAAAGAAGCCGCTTAATTTCCGGCTGGCATTCGCAAATTAAACAGAATTTAGACTTTAGAGAGAATTGTTATGTCTATCACTAACGAGCAAATCCTAGACGCAGTTGCAGAAATGTCTGTAATGCAAGTTGTTGAACTGATCGAAGCTATGGAAGAGAAGTTCGGTGTTTCTGCTGCTGCTGCAGTAGTTGCCGGTGGCGCAGGCGAAGCTGCCGCTGCTGAAGAGAAAACCGAATTTGACGTGATCCTAGCTGCTGCTGGCGGTAACAAAGTTGCTGCTATTAAGGCCGTTCGTGGCGCTACCGGTCTTGGCTTGAAAGAAGCTAAAGGTATGGTAGAATCAGCTCCAGTTGCTGTTAAAGAAGGTATTTCTAAAGAAGAAGCCGAAGAGTTGAAGAAGACTCTAGAAGAAGCCGGCGCTTCTGTTGAAATCAAGTAATCTGTCTATCGACAGTTTACGCGCCTAAGCAATTAGGCAAGCCTGATGGTTTTTTAACCATCAGGCTTTTTGCGCTGTAAGCGTTGGCGATTTTTTGCACCGTATTCGCCAAACGCATCGCGGTCCCTCGCAGAGATTATTGGCTAGGGTCTTGCTCAAACGGTGACGGATAAGCAGGCTGTTCATGAAGAACAGTTTGGGTCAGTTATCAGCCAGCTAGAGGAAACCCATGGTTTACTCCTATTCTGAAAAGAAGCGTATTCGTAAGGACTTTGGTAAGCGTCCACAAGTATTGGATATCCCTTACCTACTGTCTATTCAGCTGGATTCATTCAGCAAATTTATCGACCAAGACCCCACTGGCGAGCGTGGCTTTGAAGCCGCTTTTCGCAGTGTATTCCCCATCAAGAGCTTTTCTGGAAACTCGGAGCTACAGTACGTTAGCTACCGTCTAGGCGAGCCGGTATTTGACGTTAAAGAATGTCAAATCCGTGGTGTGACTTATTCAAAACCGTTACGCGTGAAACTGCGCTTGGTGCTCTACGATAGAGACGCACCAGCGGGTACCGTAAAAGACGTAAAAGAACAAGAAGTCTACATGGGTGATATCCCATTGATGACTGAAAACGGTACTTTTGTAATCAATGGTACTGAGCGTGTGATCGTATCTCAGTTGCACCGTAGCCCTGGTGTATTCTTCGATCACGACCGTGGTAAAACTCACTCGTCAGGTAAAGTGTTGTACAACGCTCGAGTGATCCCTTACCGCGGCTCTTGGTTGGACTTCGAGTTCGACCCGAAAGATAGCCTATTTGTGCGTATTGACCGTCGCCGTAAACTACCAGCGACTATCATCCTGCGCGCCCTTGAGTACAGTACTCAAGAGATTCTGGACACCTTCTTCGAACGCACTAACTTCAAGATCAAGAAAGATAAGTTGGTGATGGAGCTGATTCCAGAGCGTTTGCGCGGTGAAACTGCCAGCTTTGACATCATCGACAAGAACGGTGATGTATTGGTTGAGACCGGTCGTCGCATTACTGCCCGTCACATTCGTACCCTAGATAAGCAAGGCATGACCGAGCTTGAAGTACCACTAGAGTACGTGACCGAAAAACGCGCTGCTGAAGACTACATCGACAAAGAGTCTGGTGAAGTTATCGTTGCGGCCAACTCTGAACTGACTTTGGAAAGCATTGCCGCTCTGTCGCAAGCCAAAATCAAAGCGTTCAGCACCCTGTTTATCAATGATCTAGACCACGGTGCCTATATTTCAGACACCCTGAATATCGATAGCACCACCAACCGCCTAGAAGCTCTGGTAGAAATCTACCGTATGATGCGTCCTGGTGAGCCGCCAACAAAAGATGCGGCTGAAGCCTTGTTCGACAACCTGTTCTTCTCTGACGAGCGTTACGACCTATCGACCGTTGGTCGCATGAAGTTCAACCGCCGTCTGGGCATGGGTGAAGACACTGGCGCTGGTACCCTGAGCAAAGAAGACATCGTTGCTGTGATGAAGAAAATCATCGACATTCGCAACGGTCTAGACGAAGTGGACGACATCGACCACTTGGGTAACCGCCGTATTCGTTCAGTTGGTGAAATGGCCGAGAACCAATTCCGCGTAGGTTTGGTTCGCGTAGAACGCGCTGTGCGCGAGCGTTTGAGCCTTGGTGATCTTGACGCGCTAATGCCGCAAGACCTAATCAACGCCAAGCCAATCTCAGCTGCGGTTAAAGAGTTCTTTGGTTCAAGCCAACTGTCTCAGTTCATGGACCAAAACAACCCACTATCAGAAGTGACTCACAAGCGTCGTATTTCGGCTCTTGGTCCTGGTGGTTTGACTCGTGAGCGCGCTGGCTTTGAGGTTCGTGACGTTCACCCAACTCACTACGGTCGTCTGTGTCCAATTGAGACCCCTGAAGGTCCAAACATTGGTCTGATCAACTCGTTATCAAGCTACTCTCGTACTAACGAGTTTGGTTTCCTAGAAACCCCTTATCGCCGCGTTAAAGACGGCGTGATTACCGACGAAGTTGATTACCTATCAGCTATCGAAGAAGGTAACCACATCGTTGCTAACGCCAACGCCAACGTTGATGCGAAAGGTCACCTAGTAGACGAACTGATTCCTTGTCGCCACAAAGGTGAATCTACCTTTATGTCTGCCGACAAGATCGATTATATGGACGTATCTCCACAGCAAATTATTTCTGTGGCGGCGTCTTTGATTCCGTTCCTAGAGCACGACGATGCTAACCGTGCATTGATGGGCTCGAACATGCAACGTCAGGCTGTTCCGACTCTGCGCGCTGACAAGCCGCTAGTTGGTACTGGTATCGAGCGTGCTGTAGCGGTTGACTCTGGTGTAACTGTGGTAGCTAAGCGTGGCGGTTCTATCGACTACGTTGATGCTGGCCGCATCGTGGTTAAGGTTAACGAAGAAGAGTTGGTTCCAGGCGAAGCCGGTATCGACATCTACAACCTGACCAAGTACACCCGCTCTAACCAGAACACCTGCATTAACCAACGTCCTTGCTGTAGCGTTGGCGACCCAGTGGTTCGCGGTGACGTACTGGCTGACGGTCCTTCGACCGATTTGGGTGATTTGGCGCTGGGTCAAAACATGCGCATCGCCTTCATGCCTTGGAACGGTTACAACTTTGAGGATTCGATCCTAATTTCTGAGCGCGTTGCGCAAGAAGATCGTTTCACCACCATTCACATCCAAGAGCTTTCTTGTATCGCTCGTGACACCAAGTTGGGTCCAGAGGAAATCTCTGCTGACATTCCAAACGTTGGTGAGTCTGCGCTTTCTAAGCTGGATGAGTCTGGCATCGTATACATCGGCGCTGAAGTAAAAGGCGGCGACATTCTGGTAGGTAAGGTAACTCCAAAAGGCGAAACCCAGCTGACTCCAGAAGAGAAGCTGTTGCGTGCCATCTTCGGTGAAAAAGCCTCTGACGTTAAAGACAGCTCGCTGCGCGTACCTAACTCTGTAACTGGTACCGTAATCGATGTTCAAGTATTTACCCGTGACGGTGTAGAAAAAGACAAGCGTGCTATCGAAATCGAAGAGATGCACCTGGCCGAAGCCAAGAAGGATTTGACCGAAGAATTCCAGATTCTGGAAGACGGCATCCTAAGCCGTGCTCGCTCGCTACTAGTAGCGTCAGGCATGGATGACGCGGCAATCGATGCGATTCCACGTCAGAAGTGGCTTGAGCAGAGCTTGAGCGATGAAGATCAGCAGTCGCAACTCGAGCAACTGGCTGAGCAGAACATCGAGCTGAAAGCTGAATTCGACAAGAAGTTCGACATCAAGCGTCGCAAGATCACTCAAGGCGACGACCTGAACCCAGGCGTACTGAAGATCGTTAAGGTTTACCTAGCGGTTAAGCGTCGTCTGCAACCTGGTGACAAGATGGCGGGTCGTCACGGTAACAAAGGTGTAATTTCTACCATTGTTCCTGTGGAAGACATGCCTTACGACGAGAAGGGTAACCCAGTTGACATCGTGCTCAACCCATTGGGTGTACCATCGCGTATGAACATCGGTCAGGTTCTTGAGGTTCACCTGGGTGCTGCTGCTAAGGGCATCGGTGACAAGATCAGCGCCATGCTAGAAGAGCAGCGCGAGTTGGCAGAATTGCGCAGCTACATCAAGCAGGTGTACGAGCTGGGTGATGACTGTCAGCAAGTGGTCGACATCGACACCTTCTCTGATGACGAGCTAATTCGTCTGGCCAAGAACTTGCGTGGCGGTATTCCAACTGCAACGCCTGCGTTCGATGGTGCCAAAGAGTCTGAGATCAAGGACATGCTTGCACTAGCCGACCTGCCGACTTCTGGTCAGCTGGTTCTGTGCGACGGTCGTACCGGTCGTGAGTTTGAGCGTCCTGTAACCGTGGGTTACATGTACATGCTGAAACTGAACCACTTGGTTGATGACAAGATGCACGCGCGTTCTACCGGTTCTTACAGCTTGGTTACTCAGCAGCCGCTGGGTGGTAAAGCACAGTTCGGTGGTCAGCGTTTCGGTGAGATGGAAGTATGGGCACTTGAAGCTTACGGTGCTGCTTACACCTTGCAAGAGATGTTGACTGTTAAGTCGGACGATGTGAACGGTCGTACTCAGATGTACAAGAACATCGTTGATGGCAACCACCAGATGCAACCTGGTATGCCAGAATCCTTCAATGTATTGCTGAAAGAAATTCGCTCGTTGGGTATCCACATCGAGCTGGATCAGGAATAAGCCGAAGGCATTCGTATCAGGTAGGGTAGCCCGGCGGGGTCGGGCTACCGTGTTTAACTCCTCTAGGAGAAAAACGTGAAAGACTTACTTAAGTTTTTAAAACAGCAAAACAAGACTGAAGAGTTTGAGGGAATCAAGATTGGTCTGGCGTCTCCAGATCTAATCCGCTCTTGGTCATTCGGTGAAGTTAAAAAGCCGGAAACCATTAACTACCGTACCTTTAAGCCAGAGCGCGACGGCCTTTTCTGTGCCCGTATCTTTGGCCCTGTAAAGGATTACGAGTGTTTGTGTGGTAAGTACAAGCGCCTTAAGCACCGCGGTGTAATCTGTGAGAAGTGTGGCGTTGAAGTGACTCAAACCAAAGTGCGTCGTGAGCGCATGGGTCACATTGAACTGGCAAGCCCAGTTGCCCACATCTGGTTCTTGAAGTCATTGCCATCTCGCATCGGTTTGATGCTAGACATGACTCTGCGCGACATCGAGCGCGTACTCTACTTCGAATCATTCGTTGTAATCGAGCCGGGCATGACCAGCCTAGAGCGCGGTCAAATGCTGACCGAAGAAATGTACTTGGATGCACTTGAAGAGTACGGCGACGAGTTCGAAGCCAAGATGGGTGCCGAAGCGGTTCTAGAATTGCTGCGCGGTATCGACTTGGAAAAAGAAGTTGAAATCATGCGCGAAGAGTTGCCAAGCATCAACTCGGAAACCAAGCGCAAGAAAGTGACCAAGCGTCTTAAGCTGATGGAATCTTTCTACCAGTCTGGCAACAAGCCAGAGTGGATGATCCTACAAGTATTGCCAGTATTGCCGCCGGATTTGCGTCCTTTGGTACCGCTGGACGGTGGTCGCTTCGCGACTTCAGATCTAAACGACCTTTACCGTCGTGTGATCAACCGTAACAACCGTTTGAAGCGTCTTCTAGACCTAGCGGCTCCAGACATCATCGTGCGCAACGAAAAGCGTATGTTGCAAGAGTCTGTTGATGCCCTGCTAGACAACGGTCGTCGTGGCCGTGCGATTACCGGTTCTAACAAGCGCCCTCTGAAATCTTTGGCCGATATGATCAAAGGTAAGCAAGGTCGTTTCCGTCAGAACTTGCTTGGTAAGCGTGTTGACTACTCAGGCCGTTCGGTAATTACCGTAGGTCCTACCCTGCGTCTGCACCAGTGTGGTCTTCCTAAGAAGATGGCACTTGAGCTATTCAAGCCATTCATCTACGGCAAGCTAGAAGGTCGTGGTCTTGCCACTACCATTAAAGCCGCCAAGAAGATGGTTGAGCGCGAAGTGGGTGAAGTATGGGACGTGCTAGACGAAGTAATTCGCGAGCACCCAGTACTACTTAACCGTGCACCGACTCTTCACCGTTTGGGTATCCAGGCATTTGAGCCAGTACTAATTGAAGGTAAAGCGATTCAACTGCACCCACTAGTGTGTGCGGCGTACAACGCTGACTTTGACGGTGACCAAATGGCTGTGCACGTTCCGCTGACGCTAGAAGCTCAGTTGGAAGCCCGTGCTCTGATGATGTCGACCAACAACATTCTGTCGCCAGCGAACGGTGAGCCAATCATCGTACCTTCTCAAGACGTTGTGTTGGGTCTGTACTACATCACTCGTGACCGCGTAAACGGTCGTGGTGAAGCTATGGTATTTGAGTCGGTTGCCGAAGCTGAAAAAGCCTACCGCACCGAAGTGGCCGAACTACACGCTCGCGTTAAAGTTCGTATCACTGAGTACCAAGTACTAGACAACGGCGAAAAAGAAGCGGTTACCCGCATCGTCGACACCACCATTGGTCGTGCCATCCTTTCGCAAATTATGCCTAAGGGTCTGTCGTTTGACTTGGTTAACCAAGCCATGGGTAAGAAGCAAATTTCTAAGCTTCTGAACACCTGTTACCGTCAATTGGGTCTTAAGCCGACTGTTATCTTCGCTGACCAACTGATGTACACAGGTTTCCACTACGCCACCATTTCTGGTGCGTCTGTGGGTATCAACGACATGGTTATCCCGGAAGAGAAGAAAGACATCATTGCTGACGCGGAAGCGGAAGTTAAAGAGATTTCTGATCAGTTCCAGTCAGGTCTTGTTACCGCCGGTGAGCGTTACAACAAGGTTATTGATATCTGGGCCAGCGCCAACGAAAAAGTGGCCAAGGCTATGATGGACAACTTGTCGACTGAAACCGTGGTTAACCGCGACGGTGAAGACGAAGATCAAGACTCGTTCAACAGCATCTTTATGATGGCGGACTCGGGCGCTCGTGGTAGTGCTGCACAGATTCGTCAGTTGGCCGGTATGCGTGGTCTGATGGCTAAGCCAGATGGCTCGATCATCGAAACCCCAATTGTGGCTAACTTCCGTGAAGGTTTGAACGTAAACCAGTACTTTATCTCGACTCACGGTGCTCGTAAGGGTCTAGCCGATACCGCATTGAAAACCGCGAACTCGGGTTACCTAACCCGTCGTTTGGTTGACGTTGCGCAAGATTTGGTCGTTATCGAAGAAGACTGTGGTACTCACAAAGGTCTAGTAATGAAGCCGCTGATTGAAGGTGGTGACGTTGTTGAGCCGTTGCGTGAGCGCGTATTGGGCCGTGTTGTTGCCGAAGACGTGTACCAGCCTGGTACTACCGACGTTCTGATTCCACGTAACACTCTTCTTGACGAAGCTTGGTGTGACCGCATCGACGAAAACTCAGTTGATGAAGTTATCGTTCGCTCGGTTATTAGCTGTGACACCGACTTTGGTGTTTGTGCCAAGTGTTACGGTCGTGACCTGGCTCGTGGCCACATTGCCAACATGGGTGAGTCCATTGGTGTTATCGCCGCTCAGTCGATTGGTGAGCCGGGTACCCAGCTGACCATGCGTACCTTCCACATTGGTGGTGCGGCATCTCGAGCGTCTGCGGAAAACAATGTTCAAGTTAAGAACACCGGTAGCCTGAAACTGCACAATGCTAAGCACGTGACCAACAGTGAAGGTAAGCTAGTTATCGTATCGCGCTCTTCTGAGCTGGCGATCATCGATGAGCTAGGCCGTGAGAAAGAGCGCTACAAAGTACCTTACGGTACCGTGCTTGAAGTACTAGAAGGCGGCGACGTTGACGCTGGCCAAATCATCGCGAACTGGGATCCGCACACGCACCCAATCGTGACTGAGGTAGCTGGTACCATTAAGTTCGTTGACCTGATTGAAGGTGTGACCATGACTCGTCAAACCGACGAGCTAACCGGTCTGTCTTCTATCGTGATCCTAGACCCATCACAGCGTCCAACCGCGGGTAAAGAAATGCGCCCAATGGTTAAGCTGATTGATGCTAAAGGTGAAGACGTAATGATCGCTGGTACCGAAGTACCTGCACAGTACTTCTTGCCTGGTAATGCGATTGTGACCATCGAAGATGGCGCCAGCATTAACGTTGGTGACGCTCTGGCACGTATTCCGCAAGAGTCTTCGAAGACTCGCGATATTACCGGTGGTCTGCCACGCGTAGCCGACTTGTTCGAAGCGCGTAAGCCAAAAGAGCCTGCGATTCTGGCCGAAGTGTCAGGTACTATCTCGTTTGGTAAAGAGACTAAAGGTAAGCGTCGTCTGGTTATCACCCCAGCCACTGACGAGGGCACAGGTAAGCCGTACGAGGAAATGATTCCTAAGTGGCGTAACCTAAACGTGTTCGAAGGTGAGCGCGTTGAGAAAGGTGAAGTTATCGCCGATGGTCCAGAGGCTCCGCACGACATTCTGCGTCTGCGCGGCATCCACCACGTGGCTAACTACATCGTTAACGAAGTGCAAGACGTTTATCGTCTGCAGGGTGTAAAGATTAACGACAAGCACATTGAAGTTATCATTCGTCAGATGCTGCGTAAATGCATCATCACTAAGGCCCACGACAGTGAGTTCTTGGAAGGCGAACAAGCGGAAGTGTCACGCGTTAAGATTGCTAACCGCAAGCGCGAAGCCGAAGGTAAGCCGCTTATCGAGTTCGAACGCGAACTGATGGGTATTACTAAAGCCTCGCTAGCGACCGAATCGTTCATCTCAGCGGCCTCGTTCCAGGAGACCACTCGCGTACTAACCGAAGCAGCGGTTGCTGGTAAGGTTGATAATCTGCGTGGTCTAAAAGAGAACGTTATCGTTGGTCGTCTGATTCCTGCCGGTACCGGTTTCGCCTATCATCAAAACCGCTCAAATGCGGAAGTGGTAGAAGAAGAAGTGGTAACTGGTGTGAGCGCATCAGAAGCTGAGCAGAACCTAGCGGACCTGCTAAACGCGACAAGCGACGTGATCAAAGGCGAATAAGCCTAGCGAATCACGACAAAGGGCGCCGATTGGCGCCCTTTTTGTTTTTATGTGGCGATCTTTGCCGATCCGAACTGGCTATTTCTTGACACCTTGACCAAGTGTCCCTAAAATTTCCGCTCCCCGTTTTAGGGGAAGATTTTTCACACCTTATATTTAATTAGTTTTTGACTAATTTGGAGCTGTTTAATGGCAACTGTAAACCAGTTGGTACGCAAAGCGCGTAAGCCAAAGGTCGACAAGACCAACGTGCCTGCGCTAGAAGCGTGCCCACAAAAGCGTGGCGTATGTACTCGTGTATACACCACCACCCCGAAAAAACCTAACTCTGCACTACGTAAAGTAGCGCGTGTTCGTCTAACCAACGGTTTCGAAGTTACTTCGTACATCGGTGGTGAAGGTCACAACCTTCAAGAGCACAGCGTGATTCTGATCCGTGGCGGTCGTGTAAAAGACTTGCCAGGTGTTCGCTATCACACTGTTCGCGGTGCTTTAGACTGTGCTGGCGTAAACGATCGTCGCCAGGGCCGTTCTAAGTACGGTGCTAAGAGACCTAAGTCTTAACGTTCTCCGTTAAGTAAGGCCAAACTTTTTATTTTGTGATTACCAAGGTTTTGGAAATCCCTGAAGATTAAACGGAGCATGTAATGCCAAGACGTCGCGTAGTAGGTCAACGTAAAATCCTACCAGATCCTAAGTTCAATAGTGAGTTGCTAGCCAAGTTCATCAACGTACTGATGCTTGACGGCAAGAAATCTGTTGCTGAAAAAATCGTATATGATGCGTTAGACGCTGCCACTGCCAAGAACGGCAATGAGCCAGTAAGCATCTTTGAAGCTGCCCTGGAAAACGTACGCCCACAGGTCGAGGTTAAGTCTCGTCGTGTTGGTGGTTCTACTTACCAGGTACCAGTAGAAGTTCGTCCAGTTCGTCGTAACACTCTAGCCATGCGTTGGTTAGTTGAAGCGGCTCGTAAGCGTGGTGAAAAATCTATGGCCTACCGTCTAGCAGGTGAAATGCTAGATGCGGCTGAAAACAAAGGTACAGCTGTTAAGAAACGTGAAGACGTTCACCGTATGGCTGAAGCAAACAAAGCGTTTGCTCATTACCGTTGGTAAAAAGGTTGGCGCGGACCTAGTCCGCGCCTTTCTTTGCTTTTACAAGTCTCATAGCCGCCCGGCAAGAGGATAACAATAGTGGCTCGTACAACTCCCCTTGAGCGTTACCGTAACATTGGTATTGTCGCTCACGTTGACGCCGGTAAGACAACTACTTCCGAGCGAGTCCTGTTTTACACTGGTCTATCTCATAAAATTGGTGAAGTGCACGATGGTGCCGCCACCATGGACTGGATGGAGCAGGAGCAAGAACGCGGCATTACCATTACGTCTGCTGCGACTACCACCTTCTGGCGTGGTATGGATGCTCAATTCGATGAGCACCGAATCAATATTATTGACACCCCCGGACACGTTGACTTCACCATCGAAGTAGAGCGCTCGTTGCGCGTACTTGACGGTGCAGTAGTGGTGTTCTGTGGTGCGTCTGGCGTTGAGCCTCAGTCTGAGACTGTTTGGCGTCAAGCGGACAAATACAGCGTTCCCCGCATGGTTTTCGTCAACAAGATGGACCGTGCCGGCGCTGACTTTTTGCGAGTGGTTGATCAAATCAACAACCGCCTGGGTGCCACCTGTGTGCCGATTCAGCTAAACATTGGTGCTGAAGACGAGTTCACCGGCGTTATCGATCTAATCAAGATGAAAGCCATCAATTGGAACGAAGCCGATAAAGGTACCACCTTTACCTACGAAGACATTCCTGCTGAGCTGCAAGAGTTGGCGGAAGAATGGCACATGAACCTAGTTGAATCAGCAGCGGAAGCTTCTGATGAACTGATGGAAAAGTACCTAGAAGAAGGCGAGCTCTCCGAGGCTGAAATCAAAGCCGCGCTGCGCCAACGCACCTTGAACAACGAAATTGTACTGGCCACCTGTGGCTCAGCATTCAAAAACAAGGGTGTGCAAGCGGTACTGGATGCAGTCGTTGACTACCTGCCTGCACCAAACCAGGTTCAAGCCATTAAGGGTGAAGACGAAGACGGTAACGAAGTCTCTCGTCCAGCTTCTGACGACGAGCCGTTTGCGGCATTGGCGTTCAAGATTGCTACCGACCCATTTGTAGGTACTCTGACCTTCATGCGAGTTTACTCAGGTGTTATCGAAACCGGTGCACACGTATACAACTCAGTGAAGCAGAAGAAAGAACGCTTTGGCCGTATGGTTCAGATGCACTCTAACGATCGCAAAGAGATCAAAGAAGTACGTGCTGGCGATATTGCCGCTGCCATTGGCCTTAAGGACGTCACCACTGGTGACACACTATGCGATATTGACCACAAAGTGGTTCTTGAGCGCATGGAGTTCCCAGAGCCAGTGATTCAAATCGCGGTTGAGCCGAGATCTAAGGCTGACCAAGAGAAAATGGGTATTGCGCTGAGTAAACTGGCTGCAGAAGACCCATCGTTCCGAGTGGAAACCGACGAAGAGTCAGGTCAAACCCTGATTTCTGGTATGGGTGAATTGCACTTGGACATCATTATCGACCGTATGCGTCGAGAATTCGCCGTTGAGTGTAACGTTGGTAAGCCTCAAGTGGCCTACCGCGAAACCATTCGTGGCAGCGTGGAAACCGAAGGCAAGTTCGTTCGTCAATCTGGCGGTCGCGGTCAGTACGGTCATGTATGGCTGAAGATCGAACCATTACCAGAAGATTCAGAAGAGAACTTTGTATTCGTGAATGAGATTGTTGGTGGTGTGGTTCCTCGTGAATACATTCCAGCGGTCGAAAAGGGTGTTGAAGAGCAAATGGATCAAGGTGTACTCGCCGGCTATCCGATGCTGAAGGTCAAAGTGACCTTATTCGACGGCTCGTTCCACGACGTAGATTCGAACGAAATGGCGTTTAAAATCGCTGGTTCGATGGGCTTTAGAAAGGGCGCGCTGGAAGCGAACCCTGTCTTGTTAGAGCCAATGATGAAGGTAGAAGTCACCACCCCAGAGGATTACATGGGCGACGTAGTGGGTGACCTAAACCGGCGCCGTGGACTGATTGACGGTATGGAAGATGGGGTTGCGGGGATTAAGATCGTGCGCGCTCAGGTTCCGCTGTCAGAGATGTTTGGCTATGCTACTGACTTGCGCAGCGCAACTCAGGGTCGTGCTTCATACTCAATGGAGTTCTTGAAGTACAACGAAGCACCGCAAAACGTTGCTCAGTCTATTATTGAAGCGTATTAGTTTTAAGTGAAAGCTTGCCCGTTGTCGAAGCACGGGCGTTACATTAAAAGGAAGACATCGTGTCTAAAGAAAAGTTTGAACGTTCCAAGCCGCACGTCAACGTTGGTACTATTGGCCACGTTGACCACGGTAAAACCACTCTAACTGCTGCTATCACCAACGTACTGGCTAAAGTATACGGTGGTGAGGCGAAAGACTTTGCAGCCATCGATAACGCTCCAGAAGAGCGTGAGCGTGGTATTACCATCTCAACTTCTCACGTAGAGTATGACACTCCAACTCGTCACTACGCTCACGTAGACTGCCCAGGTCACGCTGACTACGTTAAGAACATGATTACTGGTGCTGCTCAAATGGACGGCGCTATCTTGGTTGTAGCTTCAACTGATGGCCCAATGCCACAGACTCGTGAGCACATCCTACTTTCTCGTCAGGTTGGCGTACCTTACATCATCGTATTCATGAACAAGTGTGACATGGTTGATGATGAAGAGCTGCTTGAGCTGGTAGAAATGGAAGTTCGTGAACTTCTGTCTGAGTACGAATTCCCAGGTGACGACCTGCCAGTAATTCAGGGTTCAGCTCTGAAAGCTCTGGAAGGCGAGAAAGAGTGGGAAGACAAGATTGTTGAGCTAGCTGAAGCTTTGGATACTTACATCCCAGAGCCAGAGCGTGACATCGACCGTGACTTCATCCTACCAATCGAAGACGTATTCTCAATCCAAGGCCGTGGTACTGTAGTAACCGGTCGTGTTGAGCGCGGTATCATCCGTGTAGGCGACGAAGTAGAAATCGTAGGTATCAAAGAGACCACTACTACTACTTGTACTGGTGTTGAGATGTTCCGTAAGCTTCTAGACGAAGGTCGCGCTGGTGAGAACTGTGGTGTTCTTCTGCGTGGTACTAAGCGTGAAGAAGTTCAGCGTGGTCAAGTACTGGCTAAGCCTGGTTCAATCACTCCTCACACCAAGTTCGAGTCAGAAGTATACGTTCTGTCTAAAGACGAAGGTGGCCGTCACACTCCATTCTTCAAAGGTTACCGTCCACAGTTCTACTTCCGTACTACTGACGTAACCGGTACCATCGAGCTGCCAGAAGGCGTAGAAATGGTAATGCCTGGTGACAACATCAAGATGGTTGTAGAGCTAATTGCTCCAATCGCGATGGACGAAGGTCTGCGCTTCGCAATCCGTGAAGGTGGCCGTACTGTAGGCGCTGGTGTTGTAGCGACTATCGTAGAGTAATTCTGACTTAGGTTAGAATCTCAAAAAGCCCGCTTAACGCGGGCTTTTTTGTAAGCGCAGTGGGCTGGTCTCGACTAAACTTGCTGCGTTCCGATCGTTTTTCATTCAGTTGTTGCGCCGAAAGTTGAAAGGTGTATAATGCACGCCTCACTCGGATTATCCGAGTAAGAGATAACAAGCTAAAGGGTAGCTTTTCGTTACCAGTTAGCCGGTAGACAGCGATTCCGATTGGGAATCGAATGGTTAAAAGTAATCACTCTCTGACTCCAATTAAGGAAGTTTAGAGGGGTGGTTTTTTATGTGTCTAAATTTGGGAGCTCTGGTCTAATGCAGAACCAAAGAATCCGTATCCGCCTGAAGGCATTCGATCATCGTCTGATCGATCAGTCTACAGCGGAGATCGTTGAAACTGCTAAGCGCACTGGTGCTCAGGTACGTGGTCCTATTCCACTACCTACTCGTAAAGAGCGCTATACAGTATTGATCTCTCCACACGTAAACAAAGATGCTCGTGACCAGTACGAAATCCGTACTCACAAGCGCTTAGTTGACATTGTGGAGCCCACTGAAAAGACCGTTGACGCTTTGATGCGTTTGGATCTGGCTGCGGGCGTTGACGTCCAGATCAGCCTGGGTTAAGCAGAGATCTAAATCGAAAGAGGTTTGAGAGATGGCTATCGGTCTTATTGGTCGTAAAGTGGGTATGACTCGCGTCTTCACCGAAGATGGCGTATCTATCCCAGTCACAGTAGTAGAAGTAGAAGCGAACAAGGTTACCCAGATCCGCGATCTGGACACCGACGGTTACCGCGCTCTTCAAGTAACTACTGGCACCAAAAAAGCTAATCGCGTGAACAAAGCAGAAGCGGGTCACTTTGCTAAGGCTGGCGTTGAAGCCGGTCGTGGTTTGTGGGAATTCCGTCTAGGCGAAGGTGAAGGCGAAGGCATCGAAGTTGGTGCAGAAATTAAAGTAGATATCTTTGCAGACGTTGCAAAGGTAGACGTTACTGGTCGTTCTAAAGGTAAAGGTTTCCAAGGCGCTGTTAAGCGTTGGAACTTCAAAACCCAAGACGCGACTCACGGTAACTCTCTAGCGCACCGTGCGCCTGGTTCAATTGGTCAAAACCAAACCCCAGGTCGCGTGTTCAAAGGTAAAAAAATGGCTGGTCACATGGGCGACGAGCGCGTAACAGTTCAATCTTTGGACCTAGTACGTGTTGACGCTGAGCGTAACCTGCTATTAATCAAAGGCGCGGTACCAGGAGCCAACAACGGCACCCTGATTATCAAGCCTGCTGTTAAAGCGTAAGCCTAGGAGATAGTAATGGAATTGGTATTGAAAGACGCTCAAAGCGCTCTTGAAGTTTCCGAAACTACCTTCGGTCGCGATTTTAACGAAGCTCTGGTTCATCAAGTAGTAGTTGCTTTCGCAGCTAATGCTCGTCAAGGCACTCGCGCTCAGAAGACTCGTTCAGAAGTTTCTGGTGGCGGCAAGAAGCCATGGCGTCAAAAAGGTACTGGCCGCGCGCGTGCTGGTACTATCCGCAGCCCAATCTGGCGCGGTGGCGGTGTATCTTTTGCGGCTAAGCCACAAGATCACAGCCAAAAAGTAAACAAGAAGATGTACCGCGGTGCCATCAAAAGCATCCTATCTGAGCTGGTACGTCAAGAGCGTCTGATCGTTGTTGAGAAGTTTGCTGTTGAAGCTCCTAAAACTAAAGAGCTAGCAGCTAAGCTGAAAGAACTGGATCTGACTGACGTTCTTATCGTGACTCCGGAAGTAGATGAGAATCTATTCTTGGCAGCTCGCAACCTGTACAAGGTTGACGTTCGCGACGTAGCGGGCATCGACCCAGTTAGCCTAATCGCCTTTGATAAAGTGCTGATTACTGCTGACGCTATCAAGCAGATTGAGGAGATGCTGGCATGATCCGTGAAGAACGTTTACTGAAAGTTATCCTTGCTCCACACATCTCTGAAAAGAGCACTGTTGTAGCTGAGCAAAACAACACTGTCGTTTTCAAAGTTGCTAAGG
Source organism: Paraferrimonas sedimenticola (assembly GCF_002282855.1). GTDB lineage: Bacteria > Pseudomonadota > Gammaproteobacteria > Enterobacterales > Shewanellaceae > Paraferrimonas > Paraferrimonas sedimenticola. The sequence goes on along the minus strand of NZ_NRIR01000014.1, from coordinate 21,933 downwards.
ACGCTACCAAGTCTGAAGTTAAAGCAGCTGTTGAAAAACTGTTCGAAGTTGAAGTGAAAGGTGTTCGCACCATGGTTACTAAAGGCAAAACCAAGCGCACTGGCGCTCGTTTCGGTCGTCGTATCGACTGGAAAAAAGCCTACGTAACTTTGGCTGACGGCCAAGATCTAGACTTCGTTGGCGGCGCTGAGTAATCCGAAGGAGTTTGAATTATGGCAATCGTTAAGTGTAAGCCTACCTCTCCGGGTCGTCGCCACGTTGTTAAAGTGGTTAACGCCGACCTGCACAAAGGTAAGCCTTTTGCAGCGCTTCTAGACAAGAAGTCAAAGTCTGGTGGTCGTAACAATGCTGGTCGTATCACTACTCGCCACATCGGCGGTGGTCACAAGCAGCACTACCGTATCATCGACTTCAAGCGTAACAAAGACGGTATCCCAGGTAAGGTTGAGCGTTTGGAGTATGATCCAAACCGTTCAGCGAACATCGCCTTGGTACTGTACGCTGATGGTGAGCGTCGTTACATCCTAGCCCCTAAAGGTGTTAAGGCTGGCGACCCAATCCGCAGCGGTGCTGACGCTGAAATCAAGGTAGGTAACGCCCTACCAATGCGCAACATCCCAGTGGGTTCTGTTGTTCATAACGTAGAATTAAAGCCTGGTAAGGGCGGCCAATTGGCTCGTTCTGCTGGTGCGTACATTCAGATTGTTGCTCGCGATGGTGCTTACGTTACCTTGCGTCTGCGTTCTGGTGAAATGCGTAAAGTTCTTTCCGAGTGTCGTGCGACCGTCGGTGAAGTAGGTAACGCTGAGCACATGCTTCGCCAACTTGGTAAAGCTGGTGCTAGCCGCTGGCGCGGTGTTCGTCCTACTGTCCGTGGTGTTGCTATGAACCCGGTTGACCACCCACACGGTGGTGGTGAAGGTCGTACCTCTGGTGGTCGTCATCCTGTGTCTCCATGGGGTATGCCAACCAAGGGTTACAAGACTCGTAAGAACAAGCGTACCGACAAGTACATCGTACGCCGTCGTAACAAGAAATAAGAGGATTCACCATGCCACGTTCTCTCAAGAAAGGTCCATTTATCGACCTGCACTTGCTGAAGAAGGTAGAGAAAGCGGTGGAGAACAACGAGAAGAAGCCTATCAAGACTTGGTCTCGTCGTTCCATGATCATTCCAGATATGATTGGTTTGACCATCGCTGTCCATAATGGTCGTCAACACGTTCCAGTATTCGTGTCAGACGAAATGATCGGCCACAAACTAGGCGAATTCGCGCCAACTCGCACTTATCGCGGCCACGCTGCTGATAAGAAAGCGAAGAAGCGTTAATAGGAGAGTATGATGGAAGTTTTATCTAAACACCGTTTTGCTCGTACGTCGCCTCAAAAGGCACGTCTAGTAGCCGACCAAATCCGTGGTCTACCTGTTGAAACTGCTCTAGAAGTTTTGGCATTCAGCCCTAAAAAAGCCGCTGTGCTTATGAAAAAGGTTTTGGATGCTGCAATTGCTAACGCAGAACATAACGACGGTCTGGACATCGATGAGCTTAAAGTAGCTAAGGTTTTCGTTGACGAAGGTCCTACTATGAAGCGCATCATGCCACGTGCCAAAGGTCGTGCGGATCGTATCATCAAGCGTACCAGCCACATCACTGTGGTTGTATCAGATCGCTAGGAGTGAGCAATGGGTCAAAAAGTACATCCTAATGGTATCCGCTTAGGGATCACCAAGCCTTGGATCTCGACTTGGTACGCTGACAAAGACTATGCAGACAACCTGCACAGTGATTGGGAAGTGCGTAAGTTTCTTGAAAAGAAACTAAAAAGCGCAAGCGTTTCCAAGATTGTTATCGAGCGTCCAGCTAAGAGCATTCGAGTCACCATTCACACCGCACGTCCAGGCGTGGTTATCGGTAAGAAAGGTGAAGACGTAGAAAAGTTGCGTCAAGAAATTGCTAAGTTCACTGGTACTTCTGCGCAAATCAACATTGCCGAAGTACGCAAGCCTGAACTGGAATCGAAACTGGTTGCAGAGAGCATCGCTTCTCAACTTGAGCGTCGTGTTATGTTCCGTCGTGCTATGAAGCGCGCTGTTCAGAACGCCATGCGTCTTGGTGCCAAAGGTATCAAAGTTGAAGTTAGCGGTCGTCTGGGTGGTGCCGAGATCGCACGTACCGAATGGTACCGTGAAGGTCGTGTGCCATTGCATACACTGCGTGCTGACATCGATTACTCAACTGCCGAAGCACACACCACTTACGGTGTAATTGGTATTAAAGTTTGGATCTTCAAAGGCGAAGTTCTAGGCGGTCTACCACTTCAGCAGCAAGAGCAACCGAAGCCGCAAAAGCGTAAGCCTCGCGGTAAATAGGAGAGCCAGTAATGCTGCAACCAAAACGAATGAAGTTCCGCAAAATGCACAAAGGTCGCAACCGCGGTCTTGCGAACGGAACTGATGTTAGCTTTGGCGAGTTCGGTTTGAAAGCTGTTGGCCGTGGCCGTATTACAGCTCGTCAAATCGAAGCCGCACGTCGTGCCATGACTCGTCACATTAAGCGTCAAGGTAAAATTTGGATTCGTGTCTTCCCAGACAAGCCAATTACCAACAAGCCGCTTGAAGTGCGTATGGGTAAAGGTAAAGGTAACGTTGAATACTGGGTTTGCCAGATTCAACCAGGCAAAGTCTTGTACGAAATGGAAGGTGTTCCAGCTGAGTTGGCTCGTGAAGCCTTCGAACTGGCAGCTGCCAAGCTTCCGATCAAGACCACCTTTGTTACTAAGCAGGTGATGTAATGAAAGCTAGCGAACTAACTCAAAAGAGCGTTGAAGAGCTGAACGCTGAACTTCTGAGCCTGTTGCGTGAGCAGTTCAACCTGCGCATGCAACACGCCACTGGTCAGTTGAATCAGACTAACGAGCTGAAGAAAGTACGCCGCAGCATTGCGCGCGTTAAGACCATCCTTAACCAGAAGGCAGGTGCGTAATGAGCGACAAAATTCGTACTTTGCAAGGTCGAGTGATCAGCGACAAGATGGATAAAACCTTCGTAGTTGCTATCGAGCGTAAAGTGAAGCACCCAATCTACGGGAAATTCATGAAGCGTACGACTAAGCTGCACGTACATGACGAGCAAAACCAAGCAAATACTGGCGACAAAGTTTCTATTAAAGAATGTCGTCCGTTGTCTAAGAACAAATCTTGGACCCTGGTTGAGATCGTAGAAAAGGCTTAATTCTGACGGATTAAGTAATAGTGAAGCGGCCCCTCTGGGGCCGTTTATTTTTTAACTACCTTTTTGCTCTTTTGGGTGTTATACTTCGGCGCCCTTTTAGGCAGTTGTGCCTAATTGGCGGGCCCAATAAAGGGTAAATTTGTGTAGTAACCGATAGCGGAGCACTTGAAATGATCCAAATGCAATCTACTCTGGATGTCGCCGACAACAGTGGCGCTCGCAGTGTACAGTGTATTAAGGTCTTGGGTGGCTCTCACCGTCGTTACGCCGGCATCGGCGACATCATCAAGGTTTCTGTAAAGGAATCTATTCCTCGCGGTAAAGTGAAGAAAGGTGATGTATACAACGCGGTGGTAGTCCGTACTAAGAAAGGCGTTCGTCGTCCAGATGGCTCTGTCATTCGCTTCGATCGTAATGCAGCAGTTCTTCTGAACGCTAACCTGCAGCCGATTGGTACACGTATCTTTGGACCTGTGACCCGTGAATTGCGCTCTGAGCAGTTCATGAAAATTGTGTCACTAGCCCCAGAAGTACTGTAAGGAGCTAATAATGGCAGCGAAAATCATTCGTGAAGACGAAGTAGTAATCCTGGCAGGCAAGGATAAAGGTAAGACTGGTAAAGTCACCTCTGTTCTACCTACCGGTAAAGTGATTGTTGAAGGCATCAATCTTGTTAAGAAGCACCAGAAACCTAACCCTCAGTTGGGCGTTCAAGGTGGCATCGTAGAGAAAGAAGCCCCAATTCACACATCAAACGTAGCGATCCGTAACCCAGAAACTGGTAAAGCGGACCGTGTAGGTTTCCGAATTGAAGACGGCAAAAAAGTTCGTTTCTTCAAGTCGAACAATGAACTCGTTAAGTAATTTTTGGAGTTAAACGATGGCGAAACTGCATGATACCTATAAAGAGACTGTTGTAGCGGCTCTAGTTAAAGAGTTTGGTTATAACAGTGTCATGCAAGTCCCTCGGATTGAGAAAATCACCCTTAACATGGGTGTTGGCGAAGCCGTTGCCGATAAGAAAGTTATGGAGCACGCTGTAAGCGACATGACTGCTATCGCCGGTCAAAAGCCAGTTGTTACCGTAGCCCGTAAGTCGGTTGCCGGTTTCAAAATCCGTGATGGCTACCCAATTGGCTGTAAAGTAACCCTGCGTGGCGAGCGCATGTGGGAATTCTTTGAGCGTCTAATCAGCATCGCAATCCCGCGTATTCGCGACTTCCGTGGCTTGAATCCTAAGTCTTTCGACGGTCGTGGCAACTACAGCATGGGCGTGCGTGAGCAAATCATCTTCCCAGAAATCGATTACGATAAAATCGATAAGATTCGCGGTATGGATATCACCATTACCACAACTGCGAAGTCTGACGAAGAAGGTCGCGCTCTGTTGAACGCTTTCAACTTCCCATTCCGTAAATAAGGGTTAGAGTAATGGCAAAGACTTCTATGAAAGCACGTGAAGCAAAACGTGCAAAACTCGTAGCCAAGTACGCTGAAAAGCGCCAGGCGCTTAAGGCGCTGATTGCAAATCCAGCGACTTCAGATGAAGAGCGTTGGGATGCAGTCCTTAAGCTGCAAACTCTGCCTCGTGATTCCAGCGCTTCGCGTCAGCGTAACCGTTGTAATCAAACTGGCCGCCCTCATGGTTTCTTACGCAAGTTCGGTTTAAGCCGTATCAAGTTGCGCGAAGCTGCCATGCGTGGTGAAGTTCCTGGTCTTAAAAAGGCCAGCTGGTAAGCACTTGTCACGGGAGTAAGCCAATTATGAGCATGCAAGATCCTATTGCGGATATGCTAACGCGTATTCGTAACGGCCAAGCTGCTAGCAAAGCAACTGTAACCATGCCTTCTGCCAAGCTAAAAGTTTCTTTAGCAAAGGTATTGAAAGAAGAAGGTTACATTACTGACTTTGCAGTAACCAGCGAAGCCAAGCCTGAACTGGAAATCGAACTTAAGTATTTCCAAGGCAAACCAGTGGTTGAAACTATCCAGCGCGTTTCGCGTCCTGGCCTGCGTATCTACAAAGGCAAAGATGAACTACCTAAAGTAATGGGTGGTCTGGGTGTTGCAATCGTATCTACTTCTAAAGGCGTGATGACTGACCGAGCTGCGCGTAGCGCTGGCCTTGGTGGTGAAGTTGTCTGCTACGTAGCGTAAGGAAGGAATAATGTCTCGTGTAGCTAAAGCACCAGTCTCTATTCCTGCCGGCGTAGAGGTAGCGGTAAACGGTCAAGAAGTTACCGTAAAAGGTAAAGCTTCATTGACTCGCGTATTTAACAGTGCTGTTGAAGTATCAGTAGCTGACGGTAAGGTTTCTTTCGCTCCTCGCGAAGGTCAGCCAAACGGTTGGGCGCAAGCTGGTACCGCACGTGCACTAGTTAACAACATGGTTAAAGGCGTATCTGACGGCTTTGAGAAGAAACTACAACTAATCGGTGTTGGTTATCGTTGTGCCGTTAAAGGCAAGAGCGTAAGCCTGACCCTAGGTTTCTCTCACCCAGTAGAATACGCGCTTCCTGAAGGCGTAACTGCAGAAGCACCAAGCCAAACTGAACTTGTCATCAAAGGCGCTGACAAGCAAGTAGTTGGTCAAGTTGCTGCTGACATTCGCGCATACCGTGCTCCTGAACCTTATAAAGGTAAGGGTGTTCGTTATGCTGACGAGCAAGTTCGTCGTAAAGAAGCCAAGAAGAAGTAGGTAACGCGATATGGATAAGAAATCATCTCGTTTGCGTCGCGCTACTCGCGCACGTGCGAAGATCCAAGAGCTGGGCGTTAACCGCCTGGTTATTCACCGCACTCCGCGTCACATCTACGCTCAGGTTATTAGCCCTGAAGCACAAGTGCTGGCTGCAGCTTCTACCGTTGAAAAAGCGGTTGCTGCTGAGCTGAAAGGCACTGGCAACGTAGATGCGGCTAAAGTGGTTGGTAAAACTATCGCAGAGCGTGCGATCGAGAAGGGCGTTAAGTCTGTTGCATTCGATCGTTCAGGCTTTAAGTATCACGGTCGCGTACAAGCGCTAGCTGACGCCGCTCGTGAAGCTGGCCTCCAGTTCTAAGGTTGGGAGTCAAAATGGCAAACATCGAAGCGAAAGGCGGTGATCTGCAAGAGAAGCTAATTGCAGTTAACCGTGTATCGAAAGTAGTTAAAGGTGGCCGTATCTTCAGCTTCACAGCATTGACTGTAGTTGGTGATGGTAACGGCAAAGTTGGCTTTGGTTACGGTAAAGCTCGCGAAGTTCCAGCAGCGATTCAAAAAGCTATGGAAAAAGCGCGCCGTAACATGCGTACTGTTGAGTTGAACGACGGAACTCTGTTCCACCCTGTTAAAGGTCGTCACTCTGGTTCGCGCGTTTACATGCAGCCAGCGTCTGAAGGTACCGGTATTATTGCCGGTGGTGCAATGCGTGCCGTACTAGAAGTTGTAGGCGTACACAATGTACTGTCGAAAGCATACGGTTCCACTAACCCTATCAACATCGTTCGCGCAACCATCGACGCGCTGGTGCACATGAAGTCACCTGCTCAAGTCGCTGCTAAGCGTGGTCTGAGTGTTGAAGACATTCAGGGGTAATGCACCATGGCTAAAAAGACTATCAAAGTAACTCAAACCAAATCAGGTATCGGCCGTCTGCCTAAGCACCGCGCCACCCTAGTTGGTCTGGGTCTACGTAAAATTGGCCACACTGTTGAACTAGAAGATACTCCTTCAGTTCGCGGTATGGTTAACAAAGTTTACTACATGGTATCGGTGGAGGAATAAGATGCGTTTAAACACTTTAACTCCAGCAGAAGGCTCTAAGTCTGATGCCAAGCGTGTAGGTCGTGGTATCGGTTCTGGTCTTGGTAAGACTGGTGGCCGTGGTCACAAAGGTCAGAAATCTCGTTCTGGTGGTATGCCACGCGTAGGTTTCGAAGGTGGTCAAATGCCTTTGAAACAGCGTCTACCTAAGTTCGGTTTCACTTCACGCAAGTCTTTGGTTCGCAGCGAAGTTCGTCTGAGCGAGCTGACCAAAGTGACCGGTGATGTTGTCGACCTAAACAGCTTAAAAGATGCGAATGTTATTTCTCGCAATATCCAGTTTGCGAAAATCGTTCTTTCAGGTACCATTGAGCGCCCAGTGACCGTTAAAGGTCTAAAAGCAACCAAAGGTGCCCGTGCAGCTATCGAAGCTGCCGGTGGAAAGATCGAGGAATAATACGTCGATGGCAAAACCAGGACTTGAAAAAAACAGCGCGAAGGGCGGTCTTTCTGAACTGAAAGCTCGACTTTTGTTCGTGATTGGCGCGATCATCGTTTTTAGAGCGGGATCCTTTGTTCCAATTCCTGGTATTGACGCGGCCGTATTGGCTGATGTCTTCGAGCAACAAAAAGGCACCATTCTTAACATGTTTAACATGTTCTCTGGTGGTGCTTTGGAGCGTGCCTCGATTCTTGCACTTGGTATCATGCCGTACATTTCGGCATCGATTATCATGCAGCTGATGACTGTGGTTCACCCACATTTCATGGAGCTGAAAAAGGACGGCGAAGCCGGCCGCAAGAAAATCAGTCAATACACTCGGTACATGACGCTTGTACTGGCCACAATGCAGTCGGTGGGTATTGCCACCGGCTTGCCAAACCTAGTTCCTGGCCTGGTGGTTAACGCCGGTATCGGGTTCTACTTTGTGGCGGTAGTGAGTTTGGTTACCGGAACCATGTTCTTGATGTGGTTGGGTGAGCAAATTACTGAGCGTGGCATTGGTAATGGTATTTCGATCCTGATTTTTGCAGGTATCGTGGCGGGTCTACCGCCAGCCATTGGTCAAACTGCCGAGCAGGCGCGTCAAGGCGACCTGAACGTACTAGTATTGCTGCTAATGGCAGTAATCGTATTTGCTGTTACTTACTTCGTGGTATTTGTGGAACGTGGTCAACGTCGAATCGTCGTTAACTACGCCAAGCGCCAGCAAGGCCGTAAGGTGTTTGCCGGTCAGAGCACCCACTTGCCGCTGAAGATTAATATGGCGGGTGTTATCCCACCTATTTTTGCATCGAGCATCATTTTGTTCCCAAGCACACTGGCTCAGTGGTTTGGTCAAAGTGAGAGCATGACTTGGCTAAGTGATATTTCACTGGCGTTATCGCCAGGCCAACCTGCTTATATTGTGTTGTATGCAGCAGCGATTGTGTTCTTCTGTTTCTTCTACACCGCGTTGGTCTTTAATCCACGCGAGACAGCAGATAACCTGAAGAAATCTGGTGCGTTCATCCCGGGTATACGCCCAGGCGAACAGACCTCGCGATACATCGATAAAGTGATGACTCGTTTGACCCTAGCGGGCGCGGTGTACATTACCTTTATCTGTTTAATTCCAGAGTTCATGCTAGTTACCTGGAATGTACCGTTCTACTTTGGCGGTACCTCCCTACTGATTATGGTAGTGGTAATCATGGACTTTATGGCACAGGTACAGACCCATATGATGTCCCATCAATATGAGTCTGTCATGAAGAAGGCTAACCTAGTGAACAAAGCGAATCTCGATCGCTATGGGCGCTAAGTTAAACGGAGTGATGAAATGAAAGTTCGTGCTTCCGTGAAGAAGATCTGCCGTAACTGCAAGATCATCAAGCGAAATGGCGTTGTTCGCGTGATTTGTGTTGAACCTAAACACAAACAGCGTCAAGGCTAAGAAAGACCGTTTGTCAGCCCACACTGGGCTGACAAATATTTTGTTTGCAAATCGTTCAACTGTTGAGTATCCTACCGGGCTTTTCGCAGTTGGACCTTTAACTATTTTAGGAGTGCATAGTGGCCCGTATTGCTGGCATTAACATTCCTGATCAGAAACACGCAGTTATCGCTTTAACTGCAATCTACGGCATTGGCCTAACCCGCGCACAAGCTATTTGTGCCGGCGCTGGCATCGCTGAAGATGTGAAGATCAAGGAACTAGACGAAGCTCAAATCGACCTGCTTCGTGAAGAAGTGGCCAAGTTCACTGTAGAGGGTGACCTCCGTCGTGAAGTATCCATGAACATCAAGCGTCTTATGGACCTTGGTTGCTATCGTGGACTACGCCACCGTCGTAGCCTTCCACTTCGTGGACAACGTACTAAGACCAATGCGCGTACGCGTAAAGGTCCTCGTAAACCAATTAAGAAGTAACGGGAAGGTTTTAAGTTATGGCTAAAGTTCCGTCACGTTCTCGTAAACGCGTTCGTAAGCAAGTTGCTGATGGCATGGCTCATATCCATGCATCTTTCAACAACACCATCGTAACCATCACCGATCGTCAAGGTAATGCTCTTTCTTGGGCAACCGCAGGTGGTTCTGGCTTCCGTGGCTCACGTAAGTCTACCCCATTTGCTGCTCAGGTTGCTGCTGAGCGCGCCGGTACTGCTGCGGCAGAATACGGTGTTAAAAACCTTGAAGTTTTTGTGAAGGGCCCAGGTCCAGGCCGTGAAAGTGCAATCCGCGCTTTGAACGCTGCTGGATATCGCATCACTAACATTACTGATGTGACCCCAATCCCTCACAATGGTTGTCGTCCTCCTAAGAAACGTCGCGTGTAAGCGTCCCTTAGGAATAGTTGGAGAAAGATCATGGCAAGATACTTGGGTCCTAAACTCAAGCTTAGCCGCCGCGAAGGAACTGACCTGTTCCTAAAAAGCGGTGTACGAGCGATTGATTCTAAGTGTAAATTAGAAGCTGCACCTGGTCAGCACGGCGCCCGTCGCGGTCGTCTGTCTGATTACGGCGTACAGTTACGTGAAAAACAAAAAGTTCGTCGTATGTACGGCGTACTTGAGAAGCAATTCCGCAACTACTACAAAGAAGCTGCGCGAATCAAAGGCAATACTGGTGAGAACCTACTGCAATTGCTAGAAACTCGTCTGGATAACGTTGTTTATCGCATGGGTTTCGGCGCTACTCGTGCAGAGTCTCGTCAGCTTGTTAGCCACAAAGCCGTTATGGTTAACGGTCGCGTTGTTAACATTCCATCATTCAAGGTTTCACCGAATGATGTTGTAAGCATCCGAGAAAAATCTCAAAAGCAAGCCCGTATTAAGGCTTCTTTGGAATTGGCTGGCCAACGCGAGCAAGCCACTTGGGTTGAAGTAGACAGCGCGAAAATGGAAGGCACTTACAAGCGCCTACCAGAACGCAGCGATTTGTCTGCTGAAATTAACGAACAGCTGATCGTCGAGCTTTACTCTAAGTAAAGCAACTTTTATAGAGAGGACAAAATGCAGGGTTCTGTTACAGAATTTCTTAAGCCACGTCTTGTTGATATTGAACAAGTTAGCCCAACTCGCGCCAAGGTGACTCTGGAACCGCTTGAGCGTGGTTTTGGACACACATTGGGTAATGCGCTTCGTCGCATTTTGCTGTCAAGTATGCCTGGTTGCGCCGTAACTCAAGTTGAGATTGACGGTGTACTGCACGAGTACAGCAGCAAGGAAGGCGTTCAAGAAGACATCCTAGAGATTCTGCTTAACCTAAAAGGTTTGGCAGTTAAGATCGAAGGTAAAGACGAGGCTGTGCTGACTCTAAACAAGTCGGGCACAGGCCCTGTAGTAGCTGGTGACATCACCCACGACGGTGACGTTACCATCATGAACCCGGATCACGTGATTTGTCACTTGACTGGTGATACTGACATCAACATGCGAATTAGCGTTGAACGCGGTCGCGGCTATGTACCGGCTTCTGCCCGTGCCCAAGCCGAAGACGACGAGCGTCCAATCGGTCGCCTGTTGGTAGATGCTTCTTTCTCACCTGTTGCGCGCATTGCTTACAATGTTGAAGCGGCTCGTGTAGAACAGCGCACTGACCTGGACAAGCTAGTCATCGATATGACTACCAATGGTACGCTTGACCCAGAAGAGGCCATCCGTCGCTCTGCGACTATCCTGGCCGAACAGCTAGAAGCCTTTGTTGAGCTTCGTGATGTGTCAGAGCCTGAAGAGAAAGAAGAGAAGCCAGAATTCGATCCGATTCTACTGCGTCCTGTCGACGATCTTGAGCTTACTGTACGTTCAGCCAACTGTTTGAAGGCTGAAGCGATTCACTACATCGGTGATCTGGTACAACGCACAGAGGTTGAGCTGCTGAAAACTCCTAACCTTGGTAAGAAGTCTCTTACTGAAATTAAGGACGTTTTGGCATCTCGTGGCCTGTCGTTGGGTATGCGTCTGGAAAACTGGCCACCTGCCAGCTTGCTAGACGACCTATAAGCCAGATTAGTACAGATACAGGTTATAAGGATTAGGTCATGCGCCATCGTAAGAGTGGTCGTCAACTAAACCGCAACAGCAGTCATCGTCAAGCTATGTTCCGTAACATGGCAGGTTCTTTGGTTCGTCACGAAGTGATCAAAACCACTGTAGCTAAAGCGAAAGAACTGCGTCGCGTAGTTGAACCTTTAATTACACTTGCTAAAAGTGACAGCGTTGCAAACCGTCGTTTGGCGTTTGCTCGCACCCGCGACCAAGAAGTCGTAGGTAAACTATTCAACGAATTGGGTCCACGCTACCAGGAACGCCCTGGCGGTTACACCCGTATTCTTAAGTGTGGCTACCGCACCGGTGACAATGCCCCTATGGCATTCATCGAGTTGGTTGACCGCCCAGTGGCTGAAGAAGTAGAAGCGGAAGCAGCTGCTGAGTAAGCCCACTGACATGAAAAAACCGAGCTTAGGCTCGGTTTTTTTATGCCTAAATTTCAGAGGCTAACGCTCACTCGTCGGCATTATCTTGGGGACTTCGCGTTTGAGCATCACCTCGTTGCCTTTGTTCGGCGTAGATTCAAAGCTCGGCGGTGGTGAATCGTCGGTGCCCTTGGTCAGATATACAACCCAGTATTGAATGTGGGGCGTGTCCCAGTCATAAAAGTAACCTACCCCCAACCTATCTTGCTCTCTGTAAAAATCGAGTGTGCCAAGCAGATGTTCCTTGTGGCCTGAGGTAGACTTTTTGAAGCCAGCCCACACCTCCTCTGCGCTCGGATAGCCTCCAGCAATGGCTTCAACCTGATTTCCACCCGGCGCGTAGTAGTAAGGCAAGTCAAAACCTGCCTCCTCCACAAACGTATTGGGACTAACACCTAAGTTATGCGCCACAAGGCCCGCAGACGCCATTTGCTGCGCTTTTTGAGCGGCGGCTGAAACTAGGCGAGGGTCGCAGATAATCGAGTCTCTCTGTTGCTGTGGGTCCTTGATGATGAACTCGGCAAGTGCCTTAGCTTGAGGAGAATTGCCACAGGCAACGGCTGTTGCACTGTAAGCCATTAGTATCGGCGCTAAAATCCATTTCATATCGCTCTCTTACTTCAACATCCTGACTGTCTAAGGTAGCAAGGGGCGAGATAGCGAACAATGGCAATGCTTCAAGCAAAAAAATACCGCGCTTTGTAAGCGCGGTATTAGTGAGTGGTCACTCTTTTGGGAGTTAGCCTTGATTGGCCTTCTGTCCGTCGGTGTACTCAAGCTGTTGGTGGCTTTGGCCCATGGCTTCAGCCACTTCTGGCGGCATGTAGTTCTCATCGTGTTTGGCTAGCACTTCTGAGGCAACCAATACATTGCCTTCACCTAGAACACCTTGAGCAACGATACCCTGGCCTTCGCGGAACAGATCTGGCAGCAGGTCATCATAGGTAACCATGATTTCACCACCGGCGGCGTCGTGAATTGCAAACTCTACGAACAAGCTGTTCGGGTCGCGTTGTAGAGTGCCGACAGTAACCATACCACCAACGCGAATGCGATCGCCCACGTCAGGACGCTTACCTGTGTCTTCCTTGCCGTTGACGATTTCTGTCGGCGTGTAGAACAGGTTGAGGTTTGAGTTAAGTGCATACAGCAACAGAGAAGCGATGGCTGCTACACCAACTACCAATGCGGTGGCGAAGACAAGGCGTTTTTTACGTCTTGGGTTCATGATTTATTACTCCGGTTCTGGCGCAGACGATCTTCACGTTGAATTTTCTGCCCAATTTCTTTTAACACTTTAGACTTCTTTTTCAAGCTGTGCGCGATCAGGATTGCTAAAGCAGTCGCGGTCACGCCATAAGCTAACCATACATAGAAAGCATAGCCGCCCATGTTGATGAAATCTGCAAAACTATCAAACTGCATTATTTGACTCCTTCGGCTTTAGCAAGTTCACGAACCCAAGGACGCATTGCGTTGCGGGCTAAAATTTCGGCGCGGAAGCGAACCAGAGTCAGCGCACCAAACATCAGGCCAAAGCCAAGTATGTTGATTAGCAGCGGGTAAAGCATATCTGAAGACATGCTGGATTCTTCGGTAACCTTAATGGTTGCAGGTTGGTGCAGCGAGCTCCACCACTCTACTGAGTATTTAATGATTGGAATATTAATTACGCCAACCACAGCCAAAATACCAGCAGCGCGGGCGGCCAGTACTTTGTCTTCGAACGAGGCGTATAGCGCAATCACACCCAAGTACAAGAATAGCAACACCAACTCAGCGGTCAGGCGAGCATCCCACACCCACCAAGTGCCCCACATAGGCTTGCCCCAAGTTGCACCGGTCACAAGCGCGATGAAGGTGAATACGGCACCAATTGGCGCCATCGAGGCGGCGGCCCAATCGCACTGCTTGTACTGCCACACCAGCCCGATAAATGCAGTGATGGCCATCGACATGTAAACCATCATCGACATGGATGCGGCAGGCACATGGATGTAGATGATGCGAAAGCTATCGCCCTGTTGATAATCCGCTGGGGCGAACATTAAGCCCCAAATGGTGCCAGTTGCAATAGCAGCAACCGCCGCAACGGCGAACCAGGGCAGAAACTTACCAGCGAGGCGGTAAGCGGCTTCTGGGTTAGCGTAAGGGTGTAACCATTTCCACATTTTAGTTTGTACTCACACGCAATGAGGCACCAATCGCGATAGGCGCCAGGGTTAACGAACCGGCCAACATAGCGCCAATAATGGCAAGGTGACCGTCATAAGGGTTGTTAAGCGAGGCAGCGTCCATTGCGCTGGTCGCGAAAATTAATACCGGAATATATAAAGGTAATACTAATAAACTCAATAGTACCCCACCTTTACGCAGTCCTACAGTCAATGCAACACCGATAGCGCCGATTAAGCTAAGTACTGGAGTGCCCAAGGCCAAGGTGGCGATAAGTGCTCCATAGCTATTTTCGTCCAAGTGCAGCAAAACAGCCAACAGCGGAGCAACTAGGATCACGGGTACACCGGTCAGTATCCAGTGGGCCAGCACTTTTGCTAAAGCCATTAGCGCCAGAGGCTGAGGGCTGAGCATCATTTGCTCAAGGCTGCCATCGGCGTGGTCGGCTTTGAACAGGCGCTCAAGGGATAACAGGGATGCGAGCAAGGCCGCTACCCAAATCACGCCGGGCGCGATTCGAGTAAGCGTATTGGCTTCTGGACCAATGCCAAGCGGGAATAGGGTAACCACTATGATGAAAAACAAAATAGGGTTAAAAATGTCGCCTTGGTGGCGAATGGCAATCTGAATATCGCGCTTGAGCACGGTATAGAAAGCTTTGCTGTAACTAATTCTTTTATTCATAGTGCGCCGGCCTTAAGTGTACTGGTACTCGAGGCGAATCTTCTTATACTGGCGATTTTCTTCCAGCGACAAATCTTGGTGAGTGGTAATGATCACGCATCCGCCTTGCGCTGCATGGTTGAGTAACATCTGCTCTAACTCGGCGACACCGCGCTTATCGATTGCGGTAAAAGGCTCGTCCAGAATCCAAATCCGACAATCCGAATTCCACAGACGGGCTAACGCAGTGCGTCGATGCTGACCGGCAGATAGATGACCGGCTGGCGCCTCTTCAAAACCAGTTAAGTTAACCTTACCCAGGATTTCTCGTGTGTTAAAACCGCTGTACCCAGAGATTTTTAAGTTGAAGTCTAGGTTCTCTTCGGCGGTTAGCTCGCTTTTAACACCTGGTAGGTGGCCAAAGTACAGCAAGTCGGCATTAAAGGCATCGCGGGCTTCGACAATGTTATCTTGCTGATAAAGTACATCGCCGGCATACGGACGTGACAGGCCTGCCAAAATACGCAGCAAGCTAGTCTTACCCGAACCGTTGGGGCCTTCGATCTGTACTATGTCGCCGGGTCCGATATCAAAGCTAAGCTCATCGAATAAGATGCGCTCTTCGCGAATACATGTCAGATGCCGGGCGCTAAGCAGTGGCGTCGCAGATGTTGGATTTGTCACTGTTTCCTCAAGGTTTAGCCCAATCTAATAGGAAGCAAATGCTACCATACTCAAGCGGTAGAGACGCTCTTCTCGGCGGTTTAACTTTCAGCAATTTGAACTAGTTCAGATTCTAACGATCTTTATGAAACTTTTTAAAGTAATGCTAATGAAAGGCTATGAAATTAGGTCTGAAAGCACCGCGCGAGGCGGATCACAAAAAGATGCGTTTTGAGACCTAATGTAGTAAGCTGGGCGAGCATTTAATAAGAGTGTTAACAAGCGCTGCGTAATGCATTGTTTATATTGGATTTTTGGAACAAACAGGAAATTTATCATGAAAAAGTTGGTTTACATGGCTGCAGCCGTAGCCTTGGGTCTGTCAGGCAACGCTCTGGCTCAAGACGCTGAAGCCGTATACGCCAAGGCTTGTGGAGTTTGTCACGACATGGGTGTTGCTGGCGCGCCGAAGAAAGGCGATGCAGCCGCTTGGGAACCCCGTCTGGCGAAAGGCATGGATACCCTGGTTCTGAGCGTAAAACAAGGTCTGAACGCTATGCCTCCTGGTGGCATGTGCACCGATTGCAGCGATGACGATCTGAAAGCCACGATTGAGTACATGTCGAAGGCTAAGTAAGCGCAAGCTGACGAACACTAAAAAGGCGACCTGAGGTCGCCTTTTTTGTGCTTGATGAAAAGTCACCCCTATGGGATGACCTTATCAATCACTAGAGTATAGGTAGCGTCGTCTTTCACTTCAGCGGTAGCAATTATGCCCTGCAGGTCGCCACTGTCGGCGCGGATGTCTCCATTGCGAGATACAGTGGCGATAATCTCAACCACGTCCGCCGAGCTGATAGTCGCCTGCGGGCTCATTGCCTTGCTGTCATCTAGCACCACTGTGGTTGGAAGTGCTGAGATACCAAGGCGAACTGCAGCCAGAGGCATACCGCCACCTTGATGGCGCGCGTAGATAAATACCATGTCGGTTGGGCGCAGTTGACCGCGCAGGGCTTCGGCGACACTAACTTCTACGCTGATGCTCTCGCCTGCAGCGTCGGAGTCGCTGGCCTGTTCCATGCTCGCACGGGCAGCAGCATGATCGGCATCGTTAGGCATTTCGCTCTTAACATTGGCATGATTGGCATCGTTCGGCATTTCGCTGTCTACACCAGCGTGATCAACGTCGCTAGGGATTTGGCTAGGGTCACCCGCTGACGTCAGACGCATCTTGGCGGTGTTGATAGCATCTAGGATTGCATTGCGATCGATGTCAGTACGTTCACCGTTGAGAATGGCGGTCCAAGCGTCAATCGCGTCTTGATATTCGGCTTTGAAGAAAGCATCCATCGCCACAAGTAGCAAAGTTGACGGGTCGGCGGCATCTAAGCTTAGCGACTCATCAATAATCGCTTGAACGTCAGGCGTAATTTTTTGGCCGTTCTGGTAGTACATGGCGGTGGCTTTAGGACCTAACAGTTCTGCGTGAACGCCAACCAGTTCCATCACCTTATCAAAGGCGGCAATCGATTGAGGGTACTGGCTCGCAGACATGTAAGCGTGGCCTAAACTAAACCAAGCTTGGCTGTTGTCCGGTGCTTGCTGAACTTGGGCTTCAAACATCTCAACCCGTTTTTGCATCAGCTGGTTTGGATCCATGCCGGCATGAGGGTCTTGCTCGCGCTGTACGGTTTCAGGCTGAGTCACCGATTGATGCTCACCAAGACTCGCGTACATGTAGCCAACAATGGCGAACAACGCCAAGCTCATAATGCCTGGCCACAATGCAGACTTACGCTGGCGTTCTTCGCTCAGTGATTCGTCTTCTTTATCTTTGATGTCCTGCAGCAAGCCGATTTCTAGCTCCTGCTTTAGTGCGTCGAATTCCGCTTGGTCGAGTTCACCATCGGCCAGTTCTTTTTCCATAATAGAAAGGCGTTCGTTGAACAGTTCAAGGTTGGTTGAGCGGCGCACACCGGCCTCTTCCTTGGCGTTCAGCTGCTGCTGACGAAAGTGCGGTACCCAGATTAGCGCAAGGCCAATCACCAGTACTAAAGCTAAAAAGATCCAGAATGTAGACATGGTTTATTTTCTTTAACGAGTTGAATTGATGGCCCAATTGGCCAATATAATGCTAATCGATTATACGCAAAGCTGCTTCATTAACCAGTGATTGACAATTGCGGGCACTGAGCAAAGGCAAGCTTTGAGTCCTGCCTCACAGTTCCACGCAATATCTCCAAACGGGCCGAAACTTTCTTGAAACCTTGCACTCTGAAGAGTAGTTTGCCTGCTCCTCAACCGTTTAATCAGGGGTTTTAGTTCGGGCGGTTATGCGACCCGACACCCAGAATTTAACGAAAAGGGCAGACATGGACACAGGCTGCCACTAAAATGTACAACATTAAATGCTAATTCATTGTTACTGGATTAGACGAGTTGGTCAGCCAACTCAATTAACCAACCAGCTTTTTTGCTGATTCGTAAGTTAAACCACTGAGGTAATCTCATGATCCCAGAGTTAGGACATTTTGCGCTGATTATTGGTTTGGCATTTGCCATCCTAGTTAGTGTTGTCCCGCTGATTGGTGTAGCGCGTAAAGACCAATACCTTGTTCGCTATGCTTGGCCGTTAAGCTACGGCATGTTTGCTTTTATAGCCTTCTCGGTTGTTGCGTTGGCCTATGCCTTTGCCACCGACGACTTCTCCGTGGCCTATGTGGCCAATCACTCCAACTCCCAACTACCAATCTTCTTTAAGATTTCTGCAGTTTGGGGTGGGCACGAAGGTTCATTGCTATTCTGGGTATTCTCCCTGTCCGTATGGTCTGCGGCTATCGCTACGTTCAGTAAAGGCTTAGAAGAAGTCTTCACTGCGCGCGTGTTGGCGGTACTGGGCATGATTACCGTAGGTTTCTGTCTGTTTATGCTACTGACTTCATCGCCGTTTGAGCGTTTGAACCCAGTGCCTCTGGAAGGCCGGGACCTTAACCCAATGCTTCAAGACGTGGGTCTTATCTTCCACCCACCAATGCTGTACTTGGGCTATGTTGGTTTCTCTGTGAGTTTTGCATTCGCAATTGCTGCTCTGATGAGTGGTCGTTTGGACTCAGCTTGGGCCCGTTGGAGCCGTCCTTGGACTTTGGCTGCTTGGGTATTCCTAACCGGTGGTATCGCTCTGGGCTCTTGGTGGGCTTACTACGAGCTAGGCTGGGGCGGCTGGTGGTTCTGGGATCCAGTTGAAAATGCCTCCTTTATGCCTTGGTTGATTGGTACTGCACTGCTGCACTCACTGATCGTGACCGAGAAGCGCGGGACTTTCCGTAACTGGACTGTTTTGCTAGCTATCTTCGCATTCTCTTTGAGCTTGCTCGGTACCTTTATCGTACGTTCTGGTGTTCTAACTTCAGTGCACTCGTTCGCAGCTGACCCAAGCCGCGGTATGTTCATTCTGGTACTACTTGGTTTGGCCATTGGTGGCTCGCTAACGCTGTTTGCGATGCGCGCTTCAGAAATGACCAGCCCTGCTAAGTTTGACCTTTGGTCGAAAGAGACCATGCTGCTGACCTGTAACGTACTACTGACCGTTTCTTGCGGTACCGTATTACTTGGTACTCTGTATCCGCTGCTAATCGATGCCTTGGGTATGGGTAAGATTTCTGTAGGTCCTCCGTACTTCAACTCGGTATTCGTACCTCTGGCTTTTGTACTCTTCTGCTTTATGGGTATCGGTCCGATCATCCGTTGGAAGCGTGCGAAGAAAGAAGAAATGAAGCGCCAGCTTCTGCCGTTGGCCGCGATTGCTGTGGCGACTGGTTTGGCGGTTCCGTTTATCGCCGGTGGTGAGTTCAACGCTTGGGTATTCTTCGGTATCGGTACTGCGACTTGGGTCACCTTGGCCACAATTCGCGAACTGATCAATCTGGCCAAAGATTCTGATGGTAAGTTCAGCACTCGTCGCATTGGCCGCAGCCAAGTTGGCATGTCACTGGCGCACATGGGTGTTGCCATGGCAGTTATCGGCGGCACCATGGTTTCTAACTACTCTGAAGAAATTAGCGTGCGCATGGGCCCAGGTAAGTCTGGCGAAGTGGCAGGCTACACCTTTAACTATTTAGAGACCAAGCGTGTACGCGGTCCTAACTATACCGCTGAGCAAGCGCAAATCAGCGTAACTCGCGACGGTAAAGAAGTGGCTTTCTTGAAGCCTGATCGTCGTCAGTACAATGTTCGTACCATGGACATGACTGAAGCGGGTATCGACTGGGGCTTCTTCCGCGACCTATACGTCACCATGGGTGACCCAATCGGTGCCGGTGACTATGCAGTTCGTTTGAACTACAAGCCGTTCGTACGTTGGTTGTGGATCGGTTCTCTGGTTATGATGATGGGTGGTTTCCTAGCGGCATCTGACAAACGTTACCGCGCCAAGAAAACCACCGAAGAAAAAGGTGAAAAATGGCAGGGGCAAGCAGCCTCAGCGGAGAAATAATCCATGAAAGGAATGAAGTTCTTACCTCTAGGTATCGCAATTGCGCTATTGGGCATGTTTGCGTTCGCTCTGATTCAGATTGATAAAGGCGAGTACAACCCAAAAGCGCTGGAATCGGCATTGATTGGAAAACCAGTGCCAGCGTTTAATCTGGAAGACGTTCACCAGCCAGGTCGCATGCTGACCAACGCAGACATCAAAGGCGAAGTGGCTTTGGTAAACGTTTGGGCGACTTGGTGTCCGTCGTGTAAATACGAGCATCAATTCCTTATGAACCTAGCTCGTCGCAATATCGTGTCTATTATTGGCGTGAACTATCGCGACGAGCGTGACTTGGCGATTAAAGAGCTGAAAATGACGGGTAATCCGTACACGCTAAACATCTATGACAAGGCTGGCCGTTTAGGTTTGGACTTGGGTGTTTACGGCGCGCCGGAAACTTACATCATTGATGAAAACGGTATTGTGCAATACCGCTACGCGGGTCCAATCGATGCGCGTATCTTTGAGAAAGAGCTATTGCCTGTTATTGAGCGCCTGAAGGCCAAGCAAGCCAAGGAAGACGTATCATGAAAAAGTTAGCCATCGCTTTTGTGAGTGCGCTATTGGTGTTGGGGCTTACCCTAACCACTGCCAATGCTACTCCGGTGGACACTTATCAATTTAAAACTGTGGAGCACCAAAAGCGTGCCTTGAAGCTGGCGGAAGAGCTGCGCTGTCCTCAGTGTCAAAACCAAAACTTGATCGATTCCAATTCGCCTGTGGCGCAAGATTTGCGCCTCGAGGTTTACCAAATGGTAGACGCGGGTAAAACCGATGCGGAAATCGTTGAGTTTATGACCAGCCGTTATGGTGACTTCGTGCTGTACAAGCCACGTTGGGAACCTAAGACCCTAGTCTTGTGGTTGGGACCTATTGGTTTGTTGTTATTTGGTGGAGCTATCGCGTTCACCTTCATTCGCCGCAGCCGCAACGCGCCGAAAGAAGAAGTCGCGATGACCGATGAACAACGCGCTGAGCTTGACGCTCTGCTTAACCGAGACAAGTAAGTGCGATTAGTTTTATTCGTTTTGATGACAATAGTAACGCTGGCTTCGGCCAGCGTTACTGCCTATCCGGGCATGCAAGCCCAAAAAGCTGAAAAGCCTCAACCTCAGTCGACCGTAGATCGCATCACTATTCTCAAAGAACCCTTTCCGCTGGAAAGCGTGACCTTTGAAAATGCCAAAGGGGAGCCAGTCACCCTAGAAGCCTTTGAGGGTAAAGTGGTAATGATCAACTTTTGGGCGACCTGGTGCCCACCTTGTATTCGTGAGATCCCAGCGTTGAAGCAATTGGATCAAGCGGTAGACAACCAAGACTTTGTGTTTTTGCCTATCTCGATTGATAAAGAAGGCAAGTCAAAGGTGGACGAGTTCTTGAAGCAGTATCAATTGGGTGAGTTCGACAGCTACTTTGATCCTAAGATGCAAACAGGGAATGTTTTTCCATTGGATATCATTCCCGCCAGCTTTATTTTGAACCGAAAGGGCGAGCTGGTGGCCTTTGCTAGAACCTTTATTGAGTGGGATGATCCTAAGGCACTAGAGCTAATTCAGGGATATTTGGCTGATAAGCCCTAAAATCGCTGCAAAACCCAACAGAATGAACAAAAGATCGCCTAGCGATCTTTTTTTTTGAAAAAGGGGTTGCGCCTAAATCTGAGCTCCCTATAATGCGCATCCACTGACACGGCGAGGCGGCATCACAACGGTGATTGCAGCGGGTTTTGAACCTCCGAGTTAGCGGCCAAAAAGCCCTTTGAAAAAACTTTTCAAAAAGCGCTTGACGGCCAAGGGGAAACGCGTAGAATACGCAGCCCTGACCAGACAAACGGTCAAATGTTCTTTAACAATTTATCAAGCAATCTGTGTGGGCACTCCGTTGATTGTAGTAAGTATCCAAAACGATATTTAACTCAATGTAACGAAGTGAACATATAGCTTATGTCAATACATAACGTATATTTA
>NZ_NRIR01000013.1 GCF_002282855.1 Paraferrimonas sedimenticola | reverse complement strand
CTGCTGTTCGCGGTTGGGTAGATTACCGCCTGCGCGGTAATGACGGTCGGGACTTCGCGGAAATGACGGGCGTGGGTGTTGGCTGCAATATTTCCGAAAAGCTGTTGCAAAGTTAACGTCTAGCGCGATTCACTTCGGCTTTCATCAACTCAAAGTAGGTGCGCTCAAATTCAGGAATTTTGTCGATGGACTTATCGCCCTTTAGGTAGCGTTGTACATAGTGTTCAAAATCCACACCCACGATATGCGCCGCTTCCCAGGCTTTGCGCACACAGCTAGGGGACACGCCATAATCCGCCGCCACCGAGCCGATAAGCTCGAATGGAATGGTGTTGCGAATTTCATCATCGCGCAGAATGCGAATGCTCTTAGCGTCGTAGCTCATGCTTATCCTGAGAATTAAAAAGGCCCAACGCTAGGTTGGGCCTCAAATCACTTACTTAACGCGCATACCCGGCTGAGCGCCTTCGTGCGGTTCGAGGATCCACAAATCCTTACCACCAGGGCCTGCGGCTAGAACCATGCCTTCTGAAACACCAAAGCGCATTTTACGCGGGGCAAGGTTCGCTACCATCACAGTTAGCTTACCTTCCAGATCTTCTGGAGAGTAGGCCGACTTGATACCAGCAAACACTTGCTTGGTTTCGCCGCCAAGGTCTAGCTCCAAGCGCAACAGCTTGTTGGCTTCTTTTACGTGCTCGGCTTTGGCGATGCGGGCAATGCGAAGGTCAATTTTGGCAAAATCGTCGAACTGGATTTCATCCGCAATCGGGTCGTCAGCCAAAGGACCTTTAGCTGCTTCTTCCTCGGCTTCGGCCGGTGCAACAACGCTGGCTTCCAAGTTTTCTTTCGATTGTTCAACCATGGCTTCAACGTGCTTTGGATCGATGCGTTGCATCAGAGCCTTAAACGGGTTGATGGCTTTACCAAACAAACGAGCGTCCAAGTCTTTCCAGGTCAGCTCGACGTCAAGGAAATCTTCCACGTCCTTGGCAAGGGTAGGAAGTACTGGCTTCAAGTAGGTCACTAGTACCTTGAAGATGCTAAGCGCTAGAGTACAAACCTGGTGGGCTTGCTCTAAAGTGGCGTCGTCTTTGGCCAGTTTCCATGGGGCTTGCTCAGCGATATAAGCATTGGCCATATCCGCCAGTGCCATCACTTCGCGCATGGCTTTAGAGAATTCGCGCTGCTCGTACAAGTCAGCGATAACCGCTTGCTTGTCGATGCAGTGTTGCAAAATGTGCTCGTCTTCGACTTTGTCGGCCAACTTGCCGTCAAAGCGCTTGGTGATAAAGCCCGCGGTACGAGAAGCGATGTTAACCAGCTTACCGATAAGATCAGAATTCACGCGCTGAACAAAGTCTTCTAGGTCCAAGTCCAAGTCGTTGATGCGCGAGTTCAGCTTGGCCGCGTAGTAATAACGCAGGTACTCAGGCTGAAGGTTGTCTAGGTAGGTGCGAGCCTTGATGAAGGTGCCCTTAGACTTGGACATCTTGGCGCCGTTCACTGTTACATAGCCGTGGGCAAATACCGCGTTAGGCTTGCGGAAACCCGCGCCTTCAAGCATTGCTGGCCAGAACAAACTGTGGAAGTAGACGATGTCTTTACCGATGAAGTGATACACCTCAGCGTCTGAGTCTTTGCCCCAGAAATCATCGAAGTTCAGGTCGTCGCGACGGTCGCACAAGTTCTTAAACGAACCCATGTAACCGATTGGCGCGTCTAGCCATACGTAAAAGTACTTGCCAGGGGCGCCTGGAATTTCAAAGCCAAAGTACGGGCTGTCGCGAGTGATGTCCCACTGCTGCAGACCTTGCTCAAACCATTCGTTGAGCTTGTTGGCCATCTCTTCTTGCAAAGAGCCCGAGTGGGTCCAAGCTTTTAGCATGTCTTCAAAGGCCGGCAAATCAAAGAAGAAGTGCTCGGTTTCTTTCATCACAGGAGTTGCGCCAGATACCGCTGATTTCGGGTTAATCAGTTCGGTTGGCGAGTAGGTGGCACCACAGTTATCGCAGTTGTCGCCGTACTGGTCTTCGCTCTTACACTTAGGGCAGGTGCCCTTAACGAAGCGATCCGGCAGGAACATTTCTTTTTCAGGGTCAAACAACTGAGCAATGGTCTTGGTTTTGATGTGACCATTTTCTTTGAGCTTTAGGTAAATCTCAGACGAGTAGGCGCGGTTCTCTTCTGAGTGAGTACTGTGATAGTTATCAAAGCCAACACCGAAGTCAGCAAAGTCCGCCTGGTGCTCTTTGTTCACCTGAGCAATCATTTCTTCTGGCGTAATTCCCAGCTGCTGTGCTTTGAGCATGATTGGCGTGCCGTGGGCATCGTCGGCGCAGATGTAATGGCACTCGTGACCACGCAGCTTTTGAAAACGCGACCAAATGTCGGTCTGAATGTATTCCAGCATGTGCCCCAAATGGATTGGACCATTGGCGTAAGGCAGGGCGCTAGTGACTAAGATTTTTCTGGATGCTTGAGTCATGGTGTGTCGACAAACTCTGGAGTTGAAATGAAATGTTCAATAGATCGCCAAATACTAACTCAAGCAGCGGCGCTTTGCATCCGGCAAAGGTGCAAATGACGCTTTTGTATGCGTTTTTAAGGGCGAGTCAGAAAATTTATCTGTACAATAAGGAAAAATTCGCCAACGAGAGAGCTCCCGGTGTCACAACAACAAGATTTCCAACTCGCCCCAGAATTACTCGCGCCCGTACTGGCTGTACTGAATCAACAACAAGACCCCTACCTAGAACAGGGTCTTGTGGACGCCGGCATCGTAGTGAAACTCGGCCTTGAAGGTAAGCAGCTGCAGCTGGGTCTGTGCTATCCCTACACTTGTGTGAGCACCTATCGCGACCGCGTCATGTCGATCACCAAAGCGCTTGTAGTGATAGATGCCATTGACGAAGTGTCCTGCGAGATTGATTTCCAACCGCCAAAGGCCCAGTTCAACGATAAAGCCAGCAAAATCGACAATATCAAGCACGTGATTGCAGTGTCTTCCGGTAAAGGTGGCGTGGGTAAATCCACCACTGCGGTTAACTTTGCCCTGGCGCTAGCTGCTGAAGGTGCCAAAGTCGGTATTTTGGATGCGGACATCTACGGCCCATCAGTGCCAATCATGTTAGGCGTGCAAGACTTCCGCCCGACTTCTGCTGACGGCAAAACCATGTCGGCGGCGTATGCCCACGGGATTACAGCTCAATCCATTGGCTTTATGATTCAAGACGAGCAAGCGGCGGTGTGGCGCGGTCCTATGGCCGCCGGTGCTTTAGGCCAGCTTATCAAAGAAACCGAGTGGCCTGAGTTGGACTACTTGGTAGTAGACATGCCACCGGGCACAGGTGATATTCAGTTGAGTCTGAGCCAGCACGTGCCGGTTTCGGGCGCTGTGGTCGTCACCACGCCTCAAGACATTGCCACTGCTGATGCTAAGAAGGGCATCACCATGTTCAACAAAACCAACATTCCTGTGTTGGGTATTGTCGAAAACATGAGTTTCTACTTGTGCCCTGAGTGTGGCAACAAAGACCATATCTTCGGTGAAGACGGCGGTCTGAATATCGCCAAGCGCTACAAGGTGCCGCTATTGGGCCGTTTGCCGTTAAATACTCAAATTCGCAATGAAGTGGATAACGGCAACCCTACCTTGGTAGCGGACCCAGATGGCGATGTGAGCGCGCTGTACAAAGCGATCGCCCGCCAAGCCAGTGCCGAGTTGGTAAAACTGGGCAGTAACGCCACTTTATCAATCGAAATTACCGAAGAGTAGGCACTGAGTATGTCACAAGAGCGCATTATTATTGCCGTAGCCGGCGCTTCCGCCTCGGGTAAGAGCCTGTTGGCCAATACCATCTACAAAGAGCTGCTAAGGGATCTGGATACGGACCAGATCGCGGTGATCAACGAAGACTGCTACTACAAGGACCAGTCGCATCTGACCATGGATGAGCGGGTGAAAACCAACTATGACCACCCGAGTGCCATGGACCACGACTTGTTGGCAGAGCATTTAAGTGCTTTGCAACAAGGCGAGGCGGTAGACATTCCAAGCTATAGCTACTCGGAGCACACCCGAACCGACGAGGTTCGTCATCTAACCCCTAAGAAGGTGATCATTCTCGAGGGCATTTTGTTGCTGACTAACCCGAAACTGCGGGAGCTTATCCAGGCCTCTGTGTTTATGGATACACCGCTGGATATTTGTCTGTTGCGCCGTCTAAAACGCGACATTCAAGAGCGCGGGCGCACCATGGAGTCAGTGATCAAGCAATACAAGAAAACGGTTCGCCCTATGTTTATGCAATTTATTGATCCCTCAAAACAATACGCTGATATTATCGTGCCTCGGGGTGGTAAAAACCGTATCGCCATTGATATGCTGAAATCCCGCATTAAGCACTTGTTAGACTAAAAACGTTTCCAGACTAAAAACACAAGACAGAGAAGTTCCGATGCGCTTAACCGATACCGAAATCGAGGAATGCTTGGCCAATGGCACCCTGACCATTGAGCCACCACCGGCGGCTGATGCCATTAACGGTGTAAGTTGTGACGTTAAACTGGGCAACCAGTTTCGCGTGTTCCAAGACCACACTGCCGCTTTTATCGACCTAAGTGGCCCGCGCGCCGAAGTGCAAAAAGCGCTGGATAGTGTCATGAGCGACGAGATTGAAATCGCCGATGGTGAGGCTTTTTTCTTGCACCCAGGACAGCTGGCGTTAGCCGTGACTTATGAGTCGGTGACGCTACCTGCGGATATCGTTGGTTGGCTTGATGGCCGTTCATCCCTAGCTCGCTTGGGTCTTATGGTTCACGTAACCGCTCATCGAATCGATCCCGGCTGGTCTGGCAAAATTGTGTTGGAGTTCTACAACTCGGGCAAATTGCCACTGGCTCTTCGTCCAGGCATGTCTATTGGCGCTTTGAACTTCGAACGATTGAATCGTCCTTGCGCACGTCCTTACAACCAACGCGACAACGCCAAGTACAAGAACCAGCAGTCAGCGGTTGCAAGCCGAATCAGTCAGGACGACTAAGTGAGCAAAGCAAGGGCGTGGGTCAACGGCGAGGCGGCGAGTGTATCGCCACTGGATCGCGGCTTGGCCTACGGCGACGGGGTATTTACCACAGTACGCGCCGCCAACGGACGTTTGTGCTGGTGGCCAGCGCATCAAGCGCGCTTGTGCGACGCCAGTTTGCGCTTAGGCCTGTTTGCCGATCGCCACGCCTTCGATGCTTGGTTTGCCCCTCACGGACGTTTTATTAAACGCCAATTACCCTCTGCTGCTGAGCCTGTGGTGATCAAAGTGATCATCACCCGTGGTGAAGGCGGGCGTGGTTATGCGCCGCCAAATCCTTGCGAGCCTCAATGCATTGTCTCCCTTCACGACTACCCGGACTATCAAAGCTGGAAGGCAAATGGCCTTGAGCTGGGTATCCACTCAACGCCCTTAGGACAACAGCCGATTACTGCAGGCATCAAACATTTAAATCGCCTCGAGCAAGTCTTGCTGCGCCAAGCCTGGTACGGTGACGAGCCTGAGTTCATGACACGTGATACTCAAGGTAATATCGTCGGCGCCGCTAGCGGCAATTTGGCGTTTATAAAAAAAGACACTTTGTATTTGCCACCTGTGAATCAGGCGGGGATCGCCGGTGTCATGCGTTATCAATTAATGCGCGCGGCGATTGCTTGTAAGCTCAATATTGACGTTAGCCCCATCAATCCTAGCCAACTCTCCGACATGTCGGCCGCGCTCTACACCAACGCATTGGCGTCGGTGATTGGGGTAAACCGCATCGGCCCGTATCAATTCGACAGTCTTTCATGGGCTGAACGCCTACGCGAGGAGATCAATAAACTCGAGGCGCAACCCCATGCTTAAGTGGTTACGCTGGGTTCTACTTGGCATCACCTTAGCCGTGGTGGCTGCGGGCTATGCCCTTTGGCAGGTACAACAAAGTTTTGCTAAACCCTTGGCGATTGAGCAAACCACTGAGTTTGAAGTAGCGGCGGGGCAGTCGGGTTACCAAGTTCTAAACACTCTCGGTCGAAATGGCTGGTACAAAGCGGACGGCTTGCTAGCGGATTACTCCAGTCAGATACTGTTAAAGCTGCATCCAGAATTGGCGCGCATCAAAACCGGTTGGTACGAGTTAACCCCAGGGCAAAGTCTGTTAGATGTGATGCGCCTGCTGGTGGACGGTAAGCAAAAGCAGTTTTCAGTCACTTTGGTTGAAGGCGGTAATCTGCGCGAATGGTTGGCACAATTACGCGAAACGGTTGGTATCACTGCCGAGGTCGAATCACCACAAGCGCTGGCTAAGGCCTTGGGCATTGAGCAGGACAACCCAGAGGGCTGGTTCTTCCCGTCTACCTATCAGTTCACTAAAGGCTACTCGGATCTCAGATTGTTTAAGCGAGCACACAAAACTCTGCAAGCTCACCTAGAGCGAGTGTGGAGTGAGCGCGATCCTGAGCTGCCGCTTAAAAGTCCTTACGAACTGCTGATTTTGGCCTCAATCATCGAAAAAGAGACGGCGCTGGATTCCGAGCGAGACTGGGTCGCCGCGGTTTTCGTTAACCGACTCAACAAAGGCATGCGCTTGCAAACCGATCCTACCGTGATTTACGGATTGGGCGAGCGCTATCAAGGGGACATCACTCGAGCCCACCTACATGAGAAGACCGCTTACAACACCTATCGCATCGATGGCCTGCCACCAACACCGATTTCCAGTGTGAGTTTGGCGTCGCTAGAAGCAGCCGCACATCCTGCTGACGTCGATTATTTGTATTTTGTCGCCAACAACAAGGGCGGCCACACCTTTTCTAAGAATTTAGCGGACCACAACAAGGCGGTCCGAGAGTATTTGAGAACCCGAAAGTGAAAGCACAGTTCATCGTCATCGAAGGCCTAGAAGGCGCCGGCAAATCCACCGCAATCGCTACCGTAAAAGCGGTACTTGAGTCCCATGGCATTACCGATGTCATCACCACTCGCGAGCCTGGTGGTACACCTGTGGCGGAGCGCATTCGCGCTATCACCAAAGAAGAAGTGGATGGCGATCCGCTCAGCGATACCGCCGAGTGTTTGTTGATGTACGCTGCTCGTGCGCAACTGGTAGATAATCTTATCAAGCCCGCGTTAGCCAAAGGCACTTGGGTTATCGGTGATCGCCACGACCTTAGCTCCCGCGCCTATCAAGGTGGCGGCCGAAAGTTGGGCAAACTGGTGGATGATATTAGTGATGTGACTTTGCAAGGCTTTAAGCCGGACTTGACCCTGTATATGGACATTGACCCAGCGCAAGGGTTAGCCCGTGCCGCGGGCCGCGGTGAGCTAGACCGAATTGAGCGCCAGGCGTTGGACTTCTTTGAGCGCACTCGTGAAGCCTACTTGCGACTAGCGGCTGCGGATGACAGCATAGTGACCATAGATGCAGGACGCGAGCTTGAAGTGGTAACCGCACAAATTCGCGACAGCTTAAACGCCCACTTAGGAGCATAGAGCCCATGCAACAACCTTTGGCGCCCTGGTTAGAGCCAACGCTCAACAAATTGCTCGCGCAAGCCCATGAAGGCCAACTGGCCCATGCTTTGTTGCTGCCTCTGTCAAAGGAGCAGGGCGCTGAGGTGCTGTTAAATCGGTTGTTGCAAGGTCTGTTGTGCTTAAACGGTAACGCGTGTGGCCAGTGTAAGAGTTGCCACTTGTTAGCAGCGGGCACCCACCCGGATGCCTACTCAATCAAAGCCGATGGCAACCAAATCAAGGTTGACCAAATTCGCGAGCTTACCAGTGCTCTGTCAAAAACCGCCCAACAAGGTGGCGCTCGAGTAGCGATTATCTGGCAAGCGGAACAGCTCAATCACGCGGCGGCCAATGCGCTCCTTAAAACCTTGGAAGAGCCAGCGGCCAACTGTTTTATTGTGTTGGCCTCTGCCAAAGCGGGATTGCTACCCGCCACCATTCGCAGCCGTTGCCAGAATGTGGCGCTGACGCAAGTCAGCAAAGCCCAAAGCCGCGACTGGTTGCAAAACCAAGGTGTCGATTGGAATACTGTGGGTTGGACCTATGACGTGCTCGGTGGCCCATACGCTATGTTGCAACAGCAAGGACAAGAGCGCTTAGAGCAACTGCAAAGCGCCCGTAAAGAGTGGTCAAATGCGCTGGCCAAAGGGCAGGTCTCCGCCACTCTGTGCCAGTACACTCAAGACCAGCCCGCCGACAGCCTGCACGTGTTGCATTGGTTGATATCGAAAAAGATGGGTTCTATCCTCGCTAGTCAGCGCGCATTCGCCAATCGTTTGTCGGCACTGATCAGCGAAATATCTCAGGTACGCCAACAGCTTGCTCATATGCCAAGTGTGAATTATGTGGCATTATGTACCAGACTCGTTTTAGACTATCAGCAAGCGGCGAAGCAATAAAGCCAGCATTCGAGAGACTTTTTAAGAGAGATTTATGGCAGAACTATTGGCAAATTTTGAAACGGTGGAACACTTATACCGTGCTTATATGCCGTTCATTTCTCCCGCTGGTCTGTTTATTACTACTCGCGAGTCCTACCAAATGGAGCAAAAGGTGAGCATTGCTTACCGTCTGCCTGGCTCCGCCACTACCCATGAGTTCCAAGGCACTGTGTGCTGGATTAATCCCCTCGGTGCTCAAGGTGGTCGACCCCAAGGAATTGGTGTTCGCATCGATAGCGATGTGGAACTGCACAAGAGCCAAATCGAGAATCTACTGGCCGCCAAGCTGAGCTCTGGCGAGTTGACCTCTACCATTTAACTGGTATCCTCGCACTTTCATTTTTTAGCCTTTACGAGGACGAGCATGTTCGTCGACTCTCATTGTCACCTAAATCGCCTTAAGAATGCCCCGGATCGCGACTCAGTCGCCAAGCTACTCGAGGGCGCCCGTTCCCGAGGTGTAAACCACTTTTTGTGCGTTAGTGTGTGCCAAAGCGAATTTGAGTCGATGAAGGACATGGTCGCCGGACTTGAGGGCGTATCGCTGTCGGCTGGAGTTCACCCATTAGATGTGGACGATGGGCTAGACATTGAACTGCTTCGGCAACAAGCCAGTGCGGCAAATGTGGTGGCCATTGGTGAGACAGGGCTTGATTACTACTACTCCAAAGATTCCAAAGACACTCAACAAGAGTATTTCACTGCCCAAATCGGTTTGGCGGTGGAGTTAGACAAGCCTGTCATTGTGCACACCCGCGATGCCCGTGAAGACACGATTCAGCTGTTGAAGGACGGTGGTGTCGAGCAGTGCGGTGGTGTGTTGCACTGCTTTACCGAGAACTGGGAAATGGCCAAAGCGGCGCTAGATTTGGGTATGTACATCTCTATGTCTGGCATTGTTAGCTTTAAAAACGCCAAAGAATTACAGGCAGTGGCCAAACAAATCCCATTAGATCGATTGTTAATTGAGACGGATTCGCCGTATTTGGCGCCAGTGCCACATCGCGGCAAAGAAAACCAACCGGCGTTTGTTGCCGATTTGGCCCAATTCCTTGCGGATCTTCGCGGTGAGCGCCTTGAAGCGCTGGCTCAGCAAACCACGGCTAACTACTTTAATCTCTTCAAACTCGCAGCAAACTAAAGCGTCCCAATTCAAACGTGGAAGCGGAAATCGATTTCTGGGGGGCTAGAAAAAAAATG
Source organism: Paraferrimonas sedimenticola (assembly GCF_002282855.1). Lineage (GTDB taxonomy): Bacteria > Pseudomonadota > Gammaproteobacteria > Enterobacterales > Shewanellaceae > Paraferrimonas > Paraferrimonas sedimenticola. The sequence goes on along the minus strand of NZ_NRIR01000013.1, from coordinate 62,425 downwards.
GCCCAGAACGAGTCCGGTGTTCTGGGCTAGGGGAATGGCTCGCTGAGGAGCCGTGCGCTAATGAAAGAGTCTAGTATAAGATTCTGCGAATGCTAGAAAATTCAGCAAAAAATATCGCAAAAAACTTAATTGCTAATTCGATCGCGCACCAATTCCCTTGGTAGATTGTTTTTGAGGCGCTTTGCTACGGGTTTAGCGAGGCCCAAAACCTGGTCTTCAAACACCACAATACACTCACCTGGCGGCAGAGTTGTGTCGATTGGAACATCTCTTCCCATTAAGTAGGTTTTAGCACCCTCGGCGTTCACCTGAGCACTCAGTTCGTTCGGTTTTGCCAAGGCCATAACCGCGTCGTGATGAGTTTTAAATCCTTTTTTCAGTTGATCCGCTAGGCGAATTCCAATCCGACCGAAGCGCACTTTACCTATTAGTGGTTCAAAGGCTTCGGGGAACAGCCAAAATTCTTGCTCGCGGATGTAGATGACCCCTTGCCCAGCTAAATCGATACCAAACTGTTGGCTAAAGTACTGACTAATTAGCTGTACCTGCTTTCGGGAAGCCGGTTTAAACGGGAGCTTTCCGATAGGGCGGGTCGTTTCATCACTCTCAGGCACTGAAGCGGTTTTGCGAATGCGCGCCACAAAGAAACCTTCGCTATCAAAGATCTGCGGCCAAATGTGCAAAAAGCCCTCTGGGGTTAGCGCTTTTTCGCAGCCTTCAAATAGTCCGCTAAGGGAAACGAATTCCACTGCTTCGCCAAAGGTGTCCTTGAGGTAGGCGCACACCTCTTGGTTTTCCTGATGATTCAAGGTGCAGGTGGAGTACACCATTTCACCGCCCACTTTAAGGGCGCGAAACGCCGATAGCATCAGTCCTTTTTGCACCTGGGCGATAGCGTCAATATGCGCTTGTCCCCAATTGTCCAGCGCTGATTTGTCCTTGCGGATGGTGCCTTCTCCGCCACAGGGTGCATCCAGTTGAATGGCGTCAAAGCACTCGTACATGTAGTGTCCGAACACATGACCGTCGAAGTTGGTCAGCACTGTGTTCTTGATGCCTAGCCGCTGCAGGTTTCCATACAGACCTTTGATGCGACTGGCAGAGTACTCATTGGCGACCAGCACCCCTTGATTGTTCATCAGGGCCGCGATTTGGGTGGTCTTCGAGCCGGGTGCCGAAGCCACATCCAATAAGCGCTCAACCTCAGGTAAATCTTTAAAGAGGGCGCTGGGTGGCATCATGGAGCTGGCTTCTTGAATGTAAAACAAGCCACTTAAGTGCTCAGGTAAATTCGCAATCGACTGGGTTTGGTCCTCACCGCTGAGCCAAAAGCCGCAATCGCACCAGGGCACAGGAGCCAGTTGCCATCCCCGTTCAGACATTCTCTCGATAAAATCATCGACACTGATTTTCAAGGTGTTAACTCGAATGGCCTTGCGCAAAGGGCGCTGACAGTAATCCACGAACTCGTCCATGGATAAGTGCTCGGGCATTATGGTTTCTATGTGCGCTAGAAAGTGCGGATTTAACGGAGCGGTGGTCACGCGGGAGACTCGCTGAAAATTAAAGTGGGCAAAGTTTATCATAGCGAGTCCACACAGTAACCACGGCGCGCTGGGATTGCGCCAAACGATTGGTTACACTCGCAATTAATGGTGGGTGTCTGTGTTAGGTCGATGCCCAATAAAACAATAACAGGGAAGATGTGTGCTTAATCGAATTTGGTTTGGGCTGTTTGCGATAGCGGCAATAAGCATTGTGATCCAGCTGGGATTAGGTAATACCCAAGTGGTGCCGGATGTGGTGGCCGCGTGTTTCTCTATGGCCAAGTTAAGCGCTGAAATCGCGCTGGGGCTTGTTGGTGTGCTTACTCTGTGGCTGGGCCTTATGCGCTTGGGCGAGGCGTCGGGTATGGTGGCACTGCTGGCAAGGGTGCTTGAACCTCTATTGAGCCGCCTAATGCCAGAGGTGCCCAAAGGACACAAAGCCTACGGCAGTATCACTATGAACCTAACTGCCAACGCGCTTGGGTTGGATAACGCCGCGACCCCTTTAGGGCTTAAGGCCATGCAGGACCTACAAAGCCTAAACCCGAGCCCTAGCTCCGCGAGTAACGCGCAAATCCTGTTTTTGGTCCTTAATACTTCGGCGGTGACCATACTGCCGGTCACCATTTTTTTGTATCGCGCGCAACAAGGCGCGGAAGACCCCGCCGCGGTGTTTTTACCGATTCTGCTGAGTACCTTTTGCTCCACTTTGGTGGGCTTGGCCTGCGTGGCCTGGGTGCAGCGTTTGAATCTGATGCAAGCGGTGATCATGGGCTATTTGGCCTTTGGTGTGGCGACCATGGCGGCGTTTGTCATGTACTTGGCCACCTTAACCGTGGATGAGCTCAACCACTTCTCAGCCTTGACCGGCAATGGACTGTTACTGTCTTTGGTGTTTGCTTTTGTGCTGGTCGCCGGTGCGCGCAAACTGCCGATTTACGATCTCTTTTTAGAAGGCGCTAAGCAGGGCTTTGACCAGGCGATTAAGCTGATCCCTTATTTGGTGGCCATGTTACTGGCGATAGGGGTGTTTCGCGCCTCAGGGGCGCTTGATGGTCTGTTGAGCGCCTTGGTGTGGGTGCTCAATCCCACCGGTTGGGATTTGCGTTTTATCGATGCGCTGCCAACCGGATTGATGAAACCCTTTAGTGGTTCAGGTGCACGCGCCTTGATGCTCGAAACCATGCAACACTATGGAGTGGATTCGTTTGCGGGGCGACTGGCAGCGATTTTCCAAGGTTCAACCGAAACCACTTTTTATGTCTTGGCGGTGTACTTTGGCGCTGTGGGTATTCGCAACGGTCGCCATGCGGTTGCCTGTGGACTGGCCGCTGATGCGGCAGGGATCTTGGCGGCCATTGCGACCGCCTATTGGTTTTACGGCTAAATTAAAACTAATGCCTAGGGCTGAGACTAATTCTCAGACAAGGGGCTCAGCTCAGGCTTCCAGTTCAACCACTCGCTTTGGACGCGCTCGCGCAATCGCAATTGGTCGCCATCGCTAAGTTGGTTGTCGATTTGATTTGACTCCCGAGTAGCAACCCCAATTCCGCCTGCCAAAATGGTGTCGAGCGAGCCGGCCTCAAGTTTGGCACCCGAAAACAGCCCCAACTCAAACACTACTCCAGACAAGTTCCAGAATCGGCTGGTTTTATTCACTAAGTGAGTAAACTCAGGTTGAATGTTCACCAGAATATTTAGGCCATTGGCTTGGTCGTTGAGTTGATAGTGACTCACGGCACCAATCGCAATGCCGCGATATACGATGGGAGTTCCTACTTTGACCGAGCCCAAACTTTGGTGACTCAGGTATATGTTGAGTCCAGGTAAGTAATGGCTTGAAACTGGCGCGTTGCCCAGCCCGAAGAACTCTTTGGTCGCAGGGCCCTCACCAGGAATGGCACCAATGTAGCTTCCAGTAATCAAAGTGGCTAGGTTCTCAACCCCGCCTAAACCGATTTCTGCGCTTACCGGGTAGAAACGGGTACCTTGAGTAAAGAATTGCTCGGCATACTGGCCTTGAATGTCCACGCTGACAAACTGACTTTGCAGATCTGGACTCAGTTCTATGTTGGCGATTTTGCCAATTTCAAAGCCTTGGTATTTAACCGGATTACCCAGCTTAAATTCGTGGTCGACGTCAAAGCGAATGCGGGCACTTTGCATTTGGGCCATGGCACTGGCTTGGTCAGAGTACAAATGCTTGTCAGCACTGTCAGGATTTTCGCTAAGGTGACCTAAAGTCACACCGCCATGGAGTAGGGTAGTAACTGGCGCTACATCCACTTGGATACCATCGAGGCCGGCCTCTACCGATACTGCACTGTGGCGCCAGAACACGGTTGCAGGCGTGAGTAAGTTGGCGTAGGTCGGCTCAATTGCCAGGGTGACGTCAAAGCGATCGGCTTTGGCATTCCACTCAACTCGTTCAACTTCACCGACTGGCATAGAGCGATAGTCGACGCTGGAGCCGGGGGCGAGGTCGGCCGCGTTGGCCGAGGTCAATTCGATGCGGCGATAATTGGCGCGCTTAACTGTTTGCGCTGCATGAGTTTGGTTGCGAAATACGGGGAAGCCTGATTTTGTATCCAGTTTCAACTCTTTGTCGATAATCAGCTCAAGCTCGCCAGATAAAGCCTGAGTGACGTCTCCAGTGCTTACTTCAACACCGGCTAAGCTTGCGTCGACTTGTAACAGCGACTTCTCCAAGAACAAGCTGCTAGGGCCAATAAGGCGCTTGAACTCAGGATAAATCTCGGCGGCGATTTCCACTTGCGACAGGTCATCGGCAAGATTTACTTTAGTAACCTCGCCAATTGGGAAGGCTTTGTAGCTAATTTTGGCGCCGGCGCTTACGCCAGGATTTTGTTCAGCGTACAGACGCAAAGCGATGTTTTTATTGTCTTGCTCAGGTGCCGCGTCGGCTAACTTGAAGTCAAGGGATTCAAGCGGTTGAGTACCAGGTAAAAGTTCAATGGCTTCGCCTGTGATCAAGCGCTCTGGGTGTTTAATGCCGTCGAGGCTGAACTCGGCCCCTTGTCGCCAAAATTGACTGTCTTGCTTAATCAACTCCCAATAGCCTTGGAAAATCTCGGCAGTGGCAACCACATCGTCATCGGTCAACTCGACTTGAGTGACTTCTCCTATGCTGATTTGACGATACAGAATCTGCGAGCCAGCTTTAATGCCTTGAGCTTGAGAGAAGCGTATCTCACCACTAATTAGGCTCTCTTGCTCGCTCTCAAACAGGCGGTAGCGCTTTGGCAGCGCTGGCAGGTACAAATCGGAGTCTGTGGGTGAAGAGAAGGCGATGCCGCCCGCCAGTATGGTACTCAAGCTTTCAGTTTTTACCTCAATGCCACCCAAGTCGGCTTTGGCACTCACTCCAGAGACATTCCAAAAACGCGAATCTTGGCGCACTAAGTGGGTGTACTTAAGCTCGATAAAACCGGTAATCACCACGTCGCGCTTGGAGGTCAAGGTATAGTTGACCACACGTCCTACGGGCACCTGCTGGAACACTATGGGCGAGCCGATATTAATCGAGCCTAAGCGGTCAGTTTGCAGGCGAACATAGATGCCGTTGTCGCTTGGCAGCAGAGCCGGTGCTTCTGGGAGCGCTTTAAAAAAGCTTTCCGAACTGCCTTCGCCCGGCAGCATAGAAATGTAGTTACCTGAAAAGAGGGCGTCCAGACCTTCTACCCCAGTAATCGATGCCTTTGGAGCGACCAGCCAAAACTCTGTACCTTCGTTAAGTAGGTCGTCGACCCTGTGGTCCATGACGACATCCACATTAACGCCGGACTCTTCGGCCAAACTGATATCTACCACTTTGCCTACAGTGAGACCTTGGTATTTGACCAGAGTCTTGTTGACTTCCATGCCGTCAGCAGAAGGGAACTGAATGCGGATCTGGTGCCCGGCTTCTTTATAGCTTTTGAACCCGAGGTAACCTGCGAGGATCAGAGCGAGAATTGGCAATAGCCAAACAGGGGAGATCAGTTTCTTCTTTTGCACTTGGGGAGTGTCAGTTTGAATCATTCTTATTTTCCATGCGATCCCATAACAAACGCGTATCCAACGACTTGGCAGCCAACTGCGTAAACAAAATTACTGCTGCAAAGGCCGTGGCTGCTGGTGCTGGTTTAGCGTCCAGTAATTGCCCCATATTGACGATGGCTACCATGATGGAAATAACAAATAAGTCCAACATAGACCAACGTCCTATCCATTCGATGACTCTAAATGCGGCTGCTAACTGTTTGGTAGATAAAGGTAATTTAAGCTGTATCGCTAAGAGTACTACAAAAATCCCAAAAATTTTAAGCCAAGGCACCAATATACTGGCGATGAACACGATAATCGCGATGGGGATCATATCCGATTGGACCAGTGACATAATCCCAGTAAAAATGGTGTCGTAAGTGACTTTGCCCTGGTTAGTCAGCTGAGTAATGGGGAAAAAATTAGCTGGAAACAACAGGATAAAGGCCGTGATCAAAAACGCCCAACTGGCTTGTAAACTGCCGGGTTTGCGGTAGTACAAAGGAGTTTTGCAGCGATAGCAGTGGCTGTGGTCACCGTGATTGGTGGCGCGACACAGCACACAGAGTTTTAGGCTTTGGCTTTGCCCGTTAGCCGCATTGCTCATGGTAACGCCTCCAAAACAGTTCTGGGTTGTACTCCCTTTGCGCATAAAACAAGAAGACAAAAAGGGCGACAAAACTATAGGTACCAACCCCGTAATAGACGTCGGAGAAATCCGTCAGCTTGAATACGGACACAAAGAAACTGATTAAGTAGATCTCAAGCATGGTGAATTGAGTTAGCGCCCCATGTGTTCGCAATAAATTTAACAACAGGGATTTTCGCCACGGCGACAGCGGCCTTTTGGTACTGATCAATAACACCTGAGTTATCAATGACAGTATTAGCAGCCCAGGCGCAACCACCGCGCATATCAAAACTGAAACCCCGACCAACCAGTAACCTAGGTCGATTACGCTAAGCGCACCTTGAGTAACGGTCGCCTCGCGAATACTTCCGAAGAAGTGCACTTCGAGCAAAGGTAAAAAGTTGGCGGGGAAGAACATGACCAAAGAGGCTAGCGATAGCGCCAGCAAGGCGTGCATCGGACAGTCTGAATTATCGAGAACTCGAGTCTTACAGCGAGGACAATAGGCCCTTTGTTCTGAACTCAAAGTAGGGACAGTCAGTACCTTGTCGCAACTGCGGCACAAGAGCACTTGCTCATTAGCTAGAGTGTTGGATTGCTTGATGTTATCCGACATTGGAACCGTTTATTTGAAAACGCCACGACAGTTTCATGTTTTGTGGAAAACATTGTTGCACAGATGGTGAGGTTTATGCCAGTCTATACTGTATAAATTAACAGTGGAGAATTACCATGGCGGTTGAAGCCCGGTTTGTCGTTATTCGAGACGGAGTAGAAAAAATGACCTTTACGTCCAAGAAGGAAGCCGATGCCTACGACAAGATGTTAGATATTGCCGATAATTTGGTTCCGTTTCTGCAGGCTGGTGAAATAATCGACGATAGCGATGCCATCGAGCGTTTGGCCTTTTATTTGGCCCAAGAAAAAGATAGCTTAAGCCGTCTATTGAAAGGGGGAAGCGCTAAGCCGGCCCCAAAAAAGTCAAAGACTGACGCGGCGACCGTAACAGAACTCAAGCCAGCGTCCAATCAATAACCACAGGATTTAGCGACAATGGCGCAGTACAACACCGATTACGAACTTCTGTTGCAACAAGTAACGGGACTCACCTATGGCGAAACCGATTGGGTGGCCAATATGGCCAACGTATCGGCGGCCATCTTTAATCAGGTTGAAGGTCTTAACTGGGTTGGGTTTTATCGAGTCGTTGACGGTGAGTTGGTACTGGGGCCATTTCAAGGGCAAGTCGCTTGCATTCGAATCCCGTTTGACAAGGGGGTTTGCGGAGCGGCTGCTCGTACCGGCGAAATCCAACGCATTGACGATGTGCACCAGTTTGAAGGGCACATTGCCTGCGATGCGGCCTCCAATTCGGAAATTGTGCTCCCAATCAAGGTTGATGGCGAAGTCGTGGCGGTCCTCGACATCGATAGTCCAGAATTTAGTCGATTTAGCCAAGCCGATCAGGATGGATTGGCGCCAATTGCGCAACTTTTGTCGCAGTTAGCCAATCAATCTGCCGCTAATTAAACAAAAGCATTGGCACTTGGTGGGAGTCGCGGCATATAATGCCAGCATCAATTACTCTATCTAGACCATGAAAGAATTCATCTCAATTCAAAGCTATTTGGTGTCACCTCTCGATATTGGTGATTGGGATGGCGAGGAAGATCTTGCCGCCGATATCTTAAACCGCATATATCATACGGTTTATGCCCGCGCCGATGAGGATATAGACACTGGCTTGTTGGAAGAGTTGTTAGAAGCTGTTTGGAGCTACTGGCAACACAACCCCGGGTTGACTGAGTTAGACGAAGACGAAGTAGACGCCTTTGTCGACTGGCTGTATAGCCAGGTTGAAAGCTAGTGGTCTGGGCTTAAGCTTTAATTTCTTATTTGGAAGTCATAATGGAACAAACCGAAAAGTTAACTGACGTTAACCAGGTTATCGAGTATTTAGCTCAACAATTCCCTCAATGTTTTACCGCGACTGGTGAAACAAAACCGCTAAAAATCGGTCTTTTTCAAGAACTGGCCGAGCGTTTAGCCGAAGATCCTAAAGTCTCTAAGACTCAGTTGCGTGTCGCGATCCGTCGTTACACCAACTCTTGGCGCTATCTAAAAAGCATCAAAGCTGGCGTTGAGCGTGTTGATTTGGACGGCAACCCATGTGGTGTGTTGGAAGAAGAGCACGTTGAGCACGCAGCGAAGGCGCTGGAAGAAAGCCAAGCCAAAGCCAAAGCCATGCGCGCTGAAAAAGCCGCAGAGGCTCGCAAAAACAGCAAACGCAACGCTCGTGCGCAAATGCCAAAAGGCCGTAAACCTGCTAAGAGTGCCGACAAGCCAGCTCGCAAACCTCGCGAGGTTGAGCAAGAAGGGACTCCAGTACAAAGTCTTGCTGAATTGAAACCTCAGCAAAAAGTTAAGGTCAAACTTGGTAAGTCGGCGGTTTCTGGTCAAGTATTAGAAATAGTCAAACAAGAAGTTAACGTTCAACTAGACAGCGGTTTGACCGTCAAGGTGCGTTTAGAGCATATTCAAGTCTAGTGAACTGTGTCACCGGGAGTTTGTTTAATGCGTAAAAATACGGTTGCCATCGCCGTAGGCGTGGTATTTAGCTGTGTAACAGCCTTATCCGCACAAGCGGTCGAGCCTACCTTGTCAGCGGATGACCTAGAACTGTTGCAGCAAGAACCGCAGCACAAAGTCGCCAGTAAGCGTGTCGCCGGTAAATTGTCCCGCGAACACTATGAACGCTTTAGCATAGATAACGAATTCTCCGAGCAGGTGCTAGACCGCTACCTCAAGCTGTTGGATTACAACCGCGCTTTCTTGACCCAAGGGGACATAGCGGCGTTCACCAAGCACAAGCACGAGTTCGACGAAATGATTAAGTCGGGTGAGTTGCAGACTGCGTACGAAATCTACAACACCATTAGCAAACGCCGTTTCGAGCGTTTTAGCTATGCTTTGTCGCTACTCGACAAAGAGATGGACTTTGAGCAGAAGGGTGACACCTACTACTACGATCGCAGCGAAGCGCCGTGGGCTAAGGACGAAGCTGAGCTCAACGAAATATGGCGTCAACGGGTCAAGTACGATGCGTTGAATCTTAAACTTACTGGTAAAGAGTGGCCCGAAATCAGCGAAATGCTGGCTAAGCGCTACAACAACGCTATTAAGCGCTTGTCGCAAACCAACAGCGAAGATGTGTTCCAAACCGTAATGAATGCGGTGGCGCGAACCATTGAACCTCACACCTCCTATCTATCGCCGCGCAACGCCGACCGTTTCAAGCAGGACATGAATCTGTCCCTTGAAGGCATAGGTGCTGTGCTGATGATTAAAGACGACTACACCACTATTCGCAGCTTAGTAAGCGGCGGCCCTGCGGCCAAGAGCGAAAAGCTGTCGCCGGATGATCGCATTATTGCGGTTGGCCAAAAAGGCGAAGAGTTGGTGGATGTTATCGGCTGGCGTCTCGACGACGTGGTGGATTTAATCAAGGGTCCGAAGGGTTCAGAAGTGGTGTTGCAGGTGCTACCGAAAAAAGGTGGTGCTAACGCCAAAGCTGTTGACGTGACCTTGGTTCGTGACAAAATTCGCCTTGAAGATCGCGCCGTTAAAGGCAAGGTCATCGAAGCCAAAGAGGGCACCTTCAAAGGTCAGAAAGTTGGGGTTATCGAAATCCCGAGTTTCTACATGAACGTGTCTCAAGACGTGGCTGCCAAACTCGCCGAGTTTGAAGACCAAGACATCAAGGGCGTCATCGTCGATCTACGCACCAATGGTGGTGGCGCGCTAACTGAAGCCACAGCGCTAACTGGACTCTTCATTGAGCGCGGTCCTGTGGTACAGATTCGCGACGCCAGCGGACGCATCAGCCAAAACGAAGATCGCGACGGCAAACTAGCCTATGATGGCCCGCTTGTTGTCATGGTTGACCGCTACAGCGCCTCGGCATCAGAGATTTTCGCCGCCGCCTTGCAAGACTATGGTCGCGCGTTAGTGGTTGGCGAAACCACCTTTGGTAAAGGCACTGTGCAACAGCACACCAGCCTAGGCCGCATGTACGACATGTACGAGAAGCCAGTAGGCAATCTGCAGTACACCATTGCCAAGTTCTACCGCATTAACGGCGGCAGTACTCAGATTAAGGGTGTGACACCGGACATCGCATTCCCAACCGCCTATGAAGCGGGTGAGCATGGTGAAGCGGATGAAGACAACCCGTTGCCATGGGATAAGATTGCCAAGGTCAACTATCGCTACCAAGGTTGGATCACGCCGCAATTGGTGGAGTCACTCGATGCCAATTACCAAGAGCGTGTGGTGAAAGACCCTGAATACGTGTATGTGATGGAAGACATTCAGGAATACAAGGCTCGTCATGAAGACAAGTCGATTTCTCTGGTAGAGTCTGAGCGACTAGCCGAACGCGACGCCGACGACAAAAAGGCACTAACTCGCGCCAATGCCCGTTTGAAAAATGAAGGCAAAGAGGCAGTAGAAAGCCTAGACGACTTACCGGATGATCTGGAGAGTCCAGACTTATTCCTAGACCAGACTGTGGCCATCACTTTGGACATGAGCCAGTCGAATCTTTACGTTAAAAAATAAGTGAAATAACGCCTAAAGCCAGTCTTATGACTGGCTTTTTTGTTGGCTGAAAAAAACAGAAGCGAAGAGAAGCACAATGACAGATATGCAAGCGCGCCATCTAAAAGACTATCGTGCCCCAGACTACACCATTAGCGACGTTCACCTGACGTTTGAACTTGACCCAGAGCGCACGCGAGTCACCGCGCGTTCGACCGTTAGCCGCCTAAACTCTGAAGCGACTCAATTAACCCTTGATGGCGATGAGCTAAAACTCTTGTCGGTATCGATAGATGGCAAGCCTTGCAACGATTATCAAACCACTGACTCAGGCCTGGAGCTGCCGCTACCTGTCGACAGTGCCGAGCTTGAAATCGTGACTGAAATCAACCCTAAGGCCAATTCAAAGCTAGAGGGCTTATATCTATCAGACGGTGCTTATTGCACACAGTGCGAAGCCGAGGGTTTTCGCCGAATCACCTATTTTCTAGACCGGCCGGATGTGCTGGCTCGCTATCAAGTGCGTGTCGAAGCACCGCTTAGCGACTTTCCCTATCTGTTGAGTAACGGCAACTTGATTGCACAAGGTAGCTTGGACGGTGACAAACACTATGCCGAGTGGCAAGACCCGTTTCCAAAGCCGAGCTATTTGTTTGCGCTAGTAGCCGGTGACTTTGATTGCCTCAACGACAGCTTTACCACTCGTAGTGGCCGTGAAGTGGCGTTGCAAGTGTTTGTCGACAAGGGCAACCTCAACAAAGCGGATCACGCTATGGCTTCGCTAAAGCACTCGATGAAGTGGGACGAAGAACGCTTTGATCTCGAATATGACCTGGACATCTATATGATTGTCGCTGTCGACTTTTTCAATATGGGCGCGATGGAGAACAAAGGGCTAAACCTGTTCAACACCAAGTATGTGTTGGCGGATAAAGCCTCAGCTACCGATACGGATTTTCACGGCATTGAGTCAGTTATCGGCCACGAGTATTTTCACAACTGGACAGGCAACCGCGTCACTTGCCGCGATTGGTTTCAGTTGAGCTTAAAAGAGGGTCTCACCGTATTCCGCGACCAGGAGTTTAGCTCTGACCTAGGCTCGCGCACCGTTAATCGCATCGATGCGGTTAAAGCCATCCGCAACGCGCAATTTGCCGAAGATGCAGGTCCTATGGCCCATCCGATTCGTCCTGAATCCGTAATCGAGATGAACAATTTCTACACGGTTACCGTGTACAACAAGGGTGCGGAAGTGATTCGTATGATGCACACCTTGTTGGGTGAGAGTGGCTTCCAAGCAGGGATGAAGCTCTACTTTGAACGCTACGATGGGCAGGCGGTGACCTGTGACGACTTTGTGGCGGCCATGGAAGACGCATCCGGCGTGGATTTAACCCAGTTCCGCCGTTGGTACTCGCAAGCCGGTACTCCAACGGTAGCGGTAAGCCACAGTTATGATGCTAAGTCGCAGCGTTTTGAGTTAACTTTGTCTCAATCAACGCCAGACACCGCCGACGGTTCGGCCAAACTGCCTTTCCACATTCCTTTTGATATCGAGCTTCTGGATGGTAATGGCAAGGCCATCGAATTGCGAGACGAGCAGGGCGCACAAATCAATAGCGTTTTGAACCTTTGCGAAAGCGAGCAAACCTTTGTGTTCAGCCAAGTACCCTGTGAACCAGTGGTTTCCATGTTGCGCGAGTTCTCAGCTCCTGTGAAGTTGGATTACCAGTTCTCTGAAGCGCAGTTAACCCACCTGATTCGCTTCGCCAGTAATGAATTCAGTCGCTGGGATGCGGCGCAAGCGCTGGCAACCAAATTGATTCTTGAAAATGTTGCTCGACTTCAAGGTGGCGAAGCGTGTCAGCCACCAAAGGATCTAATTAGCGCTTTTGAGGGCTTACTTGGGCAAACCAATGCAGATTTAGCGTTCGTCGCCGAGTGCATCGCCACGCCTGAGTTTGCCGCACTAGTTGACGCCAGTGGTAAGGCAGACGTGGACGCCTTACTGGAAGCTCGAGCCTATCATCGTGAACAAATTGGCGCACAGATCCAGCAGGTATTAGCCGATACCTATGCAAATCTAGCGAACGAGCAATCGCCTACACCAGCGAGTCGAGCCCTCAAGAATCAGTGCTTGAGTTATCTAGCTGCCGCAGGCGTGCCCAAAGCTAAAGCATTGTGTCAGTCGCAGTTTGATTCAGCGGATAATATGACTGACAGCTTGGCGGCATTGGCCGCCGTAGCGCTGTACAAGGTGCCAGGTGCTGATGAGATGCTAAAGCAGTTTGAACAAAAGTGGGTCAAAGTACCTTTGGTGATGGATAAGTGGTTCGCCTTGCAGGGCAGTCGCAACGACGAAGATGTGCTTGAGCGCATGGAATACCTGTGCAGCCACCAAGCCTTTAGTATGAGCAATCCCAATCGGGTTTACTCCTTGATTGGCAGCTTTGCCAACCGCAATCCTGCTAACTTCCACAAGGCAGACGGTAGTGGTTATCGCTTTTTAACCGAGCGGTTAATCGAGTTGAACTCACTTAATCCGCAAGTAGCGTCACGCCTTATCACGCCTCTGATTCAATTTCAGCGCTTTGATGTCAAGCGACAGGAGCTGATGAAAGGGGAGTTGTCACGACTGTTGGCCATGCCAGATTTGGCCAAAGACCTTTATGAGAAGGTGAGTAAAGCACTCGACGCTTAGCCCCATGCAAACCGAGTTTTACATCAATCTAAGCTATCAACAAATGCTGCCCTACTATCAGGGCAGCCTGCAGCATGTCGAAGTACGCGACCGTTTGGGCCGGGTACTTCACATTCACGCCAGACACTTCAGAAGCTATTTCTCCCCAAGCGGTATTCAGGGCTTATTTCGTATACAACTCAGTGAAAACGGTGAGTTTTTAAGCCTGCAGCGCATTTCCAGTTAGAGCATTTACTTAAAACGCCTGCTGATTTTTGCAACACATCTGGTTGCACATCAAAAATTATTTAAAGCCCACAATTACAGGCGCTTAGTGCCTAAAGATGGTAACTGGTCTAATCAGTTTTTGGTTTTTCAAATGCGTTTGGGGCCTCTTTTTTCCTATTTATTGCTAACCCCCTCTATTTAAAGTCAATTTAGTTCTGTTCATGCTTGCTCTAAGCGGCCTATTCTTGTAACAATGATGTTAGCTGCGGGCTATGTATTTGTTAGCCTAATGAAAACAATAATGCGCAGGTTAGGGAGACAACCAATCATGAAACACAGAGCAGCGGGTTTTACCAAATCAGCTCTGGCGTTAAGCGTATCGGCCGCGATGGGCTTAACTCTATGTGCACCGGTCCAAGCGGTCACCTTTAATTGGGGAGACGTGGAGGGCAGTTTTGACTCTACATGGACGCTGGGCGCTAGTTGGCGGACAGAAAAACGCGACTGGGACAACTTAATCGGTAAGTCCAATCAGCCGCAGTTCGACTGGACCGGCTACAGTGCTTTTAATAACCCTTTGTACGGCTCGTCTGAGATCTGGGCACAACCCGGTTCCTACTCAACCAACGGTGACTTAAGTAACCTGCTGTATAGCCAAGGCGATACCACTTCAGAGGTCTTCAAAGGTGTGCACGAACTGGAGTTGGTCTACAACAACTTCGGTGTGTTTGCCCGTGGCATGTATTTCTACGACAAGAAGTTAAACGACGCCAAGTTCGACTACGGCAATCCTGTCACAGGCGAGAGGTTTGACCCTTGTGCTGACAAGCAGGCCAAAGAAGTGCAGTGTCAGGACGTGCGCTTACTGGATGCCTACGTATTTGCCGATTGGGACTTTAACGACGGTTACAACCCTGTATCGGTTCGTTTGGGTCGCCAAGTAATCTCTTGGGGTGAAAGCACTCTGATTCCACACGGTATCGGTGTGATTAACCCTGTGGATCTAAACATTCTGAATCAACCGGGTGCTGAACTTAAGGAAGCATTCCGCCCACAAGGTATGTTCTGGACCTCGATTGGAATTACCGAAAAGCTGTCGCTTGAAGGTTTCTATCAGTACGAGTGGGAACCGATTTGGGTGCCTGCGCCGGGTTCATTCCTATCAACTAACGATTTCGCCGGTTATGGTGGTTACGTTAACAACGCTCAGCTCGGTTTCACCGCAAACCCAGATTTGACCTTGAATTTCATCATCAGTGAGATGGAAAAAATTGGTGCAGCAGCTCTGTCTGGTCAAGTATCGGCCGCAGATTTGGGCAATATGATGTTGGCTTACTCCACCAAAGCCACCTTGATTCAAGATCAATCCAAAGCGCGTAATGATGGCCAGTACGGTTTGAAATTGGCTTACTACGCACCGCAATTAGCTGATACCGAGTTTGGTTTGTACTTCATGAACTATCACTCTCGCCGTCCGCTGATTTCGGGTACCGTATCAGACTTCAGAGCAGAGGCTATCAGTGCCGACATCGGCGCGCTGGCGGCCAACGCGGGCAGTATTGACCGCGATGTGATGCTTAGCCTAAATACCTTCTCCAAAGCTCAAATTGTCTATCCAGAAGACATCAAACTGTACGGATTTAGCTTCAACACCAACATTGGTAACACCTCGGTTGCCGGTGAAATTGCTCACCGCCAAGATGAGCCTTTGCAAATTGATGACGTTGAGTTGTTGTTTGCCGCCATGCCACAACAGTTGGCCAATGCCGGTTTGCGACCTGACCTAGACGGTATCTCACAAATGGATGTGATCAACCCTGGTGAATACGCTGAGGGCTTTATCCGTCGTGATACCACGCAAGCTCAGGTGACTTTCACTCATTTGTTTGGTCCTACCATTGGCTCCGACAACTTCACCTTCCTTGCCGAAGTGGGTGGTGTGTGGATCCACGATATGCCAGGTTTTGACGAGTTGCGCCTAAACGGCCCTGGTACTGCACGAAGCGGCGGCAACCCTGATATGCCGGGTATTATTCAAGCGCTGCACAATGGTCCTGAAACCAACCCATTCCCAACTGACAGCGCTTGGGGCTATCGTTTGGTGGGTAAAATGGACTTTAACAACGCCTTTGCCGGTATTAACGTAGCGCCTCGAGTGATCTGGTCGCACGATGTTAAGGGTATAACACCAGACCCAATGTTCCTGTTTACTGAAGGCACGAAAAAAGTTTCAGCGGGCATTAACTTTGACTTCCAAAGCAAGTGGGGCTTTGACGTAAGCTACAACGGTTTCATGGGTGGCGTGGGAACGACCAACCAGCTTAAAGACCGCGATTACGTTTCAGTTAGCCTCAAGTACTCAATTTAAGGCAGGGCACAAGATGAAAAAAAGAAGCCTAATTTTAAGCACCTTGGTGGTAGCGCTTAGCGCTACCCCAGCTTTCGCTAAGGTGTCACCCGAGGAAGCCGCCAAGCTTGGCGCTGAGCTGACTATTATGGGTGCCGAAAAAGCCGGTAACGCCGACGGTTCTATCCCTGCTTACGAGGGCGGTATTACTCAAGCGCCTGCGGGCTATGAAGTGGGTATGCACCACTTAGACCCGTTTGCCGACGATAAAGTGGAATTTGTGATTGATGCGAGCAATGCGGCTCAATACAAGGACAACCTGACTCCAGGTCAGCTGGCTTTGTTTGAACTGTATCCAAACACCTTCAAAATGAAGGTATATCCGACTCGACGCAGTGCCTCTTACCCACAGTATGTGCTAGACGCCACTAAGGCTAATGCCACAACGGCAGAGCTGGTCGACGGTGGTAATGGTCTGAAAAACGCCAAAATTGGTGTGCCATTCCCAATTCCGCAGAATGGTTTAGAAGCGATTTGGAATCATACTCTGCGTTTTCGTGGCGTAAGCATGAAAAACCGTCGTGGTCAGGCAGCGCCTACCGCCGGTGGTAGCTATACGCTGATCAAGCTGGACGAAGACATTAGCTTCCGTTACACCCGTCCTGACATCACAACCGAGCAACTCGAGAAAGAAAACATTCTGTTCTTCTTTAAGCAGGTCGTTAAGTCGCCAGCGCGTTTGGCCGGTACTGCGCTCTTGGTTCACGAAACCATGGACCAACTCAAGCAACCTCGTCAGGCTTGGACCTATAACACGGGTCAGCGTCGCGTACGTCGCGCGCCAAACGTTGCTTTTGATACTCCGGGAACCGTATCGGACGGTCTGCGTACCACCGATGACTTCGATATGTTCAATGGTTCTCCAGTTCGCTACAACTGGGAACTGAAGGGCAAGCAAGAATTGTACATTCCGTACAATGACTACAAGCTTCACTCGGATAAAGTGACCTACGAAGAGATTCTGACTCCAGGCCACATCAACAGCGACTTAGTTCGCTACGAGAAGCACCGAGTGTGGGTGGTAGAAGCGACCTTAAAAGACGATATGCGCCACATCTACAAGAAGCGCGTTTTCTATATTGACGAAGATTCTTGGCAGATTGCCGTGACGGATATCTACGACAACCGCGACCAGTTGTACCGTGTGGCACAGGCACACATTGTCAACTACTACGACGTACCGACCTTGTGGACTACGCTGGAAGTATTCCACGACCTGAGCTCGCGTCGTTACTTGGCCATGGGCTTGGACAACGAAGACGAAATGTACGACTTCAACGCCGAGCTGCCAGACAGTGGTTACACGCCACAAGCTCTGCGACGTTCGGGCCGTCGTTAATCGTTAGCACCCAAGCAACAGGCTAGGGTGAAATTAGGGGGCCGCAGATGTGGCCCCTTTTTATACGGAATTCATTATGTGGTTGAAACCTTCATTGCTCGCCGGAGCATGTATCTGCGCTTTGGGAAGCACGGCGGCGGCGCAAACGCCCCAGGCCACTCCTAGCGAGATGCAACCTTTAGCGCAACAGTCGCTGACCCTTTCTATTGCTCGCTGCAACGGCCACATGCTGGCGGTAGGTCAGCGCGGTCAAATATTACTTCACGAAACTGACTGGAAGCAGCAAACCAGCCCAGTTAATGCGCTGTTGACTAAGGTCCGGTGCGAGGGAAAACGCGCCATGGCCGTCGGTCACGATGCCAGCATTGTGAGTAGCGACGATGGTAGCACTTGGCAATTGCGCAATTTTGACCCAGAGCTAGAAAACCCCTTGTTAGACGTGTTTATGCTCGACGACCAGCACATCATTGCCGTTGGTGCTTATGGCTTGTTCTATCGCAGTCGTGATGCGGGTCAAACCTGGCAGCGGGAATTCAGAGAAGAGCTGTTGTATCCCGAAGATAAAGAGTACCTCGATGAGGTGCGCGCAGAATCAGAAGAAGATTACCTATTTGAACGCGCCGCCATTTTGCCGCACTTTAATGCGATAACTCGGCTTGCAGACGGACGCCTGTTGTTGGTCGGTGAGATGGGTTTTGTCGCCATTGGCAACCAAGACGCAAGCGCTTTTGAGCGCGTTGACTCTCCCTATGAGGGCAGCTTCTTTACCGCGGCGCAAAACGCCGACGGTAAAATCTTTGTTGCTGGCCTTAGAGGCAATATCTTTAGCACAGACAATAACTTGAGTTATTGGCAAGCAGAAGTGGCGCAAACTGATGGCAACATCAATCAACTACTGGCCACTGAGCAAGGAGAAATGCTTGCGGTAGCCAATGGTGGTGAGTTACTGCGTTGGCAGCAAGGGGCTGGTTTTAAAGCGATTGCGCTGCAAAAGGGGCAAGATCTCATTAGTTTGGCGCAGGATGCTCAGGGTGAATTGTGGCTAGCGGGCTCGCAAGGCTTGCAAACCCAAGCACAGTTAATCAAGGAAGTTACTCCATGAAAATGAACGACGCGCTTAAGCTCGAGTATTGGTTGTTTCGCTATCGTCGTGTGGTGATTGGAGCCTTTGCGTTACTGACAGTGGTGCTAGCCGGGGTGGCTTCCCAGCTGACCCTAGACGCGGCCTTTACAAAAAATATTCCGCTAAACCACCCCTACATGCAGACTTACCTCAAGCATCAAAAGCAATTTGGTGGGGCGAATAACATCATGGTCGCGGTACAAGACCGCAGCGGTAATATCTTTAATCCCAGATTTTTTGCCGCTCTTAAGGGCGTACACGATCAACTGTTTTTTATTCCAGGCGTTGACCGTTCGCAGGTAAAGTCTCTGTATTCTCCGTCAACTCGATTCACTGAAGTTGTCGAAGACGGCTTTGCCGGTGGCCCGGTTATTCCAGCGGATTTCGTGATTAACGACCGAGTGTTGGGCCTTGACGGCGCAGAGCCAGATCCTAATGCGATGGCGCAAGTGGAATTTGGACTAGAAACCATTCGCGGCAACATCGAAAAAGCCGGTATTGTCGGTCGCATGGTCGCTGAAAACTACAGCGCGGCTATGGTGACGGCTCAATTAATGGAGTTCGACCCTAACACTGGTAAACCGTTAGATACTCTGGCCTTTGCTCGCACTCTTGAAGATGAACTTCGCGGCCAATTCCAAAACGAGCACATTCAAATCCATATCATCGGCTTTGCCAAAATGGCGGGTGATGTGGCCGATGGCGCCAAGGACGTGGTGTTCTTCTTCGCAATCGCGATTCTGATTACCGCTTTGATGGTGTACTGGTTTGCACGCTCTGTGGTTTTAACCCTATTACCACTGACTTGTAGCCTAATCGCGGTTATTTGGCAGTTGGGCTTGTTGCACTTGGTGGGCTTTGGTTTAGACCCCATGTCGATTTTGGTGCCGTTTTTGGTGTTTGCCATCGGTGTCAGTCACGGGGTGCAAATGATCAATGCGGTGGCGCATCGCGTGGCCGAGGGTATGAGCTCGCTTACTGCTGCACAAGCGGCCTTTGCCGCGCTGTTGATTCCTGGTGGTATTGCGCTGTTGTCCGATACCGTTGGCTTCTTAACCTTACTGGCTATCGATATTGGTATCATTCGCGAGCTGGCCATCAGTGCCTCGCTGGGTGTGGCGGTGATTATTTTCACCAACTTGGTGTTACTGCCGCTGTTGCTGAGCTTTGTTCGCTTTAAACCAAGCGAAGCGCACAAGAGCCAGACGCCAAATCCGATTTGGCAGTCCATTAGCCGTTTCGCCACAAAGCAATTTGCGATTCCAACCTTGTTGCTGGCCAGCGGCCTGTTTGCGTTGGGTTATTTCGTATCGCAAGACATGAAAATAGGCGACTTGCATGCCGGCGCGCCGTCGTTGCACCAAGATTCGGTGTACAACCAAGACACCTTCTTTATTCAAGAGAACTTCAGTATTACTACTGATGTAATTAGCGTGATAGTCGAAGGTTTCCCTGAAGCATGCACCTATCACAATGTGTTGGACAAAATCGACCGCTTCCAATGGCGCATGGAAAACGTACCAGGTGTGCAATCGGCGGTGAGTTTGGCCTCGGTGGCTAAGCGAGTTAACGCCGGTTTTAACGAAGGTAACCCTAAATGGAGCGTATTACCTCGCACGACCGCGTCGCTAGTACAGGCGGTAGGCCGAGTACCAACCACTTCCGGCCTATTGGACAACAATTGCTCTAACATGCCGGTGTACTTGTTCTTACAGGACCACAAAGCCGAGACTATTGAAACAGTGGTCAACGCGGTTAAGCAACTGCAAAGCGAGTTTAACGACGAGCAATTGACTTTCAAGCTGGCCTCGGGGCCGGTAGGCGTGATGGCTGCCACCAATGAAGCGGTATCGGGTGCTCAGGTACCTATGATGATTTACGTCTACGGTGCTGTATTTATTTTGTGTCTGTTGAGCTTCCGCTCGCTCAAAGCCACCATTGCAGTGATCATTCCTCTGTATGTGGTGAGTACCTTGGCGCAGGCGCTGATGACCAAGCTCGAAATCGGCCTGACAGTAAGTACCTTACCTGTGATTGCCTTAGGTGTGGGTATTGGTGTGGATTACGGTATCTACATACTGTCGACCATGAACCACAAGCTACGTCAGGGACTGCCGGTACAGCGGGCCTTCGCCGATGCGCTAGTCGAGCGGGGCAGTGCGGTGGTATTCACCGGATTTACGTTGGCAATTGGTGTAAGCACCTGGTTCTTCTCTGCGCTTAAGTTCCAGATGGATATGGGAATTTTGCTGACCTTTATGTTCTTCGTGAACATGCTGGCGGCAATTACTGTTCTGCCTGCGTTGACCTGGTTGTTCTGGCGCAATCAAGGCAAAAAAGCCTAACGCTTAAAAACGCACCAAAACCTGTGGTTTTGGTGCGTCTATTCAAACTTGCTGCATTTTTAATCCAACCATTGCTAACGCCCTGTTTTATTTGCAACAGGACAGACCTCAATCGCTGCATTTTTTGCTATTTAAAGCTACTCAAAACCGCATTTTAGTTATAGACTTTCGGCAAGTTAGGGCGTGAGCTGGCTCACGCTACTAACCATTAATAAAACAAGAAAACAGCTGAAGGAACCCCCCATGCCACGAAACCATGCAAAGCCCTCGGTTTTGTTAGAGAATGTCGTCAAGCTGATCCGCTCAAAACTCCCCGAATCCTCGGCCGAATTGGTCGAAAGTTTTGTCTCCACTTTATACGAGCACATGCCAGAAGATGACCTACAAGATCGCAACGACAGCGATTTGTACGGCGCAGGCTTAAGTCTTTGGAATCAGTTGAATGCCTTGGAGCGCGGTGGCAGCTTCATTCGTGTGTTCAACCCCCAGCAAACCAAGCACGGGTGGCAGTCGAACCACACAGTGGTAGAAATCATTCAGCCGGACATGCCGTTTTTGACCGATAGCGTTGCCATGCTACTCAATCGCTTAGGCTATACGGCTCACGTGTCGCTGCACACGCCAATGCGTGTAACCCGTGATGACAAAGACAAGATCACCTCGGTTAAGTACATAGACCAGGACGAGAACAGCGGCGATGCTGTTGCAATTTTCCTGATTGAAATTGATCGCTTAAGCAAGCCAGAAGAGATTAAAGCGCTTGAGCGCGAAATCGAGTCGGTCAGCCAAGACGTGCAGTTTGCAGTAAACGATTGGGAGCCAATGACCGAAAAGCTGGGCGAGATTATTGATGCCTTGCCAAAAGCGCCGTATCCAGGCGATGCCGAGCTTAAGTCTGAAGCCATCGATTTCTTAAGTTACCTAAAAGACCACCACTTTACCTTACTGGGCTATCGCAGCTATGACTTGAAAAAAGTGAAGGGTGATCTCGAGTTAGTCGCAAACATGGACTCAAGCCTGGGTCTGATGAAGCGCAGCTCGACTACCTCTAAGCACAGCTTGCTACTGTCGAGCGTGCCAGCGAGTGCTCGCAAAGAGGCCCTGAACGACAGCCTGTTGATTCTGACTAAGAGTAACTCGAAGAGTCGAGTTCACCGTCCAGCCCACATTGATTACCTGGGTGTGAAGCGCTTTGACAAGAAAGGCAATGTCGTTGGTGAGGACCGCTTTATTGGCTTGTACGCCTCAAACCTGTACAACCGCTCAACTCGCGAAATCCCATTCTTGAGCAACAAGGTGCAGCGCATCATGGACCGTTCTGGCTTAACGCCTAACAGCCATGACTACAAGGCCTTGCTGCACATTTTAGAAACCTACCCAAGGGATGAAATCATTCAGGGTAAGGAAGAAGACCTGGGCAAAATTGCCAATGGCGTGCTGCAAATGCAAGACCGCGACAAGCTGAAGATCTTTGTTCGTCGTGACTGCTTTGGACGTTTCCTGTCTTGCATGGTGTACGTCTCTAAAGAGCGCTATAACACCAAATTGCGTATCGATACCCAAAAAGTGCTGGCCGATTACTTTGAGACCAAGGAACCGG
This sequence comes from Paraferrimonas sedimenticola, assembly GCF_002282855.1. GTDB lineage: Bacteria > Pseudomonadota > Gammaproteobacteria > Enterobacterales > Shewanellaceae > Paraferrimonas > Paraferrimonas sedimenticola. The sequence goes on along the minus strand of NZ_NRIR01000013.1, from coordinate 39,882 downwards.
TGGAATTCACCACCTATTTCTCAGAATCGACTCTCGCGCGCACCCACTATTTGGTGAAGGTGGATAATAACAATATGGACATCGACGTGAAGCAAATTGAATCCAATCTAATTGAAGCCGCTCGCCAATGGGAAGATAAGCTGGACGTGGCTTTGCACGAGAGCTTTGGCGAAGAGCGCGGCCGTGAATTGGCGGCTCGCTATGCCCATTCGTTCCCTCGCAGCTACAAAGAAGAAGTCCTGCCATCATCCTCTGTAGTTGATATCGAACAGCTTGAGCGTTTGGACGATAGCCACAAGTTGGGCATGCTGTTTTATCAGCCGCAAGAAGACGCGCACAATCAACAGCGAGTGCGTTTGAAGCTATTCCACAAAGATGAGCCAATTCATTTGTCGGACGTAATGCCGATGTTGGAGAACTTTGGCTTGCGCGTGATCAACGAGCGTCCGTACGAAATCACCACAGAAGAAGGAGCCACATACTGGATCCTCGACTTCTTGATGACAGCGGTAGGCGTGCCATCAGAGGCGCTAGCCGATAGTCATGAGCGCTTCCAAGAAGCCATGCTAAACGTTTGGAACAACGAGCTGGAAAATGATGGCTTTAACCGTCTGGTATTGGCCGCAGGTCTTACCGGTCGCGAAGTTTCTATTTTGCGTGGTTACGCTAAGTACATGCGCCAAATCGATGCGACTTTCTCGCAGTCTTACATCGAAGAAGCCTTTGCCAGCTATCCGCATTTTGCCGGCTTGCTGGTGAACATGTTCAGCCGCAAGTTCAATCCGAAACTTAAGACCCGTACTTTGGTTAAATTGATCAACCAAGTCGAGCTTAAGCTTGAAGACGTGGCGAGCCTAGACCACGACCGCATCATTCGTCGTTACCTGGACCTGATTTACGCCACGCTGCGTACCAACTTTTACCAAGATAGCGAGCAGGGCACAGCCAAGAGCTACATTTCGTTTAAGTTTGCCCCAGAGCAAATTCCAGAAATGCCGCTGCCAATGCCTAAGTTCGAGATCTTTGTTTATTCGCCGCGAGTTGAAGGGGTTCACTTGCGCGGTGGCAAGGTCGCTCGAGGTGGCTTGCGTTGGTCAGACCGTCGCGAAGACTTCCGTACCGAAGTCTTGGGCTTGGTGAAAGCCCAGCAGGTTAAGAACACGGTTATTGTGCCAGTGGGTGCAAAAGGTGGCTTCGTTTGTAAACAACTGCCAACCGAAGGCGGTCGCGATGCCTTCTTTAAAGAAGGCCAAGAGTGTTACCGCATCTTTATTCGCGCTTTGCTGGATATCACAGATAACATTAGCCAAGGCCAAATCGTGCCGCCAAAACAAGTGGTGCGTCACGACGAAGACGACCCTTATTTGGTAGTGGCTGCGGACAAAGGAACCGCCACTTTCTCTGATATCGCAAACGAGATTTCCGAAGAGTACGGCCACTGGTTGGGTGATGCCTTTGCTTCAGGTGGTTCTAACGGTTACGACCACAAGAAAATGGGCATTACCGCTCGCGGTGGTTGGGAGTCGGTGAAACGCCACTTCTGGGAAATGGGCATCGATTGCCAAACCACAGATTTCACTTGTGTGGCCATTGGCGACATGGGCGGTGACGTATTTGGAAACGGTATGCTGCTGTCTAAGCACATTCGCTTGCAGGCTGCATTTAACCACATGCACATCTTTATCGACCCGAATCCAGACGCCGCTAGCAGCTGGGACGAGCGCAAGCGTTTGTTTGAACTGCCGCGCAGCTCTTGGGAAGACTACGACGCCAAGCTCATCTCTAAAGGCGGTGGGGTCTTTAAGCGTTCAGCTAAGTCCATCAAGCTGACCCCTGAGATTCAGCAAATGTTGAACACCGGCGAAACCAGCATGACGCCTAATGCGCTGATTCAAAAGTTACTGACCATGGAGTTCGACCTGTTGTGGAACGGTGGTATTGGTACCTATGTTAAAGCTCGTAGCGAGACTCATGCGGATGTCGGCGATCGCGCCAACGACGTACTGCGCGTTAACGGCAACGAGCTTAACTGTCGCGTCGTGGGCGAGGGCGGTAACTTGGGTCTGACCCAATTGGGCCGCATCGAATTCGCTGCCAATGGCGGTCGTATCAACACCGACTTTATCGATAACGTCGGTGGTGTGGATTGCTCGGACAACGAAGTAAACATCAAGATTCTACTGAACGGTTTGGTGGATGCGGGTGACTTAACCGTCAAACAGCGCAACCTGTTGCTTGAGCAAATGACCGACGAAGTCGCAGATATTGTACTGACAGATTGTAACGATCAGACTCGTGCCATATCGGTCACTCAAGCCCAAGGTGCGCGTCAGCTCAAAGAGCAAATTCGCTTTATCCAGTACTTGGAGCGAGAAGGCAAACTCGACCGTCAGTTGGAATTCTTGCCTAACGACGAAGAGCTACACGAGCGCAGCGCAACCGGGCAAACCCTGACTCGCCCAGAGCTATCCGTGCTGTTTGCCTACGCCAAAATGGTGCTGAAAGAAGATCTAGTGGTTGATGAAATCACAGGTGACGAGTTCTTAGGTCGCTTGTCGGTGGAGTACTTCCCACAGACGCTACAGCAAGAGTATCAGGCTCAAATTGCGCAACATCCACTGCGCGGTGAAATCATTGCCACCAGCCTGGCCAATAACATGGTCAATGACATGGGGCTAAATTTCATTCAGCGATTGCAAGATGAGACCGGAGCGGCAGTTTCCGAGGTTGCGATATGCTATGCTATCGCCGCCGAGGTGTTTGGCATGCGTCAAGTCACTCAACAGATCGTTGAATTGAATGGCGTTGTGTCCGCCGATGTACAGAACCGAATGCTGTACGAGCTGCGCCGAAACGTTCGTCGCGCCTGTCGTTGGTTCCTGCGCCGTCGAAACCGCGCATTGACTATTGAGCAGACCATCGCGTTCTACCGCCCAGTATATCTGGAGCTAAAAGAGCACGCTGGCGAGTACATGGTAGCCGACGAAAAAGTCGAGTTGGACAGCAATGCTAGCCTGTACATGCAACAGGGGGTTCCACAACCACTGGCGCACAATATTGCATACTTGAGCACACTGTTTAGTAGCTTGGATGTGGCTCAAATCTGCGAAGCCGATGGTAAACCGGTTAGCTTGGTGAGTGAAACTTACTTTAAGCTAGGCGCTGCAATCGATTTGCACTGGTTCTTGTCTGAGATTAATGCCCAAGAAGTGGGCAACCATTGGCAAGCCTTGGCACGTGCTGCATTCCGCGAAGAGTTGGATTGGCAGCAACGCTCTTTGACTCTGGTGGTACTGAGAAATTGCCCAGGTGGTGTGTGTGAAGCGGATAGCATCATTCACCACTTCCTTGAGCAACACCAGCTAGTGCTGAATCGCTGGTTCAGCATGTTGGCGGACTTCCGTACATCATCAAGTCATGAGTTTGCAAAATTCTCTGTGGCTTTACGCGAACTAGTGCTGCTAATCCAACATTGTGATGAGCAGAGCTAAACCGAATTATTAGTTAAAAGCCTCGGAGTTTTCCGGGGCTTTTTTATTGCTGGGGACTTACCAAGATGTTCTACAAATTAGCGCAAAAATTCATGTTTCAAATGGATGCTGAAACTGCGCATAACTTCGCGATGACCAATTTGCGCCTTACAGGTACCACACCTTTCAATTGCTTGTACAAGCAGCGCATCGAATCTAAGCCTTTTGAAGTGATGGGTGTGACCTTTCCAAACCCAGTGGGTTTGGCCGCCGGAATGGATAAGGACGGCGAAGCGATTGATGCGTTTGCCGCCATGGGTTTTGGTCATATTGAGGTAGGCACTGTGACACCTCGTCCTCAGCCGGGTAATGACAAACCACGCAGTTTTCGTCTAAAACCTGCTAAAGCGATCATTAATCGCATGGGTTTTAATAACAAAGGTGTCGACAACCTGGTTGCCAATATTAAGGCGTCGAAGCGTGAAGCGGTTATCGGTGTCAACATTGGTAAGAATAAAGACACGCCAGTAGAGAATGGTAAAGACGATTATTTGATCTGTATGGATAAAGTGTACGATGTGGCCGATTATATTGCGGTCAATATTTCGTCGCCAAATACTCCCGGTTTACGTAGTCTTCAATATGGTGAATTATTGGACGAACTACTACAAACACTTAAGAACAAACAATTGGAATTAGAAGCCAAGCACAATAAATATGTGCCTTTGGCATTAAAGATTGCTCCAGACTTAAGCGACGAAGAAATTGAGAGCATTGCCGAGTGTTTGCTGAAAAACAAAATTGATGGCGCTATTGCGACTAACACCACTTTAGACCGCGAAGCAGTTAAACACCTTCCCGAGCACACCGAAGCGGGTGGCTTGAGCGGTAAGCCGCTGACTTCTTCTTCAACTGTAGTGATCGAAAAATTGCACAAAGCATTGAAAGGGGAGATCCCAATCATAGGTGTTGGTGGGATCCACAGTGCTCAAGACGCAAAGGATAAGATCCAAGCAGGGGCGAGTATCGTGCAGTTGTATACTGGATTTATCTACGAAGGCCCTGAATTAATAGCAAATATTACCAAAGAGCTTAATTGATCTAAATAATTAAAAATCGGATCTAAAAAGGATCGCAAACTTAATTTTGCGATCCTTTTTTATTATTTTAGATCTAAAATAAGATCTATTTTTCTCAATATGATTAAGCGCACCTTTTTTAAATATTTCTTTGTAATTGCTTAAATTATGTTCTAGTATGCAATGTAACAATAAATAAACTTTTCGAATAATACCGAGACCACATTATGTTATTAGTGCCGAATGGAAGTTGGCAATGGCAATATAATGAACAGCGACAATTGCTCATGCTGTCGTTGGGTGATGAGTTGGAATTTGCCACGCCATATCACAACAAGGTGTTGATTCCTGACGCCCTCGGAACCGCCATGTTTGATGCTCATCACGCGGCCTTCTACCAAAAGTTTATCGAGCGTATCGCCAAAGTACGGGCATCGGACGCCGCTAAAGTACAAATGGCCCTCAACGCCACCGCCGCACACTTCATGCTTCAACCTCAAATGCCTAAGTCTTGGTTTTTCGCCGAGAGTAGTCAGTTGGTATACAGCGAAGTCGGCAAGTGTTTTCAATTGAAAACGGAGCAGGGCAAGGCGCTCGCTGTTGTGGTTGACGCTGGGATTCAAGCCTCACTGGTGATGCTGTTATCGCCTCAGCTAGAACTGAACCACAAAAAGTCGTTGCAGCAGTTTGAGGTCATCAAAGTGATGAACAATCGCTTGCAGCCGCTTCCTCGCAGTCAAAGTCAAACGGTCGCTGCGTAATCAAATCGTCCTTTTTTAGCCCGCTTAGCGGGCTTTTTTGTGTCCTTGGCACTCTACAAACACTTCAGCAATCGCTACTATTAGCAAGAACTTATTGATAATTCTAACTTCAAGCGAGTAGACCGTATGTCTGAAACTAGCTCTCCGTCCGCGGTGATGCGTATTCTTAACCGAATCGAAGTTCTTGGTAATAAACTACCGGATCCCGCTATTTTGTTTTTGTGGGCTTTGATGTTTGTATGGGTGTTGTCTTGGGTGCTTTCGGGCGTATCTTTTACTGAAATCGACCCTAGAACCGGCGACCCGATTACCATAGTTAACTTGTTAACCGGTGACAAGCTGGCTGAGTTTATGGCTAACATGGTCACTACCTTTACCGGATTTGCCCCTCTGGGCGTGGTATTGGTTGCTATGTTGGGCGTGGGGGTGGCTGAGCACAGTGGCTACATTAATGCCGCGCTTAAATCCATGCTCAAAATAACACCTAAGAGCTTGTTGACCCCAGTTATTGTGCTGGTAGCTATTGTCAGTCATACCGCGACCGATGCTGGCTATGTATTGGTAATTCCGCTGGCGGGCGTTATTTTCTACGCAGCCGGGCGTCATCCTCTAGCCGGTATTGCCGCAGCTTTTGCCGGCGTTAGTGGGGGCTTTAGCGCCAACTTTATTCCATCGGCGATTGACCCACTGTTGCAGAGCTTTACCCAAACCGCTGCGCAAATTGTCGATCCAAGTATTCAAGTTAACCCGCTTAACAACTGGTTCTTCGCATCAGCCTCAAGCTTGTTGATTACCGTGTTGGTGTGGTTGCTCATCGATAAATTGATTGAGCCGCGTCTGCAGCAAACGCCTGTGGATGGCGACCCAGAGCAAATCCCCCAGTTTGGCGAATTAACCGCCAAAGAATCGTCGGCTTTTCGCATCTCAAGCCTAGTGATGTTGGCTGGATTAGTACTGCTAGCTGTGGTCAGCGCCCCAGAAACCAGTCCGCTCCGTTCAGAAAGCGGAAACTTAGCGGACTTCTCCGCACCTTTGATGCAATCCATTGTGCCACTGATTTTCCTACTGTTTGTCATTCCTGGTGTGGTGTTTGGCTATATGGTCGGTACCTTTGAAAAATCAGGTGACGTGATAGCCGCAATGACCAAGTCGATGAACGGTATGAGCTATTACATCGTCATGGCGTTTTTCTGTGCTTTGTTTATCGCCGCGTTTGGCCAATCTAACCTCGGTGCCTTATTGGCGGTAAAAGGCGCAGACAACTTGCGTGAGCTCGGTTTGGCACCGGGCGTTACCATTGTTGGAATGATTTTCCTGACCGCTTTTGTGAATCTATTTGTCGGCTCAGCGTCGGCTAAATGGGCCTTAATCGGCCCGATTCTGGTGCCCATGTTGATGCAACTCAACATCAGTCCAGATTTGACTCAAGCGGGTTATCGAGTGGGCGACTCGGCGTCGAATATTATTACTCCACTGATGCCTTACTTCCCACTGGTGGTGGTTTATTGCCAGCGCTACGTGAAGAACACTGGTATTGGTACCTTGATAGCTTTGATGCTGCCGATTAGTTTGACCTTGTTGGTGTGTTGGTCTGCCTTCTTGCTCTTGTATTGGTCGTTGGGCATTCCGTTGGGCATTCAATCGAGTTACCTGTACGGTATGTAATAAAAGAAAAACCCGCGATTACGCGGGTTTTTTGTAGGCAGAAAGAAGTCTGTTACATCTCTTCCATCATCTTCATGTAGTCAACGTTTAGCAATAGGCCGTTATCGAAGTCGTCGGTCGCGACTACTGAGTAGACGCCGCCGTTTTCAACGGTTGCCATGGCACTCACTGCTGGAGTGAAGGTGTCATCAGACTGCAAGATTACGCCTAGGTAGTAGGTACCCGCTGGAACGTTCAGCGTCGCGTTGCCCTTAAAGTCTACGCCTTCGAGCACCTTAGTGTCCGCGCTAAAGTTACCATCGGCACTGGCGTGGATGTCCACTAGACCAAGGCTGCCGGCTGTGGGGCTGGCGTGCACCACTCGCAGCTTGGCATACAGCGCTACTGAGCGCAGGTCTTCAGCAATTACCAAAGGCTCGATGGTGTTGTCTGTAATGCTGTTTAGCTTACCGACCGCGTAGATACTGGTGGTGGTACCGGCGCCAAATTCTACGCCTGGTGCATCGATTGCTACTATGCTGTTGTCCATGCTAGCGGCAACCTTGAGATCGTAGCTGGCTGCAGGTAAATCGATACTGCGGAATTCTTTAAACGGAATCATAGTCAGACCTTCGACTGGTGTGTCGGAGGCCAATACGTCCACCGCTGGCGCATCGTCTACCGCGTGTACCACTCGTACTCGAGCTTGCTCGTTAGCATCGCGCAACACGCCTACCGAGGTCCCGTCACCGACGAGTAGGTTAACTGGAGCAGTCATAGCACCGTCAGTATTGGGTACTGCTGTGATCATCAAGTCAGAGCCGCCGGCTAAGTCCAGGTTGCCACTGTCGAACACCACGGTTTTGGTGCCTGATGGGGCAATTCGAATGCGGTAAGTGTCGGCAGGCACTGTTACTGGAAGCGCGTCGGCATCCATTTTAAATTCTAGGCCCTCAATCGCTGCGCCTTCAGCGTCGATTGATTCGGCGGTTGTCAGGTAAATGTCCACCGCACCCACATCAGGGTGGCCGTGCAGTACGTCTAGGCGAATCTCGCCGTCGCCAGGACCCATGGCATCACGCGCCAAAACCACAGGTTCGATGTTGGCAGCATAATTTAATGCAATAATGTCGTACTGCATGTCTGGTGCGAAGTCTAGGTTGGCTTCAATAACAGGGGCGCTGGTTCCATCAGCTAGGAGGGCGTTCACCGCAATGTCGTACGCTGCAGACTCAAGCTCTAGTAATCCGGTACCGACCTGATAGTCGACCATTTCTAACCCTTCGACTACCGCTCCGTTAACAGCAATAGCCACTAAGGGTGCGTCGGCGCTGGCGTGGGTTACGCGGACATAGCTCATACCGGCTTCTTCAGCCGCCGGCGGTGGAGTGTCGGCCGGCAACTGCACCGGGCCATCATTGTTGTCGTCATCATGACAAGCGCTGACCATGAGCGCTGCGGACAATACGGCAAGTGTGAACTTAGTTTTCATTGGTTAGCCCTCCTCAAAATTGGCTGAACCATCAAACGTGAGGATTTTTCAATCGGATCAAAATTTGTTGGCAAAGTTGACCAAATGCAAACCAGCAAAGCGCCAGGATCCCAACGGCGGTAAGGCTTTCAACGCCAAAAGAAAAATATCCGGCGCTGACGGCGTACCAATAACTCAACGGAGCGACAATCGTCAGGCTCAAGCCAAATAATTTCCCCATTTTGGCAATCACAAACGGCAGGCAAATGGCCAAGAGTAACCAGAACAGCATCAGATATACCGGCATCGGTGAATAGTCGAATTTAAGAAGACCCACCTTGGCTAACGTGGCGTCTAGTGTGGTACCAATGCAGGCGTAACCCGCAGCAATAACCAAATGTTCCTGATCTTTGCGCCGGGCCACATCGAAAATCAGCAGTAACAGTAGGGTTGCGATAAACCAAGTACTCGCAGGCCCCAGCAAAGTCGCAAGAGCCCAGGCTAGCGTGACGCCACTCAGGTAGATTTTGGGATTGGCACGAACGTAGCCCGAGTCGTTTTCTAACATGGGTACTCCCTAATTGCCTTAATGATTGGTCATTCGATCAACTATAGCTCGCCTTGAGTCATCCAATTTCGAATTTGCCGCGTACTTAGGGCAAACCTTGCTCATGAAGGATGATGGGATGGCACAAACTTTGGAACAATCATTAACTTTACCTTATCAAGTACTAGCGGAATTTCCGTTGCCAGGCAGCCGATATCGCTTGAAGGGGAGCGGTCTGCTGTTTAACCAGTGGATGCGCGATGCTCAGCAAAGCGGTCGCCTTTGGTTAATTATGGCAGACGTCGATGAGTGTGCAGCGCCGAAAGAGGGCGAGGTGGTGAGCTTGGCAGAGGTCGTAGAAGTGGACTGGTTGAGCGGCTCTGATGTCACAGTTACTCTAGACGTCACGCAGTGGGGCTTATTGTCCGGGCTCGATGCCAACAAACGTCGATGCAGTGCTGAAGCTAAGTCTTGCTGGCAAGACCAAGCCGAAGCAATAACTCCGGAGGAGCCTTTGTTACGGGAGCTAATCCATTGGCGTCGAGCTTATGCCTTGCAGTATCCCTTTGAAACTATTGATACGACCGCGACCTTAACTTCATTGGACCTGTGTCTGCGTTGGCTGGAGATATTGCCTTTGGCCAAAACAACAAAGCAAAACCTATTGAAGAGCGAGGACTTGGGATTAATTTTTCGGTATCTCAATCAATTTCTTGCAAAGGCTGATCTAAATAGTAAACAAGTCCGTAATAGGGTTTAGGTGTAATAGACGAACTGCTAGACTAATGGATATGACCGCGAAAATTCAGCAAGTTAGAACATCCATGATAGCTAATGAAACGGAACTCGATGTCGGCGTCTTGGTAGTTAAGGTAGCGAACGATCGCTGCCAAGCTAGTTACCAACGACTCTTTACTCACGTGGCACCACGCCTTCTAAACTTTGTCCGCAAGCAGTCGAACGACGAGCAGCTGGCAAAGGACGTGGTTCAAGAGACCATGCTCAAGGTGTGGACCAAGGCTCACCTCTACGACAAAAGTAAAGGTGCAGGGCTAACTTGGATTTATTCCATTGCCCGTAACGCCAAGTTTGACATTCTGCGTCGTTTAAAGCATCAAAACGATTGGATTCAGGGTGATGACCTGTGGCCAGTGTTAGAAGAACCCCGCGACGACGAAAAGTTGCCGCGAGAGTTTGAAGCGCTGGTGTCCGAAGAGCTGAGGCGGTTGATAGAAACATTGCCAACAGCACAAGCACAGGTGGTTGACCTCGTGTATTTGAAAGGATCGTCTCAACAGGAAGTGGCGGACGTTCTTGGGGTTCCTTTGGGGACGGTCAAAAGCCGACTGCGTTTGGCGTTAACGAAAATGAAGGAGGCGCTTAATGGTTAAAGCAGCCCACCATCCAGATGACAGCTTGCTGTTGGCTTATTCCACTGGCGATTTAGGCCCGGCGCACAGCATTATGATAAGTGCACACGTTGAGCTATGCCCAGTGTGTCAGGCTCGAGTTGCACACATCGAAGCACAACAAGCCGCTGAGCTGGTAGAAACCAAAGTTGAGGCGGCAGAATCGCTACCCGACGGTTTGGCGGACATGATGAGTTCCATCATGGAGATGCCAGTGGAGGAAGCGGTGCCACAAGCGTACTCTCCGCAGTTTTTGATGCTCAATGGTAAGCAGTACCGGTTACCGCGCGTGCTAGCTGACCACACCGATAAAATTGGGCCTTGGAGCCGATTGCCAGGCAAGCTTCAGCGAGCTAGTGTGACTACTGGTGGCACTGAGAAAATCAACTTTATCTATATGGATGAAGACAGCCGCTTGCCCGAGCACACGCATACCGGTACTGAAATTACGTTAGTGCTGGATGGAGAGTTCGTTGATGAGACCGGAGTGTACGGTCCTGGTGATTTTATTATTCAAGATGGACAACATACCCACACTCCAGCGACCAAAGCAGGTCAGGACTGTTTGTGTTTGACCATGCTGCAATCGCCGCTGCACTTCACCTCGGGTTTTGCTAGCTTATTAAACCCCTTTAGTCAGCTGTTTTTCCGATAATCGGCAGTAATACCCAGCCAAACGCCTCTGCTCCAGAGGCGTTTTTTGTTCCGCTTCTGTTCAGAATTGAACCGCAAGCATCCGACCACTAAGTTTGTGCTTGCACCCAGTGTAAGTTTACGCATAATCGGTGAAAAATACTTCCGGATTGTGTGGTTTTGATTCGCCTGCTGAGCGCTCTACTTTTGCTGTTGTTTCACTGTAATTCTTTTGCAGACGGGCAGAGGATTACTATTGGAATCGCTCCAGGCCTAGTCGATGAAGCCGGTATAGCACAACGATTTTCTAGCGAGGGTCGTGCGCATCTACAGTTCATTCACTATTTTAGCGAACACCAACGAGACGGACTGTTAGTCAGTGGTCGTTTGGCCCACTATCAAATGTTTGTTATGGACCATTTGATGACGCGCTTAGTGGCCGAACTCGATTTGCTTCAGCCATTGCCCCAACAGGTACTTGCGAATCACAGTTTCAATGCGTGTGGTGTCTATGGCGTGCCTTTGGTCGTTAATCGCTTGGGAATACTGGTTAACCCCATCGAAGCCGCGCCAGAGATTGTCAGTTGGCGTCAAGTTTTTAATCCACCCGAAGCCTATGTCAATCGACTCGTGCTGCCTTTGCACAGCTACGATACGGTCAGTGCAGGGCTAATGGCCCTGGGCTATCACCCATACTCAAAGGTGGAGAGCCAACACAAAGCATTGCGCGAGCTATTCAAGAACACGCGCTCAAGTTTGCTGGCTAACGGCACGCCTTACTACCAGGGAAAAGGGCAGATGAACCTAACTATTGGCTACCCCAATCAGCTTGAGTCATTAAAGTCCCAATCTGGAGATGACAATTGGCAGTTTGTCGCTCCAAAAGAGGGGGTCGTAGAGTTTTATGAGTGCTTAGTCGTTCCAAAGGGGCAGCAGCTCACTCCCGATTTGTCCGCTCTGTTGCGAAGCTTACCTCGCTACGTACCCAACAATATTAACCCTCCAAAATCAACGCAGCGCTACTCAGTGTCTGGCCTAAATGCACTGCAAATCGAAGAGCGGGTGCAATCGTTAAATGATCTAGAGGTACTTTCAAAGTGACCTTGGTTAGCCGCGTACAGTGGATTCTGACACCCACAATTTTATTTGTCTTTTTGGGCTTTAGCATTCTGGGGCTTCAGGAGTATAGAAAGCTCACCGAGCGTCAAGTGAAGCAGAATATGGCTTTGTTCACGGCTGGGCATCATGCCATTTATACGCAGGCCGTTGAACGACTGAAGAACGTTGCCAACATGATGGTTCAAAGCCGAGAACTCACCGAAAGCGTCGAGCGATTGGCGGATAAATCATCGAATCCGACCCAATTAGGGATTGTCTATCAGCTGCTTGAGCGCCATCACGCCCTAAAGCCAGAAATCGATGAAATAGCGATCTATAGCAACACTGCACAGAAGATGGTCAGTACCAATTCTGCAAAAAGTCCCAACACCCCAGCGGAACTAGAAAAAAACGCTTTGGTGCAGCGCTACATCGATTTCTTGGAATCTACGCCTAATGTCTTGGGGACCGCAAGGCCTATGGAGCAGGGCGATGAATTAATCGTACTGATGGCTTTTTCGCCTTATCAGCTGCCTGAATACGAGTTTCAAACCACTCACCCTTACTATGTACTTTGGCTAAGTTTTCCCTCACCGAAAGCCAGAAGATTTAAAACTCTCAGTAATATCTACGCGAGTTTTCGAGCCGAGCACTTGTGGAAGCTAGGAGGCGAGTTTCCCAAGCTAGAGAAAGAGGAAGGGCGCCATACGGTCCACAACATTATTGAGGACAGTTACCGCTTAAAAACCTACTTGGATTTAGATGCCGAGGTCAATTACATCATGGCCCCCAAGCTGTGGTGGATGGGGCTGGTGGTGCTATTTTGCGCCTTTTTCAGCATAGCGATTCTCAAGTATCTTATTGCTCGTAAGGTGTTGTCTCCAATACAAAAACTGGTAAAGAGCATTCGCAATAAGGACTCGATATCTGAGCTAAAAGTACAAACTGATGGCACCGAGATAGCGACCTTAAACAACGCCTACATCGACATGCTGACCCACACACAGACCTTAGCCAACTGTGATCCGCTAACCGGGCTTGCCAACCGTAGGGCTTTTAACGAGTATTTGAGAGAGAGTATTGCCCTAGCGTCAGAAAACGATAGCCAACTTGGGTTGCTTTACATAGATTTAGACAATTTTAAGCAGGTCAATGACAACTATGGTCATGCGTCAGGGGATCGCCTGTTAGCTCAGTTTTCAAAGCTCTTGGAACAATCGTTAAAGCAAAGCTGCTTAAATCCAAAAATTGCCGCAAAGGGTACCGCTAGACTCGCCGGTGACGAGTTTGCCATATTGGTTGAAGACATTCGCGATTTCGCCTTGATCATGCAGTTGGCACAACAAGTGTTAGCCATGTTCAAAGACGGCTTTGGAGTTGATGGCATTGCTCACAACGTACAAGCCAGTATCGGCATCGCCTGCTACCCCTTACACGCCCAAGATGCCTCCAAGTTATTACACTACGCAGATGCCGCCATGTATCGTGCCAAAAATCAGGGTAAAAACCGGGTTCAGCTGTTTAATCAAGACATCGCGGACACGCTCGATAGACGCCAATTAATCGAACAAAAACTCAATCATACCTTGGCATTGCAAACTTTTGAGTTGGCGTACATGCCAATCCTAAATACTCAAACGCAACGTATAGAGGCTGTAGAAGTGCTGCTTCGTTGCCCACATCTGAGTGCTGAAGGGATAGGACCAGATGAGTTTATTCCGGTCGCCGAGTCGACTGGGTTGATTCGTATGATCGATCTGAACGTGATAGAGCAAGCGCTTGAGCGCTTGGTGTACTATCAAAGAGAATTTGGCTATCAGGGACGCTTTTGTATCAATATCAGCGCGTCTCAACTTTCTAACGACTTGTTTGCTGCCAATGTCGGTAGTCTGATTTATCGCTTTGGGGTTGACCCTTCCAAAGTTGAAATCGAGATCACTGAGACCAGCATGGTGGACTCTTCGCAAAAATCCATGGAATTGCTGGGACAGCTCAAAAACTTAGGTGTGCGATTGTCGCTGGATGACTACGGTACTGGCTATACCGCTTTTAATCAATTGTTGGACTATCCGGTGGACTGTCTAAAAATCGACCGCAGCTTTGTCAACGAATTGGGCAAGGGCGACGGCGAGCGACCACCTGTGGTCGACATCATTTTAGCCTTGGCGCGCTGGAAGCAACTCGAAGTGGTCGCTGAAGGGGTTGAGACGCAGGAGCAGTTCCAATACCTGCGCCAAACCGAATGCCAAATGGTACAAGGTTTCTATTTTTCAAAGCCTCTCAATCAAGAATCCTTTGAAGCCTATTTGACCGAACAAGTGAGCTTAGGAAAAGCCTTAGCCAGCTAGCCGGAATGGCCAGGCTAGTCTGGATAATAGTTTCGCAGTTCAGGTAAGTCGCTAGTGTACTGACTGAACTCGACTTCAACGCCGTCCGGGTCGAGAAAATACACATTGTTTCTGTGGGGTTCATCAGAGCCTGGTTTGTGGATTGGAAAACCCGCTTCGGTAACTCTGACAATGAGCGCGTCGAGATTATCGGTAACAATACCGAAATGTGCCAAACCAGAGCTGTGGCCGGTGAGATCTCTAGGATTCCCCTCGCCATTGTCATTTAGAGTGATGTACTGGTAATCATCGCCAAAGTGCAGCCAGTTTCTCGGCTTACCATGCCAAGTATCTGAGCCTTTGCCCCTTACCCGCCAGTGTGGCATAGCGGCTCGGTAAAACAGCAAAGCTCTGTCTAGGTCTTCCACAACTAAATTGATGTGTTCGATGCGCAGCATAACTTCCCCAAAACAAAAAATGACACTCTTGTAAGTTAAGGTAAGAAAGCGAGTTTTTACCAGTTAAGCAATTGAGCTCTCAAGTGATATTTGTCTGGATTAGACAGAAAAATAGCAGCCAAAAGTTCACTTCTGGGTATACTGGGGACTGCCTGTTTTCCTGTGCCAAACAATAAGACCTCAACGGCTATGCTCAAGATATATCAACACAATCTCACCGAACAATTGACCCAAGCCCTAGCGGCTGTGATGGCCGACCGTCCTACCGATATGCCAGTGCTGCAAAGCGATATGATTCTGGTGCAAAACCCGGACATGGCGCAATGGTTGAAAATTGAACTGGCGGAATATCACGGCGTGCTCGCCAATGTGGAATTTCCCATGCCGTCGTCCTTTGTTTGGCAGGTATTTCGAGAGTTGTTTCCCCATTTGCCTGAGCGTTCTCCGTTTGGCAAGGAGCAAATCACTTGGCAATTAATGGTGCTCATACCGCGAATGCTGTCCTTAAGTGAGTTTGCATGGGCGAAAGATTACTTTGAAGCGAATCAAGAGGGCAGCCACGCTCAGTCTTTGTTAAAGCGTTTCCAGTTGTGCGCCAGTATTGCCGATCTGTTTGACCAATACTTAATTTATCGCCCCGATTGGATTGCCCAATGGGAGGCGGGAGAGCAGGGGACAGAGGTGCCCGCAGAGCACAACTGGCAACCAATGCTTTGGCGGGCTTTGGTTGAGAGTTTGGCACCTGCAGAGGCCAGCGCTGATTCCATGCACCGTGGCGCCTTGCTCAAGAACGCGATTCAAATTCTCGAACAAGCTGAACCAGGCAGTATTCGCTTTAACAAGCTGCCGTCGCGTATGAGCTTGTTTGGGATCGTCAGCTTGCCAGAGCAAAGTATGTTGCTACTCAATGCGTTGGCACGACACATGGATATTCATTGGTTCCAAGTAAACCCCTGTGAGACTTATTGGTTGGATATTGTCGATGAAAAGACGCTGGCTAAGAAAGCCGCTCGTTATGACTATTCTCACGTCGAAAGCCTAACCGAAGACAGATATTTCACCGTCGGTAACCCACTATTGGGCGCTTTTGGTCAGTTGGGGCGTGAGCACTTGTCCTTGATGCTGGAAACCTTGGACGCTGACTGGATAGAGGATTATACCGAGTACCCTGCGTGCAATGCCTTGGGATTGCTGCAAAATGAGATCCGCCAGCTACACACTCGAGGCCAATTTGAGGCGTTAAGCGCCGAGCAACTCAGTACTAATGCCGACAAGCTGGTACTGGATGCAAATAAGCCGTGCAATCTTCAGTTTCATATTTGTTATTCCGCCATGCGTGAGGTGGAGAGTCTAAGAGACCACCTTCTGGGTTTGATGCAAAAAGATAATTCCATTGAGCCCAATGACATCATGGTGATGGTGCCGGACGTGGCGCTATACGCGCCCTACATACATGCAGTGTTTAGTGGTGTTGGCGATGAGCCGAGACTGCCGTACAGCATTAACGATCTGTCGTCTCGCCAGCAATCACCGATCATCGAGTCTTTGCTGCATTTACTCGGTATCCCTCAAAGTCGATTAACCATTAGCGAAGTACTGTCGATTCTTGAAGTACCAGCGGTGTTGCGCTGCTTTGACATTGACGAAGAAGAGTTTGACTGCATTAAACACTGGCTCGAGCAAGTCGCTGTGCGGTGGGGGCTGGACGCCGAACACAGGCAGCAACTGGGGGTTGGTGCGTTTGAGCAAAACTCTTGGTACTTCGGCTTGCAACGCTTGTTGCTGGGCTACGCCATGCATCCCGAACAAGGTTACTACCAGGGGACTCAGCCTTTTCGCCATATCGAAGGCGCGCAAGCAGCGGCATTGGGTAAGCTGATTCACTTCGTCGAGCGTTTGTCTGAGGTACGCGAGCAACTGATTGAAGATGCGCCTGCGTCAGCTTGGGTACAAAGGGTAAACACCATTCTCAACGACTTTTTTGCGGCAGAGGAGCAAGAGGTTCGGGTGCTACAGCAGGTCAGTGAAGCGGTGGAGCGCCTGACCAGCCAAGCGCAAGAGGTCGAGTTTGCTGAGCTGCTGCCATTTGAGTTGGTGCGAGAGCAACTGGCGCAAAGTCTGAATGCGCAAACCGGCAGTCAGCGTTTTCGCGCAGGCTCTATCAACTTTTGTAGTCTGATGCCAATGCGCGGGATTCCATTTAAGGTGATTGCTTTGTTGGGAATGAATGACGGTGACTTCCCACGACGAGCCGATCCCATCAGTTTTGACCTCATGCAGGCTAAGCGTCGTCGCGGCGATCGCTCTCGCCGATTGGACGATAGGTATCTGTTTTTAGAAGCTTTACTGTCGTGTCGACAACACTTGTATATCTCTTGGGTTGGCCGAGATATTCGCGATGACACCGAAATACCGCCATCAATACTGGTCTCTGAGCTACGCGATTATATTGCTGAAGCCTGGGTTTTAGCGGGCGATGAGACGCTTGATGCTAAATTGGCTGCTGAGAGGGTGTTGCGGCATTTAACCTATGAGCATCCACTGCAGGGCTTTAACCCCAGTTACTTCCAGGTGGCCAACGCCACTCCAAGTTACTCCAGCCTTTGGTCTCAAGCCTTACTCGATGCCAAGCAAACGGATAATCTCACCGCTTTTGTCGGTGCGCCTTTGTTTAGCGACGACAGTGAGATGAGCGAATTAAATTTTGCACAGTTCGAATCCTTTTTAGTCCACCCGAGTCGAGGCTTTATGGAGCGTCGTTTAGGGGTGTACTTAGAAGAGGTCGAGCAAGCACTTATCGACACTGAGCCTTTTACTCTGGATTCGTTAACTGCTTGGCAGTTAAAGCAAGATGCGATGACTGATGCGCTTCAAGGCATCGAGTTTGAGCGATTTGAGCTGGCCCATCAAAGCAGTGGCGATATGCCGTTTGGTCAGGCGGGGCTCGAAGAGATCGAACGCGCCTGGGAGGGCGTGCAGTCACTAAAACAACACCTTGGAGAACATTGGCCAAAACGATTAGAGAGCCAGTTTGTATCGGTAGAAATCGCCACCGAACAAGGTCCAGTGCGTATCGAAGGCGAGCTACCCACATCGGTAAATGGACTTCAATTGCAACTTAAAGCCGGCAGTATTAAGGGCAAAGACATATTGCGCGCTTGGTTGCGCCACATGCTGTGTTGTGCATCAGGAAAAGACTTGCCTTATGTGCTGCTGGACCAGAAAGAGGGCATACGCTGGAATCCTGTCACCAAAGAAACCGCCAATCAGGAGCTGACTAAGTGGTATCAACTGTACCGCAGCGCCCACGACCAACCTGTGTTGTTAATACCTGATTCGGGCTTTATGGCCGCGGACATGATGTTGTTTAACAAAGAACCCAGTGAGATTGAAACCAAACTGATTAAGTCCTGGACTCCCGACCCCTTTAGCCAGAATTTTGAGCTGAGCGATCCTTATCTGGCCCGCTGCTTTGGCGAGCTAACCGCCAGATTGCCAGAGGTGATGGCTATCAGCGAGCAGTATTTATTGCCCGTGTTGGAAGCGGCGGATCTGCGCCGGCCGAAACGCGCCCGCAGCGACAAGTACCAATTAAAGCACTCGGAGTTATTTGCTGGGCTGGAGGAAGACCTATGATCCGTTTAGACCCATGCAGTGTGCCGCTAACCGGCACCGGATTGATCGAGGCTTCGGCGGGTACCGGTAAGACTTATACCATAGCTAGCTTGTATTTGCGCTTTATCGTCGAGCAACCTTTGTTTGATTACTCAACGAGTAAGGGAGTCGAGCTTAAACCAGAAAATCTGTTGGTGGTAACCTTTACACGCGCAGCCACCGCTGAGCTTAGAGACAGGATTCGCCAACGCCTGCATCAAGCCGTGCTGTGCTTTCGCGGGCTAGGTGCTGGTGATGACTTAGTACTGCAACACTTATACGAAGCCCATCAGGATGAGGCTGAGCAGGTGCTAAAGCGCTTGTACGCTGCAGAGAAGAGCATGGATGACGCCTCAATCTTTACCATCCACGGTTTTTGTCAGCGCGCGCTTAATTACAATGCCATCGACGCCAATGCCAACCTTAATGCGCAAATGATTGAGGATGAAAGCGAGTTGGTAGAATCCGCTTGTGAGGACTTTTGGCGTCAGGCGCTTTACCCCTTGCAAGGCGAGCAGTGGCGAGCGGTGGCGGCCGCGATGGGCGCGAATGCCGGTCCTGGACCAAAGTCAGCAACGCCAGACGCTTTAGCGCGACGCCTAAGCGGGCTGCTCTCAAGAAAGTCTTTGGTGTGCGAACCGCTGCCAAGCGACAAGCCCTTAGAACAAGCCATACAAGAGATGCTGCAGCAACAGCAGCTTGCTTGGGAACAGCTGCAATGGAGTCAGCGCGGTGCGCTATTTGATATTGGTGAAGAGCTGGCTTCTTTACCTAGGATCAGTGCCGCTAAAGTTGAGCCTCATATTAACATCCTTGGCAACTGGCTAGCGGGTGAGCAGGCCACTGCGCTGCCGAAAACCTCTTACAAATACGTTGCGGAAAAAGCCGAAAAGAACAGTCATATTGCGAAGGCCAATGCCTTTGTGGCCGCAGTTGAGCGCTTTCAGCGAGATTCGGATTTGCAGCCGGGTCTAATGTCTCAGGCATTGGCATATGTTAAGGCGCGCCTTGCTGAAGAAAAGACTCGTTTGAATCTGATGGCGCCAGATGATTTGATGAGCCAGCTCCACGCCGGATTGACCTCTGCCATGGGCGCTCAGTTGGCCACTCGATTAAAGCAGCAGTACCCGGTGGCGCTGATTGATGAGTTTCAGGATACGGATCCCATCCAATACGGTTTGTTTGAAACCATTTACCAAGCCGAAGGCCCTCATTGTTGGCTGATGATTGGCGATCCTAAACAATCGATTTACGCCTTTCGCGGTGGCGATATTCATACCTATACCCAAGCCAAGCGCGGCACTCACAGCGAGCGCCACTATACCTTGGATAAAAATTACCGCTCGTCGCAAAGCATGGTTGAAGCGGTTAACGATCTTTTTCGTTTTAACAGCAGCAATACCTTTCTCGATGAACAGATTGGCTATCAGCCAGTAAATTCTGCGGATCAAGGCGGTAAAGGGAGACTGGTGGTCGATCAGCAAGCGGTTAGCGCTATGACCCTATGCCTGTTTGATGACGAGCATATCGCTGGGCATCACGGTGCTGAGTACGTGGCCGAACAAACCGCGCAATTGCTGGATAAAGCCCGTGTCGGCCAAGCGCTCATTGGTGAAAAACCGGTGAAGCCCGGGGACATCGCGGTATTGGTGCGGGATCGCAACGAGGCCCGCGATGTGGCAAAGGCGCTAAGAGCGCGTCGAGTTCGCAGTGTGTTTTTAAGCCGCCAAAGCGTGTTTGAAAGCGAGATTGCCGCAGATTTGTACCGTGTTTTGCTGGCCATCCACCAGCCGAAATCCAGACGTCATTTGATGGCAGCGCTTGGCTGTCAATCGTCAGGCTTGAGTGCCGAGCAAATTGACCAAATTAACCTTGATGAAAACCAATGGCAGAATCATCAGGAAAGATTCCTTCGCTACCAAGAGCGCTGGCAATATCGCGGCGTACTGGCCGCTATTCAGGCGTGGATGTACGACTACAGTGTGCCGGGTCGCTTACTCAGCGACGAGCTTAATGGCGAGCGGGCGTTAGCGGATCTCAACCATTGCGCCGAGCTGCTGCAGGCTCAGGCCTTGTTGTTGGACGGACACTACAGCCTGTTACGCTATTTTAGCGAGCAAATTGGCGGCAGTGGTTCTGACTCAAATAGCCAACGCATTCGTTTGGAAAGCGATAAAGACTTGGTGCAAATTGTCACCATCCACGCTAGTAAAGGGCTGGAATATCCAATTGTTATGCTGCCGTACGGCTTAGTGGGTCGCGAGGCGAAGACTGCGATTTACCACGGCAATGGCAAAACTCGAATGGACTTTACTCAAAGTGAGCTGCACCTTCAGCAGGCTGAACAAGAGCGTCTAGCCGAGGATGTTCGACTGTTATACGTGGCTCTAACTCGTGCTTCGTATGCGTGCTTTGTGAGTTTGGCTCGACGCAGTAAATCGCACAATGCCACTTCGGCCATTGAACATTTATTGTGCGGCGCGGCCGACTCAAGCGGAGTGCTATCCCAACAGCTAGAAGCCTTGGTTGAAGCCTCTGAGGAGCGCATTCGTACAGTAGACTACCAGCCCGAGTTAACTCTAGTTGCAGATGAAAGTGAGTCGGACGCTGTGGCGATAGAGCCGCAGCGGTTTGCTGGTGATGTGGATACGAGTTGGCGGATCACTAGTTACTCAGGTTTGTCCAAAAACAAGCGTTACGCCCAAGACGGCGAAGAGAAAATCGACGAGATCACAACGCAAAACGACACTAGCCAAGACTCACCCCAACCCATTCCAATTCCGGAAGAGCCTAGTGCGCTTGTGCGCAATCGATTTAGCTTTCCTCGAGGCGCAAACCCAGGTACCGCGTTGCACGGCATTCTGGAAAACCAACACTTTGCCGCCAACCAGCCTGATGAGTTGGCTCAAGTGGTTGAATCAGAACTCAACCGCTATGCCATTGAAGAGGCTCCGGAGTGGGTCGAGTCAGTGACCGATTGGATGAACGAAGTGCTGACCTGCCAATTTGCCATGGGCGAGGGTGAAGCGGTGAGTTTAGGTGAGCTAGACCCGAATCAAGCGCTACCCGAGATGGAGTTTTTTATCGCTGCAAGCGAGTTAGTTAACGAGCACAGTTTCAACCGCTTATTGCTCGAGCATCCCGTGTTGACGGTGAATCCAGCAGCATTAGCGCGTCTGAGTTTTGACAGTTTTCGCGGTTTGCTCAAAGGTTTTATCGATTTAACCTTTGAACATCAAGGCCGCTATTACGTATGCGATTACAAGTCGAATCACTTAGGTGACAGCATTGGCAATTACAATCAGGACAGCATGCAAGCCATGATGGCCAGCCATCGATACGATGCGCAATTGGTGCTGTATTGTCTGGCGTTGCATTTATACCTTAAAAAGCTCATTCCCGATTACGATTACGACCTCCATCACGGCGGCGGCGTGTACTTGTTCTTGCGCGGCATGCAGCCTGGCGATCCCCACTCTGGGGTGTTTTACGCCAAGCCAGAGCGTGAACTTATCGAGAGCCTTGAGGTTTTGTTCTTGGGTGAACGCGCGGAGGTAGAGCCATGCTAAGTCCAATCCAAATGACCGATGCCATTAAAGCTAATCGCTTACGCGCACTGGATTATTACTTTGCTAAAAATCTCTGTGGTGATGAGCACAGTGATGAGTTTTGGGTGGCTTTGCTTTTAAGTCAGGCGCAAAGCCAGGGGCACGTGTGTTTACCTCTGGCTAAGTTGGCCGATATGCCATTGCCGCAGATTTGCCAGCAACAACGTAGCGGGCGATTACCTCAAGTACATGCCTTGCTCGATTCTTTATTGGCGCATCCTGGCTTTAGCAGTGCCGGCGATTCTACTCAAGTGACGCCTATCGTAATTGACGGTGATGGGGCGCAGGCTAGGCTTTATCTGGCGCGCTATTGGCGTTACGAGCATCAGGTTGCAAAGGATTTGCTGCAACGCGCCAGTCACAACTACCCAGTGGAACTCGAATCACTTGGTCAATCGCTAAGGCAGGTTTGTCAAATCAAACCCAGCCAGGACTTGAATGGAGAGGTAGATTGGCAAATCGTGGCTTGTGCTTTGGCTGCACAGCGCCAACTGGCAATTATCACAGGTGGACCGGGCACCGGCAAAACCACCACAGTAATCCGTCTACTCGCGATCCTTTTGATGCAACAAGAGCTAACGATTAAGCTAGTGGCGCCCACGGGTAAAGCCGCGGTTCGCATGAGCGAGTCAATTCGCAACGCCAAAGCCGATTTGGTGTTAGATGAGCACTTAAAAGCGCTTATTCCAGAGCAAGCTAGCACCATCCACCGTTTGCTCGGAACCATTCCCAACTCTATTGATTTTCGTCACAACGCGCAGCGACCGATACGCGCGGATCTGGTAATACTGGACGAAGCCTCCATGGTGGATTTGCCCATGATGGCCAAATTGCTGGATGCGCTGCCCCAAGGTTGTCGTTTGATAATGCTGGGTGACAAAGACCAGCTATCCTCAGTGGAAGCCGGAGCTGTGATGGGAGATTTGTGCGCTGGGGTGCGTTACCAGGCCGGGCAGACGCTAATGAGTTATCGCCAGCCAAGTGC
Source organism: Paraferrimonas sedimenticola (assembly GCF_002282855.1). GTDB lineage: Bacteria > Pseudomonadota > Gammaproteobacteria > Enterobacterales > Shewanellaceae > Paraferrimonas > Paraferrimonas sedimenticola. Next base: position 16,738 of record NZ_NRIR01000013.1, on the reverse strand, counting down.
CGAAACTCTAACTAGGCTAACCGGATTTGATTTACAGGCACACGTGAACTCGCAAGCAAGCGCGATGAGCGAATCTTTGGTGATGCTGCAAAAGAGTTGGCGTTTCGGTGGTCTGATTGGTGAGCTTGCCACTGGGGTAAATCAATGTGATTGGCGCTTAGTATCCAATCTATTGCAAAGTCTTACGATTGACAGTCCTGTCGACTGGTTCGCACCGGTAAACAACCATCGTCTGGTACAAGACGCTTTGGCTAATTACCAAGCTAGGGTTCGTGACTGTCAGGCCGGTATAAAGCCCGCCGCCGAGTTGATCAAAGATTTTGACAGTTATCGAATTTTAAGTGCTGTTCGCAAAGGCGAGATGGGAGCCGACACTCTAAATTTGGCGATTGAAAAGGAGCTAGAAAACCTCAGCCTTAAAGACGCCAGTCAAAGCTTTTACGTGGGTCGTCCTGTGATGATTTTAAGCAACGACTATCACTTAGGCTTGTTCAACGGTGATATCGGCGTGTGCTTATTGGACGAAGCAGGGCAGCCCAAAGTCGGCTTCTTGCAGCCTGATAACACGGTGAGTTTCTACCATCCTAGCCGTTTGCCAGAGCACACCAGCGCCTTTGCCATGACCATCCACAAGTCGCAAGGCTCAGAGTTCGCTCAAGTAGCGATTGCACTGCCCATTGCCGAAAACCAAAGTCAGACCTTGTCCAAAGAGCTGTTGTATACGGGGATTACACGGGCTAAGAAGCGAGTGAGTCTATACGCGACAGAGACGGTTTTAAGAGCTTGCGTGACTCGAGCGACCGAGCGTGATTCAGGGCTGGAGCAACAGTTAATTTCGCTGGCTGAGTCCGAGTGACGATTAAAACGAATTGCTAAGCAGACTCCTAGCAGTGCTATCGGATAAGGACGAGTCCTCAATAAAGACTTGTCCTTTATTCGCTAGAAGTGCGCTTATCGAAACGAAAATCGTGTTTTTCCTCGGCCAAATTGATGGATAAGGTAAGTGGAGTATTACTTTCAGCTGTCATCGCTAGTTTGGAGTGCAGTTCAACCACAAATTGCCCGCCAGGTGGGATGGTATGCGCTATTTTGCTCCAATACGCCCGCCAAGCGTACAAGAGTTTGGACTGCTCCCGAATTCTCGCTCCATTTGCCGCTTGCAGTTTTGAGGCGCCGCTAAATACGTCGAAATCCGGCGGCGGTGGCGCATCTTCTCGCGGTTGGTTTTGCTTGGATGCGTTCATTGCCGCAAAAACATCATCGCTGGTAATGTTGAACATTGACAGCATCTTGAGCTGTTGCAATACCGCGATGGCTTGTTGTGCCACCATGGGCTCGCTTTTGTATTTTTCCATAAGTTCTCGGAAGCCCAATAGTCCAAGGTTGTTTGCCCCATCCATGATTTCTATTGCCTCGGGAGAAACCAAAATACTCTCTTTGGTGTGATTGGTAATGGCAATGGCAAACCTAGCCTGTTGACCTTTTCGCAACGCGTCTTCAATCTCCGCGGCCATCACAGTTAACGATTCGCCCTGTGATAAGCAGACCGCACGGCCATCCTCAGAAACAACCCTGGCGGTGTTCACAATTGTGCTGTGACTGATACGACTTGTCGCTTCGCTACTGATTAAAGTGACGACCGCCGCAAAGCACAGTGCTAAGCGTTTCATTGGGTTACCTCGCGTTACGCTCATGTATCTCTTACCTAAAAACGAGCCAGCAGTTTAATTGGGAAACTTCAGAGAATGAAATATGAGGACAACCTAAAGTTGTTCTTAGCGAGTATTAAAGTTCCGGCTTTGCTGAAATACTCCGCCTCGTTGAAATGGAGAGCGATTCGCACATGGAATGTGCCCACTTTCTATAAATGAGGTTTAGAGATGAAGAAATCCGTATTGGCGGTAACCCTAGCAACCGCTTTTGCCACTAGCTATGCAGGTACTGCATTCGCTGGTGAGTTGGCCGATCGCGTATTCACCAATGGTGTGTTTGAAACCATGAATGAATTGCAGCCAGAAGCAGAAGCACTGGCGGTTAAAGACGGCAAGATTGTTTATGTCGGTGATGAAGCTGGCGCAAAAGAGTTCATTAAAGACGCAGACGATGTTGTTGATCTGAAGGGCAAATACGTGACTCCTGGGTTCATCGAATCCCACAACCACGTAGTCGGTTCAACTTGGATGACTTCTGGTGTCGATTTGAGCCAAGCTAAGTCAACTGCTGAGCTGGGTCAGATTCTTAAAGACTACTATGCTGCTAATCCTGATGTAAAAATGATCGTGGGTAACGGCTGGGTTTACGGTAACTTAGAAAAATTCCTGACCGCGGAATTCTTAGACAGCCTAGACATTCCTGTACCTATGGTTCTAGTTGGTAACTTCTGCCACGACGCCGTATTTAACAGCCTAGGCCTTGCAGCGGCGGGTATCGACTTAGACACCGCTGAAGATTTGCAACCTGGCGTTATCTACTGGGAGCGCGACGAGAACGGCCGTGCAACCGGCTTGGCGATTGAAGGCCAGTGGGCACAGGGCTATGTGAATATGGGTGCTTGGAACCCAGAAACTGACATTCCAGAAGCATCTGATTACCTACAAGGCTACTTGACCACTCAAGGTGTAACCACTTCGATCGTACCGGGTGTGATGACTCCAGCGGTTATCATCAGCGGTGATGCAGTAATTAAAGAGTACCGTTTGGCGGCTGAAATTCTGCAAAAGCGTATCGACAATGGCGAAGCGACCATGCGTATTGGTCACATGCCGATCTTCAAACTACCAGACTCAGACGTTGTTGAGTATATGGATACCGCTGACGAGATTTCTGCTAAGTACGACAGCGACATGCAGTGGGTTGCCGGTATCAAACTGCACACCGAAGCGGCGTGGCAAGATGGCAGCGCAACTCAGATGGTACCTTACCGCGTTAAAGGCAAAGACGGCCTAGATAACTTCGGTAAGTACGGCCTACCAATCGACTTCTCACACAAAGTAGTGAACGAAGCGAACAAGCGTGGCTACAGTGTTTACTCTCACGTAAACGGTGCACGTATGGTTAACCGTCTACTTGACGTATACCTAGAAGCACAAGCTTTGTACCCAGAAGCGCGTAACCGTTTCGAGCACTTAGACTTTGCAATGAAAGCTGACCGTGACCGTATGGTTGAAGCTAACATCGGTGTCAACGCAACTCCTGCGTTTGCTAACGAAATCGATGCCAGCCCAGGTGGTGAGTTGTTGTTTGAAGCGATGGACAATGATTACATCAAGAACGCTTACGGTTCTTACACTGATCTAGCCCACCGTTACGACAACGTTTCTATCTCTGGTGACTCACCAGGTATGCCAATTGAAAAGGCTTACCCGGTATACAACATGCAAGCAGCTATGACTCGTATGGATCCGACTGCTGGTGGTAACCCATTCCCAACATGGCGTAAGTCGATGACTTTTGACCAAGTTATGAAGGCTCACACCACTATCCCTGCATGGCAGCTGCACATTGATGAAAAAGTGGGCTCGCTTGAAGTGGGTAAACTGGCGGATATGGCCATCTTCGAAAACAACCTACGTGACGTTGCTGCCCAAGACCCAAGCTCTCTAGTTGAGCAAGGTAAGGTTGTGGGTACTGTCCTAGGTGGTGAATTCACTCACCGCGAAGGCATGTAACCACGCTTAGTCGATAGTTACTCTTTCTGCTTTAGAGTAATAAATAAGGCCATTCATCCCCTGGAATGGCCTTTCAATCGACTTCTAGTTATTAACACTGTCTTGCGCTTTTTGTAGGGCAGTATTTTTTCTCAAGATAGAACAACCACTCGTCAAAGGGATTCAAGACGTAAAGAGTCGTCAAGCGAATGACGATCGCTTCTTTGAGACGCTATAAATTGCGGTCTGAGAGAAGACACTGTCCCCAAGATAGCGTCTAGCGCTGTATAGAGCGGGTTAGGTTTCTTTTTTCAGTCTCAAAACGCGCAATCTCAAAGTAGTGTCGAACGATACCAATTTCAAAGTGAATACAGTCACTTTGAAATTTTCATTGTTTTTGTCAGTTGACCGAAAGGGTTGATTGATAACAGTTTCTTTGAAAGAGATTGATATGTTTAAAGACAGACGTTTAAGAGCGTCCGCGATTTGTGTCGTTACCGAGTTGACGCTCGGTGCGTTCCGCGTTGCACTCGCTCTGATAACCGGCAGTTTGGCGCTCACCGCAGATGGTGTTCACGCCCTAAGTGATGTTTGGATTTCGCTAGTACTGTTTTTGGTACTCATGCTGCGAGTATCGAACGACCACAAACAAAGATTTAGCGAGCGCTTTGTCAACCGCATCGAATCTTCCGCAGTTATATTTTCCGCCGTGGCCGTACTGGCCGCTGCCATCGCTATTTTTAATCGTTTGTACAAAAGCGAGCCACCGCAAATTGAGAACCTGTGGATCGCGATTGTCGGTACTGCGATTGTCATGGTGGTGCTTTATTTCCTGGCCAAGCTCAAGCAAAGGGTAGGTCGTGAAACCAATTCGGTGACCCTTGAAGCTGATGGTTACCACAGTAAAGCGGACATGATTACCTCGGGTGCGGTATTGGTGTCACTGATTGGCACTCTAGCCGGTATTCATTTAGACCGAGTACTTGCAGTCATTATCGCTGCTATGGTGGCTCTGCTTGGTGTCGAATTGCTGATTTCTGGCTTTAGAAGCTTGCTAAGTAGCAAGGCCTTCGATCAATTGTCTCTAGTGGAGTGGTGTGGCTCGAAACTGGCGAAAATTCCATTTGCCGAGAGTCTAAAGAAAGCTATTCGCGCTATTTCTCAGTACTTTTATTGCTTGCGCTACTGGTTTGCCGTGGGCGCTGGCATCGCTTATTTGTCCACCGCGGTAACCCTAGTCCCCTTGGGTTTTGTGGGGCAACAAACCTTTTTGGGTAAGCAAACTGCGGAGGATGTACCCACAGGTATTTATGTGCACGCTCCCTGGCCGATGGGCGAGATGACACTTCTCAGGGAAGGGCTAGTACAGTTGGCTAAAGTTGGCTTGGAGCCATCAGCGGTAGCGCAACGGGTGTCAGACGGCGCTTGGTTTGGCGTTTCAGAACGTACTCGCGGGCAAGACAACGCTGGATACCTTCACACTGGCGACCAAAATCTAATTTTTGCCAGCGGTGAACTGCTATACAAAATTACATCACCAACTCAGGCGATGAATGCCTATCCAGAACTGGATGTCATGATCACCGAACTGGCCAATGCCGCTTTGTGGGAGCTGGTGGGAAGAAAGTCCTATCAAGAACTCATTCAAGGGGATCGTCAGGTACTAGCTGACCAGTTGTTTATGAGCATTAGCAACGACGTTACTCGAATGAGTTACCCAGTAGAGTTGGTGTCATTTTCATTTGACAGCATTCAACCTCCTGGGCCTGTGGTTAAGGCCTATCGCAAGCTGCACCAAGCACGCCAGCGCAAGCAGGATTTAGTCAACCAAGCATCGACTGAAAAGGTGTTTCAATTGTCTGAAGCGCGCTCAAATGCGGTGCAGATTTTGGCGCAAGACACCGCCTACGCTCACTCGGTGGACGCGAGAACTCAGGGCGATGTGAAACGCCTGAATCTATTGGCCGATTCTTACACCAACAACCCGGAAGCCTTCAAGCTAAAACGACAGAACGAAACTGTACAGAGCACTTTGGCAGGGCAGCCACTCACCATCACTGATCCGAGATTTGACAAACACGACTACCGAATTTGGAGCGCAAAACCATGAGCATGACAAACCTACTATCGACCAAAGTGAAATGGGCCGCGATAGCTGTTGTAGGGCTAGGGTTTCTGGCATTTGACAGTTTGATCATCGTAAAAGAAGGCCAACAAGCGGTTATCAGTCAGTTTGGCAGTCCAGTGAAAGTTATCGACCAAGCAGGGCTGGTGGTCAAGATGCCAACGCCTGTGCAAACCGTGACTCATATTGACAGTCGTGCTCAGGTATTGTCTTTGCCGCACAACGAATACGGCACCTCGGATCGCAGTAACTTGGTGGTTGAAAACTTCATTGTGTGGAAGATTGCCGACCCGATTCGTTACCTGACGTCGGTAGGTAACAAAGAAGTCGCCTCAACCCGATTATCGGCGCTGGTAAATGCCGAAGTAGGTATCGCCATTAGCTCAGTGAACTTGCCGACCTTGTTTGGCATGGCTGAGCAGGACAAAAGCGTTAAATCTCTGTTCGCTGAGATCACAACGAAGGTCGATGCCAAAGCGCAACGAGAGCTTGGTATCGAGGTGACTTCATTGCGAGCCAAACGACTGGGTTTCCCGATTCAAAGCCTTGCGTCGATTTACAACCGCATGGAGTCTGAGTGGCAGCACTTAGAGAAGAAGTACATCGCTGAGGGTGAAGAACTAGCGGCCAGCATTCGCGCAGAGACCGACCGCTTGGTCAGTGAGATTGAGGCTAAAGCTTATCGCGACGGTCAAATCATTCGCGGTGAAAGTGAAGCGCTTGCAGCGGCCACGTATGCTGATGCTTACCAAAGCAATGCCGATTACTTTACCTTCACGCGCTACATGGAGACTTACGAGAAAGTTCTAAAGGATAACGCGACACTTATTCTACCGACCGATTTGCCACTGTTTGAGCAGTTCTTCGAGACTCCAAAGGTGAAGAAATGAGTATTTCAGTCAGTCTAGACTTGCGCGCCATTTGGCGAGATTTTTGGCCCAAAGCCAAGTGGTTAGCTCTTATCGGCATTCCATTGGTGTATCTGGCTAGCGGGTTTTATTCGATCGAAATGGAGCAGCGCGGTGTGCTGTCGCGCTTTGGTGCTGTGATAAACAACAATGTACCACCGGGAATGCACTACCGTTTTCCATGGCCGGTGGATAGCGTATCAATTGTTGAGCAAGTCGAGTTGCAGTCGTCTGATGTGGCTTTTTCACAGCAGGGACGGGATGGTCGTTTGCAACCTGAGATGATCACACGCCGCGGTGACTTGGCGGAAATGGCGTTTGAAATTCAATACAGCATTTCAGACCCTGCCAGCTACCTTAACTCGGCGGATGATATGCCAGCTTTGATTGAGTACATCACTACCTCGGAGCTGATCAATTACGTATCGCAGCAAGAGCTAGAACCCTTGTTGACTTCGGGTCGAAGCTTATTGCAACAGGAAGTGCGTGAAAAGGTTCAGGCTGAGCTTGAAGCGTTTGACGCTGGTGTGAATGTCACCTCGATTCTGGTACATCGCTTAGAAACACCGCGAAGCATCCGCCTTCAATTCGACAAGCTGCAAATTGCGCCAGCGGAAAAGCGCAAGTTGGAGCAGGATGCGATTGCGGAGCGCACTCAGAAAGTCTCAGCGGCCAAAATTGCCGCTAACCAATACGTGTTGGAGCAGTCCAATTACGCCACCGATACCGTGGAAAAGACCAAGGGTGAAATGGAGCGTTTTCGTCTGCGATCGGAAGAGATTAAACAGTCACAGAACTCGTTGGACTTGATCAACAAAGAGTATCTACAGACAGTGAAAAAAGTCCTTTCTATTGCCAACACCAAAATAGTCACACCCGACTAAGGGGCATGTTTGCGCTTTAGCTAGCCCACAAGGATGTGGGTCAGCTGGGCGACAGACAGCAGCTATTCAAACGTGCCAAACCCTACATAGGCTAGAAGCAGGACACTGCGATGAACTTTTCACTCCCTCAGCTCGAAGCATTTGTCGCTACAGCAGAATGCGGCAGTTTTAAAGGTGCCGCGATTAAACTCGACAAACGCTCGCAAACTATCTCGAGTTTGGTGGCAAGCCTTGAAGATTGTAGCGACCAGGTATTGTTTGAGCGAAAAGCAAAGAGTTTGTGCATTACTGAAGTCGGAAGGCAATTGTACGCATCAGCTAAACGAGTGATGGGAGACGCTGAAAAACTGGCATCTTTGATTGAATCGATAGACGCCTGTTCGGTTGGCAAACTCACCTTGGCCATCGATAGCTTTTTACACTGCAAGCAAGTTATAGCCTGTTGCAGTGCGGTCAAAGCCGAATATCCCGATATCGAAATAACGGTACTTGTGGGCACCACTCATGAAGTCACTCAGTGGGTGCAAGAGCGCAAAGCCGACATCGGATTGCGTTTAGCCTTAGTTGCGGAGACCAATCAACTGACCTTGGTATCTGCTTTTAGTTTTAATCTGCTTTATATAGCCCCAGCAAGCCTTTTTCGTCACGGCCAAGTGGTATCAAGAGAGCAGCTCCAATCACTGCCTCAAATCGTCTACGACGCTATTCACGACATTGAGTTTGACGATTCTTACCTAGTTAGCGACCAGCTGATTGTAACGAATAACGTTATGCAAAACATAAGCTTAATCGAAGAAGGTCTGGGTTGGTGTGTGATGGCAGACATTGCGGTTCAAGCTAACCTAGACACTCGAGATTTAGTCGAAGTATCCATGGAGGGCGGCCAAAGAGACCGATGGATGGCGGAGTGTGTCTATTGCGATGAAGTCACTTTATCTTTGCCAGCGGACGTATTTTTGCAGCGGATCATGGCGCTGTCATAACTTTTGCACCCTTGACTCTAACCATAAAAATGTCCACTCGAACTAGCACAGGCTGAAGCTGTCCTTAGCAATTCCACATACCTCTAAAGTACGAGAATAATATTCACCGAACGCAAGGAAAGCGACTTGCTCTTGGATGAGTTTTGTTTTCTATAGATGAGGTTATGAGATGAAAAAATCCGTATTGGCATTAGCTTTAGCCAGCGCGTTTGGCGCTACCTGTGCAGGTGGTGCAGTAGCTGGCGAATTAGCCGATAGCGTGTTCACCAATGGTGTTTTTGAAACCATGAATGACGCCCAACCCAATGCTGAAGTGCTAGCGGTTAAAGACGGCAAGATTGTTTACGTAGGAAATCAGGCTGGCGCCAAAAATTTCATTAACGATGCAGACGAGGTGATTGACTTGCAAGGCAAGTACGTCACGCCAGGCTTCATTGAAACCCACAACCACGTCATTGGTTCGACCTGGATGGCAAAAGGCATTGACCTGAGCGCCGTGCGCACTATCGAAGACCTCAAGAGCACTATTAAAGCCCACGTTGATGCTCACCCAGAAGAAGAACTGATCATTGGTAATGGTTGGGTGTATCCCAACTTAGAGTTTGAACTCACCACAGAGCTAATGGATAGCATGGGCTTTGACAAGCCAATGGTGCTTGTCGGTAACTACTGTCATGACGCTGTTTTCAATTCGTTGGGCTTGAAAAAGGCAGGTGTCGATTTAGATACGGTGGAAGATCTTCAGCCAGGCCTCATCTATTGGGAGCGTGATGAGATTGGCAAACCAACCGGCTTAGCTATCGAAGGCCAGTGGGCACAAGCTTATGTTGATATGGGGGCTTGGGTATCCGAGCGAGATATTCCAGAAGCGTCTGACTACTTGCAAGGCTACTTGGCCACCCAGGGCGTTACCGCAGCGGTTGCACCTGGGGTGATGACCCCAGCGGTTATTATCAGTGGTGATGCTGTTATTGCAGAATATCGCTTAACCGCCGAGATTCTTCAAAAGCGTATCGATAATGGTGAAGCTAAGATGCGTCTTGGTCACATGCCTATTTTCAAACTGCCAGACTCTGATATCGCCGAGTACATTGCTGTCGGTAAAGAGGTGTCTGACAAGTACGATAGTGATATGCAGTGGGTGGCCGGCTTTAAACTGCACACAGAAGCAGGGTGGCAGGTGGGTGCTGCAACTCAGCTAGTGCCTTATAAAACCAAAGGCGAGGACGGGTTAGACAACTTTGGCCAGTATGGCCTGCCAGTTGAGTTTTCTCACAAGGTGGTTCACGCCGCTAATAAGGCCGGCTTTAGCGTGTATACCCACGTTGATGGCGCGCGTAACGTGAAGCGGTTGACCGATGTTTATTTGGAAGCGCAGGCGCTTTATCCTGAAGCGCGAAATCGTTTTGAGCACCTTCAGTTTGCCATGAAGGCAGACCGTGATCGCATGGTGCAATACAATATCCCAGTCAATGCGACACCGGGTTTCTGTAATGAGATTGATGCGGGTGAGGGTGGTGAGCTCTTGTTCTCGACCATTGATGAGGGCTATTCAAAGGATGCGTACTGCGGACACCCAGATTTGGCTCATCAATACGACAATGTGTCGCTATCCGGTGACAGCCCGGGATTCCCAATTGAAAAATCCTACCCTGTATACAATATGCAGGCGGCAATGACAGGGGTAGATCCAGTGGCGGGCGGTAATCCCTTCCCAAGTTGGCGACAGAACATGACTTTTGACCAAGTGATGAAAGCTCATACCACCATCGCGGCGTGGCAAATGCACATCGAAGAAAAAGTGGGTTCGCTAGAAGTCGGTAAACTGGCGGATATGGCCATTTTTGAGAACAACTTACGCGAAATCGCAGAACAGGACCCGTCTTCTTTGGTTGAGAAAGGCAAGGTCGTTGGCACAGTGCTTGGCGGTGCGTTTACTCACAGAGATGGTATGTAAGCTCTCGCAATAAGACTTTTTTCGTTTCGAATAAAACTCTTAAGTAGCAGGCCATTCAAGTTAGTTCTTGAATGGCCTTTTTAGTTATATAATCAATCGATTATTAAGTCAGAGAGTTATATCGTTGAATTTCTCCCTTCCTCAACTCGAAGCTTTTGTAACTACTGCCGAAACCGGTAGTTTTAAAGCCGCGGCCGTTAAGCTGAACAAACGCTCTCAAGCAGTATCTAAGTTGGTTGCCGCGCTAGAAGACTCCTGTAACGTCGTTTTGTTTGAGCGAACCGCTAAGAGCCTGAAAATAACCGACGAAGGCGCTCGAGTGTTGGGGTCGGCCAAGCGAATTCTCAGCGACTCAATTAAGCTTGAATCGCTTTTCAAAAGTATCGATTCAGGCTTGTCGCGCAAGCTGGTGATAGGCATCGACAATTACCTGCAAAGCCGCGAGGTGAATGCGTGTTGTCGGGCGGTGGCAGAAGAATATCCATCAACAGACATACAAATTATCATTGGCACCACAAAAGAAGTAACCGACTGGGTAGAACAGGGTAAGGTCGATATCGGCTTGAGGATCTCGACGTTAAAACAGGTAGAGAACGCCATCATAGTGACGGTTTTCAGTTTTGATTTACTGAATATCGCGCCAGCTTCAGTGTTTCGAGTAGGTGAGGTCATCTCAGAAGAGCAATTACAGCCACTGCCCCAGCTGGTTTATGAAACCGTTTACGATATCAGTTTGGATAAGCCGCATATCATCAGCGACAAGGTTGTTATTACCAATAACTTAACCCAGGTCATAGGGCTGGTAGAACAAGGTATGGGTTGGAGTTTGGTGCCAGACCTTTCGGTCAATCTTTGGACCAGCACCGACCAGGTTGTTGAAGTTTCTATCGAAGGTGGCTCGCGTTATCAGTGGAATGCCGAGTGTATTTACCAAGATGAAGACCAACTATCCATGGCCGCCGATTTCTTTTTGCAGAAAGTCATGGAGATCGGTCGATAACAGCAGACTTGCAACGAGAACAAATTAGGAGACAATGAAGCATCTATAGTTTTGTACTATTCACCAAGGAAGGTAACGATGAACAATCCAATCAAGTTGGCTGGGTTAGCGGCCATCACTCTATTGTCAATTCAAGCGAACGCCAAAACCTTCTACGCCGATGTGCACTTAACTCACCTACAGCCGACCGTATCTGAAGCAACCTGGGTCAGAACGAAGCAGGTAACACCACGTTATCCTCTAGAACTCGCTAAATCCGGAACCGCAGGATGTGGGGTGTTTAAACTAACGATCAACGAACAAGGTAAAACTGAAGCGATTGAGCTTGTTAGCTCCATTCCAAAGCGAGCGGTAAAACGACCGGCGACAAAAGTCATAAAACAATGGGATTGGCAACTTGTTGCAGGTAAAACCCCTGTGGCAGAAGAGAAACTCATACGACTCGATTTTTGTATGGGTGGAAGCACTTTGGAGGAGGCCAAAGCGCGCTGCGTTGCACAGTCTAAAATGGCGTGCAGTGGTTGAACGCTTGGCTAATTTGGGAGAGGCATATGAGTCCTGGCTCCCACCAAAGGGGTCACTAAGTTTGGAGAATAAGGAGTTTCGCGATGCGCTTTTTTTATACGGTGATTTGTTTAGTTTTTATTTCCAATCCTAGTCTTGCGGCTTCCAACCCCGATCTAAAAAGGGAGCTCGAGCAAATGGTGAGAGTGGATCAGGAAATTAGGAGCAAGATTGGTGAATTAGGCTGGCACAATCCGCCCAAAGACCTCTTAGAGCGAATGAATCGTATTGATTCCGAAAATACGAGAAAGCTAAAACAAATCATAGACAGGCATGCTTGGCCGACTCGACAGTTAGTTGGCAGCAGCGGTGTCTCTGCCGCCTTTTTAGTCATTCAGCACTCACCAGACTATGAGTTTAAAGCAAAGATGCTTCCTACTCTCAAGCAATCCTACCTCAGAGGCGAGGGCATTGAAGGGCAAGATATTGCGTTGCTTACCGACCGAATTTTGATTCATCGTGGAGAGAAGCAGCTCTATGGAACACAATTGAATATTTTGGACGGAATTATAGAGGTTAAACCTTTACTTGAGCCTGAAAATGTGGACAAGCGACGGGCTGAATTGGGAATGCCTGCGCTAGAGGAATACAAAAAGCTCGTCTCGAAAGCCTATGGGATGGCGGTGAAATAAAAAGTAGCTAGAAGGAATTTTAATACGCTATTGAATATTAGCGGGCCATAAAGTAACTTCGTTAAACCTCTGAAGAATATTAGAGGAAACAGACTGTTAAGTTCAGTCATAAAATTTCAGGCAAAACGAAGGGAGTTCGATTTGAAGAATTTTGTACCAGCTATTGTGCTGTTTGGCGCGACTTATGGAGCTTGTGCAACAGAGGCTGTTAGCGGCGTTACTAAGTATGATCAAGCAACACTGAAAGCGCAGAATTTAGCATCGCTAAGTGACCTGCTTGTGAATTACTTGAATAACAACAATCTCACTCAAAATAGCTTCAATACCATTAAGTTCCTAGCCAATGGCCACCCCACCAAAATGAACTCTGCGCAAAAAGAGAGTTACTTCAAAGCCTCTGAGGCCGTTGAATTGCTACTTCACGATAACGTTTTAGTGGTTAATGTTATTGGCCAACCTGAGCCAAAAGAGTAGTACCACAGAAAACTCAAGTGAAGGAATTACGCCATCGGTATTAATTCTGACGTGCAACCTCTTGGCTTTACCGTGTTGGCTCCTTTTATTACAGGACCGCGATCACTCTACAACTAACAAGGAGTAGTTAGCGTGGATAACAAAAAGAAAGACGAACTAAAAAACAATGCTCTCATGGCGGCTCAGTCACTGACCATCGTCGAGCTCGTAAAGTCGATGATGCAATCAAAAACTCTGACCATCATGATACTTGTGGGTTTGGTGTTGGTGGTGAGTTTTATCGCCTTTCTAATGAAAATGGCAGGCTAGTTACAAGCAGTGGGGGAGAAGGCCGCGGCGCGTCATGTTCTTCGCTTTTTCAGTCACTTACGCCGCTGGTACGCTTTTGGAATATGTGACTAAGACAAGGATGTTTTCGATGAGACTATTCAAGCTAGGCGCAGCGCTTTTGGCATTTGCGTTAATTGGTACTTCAATCGCCTTTAGCAAAAGTGTCGAACAAAAGGACAGTGACGAAAGTGATAGAAGCTCGCGTCTAAAGCAGGCTAATGAGCTATTCGTTAAAACTCACCAGTTGACCAAAGATAAGAGCTTGGTCGAGCAAATCTCGATTGTTGAAAATCTATCAAAGCAGCACGAGAATGACTTTTTTGTCTTCAGCATGCTAACCCAAGATCTGAGTTGGCGTTATTCACGCGCGGGCCTTCACCACAAAGCGATAAAGGCAATGGATGCAACGTTTGGTCAAGACAAGGGAGAGATCAGCCAACTAAAAGACTATGTCGCGAAACCAGCGGTCCCTATGCTGCTAGAGCTTGCCGGCGACTATCATATAGTGATGGTGAATGAAGCCCATCATAATGCACAACACCGAGTGCTGACCTATCGATTGCTTGACGAACTTTGGGCGAAAGGGTTCAGATTTTTCGCGGCGGAGGCGTTAACCCCAGAGTGCGAACAAGAGCTGAATAAAGGCTATGTCACGGCTAACTGTGGGCTTTACCCGCAAGAGCCTATATTTGCGAACCTCATTGGCAAAGCCTTGGATATGGGATTTAAAGTCTTATCCTATGACTCGGATTTACCAAATATCACCAACACCACAAATGAGCGAGAAACCAACGCGGCTTCGGTCATTCAACGTAAGGTATTTCTGGAAAACCCTAACGCTAAGGTCATTATTCACGTTGGCTTTGCGCACATTAATGAAAAGGATTGGCTCGCAGCAAAGTTGACCAAAACCACAGGTCTAGAAACTCTTACTATTAACCAAACCTCTTACATCGAAAGAAGTCGTCAAGGCCTAGAAAGCCCAATCTATCAGTATGTTGCGCAGAAATCGTTTGGTGAGCCCATGGTGCTCGCAAAAGGCAGTGAGCTTTGGTGTGCCCAAGACAAAGCCTGCGATGTATCAGTTTTCTGGCCAAGAACTCGCTTGGTGAATGGGCGACCGGAGTGGGCGGGCTTAGGCCGTCAGTCCATAGAGTTAGATTCCACAGCGTGCAAAAGCAAAGCGCCTTGTCTAGTCGAAGTTTTCTCTCAATATCAACTGGACGAGACTCCGACCGATAGAATTATCCTAAATGGAAATAGCGAACCTACATCTGTCTTCGTGCAGCCCGGGACTAATACCATAGTTGTAACTGGTGCAGACGGTACTCAGCTGTCCGTTGAAAAACGAGAGGTAATTTAACATCTGAGCTAAATCCAGTTACGTCTGATTGACGAGTGATAGCTGCAAATTCAGCATTGTTGCGCGGATAGACAAGGTATTTTGCGATGTGGCGCGGTTTAAATTCTACCTAGTTCACCGAATCTACGATCCCTTCGGTTGCATATGAGGAACTGTGATTCTGCGCACTGCTTAATCCGGTATCAAAGTTATTCTCTGCTACACGTTTTTAACTTTAAGACAACGGGTTATGAGAAAAACAAAAAGAGCCTTGGTCGCCTTTAGTTGTGTTTTCGCTTTGGCGGGATGCGAACTTGAGTTGGATGATTCAGAGTCACAAAAAGAATACTACCAGCAGAGTTGGGAAAACACTGAGTTGGCGGCGCAGCGAATGGGCGTGGACCCACAAGCACTGTACGACATGCAAAACTGGCCTGGTGTGAAAAGTCGAGCACTAGAAATTGGTCGACCAGAGAATAAAGACACGGGGTCGGTCCGTTTTTCAGTCATCGGCGAGTATGTTTGGGAAAACGAATGGAGAGAAACAACGGCGGGTTTAACTGCATGGATCAGGACTGACAAAAGCATGAATATTATTCTGATGCCACCGGATTTAACGCCGTATGAGCTGTGTAAATCAAGCATCGACTCTGAAGGTAATTTCGTACCTGGGAAATGCGAAGTCCGATTCCACACCTACACAAGCTCCACAGGCTGGGTGGACAATGGAAAAACCATTTCTTGGGACATTGACGACACAAATGCAGCCGAGTTTAAGCGTGATGTAAACGCGATCGAAAGATACAACGCAGTTAGCTATATCGAAGGTGTTGAGTACGAAGAGAGGGAATCGATTCTTGATATCGAGTTAGTTAATGCACTCCTAAAGCTGCGGCAGGACGCTGACTTTTCGAAATATCTGGCTGGCGAAATCTAGATTATGTCGATTGAAGTTGACATATTGGCGGGAGTTATACCTATTGAAATTCGAACAGGCTTAAAGTCGTCTCTCTGCTGAAGTGCAACAGAATGCTTTTAACGATATGGTGAGGGTAGCAAGTAAGGAAACACTCAATAAAATAGGGAAATCAGTTGATGAGACGCGTAGTCCGATTTAACAAAACCAAATTTTTGTTTGGCAGTATCGACTTAGAACTTTTGAACAAGCAGATTGAAGAGATGGAAAGCGAAGGGTGGCGAGTGTTAACTGTGACACCTTGTTGCCACTTCTTCGGATGGGTCAAAGGCTATACCTTGCTCATCGAATCTAATTAGGTGCTGTCAGCTTACTCGCAAAGAGCAGGGGTTTTAAGGGAAATAACTTAGTTCGGTACGAAAGGAATCGAGATGAACGCGGAAAAATGGAAAGTTAACAGATTAAAAGGCAAACGCCACTTCATATTTAAGCATGGAGTTCTTAACTGGGGTTTGTCGACGGCAATCCTTTGGATAATCGTCATGCATTTCGCTCAACCAATCGAACCAATGTGGGTAAGACCCTTGATAGCCTTGGTGCTCTTTCCCTTGGGCGGCATGCTGTTCGGCCATTTTGTGTGGTGTTCGTCTGAAGCAAAGTTTAAAGAGCTAACTGAGCAATCAGACGCGCAACAAAGAAGTTAGGGTGGGGCTAACCCTTCCATCTGAGTTGAGGATAGAGCTCAGAGGTTCGACGCCCATAGCTGCCGGTAACTTTTCTGCTCAAAATAACACGTTAGTTTAAGCTTCAAAGTTTATTCGATGTCCGGTAGCCCCCTCTTTTAATCTTCGGTAGATAAAGAGGGGAGTAATGGCTTTCCGTTAGTATAGGTTTGGTTGGGTAATCCTCCCATTTTTAACCGAAGTTAAAAGTAGAAGTTAGGCCGCCAGTAATGGCGGTCTGCCATTGTTCGCTG
>NZ_NRIR01000012.1 GCF_002282855.1 Paraferrimonas sedimenticola | reverse complement strand
CTGCAAAACAACATGGCTATTGTCTTAACCTTATCGCGCTCTCATTTATCTTCACTAAACGGCAGCTAAGGGCCAAAGTGCGCCAATAGCCAGTGGCTAGGTTCCCATCTGCATGGGAACGACGGGAGTGGGCCAACTAAAGCCAGTAGCACTTAGCTAGATTCCCGCTTTCGCGAGAATGACGGTGCAGGGGCCATCCCCATCCCAATTCACATTTCTTTGCAAAGCTTGTACAGCGCCAACACTAACCTTATGTTATTAATGCCTTTTAGCGCTCAACAAACCAATAAGAATAAAAAGCATGAAATACAGCATTCGATTACTCAGCACAGCACTGGCGTTATGCGCCACCACAGTCCAAGCCGAGCACGATGTGTTCCAACCGCAGCGAGAAACCATTCACCTTGGGGTACAGGCAGTACTCACCTGCAATGGCCTGTTTACCTCTAATCGAACTATCGAGCAGATCAATGCCCAGGAACTCAGTTATATCCCTGGCAAGTTTGGAGTTGAGCCATCAAAGCTGGTTAAGATAGACAAGAAACTGCGCGGTGTCGCTATCAGCAACCCCGCAGGCGTGACTATTCGCGCGATATACCGGGACGGTATTGGCTGTGTGGTGCTGCGCCCCGACCAAGATTTCAGTGTCGCCAATCAGCTTCCACAAATCGAATTGCAATCGGCGCCAGCCGACTACCAAACCAAAGCTTGGCCCATGGGCGAAGCCAATGCGCCTTATCAATTCAAGTCAGCTAAGCAACAGCAAGCCATTGAAGCGGTTGCCGATTCGGCCTTTAATACCGGCAACCCTGAGCAAGACACACTCAGTCTGATTGTGGTTCATCGCGGTAATATCATGCTAGAGCGCTACGCCGATGGCGTTGACCGCTATACCAAGACTCGCACTTGGAGCACGGCTAAGAGCGTATTTGCCACACTGGCGGGCATCAAAGTCGACCGCGAAGAAATGTCGGTTAGTGACTCGCTCAATCTGGATTGGTCACCTGAGATGCCAAGCCCAGAAACCGACCCTCGCAACAGAATCACCCTAGGCGATGCACTGCAAATGTCGACCGGACTTTATCCGGTAGACAGTTTCAACATGGAGTACGCCAACGGTTCCGGCCTTTCTTACTGGGCGGGGGAGAGCTCTGCGGCGGGCGCGGTCAACCGCGGTCTGGTGCGAGAGCCGGGCACCTTTTGGGATTACGAAAACTACGACACCCTGTTGGCCACCATGTCGTTCAAGAACACCTTTGATTCAGTGGCTGACTACCACCAATTTCCATCAAAGGCGCTGTTCAACAAGCTAGGTATGTTCAATACCCTAGTCAGTACCGACCAATACGGTGACTTCATCTTTAGCAGCCAGATGTACACCACAGCCCGTGATTTGGCTCGCTTCGGTATGCTTTACGCCAACGGTGGCAAGTGGATGGGAGAGCAGATCATATCGCCTGAATGGATTGCCTACTCAACAACGCCAGCTCCAGCATCAAAAATCCGCGGCCATGATTACGGTGCCCAATGGTGGTTCCGCAAAGCCGACGAGAATAATGGCCCTGTGGCCCAATTCACCACTCGAGGCAATCGCGGGCAGTACGTGGTGATTATTCCTGAAAAAGAGCTAGTGATCGTTCGCCGCGGGCTCGACTACGGTAAGCAAGGCTTTGATCCCTGGAAGCTGGCAGACAAGGTGATGGCCGCGCTAGAAAACTAGCGATAAATACCTGGCAGAAACCGCAAGTGGGCGAGGACTCAGAAGCATACTGGCCTTGCCCCAAAGCGCGAAACTCAGGGCTAGCGCTTTTGAACTTACAAGCAAATGCTATACCCTCTTCCTAAAACCAATAACCTGTTTTCAACAACTTAATAGGCCTATCATGAGCTACAAGGTTTACCTATCTGGCGAGATCCACACCGACTGGCGCCAACAAATCATTCAAGGCTGCGAGAGCCGCGGGCTGGACATCAGTTTCAGCTCGGCAGTGACGGTTCACGAAGCAAGCGATGCCGCTGGCGATGGCTTAGGCGCCGAAGACAAACAATTCTGGCGCGATCACAAGTCTGCCAAGGTCAACGCGATTCGCATCTCTAATGCCATTAAGAACTGCGACATGGCCATCGTGCGTTTTGGCGATAAGTACCGTCAGTGGAACGCCGCCTTTGACGCAGGCTTTTGCGCCGCCCTTGGCAAGCCCTACATCACGCTGCACGACGATTGCCTAATTCACGCCCTAAAAGAGGTGGACGGTGCCGCACAAGCTTGGGCCACCACTCCCGAGCAAGTGGTAGAAATCCTTGAGTATCTGGTATCCGATTCCTAGTTTCGAGTAATGCATAAAAGGGACCGCTCGGTCCCTTTTTTAAGCAAGAACTGGCTGCTTAACGAGCAAAACCCGAATCGGTAATGCTCACCTCGGCCACTTCGCCATAACTTGCTGCTAATTCGCGAATGTCGTCGGCTTTGCCAATCATCACAAAGCGGTAGTTGTCTTTCGGGAAGTACTGAGCAATCAATTCGCGCGAGCGCTCTAAGGTTAAACCATTGACCTTAGACTCGAAATCGTTGATGAACGACTCGTCATAGCCATACAAGAACATGTTGCCTAAGAAATCTGCGCGCTGCTGCGCCGTCTCATAGCGCGGCGGAAACTGACCTTTCACGTACGCTTTGGCCGAATCCAATGTCGCTTGGTCTAACCCCTGCTCCCACAATCTGGCGTAGGTGCTCAAGGCTAAATCGATGGCTTCTTTAGAGGTCTCAGTGGCAGTAAAAGTGCTGATGCGGAATACACCGCTTTGACTCATAGGTACAAACGCCGAGCGCGCACCATAAGTCAGCCCCGAGTTAACACGAAGCTCGTCATTCAGCCAAGAGGTAAATCGACCACCTAATACCGTGTTAATCACCGTCAGCGCTACATAGTCCGGATTGTCACGAGCCACACCTGCACCGGCAATCACAAAGGTGGTTTCACGAGAGTCAGGCTTGTCCACCAGCAGTACTTTAGAGCTATCCAGCGACTCTTGCCCTCCAGTCAGAGTTGGCTGAGTGATGGCCTCGCCGTTGCTCCAAGGTTCAAACAAGCCTTTGATGTCCGCTAGCATGCCGCGAGGCTCAAAATCCCCTGTAACTACAATCGCGGTATTTTGCGGCTGATAGTAGCTTTGGTGGAAAGCACGCAATTGGCTGACACTCATGTCGCCCAAGCTTTTTTGCTCACCGTTAACCGGGTTACCGTAAGGGTGTCCGGGGTAACTGGCGGACATCAAGTACTGATTAATCACCGCACGCGGGCTTTCTTTGGCTTGTTGTAATGCGGCCAATCCGCGGGTCTTGGCTTTGTCGAACTCGCCCTGGTCAAAGCGCGGGTCCATTAGCATGTCAGAGATGATCGGCAGCATCAGGTCGCGATTTTGCTTTAAGAAACTCGACGCCACATAACTGCCTTCCAGCGAAGCGCCAGTGCTGATTTGAGCGCCCACAAAATCCGTGGCTTGCTCGATTTCCAACTTAGTGCGATCACCCGCGCCAAAGCTAAGACCGTCTGCGGTCATTGCTGCAAGGCCGGCGGTGGTGTCATTGACCGCACCGGCGCGAACCACGGCACGTACGTTGATCAGCGGCACTTCAGCGTCTGGCATTAAGTAAACGGTTAAACCGTTGTCCAGAGTGTGTTGCTCGTAGGCTGGCAGCTGAAACTGGCTTTCAGTGCTCTCCAAAACATTAAGCTTAGGCAGCGAGGTGTTGGCACAACCGGCTAAGGTCAAAGTCGCTGCAAACAGGGTTGTCAGTGTCCGTTTCATTAGTCTTTGTCCTCTTTAGACGACAGAATGCCAACCGTGCGGTTCGACTTCTTCAAATACACTTGGGCCACGCGCTGAATGTCTTCGATAGTGACTTCAGAGTAACGCTCTGGCGCCTCGAACAGCTTCTTGTAGTCGCCAAAATACAGCTCATAGCTACCCACTGTATTCGACTTACCATTGATGGTGCTCATGGCTTGGTAAAACTCCATCAGCTTCATGTTCTTGGCTTTTTCCAGCTCTTCGGTAGTCACCCCTTGGGCGGAGACTCGATTCACTTCCGAAATCATCGCATCACGCAACGCAGTCGGCTCAACGCCCGGAGCTGCGATGCCAATTAGGCTGTACACGCTTGGGTCTAAGCTGTTTGGCAGATAGCCATCAACCTGCACCGCGGTTTGTTTTTCGACGATACCTTGGTGCAAGCGCGAGCTGTTGCCCTGGGTCAGAATGGTTTGCAGCAAGTCCAGCGCGTAGAAGTCTTTGTGCTTGGTCGCCGGCACGTGATAGGCCAGCATCACCCAAGGCAGGCTCACCGACGGCTTGTGCACGTATACGCTGCGCTCGCCTTGTTGCAGTGGCTCAACCGTGCGCACCTCTTTAGGCGGTGCTTGTGCTGGGATTGGCTCGAAGTACTTCTTGGCCAACTCGCGCACTTGGGCTTCGGTAACCGCACCGGCTATCACTACCACAGCGTTGTTCGGCGCGTAATAGGTTTTGTGGAAATCTTTAAGGTCTTGCAGCGACCAAGCAGCAATGTCCGACTCGTGGCCAATCACAGGCCAGCTGTAGGGGTGCGCCAAGAAAGCGGTGCCCATCACTTGATAATAAAGCGCTCGAAAGTTGGAGTTCTCCAAGCCGGTGGAACGCTCGGACGTCACCACCCCGCGCTCGCTTTCCACCACCTCTGGGTCTATTTCTAGGTATTGGATGCGATCGGCTTCGAGCTTAAAGATGGTCTCCATCGCCTCGGCTGGAAACCAATTGGTGTATACGGTTAAATCTGGGGTGGTGTACGCATTGTTCGCACCACCAGCGGCTTCCATGGTGCGGTCAAACATCTTAGGGCCGTAGTTCTTGGAGCCGTTGAACATCATGTGCTCAAAGAAGTGGCTCAAGCCGGTGATGCCTGGTGCCTCGTTACGCGAGCCGGCTTTCCAGAATAGGTACATGTTGGCGTTCGGGATCGAGTTATCTTCGATCACCATGATTTTCATGCCGTTTTCTAGGGTAAAGGTTTTCACCTGGTCTACCGTAACGGCATGGGCGCTGCCGAACAGTAGCAGCCCGAGCAAGGCCGCTTTGACGAGAGACTTCATAAAGCACTTCCGTGATTGTTATTTAGTGTTCTAAATAACAATCCAAAAGTTCCATAAAATCAAGCAACAAGCCTAAATCAATGTGGGCAGAAGTGTAACCAATGGCCAACAGTTTGGGGTTAGTAGCGCTGTTTAACCGAGTCTGGCATGCCTTGCATTTGGCGCTCGATAAACACATCCAGCAAATGCAGCAGCGGTGTTTGCGGTAGGTGTTCGACAAGCTCTAATCCCTGTGCCACCGCCTCCAAGGTCGACAATCCCTCGGCATTAGGGGCTTTGCGAATACGGTATTGGGCTTGGCTCGAGGGCAGTGCAAACTGCGGCAATTCGGCAAGCCAGGGGTTGAGTTGATAAAGCTTAAAGGCTTTTTTCCAAGTGCCGTCAAGCACCAATAAAGTGCCTTCTTGAACGGGTGTTTCGGCGCTGACCAAAGTGGTCGCATCTTCGCTTGGGTACAGTAACCACACCGGCGCGTTACTATCCGCCAGTTGCTCTCGCAACTCATTAAAGTCTTGGGGACTCTCACCACGCACAACCTGAATGTCGTTTAATGACAGCTCTAGCAGTGGCACCGTGGCTTTCGCCGCTTTGGCTTCGCTGGGATGCTGCAGCACCACTACCTTCACTTGATTGCGCACTTGGCTAACGCCATGGCAAACACAGGTCGCTTTTGGGTAGTTACATTTTGGGCAGTAAGCTCGAGTCATAACATTTTGTCGCAAAAAAGCCGCCAAAAATCCTCATGGAAGCCTTTAGAATTGTGATTATAATGAACTTGTCGATTTGCTCGGGTTCTAATTCAGCGAACCCGAATCAACTGTTTACGGAGTCCGGAGTAATGGTAGCCAGTTTTTTGTCCCGAATGAAACAGGGGCATTTCCAATTTCAGCGACGAGGTCTGCCCAAGTTCGTGGCCCTTGCGGTTACCGCGTTATTGGTACTGACTTTCTTGCTAATGCTACCTCTGCTGCTGTTGCTCGGCTTAATCGGTCTAGTCATCACCCTCATCATGGGTAAATCCGTTAGCGAACAGCACAAGAAAATGTGGCGTCACTACCACGACCTCAGCGTGTTCCCCGGCGCTACCAATCGCCGCCGCAATCAAACTGGGCCAGACTCAAAGCGCGAATCTGAATATTCAGGCCGCACTTTTGAACATCAACCGGACCGCGACTAGCTTTTGTTAGCCAACCCCATGTAATGCAAGCGGGTTGGCTTATCTAATTTCTCTATCGAATATCTGAGCATGGTGCGTGGCATTTGCGCAGCGTGCTCATCGAGAAACTCGGTCAGATCCGATAAGTGGCGCTTGCCCGCTTCCCTGAGCATCCAGCCGCTGGCTTTTTGAATCAAGTCGCGCGTATCACCGACGCATACCTTGGCTTGGGCTAGAGTCAGCTGATTATGGCCTTTTTGAATGAAATACAACCCGGCCAATATCGCCACCCGTCGACGCCACAGGTCAGCGCTATCAAACAGCGGAGTCAGTTCATCGGCGCGATCGGGGCAATAGTGGCGTCCTAGCACCTTGTGCGCCGAACAATCCACCAAGTCCCAGTTGTTGATGTAATCCAGATGCCGCCAGTACTGCTCAACCAAGTCATCGCGCTGCTGCTTGCGCTTAGCGTACGCCTCGGTCATCCAAATTAGTGCTGTCATTCGCAACTCGTGCCATTCGCTCACCAGCAAAGGCTGTATCTCGTCAAAGCTCAGCCCCAAGGAGGCTTTCGCGGCGGCGCGAATTTGAGGCATGCGCAACCCTAAGAATTTATCGCCCTCGCCGTACTCACCAGGTCCGGTCTTAAAAAAACGCTGCGCATGCTCGGCGTTATCCGCATTAGCCAGGGACATTAAATGCTCTGTCAGTGTCACACCGCTATCGAAAGTCATGAGCCTATCCCGAGGTCAGCTGTGCCAAGGCGCCATTCAAGCCTGTGTCATCGGAAGATGCCTCGAGTTCGCTTTGAATGTGGCGCATAAACTCTTGCTTAAGTGTAGGCAGTGCACGTGCCATTTCATCTTCAGGAACCTGCTCGGCTCTGTGTTCAGCCGCTTTCAGCCAAGCCACCGCTTGCGGCCAGTCCGCCTCGCCAAAAGCGCCATTGGCCAGCGCCAGCGCCAATTCAACCATGGCGGTGAGCGAATGGCCGTAGCGAATCACTTCTTGCAGGTACTGGCGAGCCAGCTGATGGTCTTGTCCGAGCTCATCGCTAGAAAGCATGTGTTGGGCGCGTACCAGCATGGCGTCCAAATGCCCCTGCTCGGCCGCTTCGGCCAGCCAACGCTCGGCTGCCGCCGGGTCGGCTTTACAACCATCACCGTTGAGCAACATCAGCTGTAGGTTGTACTGAGCTTGAGGGTAGCCCGCTTGCGCGGCCTTGTGAGTAAACTCAAAGGCTTGGGTTTTATCGACACCCTTAGGGCCACCTTGATAGTGCAGCACACCTAAGTTTGCCATGGCTTCGGGCTGTTGCTTGTCCGCCGCCAAAGTTAAATAGTGCTCCGCTTGCTCAAGGTCCACCGCTACCGCTTTAGTGCCGGTTAAACACCAAAAACCGTACAGCGCCATCGCATCGGCATGCTCAGCTTTGGCGGCTTTGGCCACCAGCTCGCTGCCGCGCTCGATTTGGGCTTTACCTTGAAAGCCATTGACCAGCGCTACGCCATACTCGTAAGCGCCATCGTCTAAGCGCTCATGAGCTAATTCAAAATAATGGGCAGCTTGGGCAAACAGAGCCGCTGAGCCATGGTGCTCTACCACGGTTTGTTGGGCTTTTTCCGCCGCAGCGAATTCCTGGTTGCGAAGCTCTAGCGCTTTACTTTTAAGCGATTGGCCGACCAGCACCTGTGCTTGCGGGTCGTTTTCCATTACCGCTCGATAGCAAATCTCGCGACCCGCTATCGAGTCAAACGGCACAAAGCGGTACTCAGGTGCATCGCGTTTAAGCAACACAGGATACAACTCGGCGGCCAACTCGGCGCAGCGAGTCACCGAACGCTCGGCAATGGTGATCAGCTGGCTAAAATCGAGACGGTACTTTTCTGGGTGCGCACCGCGATTACCGTCGGCGCGGATTTTGTGCATACGCCGAGTCAGACGCACGTTAATCAGACGCTGCCGGTTGAGATCTTCAATGCGGTCGTACAGGTTAACCGTGGTTAACGGGCTGCCCAGCTGTTCGGCAATTTTGGCGGTGAGCTGATGCAGCAAGCTGCGTAGCATCAACAATGACTGGGTGGGTACATCGCGGGCGTAGGACTTGGCCACTCGATAGTCATCCCCCAGCTCGGGCAATAACTCAGCTACTAATTGTTCGTCGGTCAGTCCCTTGCCCATGGTTTAACTCTCCACGCTAACTTCGGCTGGCGTGCGCTTAACCATGTACAAACGAAACAGTGCGACGGTCACGAACAAGGCTAAGAAAGCGCCAATCGCATTCATAAATACCGCCAGCACCATAGGTGCTGCCGCCACTAGCTGGACCAACACGGCGGTGATAAAGCTGATTGGGAACAGCAATGCTAAGACAGCGATAGTCGGCAAAAACAAGCCCTGACTAAAGCGGAAACACTCGGTCACGGCCTTCAGTGGAGTCGCGTGTTCAACCACCACTAGGAAATTCACGTAGGCCAGACGCACACCCATCCACAGAGCGATAACCAATAGCGGTAAAAAACCGGTGAGCAGCGCCGGCATCATGGCCAGCATCACAGCCACCGCGGTGATCACTCCAGCCAGCATCAGCGACGGCACAAACTTAAAGCCCAGTAACCAAATTTGCTGCGCGCTGTATTGGTGCCCTTGCGAGCGGGTGTGTAAAAACAAAGTGACGCAAGCGTACATGTGAAACAGCACCAGCATCACTAGCAAAATAGCACCATAGTCCATGCCGGTAAGTTGAATCTCAGTAGCGTCCTCCACGTCCATCGGCAGACGAGTGTTTAGCCACATTTGCAAACCGTTTTGAACCAGTAGCAGCGGAAAGCTCATCACAAACAGGGCCTTACCCTGGCTGCGGAAGAAATTCAGAGCGTCGGTAAGGACGGCAGATAACGACATTTTAATCCCAGTAAAAAAACTCAAACGATAAGCCTTTTAGGATACCTTAAAGTTCGCCGCTATTGCATCAAGCCCGCGTCATAGAAATGACCGGTTTGGCTAAGGCTTGAGCGTAAATGCTGTTTCGGATCACGTGCTTAGGTGGCTTGCTTGACTGCTTTAGCTATTCCCGTTAGCTTATCCCGACTGACTTATCTATGCTTTCCGTATGCCGGACTCGACTCCACAGCCCATCGCCAACTTGGCGGATGCCATCACAGCGCTCGCTTCCCAAATTCAGGCCATGACACAAGCCCCGGACGGGGTGCGCTTGTTATCTGAGCCCTTTAGTGGCGTGCCCATGCTGGCCTGGTTGGCCAGCCAGAACCAAACACCCAAGGTGTATTGGCAGTCTCGTGGCCACCAAAAGGAAAGCGCCGCGGTGGGCGCAGTACGCGAATACCTGTTGCCGCATACGGCCAACAGCAAAGAGTTTGAGCATCTGTATCAACAGCTCGATTGGCAGCGCCATGACAGCGAGTGCCGCTATTACGGTGGTTGCAGTTTCGACTGGCAGGCCAGTGCTTGGAAGCACTACGGCAGCGCCCGCTTTGCGCTGCCGCGCATCGAAATTCGCCGCCAACAACGAGATTTTCAATTGTTGGTAGCGCTGGATGGCGACAGTCCGAGTTGGGCGCAAGAGCGCCAAGCCGCGCTAGAAGCGCTGCAAGGCTTGAAGCCGCCAAGACCTTTGCCTCCGCCGCAAAAATACCCGCTGCAATCCCGATTAGATAAGCCCAATTATCAAACTTGGTGCGATCTGGTTGACGAGGTCACCGCCGGTGATTTTGTGAAGCACACGCCCAAGGTAGTGCTAAGCCGAGTGACCGAACTGGCACTCGCGCGTCGTGTTGACCCTTGGAGCTTGTTGGCTCTGTGGCAAGGGCGCAACCCCAACTCTTATCAGTTCGCGTTTCAATACAGTGCGCATGACACCTTTATCAGCTGTTCGCCGGAGCGCTTGTTCCGGCGCCAACTCACCTCGCTTAGCACAGAGGCGCTTGCCGGTACGACTACTCGTGGCACCTCAGAGAGTGAGGACCAAGCGTTGGCGCAGGCACTGCTGGATGATTCAAAAAACAGTCATGAAAATCAGCTGGTTGCCGATCATATACTAGAGAGTCTTGCGCCATTGAGCGATGCAGTAGAAGCCGATGACAAGCCAAGCTTGTTTAAGCTCAATCGCATTCAGCATTTGCATCGCGCCATCGATGCCGAGCTCAAGTCAGAGGTGAACGACTGGCAATTGCTGCGCGCCTTGCACCCAACTCCAGCGGTTGGTGGGCTGCCAAGAGCCTCAGCTATGGACTACATACGCCGCAACGAGGGCTATCAGCGCGGCTGGTACTCCGGTGCTTGTGGTTTCTTTGGCCAGCAACACAGCGAGTTCAGCGTGGCCATTCGCAGCGCTCGTGTGCGCGATGACCATATACAACTGTTTGCCGGAGCGGGCATTGTTCAAGGCTCCAACGCCGACGCCGAGTGGAACGAATTGGAAAACAAATTGGCGACCATCATGTCGTTATTATTAGAACTATGAAAACCATCGACACTGCCGCTTTTAACAATATTTGGGCCAGCCTGATTCTCGACGAATTGGTACGCCTTGGGGTTTCACAAGTGTGTCTGGCACCGGGGTCACGCTCTACGCCTTTGACCTTGGCCGCAGCGCAACATCAAGGGCTTACCTGCCATAGCCACTTCGACGAACGCGGGCTTGGTTTTTTGGCCCTAGGCTTAGCCAAGGGTAGTAAGGCGCCAGTGGCGATTATCACCACTTCAGGCACAGCGGTGGCCAATTTGTACCCGGCCATTGTCGAAGCGTTTCAAAGCGGCCATTGCCTAGTCGTACTTTCTGGTGATCGACCACCAGAGCTGATTGACTGCGGCGCTAACCAAGCCATTGACCAACAAGGCATTTTTGCCGATTACGCGCACAAGCTGGAACTTCCGCCAGCCAATAGCGAACAGCCAGCAGCCTCTTTGCTAACCCAAATTGACCGCAAGCTGGCCAGCGCCATGAGCCATCCAATAAAGCCGTTGCACATCAATTGTCAGTTTCGCGAACCCTTCTATCCAAACGTTGAGCAACTGGCTCAGCGCTTAAGCCCTGAGCTGCACCCTTGGCTTGCGCCACTGGAAGACCATTTGTCTGGCGTCGCGCCTTACAGCCAATACCCAAGTGCCCAGCACACTCGACCGCCGTCGAAAGCTCAGTTGAGCGAGTTTGGCGCTGGCAAAGGGGTGATTGTGGTTGGTGAGCTAGATGCTAGCGAGAAACCTGAGAGCCTAGTGGCGCTGGCCAAGCGCTTGGGCTGGCCGTTACTGGCCGATGCTCAAAGTCAGCTGCGCCAACATCCAGTGGCAATTGCCAATGCGGATATGCTGTTGCACAGCCAGCCCGCGCAAGATTTACTTGGTGAGGCGGAACACCTGTTGTTAGTCGGTGGTCGTCTGGTGTCCAAGCGCATTCAAAGCCTAATTGGCTCGCACCAGTGGCGCTCGGTTTGGCAAACCCTGCCAGGCCCCGCTCGATTAGAGCCAAGCCATATTGCCAAGCACATCTGGTACCTGACCCCGTCCCAGTTGGCGGCGCTTCCTTGGAGTGCAGCCAGCGCTCACAGCGGTTGGGCCGATTCGCTAAACGATTGGAGCGAACAGCTAGAACAGCACTGGCAGCGCCAAATTGACCAGGGCGAATTCGGTGAGGCGCAAGTGGTACGTTCTATTGCCGCGCAGCAATGGGATCACCAAGACTTATTCATTGGCAACAGCTTGCCGATTCGTCTGTTCGACCAATTTGCGCCGCTGAATGACAAAACTCAGGCGCTGTTTACCAATCGCGGCGCCTCTGGCATCGACGGCCTACTGGCCAGCGCTTGTGGAATACAGCGAGCGCGCAAACAACCCATGACGCTTATCATTGGCGATGTTTCCCAGCTGCACGACCTTAACTCGTTGGCCTTGGCAAAAGATGCGCAGGCACCACTGGTAATAGTGATCGTAAATAACGATGGCGGCAGTATCTTTAATTTACTACCTGTGCCCAGCGCTGAATTGCGTGAGCGCTACTATCGCCTGGGGCATGGACTAAGCTTTGAGTCGGCAGCGGCCATGTTTGAGTTGCCGTATCAGAAGTGCCAAGATATCGAGAGTTTTAACGAGGGTTATCAAGTGGCGCTGACCGGTGATAGCAGCTGTATCATAGAGGTCGTCGTCGACAGCCAGCAAGCCAGCGACCAGATAAAAACTCTGGCGCAACAACTGCAACAAGGCGAATAACCCCAGGCCTGAGGAGACCCAATGTTTGCGTTGCATTGCGTCAATGAGTCACCTGAGTTACCCAAGCTAGTGCTGATCCACGGCTTTTTGGGGGACGGTCGCGACTGGAGCGGCTGCCTGCCACAGCTCAGTCAGCGCTTTAGCGTTTATCTGCTCGACCTACCCGGCCACGGCGACAGTGCACACCTGCGCGTCACCGACCGCGAGTCTATGGTCAAACGCCTGCAAATGAGCTTGCAAAGCCAAGTGGACGGCCCGTTTCACTTATGCGGCTACTCCCTCGGTGGTCGCTTGGCCTTGCAGGTAGCCGATTTAGGCGAGCTCCCCTTGTTAAGCCTGACCTTGGAGTCCTGTCATCCCGGACTTGAGCGTGAACCCGAGCGAGAAGCGCGCTTGTTGCACGATGAGCGCTGGGCTAAGCGCTTTGAAACTGAGCCTTTGAGCCAAGTGTTGGATGCCTGGTATCAACAAGCGGTGTTTAGCGACTTAAGCGAGCAGCAACGGGCTGATTTAGTCGAAATCCGCTCGCACAACAGCCCGAAAGCGCTGGCGGCTACCTTGCGCGCCGGCTCGCTGGCGCATCAACCGAATCTGCGGGCATCGATTAACGCTCACGAATTCCCGATTCACTTTATCGTTGGCGAACGGGATATAAAATTCATGAACTTGGCGAGCAAATGGCGCGAAAGCCATTGGAAGCTCAAGCTGCATACGGTTCGCCAAGCCGGCCACAATGTTCACCAAGCGCAACCAAAGGCGTTTGCCGATGCGCTGATTAGCGCGTTACTTGGAGACCTTTAATGTCGCGTTGGCATTTGCATCGCTACCAAGCCCCTCTGACTAAAGCTCTGCCCCTTGGCCAAAATACGCTACACCATCGCGAAGGCTTGATTCTGAGCGGTAACGGCATTTGTGTTGAAATCGCTCCCTTGCCTGAGTTTTCAAAAGAGAGCCTTGCCGATTGCGTCAGCGCCTTAACCCGCACTCGTGAGCACCTTAATGCCGAGCGTTTGCCGCTGCCATTAAATGAGTGGATGGCGCCTTTTGCCCTAGTACCACCAGCGGTGGCCTGGGGTTTAAGCTTGCTTTGGGCCAAAGCCAATCAGCTACTACCGGCGCGCTTGAATTCTCAACGCCAGCCTTTGCTGCATGGTGATAGCAACCAAATAGCCGAACAACTCAAGGCGCTGCCCAGCGACACCCTACAGGTAAAACTAAAAGCCTCTCCGAACGTAGAGCGTACTGTGCAACAGGTTTATCAAGTCCTCGAGCAACTACCCAAAGCCCGCTTTCGCATCGATGCCAATCAAAGCCTTAGCTTTGAGCAAGCGGAGCAGTTGTACGCCATGCTGCCCAAAGCCCATATTGATTACATTGAAGAGCCAACCGCCTCGATTGCTGAGGCACAACGCCTGTTCGACTTGTTTGGGATCCGCTACGCGGTGGATGAGACCTTGGTCAGCCAAGGCGACTTCCAAGTGCACGATGGATTGGTCGCCTTAGTTATCAAGCCCATGCTTTTAGGCAGTCTAGAGCGCTTAGATGCCATAGCTGATAAAGCTCAGCACTGCGGGGTTAGTGTGGTGATCAGCGCCAGCTTTGAGTCGAGTTTGGGCCTCAATGACTTGGGCAAGATAGCCGAACATTACGCGCCGAGCGGGATCATGGGGCTAGATACTCTAGGCGCTTTTGCCAGTGATATTGCTGAAGCCAATGGTTTTGGATTCAATGACCGCCCCTTACTGACCATTGACGAGCTTCATCCCGTATGGCCGTGATTGATTGCCCGATAGAGGCGCAAGCTAGGCGCGACGCTGATGCCATTGCTATCCGCACGCCAAAGGCTGCGATAAGTTACACCGAGCTCCACCAAGCGATAGACTGCTTGGCCGCGCAACTCTCCGACTTGCTCCCTGGCGCTATCATTGGGTATGTGGGGCATAACTCTGAGCTAATGGTGACCTTGTTCTGGGCCTGTGCGCGCAACGGCTGGGTGTTTTGCCCACTATCGCCTCGCTGGACCCAAGCCCAAATTCTCGAGTTTGTGCAAACCCATCAGTTAGCACGCTTGTATGTAGCTGAGGGTATAGAGTGCGAGGCATTGGCTGGAGAGACTTTGGCTTGCGAGCCTTTGTGCTGGCCCAACAACTCGAGCGAAACTGCTGTGGTTGTGGGCAAACAGCTAGACGACAGCGCGCCAGTAAACGCCATATTGACCTCGGGCTCAAGTGGCCAACCCAAAGCAGCGGTCCACAGCCTTGCCAATCACATCGCCAGCGCTCGCGGCAGTGCAAGCTTAATCCCATTAACCTCTGACGATAGCTGGTTACTCAGCCTGCCCTTATTCCATATTGGCGGACTGGCCATTGTGGTGCGCTGCGCCCTTGCCGGCGCTTGTATCGCGTTACCGGATCCCAAGCTGAGCCTTGGCGACAATCTAATCGCCTTGCAACCCAGCCATTTGTCTTTGGTGGACGCTCAATGCAAGAGCCTTTGGCAAAGCGCAAACACTCGCGAAGCCCTGCTACAAGCCAAAGCCTTACTACTTGGTGGCAGCGCAATATCGACAGAAACCTTAGAGCGCTTAGCCCAACACCAGCTACCGGCGTTTATCAGCTACGGCCTGACCGAAATGAGCTCGCAAGTGTGCACCGCCAGCGCCAATGCCCAAGGTCTGTGTGGCGAAGTGTTGCCCGAACGAGAGCTCAAGATTGATGAGCGCGGCCATATCCTGCTTCGCGGCGCCACCCGCTTTCTGGGCTACCTCAACAAGGGCGTGTTGCAACGACTACCAACGGACAGTTGGTTCGACTCCAAGGACTTAGGCCAATGGCAACAGGGCCAGTTAAAAATTCTAGGAAGGGCCGACAATCGCTTTGTTTGCGGTGGTGAAAATCTGCAGCCAGAAACGGTCGAATCCGCGCTCCTAAAACACCCGAAAATCCAGCAAGCACTGGTCTACCCGCTCGCCGATGAACGCTTCGGCTACCTGCCCCACGCCATCATCGACGCACAGGTCGAACTCACCCAAGAGCAACTGGACCAACACCTAGCCGAATTGCTGCCGCGCTTCATGCGCCCGCGCAGCTATCAAGCCTGGCCGCAACTGCCCCCAAGCGCCGGCATCAAACCTAACCGCAAAGCCATCATCCAAGCCATCTGTGGATAAAACCACCAAAAAACAGCATAGGGGACAGTCCCCTGTGTATAGCTGTGTGCATAATTTTATTTCGGAGATAAAAGCAGATCGACGCAGATAACAACGCTTGTGGATAAAAGAGCCGGTTTTAGGGGGTGGGGACAGTCCCCTGTTGGTAGGTTGTGGATAATTTAGGCAATAAAAAACCCAGCGCTTGGGCTGGGCTTAGAAGCTGGGAGTAAGGACTAGATGTCCATCGCCGCCTTTAGCTTTTTCATGGCGTTCTTTTCGAGCTGGCGAATGCGCTCAGCAGAAACACCATAATGGTCGGCCAGCTCGTGTAGCGTGGCTTTTTGCTCGTCGAGCCAGCGGGTTTTGACGATGTGCTGACTGCGCTCGTCTAGGGTTGCCATGGCTGCGGCCAATTTTTCGTTGGCGCTGGCTTCCCAGTTGGCTTGCTCGTATTGCACCGCGTGATCCGAAGAGTTGTCTTCTAGATACAGTGCTGGTGCGAAGCTGGCGTTGTCGTCGTCATCGGCGACAGTTAAGTCATAAGCGGCATCTTGCGCAGCCAACCGCGACTCCATCTCGGAGACTTCAGAAGTGCTTACGCCTAGATTGTCAGCCACCATTTTGACTTCGTCTTGAGAGAACCAGCCTAAACGGCTTTTGGCTTTACGCAGATTGAAGAACAACTTGCGTTGCGCCTTGGTGGTGGCGACTTTAACAATACGCCAGTTTTTCAAGACGTATTCGTGAATTTCTGCCTTAATCCAGTGCACGGCGAAAGACACCAAGCGCACACCCACTTGTGGGTCAAAACGCTTAACTGCTTTCATCAAACCTACATTGCCTTCCTGAATCAGGTCAGCCTGAGGCAAGCCATAACCGGAATATCCTTTGGCTACGTGCACCACGAATCTCAGGTGCGACATAATGAGTTGTTTTGCGGACTGCAGGTCACCAGTTTCCTGCAACTCAGTGGCGAGACGATGTTCCTCTTCAGCATCCAGCATTGGGATACTGTTAACCGATCGAATGTAGGCTTCAATACTGCCATTCGACTCGGGAACCATCAGTGCCATAGATTGCGCTTGCTGTGCCATTAACGCTCCTACCATTGGACAAAAAACAACGAGTCAATCCCGAAGGCGCTCGTTGGACGAAACAGTATATAACATCTAGCGAATAAATCGCCAGTATCGCAATTATGACCGTCAGCTTTTAGCAAGGTTCAATGGCTTTTATGTGCTGTCGCACCGATAAATAGCTACCAACCCAGCCCAGCGCTGACGCGGCAAACATTAAACTGAATAACTCTGTGGCCCCTAAAGACTCCATTTGAAAGTCGCTTTGATACAAGCCCAACAGTGGTTGAATCGCGCCATTGAGCCAAACCACCAGCAGTTGTACTAGTACCCAAGCCAAGGCTCCGGCGATAATGCCGTACCATACGCCAGTGTACAGAAACGGGCGTTGAATAAAGGCTTGAGTAGCGCCCACCAACTTCATTACTTCGATTTCCGAGCGACGGTTCATAATCGCTAGGCGAACCGTGTTACCTATCACCAGTAATACCGCCAGAATCAGCAACAAAGCTAGCGCCAATACGGTGCGCTCGAGCATGCCGATAATGGCTTCGAGCTTTTGCAGCCACTCGATATCTAAGCGGCCGAAGTCTACTTCGCTTTCGCGACCGAGCTTTTCGAGCAAGCGACTGGCAGCGCCTGGAGTGGCATGGCCTTGGGCTGGAGTAACCATCACTACCGCCGGCAGTGGGTTGGCATCGAGCAAAGCCAAGGCTTCACCAAACCCGGAGACTTGCTGAAACTCGGCCAATGCCTGGCTTTTGTCTATGTATTCAACTTGCTCAACCTCAGAATAGCTTTGGACTCGTGTCAGTAAATTTTTCACCGCTCGCTCATCAGCGCTATCGTGCAAAAACAGACTGATTTCAGCGGCTTGCTGCCAAGAAGCGGTAATTTTCTCAGCGTTCTTCACCATGACTTGCAGCGCGGCGGGTAGACTCAAACTCACGGCCAGCACAGCGATTGTCATCCCGGCGGCGATGGGTGAGCGCCAAATCTCACCTAGTGTTGCGGTGGCGTTTTGTAAATGGCGCACCATCCACATGATTAGCAAACGCGGGACAGGCACCTTGTTGCGACTTAAGGCAATGTTCTTGCTCATAGCTGGTGTTCCTCGGCAAACAGCATCTGACCTTGCTTTAGGGTCAGGGTGCGGTACTTCATGCGAGCAATTAAGCCAAGGTCGTGTGTCGCCACCAGTACCGAACTACCCGCGTCGTTGAGCAATTCAAACAAGCCCATAATGTCCATCGACAGTTTGGGGTCCAGGTTACCGGTTGGCTCATCCGCCAAAATCAATGGCGGCTTGTTCACAATGGCGCGAGCTATACCGACACGCTGTTGTTCACCACCGGAGAGCATAATCGGATTGTGCTTTTCTTTGCCGTGCAGCCCCACCATATCCAAGGCGCCGCTAACCCGCTTGTTGATTTCTTTCTGGCTGAAGCCTTCGATCAACAGTGGCAGCGCCACGTTGTCGTGCACGCTGCGGTCCATTAAAAGTTGGTGGTTTTGGAAGATAATGCCAATGTCTCGGCGCAGGTAAGGTACCTGAGCGGGAGAGACTTGAGCAACGTCGTGGCCGTTGATGCTGACCCGACCGGCGCTGGCGCGCTCGATCACGCTGATGAGCTTGAGCAAAGTACTCTTGCCCGCGCCCGAGTGACCGGTCAGAAACGCCATTTCCCCTTTTTTAAGGTGAAAACTAACCCCAGAAAGCGCTTTTTGGCCACCTGGGTAAACCTTCGATACCTGTTCAAAGCGAATCACTGTGCTTGTCTCTTTTTGTTGTTTTTGAGCGAATCACAAGCCGAGGCCCTCGTCAGTGCGAGAGCCAGGTTTTTTCTATTTAGTCAGCATCCGGTTTTTGAAACAAGGCTTTAATGAAATCTTGAGCATTAAATGTGCGCAAGTCCTCTAATTGCTCGCCTACTCCAATGTAACGAATTGGAATGCCGAATTTGTCTGCAATCGCGAAAATCACTCCGCCTTTCGCAGTGCCGTCGAGCTTGGTTAAGCTAATTCCAGTGAGCCCCACTGCGTCGTGGAACAATTGAGCTTGCGAGATGGCGTTTTGGCCGGTACCCGCATCTAAGGTCAACATCACCTCGTGCGGCGCATTGGGGTCGACCTTCTTCATCACGCGAACAATTTTTTTGAGCTCTTCCATCAGGTGAGCTTTGTTTTGCAAACGGCCTGCGGTATCGGCAATCAGCACATCCACGCCTTTGGCTTTAGCCGACTGCACCGCGTCAAACAGCACGGAAGCGCTGTCAGCACCTGTGTGTTGTGCCACCACTGGAATATTGTTGCGATCGCCCCATACTTGCAGCTGCTCAACCGCCGCGGCGCGGAAGGTATCCCCTGCCGCTAGCATCACTGACTTGCCTTGACTTTGGTATTGGCGCGCCAGCTTACCTATGGTGGTGGTTTTACCCACACCGTTAACACCGACCATCAGAATCACGAAGGGACCATCGCTGTTTTCCGGTACCAAGGGCGCTTCAACGCCAGCCAGCATCTCTTGCATGCGCTGTTGCATCAGCTCATACAGTGCTTCGCCGTCTTTAAGCTGCTTGCGGTCCGCTTGTTCGGTTAAATCGTCGATGAGCTTAGTGGTGGTTTCCACGCCCACATCGGCCATTAACAGCTGCTCTTCGAGCTCTTCAAACAGCTCGTCGTCGATTTTCTTGCCAGTGAATATGCTGGCAAAGCCCGCGCCTAGATTTTCGGATGTACGCTTAAGACCGGCTTTCAGACGGGCGAACAAGCCCATTTTGGCAGGCTTCTCTTGCGGCTGCTCGACCACGACGGCTGGCTCTGGCTCTGGCTCTGGCTCTGGCTCTGGCTCTGGCTCTGGCTCTGCAGGTTGTTCCACAGTTTCGCTTTCCACAAGCTCGTCAGTCGTTTCCGTCGGCGCTTCAACGGGCGTAGGCGCTACCTCAGGTTCAGTTGCTTCAACCAGGTCTGCATCGGTTTTTGATGCGGGTTGCTCTTTCTGCTCACTTTCAACTTGAGTCGACTCGGCAGGTGATTCTACCTCGGGTGACTCTACTGCTTCGCTTTCCGCTTGGTCTGCCTTTTTGTCGCGGCGGAACCAGGAAAACATGCCTTTTTTTGCCATGGGAAACTGTCTCTATCTATCGGTTCGCGTGAGTTACGCTTTACCATCAAGCCTGCTAAACTAGCGCCCGGCGGCGCTGAGCAATTAAACGCCGTAGTCTACCACAGCCAATTCCAGCGGAGAACGCATGGTTAAGCGACCTCAATCCAAATCTCGAACAAACGCAGGCCAAGTTCGCATTATCAGCGGACAGTGGCGCGGCCGTCGTTTACCCGTGGCCGATGTGCAAGGGTTAAGGCCCACCACTGATAGGGTTCGAGAAACCCTGTTTAATTGGCTGATGCACGACATTCAAGGGGCAAGAGTACTCGATTGTTTCAGTGGCAGCGGTGCGCTTGGCTTTGAGGCGCTAAGCCGCTGGGCGGAGTACGCCGAACTGTTTGAAATGGATGCTAAAGTGTCCAAGCAGCTGCAAAACAATTTGAAAACCTTAGGGGCCAACAACGCCAAGGTGCGCCAAGGTGATACCCTTAAACTCCTATCGACTGCGCCAAGCCAAGGCTTTGACCTAATATTCATCGACCCGCCATTTCGCCGCGACCTTATCGCCCCGACCCTAGAGCGATTGCAGCAAGGCTGGCTAGCACAAGGCGCGCTGATCTATCTGGAATGCGAACAAGAGTGCCATCCCGAATTGCCCGAATCTTGGCAAGTGCTTAAACAAAAGCAAGCCGGGCAAGTGATTTACCGACTGATTCAGACTTAAGAGAACAGCCATGATCAAGCTACTCAAATTCGCCATGGTCGCCGTGTGGGCGGTCATGTTGTTCAATTTGTTAAATCCCTTCGAGCAACCGTTTGGTGCCATTGTTGAAGCGGCTTTAGCACTGACCTTACTCGGGCATTCACTGATGCTAATTGTGTCTCGACTTAAGTTTAGCAAGCCTCTGTCACAAAAAGACAAACTGCAGTTGATGGCTTTTGGAGCTATCGCATGGTGGCAGATTCGAAACGAACAAAAATCAAGCGCCGTGACCGCTAAATAAGTCGTAACAGCTTGTTTACAAGCATTCGTTTGATACACTGCGGGGAATAACAATAACGCAAACGGACGAGTGGCATGTTGAAGTCGTTGCCGGTGAACGAATTGAAGGTGGGCATGTTTGTCGTCGCCATCAATGACGATCAACCGTTGACCGTCAAACAACAGGGTTTCGTTGAATCGCAACTGACGATAGCCACAATGCAGCGCAAAGGGGTCCACAAAGTCACCGTGGACCTAGCCCGCCAAAAACAAACCAAGGTCGAGCAGGCTAATCAACCCTGTGCCGACACCCCGCAACCTGAACCCAAACAACCCTTGTCTGAGCGCGTTGCCAAAAAACGAGTTCTGATTGACGAGGCCAAAAACCTGCAAACTCGGTTAATGCAGGATGTGAAACTCGGACACACCATTGATGTCGCGCCGGTTGAGCAAATGGCATCCGGCTTTATTGACGCGGTGGCGGATGACCCCGAGGCGATGGCCTGTTTGGCCTTGATCAAAAACAAGGACGACTATCTGCTCGAACACTCGATTGGGGTGGCGATCCTGATGAATATTTTTGCCCAGTACTGTGGTTTTGGGGGCAAAGAACTGCACCAAATGGCAACCGGTTCTTTGTTGCACGACTTGGGCAAAGTCATGATCCCCGAAGAAATTCTAAATAAGCCCGGCCGCCTGACCGACCACGAATTCAACATCATGAAGTCTCACGCCGCTCATGGGCAGACCATTATGTTGCGCCAGCCTCAAATCTCTAAAATCGTTCGCGATGTCGTGTCGATGCACCACGAAAAGCTCGATGGCAGTGGATATCCTTTAGGATTGAAAGGCGATAAGATTTCGGTTCACGGCCGCATGATCGCCATTTGCGACATCTATGACGCGTTAACCGCCGATCGGGTATACAAAAAAGGCATGCCGCCCACCAAAGCGCTGAAGATTCTTTTGTCCATGGCACCGGATCAGCTCGACGAGGAGTTGGTGCAAAAATTCATTAAATGCATCGGCGTTTATCCACCCGGCGCCATGGTGGAGTTGAGCAATGGTCGTTTGGCTATCATCGTCAGTGCTAACAAAAAAACACCAGTGAAACCCGTGGTAAAACTCATCTACCACATCAACGGTCAGCACCACCTCGAGCCCACCGAGGTCGACTTGTCTCGAGATGCGAAAGACCTAAAGATCGTCCGCTCGGTAGACCCTAAAGCGTTTGGCTTAGAACTAGATAACTATCTGTAGTCGCTAAACATTAATTATTGGTTGTATAATTAGCGACTTCACCGACACACACTAAGGCACGCATGACTTACCTAATTGCCGCTTGTGTTTCTCTACTCATCGGCCCTTTGTTTTATCGTTTTTTTGCCGAACAACACAAGGTCACCAAAGCCATCGATGGCTTTGTTTTTGTCAGTATTGGTGGTCTGCTCCTCACCCACATTCTGCCCGAGTTACTCCATCACGGCGGGCTTAGCGCCTTCGTGGTTTTACTCGCCGGTTTATTTGGACCGAGCATTAGCGAGCGCCTGTTCCAAAAGCACTCTCGCTTGACCCACAATTTCACCTTATTGTTGGCGTTTACCGGTCTGCTACTGCACACTTTTATCGACGGCTCTAGCGTCTCTGTATCGGACCACGACCACGGCGTTGCTGACTTTCTTCCCCTTGGAATCATTCTGCACCGTCTGCCCGAAGGCTTGGCAATTTGGTGGCTGTTATCACCGCAATTTGGCAACAAAGGCGCCAGTTTCGCCATAGGGCTCATGCTGTTAGGCACATTGGGCGGCTTTGCCTTTGGCGAGCACTACGCCAACCAATTGAGTTTGGATAACATTGTCTTGCTGCAAGCGTTTGTCACGGGCTCAATTTTGCACGTGGTTTGGCACCAGCCGCATGTGGAAAAATCACCGAGCGACCACTCGCGACGCTCAGAGACTCTTGCCGGTGTCGGCGCTCTGCTCGGAATTTTGTTACTGATTGCCCTGTTTAGCGCCGAAAGTCACAGCGGGCACGCCCACAATCACGACCATGGCCACATGAGCATGGAGCAGCTGTGGCAGTGGACCTTGGCGGTTGCCCCTTACTTGCTCGTAACCTACTTACTTGGCAGCTTGCGATTTGCCTTGGGGTTGCGCCCCGATACCAACAACCCCTACCTGGGTTGGTTAGTGCGCCTAATAGGCCCGGAAGGCTTTGTATTTGTGGGTTTGATTTTGGGCTGGCAAGTTGCACTTTTCTTGGCACTGACCAGTCTGATATTAAGCGCCTTCTTAGCGCAGCAAAAAATACCTATCGACCAAGTTGGTCCTGCTCAACCGCTCACTTTGCGAGAGTTTAGCTTGCACTATCAAGTGGAGCGCTCAGCGCCTTGGGTGATACTTAGTCTGCTGATTGGCAACATGATGCACTACCCAGAATTGCTGGCTAACCAGCCATGGTGGCAGTGTTTGCTGCTTATTTGCTTGATGATGCCTTTGCGCTTTTGCTTTGTCGGTGCGGCGGCATTGGGTTTGACCTTGGCATGGGCCGAGTGGAGCACTCAAGCGGTATTGTTAGCGCTTCTAGCAGCGCCCTTGATCAACTCGCAACAACTCAAAAAGATGTCTGGCCCACAAGGGGCGCTGACCATGGGGTTGGTTTTAGGCATGGTTGCCGCTGGACAACAATGGCTTGAAGGCATCAACCTTGAACACGCCATCGCTTGGCCCGAGCAAACTCAGGTACTGGCGGTGTTAGTATTGGGGCTGTTGTACGCCATCGCCCTGTTACGCCTTGGTCCGCGTGCCTTTATGGCGCGCTTATTCTCGGTGAAGTTCGACCCTCACCAGCATCACCACCATTAGCCTATGTGTATTTTATTCGTCGCTCTGAATCAGCACCCAGACTACTCACTGCTGGTGTGTGCCAATCGCGACGAATTTCATCAACGCCCCAGCCTACCGGCTCACTTTTGGCCCGAGCGTCACCTGCTCGCTGGACAAGATCTTCAACAAGGTGGCACTTGGCTAGGGGTTAACTCAAAAGGCCAATTTGCCGCCCTGACCAACTTGCGTCAGGGACTTGCTCAAGACTCTAGTAAACGCTCGCGTGGCGACTTGGTACTGCAAGCGCTGAGTGGTGACCAAGGGAAAGTGGCGCAATCGCTGCGAACTCAGGCAGACCAGTACAATGGTTTTAATTTGGTGTTCAGTCACCACAGCCAAAGCGGTGATATAGCCCTGACCAGCTTTAACAGTCATCTCAACCAATTGCAGTCCTTGAGCAGCGGCTGTCACGCCATCTGCAATGGCCCAATTAATCAGGCTTGGCCGAAAATGGCCAAGGGCGAGCGCGCCCTCGAGGACCTGCTAAAAGATGCACACCCCCTCGAACCTGAAGCGCTATTTGCTCTGATGCAGGACAAACAAGTTGCTCCAGACGAGCTGCTACCAGATACAGGGGTTGGTCTTGAGTGGGAGCGACGACTATCGCCCATCTTTATTCAAGGCGCGCAATACGGTACTCGCTGCACCAGCCTCTATTGGCAGGACAAACAGGGCAATCGGGAATTCTGGGAAAGACGCTATGACGCCCAAGGTCAAACCTTAGGCACCAGTCGCTTTGTGTTGTAGCAAGTCGCAGCGAATCAAGATGTGTGGTCGTGAATGATGCGCCATCCGCCGTCAAAGCGCTGCAGCACCAAAGTGAAGATTCCATTGGGTTGATCGTCTTTACGCACTAACTGCCAACGACCGACGACAATTGCCTGATCGGCGTTGAGCAAATCAATGAGCTCGATATTAAAGCTCAATCGCCCCATGGCATCGCGGTCAGGATAATTTCGCAGGTAGGCCTCATAAGCGCTTTGCCAACCGTAACGCACTTTGCCACGGGATATGAATCTCAGTCGTGGGTCCGCCCAAAACGCTTCCATAAAGGATTCTATATCTCCTGAGTTCCAAGCTTTTACTTGGGTCTGCAGCAAGACTCTTATCTGTTGATTCGCGTCGTCTGCCTTTGCACCGAAAGAGAGGATTAGGCAGACTAGTAAAACAAGGGTTCGCATTCAGCTATCCTTAGTAAGCGATTGATTTTAATTAGTATAAGAAGAATTTAACTATGATGCGTAGTTTTTGCCAGTGGTTATTAGCACGCTTGGGTTGGCGTGTCACCGGTCAATTGCCCGAATTCCAGTTCGTGATGATTGTCGGACCCCATTCCAGTAACTGGGACTTCATCATAGGCATCATCGCTCGCTTTGCTGTGGGTCGGAACATACACTTCATTGGCAAGCATCAGCTGTTCATCCCGCCTTGGGGCTGGTTGTTTCGCGCCATGGGGGGCTACCCGGTTAATCGCGCCAAAGCCAACAATCTGGTAGAGAGTGCGGTTGAGCTATACGCCAGCAACCCAGAATTTTGCTTAGCGCTCGCCCCAGAGGGCACTCGCTCGGCGGTGACTCGTTGGAAGACCGGCTTTTATCACATCGCCAAAAAAGCCAAGGTGCCAATTGTTTGTGTCGGCTTGGACTTTGGCTTGAAACAGGTGCAACTGCAAGCGCCCATCGCCACCAGCGATGACATGAGCGCCGACATGAATCGCTTGTTAGACTACTTTCGCAGTGTCACACCGAAATATCCCAAAGACATTCCCAGCTACCAAGACTAGCCTCGGTTGGCTGCCAGTTCACTAAAATCGACTCCAGCAGGTCTCTGGAAAGCGCGCAAACCAAACTCAGGCAATATGGCAAAGATGTGGTCGAA
Organism: Paraferrimonas sedimenticola; assembly: GCF_002282855.1. Classification (GTDB taxonomy): domain Bacteria; phylum Pseudomonadota; class Gammaproteobacteria; order Enterobacterales; family Shewanellaceae; genus Paraferrimonas; species Paraferrimonas sedimenticola. The sequence goes on along the minus strand of NZ_NRIR01000012.1, from coordinate 53,883 downwards.
GATATCTGCCTGAATTGCCTCGTAATGAGCCCAACGAGTGTCATTTGCAAACACGTAAACCTCAATTGGCACTCCAGAGTCTGTACTGGCCAGCTGGCGCACTAAGAATGTCATGTCGCCATGAATGTTCTGATTGGCCTTTAGATAAGCTTCTAAGTAGGCGCGAAAGGTTCCTATGTTGGTGAGCTGACGCCCATTGATACCCTTAGCCGTGCCTATCTCTCCTTGCTTGCGAGTCAGATAGTCGCTTAGCAATCGAAAACGCTTTAAGCCCTCAAGTTGCTCGTCGCTGAGAAAGCTAACGCTGTTTATATCGAGCAACACGCTGCGCTTGATACGGCGTCCGCCGGACTCTGACATGCCGCGCCAGTTCTTAAAGGCATCGGAGACTAGAGCATAAGCGGGGATCATAGTGATGGTTTTGTCCCAATTGCGCACCTTAACTGTGGTTAGCGAGACTTGCTCTACCTCGCCATCGGCGCCGTATTTGGGCATCTCTATCCAATCGCCCTTGCTGACCATGTTATTGGCCGCCAATTGAATGCCAGCCACAAAGCCCAAAATGGTGTCGCGAAACACCAACATGACCAAACCCGTCGCAACACCCAAGCCGCTTAAGAAGTACACCGGCGAGTGATCGGTTATCAGGGACACCGCCAAAATCACTAGCACGAAGGACAAGAAGAGTTTGACTAGCTGAACCACTGAGTTCACTGGTAAGCGTCGGCCCACCTCATTGGCGTCCGCCATGTCGTTAATCGCGTTCAAAAGCGCAAATAGCACACGAGTGATTTGCAACATAATCATCAAGCCCAATGCCTTTTGCAGCAGCGACTCGATGAAACTCTCAGAGGCCATAAACAGAGGTACCATCAAATCGAACACCAACAAAGGCACCACTACCGACAATTTCTCCAGCACTCTGTGCTGCATGACGATGTCGTCCCAGGTGACTTTCGAACGCTCAATGATGCGATTTAACCCTTGCACCACGCCGCGGCGAACAAACCAATAGGCCACCAGAGAAATCAGTAGACTCAGGGTCACCATCACTAAAATTCCTACCGAATCTTGTGGTTGTTCGCTTATCCCCAATTGAGTCAGGCTCGCCAATACTAGGTCTCTTAACTGCTCGTCCACGCTAACGCCTTATTTTTCCAATAAATTGCTTGATTAGCAGTCTAAACCCAGTAAGTTCTTCTGCAAAGTTTTGAGCACTGTCCATTTTTTAGCCGGCAGTGTTACGCAATTTTTAGCGCAACTTTTTTAGCTGTTATCACCGAGTTCCAAGCCCGACATAGCCTGATTACATGCTGATAGCCTCAGTCTTTAGCATTTCCTGATAAGTCCATGCTGTAATTAAGAAATTTTCCAAAACTTCGCTTTTGATCGGATTTCGCAAAAATAACGCTTGATCGCCGCATTGTGTGATCCAGATCAATTTAATTTTTGTGGTGACGGTGTTCAATTTGCACCCCAAGATATGGTGTTTCGAAACGGCGTTGCACCCATATATAGTGATTTAATGCTTGACACTAGGAAAAAAGGAGTAGTTTGTGAAGCCGGTAGTGATTAAACGAGATGGATACCGAGTTCCATTTGACGCAAGTCGCATTCGCGACGCGGTAGCAGCTGCTGCCAAGTCTGCTGGAACCTCTGTAAATGGATACGCCGATCAAGTTGCCCGCGCCGTAGAATTAAGCGTCGACGGAGAACAAGAGCTGCATATACACGACCTGCAGTTACTGGTTGAAAACCAGCTCATGGACGGCGAAGACAAACGCATCGCTCGCAGCTATATCGAGTATCGCCACGACCGCGATAGTGCTCGAGAGAAAAACAGCCGCTTGAGCAAAGAAATTCAAGGCTTGGTGGAGCAAACCAATGCCAGCTTACTCAACGAAAACGCCAATAAGGATTCTAAAGTAATCCCAACCCAACGCGACTTACTCGCCGGCATCGTTGCTAAGCACTACGCCAAAAACTACATGCTGCCAAAAGACGTGGTTAAAGCCCATGAGTTGGGTGAGATCCACTACCACGACCTGGATTACGCTCCCTTCTTCCCAATGTTCAACTGCATGCTGATCGACCTAGAAGGTATGCTCACTGGCGGCTTTAAAATGGGTAATGCCGAGATTGACTCGCCTAAGTCTATCTCCACTGCCACCGCGGTTACCGCACAGATCATCGCTCAGGTTGCTAGCCACATCTACGGCGGCACCACTATCAATCGCATCGATGAAGTGTTGGCTCCGTACGTGACAGTGTCCCATGAAAAACACCTTCAAACCGCGCAGCAGTGGAATATTGACGATGCTGAAGGTTACGCCATGGCGCAGACCGAGAAAGAGTGTCACGATGCCTTCCAAAGCCTTGAGTACGAAGTCAATACTCTGCACACAGCTAATGGCCAGACCCCATTCGTTACCTTTGGTTTTGGCTTGGGCACCAGCTGGGAGTCGCGCCTGATTCAACGCTCTATCATGACCATTCGCATCGAAGGTCTGGGCAAGAACAAAAAGACTGCGGTATTCCCGAAACTGGTATTTGCCATCAAAGACGGTGTTAACCACAAGCCAGGCGATTGCAACTACGACATCAAGCAGTTGGCTTTGGACTGTGCCACACAGCGCATGTACCCAGACATTCTCAACTACGAGCAAGTAGAGCGAATCACCGGCTCGTTCAAGACTCCTATGGGTTGTCGCAGCTTCTTGTCCGCCTACGAAGAGAATGGCGAAATCAAGCACGAAGGTCGCAACAACTTAGGCGTTGTGAGCCTCAACCTGCCGCGTATCGCGATGGAAGCCAAGGGCAACGAATCCGCCTTCTTCAAAATTTTAGAAGGCCGCATGAAAGTGGCCAAGCGCGCGCTGCAAACTCGTATTGAACGCCTGCAAGGGGTTCGCGCTCGCGTAGCACCAATCCTGTACATGGAAGGTGCCTGTGGTGTTCGCTTAAAAGCCGACGACCCAATCTCAGAGATCTTCAAAAACGGCCGCGCTTCTATCTCACTGGGCTTCATCGGCCTGCACGAGACAGTTAATGCGCTATACGGCACTGACCAACACGTTTTTGACAGCGAGCAGCTACGTGAAAAAGCGGTAGAAATTGTGCGCTTCATGCGAGCCGCCACCAATGCTTGGAAGGCTGAGACAGGCTATGGATTTAGTCTCTACTCAACCCCAAGCGAAAATCTGTGTACTCGCTTCTGCGCTATTGATACCAAAGAGTTTGGTGTTGTCGAGGGTGTCACCGACAAAGGCTACTACACCAACAGCTTCCACTTGGACGTTGAAAAGAAAGTGAACCCGTTCGATAAGATCGACTTCGAGAAGCCATACCCTGAGTTGGCCTCCGGCGGTTTCATTTGCTACGGCGAATACCCCAACATGAAGCACAATGTTGAAGCGCTAGAAGACGTATGGGATTACAGCTTTAAGCACGTGCCTTACTACGGTACCAACACGCCAATCGACGAGTGTTACGACTGTGGTTTCCACGGTGAGTTTGACTGTACCTCCAAGGGTTTTAGCTGCCCAAGCTGCGGCAACTCAGACATCTCTCGTGTGTCTGTGACCCGTCGCGTCTGTGGCTACTTGGGCTCACCGGATGCACGTCCGTTTAACTTCGGTAAGCAAGAAGAAGTTAAACGTCGCGTGAAGCACCTGTAAGCCATGAACTATAGCCAGTACTACCCGGTCGATGTGATCAACGGACCGGGAACCCGCGCCACTTTGTTTGTCAGCGGCTGCGAGCATCAATGCCGTGGCTGCTACAACCAAAGTACCTGGTCGCCAGATTCCGGTGAGGCGTTTAGCGATGCCATGGTCGAGCAAATCATCGTCGACCTGAATGACACTCGTATTCGCCGCCGAGGTTTAAGCCTGACCGGTGGCGATCCTCTGTACCCTGGCAACCTAGACGCGGTGCTGAATTTGCTGCGTCACGTGAAAGCCCGCGCGCCAGGTAAAGACGTGTGGATGTGGACAGGCTATACCTTGGAAAACCTAAGCCCAAAACAGCGCCAAGTGGTAGAGTTGGTTGACACACTGGTGGACGGCAAGTTCGAACAGGACAAGCACGACCCCAATCTGCGCTTTCGTGGAAGTAGCAACCAACGTCTGATCCCCATCAGCCAGCTGGACTAGCCCTTCCTTGGCGGAACGCCGGCACACTGATATCCTGTGCCGGCAATTAACAAAAATAACAATAGGATATCGCCATGTCTCGTCGTCTGACTCCGACTCTGTTGGCTAGCCTTGTGGGCCTAGCACTTCTGAGCGGTTGCCAAAATCTACCCAGCCAATCCAATACTGAAACTGCAGTAACCAACCAGGCACAAGTGAATGCCGAAGATGCTCGCTTGCAAGGGCTTATCGAGCAAGAGTGGCAGCTGCGCATGAGCTACAGCCCATTCTTGGCGCAGCGCATGGGCGATGAGTCGGCAGCCGCTAAGCTATCAGACATGTCACCAGAGACTCTGGCGAAACAGGACAGCGACTATCGCGCCTTTTTGGCGGAGTTAGATGGGGTAGCGGTGGATGCTTTGAGCGACGAGATGAAGATCAATCATCAGATTCTGCGCGCTCAAGTACAAGAGCAGCTCGACAGCTATCAATTCAACACTCACTACACCCCAATTACGGCCGAAGGTGGCTTTCACAGCTACCTGCCGCAAATTGCTAATGCCCGTTTTGACGACGAGCAAGATTATCAAAACTACCTGGCCCGTCTGGCGCAGGTACCTAAGCTGTTTGAGCAACAAACCTATTGGTTAAAGCAAGGACTGGCCAGTGGCGATACCCCACCGCAAGTGGTGCTGAACGGATTTGAGGACAGCATCAGCGCCTACATCACAGATGTGGAGCAGAGCAGCTTTTACAAGCCGTTCAAGACCTTCCCAGAGCACTTTAGCGCAGAGCAAAAGCAAAGCTTGGCGCAACAGGGCCTAGCGGCAGTAGCCGAACACGTGCTACCCGCCTACCAGGGCTTCTATGACTTCATGACCCAAGAGTACATGCCGGGCGCGCGTCAGAGCATTGCCGCCGCTGAGCTACCTAACGGCAAGGCCTTCTACGAGAATCGCGTCAAGTACTACACCACCTTGGACATGACCCCTGATGAAGTTCACCAGCTCGGACTTAATGAAGTGGCGCGCATTCGCGCCGAGATGCAAGAAATCATCGATGAAGTTGAATTTGACGGTGACTTTGCTGCTTTCTTGGAGTTCTTGCGCACCGATCCTCAGTTCTACCCGAAAACCGAACAGGAGCTGCTGCGCTACGCCGCTTGGATTGCCAAACGCGCCGACGCCATGTTGCCAAGCTTGTTTGGCAAACTGCCACGCACCCCGTACGGCATCAAAGAAGTGCCTAAAGAAATTGCGCCCAAGTACACCACCGGTCGTTACTCTGGCTCTAGCCGTCCGGACCAACCGGGTTACTATTGGGTAAACACCTACGCCCTAGACAAGCGTCCTTTGTACGAGATGGAAGCCCTGACTCTGCACGAAGGCGTTCCTGGCCACCACCTACAGATTGCCTTAAACCAAGAGTTAGACAACCTACCAAACTTCCGCCGCTACAGCTATATCAGTGCCTTTGGCGAAGGCTGGGGCTTGTACGCTGAGTACTTAGGCCTTGAGGGTGGTTTCTACAAAGACCCTTACTCCAACTTCGGTCGTTTGACCTACGAGATGTGGCGCGCCGCCCGCTTGGTAGTTGATACTGGCATGCACTACAAAGGTTGGAGCCGCGACAAGGCTTTGGATTTCATGGCCAGCAACACCGCCTTGTCGTTGCACAATGTCACCACAGAGATCGACCGTTATATCTCTTGGCCAGGCCAAGCCCTGTCGTACAAGATTGGTGAGCTAACCATTAAGCGATTGCGCGCCAAAGCCGAAGCTGAGCTAGGCCAAGACTTTGACGTCCGTCGTTTCCACGATGCGGTGCTGGCCAATGGCTCAGTGCCATTGTCGGTGCTCGAAGGCCAGATTGACCTGTTCATTGAAGCTGAGAAGAAAGCCCTAGCTAGCGCTAGCTAAGGCCTGATTGAGCACTCGAGCCACCTGGTTTGGGTGCGACATGGCCAGCAGGTGACCCGCGCCACTGAGTTCAATGAACTCGGCGCTGGGTTGCAGTTTTTGCCACTGCTGCCAGCAACTGACCGACAGGGTGTCCGAGTGCTCCCCGCGCAATCCTGTGGTCGGTACTTTTACTCTCCCTAGTCGATGCCACAACCAAGGTGGGGTTTGATAAAACTCTGCTTCCCAGTGCTTGCAGTAGCTCAGCTGATAGTGGCCTTCGTCGGTTGGACGCACGCCAGCGTTGACGTAGTGCCACATGGCTTGGTCGCTAAAATCGTTAAACACTCGCGCTTTGCGATGAAAATCGAAGGCTTCTTGCTTGGATTCAAACAAATGGGGGCGACGCAGGGTCTTGGTGGCCAAGGGCGAGCGCTTGCGCACCAAAGACTTAGGCGCAATCATCGCCGGAATCAGAATTTTTTTGGGCAGTAACACAGGCTCAATCAGCAATAACTGTGCAAACAAGTCTGGACGACGCTCCGCCGCCATGATGGCCACGGTTGCGCCCAAGCTGTGGCCCAACAATCGAATCGGCTGACCCGCATAGGTGTCGCTAGCTTTTAGCGCTTCGGCCAGCTCAATCAAATCCTCGGTGAGCAAACGCCAAATGCCCTTGAGCTTGGGGTCCCAATCCTGCCAAAGCGGTCGAAAATGCGCCCCGTAGACGCAATTGACCTCAAGTTCGGCGAATAAGTCTAAGTAGCAACCGGGAGGAAAACCATTGGCATTACAAAACAAAATTGGCGGCTGATCTGGCGCGTCCGCACCACCGTTAAATACTTGCACCGGGGTTTTGGCGCCTTCGATTTGCAGCATTGTGACCTTGGGGTTTGAATAGTCAGTGGTTTTTTGAGCTGGTTGTGACGACAACAGGGCCTCCTTTCGATATCGCTAACCCTCAGTTATAGTAAATCAAAAGTGTATCAAAGGACGTACGCCAATGGACCAAAAGACCCAAACCGAAATTGAAGCCGCCGCCTTTCGACGATTAGTCGCCCATTTCGACAGTCGCAAAGACGTACAAAATATCGACATGATGAACCTCGCCGGTTTCTGTCGTAACTGCTTGTCAAAATGGTATCGCGCCGAAGCCGAGTCGCGCGGCGTTGAAATCAGCTACGATCAAGCCCGAGAGCGGGTTTACGGCATGCCTTACGACGAGTGGAAAGCCCAGTTCCAAACCGAAGCGAGCCCTGAAGCCAAGGCGGCTTTTGAAAAGCAAAAGGCACACGACTGATCATGCGCGATATCGCCGAGCTCGATGCCTTTATGGCCAAGTTGGAGCAGGACAGCTTCGAAAGCTTTGATGGCTCTAAGATTGCCTACGCCCGCTATCTACAAGAAGGGGCGAAGGCCAATATTGTGATTAGCTCGGGGCGTATTGAAGCCTACATCAAGTACGAAGAAACCTTGTTGGACTTGTCGGAGCGCGGCTTTAACCTGTTCATCCACGACCACAGAGGCCAGGGCTTAAGCCAACGCCTAACCGATAATCCACACATGGGCCACGTGGATCACTTCGACAACTATGTGCTCGACTTAGAGTTGTTCTTTAACCGACTGGTGCGCCCGGCAAATGAACTGCCCAATTTGTTGTTGTGCCACTCGATGGGTAGCGCGATTGGTCTGGGTTACGCTCTTAAGCACCCCAATGACTTTTGCGCCATAGCCTGCTCGGCGCCCATGCTGAAAATAAAGCTGCCAGCGCCCGAGTGGCTGCTGAAACCGCTGGCCAAGGCCCTTAATCTGTGGGACAGACGCAACCTTGGCCAACCTGGGTATGTGATGGGTGGTGGCAACTACGACCCTGAAGCCTTTGAATTCAACCACATCACGCAATGCCCGCGGCGCTACGCTCGTTTTAGAGACCTGTATCAACAGCAACCGCAAGCTCAGCTTGGCTCACCGAGCAATCATTGGCTCGCCAAGGCAATCAGTTTCACCGAGAAGTTGCGCGACCGCGCCATCGAGTTGAGTGTGCCTACCTTAATCCTTGGCGCTGAGCTGGACACCATTGTCGATAACCAGGCGATGAAAGACTTTGCCCGCGATTGTCACGATTGCATTTACCAAGAGGTTCCCCAAGCGTTCCACGAGCTATTGATGGAGAAAGACCCGCAGCGTCAGCAAAGCCTAGATATGATCACAGCTCACTATGGAGCGCATCTGCCGCCGGCTGGCGGCTAAGTAAGGCGACCAGCTCAGATTCGGCCATCGGCTTTTGCAGCAAGAAGCCTTGGAAGTAGTCGCAACCAAAGCGCTGTAGCGCTTGCAGTTGTTGTGGCTGGCTCACCCCTTCTGCTACCAGCTCAAACGACAAGTTATGGCCCAGATCCACCACAGACTTTAACAAGGCTTCAGCTTGCGGTTCTTTACCCAAACGCTGCACAAAACTGGCGTCGATTTTGAGTTTATCGATAGGCAATTCGGTCAAATAGCTCAGCGCCGAATAGCCCGTACCAAAATCGTCGACCGCAATCACCACTCCCGCATCCACCAGCTCGCTCAAACGAGGCGCTAGTAGCTGATTGTCCTGTAACAGCACGTATTCGGTCAGTTCTAGCTGAATCTGTTTAGGCGCAATCTTGTGTTGCTGCAATAATCGCAAGGTGCGTTGCGCAAAGTCGTCCATATCCAGCTGGCGAGCTCCGACATTGATTGACATCAGCGGCGTTGGCAGCTCAGCTTCACTCAACTGGTTTAGCAAACGACAAGCGCTGTCGATGACAAACTCGCCCAATTGATTGATAAGCCCAGACTGCTCTGCCAGTGGAATAAATTGGCTCGGGGAAATATCGCCGTGCACCGGATGATGCCAGCGCAGCAGCGCCTCTAACGCCACTAGCGACTGATGCCTGTCGTAAATCGGCTGGTAGTGAACACTCAGCTCGCCGCGCTGCAGCGCCAGTCTTAGCTGACTGAGCAACCAATGTTGTTCACCTTGATAGGTCTCATCCCCCGGGCGATAAAGTACAAACTGATCGCGCCCTTTTGCCTTAGCTCGAGAAAGCGCAGTTTCTGCGTGTCTGAGCCAATCGCTGGCGAGACGCTCGCGGCTGCCATCGATAAGACGGCCACCTATGGACACACTCAAATGCAGTTCGGCTGAGCCGTACTCAAACTCATCGGAGAGCAGTTGCCGAACTCGCTCGGCGACGTTTTCCAGCTCAGTGTTGGCCGAATCGCTGTTGAACCGAGTCACCAGCAAGCCAAATTCGTCGCCACTCATGCGCGCCAAAGGCCAATCCGGGAACTCGGCAGCCAAACGCGCCGCAATTTTTAACAACAGCTCATCGCCGTATTTATGCCCTAGCGCCTGATTCCAAGCGGTAAAATTGTCGATATCAATCAGCAGCAAACCCGCCTTGTGCTCAGGTTTGAGCAAGCGACGCGCTTGCGCGTCCAATAGCTCGAGAAAACTGGCGCGGTTACTCAGGTTGGTTAGTGCATCGTGTTTGGCCTGATGGGACAGTGCGTCGCGGGCTTTGAGCGCAGGAGAGATGTCCATCAACACCGCTTGTACGCGTTTGGCTTTGCCATCAGGATGACGCTCCACCACTTGCGAGCGTTGGCTGACGGTCACCAGGTGTCCGTGCTTGTGGCGCACCGGATAGTGCAACTCGAGCTGGTCTAGCCCGGCTTGATTGAGTTGTTCTAACTGAGTTTGTAGTTGTTGCGATTCGTCCTCTGGCAGGCGCTTAAGCCAGCTACTCATGTGCGGCGCTAGCTCCAGCTCATTGACGCCTAGCATTCGATAGCAGCCTGGCGAGAGGCTGAGCTGGTCCTTGTCGACCAGCCAGTCCATGACCGCCAACCCTTCGTTGTCCAACAAAAATCGCCATCTATCGTCAATCGCCGCAAGGTCGGCCTGGTCCTGCTGATGTCGCAGCCACAGCCCTTGAATGCGCTGAGCCAATAGACCGAACTCAGAAGCACATTGGGGCAGTTTTTGAGACGGGTTCGAGTGGCTTGCTGCAAGCCCCATCACTTGTTTGAGCGGCCGCACTACCTGCCAGCGCCACACCATTAAAATGACCAAGAGTACTAAGCCACTGGTGGTCACTTGGCGCAGCCAGCGCTGCATGGCAGCCGCGCCGGCCAAATTCGCTCCTTGGCTCAAGTCGTACTCGACGTACATCAGTGACAAGCGCCCTTCCAATCCGCTGGACTGAGGCAGGTTGAAGTAAATCTGAAGGCTGTTGCGGCTGTGATTGGCTTCCATCTGAAAAACGCCATCCAGAGTAACCATTTGGGCCACCTGAGGGCTAAATCCGTGGGCCACATCGGCAATGATATTGCCTTCCCACACCGATTGATTGGCAAACCGAACCACTGACGAATCGTCAGCCACCAGCACCTGGCTTACACCTGGAGCGCGCGACACGCCGTCAATGACCCAACGGATCCGATCCACGTCTTCTTGGGCAATGCTGGCTTGGAGTTCGCGCTGATAACGGTGTAAATAGGCTTCGACTAAGCTTTGCTGGGCTTGCAGATATTGTTGTCGTGAGAGGCGTCGTTCTTCAAAGTAATCAACAGACATTAAGGCCACCCATGCGCACACGAGTAGCGCGGGCAACAGCACACGAACGGGATACTTTAAGCGCACCTGAATGTCCTTATATTTGTTATATATTTGCATCATAACAAGCCCCCAAAACTTGGCAACCGAGCCAAGCCTCAGAACAATGGGTTTTTTCGGTATTGCGAGGGGTCACCTCTTGGGTCGAAACCGCCACATACGCTACACTAGCGGCGTTTTACTATAAGCAGTTGCGAATCTAGAGCGGGGCGAGCCAGTGGCTGAACAATTTGACGTAGTGATCATCGGTGCCGGCGCGGCAGGTTTGATGTGCGCAGCGACCGCCGGCTATCAAGGCCAATCAGTGCTGGTGCTGGATAACGCCAAGAAGCCTGGCCGCAAGATTCTCATCGCCGGTGGCGGCAAGTGTAATTTCACCAATACACGAGTAGAACCTCAGCACTTTATCTGTGACAACCCGCATTTCGTGAAGTCAGCCCTTGCCCGCTACCCAAGCTCAGAGTTCATCGAGTTGGTTGAGCGCCACGGTATCGATATCGAAGAGCGGGATCACGGCCAATTGTTTTGCCAGCACAGCGCCAAAGACATAGTGGATATGCTGCTAACCGAATGCGATTGGGCTGGCAACCAGATACGCTTGCGCCACGAAATTCTATCGATTCAGGCCAGTGCTAAAGGCTATTTGGTCAACACCAATCAAGGAGAGTTCCAAGCCGCAAACTTGGTGATTGCCACCGGTGGATTATCCATGCCAAAGCTGGGTGCGACGCCGTTTGGCTATCAGGTCGCCGAGCAGTTTGGTTTATCCATGGCCAATACCCGTGCCGGCTTGGTGCCCTTTACCCTGCACGACCACGACAAAACCAAGTTCGAACCCCTTTCGGGCGTGAGTCTTCCCGTGGTGATCAGCGCCGAAAACGGTGTCAGCTTTGCTCGGGATTTGCTGTTCACCCACCGTGGATTGTCAGGCCCGGCCGCGTTACAGATCTCCAACTACTGGCGTCCCGGCGAGTCGGTGAGCATCGATTATTTGCCGCAAAAGCCCGTGCTAGAAACTCTGGGCGCAATGGCGCAAAGCAAGCCCAAGCAAACCCTGAAAAATGCCTTAGCACGGTTGTTGCCCAAGCGATTGGTGGAAACTCTGTTTGACGAAGCTCAGTTGGAGATTCAAATCTCACAGCTGAACAAAGCCCTGCAAGCCCAAATTGAACAGCAAGTGCACCGCTTTGCGATTCGTCCTAACGCTACTGAGGGTTATCGCACTGCGGAGGTGACATTGGGCGGCGTCTGCACAGACGAGTTAAGCTCCAAGACCATGGAGGCGAAAAAAGCCCCGGGTTTGTATTTTATTGGCGAGGTGGTCGACGTTACCGGTTGGCTAGGAGGCTTCAATTTTCAATGGGCTTGGAGCAGTGGCGTAGCCTGCGGATTAGCGATGACAAACCGCTAGTCTCGAGCCTCTATTTGAGACAGCTTTTGCACCAATAAATCGGCGGCAACGGAAAGCCGATTCTCATCGAGATAAATACACTCACTCATCCAAGTATGGCGGTTTGCGCCCAAGGTGGCGACTTCCACCACCTCCCTTGATTCCAAGCTGTCGCGCACCGCCAGGTAGGGGGCAACCGTCCAGCCCAAACCCGCTTTTACCAGTTCAATTGACTGGGCTAAGTTATTAGAAGTAATGACTTTATCGCTGACCACATGCATCTCATCTAAGTTCAGCTCATAGATAAAAGGCGATACAATTTGCGTCAGCGGATACAAAGCTCCTTCATCAACCACCTCACCGGCTCGAAACAAATTCGGTGGTGCGATTTCGACTAGGTTGAACGCAAACGCCTTCTGGACAGTTAGGCTTTCATCCAACACCAAAGGCGCGGCGCGAAGGCCAATGTCAGCTTTGCCTTCAAGCACCCATGCGGCCACTTGACTGGTGGTTCCGCTAAGCACGTCCAAATCCATGGTTGGATACTCGGCCATGATGTCTTTGAGGCAATTGGTGACTTCTGGACAGATCAAAAAATTGTCGATAGCCACCGACAAGTTATTTGGCACACCTTCATCAAAGCCGGTCAAAATGGCAGAAAGATTATCCGCATCTTTGAGTATTCGCTGCGCGCCGTTGAGCAGCTTGCGCCCTTCGGCAGTAATTTCCAGGTGGCGGGCTTTGCGCTCAAACAATACCACAGCACAGCTGTCTTCCATCGAAGCGACCAACTTGGACACGGCTTGAGCGCGCTTATTCAGCTTAATCGCCGCCGCTTGAAAGGTACCTGTCTGGGCGGCCATGACGAAGGCTTGTAATTGCGCTAAAGAGAAATTCATCAGTTCACCTTAGATTCCCAACTGAGTTTGACACAACCAAAGGTTGTGTCTGGCGATTATACAACAACACTTTTAGTTGCGACCATTGTTCTCAAGGAAACGGATAGCAATTCATTTCAGGACGAGCACTGATACAACTTTCAAAAGGTTTTACCCATGTTGAAGAAAACACTTCTCGCTGTATCTCTGGCCGCCACTACTTTTGGCGCCGCTCAAGTTGCAAACGCTTGCTCAAGCTTTAACTTTGTCGCACCCGATGGTGGACGTATGGTTGGCCACTCAATGGAGTTGCCAGTTGAAGCCCACGAGCACTTGGCGCAAATCCCACGTGGTCACAAGTTCGACGAAAACGGTGTTACCGCTAAGTACGGCTTCGTCGGTATGCAACACGGTGCCGAGAAGGGCATGAGCACTTTCTCTTCTGGTATGAACGAGCACGGTGTTTCTATTACCGCGCAAAACCTGGACTCTGTCTACGCGCCTGCTGGCGAAGGTGACATGAGCCACTGGAACCTAGGTGCGTACATATTGGGTAACGCCAAGTCAGTAGATCACGCTATCGAACTGCTGTCTAAAGTGAAAGTATTCGAAGGCAACGGCGTATTTGGCACCATGGGCGTGCACTGGTCAGTTCAAGACAATGACCGCGCTATCGTTGTTGAGTACACCAAAGGCGACGGTACTCCAGATATCCACGAGTCAGTAGGTGCCATGACCAACAGCCCTACCTATGACGCGCAAGTACTGATGGCTAAGTCTAAGTTCGATACTGATGATTTGAGCAAAGCCAAGCGCAACACCAGCAACCAAATGGGTTACATTGGCGACCAAAGCTCAGAGTCTCGTTTCCAGCGTGCGGTTTTCCTAAACACCACTGCAGACTTCTCGCGTGATTCGTCAAAAGAAGCGATTCTGAACCACACATGGAACATGGCCAACACCTTCGATATTCCGCAAGGCACCCTGTACTGGGAGTGGTTGTCGCCAACCGCGCAAACCGTAACCCACTTCACCGTGCACGATTTGCAAGAGATGGATTACTACTACCGCACCTACAAAGACATGACCATCAGAAAAGTGGATGTGAATGCGATCGATTGGAGCAAGGCTAAATACTCAGCGTTCGACATCTACCAGTCGGTCAGCGAATACCAGCCTGTGACCTTCAACTAAGAGCGCTTTGACTCAGCGAACTCTCACTGAGTTCGCTTTAGCGAAACAAGCCAAAGCCAGCCCGCTAGAAGTTAGCTTTTAGCGGGCTTTTCTATGCAATCGTCAACCTTGAGCTGACATACCTGATCGCCAAAGTAATCGTTGTCATAGTTGCACTCGTACTCTGGCTCTTGCTTGGATTCGACTTGGTTTTCGGTTTCAAACACCTGGCGGATGTGTTGCAGTATTTGGTTCATAACGCTTCTCCTTCGACTTGCCCTCAACTAGCAGTATTGCTCTGAAAAACGCAGCCGTACATTAGCCATTTCCGAATAGCGCATTCGAAAAGGGAGAAGTTTGTTGCCACTCAAGCACAAAAAAGCCCCCGGGCTAACCGAGGGCTTGATGCTTGCAACAGCTGCGATTAACTCACCTTGAACTGATCGATTTCTCGTTGCAGGTCCACCGACAAATTAGCCAATTGCTCAGCGGTTTGCGCCGATTCTTGCACCATGTCCGCGGTCAGCGCTGAACCTTCGGCCATATTGTTGATGTTGCGATTGATCTCTTGCGCCACCGAGGTTTGCTCTTCAACCGCGCAGGCGATTTGAGTATTCATGTTGCTCATCACTTCTACCGACTCGGCAATCGCTTGCAGCGACTGTCCGGCAATGCGCGCCTGTTCAACCGCTTCGCGCGCCTGCTGACGGCCCTTATCCATGTCAGATACCGACTGATTGGCTCCTTGCTGCAAGCGCTCGATAATGGCGCGAATTTCTTCGGTCGAATCCTGTGAGTTGCGTGCTAGGGTTCGAACCTCATCCGCCACTACCGCAAAACCACGCCCCTGCTCACCCGCGCGCGCAGCTTCAATGGCTGCGTTCAGCGCCAACAAGTTGGTTTGCTCCGCAATCCCCTGAATCACAGAAAGCACCTCTCCAATGTTCTCACTCTCTTGCTCTAGAGTGATAAGCGATTCGCTGCTGTGCTCCACCAATTGCGCCAACGACTCGATACCATCTGAGGTCTCGAGTACCAAACGACGACCGCGCTCGGCTTCCTGGGCCGCTTGGGTTGAGGCCGCTGACGCATCATTGGTATTTTGCGCCACCTCTTGCACGGTAGAAGCCATTTGCTGAATCGCTGTGGCTACTTGAGAGTTTTCGCTTTGCTGTTGCAAGATGGTGCTGCTGGCCTCTTCGGTGCCGCGCGACAAAGACTCAGACGCTCGGCTAACCGCGTGGGATGAGTGCTGGGCGTTGTCGATCACCTTGCAAAAGGCTTCCGTCATGCGATTGTAAACTGTGGCAATTTCACCGATTTCATCCTGACTGTGGACTACGGCACGCACGCTAAGATCACGCTCGGCAGAGGCTTGGGTCATGGTAGTTGCCAGGTCTTTCAGCGGACGGCGAATCGAGTTGGCAATCAGACTAATGAACACCCCAATACCTATCACCAATACAGCCGCCAGTATTAAGGCCATACGTTTGGACGATTGAATCTGCTGGTCGATGCTCTGTTGTACTTGCGCGCTCATCTCTTTTACCAAAGACTCACTCTGGTGCACCTGATCGCGCATCTCGCCTCGAAGGCCTTGCTGCGGTGTAAGGCCAAATACCTCGTACTCGGAAACCAAAGCGTTAAACTCTTGCTGATAGCGCACCAACAGCTCTCGCGCCATATCGCGTTGGTCATCAGTCAAGCCAAAGTGAGTTAACAGCAAGGTATCAAAACCGACCACATTCTTAGCCAATTGCTCTTGATACTTGAGGTCTAGTCGCATCAGGAAGTCTTTCTCGTTACGGCGCAGCATCAGCATTTGCGCCGACAAGGTGCCATCTTGAATCTCGTTGAGCAAAGACTCAATCGCGTGTACGGCCTTGCGCAGCGCCCCTTCTCGACCAGAGTTATGGTCTAAACCGATACTCGTGCGTGTCGCGACAACTTGTTCAAAGCTCGCTTGATAGCCGCGAAGCGCATCACGCACCTCATTGACCTGTAGCCTGTGCTTTGGATCGAGTTCTTTTCCCAAAGCACTCAAGTGTGCGTTTAAGCGCGTTTGGGTTTGTTTGAACTTGGATAAGTAGCCGGCGTTGCGACGCATCAGAAAGTCTTTTTCGTGACGACGCAAGGTGAGCGTTTCCGCTTTTATTTCGGTTAACCGATTGGCATTGGTTGATGCGGTTGTTAGCGCCGACATGGTCTGAAACAGACTGGCCACGAGAATGACCATGGCCACCACGACACTAAAGGTCAGTAATAGCAGCTTTTGCTGGATAGTAAGAGAAGGCATAAATCACTCTGTGCGATACAACAAGGAACAAGTGTTTATCGGCCTTCCAACCAAAAAGTTTAATGACAGTTTCGTGAATTAGGGGCCGGGTCTCAACCCAGGGTAGAGTTTGGTATACACGTAATCGCTGCGCTTGGCTGGTACGTGGCAACCCAAGCATTCCTGCTCGTACCCCGCAGACACATTGGTGGTTGGGTCATTACTGCCAAACAACGCCCATCCCCAAGACTTGCCCCAATCTCGCTTGCCTTTAAACCTGTCACGTGTGTCCTTGACCATCATAAACCAAACATCCACCGCGTCTGCGCTAGCCAGTGCCCCGGTAACCAAGTCGTTCATATTGGCAAATCGAATCTCTTTAATAAGCACAGTGCCGTCGGCAAATTTGCCGTGTTTGCGATAATAATCGGCGGCATCCGCTTGAGTGTAGACACTGTGAATCGACTCGATTCGAGTACCGTCGGCAGCCATCAGGGCTGAGCTACCAAGATGTAACCAACCCCGTTGCAAATTTGTAGGCAAGCGCAACTCACCGTTGGCATTGACCCATGTTGAAAAAGTTTGTTGCAAATTGGGCTCGGCGCTAACGCGCATCGCCAAGGCAGCAGTAAAAATCCAGCAAAACCCTTGTAGTAGCTTCATTTCGCCCTCTTCAAAACTCCCTTGAAATACAAGCATAGGAGCTATTTGAGACGGCGGCTAACCGACATAATTCTTCAATTGAGGAATATCGCGGAATTGTTTTGCTAGCGTTATCGGTTCGCTGCCAACTACTCTATTCCCCAAGCGAGGAATATATCATGTCGTCACAAACTAAAAACAAGGTGGGCCGCCCCACCGACACACAGGACAATCGAGCGCGATTGCTCGACGCTGCGCGCGAGTTATTTATGGAGCTGGATTACTCAAAAGTCTCCACTCGTAAGATTGCAGCCTTGGCAGGCACAGATCCAGGCCTAATTCGCTACTACTTTGGCTCCAAAGCCCAACTGTTCAGCGCCATGCTCAAAGAGACCTCAGAGCCCGTGATGCAAGCCCTGCAACATGCGCAGCGTCAAGCCAGCCCAACCTCTTTAGCAGAGATGCTCAATCGCTACTACCAGGTCATGGTGCATCACCCACAATTTCCCAAAATGCTGTTGCGCATAGCTTCTGCAGACGAGTCAGACCCACAGGCAGTAGAAATCAAAAAGTTGCTGTTTGAGGTGGTGCATCCCGGCGAAATTCAGGTGTTCGACCAACTCAAGAAAGCCGGAGTGCTGGGCGACGATGTCGACCCAGAGCTAGCGCGTATCAGCTTTTTTAGTCTCACCATTTTCCCATTTTTGATGCCCGATCGATTTCGCACTGAACTCAATCTAAAAATGACCCCAGAGTTTCTCGACCGTCTGGCAAAACACAACGGCGCATTGCTGGAAGCCATGCTGGCACCCACTAAGGAGTTAACCTAATGAATCAGAAACGTTTTGTGCTGCCAGGCATAGGCATTGGCTTGTTGCTTTTGATAATCGCCATTTTGCTAAACCGTCCGCCTTCTAATCAGCCGGCGTTCGATAGCCGCCGCTTGGTCGAAGTGACGCCGCTGACTCAGCAAATGTCAGCCCCCGAGGTTATCGGTTATGGTCGAGTGGCGCCAAAGTACCAATGGCAAGCCATGGCTGAAGTCAGTGGCCGCCTAGTGGAAAAACACCCGCAGTTGGAGCCGGGTCGTTTGCTAGAAAAAGGCACTGTACTGGCTCAGGTGGACCCACTGGAGTACCAACTCAAACTGGCACAAGCTCAGGCAAATCTAAATGCCACCAAGGTCAATCTACAAAAGCTCAATCTAGAAGAGGAAAACCTCAAAGAGACTTTGGACATCGAGACTCAAAAGCTCAAATTGGTCGACCAAGAGTTCCAGCGTCGCCGCAATCTCAATAAGAACAACTTGATATCTAACTCAGAAGTGGAGTTACAAAAACAGAGCCTACTCGCGCAACAAAAGCTAATCGCCGACATGCAAAACCAGCTTGACCTCATGCCAGATGAGCGCAAGGTTGCCGAAGCTCAGTTTCAAGTGGACCAGGCCAAGTTAGAAGACGCCCAACGACAGCTGGATAAAACCCGTATCGTACTGCCGTTTGACGCGCGCATTGGCGAGGTTAACATCGAGCTCGACCAAGTGGTCAGCCAGGGCAGCACCATGATTTCCGCGCAGCGATTGGGCCTAGTGGAAGTCAAAGCCGAACTGTCGTTAAGCGACCTGCGCACTTTGATCTCCAGCATGGACGACTTCTCTAGCCAAGGCAGTTTGCCATCGTTCGAGTCGTTGGCGCTTGCCGGCGAGCTGCGTATGCAAAGCTCGGGCGAGACTTTTGTTTGGCCCGCCAAGGTGACTCGTGTGGCCGATAACGTTAGCCCTGATCAAGCCACCATTGGTGTTTACTTGGAAGTGGAACAAGACCTGCGCCACATGCAACTGCTGGCCAAGCCGCCGCTGACCAAAGGCATGTTTCTAAGCGCCCACATCAAAGGTCGCAGCCAGCCACAGTACCTGATCCCCGAGCGTGCGCTGCACGGTGAGTCAATCTACCTGATGGACGCGCAACAACAGCTCGTGATTAAGCCCGTTGATGTTCTGTACCGTTCGCCCGAAGGCGTGGCGATTCGCGGTGAAATCAACCAAGGGGATCTTCTGGTTCTTAATGACTTGGTGCCGGCGATTGCTGGCATGTCATTGCGCACCCAAGCTGAGGAGAATCAATAATGCTCGGCTTTGTCATTCGTCACCCCACCGTCGCCAACTTATTGATGATGGGGCTAATTTTACTGGGTCTGACCGCGCTTCCGAACCTCAAGCGCGAGACCTTTCCCGAGTACTCGCCACCTTACATTAATGCTTCTGTAGTCTACCCTGGCGCTTCACCACAAGAAGTGGAAGAGAGCTTGTGTCTGCGCTTAGAAGACGCGGTGGACGGTCTGAACAATACCGTCGAGGTGCGCTGTGACGCCCAAGAGGGCTTGGCTAAATTGACCATCAAGCTCACCGAAGATGCGGATATGGGCCGTTCCTTGCTGGATGTGCAAACCCAAATCAACGCGGTAAAAGACTTCCCGCAAGAGATTGAACCACCGATTGTCAAAGAGCAGGACTGGGCCGACAACGTGGTGGATATCGCAGTGGCCGCTGACGCTAGCTGGCCGCACCTCAAAGCCTACGCGGAAGACCTTAAGCGTCGGTTAAAAATTGATGCCGGGGTAAAGCTTGTGACCATCACGGGCTTCTCTGACCACCAGCTTCGCATCGAAGTGGACACCGAAGCCGTGCGTCGCCTAGGGCTGACGATTGCCGACATCGCCGATAAGGTCAGTCGACAAAACGTGAAAATGCCTGCGGGCACCATTGAGCTTGCCGACAAGAACCTGCTGATTCGCTTTGACGAGCGCAAAGTCACGCCAAACGAGCTGGCGAAAACTGTCATTGCCTCAAACAATGATGGTGCTGTGGTGCGCCTTAGCGACATCGCCTCAGTAACGGATCGCTTTGAGCTAGACGAGGAGCAAATTCGCTTTAACGGCAAGCCGGCGGCGCTGATCAAGATTCAAAAGAACAAAGCCGAAGATGCATTAAGGGTTAAGGCCAGAGTCCAAGAGTTTGTTGACCAAGAGCGTTTGCGCGCGCCAGAGGGCGTCACCTTAACCTTGACCAATGATATGTCCTCGCTGGTTAGCGATCGTCTCAACATGATGCTAAAAAACGGCTGGCAAGGGATAATCTTGGTGTTCTTTAGCATGTGGCTGTTCTTCTCGCTGCGCTATTCCTTTTGGGTGTCGGCCGGATTGCCCGTGGCCTTTATGGGCGGTCTGTTCTTAATGGGCTTGATGGGACTTTCGATCAATATCATGTCGCTGGTCGCCTTGCTGATGGCCATCGGTATCATGATGGACGACGCGATTGTGATAGCTGAGTCTATCGCCTCCCACGTGGAGCGCGGGCTCAAACCCGCCGAAGCCGTGATAGAAGGGGTTAAGAAAGTCGCACCAGGGGTCTGCTCGTCATTCCTAACCACCATCTTTATCCTGGGTAGTTTGCTGTGGCTTGAAGGTCAGATGGGCGCTGTGCTGAAAGTGGTCCCTATGGCGCTGATATTAGTGTTGGCGATTAGCCTACTCGAGGCCTTTATCATTTTGCCAGCGCACTTATACCACTCGCTAGAAAGCACCGAGCGCAAAGCCAAGTTGCCACAGAAAGCACCACATCCCTTAGTGGCTCGCGCCACAGGGTTTAAGAACAATTTCCACCAAAAATTCGAGAAGTTTCGTCAAAACAAGCTGCGCCGCGCGGTGACTTGGGTGGTGCATCGCCGCTACCTAGCGATCGGCGCCACCTTTGGTTTGCTGCTGGCATCATTTGCATTGGTGGCCGGCGGCGCGTTGAAGTTTGTCGCCTTTCCGGAGCTTGATGGCGATATCGCCGAGGCGCGGATCATTTTGCCGCCAGGTGCGACCTTGTCTCAGACCCAGTCTGTGGTCAAAAAGGTGATTGCCGCCGCTGAGCAAACCACAGCCAAATACGAGCGTGAGTTTGAAGACGGCGAGCCCTTGGTGCTGGATATTACGGCTCAGTACAACTTCAACGCTGACGCCAGTGAAAAAGGTCCTCACCTAGCCACTGTGCGCTTAGATTTATTGTCGGCAGAAGTGCGTGAGACTCTGATTGACGATTTTATTCACGACTGGCGCGATGCCACCGGTGAACAAGCCTTACCGCTGTCCATGGTATTCAAACAGCCTTCGATGGGGCCGGCGGGTCGAGATATCGAGATTCGCTTGATGCACGACTCCTTGCCAGACCTCAAGCTGGCCTCACAGGACTTGCAACAACGTCTGAAAAAGTACGACGGCGTGTATGGTGTTTTGGACGATATGCGCGTGGGTAAAGCCGAGTTGCAAGTGTCTCTGTTACCTGGCGCCGAGGTCTACGGCGTGGACGGTCAAACCATTGCCTCACAACTGCGCGGTGCTTACTTCGGCCAAACCGCGGATGAAATTCAGGTAGGCCCTGAAAACCTGAAAATCGAAGTGCGACTGGACAAGCAGCAAGCGGGCGATTTGACCGCACTGGAGAACTTCCCAGTGATGCTGCAAGACGGCAGTCAAATACCGCTATCGGCAGTGGCGCAAATCGAGCATCAACGAAACTTTGTTCGCATTCAGCGCATCAATGGCCTGCGGACCGTGAGTGTGATGGCCGACGTGGATTACAGCCGCGCCAACAACAATGAAATTCTGGCGGAGCTGCAACAGGGCTTTTTAAGCGATTTACAAGCCAAATATCCGGGCTTACGAGTGGAGTTCGAAGGCTCGGCTAAAGAGAGTCAAACCACAGGTTCAAGCTTGGGCAAAGGCTTCGCTATTGGTTTGTTTGGCTTGTTTGCGGTACTTAGCGTTCAGTTTAGAAGTTACCAAGAGCCGTTCGTGATCATGGCGGCGATACCACTGGCGCTAATTGGCGTGCTGTGGGGCCACCTACTGTTGGGCCATAGCTTGTCCATGCCGTCCATCATGGGCTTTATCTCGCTGGCTGGGATTGTGGTCAACGACTCGATTTTGTTGGTGCAGTACATACGCCATCACCTCAAACGGGGCGAAGAAGTGATTGGTGCGGTAATTGAAGCCAGTGTTGAGCGTTTTCGCGCGGTGCTTTTGACTTCGTTGACCACAGCTGCCGGTCTGTTACCACTGATGCTAGAAACCAGCTTACAAGCGCAAGTAGTGAAGCCTTTGGTGATATCCATTGTGTTTGGCATCTTTGCCTCGACCATGTTGGTGCTGTTTATCATTCCAGCCGCCTATGCGGTTCTGGCAGATCAAGATTGGATGAGCAAGCACCATGAAGATCAGATGGAGTCACCTGAAGCAGCAAAAAGCTAACTATAATCAGTAGGTTGATACTTGATAATGAATAGCGGAGGCGTGCATGAAAATCCGGTCGAGACTGGCCAGCTATCACGCCACCGCGATTATCAGCCTAGTGTTTGCCTTAGTTGGCTTTAGCTACAACACGTGGCGACTCGAAGTCAGCGAGCGCAACAACACGGTGCGCACCGCCAGCTTTGAGATTCTGATTCAGCTATCCGAGTTTGAGCGAGTGGCCTACGCCGCTCACTACGACAACGACCCTATTGAAGGCAATCCGAGGCTCGGCTGGGTCAAAGTCGGGGTGATTAACGACCTGTGTCCCTTGGTATCCGAGGCGGTCAGTCGCGAATGCCTAGGGCTGAAATCTGCCTGGCAAGCACACTGGGATAGGCTCGGGCAACAACCCGCGGCGATTGAGGCCATCAATCAAAGTGCCGATGCGCTGCGAGAGCGCATTCGAACCACTTTATTGGCGTTAGATTAAGGGGTAGCTTTTGAGGCTTTTACCTCGTCGACAATACACTGCCACAGCCATTGAGCCGCGGGTCCCAAAGTACGCGAAGCGTGCCAAATCAGGTCGGTTGAGGTATACCAAGCGCTCTCCAGAGTTTCCATTTTCAGCTCCACCAGGCTACCTTGCGCCAACCCTTGCTCTACGATTGGGTTGGGCAGTACCGCCCAGCCAAACCCCGCCTCGACTAGGTACAAGGCGGTCAACACGCTCTCCGTAGTCCACACATCCACCGCATAATTGCCATGCCCATGGGTGAACCAGCGTGACTCCGCCACTAAAATCTGACGGTGTAAGCTTGGGTGGTCATCGGGTACCGGCATGTTCTGCGCCAGCTCGTGACTGGGCGCTATAACTACTCTAACCTGCTGGCGCTGCAGCGAATGGATTTTGAGCTTATCTGGCATGGACTCTTGCTGACATACCATGGCTAAGTCAGCTTCACCCTTAGTAACCAACTCTAAAGCACCTTCGGTGATTGGGTGTAGCATGTGCAAGTTGACATGGGGGTAGCGCTCTACGAAGCGATCCAGCACCAGGTTCCACTGGCTGACCAGTAGGTTTTCATCGATGGCAATGGTGACCGATGATTCTACCTCGCGGTGCAAACCATCCGCTTTGTGCTGCAAAATTTGGCAACGCTCTAAAATCAGCGCGGCCTCGTCTTTTAAGTGACGCCCCTGCTCGGTAAGTTTGGGGTAGCGTTGCGAGCGGTCAAACAATTCCACACCAAGGTCGAGTTCAAGGTTGGACACCGCTGTACTGACTGCACTTTGCGCCTTGCCCAGCTTACGCGCTGCCGCGCTAAAAGAGCCCACTTCTGCCGCGGTGACAAAAGCCTGTAAGTAATCGAGATTTGAAAACGCCATGTATCACCTAAACTGATACTACCCAACTTTTATTATCTGAACAGTTAACTATAATCGCTGCACTTTATCAAAAACAGCGAGCAGACAATGCGTTCGACATTCGACAGAATCAGGCACACCATTGGTTTTGAAGCCATCGGCTTGCTAATGATGATCCCTCTACTCACTTGGTTATTCGGTGTCGAGTTGGCCCAAGCCGGTGGAATTAGCATTGTGTTGTCCTTGCTGGCCACGGGTTGGAACTTTGTATTCAACTACGGTTTTGATCGCATGATGCTCAAGCGCTGGGGTCATACCAACAAGTCGCAAAAACTGCGCGTTTTGCATGCCTGTAGCTTTGAAGGTGGACTGATTGTTATCAGTATCCCGCTGATTGCTTGGTATCTTGGCGTGGGCTTTTGGCAGGCACTGCTGATGGATATGAGCTTTGTGGTGTTCTACTTGTTCTACACCTATTTCTACAATCTGGCCTACGATAAAATCTTTCCGATTCCACAGCCAAGCCCGAGCGCCGGTTAGCGCTCGGACTCAAACCTCGGCCTAGCCTTTGGCTTGCCAAACCGTCTGTGCGTTGCAGAACGAGCGCGCGCCATCGGCCCATAGTTCGCGCCCATAACCACTGTCCTTAGTGCCACCAAACGGCCAACGCGGGTCGCTTTTTACAAAGCCATTGATAAACACAGCACCGGTCTGCAGCTCGCTGGCAAGCGCCCAAGCGCGTTCGCGGTCCTGACTCCAAAGGCTAGCACCTAGGCCAAACCGCGGTCCATTGGCAATCGCTATTGCCTGTTGGGCATTTTCTGCTTTGATAAGACTGGCCACAGGGCCAAACATCTCTTCTTTGCCGGCTTCCATATCGCTGGTTACCTGCTCTAGTAAACAGGGAGCAAACCCTGCGTAAGTGCCATCGATGCTGCCACCGGGAATGGTCATGACAGCGCCTTGGGCCAAGCTTTTTTGCAGTTGTTGCTGCAGTCCATCGCGCAAATCTGCGCGAGCCATTGGCGCGAGATTGGTCTCGGCTAGAGTGGGATCGCCATAGTGCAGCGCTTCAATGCGTGCCACCAAGCGGTCGCGAAACTCATCGTAAACCTGCGCATCCACAATGAAGCGCTTGGCCGCAATACAGGTTTGTCCGGCGTTCATAAATCGCGAGATCATTGCCGCGTTTACTGCGCCCTCAAGATCCGCATCGTCCAATACCACCAGAGGATCACAGCCCCCCAGCTCCAGTACCGAAGGCTTGAGGTACTTGCCCGCCAGCGCACCCACAGCACGACCTGCGCGCTCAGACCCTGTGATAGTCACACCGGCAATGCGGCTATCGCCAATCACACGCTCGACTTGATCCACATCGATAAACAGGTTTTGCATCAGATGCTCAGGCGCATTGGCCTCGCGCATTAATTCTTCAATAGCAATTGCGCTGGCCGCCACGTTAGGCGCGTGCTTTAACAGCACAGTGTTACCTGCTAACAGGCTTGGCGCCAAAAAGCGGAATACCTGCCACAGTGGGAAGTTCCAAGGCATGATGGCAAACACTATACCTTTGGGGAGATAGCGCACTTCCGCTCGGTCTTGGTCGGCAGAGAGCGCCTGGCTTTGTACCAACGCAACCCCTTCCCTGGCGTAGTAGCGACAAACGCTGGCGCACTTTTGCACTTCGGCCAAAGCTTCTGAGGTCAGTTTTCCCATTTCTCGCGTCATGGTGTCGGCTAAAGTGGGCGCCTTGGCTTCTAGACAGTCAGCCAGTCGCAGTAACAAATCCACCCGTGTCTGTAACTCGCTGTTTCGCCAAGATAACCAGGCTTGATGTGCCTGAGAGAGCTTATTTTGTAGGGCTTGCGCCTCATCTGCGGCAAATTCATTTTCGGTCTCACCCGTGTATGGGTTAAGGGTGTAAAACAGCGACATTCGATCACTCCCGACGACATGTTAATAAAAAGTTTCTTGCACTATCGTACAATAATTGCTATCAAATAAACATTACTTATTGAACCAAATTTAAGGACCAAAGATGAAGTTTCCAGTACAAGGTCGTCAGAAGCAGGAATTGCTACAACAACTCAGCGCCACTAAGCAATTTGACGTGCCCTGGTCCGAAGGCAAGGTATTTGCCTACGTATACGACGCTGGCGAAGAAGCCATGGACCTACTTGAGCAAGCCTTTACCATGTACATGACCGAGAACGGTCTGGATCCCACTTCGTTCCCAAGTTGTATGCAGCTGGAAAAAGAAGTGATTGGTATGGCGATGGACCTGGTTAACGCCAGCGAAAATGGCTCGGGCACCTTCACCTCTGGTGGCACCGAGAGTATTCTGCTGTCGCTAAAGACTGCTCGAGACCGAGCTCGCGATCTACAACCGCACATCACTCAGCCAGAAATCGTATTGCCAGTCACCGCTCACGCGGCCTTCTTCAAAGCATGCCAGTACTTTGATTTGATTCCAGTAACCGTTGAGGTGGATGACAACTTTCGCGCCATCCCTGAAAAAATGGACGCTGCCATTACCGACAACACCATTTTGATGGTAGGCAGCGCGCCAAGTTATGGCCACGGCGCCATTGACCCAATCGAAGATTTGGGCCAAATCGCGCTCAAGCACAACATTCTATTCCATGTGGATTGCTGCGTTGGCGGTATGTACCTGCCGTTTGCCAAATCCTTAGGTTATGACATCCCCAACTTCGACATGGGTGTACCAGGTGTCACCCAGCTGTCGATGGATTTCCACAAGTGGGGATACGCCGCTAAGGGCGCCTCATGCATTTTGTATAACGACGCCGATGTGCGCCGCTACCAGATTTTCAGCCACGCCAACTGGACCGGTTATGCAGTGATTAACCCAGGCGTGACGTCTACTAAGAGTGGCGGACCGGTGGCCGCTTGCTGGGCAATCCTTAACTACATGGGTCGCGAGGGCTATGAGCGTCTAGTCGACGCCTCGCAAGCTGCCACCATCAAGCTGCTAAAAGCCGTCGAAGGCATCGATGGACTGGCGGTAATGGGTGACCCGAAAGCCAATCTGATTGCGTTAAAAGCGACTGATTTCAATATCTTCCCATTGGCGGATGAAATGAAAACACGCGGCTGGTACATACAGCCTCAGTTTAGTTTCGAGAACAGCCAGGAGAACTTGCACTTGTCGATTGGCTACCATAACGTGGAGCAAATGGACGCCTTTATTGCCGACTTGACCGAGATGGTGGCCGCTTTGCGCAGCGCACAACACGCTGAGGCTAAGCAGCAAGCGCTGGACCCACAAATCAAAGCCATGCTGGAAAACGCGACCCCTCAGGATCTTGGCAAAATTAGCGCCATGCTAGGCATTGACCCAAGCAATCCACCGGAGCGCATGGAAGACATTAACGCCTTGCTCAATGGTATCTCAGCCGACAGTCGCGAAGTGCTGTTAGGAGAGTTCATCAACCAAATTTACATGCCTGCCTAACGCTGGCTAAGGATAGCGCCTCATGCAACAGGCCGGAGCCATGACAGCTCACCCCCTAGCCACAGGATATCGCTGGCGCCTAGCCTTAGTGCTAGGCATCAGCCTGTTCATCGGCTACTTGGACCGACTCAACATCAGCTTTGCGATTCCATTGATGGCGCAAGAGTTTGGCTGGAGTAGCGACGAGATCCAAGACTATGGCGGCTGGCTAATGAGCCTGTTTTACGTCGGCTATGGCATTGCCAACATCTTTCTAAGCCCGCTGGCATCTCGCTTTGGTCCTCGAAAAAGCCTGTTGTGTATTGTCGCACTGTGGAGTCTGTTCACCGCCATGGGCGCTTGGGCCAGTCAGTGGCTAATGGTGTTTGCAGCCTCTCGCGTTTTGCTGGGTCTGGCGGAAGGCCCGCACTTCCCAATGATGGCTCAGTTGACCAAGAACTGGTTCCCGCTGAACGAACGCTCGCGCGCCAACAGTTTGTGGATCAGCGGGCTGTTTTTAGCCATGCTGGCAGCGCCCTTTATCATGGTTCCCATGATGGAGACTTTTGGTTGGCGCGCAGGCTTTTACATTCTTGCGGCCGCGGGCTTGTTGATTACCTGGCCGCTGATATGGATTTGGGTCAAAGACAAACCTCAGCAAGTGGCCAATCTTCACCCTGATGAATTGGCGCATATCGAAGCCGGTGCAACTGAAACGACGTCAGACACTCCCTCGCTTCGCTGGCATCAACTGCTGCGCAACAAAAGCTATTTGGCGATATTGTTCGCCGGCATGATGAATAACGTAGTGGCACTGGGTATTGCCAGTTGGCTACCGACTTTCTTTACCGAGAAAAAAGGCATTCCCTACGAAGAGCTCACCTGGCTGGTACCCTTGCCTTTCGTCTTTAGCCTGATTGGCTTGGTGTTCTGGTCGCAAATCGGCGATCGCCTAAATCGCCGCGCGATAGTGGCCGCCACTGGTTTTATCGGCGCCAGTGTAGCTATATTTATTGCGCTTGAAGCTCAAAGCTTGTGGCTCACTGTGGTGGGCTTTAGCGCTGCGACTTTCTGTATTTCGGCCTTCCCTACTGCCGAGTTTGCACTAGTTCAGAAAATTCTGCCTGGGGATTCGATTGCTTCTGGCGTGGGGCTATATAACGGTCTGTCCACCATGATTGGCGGCGGGCTCGGCCCAGTACTCGTCGCACCGATTATTGGCGACGGCAGCGGCACTTGGATAGTGTCTGTGGTAGCAATTGCCAACGGTTTGTTACTGCTGACTTTGTACCGACGTCTGCGCTACTAATCCCGCAACTGTTAGTTCTTCCATTTAGCGTCGGGTGCCTAATCTAGGCACCCACTATTTTGTGCAAGCCCTAAGCGCACCCGCCAACGCCAGCTTACGCCGGCGCTTTGCTGCGATACATGGCCGCAATCTGCTCGCGATAGTTTTGGTTAATCACACGACGCTTGAGCTTCATGGTAGGAGTGAGTTCGCCCAACTCGGCGGAAAACTCTCTGGCCAACAGTCGATATTGCTTCACCCGCTCATAGGGCGCTAGGTGCTGCTGACACTCAGCGATACGCTCCGCCAGTAGAGCTTTAATGCGGTCGTGATCTAGCAGCTGTGCCAATGACTCAAAGCGAATCTGTTGCGCTTTGGCATACTCTTCTAGCGCCTCAAAACTTGGTACCACCAAAGCGCTGACAAAGTGATGACCGTCGGCAATAATAGCCACTTGCTCAATGAAGTGATCTTGAGAGATAGCACCCTCCACCCGTTGTGGGGCCACATATTTGCCGTTAGAGGTTTTCATTAATTCTTTGATGCGCTCTACAATCACCAACTCACCAGCCTCGTTGATTTCACCGGCATCTCCGGTCTTAAGCCACTCGCCATCAAACGACTCGTCGGTAGCTTCAGGGCGATTGTAGTAACCGCGCATCACGGTCGCGCCTTTTACCTGGATTTCATTGTCCGCCCCTAGACGTATTTCTAGTCCGGGCAGTGGCTTACCACAACTGCCAAAGTCTTTTAACGGTTGTGCAAAGGCGGCCACGGTTGCGCTGGTTTCGGTCATGCCATAACCGCAAATAACATTCAGCCCAAGGCTGTGGAAAAAGCGCACTACAGTGGCGTCGAGCTTGGCACCACCGCACGGCATAAAGCGAATTCGCCCACCCAGCAGGCCACGCAGTTTACTCAGTACCAGCTTGTCCGCCAGCTTGTGCTGCAATGCCAATCCGGCCGGAAGCGACTTGCTTTGTAGTTGATACTCAAGGGCCTTATCGGCCACTCTAGTGGCCCAACCAAACAGGCGACGTTTAGTGGCGCTGGCAGATTCCAACTTGTGGAACACACCGGCGTGAATTTTCTCAAACAAGCGCGGGACTGAGGCCAGCAAGGTCGGTTTGATTTCACTGAGCGCTTGTACCACCAAGCGCGGGTCATTCAAAAAGGCCACTGTGGCGCCACGGCGCAAGCAGTACAGGGACCAAGCGCGCTCAAATACATGGCTTAATGGTAAAAACGCCAATGACTCGTCGTTTTCGTCCACCGAAATAAAATCGTCGTGAATGGTGAACGAGGCGTGCATGTTGTCGTAATCCAGCATCACACCCTTAGGCTCGCCCGTGGTACCTGAGGTATAAATCAAAGTGAACAGGTCATCGCCTTTAAGCGCGTTTAAGCGGGCCTTGGCCAGTGCTTGTGCGGCATCGCTAGAACCCAGTTTAAGCAGCTGTGCGAAGCCCAATTCGCTTTGGTCATTCGAAGTTACCGTATCCTGGTCCAGACGTATCAGATGGCGGATTTGACCGCTTTCAAGTAGCGCGTGGCCCTGAGCAAACTCTTGTTCGCCAGCCACAATCAAACAATCGATTTCGGCGTCTTTAACGATATGCGCGACCTGATCGTCACTGCTGCCTGGATAAATGGGTACTGTCACTGCGCCAATGCTCATTATGCCAATATCGGCACTGATCCAGCGGCCAGAGTTGCCCGCCATGATCCCCACCTTATCTTGGTGAGCGACTTTTAAGGCTAGCAAACCTCGGCTGATTGCCTGAATTTGCTGGTCGAAAGCCTGCCAAGTCATATCCTGCCACTGGCCCTCTAATCGACAACGCAACGCAGTTTGTTCTCCGCGGTTGGCGATGGCATGACGTAACTGAATCAGAATGTGCGCGCTGGACACTGGCTTTCTCCTAACTGGGTGAGCAGCACTTTTCTCAGCACTGCATAAAGGCACTTGGACACTGTTTTATCTCTAGAGTGTAGCCTTGATTAGCGCACACTTGAGAAAAACGAAGCTGAGCGTACAGTTGTGCGCTTATATTTTCAAGTAAATACTCTAACCTCAATAGTCAAGGGCGCTTGCGGTCACACTTATTCACTCAAAGGTTTAACAGAGGCAACAAAAAAGCGCTCGATAGAGCGCTTTTATAACACTTGTACGGTGAAGCTACCGGCAAGCCTGAATTGCTTTACCTAGTCGAGTTACGATTTGGTCGATGTCAGCTTTGGTAAGAATAAGCGGTGGTGACATCACGATGAAATCGCCACTAGCACGTACCAGTAGATCTTGCTCGAAGAAGGCGTTTTCAAAGATTCGATAAGCGCGCGTGCCGCCACTGGGCTCAAATTCGACCGCGCCCATTAGGCCTAAGTTGCGAATGTCGACTATGCCATCGTCCAGTTCACGAAGACTGTGCAGCGCGCTTTCCCAATAGCCCTCAAGCTCGCGAGCTCGATCGAACAGGTTTTCGTGTTGGTACAGCTCTAATGTGGCTATCGCCGAGGCCGCCGCCAACGGGTGACCCGAATAGGTGTAGCCGTGAAACAGTTCTATTTGTCCTTCTGGCGCGCCATTGACCATGGTGTCATGAACCTTTTGGTCCACCAGCACAGCGCCCATGGGCACGGTACCACTGGTCAGCCCTTTGGCACAGGTGATCAAATCGGCACGAACATCAAAGCGCTGTGCCGCAAATGGCGCACCAAGGCGACCAAAGCCGGTAATCACTTCATCCAGTATCAGTAAAATGCCGTGGGCATCGCAATGCTCGCGCAAGCGCTGCAGATAACCCTCTGGCGGTACGATAACCCCAGCACTGCCTTGCACTGGCTCGACGATAACCGCGGCAATGGTATCAGCGCCGTGCAGACCAATCAGCTCAATCAAATGGTCAGCCTTGTCGGCTCCCTCATTCGACTGCCCCTTGGTAAAGGCCAGCTTGGGGTCTTTTAGCGAAGGTAAGTGATCCACACCACTTAAGCCATGACCGAACTGACGACGGTTGTTGACCAGCCCACCAACACTAATGCCGCCAAAACCAACGCCGTGATAACCACCGTGGCGACCGATGAAACGGGTGCGTTGCGGCTGGCCGTTGACAGCGTGATAGGCCAGTGCGATCTTCATCGCAGAGTCCACCGCCTCCGAGCCAGAATTGGCGAAAAAGGCATGAGTTAAATTGTCTGGTGCCATGTCTACCAGACGCTTGGCCGCCTCAAACGCCAGCGGGTGACCCATTTGGAAGCTAGGCGCGTAATCGAGCGTGTCCGCTTGCGACTGAATGGCCTGAGTAATGGCACTGCGATTGTGGCCGGCATTGCAACACCACAGGCCGGCGGTACCGTCGAGTACAGCGCGACCACTTTGGTCGTAGTAATGCATGTCTTTGGCGCGTTCCAATAGTCGCGGCTGCGACTTGTACTGACGATTGGCGGTAAAAGGCATCCAATAAGGACTTAATTCTGGGGTTTGCACAGGCGACTCCGGTTAAACACTTGTTGCAATATAATTGTACTTTTGTCCAATTTATGCAATAACCAATATAGGATTTTTTTGAACGAGGGATTCACAATGAGAAAAACCGGAGCCGCCTTGGTACGACACGCTTTAGAGCAAATTGGGGTGCGTCACACCTTTGGCATTCCAGGGGTTCACAACACGGAAATCTATGATGAGCTCAATCGTTCAGAATCCATATCTCCACATTTAGTGACCCACGAAGAAGGTGCCAGCTTTGCCGCGGATGCTATCAGTCGTACCACGGATTCGATTGGCACTGTGTTGTTGGTTCCGGCGGCCGGTTTGACTCACGCCGCCTCGGGGATTGCCGAAGCCCATTTGGACGGGGTTCCCATGCTGATCATTACCGGCGGGGTGCGCACTGACACTGGCAATCACTATCAGCTGCACGACATGGACCAACACGCCATGATGGCGCCGATCACCAAGGCCTGCTTCAAGCCCACTGAGTATCAAGACATCATTCCTTCCATCTACCAAGCTTACGACATAGCCGTCGGTGGCGAGCCTGGCCCGGTTTACGTAGAAATCCCGGTCAATTTGCAACTGTTGGCGGGCGAAGTGGATGCCATGCCTGACTATCAGCC
This sequence comes from Paraferrimonas sedimenticola, assembly GCF_002282855.1. Classification (GTDB taxonomy): domain Bacteria; phylum Pseudomonadota; class Gammaproteobacteria; order Enterobacterales; family Shewanellaceae; genus Paraferrimonas; species Paraferrimonas sedimenticola. The sequence continues at coordinate 21,349 of NZ_NRIR01000012.1, read as the reverse complement.
ACCAGCCGTTACTCCAATTGAGATTGATGCCCAAATCAGTGCTGCGGTGGAGCTGCTTAAGAACGCTAAGAACCCAGGCATCTTTGTGGGCTGGGGCGCACAAGGCGCAGGCGAATGGGTGGCTAAAATTGCCGAGCATGTAGGCGCGCCAATTTCCACCACTTTGCAAGGTTTGTCGGCCCTTGATAGCCGCCATCCGTTGCACACGGGTATGAGCTTTGGTCGCTCGTCGGTACCCGCCGCAGAAAACGCCTTTGCTGAGTGCGATTGCATGCTGGCCATCGCCACTCGCTTTTCCGAAATCCCAACCGGCAGCTTTGGCGTTGAGGTCACAGAGAATCTGATTCATCTGGATATTAATCCAGAGGTATTTAGCAAAAACTATCCCGCCAAAGTTAAGTTAGAGGGCGATGCTAAACAAATTCTGCCACGCCTGTACGATGCGCTAGCCAGTGCAATGCCGCAGCCTGTCGATAGCAGTGCCATCAAGGCTAAGATTGCTGCCGACAAGGCGGCCTATGTGGAAGAATGGAAAGCCCATGATAGCGGTGAGCGGGTCAACCCAATTCACTTCTACCAGGCCCTGCGCAAGGGCATCGATGACGATGCTCTGGTGGTTTGCGACGATGGTAACCACACCTTCTTAACCGCTGAGCTAATGCCGATTCACTGCGAAGGCGGCTTTATCTCGCCTACCGATTTTAACGCCATGGGCTACTGCATTCCGGCGGTTACCGGTGCCAAGCTGGCCAACCCAGAACGCACCGTGTTGGGCATTGTTGGCGATGGTGCCGCAGCCATGACAGGTATGGAAGCACTGACTGCCAGTCACAATCAGCTCGGGGTGGTCTATTACGTGTTTAACGACGGTGAGCTGTCGCAAATCAGTCAAGCTCAGCAAGTCCCCTACAACCGCAAAACCTGCACCGTTTTACCAAGTGTTAACTGGCAGGGTCTGGCGATGGCCACTAACTGCGAATACTTGCTGCTCGATAGCAACCAAAATTGCGACGCCATTATCGCCCAGGCCAACGAGTTGGCTGCGAAAAACCGTCCTGTGTTTGTCGACGTTCGCATCGATTATTCAAAGGCCACCCGCTTCACCTCGGGTGCGGTAAAAACCAACTTTAAGCGCTTTGATTTGCGTACCAAGGTGCGCTTTATGTCGCGCGCGCTTTGGCGTCGATTGAGCAATTCGGAGCAAGACTAAATGTCGCGCACCCTGCTGGTCAGCCGCCATGTGCTAGAAGGCCTGCCAGCGGGGTTTGTTTACCGAGAGCGTTCGATGCACGCCAAGGATACTGGCTGGCGGGTGTTCTCGGGAGACGAGAGTGGCGAGTATCTGGCGGATCCCGCCAACATAGTAGAAATGCCATTGGCCGAGTTGACGGCCAATTATCAAGAGCTAACCAACTTGTTCGACGCCCCGCTCGGCCGGGTTTACGAACGCGACGAGTCCGGCTGGCAAGTCCTTTCACAACAGGGAGAGTAACCCCAATGCAGTTAACGCCCGAACAAGAGGCGATATTGGCGGGAAGCGAAGGCAACGCCATGGCCAAGTGTCTGCAGACACTGGTGGAATACGGCAAAGCCTTTGACGCCAAGCGCTTGGTACCCATTAAAAGCGCCCATCTGACAGGCAGCTTTAAGATTTTCTTTTACACCGCCTACTATCAAATCATCAAGCAATTGGTGGACGAAGGGGTCAAGGTCAAGGTGCCAACCACCCTAAACCCGCGACCTGGCTACGAATACACGCCGCAAAACCGTTTAGTGTTTCGCGGACAGCAGTGGCACGAACAGCAGCTAGAAGCCTTGGGTATCATTCCCAACTACTCCTGCGTTTGTTATCGCCACCACAATATACCCGAGTTTGGCGATGTGCTGGGCTGGGCAGAAAGCTCGGCGATTATTTACGCCAACTCGGTGCTTGGGGCGCGAACCAATCGCAACTCCATCATGGTGGACATCTGCCAGGCAGTCACCGGTTTAACCCCAGAGTTCGGCTTCTTGCTCGATGAAAATCGACGTGGCCAGTTGCGCATTCACTTGGACATTCAACAAATGGATGCCCCAGCATTAGGCTTCTTGGTGGGCAAGTTGGCGGTGGACCGAGTGCCTGTACTGGATAATTACGACTTTACCCCTGACCAGCTTAAAAACATGGGCGCGGCAATGGCCAGCTCAGGCTCGGTGACTCTATTCCACGTATTGGGTGTTACTCCAGAAGCCCCGGACGAAGCCACAGTATTTGGCAATCAGGCGCCTGAGGAAACCATTACTATCACTCAGGCCATGTTGGACGAGCTCAGAACCAGTCATGCGGTGGCTAAAGATGCCAAAGTGGTGGCCTTTGGCTGTCCACAAATGACGCTGGATGAAGTGCTAGAACTCGCACCGTATTTCGCTGGCCAAAAGGTGAAGAAGCGCACCTTGTTCCACCTGATCCCCGCGGCTTACGACGAGCTGGAGCAACGTCCAGAAATGGCGCAGTTGAAAGAGGCTGGAGTCGAGATTCTACAACACTGCCCGTTGGCTGGGCTGTCTCTACGGATTGGCCTAGGTCGTAAGGAAGTGCTTACCCCTTCAGGTAAACTTTACTACTACCTAGAAGGCACTCGTTACGGTAATCTCGAAGACGTTTTACGCATTTGCGGTGTATTGGAGGACGCAGCATGACCCAACTTCAAGGCAAAGTAGTGGTCGCCGGTGAAGCCAGCGGTGAGGCATTAGTCACTCAACAGCCGATCAACTTCACCGCTAGCATGTGCAAAGTACCTAATATGCTGCCGAGCAAGCGCGCTGAAGTGCGCGATGCCCACCACGAACTGTTCACGCAAAACATCGCCGATAAAGTGTTGGTGTTTCCCAGCTGTATTGGCTCGACCCACACGGGTCTGGTGCTGCTTGATTTGGTCGCTATGGACAGGGGACCCGCTGCTTTAGTGGTGCAAAGTAATGACTCTTTGCTGGTGTCTGGCGTAGTGCTGTCTCAGGTGTGGTTTGAGAAGAGCATTCCCATCATTGAGTATTCAGGAGATGACCTGTTTGAGGTGATCAACAACGGTGCTCAAGTCACGGTCAAATCCGACGGACAGCTGCTCATCGCTTGATGAGCAGCTTGTTCTCCCCCTAATTGGGTGTAAGAGTCAACTGCGCCGGCACCGGTTCGGCGCTGATATCGATTAAATCCCCCGCCAACCAAGCAGCAAACTGATCTCGGTAGTGGTCGCTCAACGGATGTCCTGACTGACCACCGGGGATCACAGCCTTTGCCCGCACTTGCGGCGACATTTCTGCCACCACGCGCACTGTGGCGCCATGGCTCACTTCAAAGGGTGTGTGGTACTTGTAGTTAGCGCGCCCCACCGCCGCCGGTGTGCCACCCCAAGGGTAACGCTCAGAGTTAAACACAGGGTCTAATGCCGGTACAGCCTTGCCAAGTTCGTGATAGAGCTTAACCCCTTGCTTGTCATCGAGTCGCCACGCCACCAGCTCTGGCCCAAGCTCGCCAGCCAGCTGCTCAAGGCTGTGATGCAAGCTTTCACTCAAAAGCTTTGGCCAATCGAAATCCCAAGCCTTGGCAGCAGGCGCCTCTAACAGAGCTTGGTCGACCGCAAAGCTCAGCACATAGCTGCGCTTTAGCACTCGCGTGTAAAGCTCATCCCCAAGTACTGGGTTAAACATGGTGTTGGCCAGACTCAAATACCAGTGCTGAAAAATCAGTGCCGGCGCGCTATCGCTAGTTGCCATCGGACGGGACAACCAAGCCTGCAGTAGCTCAACTGCTTGGGTTTGTTGTGGGCTAAGCGAAGCACCATTGAGTTTTGCCAACATGCTAGGCAGCACCTTAGCCGCCTGGCCGTCGTACCAGTCCATCTGCAAGCCCTGCATGTCGCCTAGGGTCAATTTAGGTGCAGCCGATAAGACTTGCTGTAGACGCTCTATGCGATAAGGTGCGGCATTGTCGGCTGATACCAGCACACCAAAGTCTTTCGGGTTAACTCGCGCATTGGCCGCGGCAATATAGCCAGACTCTGGGTTGAGCAAACGCGGCATCTCGGTTGCTGGTACGAGTCCTTGCCAAGCATTTTTACTAAGCGCTCCATCTAGCGGAGCTAAGCCTTCACCACTTCCGCGTACTGGCAGTATGCCCGCGGTACGAAAGCCAATGTTGCCATGAACATCGGCATAGGTAGCATTCAGGGTTGGCCCGGCGTGCTTATCAATCGCCTGGTTAAACTCGTCCCAATTGGTCGCTTGATTGAGCTTAAGCAAAGCTTCTAGGCCATAGTTGGCAAGCATCTCATCTGTCAGTTGATGCAAGGTCCAGCTAAAGCTAATGGCTGGCGACTCGCTGATCAGCGGCCCGTTAGGAGTGTGATAAATAGTAAAGGGCTCGCTCTCGCCGCCTTTGACTTTAAGCTCCACTCGCTCGGCCACCGCCGCGAGATATTCGCCATCATGGAGATAGTGATGGGCTTGGTCACTGGATTCGGTTTCAACGTACAAGTCTTGGGTATCGCCAATGTTGGTAAAACCCCACGCAATCGATTGGTTATAGCCGTTGATGACCCCAGGTAATCCAGGCACTGACCATCCACGAATTTGCGCGTCATCGCCGATAAACAAATGCACTTCGTAAAACAGGTTGGGCAGGCCCAGTTGGTCATGGGAATCAAAGGCAAACAGCGGAAAACCCGACTGGCTTTTTTCAGGGGCTACCACCCAGCCATTTGAGCCAAACTTCACTCGAGGCATTTTCGGGTTCCAATCCGGATCGACGCTGGCCAGTGTTTCGCTTAGTTCAGATAAGTCATCGGCAATAATAAATGGAAAGTGGCCAATATCGCTGCCATCTTCGGTGAACAGGCGCATTTGATTATCAGTGAGTTTTTGCGACAACTTAAGACGCAATAACTCATTGGAGTGGTTGTTTGCCGACTGGAAGGCAATTAACGCGCCGACCGCGAACACATCTTGCGCCTGCCAAGGCCTTACTTCAGCGCCAAGTAGCATTAGCTCCGGCGACGGCATGCTTTGTTGCTCAATCGCGGCGTTAACCCCAAGTACATAGGCCTCAACCAGAGCTTTCATGTTGTCCGAGGCGCCGTGATACAAACGCTGCCCGAGCTGCGGCACCCCCATGCGCCAAAGACTTTTGTCCGAGTCCAACATGTCGCGACCAAACAAAACCGCCAGCTCGCCTCGCCCAGCGCTGCGCACCAACTCCATTTGCCACAGACGCTCTGAAGCGTGCAAATAGCCCTGAGCAGTTAGCGCATCGGCTAAACTCTCAGACTGAACATAAGGTCGCTTGGCCGCATCGAAACCTATATTGACCGGTGCGCTAACGCCAACGGCCAGTTCGCCGTCTAGCTGGCCTTTAGAAGCGGATAACACCCACCAGATAGCCAATAGCGCCACCACAATCACGGCCACCAGGCTCAACAACAGGCGCTTCCACCACGAGCTTTGGGTCATACGTTCTCTCCAAGAGTATTGATTTGAGCGCTTAGCACCGGCCAAGACTCACTTATTATTTGATTATCATAGATTTGTAGGTCACCAAATTGCAGCATCAACGCTTCGCTTTGGGTTGGCCTGAGAAATACCCAGTCATCCGCTTTCAATGCTTGCCGCTTGGGTATGGTCAGTAGCTGCTGGTTAGAGCTGTCACCGAACAAGCGAGATGGCTTTAATCCACTGGGGTACTCAGCTCGCGCCATCCATTTGCCACCGTATAAGAACACCCTATCGCGCCCCAAAGGCAAATTCCCGACAAAGGGCAAGCGTACTCCTGCTAAGCGTTTGAGTACCGGAGTCGCCACGTACAACGCCGGCTCTAACGCCTGCAAGCTGGGTAGCTCAAAATCTGTGGGCTTAACTAGCATGGAACCCAGGCTGATGTCGTTAGCAGCACTGTGGGTTTGATGCAACGCCCAGGTAGGACTGCCCCCTGAGTTAATGCAAAGCCCCTCACGACTCGGTAAGGCTTGCAGAACCTGTTGCAACTTGGCTTGCGCCTTTTGATGGGCCTGCGCCACTCGGCCAAATGGCGCTTTGGCGACGTGAGCCTCGTATCCCATGACGCCACTGAAACTGAGCAAAGGGTCATCGTTCAGTTGCGCCACAGCGTTAGCGACAGACTCAGGCGTTTCAAAGCCACCCCGCTGCATACCTAGGTTCACCTCAAGGCTGCATTTAAGTCGGTGTTGATGTGCTTGAGCCAGCTTTGAGGCTTGTTGCAACCGCTGTGGCGTGTCGATTAGCCACTGAATCTTGTCCAACTGGCTTTGCGACAGCTGCTCAAGACAGTGTTCCATCGCGGCCAAGGGCATGGGCTTGCCTATCAGTATGTCCAAGTCATCACGCCAAGCGAGCAACTGCAACAAAAAAGGCCAATGGAAGCACATCAGGCGATTGGTGGCTAAGCGCTGCATGGCGAGCTCAAGCAAGGGCAAGCTGGGCAGAGATTTAACCACCAAGCGCAGCGGCAAGCGCGATTGCTCAGCCACCCGCGATAGGTTGCGCTCAAAGGCCTGGCGATCCAGCAACAAGCTGGGCTTGGCGAGCTTCGCCTGTCGCAGTGCTAGCTGGTAATCAGAGAAAGGCTGGGCCAATGGAACACTTCCTTTGCTTAGCAATTGGCTTGGACGGATAAATACACATCCACTTTTCTAACAAAAATTGTACAAACGTGCAATAAACTAAAGCTTTCATCCAAGCGTTCACAGCCTTACTAAAACTGATTTCTGTGCAAAAACCCAAGCCAGTCATTGACCTGCGCGTCCATTGCCCCTAGCCTTTGAGGCTCATTAATTGAGTCAAAGGTTATTCCATGAGCCAAACCATATCAGACATTTTTGACGCCGACTTGTGGGACGCGGTCGAAGGGTTCGACTTTAGCGACATTACTTACCACAGAGCCAAAGACCAAGGCACTGTGCGTATCGCTTTTAATCGCCCCGAATGTCGTAACTCCTTTCGCCCAAAAACCGTAGACGAGCTATTCACTGCACTGGATCACGCCCGCCAGTGGTCTGACGTAGGCTGTGTCTTGATCACCGGCAACGGCCCGTCTCCAAAGGACGGTGGCTGGGCCTTTAGCGCTGGCGGCGATCAGCGCATTCGCGGCAAAGATGGCTATAAGTATGAAGGCGAGCAAGCCAATACCGCCGATGTGGCGCGCATGGGCCGCTTGCACATTCTCGAGGTGCAACGCCTGATTCGCTTTATGCCAAAAGTGGTGATTGCCGTGGTTCCAGGCTGGGCGGTAGGCGGTGGTCACAGCTTGCACGTGGTCTGTGATTTGACTCTAGCCTCTAAAGAGCACGCCATTTTCAAGCAAACCGACCCAGACGTGGCCAGTTTTGACTCGGGCTATGGCTCGGCTTATTTGGCTAAAATGATTGGCCAAAAGCGCGCTCGTGAGATTTTCTTTTGCGGCTTTAACTACAGCGCCCAAGAGGCGTTTGAAATGGGTATGGTCAATAAAGTGGTTGATCACGCTGAGCTGGAAGTGGAAGCGCTGCGCTGGGCCAAAGAAATCAATTCTAAATCCCCGACTGCAATGCGTATGTTGAAGTACGGCTTCAACCTTCCTGACGATGGCTTGGTGGGCCAGCAGCTGTTTGCCGGTGAGGCCACCCGCCTAGCCTATGGCACTGAAGAAGCACAAGAAGGTCGTGATGCTTTCCTAGAAAAGCGCGATCAGGACTTTAGCCGCTTCCCTTGGCACTATTGAGCCTTTGACGCGAGTGCGGGTCAGAAGTGTTGCTTCACTTCGACCCGCCACTCCCAGCCATTCACTCTAGGGTCGTTAGACAGTGGTCGAGAGAAATCGACGTGCACCACATTTGAGTTCGACGCAAACGAGCTAAAAGCCCTTAATCCGACCCCAACGCTTCGCAAAAGCTCTTGATTATTATCCGCGTACGCAGACTCGCCGTCCGTCTTACCCGCATCCACAAAGGCTACACCGCCAAACTCAAACAACTTAAACAGGTTGATGTTTGGGTAATAACGCAGCTCTAGTGAGCCAGAAACCGCGTGCTGACCGTGTTGAAATTGCAACGGATAACCGCGCACGCCGTTATCCCCTCCCAGAGTCACCGGTTGGTCCAAATATTGATTTTGCGACACAGTGGCGTCGAGTCGAATGTAGCTAGCCAGCTTAGGGTTAAAGCGATAAAACCATTCGTTGAACACAGATCCAAGCGCGCGATAGCTTCCATCGCTGCGGCGATTGCCTTCAAAATCCCAGCGGGTCACCAACATCATGTCTTCGGCTAAACCAAAGGCTTGTCGATAGTAAGCCCACCACACCGGTCCCTGACCCGATTGCGAATGCTGACTGATGTCATGGCCTAGGCGCAGGCCGTACTCGCGACCAAAGTTTACGTCCTCGGTCTGATTGATAAGGTAAATATCCTTTAGCTTGCGAAAGCCATCGGTAACACTGGCAAAACCGAACCAAGGCGCTATCAGAGTTCGGTCTTGAGGCTGCACTTCGCTGGTGAATTTGGAAAACTCATAGCGCTCTCCGTGTATCCCGGCTAGCCAACGCCAACTGCTGTCACCGATGCGCCCTTTTGACCAGCCGTACCATAGTGAAGTGTCTTGACTGTCTTGTTGGAAGCGGTTGACGTCCTGCCCACCCTGACGAATGGTCTCAGAGAGTAATCTGTCATCAAAATAGGCCTGACCGGCCCAGATATTGTGTAGTGAGACAAAGGGCTTACGCACCGCAACTGTGGTTTGGCTGCCATCGTCGTTATCGGCGGCGACCAGCAACAAGTTGGCGTTTTTGCCCAAAAATAGGGGCGCGTCAAACTTGAGTTCGTAACCTGTGCGCTGATAATCACTCTTGTATCTGAGCTGGGTTCGCACCCCGTAGCCTAAGAAGTTCGAATCCTTAAGACCCACAGAAAACTTGCTCTCACCACCGCTGCGGCCAAAGTTAATGGTGGGGAGTAACGACCAGTTATCCCAAGTTTCAACCAGCACATAATCGCCCTCTTCGTCGCTTTGCTCAGTGACGCGGGCATCTCTTAAGTAAGGTTGATTGCGCAGGTGACGCTCAACTTCGGCAAGGTCCGTATCCAGCACGCAAGGGGCAAAACCCTCAACCTGATCTTCGATAGTGATGGGCTTGGTAATGATGTGCAGGGCGTTGGCCCAATGGTGAATAAAAAAGGTGTCGGGTTCCGAGAGGTCAAAAATGTCATTTTGCACAGCAACCACACGCGCCGGTTGCGCGCACTGATCGCCAAAGGCGTACGCCAAAGGGGCTGCATGTAGCGTGCAGCCGATTAAAATACACAGGCAGGAAAAGCGCCCCCAAAAGCCGTTTTGCAACCGTCCCCCTAACACCTAAGGCCAACAACTGGCCGTCAAATCATAGAGTTATAGTGGCGACGGCCTTATTTAAAGATGGTTAACCGAGGGCAGAAATGCAAGTTGAGAACGCGCTTGGGAGTCTAACCGTCTAAGGCGACGATGGCTTCGACTTCGACTTTGGCACCCAAAGGCAAGTTGGCCACTTCAAAGCAACTGCGGGCTGGAAACACCTCGTCAAAGGCTTCGGCGTAGGCTTGGTTAAACACGGCAAAGTCATTAATGTCCGCCAAATAGCAGGTGGTTTTAATGATCTGCCCCATGTTGGCCCCAGCGGCCTCAACGATAGCGCGAAGGTTTTGCATCACTTGCTGAGTTTGCTCGCGCACATCCTCGGAAACCATTTCACCGGTTTCGGGTACCAAAGGAATTTGGCCCGAAGTATACAAAATACCTTGGTAAACTTTGGCCTGAGAGTATGGTCCTACTGCGGCCGGCGCTTTATCGGTGGCAAGGGTAATCATTGTGACTCCTAACAAATACTAGCGGTACTGGTGGATCCCCAGGATCCAACCAAATAGACGTTTTAACAAAGCATCGAGTTCGGCTTGGCGAGCGTCGTCCATTGGGCGACCCACGGAGGCGTACTCAAAGCTCAAAATGGTATCAAGCAAAATGGTGGCGTCGATATGCGGGTCGTGACGGTTGAACTTGGCACACATGGCCTCCATCGGCGCGAACAAATGGGCACGGTGCTCATTTACCAGCTCGCGTAAGTTGTCGCTTAAGCTGGTGTCGGCGAAGAAGATTTGCTCGACGCACAAGCTATCGGCGTTCTCGCGAATCTGCCCTAAAATATACTCTTTACCGAGCTCTACCAACTCATTGCAGACCTGTATTCTCAGTTGCTTCGAGCGAAGTTCGCGGGCCTTGTGGCGATTGAGTACTTCGTCAACGCGTACCCACACGTCGTTTAGCTCCGGTCGGCCGCGCTCACAGTAGTGGGTAAAGGCCTTAGCGATAAGCTCGTTGATGTCTTTGAAGTAATAGGTGGTCAGGGACAGCTGCACTTCTGCCTCCGCCGCCACCGCTCTGTGAGTTACAGCGCGAATGCCCTGTTTGGCAATGAGGGACAGGGTGGCCTCTAAGATAAGATTGCGGGTGACCTCGCCGCGAGCTCGGCGTTTCACTGGCGCACTGGATTGGGACATGCTTGAATCCTGCGTGATTTATTATCGTTATCTAGGAGAACCACTTCGGCTGGACGCCTTACCTCCTACACTCCTGTTATATCACGAATAAATTGGATCTTTGTACAATTAAAACGCGAGCAAACAACAAAGCCGACCCCAGAGGTCGGCTTTTTGTATCAACAGGGCTTAGCTTTCCGACTTTGGCACTCGAGAAAGCAGCACTTTGGCGGCTTCAGTGGCAGGCTTACCTTGGTATAGGACCTGATAAATCTGCTCAACAATCGGCATTTCGACACCCATACGTTGAGCCAGCACATACACTTCTTTGGTGTTGCGATAACCCTCAACCACCTGACCAATCTCTTCTTGAGCTTGGTCAATGTCTGCACCTTGGCCTAACGCCAACCCAAAGCGACGGTTGCGCGACTGGTTGTCGGTACAGGTCAGTACCAAATCGCCTAAGCCGCTCATGCCCATGAAGGTACCTGGTTGAGCGCCGAGCGCCTCCCCGAGGCGACCCATCTCAACAAGGCCACGAGTGATCAAAGCGGTTCGAGCGTTGGCGCCAAAACCGATACCGTCGGACATACCCGCACCAATGGCAATCACGTTCTTCACTGCCCCGCCTAACTGCAGGCCAACAAAGTCATCGTTGATGTATACACGGAACCGGTTCTTACAATGCAACAACTCCACCAAATCTTGAGCGAAGCTCTGATCGGGAGAAGCCACCGCAATGGCCGTTGGTAGTCCAGCCGCCAACTCTTTTGCAAAAGTTGGTCCCGACAACACTGCCAATGGATACTTGTCACCCAGAGCATCATGGGCGACGTCTTTAAGAAGACGCCCAGTTTCAGGCTCAAGTCCCTTGGTCGCCCAAACCAAACGAGCATCATCGCGAAGGTGCGGTTGAGCTTGTTTGAGTACGAGTCCAAACACATGGCTTGGTACCACAACCAGCACATTGCGGGTAGCCGCAAGCGCTTTGGCTAAATCGGGCTCGGGTTGCAGGGTATCCGGAAACGGAATGTCAGGCAGGAATTCTTGGTTCGAGCGATCTCGCGCCAAAGCTTCCATGTGCTCTGGCAAATGACCCCAAATCAGTACTTTGTGGCCATTGTTGGCTAGCGAGATGGCAAGGGCGGTGCCGTAGGACCCCGCCCCTAGCACGACAATGTCAGCGCTAGACATAGCTAAGCCTTAGGCTTGCGCGTCGTTGTTTTGCTCGGCTTCTGCTTGCTGACGTTGTGCAACGTACTGAGCAAACAAAGCGTCGAAGTTAACTGGCGCTAGGTTTAGCTGTGGGAAAGTACCACGAGCAACTAGGCTGCCAATTGCTTCGCGAGCGTATGGGAATAGAGTGTTCGGGCAGTAAGCACCTAGCGAGTGAGCCAGTTGCTGCTCGTTCAAACCTTGGATTGCAAAAATACCGGCTTGCTGAACTTCACATAGGAAGGCAGTTTCTTCACCGATTTTTGCGGTAACGGTCAGGCTCAGCACAACTTCGTAAACGTCGTCAGCCAGCTTTTCGCTGCGAGTGTCTAGGTCCAGCTTAACTTCTGGAGTCCATTCTTTTTGGAAAATCGCAGGGCTGTTAGGCGTCTCAAAAGAGATGTCCTTGGTGTAAATGCGCTGGATGTTAAATTGTGGGCCGGCTTGTTGTTCTGCGGCGGCTTGTTCGTTGTTGTTTGCTTGTTCAGCCATGGTCTATTACCTAATTCGTTTTGCTAGAGATAAATTATCGTTTTTTGCGTGCAACTGGCATGTTGTTCGCGGTCCAGTCGCTCATTCCGCCATGTAGGCTATAGACAGTCTCAAAACCCTGCTGCGACAACAGCTGAGCGGCTTGCGACGAAGTCATTCCCGCATTGCATACCAGAATAATGGGGTCCTGTTTCATTTTTTCAAGTGCCCCTAGGCGTTTATTTTTGATATCCGCCATCGCAACGTGAATTGCGTCAACAATATGTCCTTTTTTGTAGTCGTCACGACCGCGAATGTCTACCACCTTGGCGGACTGCTTGTTGATCAGTTGCACCGCCTCTTGATAGCGAATGCTTTTCACTTTAGAGGTCGCTGCCTTGATTGTGGTAACAATCAGGGCGATAAACAAACCGGCCCAGGCGACGGACAAAACTGGGTTACGGCCAAGAAAGTCAATAAATTCTTGCATTGATATGTGCCTTACGTGGGCTTATATGGGTAAAAACAGCCACAGAGTATACCGTCAGCCAGCATAGATTTCAGCCCCGCTAAAAGGTAAAATTGGGCCAAATTCTGAAAACCGAAAGCCAACGCATCATTAGAGCGAATTATGTCGGATAACAAGAAAACCCTCGCATTAATTATTCTTGATGGTTGGGGCCACAGAGAAGCCGCAGCCAACAACGCCATCACACTTGCCAATACCCCGGTGATGGATAGCCTGTGGCACAAGCACACCTCGACCCTAATCTCCGGTTCAGGCCAAGATGTCGGCCTGCCTGATGGCCAAATGGGAAACTCTGAAGTTGGCCACATTAATCTGGGCTCTGGCCGTGTGGTGTACCAAGAACTGACTCGCATTGGCAAAGCCATCGAAGAGGGGACTTTTCAGCAAAATCCAGCGCTGACTGGCGCCATCGACCAAGCCGTTGCTGCTGGTAAAGCCGTGCATCTGATGGGATTGTTGTCTCCTGGCGGCGTTCACTCTCACGAAAGTCACATAGAAGCCGCGGTCAAACTCGCCGCAGCGCGCGGTGCCAAGCAAGTGTACTTGCACGCCTTTTTGGACGGTCGCGATACGCCACCGCGCAGCGCTGAGGCGTCATTGGCTAAATTCGAGACCTTATTTGAGCAGTTAGACTGCGGCCGCGTCGCATCTGTGGTTGGCCGCTATTACGCTATGGACCGCGACAATCGCTGGGAACGCGTTGAAAAGGCCTACCAATTGCTGACAGAAGGCAAAGCCGAGCACGTCTTTGAGCGCAGTGTCGACGCCTTAAACGCCGCCTATGCTCGCGACGAGAACGACGAATTTGTTGCTCCTTCGGTGATCGCCACCGAGCAGCAGCCTGCCGCCAGCATAAACGACGGCGATGCGCTGATATTCATGAACTTCCGCGCCGATAGAGCCCGTGAAATCACTCGTTCATTCGTACAAGATGACTTCGATGGCTTCACTCGAGCCAAGCGTCCAGCTCTGGCCGACTTCGTAATGCTGACCCAATACGCGGCGGACATTCAAGCCAGCTGCGCCTACCCGCCAGAAACCTTGACCAATACTCTTGGCGAAGTACTGCAAAACACGGGTAAAACTCAGCTGCGGATCTCAGAGACAGAAAAGTACGCTCACGTAACCTTCTTCTTTAACGGTGGCGTTGAAGAGGTGTTTGAAGGCGAGCAACGCAAATTAATTCCTTCGCCAAAAGTGGCGACTTACGACTTGCAGCCGGAAATGAATAGCGAGCTGCTTACCGATGAGCTGGTTGGCGCCATCGATTCTGGTGAGTTTGACGTGATCATCTGTAACTACCCCAACGGTGACATGGTAGGCCATACCGGCAACCTAGACGCAGCCATTTTGGCTTGTGAGGCGGTTGACCGTAGCATTGGCCGAGTGGTTGAAGCCCTTGAGCGCAACAATGCTGAGGCCTTGATTACCGCGGACCACGGTAACGCAGAGCAGATGACCAGCGAAGCCACCGGTCAAGCACACACCGCTCATACCAGTCAGCCGGTACCCTTAATTTACGTTGGTCGCGACGCGAAAATTCTGCACCAAGACGGTCGTTTGAGCGATATCGCACCCACCATGCTCACCCTGATGGGGGTAGAGGTTCCGGACGAAATGACCGGCCGCCCTCTGTTCGCTGTCACCGCTTAAGGACTGACATGCGACAAGGATGGCACCTACTAGGGATAGTTTTGCTGTGCGCTGGGCTGATGGGCCAAGCGCACGGCTCGGATTTGTCTCAGCGCCAAGCTGAGCTAAAAAAGCTACAGCAAGCGATTAACGCCAAAGCTCAATCACTGAAGTCGTCGCAACGTCAGATAGACCAGTTGCAAGCACTATTGGCAAAGGACGAAAAAGCCATCGCCAAAGCAGCCGCATCGCTCAATCAGACCGAGAATAAACTCAAAGCCGTCAACGCTGAGGTTGCACAAACCCAAACTCGCATTACACAGCTTAGTGAGCTCAAGAAAAGTCAACAGCAGATCTTGGCCAAGCAAGTGGCCAGCGCCTACTTCTCGGGTACTCACGACTACACCAAGATGCTACTCAACCAAGAGGACCCATCTCGAGTTGAGCGCATGCTGGTGTATTACCAGTATTTGAACAAAGCTCGAGCACGTTCGCTCGAGCAGCTCAAGAAAACCAGCCAGCAGCTCGACGAAAGCCAGCGGCAAGCTCGCGAGCAACAAGCCTCGTTAAAACAGTTGAAATCCAAACAGCTCAAGCAAAGAGACGAGCTGCAGGCTGAGCAGAGCCAGCGAAAAGCGACTGTGGCCCAACTCAACAAGTCGATAAGCTCTGAAGGCCAACGCTTAGAGCAGATGCAGATTGAAGAAGGTAGCCTCAAGCAAGTCATCGAACAAGCCATCGCGGCCAGTCGCAACAACACTAGCCTGCCGGGCATTAACGTAAAACGCGGTAAGCTGGCTTGGCCAACACGCGGCCGTATTGTCACCAATTTCGGCACCAAACGCTCTGGCCAAATTCGCTGGAACGGCGTAACCATTAGCGCACCGGAAGGTCGCTCCATTCGGGCGGTCGAGAATGGCAAAGTGCTTTATGCCGACTGGATGAAAGGCTATGGCATGGTAATGGTGATCGATCACGGCAAAGGCTACATGAGTCTGTATGGTCACGCCCAAACCTTATTTAAGCGAGCCGGCGACTCGGTCAAAAAGGGTGACTCAATCGCTTTGGTAGGGCGCTCTGGTGGTAGCAAACAACCTGGTTTGTACTTTGAGATGCGCCGCAAAGGTTCGCCCGTTAATCCTAAAAATTACTGCAAGTAATCATCCGCTTACAGGCTAACCTACTAACTTAAAAGCCAATTTTCGGGCAGCTTGGTTACCCTCGCCTATACTTGATAAGACAAGTCACTAGGGGGTGCTATGCCGAGCCTGTTGAAATTCACAACCGGAGCTTTTTTAGGTCTATCGATTGGATTGTCCGTCAGCTTGTATTCTGACGAGTACTCCGAGCGTTGGACTCGTGAGCACGATTGGGAGTTATTGCAGGACATTATTGAAAGCGTAGAAACCTATTACGTCACCGAAGTCGACCGCCAAGCCTTAGTGGAATACGCCATTGAAGGCGTGTTCAAGCAGCTCGACTCTCACTCCGAGTTTTTGAACGAAGACGAGTTCTCTCAGATATCAGAGAGCAATGCCGGCAGCTACTATGGCTTCGGGATTGAAATCGCGATTGTCGACGAGCAAGTCACTATTATCGCACCGATTGATGATTCGCCTGCTTTCTACTCGGGCATTCGCTCCGGTGACAAAGTCACTCAGGTGGATGAACTGACTGTTGAGCCAGATAACTTTGAAGATGTACTGACCTACATTCGCGAGCAAAGCCAAAGTAATCGCCCGATAGCCTTATCCGTGTCGAACCCCATGGGTAACGCAGAGCACAAGCTCACCCCCGCCTCTATTCAGGTGCAATCGGTCAAGCTGGCCGAACTCAACAACAACCTCAGCTATTTGCGCATCAGCAGTTTTCAAGAGGACACAGCCGAACGCACTCGAGAGTATTTGGAGCAGCTACCCACAACCAGCAGGGGGTTGATCATAGATCTGCGCAACAACCCTGGCGGGCTGTTGGACCAGGCCATCGACGTGGCCGATATGTTTCTGAGTAAGGGCAGAATTGTTGGCACCATGGGGCGCTACTTTGACGCCAACACCGACTACTACGCCTCAGAACAAACCGTGATTGATGACCTGCCAATTGTGGTACTGATTAACCGAGGTTCGGCCTCAGCCTCAGAGATACTTGCTGCCGCTTTGGCCGACAATCACAGAGCTACCTTAGTGGGTGAAACTAGCTTCGGCAAGGCCTCAGTGCAAAGCCTAATTCCCACCCTAAGAGCAGGTACGGCGATTAAGTTAACTACCGCTCGTTATTTCACGCCAGACGGCAAGAACATTCATAAAGTAGGGATTTCTCCGGATATTGAGGCTGCCGAGCACGAACAGCATCAACAGGTAAAACTGGCTAACGAGCATGGACTTAACTTACATAAGGATGATAAGTTTGCACACTTAAGCACAGATCCAGACATGGCTCTGGCAACGGATTGGCTGCTGAACAAACGGACCGCTAGTGAGACGCAAATTACAACAACGACAAGCTACTCGCCTTAAACTTTTGGGACTATTTTTGGTCCTTTTTTGCCCTAACCTTTGGGCAGCTCAAATCGCTCTGATTATCGATGATATTGGCTATCGCAGCACCGACAAGCGTGCCCTTGAGCTTCCCGGGCCGCTAACTTTTGCGGTTCTGCCTCACACTCGCTACAGCGCTTTAGCCAAACCTCTCTCTGCCAATCACGACATTATGGTTCACGTGCCGATGCAGGCATTAAACGGCGGTTCTTTGGGCCCCGGAGCTTTGCAATTGCAAATGAGCGAGGGGCAATTTAAACAAACCCTCAGACAAGCCATCGCGGCAGTACCCGATGCGATTGCTATCAACAACCACAAAGGCAGTTTGCTAACGCAACTCAACCCTCAAATGCGCTGGGTAATGGAAGTACTGCAAGAGCAGCAAATGTACTTTGTCGACAGCGCCACCACCAAGTACTCAAAAGCTCAACAGCAGGCGCTGCAACACAGGGTTGCGAGCTTGCGACGAGACGTCTTCTTAGACCATGACCCGAGCCCACAGGCCATTGAGCGCGAATTCAACCGGCTAGTGCGCATCGCCCAGAAAACTGGTCTGGCGATTGGCATTGGCCATCCCTACCCTGAAACTCTGGATATGCTAGAGCGACGCTTACCTGAGCTGCAAGCGCAAGGAATTGAGTTGGTAGCTATTTCGCAGTTGCTAAGACCGCAACAGCTGGCGCTTAACGGCCAAAAACCCGAAGGTGGGCAAATGGTGGGAGTGCGCGCCAGCCTATAAACTAGTGGCCGCTTCAAGTTCGGTGATACGCCAGATGGCTTGCTCTGAACTGTCACCGCAAACGTCGGCACAGGGTCTAAACTGCAAACAGACTTTGGGGCGGCTCGGTTGGCCAAACAATCGACAGAGGTTGTCGTCTTTGAGCTGCACGCAGCGCTCGCCCGCCGGTTTGCCGTTAGGCATTCCAGGGATAGGTGTGGTTATTGATGGAGCTATGCAACAGGCTCCGCATCCAATTCGACAGTCCAAGGTTTTTCACTCTGTTTGAGAAGGCGGTTATACTAGCGCCCACTCGCTGGTTTTATCAACGGATTTTGTATGCGATTGACAGTCTCACAAGTCACCAAGACTTCAGAACAATTGGAACTAGACCTCAATAAGATCTGCCAAAACAGTCCTTTCGACGCGCAGCAGTTTCTAGCACAACTGAGCGACGGCAAACTATTCTGCTCAACCTTTAACGACCGCCACATAGCGGCACTAGCCATAGACTCTCGAGGTCGGCTTACCGCGATTGCCGTTGGCGAGCCAAATCGACGTCGCGGCGTTGGCAGTGATCTTATAACTCAAGCCAGCCAGCTACTCAGTGGGGAACTTGAGCAACTTTGTGTCGAAACACCGGTAAGTGCTGAACTAGTCCCTTGGTTAGCCCAAGCAGGATTTGTGCAAGCGGGTTCATTGTGGTGCAAACGTATTACAGGCCTCTAAGCTTGCTTGAGTCAGACCTAAATTGAACCAATGGGTGCGCTGAGCAGAGGTCCCGTGAGTGAATTGTTCAGGGCGCACTGCTTTTCCCGCTTGCTGCTGAAGCCTGTCATCACCTATCGCTTGTGCCGCCGTCATCGCTTCTTCAATGTCGCCAACCTCCAGCCATCCCTTGGACTGCGCGTAGTTAGCCCACATACCAGCCATACAGTCCGCCTGAAGCTCGAGCTTAACCGACAATTGATTGGCCTTTTCCGGTTGCTGGGATTGCTGTTGCTGTACTTGAACGCTGATTCCAAGCAAGTTTTGCACGTGATGTGCCACTTCATGGGCTATCACATAGGCCTGAGCAAAGTCGCCTCCAGCACCAAGCTGCTGCTTTAACGTTTGAAAGAATGACAAATCTAGGTATATCTGACGATCAACCGGACAATAAAATGGCCCTACCGCTGAGGATGCCGAGCCGCAATGACTGTCTACCCGTCCCTCGAACAACACCAAAGTCGGCAGCTGATAGCTGAGTTTTTGTTGTTCAAACTGCGCTTGCCAATACGACTCGGTATCTGCCAACACCACTGCGACAAAATCCGCTTGTTGGTTGTTCTCTATAGGAGCTTGCGCAGTGGTTGTAGGCGCTTGTGATAAAAAATTGAGCGGATTGATACCAGTAAAAAAATACAAAGCGACACCGGCGACAAGCATGATTCGCCCTAGTCGACTACCCAGCAAGAAACTGAATAGATTGATCAAGGCCGTGGTGCCACCGCGCCCGCCAGTCCCTCTTCGATCGGCAACTCTATCGCTACGACGACGCCTCTGCCATTTCATAGTCTGTGTCCAATTGCTCCTAATCAGGCTAATTTTAGACCAAGACTGGGTTGCACAAAGGTAAACAACTCCATAAGTTAGACAATACACTCGGACGCTTGAGACGCCCTATGACCACTCTAATATTATCTTTGTTTTTCTGCTGTTTAATGCCAATCATCGCCAAGATCCCGCTATCAATAGCGATGCAGAAGAAAGGCGGCTACAACAATAAGTATCCTAGGAACCAACAAAACCAGCTCCAAGGTTTTGGCGCCCGTGCACTCGCAGCTCATCAAAATGCTTGGGAAGCCATCGCAGTTTTCGCTCCAGCTGTTTTGCTTACCATTGCTACCAATCGAGTCGACAATACCGCTGAGGCCCTCGCAATCGTTTTTGTCGTCGCTCGAGGTGCCTATCATGTCACCTACCTAACCAACCACGACCTGGCGCGCTCATTGGCTTGGACGATAGGATTTGGTTCATCACTAACCATGATTTGGCGCTGCTTGCCGAACTAAGTCTTAGTCCTTTTGTATAGAGGCTTGCCTGATCTTTGCAATTTCGGTTTATCTTTTTGCAAATGTTCTTCTATACCTATGATTGCGTGCACGCAAACAGCGAAATGACTCGCATAACATAGATAGGGAAAATCAAATGCAAGAATTAAACTCAGAATCGTTGAGTGAAGTAAACGGTGGTGCTCTACCACTCCTAATCGCAGTGCTAACCACGGACTCCTTCGCAATGGGCTTCACTGCCGGCGCGCTAGTGGGATACGCAACAGTGAAAAACCTTTTTGAATAAGGAAATTCAAAACATGACAGAACTTAGTTTAGACGAGATGAAACACGTAAATGGTGGTGTGGCGCCCCTTATTGTCGTTGGCGCCATTCAGATAGGTAAGGCTTTAGCCGGTGGCTTTGCCTTGGGTGTCGCGGCCGGTTCGCTAATGGCATTATTAGATTTTTAACCATTTTAGGCCTCTGCTCCCGCTCTCTATGAGTGGGAGCTCACAAGGGAAAAATATGAACGATTCAGTTGGTTTCACAACTTTACAAATCAGTGGAATAGTATTGATAGCTCTTGGATTAAAGCTAGGTATAACTAATTCATACTATCTATCAGGGCTTTCTGTGGGCTTAATTGGTCTGTATTTCTTTCTGCTTTCTAATTCTTTGCTAAAGCGTAGCAACTTGATTTATCTAAGCCTGCTAGCTGCACTAGCCTTTTCCCTAGTATGGGATAAGGGGTTCAGCTACGCCATGCTGTTTACTTTCACGGTCTGTTGCTTATCTTTTTACTATTTACACTACAAACTCATTCCAGAGAGTGATTAAAGAAATATCCAAAAACTACAACGAAATAAGGAGCTAATTTCAAATGGCTTTAGACGATTAGAAGTCCATTGCCGTTTTTTCGAAGAAAGCTCACATGGGGGTGACAAATTCGTCAGGAACGAATTTGAACGCACTTTAGTGCGGCGCGTAGGGTGACCTACAAGGAGGTAGGTCATAAGAGGACCGAAACGAAGTTTCGCAGCCGAGGAACGCGGAGTCATCGAAGATGACAGAGCTGGGATTAATCGGCAGGAGCCGATTAAAATAACGGCTTGCCGTTGGCCCGTAGGGTGAACCACAAGGATGTGGTGAATAATCCTTGAGGCGCTCGGTGTTGATTCGAAGTAATGAAGTAGAAGCCGCAGGCGGCTGAACCTAGTGTGTAGGTCAGTGTCAGGGTTCATAAACGAGAAAGGCCACCCGATTAGGGTGGCCTTTCAGTGTTTGAAGCCTGGCGGTGACCTACTCTCACATGGGGAAACCCCACACTACCATCGGCGCTATTGCGTTTCACTGCTGAGTTCGGAATGGGATCAGGTGGGTCCACAATGCTATGGCCGCCAAGCAAAATTTGGTTTGTTCTTAAATCAATTCGAAAAAGCTGACACTGCGTCGAATGTGAACGCAGGAGTTTGGATGCAATGCAAGGCGGGAGGACAATTGAGAGCGGGAGCGTACCGATAGTACGTGACCGGTTCAATTGACCGACTAACGCAGTCAGTGCATTCAAAAATCAAGTTCAAGCAAACTCATTATCTCACCCAGACTCATCTGGGTTGTATGGTTAAGCCGCACGGGTCATTAGTACAGGTTAGCTCAACGCCTCACAACGCTTACACACCCTG
>NZ_NRIR01000011.1 GCF_002282855.1 Paraferrimonas sedimenticola | reverse complement strand
TAAATATACGTTATGTATTGACATAAGCTATATGTTCACTTCGTTACATTGAGATAAATATCGTTTTGGATACTTACTACAATCAACGGAGTGCCCACACAGATTGCTTGATAAATTGTTAAAGAACATTTGACCGTTTGCTTGGTCAGGGCTGCGTATTCTACGCGTTTCCCCTTGGCCGTCAAGCGCTTTTTGAAAAGTTTTTTCAAACCGCTTTTTGGCCGCTGACTCGGAGGTTCAAAACCCGCTGCAATCACCCTTGTGATGCCGCCTCGCCGTGTCAGTGGATGCGCATTATAGGGAGCTTAGATTTGGGCGCAACCCCTTTTTTAAAGTTTTTAAGCGAACGCTTAAAAAGGCACCGATTCGAGCGATTAACCAACAAAAAGCCCTGCAATCGCAGGGCTTGGCTGGCTTTACCTATTTAAAATCGCTATCCGCGGCTGAAAAAGCGCGACTCGTGGCTGTAATTGATACTAGGGTCGTCCACCAATTCCACCTTAATTTCGATGGAAACGATAGGACGAGACAAATCATAGGGGTCTACCGCAATCGAGATTGGCTGGGTAGCGACTTCGCCCGCCTTGATCAGCAGCTCTTCAGGACCACTCCACTTATAGTCCTCAAGTCCAGTCACGGTTAAGCGGTAGCGATTATCCGCTTCGGTCTTATTGAGGATTTTTAAGGTATAGGTGTTTTCCACCAAACCCTCTGAGGTTTCTCTATATAAGGCATTGCGGTCACGCAACACGTCGAGACGCAGCGGGTCTATGTTAGCCAGGTTGTAGATGAAGCCTAAGATGATCACGCCAAGCACCACGCCATACCCCACCAATTTAGGCCGCATGACTTTTTGCGACTGCCCTTCGAGGTGGTTCTCCGTGGTATAGCTAATTAGTCCTTTGGCATAGCCCATGCGCTCCATGGTGTTGTCACACGCATCGATGCAAGCGCCACAATTAATACATTCGTATTGCAGACCGTTGCGAATATCGATGCCAGTTGGACAAACCTGGACGCACAAGTCGCAATCGATACAGTCGCCTAAGCCCATAGCTTTAGGGTCGGCTTTGCGGCTTCTCGGCCCACGAGTTTCTCCGCGCTTAGCGTCATAGCCAACAATAAAGGTGTTCTTATCAAACATCACCGACTGGAAGCGTGCGTACGGGCACATGTGGGTACACATAATGTCGCGCATCCAACCCGCATTACCATAAGTGGCCAAGGTAAAGAACACGCCCCAAAAGTACACCAGCCCAGTAGCTTGTCCGGTAAAGAAATCACGATACAGCTCTTGGGTCGGAACGAAGTACGAGATAAAGGTGAGGGAAGTTATCAGGGAAATCACACCCCAGGCACTGTGCTTAGCGGTCTTGCGCCACAGTTTATTCCAGGACCAAGGCATCTTATCCAGTTTAATCCGCTTGTTGCGCGAGCCTTCTATCTTTTCCTCAAACCACATAAAGATAAAGGTCCAAACGGTTTGCGGACAGGTATAGCCACACCAAACACGACCTAAATAGGTGGTCACGAAGAACAAGGCAAACGCGGCAATCATAAATAGCGCGGCTAATAAGGTAAGGTCTTGCGGCCAGATGGTCAGCCCGAAGATATGAAACTTTTGCTCAGCGATGTGAAACCACACCGCTTGGCGGTCGCCGTAGGGTATCCAGGGTAATAGCAGAAAAAAGCTTAACGCCACCCACCCCATTTTACGTCGAAGTGTCGTCCAAACGCCTTGAACCGCACGCACATAGATGCGGTTACGTGGATTAAAGCGGTCAGCCTTGTCGGCATTGGGCTGGTGAATCTTGATTCGTTCACCCTTTGCAAAGTCCTTCTGTCGGGATTCGCTCATTACTGCGTGCCTTGGTGCTATCAAACTGTTATACAACTGGGCTAGTATGGTAACAGAAACCCTCTGTAGAGACATAAGGAAAGCAAAGAATGAGAGGCTGGATAATATTGGCCTTGCTGGCAGGTTTGGTTTACTACTTGGATACAGAGCACGACACCTTTGCCGAACCCAAACAACAAATCATCGGCAAGTGGGAATCCTTTAAAGCCAAAGTCGATGAGAAGACCGACATCAAGATCAAAAAGAATACTCAGAGTTTTGCGCTGTCGATTCCCGACTTATCAGACCGCCTGACCAGTGCCGAGTTAAACGAATACAAGATGATCACTCAGTCTAAGCAACGCTTCGACGAGTTTCGTCAACAGGAGTGTAATCGTGCCCGCCACAATGTATTTAGCCGCGAAAACTTGCGTTTTATTTGTGATTTGCCCCTGTAGATGAGCCAAACCCGAAACACAAAGGCAGTACTGAGCTGGATATTTAGCTACCTGTCACCATACCGCGGCAAGGTCATTGGAGCCTGTATCGCTCTGCTTATTGCTTCAGGCACCTGGTTGGCACTTGGGCAAGGCATTCGCATTTTTATCGACAGAGGTTTTGGCAGCGGCGACGCCTCCCAATTAGGCCCTTTAGTTGGGCTGATCATGACCATCGTCTTTGTCGGTTGTATCGCCACCTTCGTGCGCTTTTATTTGATGACCTGGCTGGGCGAGCGAGTCAGTGCAGATATAAGAGTCAGTGTGTTCGACCGTTTACTGCAGCTCAGTCCCGAGTATTTTCAGCAGCAACGCACCGGTGAGATTTTGTCGCGCTTTACCGCCGATGCCACCTTACTGCAAACCGTGGTAGGCATGAGCTTATCCATGACCTTGCGCTCGGCGATAACGGCTATTGGCGGCATTACCATGATGCTGGTAACCAGCCCATCACTTGCAGGCTTAGTACTCATCACAGTGCCTTTGGTGCTGATCCCCATCAGTGTCTTTGGCAAGAAAGTAAAGTCGCTCGCCAAGGCCAGTCAGGACAAAGTTGCGGATCTGGGCGCCTATCTCGACGAAACGCTTCACGAGATACACACGGTACAGTCTTACACTCACGAGTCTATCGACCAGCGCCAATTTGGCGATCACACTCGCGCAGTGATGAAGGCCGCCCAACAGAGAATCTGGTATCGCAGTTTGCTGATCGCGGTGGTAATGCTGTTAAGCCTGGGGGCTATCACGTCAATCACCTGGTACGGTGCGGTGCAAGTATTCGACGGCAGCATCAGCGCCGGTGAGCTCACCGCGTTTATCTTTTACGCCGTGATGGTGGCCAGCGCGGTAGCCACTATAAGTGAAGTACTTGGCGAAGTGCTACGTGCAGCCGGTGCCTCTGAGCGTTTGATGGAATTGCAACAAGCCCACGACGTCATCGCCGACCACGATGGTCAGGAGCAACTCAAGCTAGATGACAGAGCGGACATTCAGCTGGAACAAGTGAGCTTTAGTTACCCAAGTGAGCCCGATAAAGCGGTTATCGATAACTTGAGTCTTACCATACAGCCAGGCGAGCGCGTGGCCTTGGTGGGCCAAAGCGGCGCGGGAAAGAGCACCTTATTCCAGTTGTTGTTGCACTTTTATCTGCCACAACAAGGCCGGGTGCTACTTGGCGGGCAAGACATTAAAACCATGTCCAACGAATCAATTCGGCGTCAATTTGCGATAGTGCCACAAGAGTCGGTGATATTCGCCAATAGCGTATTTGAAAACGTGCGCTACGGACGACCACAGGCTAGCGAAGAAGAAGTCATAGCGGCCTGTGTAGCGGCCAACGCCGATGAGTTTATTCAGGGACTGGGCGAGGGCTATCACACCCAACTTGGCGAGCGCGGCGCGCGTTTGTCTGGTGGTCAGAAGCAGCGCATTGCCATCGCGCGTGCGATTTTAAGCCAACGCCCGTTTTTGCTGCTTGATGAGGCAACCAGTGCTTTAGATGCTCTCAGTGAGCAAAAGGTACAGCAAGCGCTGGAGAATCTAATGCAAGGACGAACCAGTATTATTATTGCCCACCGCTTGGCTACTGTGCGCAACGCCGATCGCATTCTTTATATGGAAGCCGGGCGTATTCAAGCCAGTGGTACTCATGAGCAACTGCTCGAGCAAAGCGACGCTTATCGGCAATTAGCAGAGTTACAGCTGCTGACCTAAGGTACTGAAACCGATACACTAGTTATTAAAACAACAACAATAAATTGAAATGAATAGCACGCTTACCATCGCCGTTAGCTTTTCTCTATCGCAAGTCATCATCACTGCGCTGGTTCTGCTCAAGCCTACGCCTCACGGCACTATGCCCAGAGCCCTGTTTGGTGCTTTGTTACTGGCAGTATCTGGCTATTTGTTGTTTCCACTGGCCGACGACAGCGCGCGAATTTGGCTAGGCCCATTGCAGACCCTGGTTCCCGGATTGTTTTGGCTATTTTGTGCGAGTCTGTTTGACGATCACTTTCGCATCAAACTTTGGCACTTAGCGCTTATCGGCTTAACCGTAGTTTTGCCAATCGCCGGGCATTTATACCCCGCCAAGCAAGACTGGTTGGCGTTAGTGCTGTTTTACCTCGCTCCTCAGCTGCTGGAGTTCGGCTTGATTGCGATGGCGCTGTGGCGGGTGATAAAGCACTGGAAAATCGACCTTATGCAGTCGCGTCGTCGTTTGCGCGCCTGGTTTTGCGGCTTCATTGGCGTGATAATTTTCGGGCTAATTCTGTCTCGCGAAACTTGGCTTACCAGCGACCACTGGCTCAGCCAAGGCCAATACCTGCTAATTGGAGTGGTGCTGCTAATTACCAACGGCTTACTGTTTAATTTGGACTCGGGTCTATTTGGTACACCGGCATCTCCAGTGGCAAACGCACCGAGCCAAGATACCGACTCGCTCAATGAGCCTCAGCAAGAGTCCGGACTTACCCCTGCTTTGATGCAATTGCTTGAACAAGAGCATATCTACCGCGAAATGGGGCTGACCATTGGCACCTTAGCATCTCGACTCGAAGTGCCGGAGTATCGATTGCGCCAACACATTAATCAGGCGATGGGATATAAGAACTTCAACGACTTCCTCAACGGCTTTCGAGTACGAGACGCAGCTGAACAACTGCGTGACCCGAATCGGCTAAAAGTACCTGTGCTGACCATCGCGCACGATACGGGATTTCGTTCATTGAGCTCGTTTAATAAGGCCTTTAAGAGCGCGTTTGAACTAACGCCCACGGCCTATCGTCAAGCCAACATAAAAATGCAAGCCACTGATTAATATATGCATTTCAAAATCCGTCAGCCTCAAATAGTGAAATTCGTCAGTTGAACTTGATCAAAATCACAGTTTTTTCTGACGGATTTCAAAATTGATAAGACAAGCCGCAACCCTCTCTTAACAATAACTCCTAACCCCAAAGCCATTGCTTTGAAAAAAGAACTATTACAGGAGTTGTCATGGGTCGTATTGGTTTGTTGTTAGCACTGTTGTCGAGTACCGCGTTTGCACAAGCGCCTTCGGAATTTGCCACTTGCGTGGCTTGTCACGGCGCGCAAGCTCAAGGCATAGAAGCGATGAACGCTCCGCAACTGGCCGGGCAGAACGCCGACTACCTAGTGCGCCAACTTCAGGGCTTCAAAACCAATACGCGCAATAGTGCCGACGATGCGATTGCGGCCACCATGCAGCCCATGGCGGCCATGTTGACCGAGGCGCAAATGCAAAACCTCGCCAATTACCTGAGCCAGTTGCCACCGCAGCCGACCACCAAGGCTGCCAGTGGCGACGCCAACCGCGGCTACAAGTACTACCAAGGCTCCTGTGGCGCTTGCCACGGTCCCAAGGCCGAGGGCAACCCTATGCTGCACGCACCCAATTTGGCGATCTTAAGCCCTGCCTACTTAACTCGTCAGTACCAGCAATTTGCCGACAAGAAGCGCGGTTTCCACGCCGATGACAAATACGGCCGTCAAATGCAGTTCATGTCGAGTGCGCTGCCCGACGAGCAGACCATTGCCGATGTAGTGGCCTTTATTCAGTCTCAAGGTGTTCAGGAGTAACTTATGCGTTGGATTTGGCTATTTGCGCTGTTGGCCAGCTTTCAATTAAGCGCGCAAGAGTGGCAATTAAGAGACACTTGTCCGCCGAGCTTTCTGCTCACCGAAGACAATCGCTGTGAGCTTAAAACTCTGTATCAGTTTTACACCTCGACCCAAGGCAAAGGCTTGGGAGGAACGCAAACCGAGTTGCCGCCCCATCGCGATGGCTTCACCCCACAGCAAATCGACTTAGGTCGCCATTTGTTTTTCGATCCCTTGCTATCCGGTGATCAGCAGCTGTCCTGTGCCAGCTGCCATTTACCCGAAAAAGGCTTTAGCGACGGCAAAGCTCTGAGCGACGGTGCCAACAATCTGCAAACCACCCGTTCATCTCCCACTCTTTGGAATAGTGCTTTTGTCACTCGATTCTTCTGGGATGCGCGTGCGCAGTCCCTTGAAGAACAGGCTGTCGGCCCACTGTTTGCCGAAAACGAGATGGACAACACCCCTGAGAGACTGCTGGCCTCGCTCAACCAAAACTCGGTGTACAAACAGTGGTTTGCGCAAGCTTTTGGTGAGTCGAATGGCATTACCCTGGATCAAATCGCCAGCGCGTTGACCGCCTTTCAAACCTCGCTGATTTCGCTGAACTCTCGCTACGACCAGTACGTCCACGGCAATCACAACGCCCTTAACGAAAACGAAATTGCTGGCATGAACGTCTATCGCTCATTCGTCGCTCGTTGCAGCGAGTGCCACATGCCACCGCTATTTACCAACAACCAGATTGCAGTGATCGGCACTCCAGAGCCAGAAGGCATGCCACTGGATGTGGGCGCAGAAACCACCTTTAACGCGCCCAAGCTCAAGGGCGGCTTTAAGGTGCCAACCCTGCGCAACATCGCCAAAACAGCGCCGTATATGCACTCGGGTCGCTTTGCCACCCTAAGGGAAGCGGTGGAGTTTTACACCTTGGGACGCGGTCACGCGGTGCCTGAGGGGGTTGAGATGCAGATTCACTGGCACATCTGGGAGCCAAACCTCACTGACGAAGAAATCGATCGCATCGTCGACTTCTTGCACGCGTTAACCGATGAAACTTTTACTCCGGCGGTGCCTGCTGTACTGCCCTCCGGACTGACCCCAATAAATAATCAGCAAACCGCTGCTATAAAAGGAGAAAACCAATGAAGGCAGGAAAACTGGTCGTTGCGGCATTGATTGTCGCAGCATTTGCCGGCGGCCTATATTACGGCAAGGGACAAAGTGCTGCGCCAACCATCACCAGTAGCGACAGTGGCAAGAGCTTCAGTGGCGGTTACGATGCCAGTCAAGACGCTCAAGTGGCATCGAGCTCAAGCGCCGCTGCAAAGCGCACCGTAGAAGGTGTGACCCACGTGGTGGAAGACGGTATGTCCATCATGGAAGCGGTAAAAGCTTCCAACCCAGGTGATACCATTCAAGTCATGCCAGGCACTTATTCTGAAACGGTTTACATCGATAAGGACGACATTCGCCTTATCGGTGTTATCCAAGAAGGTAAGCGCGCGGTAATGGACGGCAAAGGCGAGCTTAACGATGCCATTTTGTATTCGGGTAATAACATAGTGGTGGAGAACTTCCGCATCACTAAGTACAAAGGCAACGCCATCATGGGGCAAGCGGGTAACAACTTTGAGATCCGCAATAACGTAATTGTCGACACCGGTGTTTACGGTATCTTCCCTCAGCTAGGTAAAAACGGTGTAGTTGAGCACAACGTGATTTCAGGTATCGAAGATGCCGCGATTTACGTTGGCATGAGCGACAACATTCACGTTGCCCACAACGATGTGTTTGACAGTGTGGCGGGTATCGAAATCGAAAACAGCCGTCACGCCATTGTTGAGAATAACTATGTTCACAACAACACCGGCGGTATTTTGGCTTTCATTACTCCTGGTCTGCCAATCAAAACCACTTATGACGTGATTATTCGCAATAACTTTATTGTGGGTAACAACCACCACAACTTTGGCGCCCCAGGTTCAACCGTTGCCGGTATCCCGGCAGGTACAGGTATCCTGATCATGGCGGCGGACCAAGTGATTGTTGAAGGTAATATCATCTCCGACAACAAGACCGCCGGCATTCTGATCACCGACCACGCCAATGCGCCAAACACCACCATTGACCCAGAGTCTGAACCTAACCCAGACCAGTTGGCTATTTTGAACAACACCATGCTCAACAACGGCTATGACACCATTGATGAAGTCAAAGCCCTGATGTTGACAGAGTTCAAGAGTGGCAACCCTGATATCGTACGCGTAGGCCCCTCGAGAGATTCGTGCATCATTAATCGTCATCGCTACATCACAGTGGGTGTGGATGACTTTGCCGAGTGTGACTTTAGTAACACTCACTCGGTCACCACTTACTTGCTGGACGAGCCTGTGCCACCTCGTGAGATCCTAGCGGAAGACCGTGGCCAAATCGCTTATCTAGGCGTGTGTGCAGGTTGTCACACCTACACAGGTCGCATGATTGGTCCTCCGGTTCAGATGATCCAAGCCCTGTACATGGACAACCCGCAAGGATTGGCCGAGTACATTGCCAACCCAGTGAAAAAGCGTCCTGACTATCCAGAAATGCCACCGCAAAACTATCTAGACGAAGAGACGCGTCTGGCAGTGGCCAAGTACATGCTTAGCGTAAAACGTTAACTTCAAAAAGGCGCTTCGGCGCCTTTTTTCTTGACCAAACGCATTCCCCCAGTAACATTGGTGTAACCCAATCTGAGGTAGTAGGGAAGCTATGCGCCGCACGACAGGATTTACTCTCATTGAGCTAGTTATCACGCTGATAATTTTGGCAATAATCGCCGTGCTAGCGATTCCAAAGTTCATTAGCTTACGCCACGAAGCCCGTTCTGAGGTGATCAATCAGCTGGCAGTAGCGGCCAAAGCCGCTAACGATCAGGTCTACATGAAATCCAAGCTCGCCAGCTACTCCACTCAGTCGGTCAACAATCGCCCCGACCTTATCGACGTGGATCTCGATGGCGATGGCGTGTTTGAAACTCGGTTGAAGTGTGGCTTCTTAGACAATACGGACGTGGCCGGTCGAATGACCTATTCGGACGAAACCTTGGGGTTTGAATACGAAGGAGTAGATAAAACCTATTTTGGATACCAATCAGGCTCGAGCAGCATTAAAGACAGCCAGTGTTATTTCAAGTATACCCAGTCGTGGGGAACCACCAACCCGAGCAATTGCCACAACGACCAGACCGCAAGCCAGCCAGGCTATGAAGTGGTGACCGACGGTTGTTAGTTTAGCGCGGTTGGACCGAGTCCCTGATGCGTAATTCCGGCTCGAAAACGGTTTGGGTTTCGACTTTGGACTTGTCGTATACGTTAGCAAGCACCCACTTAGCCGCTTGCGCCCCAAACTCTTTAACCGGGTTGACCACTGTGGTCAATTTCGGGTGCATGTAGCGAGCAAATAACGCATCGTCAAACCCCACCACGGACAAGTCTTCCGGTAAGCGCAAGCCACAGTCTCTTGCGGCAGACATAGCACCAGAGGCCATTTGATCGTTGCCACAAACCACAGCGCTGAATGGGCGGCCGGTTTTGTGTAAATACAACATGCCTTCACTGCCACTGGACTCGTGATAATCACCTTCGTAGAACAGACTGGAGTCGAACTCGATCCCAGCTTCTTTTAAAGCGCGACAATGGCCGTCAAAACGAGAACGCGCGTCCACCTTCCACTGAGGACCGGCAATATAGGCGATGTGCTGATGACCAAGGTCAAGCAAGGCCTTGGTGGCCAGATAGCCGCCTTGTTCGTTGTCTAGATTAATACAGCGGTCGGCGATAGAACTTACTTGGCGATTAATCAGCACAATCGGCGTATCGCCTTTTGCCAGCTCGGCTAAATAGTCGTCAGAGACCGCGTCGACATAAAGAATTAGGGCATCGCAGTTGCGAGAAATCAGAAAATCGATGGCGCTTTTTTCTTGCAACTCATCACTGTTGCCTGGGGCGATGATCACATGCTTATTGGCACTGCGGAAGTTAGCTTCGATTTCGCACATCATGGGGCCAAAGAAAGGACCTTCCAATTCGGAAACCACAATACCTATGCTATTAGAGCGATTGGATGCCAAAGATTGCGCGGTCGCATTGGGGCGATAGCCAAGCTCTTGCATGGCTTTTAACACCTTTAAACGCGTGTTTTCGCTGACTTTTGGGTTGTTGTTAACAACTCGAGAAACCGTGGCTAAAGAGACGCCTGCTTTCTTCGAAACTTGGTAAATTGTGGCCATCTAGCATACATCCTGTATCAACTGCAGCGTTACTGTATCAGAAGCTCAATAAATGTCATTGGCTTAACTGCAAAAAGACACAGCGGGATATAAACCTCATACTACCATGAAAGCGCTTACACTCAAGCGGATTAAGTGCTATGGTTTAAACAAAATCAAAACAATAGAGCAACACGGACCTATGAGACCCACGCATTTGTATCGGCCCAAGCTGAAGTACACCAGCTTAATGTTATTAGCGGCCTTAACCAGTGGATGCGGACAAGCCATGAAAGAAACTACCAGCCAACCAACGACTGACAATCAAACGGCGGAGTCGACCCAGATTTGGCCAGTGCTGAATCCAGAAGTAAAAGCCGATCCTCAAGTCGAGCAGAAAGTTAAGGATTTACTCGCCGAGCTAACTCTGGAGCAAAAGATTGCCCAGATGATCCAGCCAGAAATTCGCGACATTACCATTGAAGACATGCGCAAGTATGGCTTTGGCTCTTACCTAAATGGCGGCGGCTCTTTCCCTAATGGCGACAAGCACGCCACAGTGAAGGACTGGGTGGACCTGGCAGAAGCCATGTATCAGGCGTCGGTTGACGACAGTCTAGACGGTACCCGCATTCCTACCATGTGGGGTACGGATGCGGTTCACGGTCATAACAATGTCATTGGCGCGACCTTATTCCCTCACAATATCGGTCTGGGTGCGGCGCACAATCCGGCGCTTATTGAGCAAGTCGCCGGCGCTACCGCTCGTGAAGTGATGGCCACAGGCATCGATTGGGTGTTTGCGCCGACCGTAGCCGTGACTCGTGACGACCGCTGGGGGCGTACCTACGAAGCCTATTCTGAAGACCCTGAGATTCTCGCCAGCTATGCATCAGCGATTGTTCGCGGGCTGCAAGGTACTCCTGGCAAAGACTTCCTCAACGAACAACGCGTGATCAGTACTGTTAAGCACTTTGTCGGTGATGGCGGTACTGAGGGCGGCGACGACCAAGGTAACAACACTGCCAGCGAGCAAGAGTTGTTCGACATTCACGCCCAAGGGTACGTGGGCGGCCTAAACGCCGGCTCGCAATCGGTAATGGCGTCGTTTAACAGCTGGCAAGGCGAAAAAATTCACGGCAGTCACTACATGCTGACCCAAGTGCTAAAAGAGCGCATGGGTTTTGATGGCTTTGTGGTTGGTGACTGGAACGGTCATGGCCAAATCCCTGGATGTACCAACGAAGATTGCCCACAAGCCGCCAACGCCGGTTTGGATATGTACATGGCGCCAACTCCAACTTGGAAGCCGCTGTATTACAACCTGATCGAGCAAGCCAAGTCCGGCGTGATCCCTATGACTCGCATCGACGATGCGGTCACTCGTATTTTGCGAGTCAAAGTGCGCGCAGGCCTATTCGATAAGCCAAGTCCCGCCAACCGTCCATTGTCTGGCGATACCAGTTTAATTGGTGCCAAAGAGCACAGAGACATCGCCCGCGATGCGGTACGTCAGTCGTTAGTGCTGCTTAAAAATAAAAACAACATTCTGCCGCTTAACCCAGGTCAGAAAGTGTTGGTGGCGGGTACGGGTGCCGACAACATAGGTCAGCAGTCCGGTGGTTGGAGTATTACCTGGCAAGGTACCGGTAATGAAAATAGCGACTTCCCTGGCGCTAGCTCAATTTGGGACGGTATCAATGCTGCGGTTACTGCCGCCGGTGGTCAGGCTGAGCTGTCCGTGCAAGGCGAGTTTGAACAGAAACCCGATGTGGCAATTGTTGTCTTTGGCGAGCAACCATACGCCGAAGGTAATGGTGATTTGGACAACCTAGAGTATCAACGCGGCGATAAGTCAGACTTAGCCATGTTGCAGGCACTAAAAGCCAAGGGTATTCCAGTGGTTAGCTTGTTTATCAGTGGTCGCCCTATGTGGGTTAACGCTGAGCTAAACGCCTCTGATGCCTTTGTTGCCGTGTGGTTGCCAGGTACCGAAGGCCAAGGCGTAGCCGACGTGATTCTGACCAAGGCCGACGGTTCAGTTAACTTCGACTTCCATGGCAAACTGTCCTTCTCTTGGCCAGACCGTCCAGATCAAGTGGTTAACCGCGGTGATACCGACGAAACACCGCTACTGCCTTATGGCTTTGGTCTGCGCTACGGTCAAGACAACACCCTTGGCGATGACCTAAACACCGACAGCGGTACCACAGCAACTGTGGCTCAATTGGTGCTGTTTGACCGGGCGGTTAAAGCCCCCTACGAAGTAGAACTTCACTCTGGCGATAGCAAGCAACAGCAATCTGCCAACGTGCAAACCTTCGGCGCGCTGAGTGTCAGCAGCTTTGATTTGAACGTTCAAGAAGACGCCCGCCTAGTGAGCTTTGATGGCAGCGAGAGCGCCAAGATAGCCTTTATCTCGGCCTTCCCCAAAGACCTTCGCGGTTATTGGGAGCAGGGCGCATCACTGATTGTTAACTACCGCCTAGACCAAGCACCAACCGCGCCGGTCTACTTGGGCTTTGGTTGCGATCACGGGGTGGAGTGCCCTGGTCTTATCGACATCAGCGAACAGTTGAACCAAGCCAGCATCGGCGAGTGGCAGACCCTTAGCGTAAGCCTGAGTTGCATTGGCAAAGCCGGTTCAAACTTGGGACAGGTGTTTAGCCCGTTCACACTCAAGACCGATGGCAAGCTGACCTTAGCATTTAGCCACATTGAGCTTGGTGTTGACGCTCAAGCTAACACTTGCGACCAGTAAGAGTTATCCATTAGAAAAGGCAGCCTAATGGCTGCCTTTTTTGTTTCTAATTGGCGCTTACTCGCTCACTGCCACCATCTTGTTGATGTAGTCTTGGTGACCGGGTAGCTGAGCCACTACCTTGTCCACATTGGACTTAACGTGGGCTAAGAAATTAGTAATTTCCGCTTCGCTCATGGTGTCCACCAGCGGATGATAACTGTTCGGTATCAATCCTTGTCCTATCATCACTTGCTGCCAAGAATCATCGAACAATTCGTTGCCTTCGCGGAACACACGCCCAGTATCTTTAAACAACTGAATTCTATGCGCCAACGAAGCAGGCACCTCCATGCCCGAGCAGTAACGCCAAAAATCGGAGTCGCGGCGATTGGTCACCTTGTAGTGCAAAATAATGAAGTCGCGTATGGTCTCCATATCAAACGCCGCTTGCTTGTTAAATTCGTTGATGTCGGTTTGAGAAACGCCCTGGGCCGGAAACATCCGTAAAAAGCGCACAATATTTTGCTGAATCAGATGGATACTGGTGGATTCCAGTGGCTCCAAGAAACCCGAAGCCAAGCCCACCGCTAAGCAGTTTTTGTTCCACTGCTTGCGACGTCGACCGGTGCGGAATTTGATCTGTCTCGGCTCGGTTAAGGTCTCGCCTTCAATATTGTCGAGTAACTGAGCTTTGGCCTGCTCATCGCTCATGTACTTAGAACAGTAAACCAAGCCATTACCAACGCGATGTTGCAGCGGAATTCGCCACTGCCAGCCCGACTCGCGAGCAATAGACCGCGTGTAAGGCAAAGGCTCGCTGACGGATTTGGTTTGAACCGCCAGCGCACTATCGCAAGGGAGCCAATGGGACCAGTCTTCGTAGCCGGTATGTAAGGTTTGTTCGATCAACAGGCCTCTAAAACCGGTACAGTCGATAAAGAAATCGCCATCGAGTACCTCACCGGATTGCAAGGTTAGGCTGGTGATATTGCCGTCTTCTGGGCGGGTTTGTACCGATTCAATTTTGCCCTCAACTCGAGTAATGCCGTGCTTTTCGGCGAACTGACGCAGGAATTTGGCGTACAAGCTGGCGTCAATATGAAACGCGTAGTTCAGGCCATTGTCGGGCAGGTGAGCGAACTTGTTGGCCTCAGCCACTTTGCGCTCGAGACAGTAATCACCAAAGTCGCCAGCAATGCCCATTTTGCGCCCACGCATCCAAAAGTGCTGAAAGCCGCAAGCCCAACAGTCCTTACCGGTAACCCCAAAGGCGTGCAGATAGTCCTCGCCCACATCGCGCCAGTTTTCAAACTTAATGCCCAGCTTGTAGGTGCCCTGACAGGCTTTGACAAACTCGTGTTCTTTAATACCCAACAAATTGTGGAAGAACACCATGGTCGGAATGGTGGCTTCGCCCACGCCGACAATGCCAATTTCGTCAGACTCGACCAAGGTGATGTCTACGACCTTGCCCAAATGCTTGGCAATCGCCGCAGCGGCCATCCAACCCGCGGTACCACCACCGGCGATGACCAATTTTTTAATCCCTTGTTGCATGTCTACTCCTCAATTGCAGTTCTGGGGCTTGTAATCTCATCGTTTAAGTTTGTTCAGTAATAATGCGCGCAAACGCATCGCCTTGTGAGCGTCTAGCTCGCCCAGACTGGCCAGCGCCTCATGGGGAATATGGGCGTGGGTCGACTCATCGGCCTCAAAAATGTAGTAGTCGAAAAACGCTTTCCAAGCCTTGCGCTGCGCTTTAGGTAATGCGCGAATGTCCATCAATGCGTGCTGTAACGCGTTGTGCGGGGCGCTCATGAAGGCCGGGGATTGACGCCACCAGTAGTTGATAAGCACATTAAAAACAGTCGAGGCCTTCACATGGTGCCACCACATGGCCGGAATAAAGACTGCATCGCCCGGCTCAAGCTCGACCGTCTGTGCGTTCGCCAGCGCCTCGCGAAACTTGGGAAATCGCTCGAAATCTGGGTTGTCGAAATCCACTAAACTGATGGACTGACCCGCTGGAGTAAAGTCCAACGGCCCAACGTAGAGGTTTTCCAGTTGCTCAGGTGGAAATAGGGTAAAACGGCGGCGCCCAGCCACGACACAGGCAAGGTTGTCCGGTAAATCATAGTGGGCGGCAATTGTGCTGCGGTTACCCATCCAAATGGTAGCCAGTGCATCACGCTCACCCAAATCCACGTCATTGTGCTGTCGAAACCCGGGCAGACAATTGTCTATGGTGGTCGAACCCACGTACAAAGACGACGGGTCCGATTCAGCTTCTAACTGTTGCAAGCGCGTAAACACTTGATCTAGCTTGGCCGGTGCGCGCTCGAAATTTACGTTATCCATTGCCTCGTTGTAGAAATAGCGCCCCTGGTACTTAGCATCGGCGCTAAAGGTCCCGACCGTAATACCCTGGTAAAACTGCAGCAAGTATTCGCGCGCATGACGGGCACCTTGCTGACCAGCTTTGACCATAGGCCAGTCGGCCATCAAACCGCGAGCCACCCAAGGAGTATCCCGAGTTAGTAGTTCATCGGTTAGGCCTGAGCGACTTAAACCCTCTAGCTCCTGAATTGGGGCCAATTCGCCGAGCCTGTTCATTCAGCCAAGCTCTGATTCTTAAAAGCAATTAAGCGACGAATGTTCGAAAGCGACGCTATAACCATGTAAATTGGCTGGAGATACCCTTGCTGATTAAGCTCAGCAAGGGCTTCGGCGTCCAACTCCGACAGTTTGTCTTCGTTTATGGTCATAAAGCCTGATAAGCGATGCCGATCCCCATTGTCTAGCTCGATATCCAAAAAGAAAGGTTCTAACAATTGATGCTTTTCTAAAGCAGCAACCAACCCCTTGCTGTGCCCGTCCCCTTCGTAGACCGCTTGCATTACCGAAGCCATGCGTTCAGTAAATTCGCTACTGCCGCCATGAGGCAAGAATAAGGACTCTCCAGCGGTCGCGCTTACTCGAGGACTGTCTAAATCTATGGTCAGCACAGGCTCGTTGCGATCAGGCTCGTTAGGAAAGGTCTGAGTGCCAATCATGAACGGTCCTTTTTCCACCATTAGCGGAATGTAGTCGGCGCGCCACCCGTTGCTGTCCAGATATAAGTTCTCACCGTGCTCAAAGCCAAACATTACTAGCGGCTGCAATTCGTTGGTTTGCGGGTGGTGACTGAAAAAAATCGGGTATTCGGCCTGAACATTTCTAAACTCCAAAGGAAACGTTTGTACACACATCAAGTCATCACCCAGTTCGGCTCGGCGCTCGGTGCTCACTTTTAAATCCAGATGATCAATATTGTTCAGAATCGCGTGATTAGACATGTTCTCTCCGTGGGAAACTTAGCGAGTCGCCGCCATAGACGCTGCAGTAATTTGTTGTAATAGCTCGCGGTTGCCCGGAAGGCCCGCCAGCATTTGTTGTGTTTTTTGTTGGGCTTGTTGGTAGTGTTTAGCCGCTTGTTGCAACTGGCGCTGTACTCGAGCATTACTCGCAATCTGAGTCTGAAACCCCATGCCGTACAGCACGTAGAAGTAACTCGCAGATGGGAATATTTCCTCAGCCATCTCAAAGTCAAAACGCGAAGGCGATTGCCGTTGCCACAACTCAAGTAATTCGGCGAGGCGCTCAGGCCAACTATTACTATTGCGATTATCGCGCCAGTACTGACTGTCATCGCGCTGACTGATGGCGTAATGCAGTTTCAAAAACTCGATAATTCGCTGCCAGCGCAGTAAGAATTTTTGATTGAATCGCTTGGCGGTTATCGCCATGGTTTGATGATCTCTTGGCAGCTGCTCGGCCAACATCTTGGCGGACAGCTCGACCAAAGCCAGCGCCGAGGCTTCTAGCGGTTCGATAAAGCCCGCAGCCATTCCAACCGCCACACAATTGCGATGCCAAAACTGTTTGCGATGGCCTGGGCGAATACTGATGTGGCGGCAGCTCAATTGCTCGGCTTGTTGTTGTCCCACACTTTGAGCCACATAGTGACGCAAGGCGGACTCAGCTTGGTCTGGGTCCATATGGGCGCTGGAATAGACGTGACCCGTGCCGCGGCGGCTTTGCAAGCCGATATCCCAGATCCAGCCAGCGCTTTGAGCGGTCGCTATGGTCGCTGAGGCGATGGCTTGATCCTGCTCAGAGTAGGGCACTTGCATGGCAATGGCTCGGTCGTTAAACAGCACTTGATGGGCCGACTCGAATTCAATGCCATAGTGCTTGTCGATCAGCAGGCCGTTAAGACCACTACAGTCGACAAACAAATCCGCCTTAAGCGGCCCATGATTACGAGTCACCACCGCCTGTATGTCACCATTTGACGCAGGTTCAACCGCTTGGATGTGGTCTTTGATGTGCTTAACACCAAGGCGCTCAACGCAATGGCGGGTGAGCATTTCAGCGAATTTGCCCGCATCTAGGTGGTAACCATAATTTGCCACCCCAGCATAATCTGGAGTTGCGGCCTGTTTGGGCGCCTT
Organism: Paraferrimonas sedimenticola; assembly: GCF_002282855.1. Classification (GTDB taxonomy): domain Bacteria; phylum Pseudomonadota; class Gammaproteobacteria; order Enterobacterales; family Shewanellaceae; genus Paraferrimonas; species Paraferrimonas sedimenticola. The sequence continues at coordinate 80,528 of NZ_NRIR01000011.1, read as the reverse complement.
GTCGGCATCACAAAGCCGGCTTTGTCCGCTAAAAGCATCCGCCAAGGATTGTGAACCACAGTGCATCTGCCAATAAGGCAGAATGTCTGTGTCTAGGTAGCCCTCGGGCAAAGAAAAAGGATGGTAGTAGGCGTCGTCAGCGCTGCCGTTGCGCCAACCGACAAATTTGGACCCTTGCTTGTAAGACGCCTGGGTAAAACTCAAAAAGTCGCGTTCATTTAGACCAATGCGCTGCAGCGTCTCGCGCATGGTAGGCCAAGTACCTTCTCCGACCCCAATGGTGGCTACATCTGGAGATTCAACCAGAGTGACTGTGATGCCATTATCTTTGTGACTGGCGTGCTCTGAAGCTAATATCGCTGCCGTTAGCCAACCGGCGGTACCACCGCCGACAATCAGTACGTGTTGAATCGCTTGCGCCATTAATTAGGCTACCTCTTCAGCTTGAGTTGTTATTGTTTTTTCTCTCAAATGTTGCAGGATTTCGCCTCTCCTTTTTATACCTTATCCCGCGCTTTGATGGCAAAAAAACAGCCGCGGGAGAGTGCGGCTGTTTCCCAATCGACGCCAGTGATTAGAACTTGTAACGAGCACCCAAGTGATAACGAGGGGCTTGCTTGTTAATCGCAATAATCATGTTCGGGTGACGACCGACCAAACGCTGGTACTCACCAGTTAGGTTAATCACTTCACCAAATACCGAGAAGTTCTCAGTGAAGTCATAGCTGACGTTGGCATCCCATTGACCGTAGGCATCGGTATAAATTGGGTTGCGTTCGCCATTACCATCAATGGTCGAGGTCAGGAACTTGTCACGCCAGTTGTACGCAATACGCGCCTGGAATGCATTTTGGTCGTAGAAGAACACGCCGTTGAAGGTGTCACTTAGCCCCAGTAAAACGAACTGGTTGGGGACTTCTTGACCTTCGTAACGCTCCTTATTGGTGTTGTAGTTGTCATACTTCACATCACCGTTAACCTTGGTGTAGTTGACTGCTAGACCGAAGCCTGACTCGCCAAACAAGTGCTGTAAAGCCAACTCAAAACCGTCAATTTTTGCTTTGCGAGCGTTAACTGGAGTGAAGATTTCGAATACGGCCAATGGATCGCCATCCTCACCGACGATTTCACCGTCTTCATTCACCCAGTTCTGATCAACAAAGTACTGGCGAATTTCTGTGTTGTTGTCGGGATCCCCACCGGCTGCTGCAACAGCTTCTCGAGCTTGCAAGTAACGAGGGCCCTGGCCTGGATGTGGCAATTGCCAAGTTTCATCCTGGAAGGTGTCTTGGCCAATGAAGTTTTTCACGTCCTTCATGTAGTAGCCCGCAGAAACATAACTGCCTTCGCCGTAGTACCACTCTGCCGACAAGTCGTAGTTTGACGACTCAAATGGCTTCAAGTTGGTGTTACCAAAGTTACCCGTACCGCCGGTTTGACGCAGCAATGGGTTAATGGTTTGGCCGCCTTGAATATCGGCGTAGCTTGGACGAGTAATCGATTGGCTGAACGAAGCCCGCAGTACCAAGTCATCCATTGGATTGATACGGAAGTCGAAGCTCGGCAGGAAGTAGCTGTAGTCACCCTTTTGCTGAGTAAAGACTTCGCCGGTTGATTGAGCGGTAAACTCGTTGTCACCGGACCACACAATCTCGTTGTAAGTCGGCACCTTAGCGTCGGCGGTCACCTTGGTATTTTCATAGCGGACACCAAGGATTAAACGGGTTGGCATGTCGGCAATATCCCAAGCCAAATTGGCTTGCAAGAAAGCCGCGGTTTGCTCTTCCTTGGTGCGACGGTCAGTAGAGAAGTTAGGATCCGCACACAAAATAGTGCCACACGGCCCTAAAATATCACCATTGGCTGCAGCCACATCCGAGATTGCCTGAACTAGGTCGTTAAACTCCGAAGAGTAAAACACTGGCTCTAGGTTTGGATTGTCCACGCCCGGCAAGCCGCTAAATCGTTTCTTCAAGTCTTGCTGAACAAAAATCTGGTCAGGGTATTGGTCTGGTGTGCCGTAACCGCCCCAACGGTCGCGTTGAGTATTGGAGAAGGCCGAGCGGTTTTTGGATGTCAGCGCAACCACACCAAAATCAATACTCTCTACAATGCCCTCGTCAAAAACGTACTCACCAGACAGTTGCAACTGATCGATTTCAGATTTGTTGTACGAATTACGGAAACTGGTACCTGAGGTCGACATGCGAGCGGGATCCAGCCCAGCAACACCATCAGCGAAAGCGATGTCCATCACAGGAAAGTCTTTGCTGTAGTCGACTGTGGTGCCCACTCGGTCGAACTGAACTGCTGAAATGACGTTGTTTGAACCGCGGTTGTCTTTGGCGCCGGCTTCGGCGGTTGAGCGGTGGAAGTCCAACTCAAAGCTCAAGTTATCGGTAGCTAAGTACTCTAGGTTAAAGCCCGCAGAATGATTCTTGTTAACCGTTCCCCAGTTACCGGTACCCAAACCAACATCAGCACCAGTAGAGTCCGAGTATATCACAGGGCCGACAACCGAACCTTGGGTATTGGTGCCTTTGGTGTATTCACCAGCCACAGGGTTACCGTTAAACCAGGTCGACATTTCCTGACGACGCGTTTCGACATCCTGCTCCGAGTAGGTGTAGTCCAAGGTACCTTTAAGTTTGTCGGTCGGCGCCCACTGTAAGGTTACCTGACCATTGGCACGCTCACGTTTAATGTCGTTAAAACTGTACAACAGGTTTCGCGGTACTGAGTACACATCCTTTTCTTGTGGACGGTTTACGAAATTACCATTGGTGGGTAATGAACCCCAATCAGGATCATCGGTTAGACCGGCTGTCCCGTTCATAGTGAACCAACCACTTGAGGTTTCAGCGGTATTACGAGTCAAGTCACGACGAGACAGGGAGCCAGTAAGTGCAATTCCCACGGTGTCGTCTAGAAAGGTTTGGCTGAAAATACCAGACACTTCAGGTGTTACTTTAGAGCCACTGCCGTCGCCATCGTCTACTGACGAATCGTAAATTCCTTTGGCGCCAATACTGGCCACCAAGCCTGGGTTATCCAGTGGACGAGCGGTCGTGATGTTAATGGTTGAACCAATGCCACCGGTGGCTAGCTTAGCTGTGCTGGTTTTGTAAACCTCAACACCGCTGACGCTCTCTGCTGCCAAGTTGGCGAAATCAAACGAACGGGAGTTAGCAGCACTCGTGGCTTCTAGGTTAGCCGCCGGCATCTGGCGACCGTTAAGGGTCACTACGTTGTAGTCAGGACCAAAGCCACGCACGGTGATTTTCGAACCTTCACCGTTGGTACGGTCAATCGCTACACCGGTAATACGTTGCAGCGATTCGGCCAAGTTGGTGTCGGGCATTTTACCAATGTCTTCAGCAGAAATGGCGTCAACCACACCGTCCGCTTGACGTTTGATGTCGGTAGATTTGATCAAACTACCTCGAATACCTTTCACCTGAATTACTTCTACGTTCTCGTCGACTTCTTCTGCCATCGACACCAGCGGAGACATCGCTGCTGCACCCAGCGCCAGCGATAGACTGGTAGCCAAGTGCGTTTTTTTGAAGCTTTGATACTTCATTATTCCGTCCTCACCCAAGGTGTAATTGTTGTTAGCTCTCTCTGCTTTCGATCCGCACTTTGCTTACTGCCTGTTGATGGCAAATCAGAATCATTATTCTTTTCGCCTTATTGAAAGCGCTTTCATAAACATAATTTAGGGAAAGATAATCGTCAACATTTTATTAACCAATCATTTACACAAGGCTGTAAATTCTGGCTTTTAGCTGGTTTGACCAGCGCTTGAAGCCACGCTTACTAGCTGTCTAGAGAACTACTGACTAGGGGGCCTACAGGGGCTGACAGTGTTAGCGCTAACATTTTGGTTTTGATTCGAATTTGTATGCGTCTTCTACAATGGGTGGGGTTTAATCAGCTCAGAATTGCTCAGGGAAAACCCATAATTATGTCGGTTCGGTGGAAATTCATAGCGGCTATCGTTTGGCTGATGTCGTCCAACGCGGCCGCGCAAGGCTTTAAGGAAATCAGCGAACTTGCCGTGCTAGGGGTGTTTAATTCTCAGCAATGACGGTGCGTTTGCATGTATCACACATTCGAGACAAAAAGCGACTGGTATTGTTGTCTATCACTGGACTTCGCAAAACTTTCATCCAACATTAAGGTTTCAGCGAACGCTGAGCTGGCGTTCCTCAAACTAGGACATTACCAATGAGCGCAACCCCGACTGTTGAAACCATTTGGAGCCAGTACCGCCAGCAACTGCAGGCCTTCTTGCGATCTAGAGTCTCAGACGAGCACCAAGTTGAGGACTTGCTTCAGGATATTCTGTTGAAAAGCTACCAAAAACTGCCAGAACTTAGCTCAGGCGCCAAGCTCAAACCCTGGCTGTATCAAATCGCCAACCACAGCATTGTCGACTACTACCGCCGCAAAGGTCGCGATGTGTTAGATGACAGCGAAACCCTGTGGTATCAAGATAACCAACAATCGTTAATGGATTCCCTGAGCGAATGTATCTCGCCCTTTGTGCAATCCCTGCCAGATGGTGGCGCCGAGTTACTGACCCAAATCGATCTTCAAGGCACGCCGCAAAAACGCTATGCCGAGGAGCATCAGCTCCCCTATTCAACCTTGAAATCCAGAGTGCACAAAAGTCGGCAGCAGTTGCGCGCCCTGTTTGACGCCTGTTGCGATTTCGAACTGGATGCTGGTGGAAGACTCAGCGATTGCACGACAAATTCAAAGGGTTGCAAAAACTGCTAGTTTTTTTCGATTTTTTATCGTCTTTTTAGTGGCTCGTCCGTCTTATTAGGCAGAAGACACTAACGGGACGTAAACATGATTAAAGTAGTAAGTTTTACCATCTGCCCATTTGTTCAACGCATTACCGCGCTGCTGGAAGCCAAGCGGCTGCCCTATGAAGTTGAGTACATTAGCCTCAAAGAAAAGCCGCAATGGTTTTTAGACATTTCGCCCAACGGCCAGGTGCCTGTGCTGATAACAGAATCAGGCTCAGCCTTGTTTGAATCCGACGCTATTGCCGAGTACTTAGACGACGCCTATCCCGCGTTAGAAGCTCAAATCACTGCAGAGCAAAAAGCCTTGGACCGCGCCTGGAGTTATCAGGCCAGCAAGCATTACCTAGCCCAGTGCTCCGCGATGCGCAGTGCAGACAAGGACACCTTAATCGAGCGCATGGAAAAGCTGGCTAAATCTTTTGCCAAAGTCGAAAAAATCTTAGGCGAAGGCCCTTACTTTAAAGGCGAGTCGCTAAGCAATGTAGACATGGCTTGGTTGCCGCTGCTGCACCGCGCCAACATCATTCGTCAGCACACCTGTTTTGACATGGTAAGGGATTTCCCCAAAGTCCAAGCCTGGCAAAGTGCACTTATGGCCACAGGAATCGCCAAAGCCTCGGTCAGTGATGAGTTTGAAAACAAGTTCACCAACTTCTACTTGGATGAAGCCACTTATTTAGGACGCGAACTGCGCTGCTGCAAAGATAGTGAGTGCCAGCAAGATGGCAATTGCTGCAGCCAAGACGATTGCTGTCGCTGCCAATCGGATAGCCGTGAGAGTGATTGCTGTGACACGAACCGTTGCGAAAGCTCGGACGTCCAAAACTGTTGTGACCCAAAGGCTCGTGAACTAACAAAAAGCCAAACTAGCAATTGTTGTAGCACCAATTCCGGCTGCTAAACCACAAAAAAGCGCCCCCTGAGTTAACTTCAGGGGGCGCTTTGCTCTAGATTTTTGATTAGGCTTGCTTAGAAGCCCTCAAGAACAATTTTGCCTTTGGCGGTTTGTGACTCCAACAACTCATGGGCGCGCCGCAGGTTAGCGGCATTAATCTGCCCAAAGTGCTCACCGACAGTGGTCTTAAGCTCACCGGCATCAATCATTGACGCCACTTGCGCCAATAGCTTGTGCTGCTCAATCATGTCCTGAGTTTGGAACATGGAACGGGTGTACATAAACTCCCAGTGCAGTGACACGCTTTTGAGCTTCAACGCGCGAATATCGAAATTCTCTGGATCGTCAATCAGCGCGTATTGCCCTTGCGGCTTGATGAGTTTCATCACTTCTTCTAAGTGATCTTCACTGTTAGTCAGGCTCACCACATAGTCCACACTGTCAGGCTCGCCAAGCTCTTCGCTAAGCGGGTTTCTGTGGTTGATTACCCGATCCGCCCCTAGCTCTTTCAACCAAGTTTGGGTCTCTGGGCGAGAGGCGGTCGCCACCACTTCAAGCTGGGTCAGTTGTTTCACCAGCTGAACCAAAATCGAACCAACACCACCGGCAGCGCCGATCACCAAAATGCGTTTGCGGCTTTGGGTATCAACTTTCAAGCGGTCAAATAGCATTTCCCATGCGGTGATTGTGGTCAGTGGCAAAGCTGCGGCCTCCGCCGACGAAATACTGCTCGGTGCTTTGGACACTATGCGCTCATCCACCAGCTGATATTCCGCGTTACTGCCCGAACGAGTGAGATCGCCCGCGTACCAAACCTTGTCTCCCACATTGAACAAGCTAACGTCATCGCCCACTTGCTCAACCACACCTACCGCGTCCCAACCAAGCACCTTCCACTCACCCTCGGCAGCGGCCACTCGAGTGCGGATTTTGGTATCCACCGGGTTCACCGAGATGGCTTCAACCTTGACCAGCAGGTCGCGACCGGCAGCGCTGGGTTTATCCAACTCCACATCTTGCAGCGACTTAGGATTATCTATGGTGAGTGATTCTTGATAGGCAACAGCTTTCATTGATGCTTCTCCAGCAGTGTTTTTGAATGGTTTAGCGAAGGCGCTATGTCTGTGGGGATAACTTTAGTTGACCAAGCTTAGTTGAAAAACTAGCCTTAGCTTGAATCACTATTAAAAATATTTTGAAAATAGCTGAAGAATTACGGTGAAAGCTCTTAACGATTTACAAATCTTTGTGGATGTGGCGCGACTAAGCAGCCTCAGTGCCGCAGCGCGTGAGAGAGACATGACTCCGGCAGCAATCAGTGCTGCGATGAAGCGCTTGGAAGCCGAGTTGGGTTGCGCCTTGTTTGTGCGATCCACTCGGCGATTGCGACTTTCCCGCCAAGGAGAAGAGTTTTTGCCGGTTTGTCAGCAAGCCATCACCGCGTTGAGCTCGGGTATCGCCGACCTGCAGCAAAATCAGGCCAAGCTCAGCGGCCTACTGCAAATTTCTATGCCTTCAGATTGCGGGCGTCACTTGTTTTTAGACTGGCTCGATGACTTTCAAGTACAGCACCCAGACATACAGTTGCGGGTGCACTTATCCGACAATTTGGCCGACATCTATGGTCAACCGGTGGATATCGCGATTCGCTATGGTCAGCCGCAGGATTCCAGTTTGATTGCACTGCCCTTGCTCAAAAACAACTATCGAGTGTTATGCGCATCGCCTGAGTATTTGGCCAGACACGGCACGCCCAAACACCCCAAGCAACTAAGTGAACACAATTGCTTGAGTTATGGTCTAGGCGGCTCGCCGCACAATCATTGGTGGTTCAAACACCAAGAGCGCAGCTATGAGATTACGGTCAAAGGCGATCGGCTCGCCAGCGATGGTGAAGCGGTGCGACGTTGGGCATTGGCGGGTAAGGGGATTGCCTACAAGTCTGTGCTGGACGTTGCCGATGACTTAAAACACAGTCGCTTGGTTCGCGCCTGCCCAGAGTGGCGGGGCGAAGATGCGCCGCTGAATTTGTTGTTTACCGATCGTCAGCACAACAAACACAGCGCTCAAACCCTTCGCACCTTTTTGGTGGAAAAGCTCGAGCGCCACCTTACCTCGAGCTAGTGCCCAATTAGCGCAGCAAGTGTAAGAAGTGCAGGTGCTTTTGGTACTGGTCGATGACGTCGTTAATCACCGCTTTCTTGGACCAGCCCATGATGTCGTAATCCTGCCCACCTTCGATTAAGTGAACTTCGGCTCGGTAGTAGTGATGCTCGTCGTCGTCATCGTTTTCTTCCTCGCTCAAACTAAAATCTGGTTGTTGGTGTTTTTTACGGTATACGCCGTAAGCAAAGTTCTGCTCATCGCCGTGATGCACAGTGAGGCGCACGCCGTAATCCACCACCTTGAGCTCGGTGCTTAAGTTATTCTCTTCAAATTTCTTCGCTAACTCTTCGAGCCCCGGCTTCACGATGCGGTGAATGAACTTGTTGACGTTTGAGCGACTGGGGAATTCGATGATGTTTTGCAGCCGGTCCTCCCAATCTTCCTGGCTTTGCGGTGGGCTACTCGGCGCCACGTTCATTTGCAGGCTCTCTTGCTTAGCCAGCTCCACATTAAGCGCGTTCATCAAGCCCACCAGTGCTATCAATAAAATGACAGTAAAGGGTAAGGCCGATGCTATGGTCATGGTTTGCAAAGCACTCAGACCACCGGCGAACAACAACACCGCAGCAACGACACCGACCGCAATCGCCCAAAACAGGCGCTGCCAAAGGGGGGTATCGTTGCGACCGTGGGAGCACAGCATATCGATGATCATCGCCCCTGAATCGCAAGAGGTAACAAAGAACACCACAATCATCAGCACAGCCAGCAGCGACAACAATTGAGACCATGGGAATTGCTCTAAGAACACAAACAAAGCTACTGGCGTATTGGAAATTACCATCTGCTCAAGCTCTGCTGCACCCGCTTCATTGACCAGAGCAATTGCACTGTTGCCAAATACCGTCATCCACAACAGGGTAAATGCGGTGGGAATTAACAGCACGCCCATCACGAACTCTCGAATGGTGCGTCCACGGGAAATACGGGCGATAAACATACCCACAAACGGCGCCCAAGCTAGCCACCAGCCCCAATAGAAAATGGTCCAACCGCCGATCCAGTCGCTCTTTTCATAGGCGAAAAGGTTGAAGGTAATTCGCACGATATCCGACAGATAAGTCCCGACGTTTTGCACGTAGGCCTGCAGTAAAAACACGCTAGGGCCCAAAACAAAAATCAGCACCAGCAGGGTGATAGCCATCACCATGTTGGCTTCGGATAAACGTCGAATGCCCTTATCCAAACCCGTGCCTACCGAAACGGCGGCCAAGCCCGTGATGACGGCCATGATTGTGATTTGATGACCGGTCGAAACCTCCAGCCCAAACAAATAACTCAGTCCAGCGTTGACCTGTGCGGCTCCTAAGCCCAAGGAGGTGGCCACACCAAAAGTCGTACCAATTACGGCAAAGATGTCCACCAAGTGCCCGGGCCAGCGATAAATCTTGTCGCCAATCAAGGGGTATAGCGCCGAACGCAAGGTTAGGGGTAGTTTGTGGCGATAGCCAAAATACGCCAGCACCAAAGCAACAATCGCGTAAATCGCCCAGGCATGCATCCCCCAGTGAAAGAAAGTCACCTTCATGGCTTCACGGGCCGCTTCAAGGGTTTGCGGCTCGGCGGTTGGAGGCGCTAAGAATTGCTTTAACGGTTCTGCTACTCCAAAGAACATCAGGCCGATACCCATACCTGCGGCAAACAGCATAGAAATCCAAGTGCCGAGAGAATAATCCGGGGAAGAGTGTTCGGGCCCTAAGCGAATGGAGCCGTACTTAGACACCCCCAAATAAATTACGAACAACAGAATCACGGCAACGCTCAGCACGTAAAACCAACTGCCGTTGGCTATGATGTTAGCTTGCAATGAACCAAACATATCGGCTGCAAGGTCTAAGCGCCAAGTAGAGAAGGCCAGCAAAGCCAAAATGATCAGGCTGGCGCCAAAAAAAACCGGTTTATTGAGAGAGTTAAAGTAGCTCGACTGTGTCGAAGAGGGCATAAAGGGTGCTCGTTGGGAGTGCATTTGAAGTGTAGGTGCTGCACACTAACTCTGTCCAATGAGCTAACAACAAGCTTTTGATAAAGCTCGAATAGTGGCTGCATCAACTAGGCTAACACAGGTAGGGAAGCTCCTGCCGTTAACCTGCTCGCAAAGGAAAAATAAATATGCAAAAAAACTTAATTAAAGCCTTAGCAGGGTTATGTCTAACCGGTTTAGTGAGTATTGCCGCAAGTGCTACCCCCGCCAAAGTCTCGATTGTTAAGGGCGAGCAGGGCTATGGTGTTTTGGTCAATGGTCAGCCTTATCAAGTGAAGGGAGCCGGCGTGAGTTTCACCGACGGCAGCAACTATCAGGCGCTGGCAGAGGCGGGGGGCAATACCTTTCGCACATGGTCTACTGATAACGCCGATATTGCTCTGGCGGCCGCTGAAAAGCACGGTTTGATGGTGCTTATGGGCATCGACCTACAGAAGCAGCTACACGGCTTTGATTACAACGACGAAGCCGCGGTCAAAAAGCAATTTGAGTGGGCCAAAGCGCAGGTTCTCAAATACAAAGACCATCCCAACCTCTTAGGCTGGATTGTCGCCAACGAACCGAACTTACTGTTCAACGATGATGGTTCGCTGGCCATGGTTAATCCTAAGGCTTACCAAGCCATTGCCGAGCTGGTGGACTTTATTCACGAGGTGGATCCAAACCATCCGGTGACTTTCAGCTTTGCCGGGGTTAACCCGGATCACGTCAAAGCCGCAATGGAGCATGCCTCGAATATGGATTTCATTTCGGTGCAAGTGTATGGCGATCTGGCCAACGTGGGTGAGCAATACGCCGCCTTAGGGGTCGACAAGCCCTTTATGGTGACCGAGTTTGGTCCACTCGGGCACTGGGAAGTTCCTACCACCAGTTGGGGACGAGAAATTGAAGAACCGTCCGGCATTAAAGCCGCCACCTTTGCCCAACGCTTAGATACCGGACTGACCCAAGACAAAAGCGGACTGAATATCGGTCACTTTGCTTTCTTGTGGGGTCAGAAGCAGGAGCGCACTCCCACTTGGTACGGCATGTTTAACCAAGACGGTTCGGCCAATGCTAGAGTCGACGAAATGACTCGATTCTGGACCGGTAGCTATCCGAAAAACCGCGCACCACTGGCTTACGAGATTCTTATCCAAGGCAAGCCAGCATCGGATAGCTTGGAACTAGACGCCGGCAAAACCGTGGAGATGACTCTAGTCTATGGCGAGCCAGAGGATGATAAAACCGAGTATCAGTGGCGTTTGTTGAAAGAAGTAGACGTTCGCAGCCAAGGCGGTGCTTTTGAAAAAGAGCCGGAAGCCGTGCCGCTGGATGTGAAGCTTGTGTCGAGCGAACAAATCAACAGTCGTGAGTGGGGCCAGGTCCGTCGAGTGACGGTAAACTTTAGCGTGCCAGCGCAAACCGGTGACTATCGAGTGTTTAGCTATATCTACGATGGCAAAGGCAAAGTTGGCAACGCCAATTTCCCTTTCATGGTGGTTAAATAACTCGGGGTAAGTATTTTGGCTGGGGTTAACAAGGTTGGTCCCAGCCAAACCCATCAGTTGACTACGGCTTGCTCTAGCCTTTGGTAAACACTCGGTGCTTTATCACGGCTCAGCATAATAATTTGCCCGTCTGGTTGATCAAATGCGCTGCTAAAGGACCAGATATTCTTAGTTGAGCTCAACTCATCAGTGGTCACCATGAGCCTGTTAACCGCATCAAAGCCGGCTTTTCCTTTTAGAGCACCACCCATATCAATCGAACACCACCGGCTTCGACAATCAATGGACTCCACCCCTAATTGACTTAGAAGTTCATCAGACGCTACAGCTTCGCGCACCAGTAACTCTTTTCTGGGTCCCCAGTCGGGGTCGACGGCTTCACCTGAGTGCACCTTAATTGCAAGCTCATGGGCCGTGTAGCCTGAATTTTGAATTCGCTTTAGAGAGTTATTGCTGGTTTCTTCTGAGGAGTGAGATTCTAGCGCTCGTTCCTTTTCGATTGAGCGCGATTGAGACCGCAGCTTTTCGACCTGCAATGCTAACTGATTGTTTTGCGCAACGTAAGCTTCAAGCTTCTGGCTATTTTGTTGATTCGAGTAAACAAGAGCAATGGCCAATAACACGGCTATCGTCCAGGGGATTAGATGAATCTTCATATTGCTTCCTTGCATATACGCCAATTAATTTAGCAAACACTTATAATCTAACCGGTTTTATTGAATTTAAGAAGCAAAAAGCGGCCATTAACAGCCGCTTCTTAGTCTGATTTCCAGTTAGCTTTATTTTGTCTCGTCATTTAACACAGACACTAAAAGCGCTGGTAGGAAGGTTAAACTCAAGAAAGTCGAGGCGAAAATGCCGCTAAGCACTATCACGCCCACGCCGCGATATAACTCGGTCCCTTCACCCGGAATCAGCACCAAGGGCGCCAATCCAAAGATGGTGGTGGCACTGGACATCACAATCGGACGTAAACGCTTACTTACTGCTTGACGTACCGCTTGGTGAACTTTTATACCTTCTTCGATAACGTATCGACGAGTCTGGTCGACAATCAAAATCGGGTTATTGACCACGGTTCCCAGCAGAATCAAAAAGCCTAACATGGTGATCATATCGAATGGCTGATGGAAGCTTGGCAGCCCCAGACTAGCCATCAGATGGTTGATGCCGTTGACCATCACCAGCCCCAGCAAACCGCCAGCCATGCCCAATGGTACGGTCGCCAGAATGAATAGGGGATAGCGCCAATGGGTAAAGATTGCCACCAGCAGTAGATAGCTCAAAACCAGAGCTATCAGGAAGTTACCTGTGAGCGAGGCCCGAGTCGCCTCCAGCTGATCCGCAGCACCACTGATGCTGAATTTGACTCCTTGAGGAATGAGGCCTTCGTTCCACAGCGCCGGCAACATTTCCTCGCGGATTCTTTGCTCGGCGGTTTCCAGCGCGACGCTGCGCGGCGGAATAATATAAACCGTCACGGTTTTATTACTGTCAACGCGACGAATCGAGTTGGTGTCATCGGTGCGTTTTAAGTCAGCTAAGGCGTGCAATGGCAGCACATTGCCTTGGGGTGTCACCAGTGGCGTTTCGGCCAGCTGGCTAATGCTTTGCTCGGTACCCGCGCCACTGAACAAGAAGATGTCGACCTTGTCATCCGCCAGAATAAACTCATCGACATAGGCGCCGTCACTTAAGGCGGCCACCGAATAGCCAAAGTCGTTGTTGTTAATCCCAAGTTCCGCCAATCGCTGCCAGCGTGGGCGAATTTCGATCAGGGGCTGTTCTAAGCTCAGCGAGTTTGGATTAGAAGATATCTGCGGATTGTCGAACAACTTATCAGCGCGCTGGTAAATGGCATCGGCCGCTTTGTACAACTCAACCGTATCGCTTCCTGCCACATCAACCGCTACCGCGCGAGTACCGCCGTCGTTACTAGAAATAATCGACCCGCGGGCAGAGAAAGCGCGCATGCCGGGATAACTACGAAACTTCTCGGTAATCGCCTCCATCATCTGGTTGATGTTTTTCGGGTCTACCGGCGCACTTAAGAACCAAATCTGACCCACAGACACCGACATTGAGTAGTAGGCGAGCGGCGGCATCTTGGTGCGTCCTGCGTTAAAGTCAGCAGGATCTGCATCGACCAGTTCATCAAAATAGACCTTGAGTTCATTACCTATGCTCGCCATTTGGCTGAGGTTGTAGGTCGGTGGCGCAATCATTCGCGAAAAGGCTTTAGGCTCTTCCCCTTCCGGCAGGTACTCGGCGGCGGGCATTAATACATAGCTCGCGCCTAAAATTAACAACACGAAAGCAGCGACCGAGGTGAGCGCTCGCGATTTGGATTTAATGAAAAAGTCCGTCAGCTCAAGCCAGCGTTTGGACAAAGTAAACTGACGCTTGCTGTCTAAATCTTGCGAACGTCCAAAGTGTGCCAGCGCCACCGGCACCACGAAAATGGCCACTAGCATGGAGGCGATAATTGCTCCGGAAATCGCAATCGCAATATCTGAGTACAGCTGACCCGCCTCTTGCTCCACGAATAATATGGGTGCAAAGACCAATACTGTGGTGGCGGTGGATGCCAGCACCGCCGGCCAAACTTCTTTAACTCCATCAATCGCCGCCTGCATTTTACTCAGGCCTTTGCGCTTGGCCTGCACAATCGACTCCAGCACCACAATGGCATTATCCACCGTCATACCAATCGCAAAAGCCACCCCCGCCATGGAAATCACATTGATGGTTCGCCCAAAGATGGTTAGTGCGAAAAACGCCGCAATGGTACAGATGGGGATCCCCATGACACCCACCAAAGTGGCTTTGCCCGAGCGCAAAAACAAATACATCACCAAAGTCGCCAGCAGCGCACCTAAGGCTAGGTTGGTCCAAACGTTTTTCAGTGAGCTTTGCACGTACTTAACGTCGTCGCTGGTGAGTGACAGCACCAAGCCGTTTTGCGCCAGTAGTTCGCGATTGATCTCTTCTACCACCTGCAGCATTTCTTGCTTGATGTCGATGACGTTAGAGCCACTTTCACGACGCACCGATAATGTTAGCGAGCGCTCGCCGTTGTTGTAGGACATGGAGCGCACTTCAAAGTGGTCTAGCGTTACACTGGCCACGTCTTTTAACCGAATATTGGCGTTGTCCCTGCGGCTGATGATCAGGTTTTCCAGCTCATCGAGCGCTTCAAAACGGCCAATGACCCGCAACAGATAGCGATTTTTGCCGCTCTCGATATCGCCAGCAGACGTATCTTTGTTGCGAGCGCGAATGACACTGCGCAGCTGGGTTAAGCTAATGCCACGTTGTGCCAAACGAGCGGCGTCCACTTTAATTTGAATTTGACGTTGGGCACCGCCGCGCAGACTCACCTCCGAAACCCCAGACACGCTTTCCATACGCGGACGCACATAGTCGTCGGCGTAGTCGTACAGCATATCGATGTCCAGCTTTAGCGGGTTGCCAGGCTGAGGTTTTAGTACAAAGTGCATAAAGGCGTTGGAGGAGAAGGAGCTAGAATACAGCCGTGGCTGGTCAACGTTTTCTGGGTAAGCTGGTACCTGGCTTAAGGCGTTGTTGACTCGAATCAGCGCTTCGTTAACATCCACGCCGAAGGGGAATTCAAGCTCAATGGTACCGCTGCCCATTTGCGCGTAGGAGATCATTCGCTTGAGATTGGTCAGCCCGCGCAGATAGCGCTCTTGTTCAATAAGAATCTCTTTTTCAATGTCTTGCGGGGTCGCTCCAGGCCAGCCGGTTTGTACCGATATGGTTCTGACTTCAAGATCAGGGATCATTTGCACTGGGATATTCAGCGCTGCGGTCACGCCCAAAATGGTAGTGATCAACACAATGACCGCCACTAGGGTTCCGCGATGAACGGCACTGGCGATCATTGAGCTTCACCGGTAATTTGGTCGACTTCTAGTTCTACTCCTTCAGTGAGCAGTTCCACCCCTGAGGTAACAATCGGTACTCCCTCTGGAATCCCCTTAATGGCTATCATGTCCGGCTGTCGCTCAACGATCTCCACTAAGTAACGCTTAGATTTGTTGTCTTCTAGGGTGAATACGCTGGCACCACCGTCTGGATGTTGCTTGATTGCCGACTTAGGTAACCAAGTCAGTCGAGTCAGGTCTTTTGGCAGCAAGATCTCAGCTTTTGCCGACATGCCAGCGATAAGATAGGTGTCTTTTGGCAGGTCCACCAGCGCGGTCAGGGTACGACTCGAGTTATTTACCACGCCTACCAGCTGACTGAGTGTCACTCGGCTCGACTTATGCTCGCCAAAGTCCGATAGCAGAATCACTTCTATGTCCTGCTCGCTGGCCAAGCGCGCGTAATATTCTTGTGGAATTTCTAGCGACAAACGCAGGCCATCTCTGGCCACCAGAGTGAATACGCTCATTTGCTCGGTAACCCATTCGCCCAAATCCACGTTGCGCTTGGCAATCACACCGGTAAATGGAGCGTAGAGCGTATGTCGGTCCACCATCTCCTGACGTAAGGCCAACTGCGCCATATCGCGAGCGAGATCCGCTTCGGCAATCGCAATTGCGGCGATGCGCTCTTCGAGTAAGGTCTTGGCTATCAGCTCTTTTTGGGAAAGTGCCAACACTTCTTTGTACAAGCGGTCAGCTTCTTTTTTGTTGGTTTTTGCCGCCGCAACAGCGGCTTTTGACTGCTCTAGCTGAAGCTCAGCGAGTTTAGAATCTAGAGTTAGAAGCTTTTGCCCCTTGGTGACTTGTTCACCCTGATCCACATACAGACTTCTCACCAGCCCAGATTGCAGCGGTGCCATGTCCGAGTGCTGTTTGGCAATCACGGTACCTGTCAGGATCAGCGCTTGCTGGGATTGGCTTATGGAAGGGTAGAGTACGTTGACCTTAAGCGGAGTCTCAGCGTTTGCGCTCATGGCACTTAGCATTAGGGGCAGGGCCAAGGCTATCGACTTCAGTAGAAACTTCATCCAATGAATCCTTTAGTGGCTCGCTTAAAGCGGGCGAGCTCTTTGTTGTCTTGTTCGGGTTAAAGCCGTGTAGGCCTAGGAATCAATAGTTTAGGCCTAAATTACGATAAGAGAGATGTTACTGACTTAATCAAAAAATGCGACAAAAATGCAACATACAAATTGTGTAGAAACGTTAGGACACAAAAAAGCGACCCCGAAGGGTCGCCTTTCAATTAAAACTAATTTCTGGTTACTCAACCGTTACTGACTTGGCAAGGTTACGCGGTTGGTCCACATCGGTGCCTTTGATAAGGGCCACGTAGTAAGACAACAACTGCAACGGCAAGGTGTAGATGATTGGCGCGATAAACTCGTCACAATGGGGTACGTCCAACACCTTCATGGTGTCATCCGACTCAAATTTGGCATCCGCATCGGCAAATACGTACATCAAACCGCCACGAGCACGAACCTCTTCCACGTTGGATTTCAGCTTTTCTAGTAGCTCGTTGTTCGGTGCTACCACGATTACTGGCATATCGGCGTCGATCAGCGCCAATGGGCCGTGCTTCAGCTCACCTGCGGCGTAAGCTTCGGCGTGAATGTAAGAAATCTCTTTAAGCTTAAGCGCACCTTCCATCGCTATTGGCGATTGCTCACCGCGACCTAAGAACAGCGCGTGATGCTTCTCAGCAAAATCTTCCGCCAAAGATTCAATCGACTCGGCCATGCCCAGTGATTGCTCGATTTTGGCCGGTAGTGATAGTAGCGACTGCACAATGTGCGCTTCGGTATCAGCCGACATGGCATTGTGACGACCCACTGCGGCGGTAAGCATCAACAAGCCTGCCAATTGCACGGTAAAGGCCTTGGTGGACGCCACGCCAATTTCGGCACCGGCTTGCATCATGTACGCCATGTCCGACTCTCGCACCATGCTAGAGCCTGGCACGTTACAAATGGTCAAAGAGGCCATGTAGCCCATTTCTTTGGCCAGACGCAGTGCCGCCAGAGTATCAGCAGTTTCACCCGACTGAGAAATGGTCACCAGTAGCGAGTTCGGGAATACGTGCGACTTGCGGTAGCGGAACTCAGAGGCAATCTCTACATTACAGCTAACACCTGCGTGCTGCTCTAGCCAGTAACGGGCCACAAGGCCTGCGTTGTAGCTAGTACCGCAGGCAATAATTTGAACGTGCTGAACTTGGCTAAGTAGCTTGTCAGCGCCCTCGCCAAAGGCGTTATCGGCAACACGACCGTTACTCAAGCGACCTTCAAGGGTCTTTTGAATCGCCGATGGCTGCTCGTAGATTTCTTTGAGCATGTAGTGACGGTATTGGCCTTTGTCACCGGCGTCATGGCTAACTTCAGACTCTTTGGCTTCACGCTCAACTGGATTGCCATCGACATCAAAAATGTTCACTTCGCGACGAGTGATTTCAGCCACATCACCCTCTTCCAAGAAAGAGAAGCGACGAGTCACTGGCAAAAGGGCGAGTTGGTCAGAAGCGATAAAGTGCTCGCCAACGCCATAACCGATAACCAATGGGCTACCCGAGCGAGCCACAATCATGCGCTCAGCGTCGTTGCGATCCACAACCACAGTACCGTAGGCACCTTCTAGGCGAGCCACAGTAGCTTGTACCGCGGCCAACAAAGTGTCGTGGCTTTGCAGCAGGTGATGTACTAGGTGGCCAATCACTTCGGTGTCAGTGTCCGACTCAAACACATAACCTAAGCCTTTTAGCTCTTCGCGCAGCTCGGCATGGTTCTCGATAATGCCGTTGTGCACTACCGCGATGTTGTTGTTCGAGTGATGAGGGTGGGCATTGCGCTCACTTGGCTCACCGTGGGTGGCCCAACGGGTGTGGGCGATGCCAGTACCACCAGCGACTGGGTTTTCCGCCAGCGCCTGCTCAAGCTCGGCTACTTTACCCACGCGACGAACGCGCTCTAGCTGACCGTCGTTAATCAGCGCCACACCAGCTGAATCATAGCCACGGTACTCAAGGCGCTTAAGGCCTTCTACCAAAATCTCTGCGACGTCTCGTTGCGCTACCGCACCAACAATTCCACACATAATCTAACCTTCTAAATATTAATCGATTGGCGCTACGTACAAGCGCACTCCAGCCGCTTCAATGGCTTTCGCCTGCGACTGACTCAAATGACTGTCGGTGATCACTGCACTGATCTGCGACCAATCCAATTCCAGATTGGGCATCTTGCGGCCAATCTTGTCTGACTCAACCATAACCACTACGTCGCGACTAACGTCAGCCATCACTTTGGATAAGCCAATCAGTTCGTTAAACGTGGTTGAGCCGCGTTCGATGTCGATTCCATCGGCACCGATAAATAGTTGATCGAAGTTATAGGAGCGCAATACCTGTTCAGCGACTCGGCCTTGAAAAGCTTCGGAGTGGGGATCCCAGGTGCCACCGGTCATCAATAATGTCGGTGCCTTTTCTAGCGCATGGATGGCATTGGCTACATTCAAAGAGTTGGTCATCACCACCAAGCCTTCTTTGTGCTCCAAATGCGGGATCATCGCCGCTGTGGTGCGGCCGGAGTCGATAACCACTCGCTGATGCTCGCCTATCAAGCTGGCGGCCATTTGACCAATGGCCTCTTTGGCTGCCGACACCGGTTGGTCGGTAACGAACTCTTGGGGAACGCTAACCGCGCCACCAAAGCGACGCAGCAACAAACCACTACGCTCTAACTCGGTTAAATCCTTTCGAATCGTAACTTCAGAAGTTTCAAATGTCTGTGCAAGCAGCTCAACACTGGCTTCTCCCTGCTCATTTACCAAGGAAACTATGTTGCGACGGCGTTGCTGAGTGTTACGTTTCGACATGCTAACCCATAACTTTCAAATCGAAAGAAGATTATAGTCAAAACGAATGATTTGGCAATGACTAAAGTTTCAACAAAGGAACAATATAGTCTAAAAACGCCTGTATTCGAAGCGAAGCCGCCGATGCGCGATAGTAGACGGCATTGACCTGTTCGCGCTGGGTATTTGCAAGGCGATGCTCGCTTAACACAGGAACCAACAAGCCTTCGCGCATGTCTTGGTTGACCATGAATCCAGAAAGGCAGGCCAGCCCATTTCCCCTTAGCGTCAACTGGCGGATCACCTCGCCGTTGGTACAGCCAATACTTGGGACAATAGGTTTGGCGCCAATTAGCGGCCACTGGTTCAAATTGGGCGCGTCGCTAAAGCCGATGGTGCGATGCTTAGATAAATCCTCGGGGGTTTGTGGCTCGCTGTGACAAGACAAGTAATCGGGCGACGCCACTATGTGTAAGGGACTGTCGCCAAGCTTTCGAGCATACAAAGTCGAGTCTTGCAGGGCACCGACGCGAATCGCTATGTCGCAGCGTTGGGCTAATAGATCCACATAACCTTCGTTTGAGCTCAACTCCAGCTGGATATCAGGGAATTCAGATTGAAACCCGTCGATAAGCGGTACCAACTGATGCAATACAAAGGGACTCGCGGCATCCACTCGCAAGCGCCCCATGGGCTTGTGCTGCCCCTCGCCCAGTAATCCCTCAGCCAATTCAATTTGCGCCAACGACTGTCGAGCAATCTCTACAAACCGGCGCCCTTCTTCAGTGACCTGGACCTGGCGAGTGGTGCGGTTGAGCAGGGGCATCCCCAGTTGCTGCTCAATACGACTGACTGCACGCGACACCTTCGCCACCTGCAAGCCCAGCGAAACCGCCGCCGCGGAAAAACCTCCGCTGTCGACTACAGCAATCAGTATGGCCAAATCGTCTGAACGAGTGCGCATCGAACTCTCCCACGGGTTATTGTTAAAAATGCAAAAGTAATTTGCTATTTAGCCCATTTTTCACAAATAAACAATCGCCAATAATGCTCGCCACTAAAACCGTGAACGAGTGTAAAACCCATGCCCATTGCTTTATTGGCGTTAACTTTAGGTGCCTTCGCCATAGGCACGACAGAATTTGTCATCGTTGGCTTATTGCCAACCATGGCACAAGACTTAGGTGTTTCATTACCTTCGGCGGGCCTGCTGGTCAGTCTATATGCCGCAGGCGTGGCGATAGGCGCCCCCGTACTAACCGCGCTAACCAACCGTTGGCCGCGAAAACGCACTTTGCTGGCGGTCATGTCGCTATTTGTCATCGGCAACTTGCTCGCCTGGCAAGCCCCCGGTTACACCAGTCTGGTGGTTGCCCGTATTGTCACCGGTCTTGCCCACGGTGTGTTCTTTTCCATTGGTTCCACGATCGCCACCAGCCTGGTCAGCAAAGATAAGGCCGCCAGCGCGATTGCGACCATGTTTAGCGGACTTACCGTTGCACTAGTGACCGGTGTACCGTTAGGGACTTACATCGGCCAGTATTTTGGTTGGCAGACAACCTTTTTGGCAGTGTCTGTACTTGGGATCATTGCTCTGATTGGTAGCTTGATTTGGGTGCCAAGTAAACTGGCTCAACCGCCAGCGACCTCGCTAAAAGTACAAGCGAAAGTCCTCACTCATCCACGACTGTTGCTGGCCTATGCCATTACTGCGCTGGGCTACGGCGGTCATTTCGTCGCTTTCACCTACTTGGCGCCGATTTTAGAAGATGTCAGTGGTTTGAGTAGTCAGTGGACAGGCTTAATCCTGCTGATCTACGGTGCTTCAGTGGCGGTGGGGAATGTCTGGGGTGGTAAGCTGGCAGACCGTTTGGGTCCAATTGCCGCGCTGACTCGAATCACCTTAGGTTTGGCACTGGTAATGCTGCTGTTCGCCCTTAGCGCTTACCACTGGGTGTTTGCGATTCTTACCGTGCTGGTGTGGGGTGCCTTCGCCTTTGGCAATGTTCCTGGCTTGCAGCTGTACGTGGTTAAGTTAGCCGAACGCTTTGTACCGCAAGCGGTAGACGTGGCTTCTGGGCTAAACATCGCTGCATTTAATGTGGGGATCGCCGCAGGCGCAACCTTAGGCGGTCAGTTGGTCAATAGCGCTGGACTGATGGCAACCCCTTGGGTAGGCGCGGTAATTGTACTGCTGGCATTAGCGCTTACACGCTACAGCGGCCATTTAGACCAGCCGCATAGCGAAGCTCGAGCCATAACCGCTCATTAAGCGTCGATTGTACGTCTCCGCCAGGCCAGCTGCAGTGAATACGCCAAGCTGGCCAACACCGCAAGGCCGCTAAACAACAAAGCGTACAGCATCCAAGGCCTTGCCACTTGACCCGCATGCAACGCGAAACCCGCGCCTATCAGACGATCGCCGATTGTGGCCTGGCGCTTGGACGCCGCTATCAATTCGCCGTGATTGTTCCACTGAAACTGATACATCTGACGGCCGTGGGGGTGCCAGCTATTTGGTGCCCTTCCTCGAATCGCCCAAATGCCTTGCGCTGCATCCACCGAGCGAATAAGGGTAGGTTGGTCTTGCTCCATTAGCTTTGCGACTTGTGGCCACCTTTGTTGCCAGCCTGTCCCAGTTTGAGCTGGTGCATCACTGACAATGGCCTGGGCCACGCTTGGTGATTCCAGTGCATCCAGGATGGGGCTGCGGTATATCAGTAGCACCGCAGTGATGCACAAGAGCAGCAGTCCAGGAAAGGCCCACCACCCTGGGCCTATGTGTCGAAAGTAGCTGCGGTGCAGCGGTCTTTCTTCCTTACTAAGCCAACGTCGTAAGTGGCGCCATTCAAATTTTTGCCAACACAACAATAGCGCACTCAACAATAGCAGCAGCACTAGAATCGATAGTATGCCGTTGATTTGCTTGCCCGGCTTGCCGAGCATCCAATTGGCGTGCAGTTTGGGCAGCCACACCCAAGGGTGCGAAGTTTCAAATCGCACTACGAGTTGGCCATCCCTATCAAATAACCAATGTCTGCCAAGCACATCCACCGCCAACGCATAGGCCTGACGCTCATCGGCCACTCGTGCGTAACTCAATTCTGCACTCGAAATCTGGCGGCTAATGCTTTTAAGTTGTTGGGCTTGTTGAACGACTAACACTTCATCGGTATTAGCCGAGGCCAGTTGCGGATATTGCCACTCGAGCCAGTTTTGCTTAAACAGCAGCAGAGTGCCGGATGCGCAACACAGCATAAATGGGATGGCTATCACTAAACCTATGTAGCGATGAAAACTGCGAAAAATAGAATTCATAAAGTGTGATCTGGCGATTAGTTCCTAAATTTTGGCTCTGATAGACTGCACGCAAATGAGAACGACTCTCAATCACTTTTCGATTTAATTATTTTGCCACAGTGAAGTTTGCTGTCAGTTCACGATTACATTTGTGCGAAGCAAATCACTAAACTCTGCAGTTTGAGGTTTACTATGTTTCCTAAATGCCGCGTCGCATTAGCCATTGCCGCCGTAGTCGCATCCACTTCCACATTCGCTCAAGACGACAAAGAAAAAGACATCGAGCGCATCGAAGTAAGTGCCAGTCGTATGGGTAAACCGGTATCCAGCATTCCTAACTTGGTCACGGTTATCGACCAAGAGCAATTGCAGCAGCAGTTGAGCGTCACTAACGACCTTTCAACCATTTTGGGTAACTTGGCACCGGGTTTCTCACCAAGCCGTCAAAAAATGAGTTCAACTGGCGAAACTCTGCGTGGTCGCAAACCACTAATCCTGATTGATGGTGTACCTCAGTCAAATCCGCTGCGCGATGGTGGCCGTTCGGGCAAAACCATTGACCCCGCAATGATTGAGCGGATTGAGATCATTCACGGTGCCAACGCCATGCACGGCATGGGCGCTCAGGGCGGCATCATCAACTACATCACCAAGAAAGCCGATGGCGAAACCCGTCACAGCATTACGGTAGACGCTTCAGCGCCAACCTCAGGCGGTAGCGATGGTGTCAGCTTTGGTACTACCTATAGTTTCGCAGCTGCGGGTGAGAGCACAGATGTGATTGGTTCGATCAGCTACCGCAACGAAGGCATGTACTACGATGCCAATGGTAATCCGATTGGCATGGACACCACTCAAGGCGACACCGCCGACTCACAATCGGCTAACGGCTTTATCAAGCTAGGCAAAGATTTCGATAACTCGCGTTTGCAAGTGATGGCTAGCCGCTACCAAATAGAGAACAACGGTAACTGGACTTCAGTAAAGGGCGACAAGGAAAACGACATTCCAACCGGCGCCGAGAAAAAGAAACAACCTTGGGTTCCAGCTAACAACAAGGTCACCACGGTTAGCGTGGACTACACCCACAACGACATCGCTGGTCAGCAAATGCACCTGCAAGCTTTCTCACAGAATTTTGAGGGCACTTTTGGCGGCGGCTGCTTCGAGAGCTTCTACAATCCAGAGTGGGAAGGCAGCGACCAAGTCACGCCATGCGGCACCGGTTCTAACGGTGAAACTCTGTACTACGAGCAGTCGGTTAACCACTCCAATAAGCTGGGTTTAAAAGCTTCGTTCATCAACGACAACTTGATGGATTCGGGTGTGAAACTGGCCTACGGTATGGACATTTTTCGCGATACCACCAAGCAAGACCTGCTAACAACCGGCTACCAATGGGTACCAGAAAGCACCTATGACAACATAGCGCCCTATGCACAAGCAGACTACCAGCTAATCGACGGTATGACTTTAACCGCTGGTGTTCGCCACGAGGCGGCGCGCCTGACCGTGGGTGATTATCGCACCCTGTGGGGCTCTGGCAATGTGGCGGTTAAAGGCGGCACACCTGAGTTTTCTGAGACGCTGGGCAATGCCGGTATCAGCTACCAGATCAACAACCAATGGCGGGTCTATACCAGCTTCTCGCAAGGCTTTGGTATGCCAGACATTGGCCGAGTGCTGCGCGATGGGAATAACTTCATCGACAACCCACAAGTTGACGGCAACGTAACTCTGCAACCTATCGTGACCGACAACTACGATTTAGGCTTTGATTACTCTGGCGAAAACTTCGTGGTAAAAGCCGCTTACTTCCAGTCTTACTCTAAATTTGGCGCGCGTTTGCAGCGCAATGACGACGGTATCTACGAAGTGAAGCGCGAAGCCAACCAAATTCGTGGTATCGAAGCATCGGGTACCTGGTACATTGGTAGCAACGACGATGTGGGCTTTAACCTAGCCACCACCCAAGGCATGTACGACTCCAACAATGACGGTAAGCTTGATACCGACTTGGACGGTTCGAACATTGCTCCGGATCGCATCAACCTGTTCTGGGCGCACAACTTCGAGAATGAAATGTCTCTGCGCTGGCAGGCTAACTTCTTCTTAAGCCGTGACTTTAAGAACAACGAGGGGCAGGTGACCTCTAAGTTTGACGGTTACAACACTTTGGATGTGTCGCTAGCAATTCCGCTGAAAGTGGGTCAATTGAGCCTAGGTATTCAAAACCTGACTAACACGGATTACTACACCTACTACTCGCAAACCGTAGGCAACGACAGCCGCTACTTTAAAGGCCGTGGTCGCTACGCCAGCATTAGCTACCGAGTGGATTTCTAAGCTTTTAGCTCAACAAAGAACAGACCAACAAAAAGCCGCCCTAGGAGGTCACTCCATAGGGCGGCTTTTTTTAAGCTGTTTATCGTTACTTCTTGGTCTTGACCGGACGTTTCCAACCGGTGATATGACGTTGCTTCACTCGAGTCAGTACTAGCTCGTCTGCCGCCACGTCTTTGGTGATGGTGGAACCTGCCGCCAAAGTGGCATTCTTGCCCACGGTTACCGGCGCAACCAACTGAGTATCTGAGCCAACAAATACATCGTCTTCAATCACGGTTAGGTGCTTGTTAGCACCGTCGTAGTTACAAGTAATCGTACCGCAACCAATGTTCACGCCCTTACCAATTTCAGCGTCACCCAAATAGGTAAGATGGCCGGCTTTAGAGCCTTCGCCTAAGCGCGCTTTCTTCATTTCGACAAAGTTGCCAATGTGACTGTCTTTCACTAGCTCAGCACCAGGACGCATGCGCGAGAAAGGACCGGCAGAACAATCTTCGCCAATCACAGCAGACTCAATCACAGAGTAAGGCTTAATAACGGCATTATCGGCAATTTGCGAGTCGCTAATGACTACACCGGCGCCAATTTGAACGTTATGACCAATGCTAACTTTGCCTTCAAGAACCACATTGACGTCGATAAATACGTCGTGGCCAACGCTCACTTCACCGCGTACATCGATGCGAGCAGGGTCTGCAAGGGTTACGCCGTCTAACATTAGCTGATTGGCCTGACGAGCTTGGTAAGCACGCTCAAGGGCTGCCAGTTGTACTCGGTTGTTGGCTCCCTCCACTTCCATCAAGTCATCGGTAGTCACCGGGACTACGCCTTCGCCTTGCTGGTGGGCCATGGCAATGATGTCGGTTAAGTAGTATTCGCCTTGGGCGTTGTCATTCGACAGCTGGGATAACCAAGTGTGCATCGACTTACCATCAGCACATACAAAGCCAGTATTCACTTCTTTAATGGCTTGCTGCTCTGGAGTCGCATCTTTTTGCTCGACGTTGGCAACCACTTTGCCGTTCTCGCGAATGATACGACCATAGCCAAATGGGTTATCTAAAATCGCGGTTAGCAGGGCGGCACCGCCACTTGGCTGGCTGCTAAGCAAACGCTTAAGGGTATCCGCAGTAATCAGTGGCGCATCGCCGTAAAGCACCAGCACTTGGTCGTCGTCGTTGATGTGGGGCAGGGCTTGCGCTACGGCGTGGCCGGTACCCAATTGCTCGGCTTGCTCAACCCAAGTCACCTCGCGGTGAGCCAGGTGCTGTTTCATTTGCTCGCCACCGTGGCCGTATACCAGCAATACTTGCTCGGCTTGGAGTTGGTTGGCCGCATCAATTACGTGCTCAACCATGGGCTTCTTAGCTACCGGGTGCAATACCTTAGGTAAGCTGGATTTCATGCGAGTACCTTTACCCGCGGCGAGAATGACAACTTTCAGGGCCATGCAAATGCCTACTCAACTGTGAATTTAACAGCCGGATTATAAGGATTTTAACGCCCGCTGGCTAATTTGAGTGTTCGCTGAAGTTTAGGGAGGGGTGGTAGCGAGTGGCTAGATTCCCGTCCCCGTTTTCACGAGGATGACGTTATTTCTCGGGAATGACGGGGTTAGCACCGCTCCTTCACGACCTGTGACCGCGGCATACGACCGCCAGGGATGGCGGAAGTGCAGAAAACGCAGGAGCAGTTTTCTGCCCGTTCGTCCTGAACATAAAAAGGGCGCCGAAAGGCGCCCTTGATCAGTCTACCGTCAATTATCTGGTATGTTTCTTGATTTGCTCGATAGCGCGAAGCTGAGCAACCGCATTGGCTAGCTCTTTTGCCGCTTCGGCATAGTCGAAATCAGCACCTGCGTTAGCAATGGCTTCTTCCGCATGACGCTTGGCTTTTTCAGCCGCGTCACGATCGATATCATCGGCACGTAAGGCCACATCTGCAAGAATGCTCACAGATGAAGGTTGCACCTCTAGAATACCGCCGGACAGGTAGATTACCTCTTCGTGTCCGTGCTGCTTCACAAGGCGCACCATTCCAGGTTTGATGGTAGTCAGCAATGGAGCGTGACCAGGCTTGATGCCTAACTCACCCTCGCCACCAGTCACTTGAAGGTGCTCTACACGACCAGAGAAGATCTCTTTTTCCGCGCTAACAACATCCAAATGTACAGTCATAGCTGCCATCTCCATCTCCTATCGGGTTAAGCTTTCTTCGCTTTTTCCAGAGCTTCGTCGATGGTACCAACCATGTAGAAGGCTTGTTCTGGAATATCGTCGTAGTCACCGTTTAGCAGGCCTTTAAAGCCAGCAATGGTGTCTTTCAGCGATACGTACTTACCAGGTGAACCGGTAAATACTTCAGCAACGAAGAACGGCTGAGACAAGAAGCGCTCAATCTTACGAGCACGAGAAACAACCATCTTATCTTCGTCAGACAGTTCGTCCATACCAAGAATAGCGATGATGTCTTTCAGCTCTTTAAAGCGTTGAGTAACGTTCTGTACGCCACGTGCAACTTCGTAGTGCTCTTGACCAACAACCAATGGATCTAGCTGACGTGAAGTCGAATCCAGTGGGTCAATCGCAGGGTAGATACCACGGGCCGCAATGTCACGGCTCAATACTACGGTTGCATCCAAGTGGGCGAAGGTGGTTGCTGGAGACGGGTCAGTCAAGTCATCCGCAGGTACGTATACGGCTTGAACCGAAGTAATCGAACCAGTTTTGGTCGAAGTAATACGCTCCTGAAGAACACCCATTTCCTCAGCCAGAGTCGGCTGATAACCTACCGCAGAAGGCATACGACCTAGCAGCGCCGATACTTCGGTACCTGCCAAGGTGTAACGGTAAATGTTGTCAACAAACAACAGTACGTCTTTACCTTCGTCACGGAACTTCTCGGCCATGGTCAAACCGGTCAGGGCAACACGCAAGCGGTTTCCTGGTGGCTCGTTCATCTGGCCGTATACCATGGCTACTTTGTCTAGTACGCCTGATTCTTCCATCTCGTAGTAGAAGTCGTTACCTTCACGGGTACGCTCACCTACACCGGCGAATACAGACAAGCCCGAGTGGGCTTTAGCGATGTTGTTGATAAGCTCCATCATGTTAACGGTCTTACCTACACCAGCACCACCAAACAGACCAATTTTACCACCCTTAGAGAATGGGCAAACTAGGTCAATAACCTTGATACCAGTTTCTAGAAGTTCGGTCTCATTAGACTGATCTTCGTATGAAGGGGCTTCACGGTGAATCTGATAACGCTCTTCTTCACCAATTGGGCCTGCTTCATCAATAGGCTCACCTAGTACGTTCATAATACGACCCAGAGTCTGGGTACCTACTGGAACGCTAATAGGGGCACCTGTGTTTTCTACGCTCAGTCCACGACGCAAACCATCTGTAGAACCCATTGCAATGGCTCGTACTACACCACCGCCTAGCTGTTGCTGGACTTCCAGCACTAGACCTTGGCACGCGCCTTCGCTGGTGATCTTCACAGCGTCGTATACTTGAGGTACGGAATCTTGTGGAAACTCAATGTCCACAACCGCGCCAATTACTTGGACGACAGTACCTGTGCTCATGATTAATCCTCTAAACCTTTATTAGTTACCTTGCCTAAACTGCTGCGGCGCCACCAACAATTTCCGACAGCTCTTGCGTAATCGCAGCCTGACGGGCTTTGTTGTAGACCAGTTGCAGTCCATCAATCAGTTCTCCGGCGTTGTCAGTTGCGGCTTTCATCGCCACCATACGGGCAGCCATTTCTGACGCCACGTTATCTACAACACCTTGATAAACCTGTGACTCTACATAGCGAACCAGTAATTGATCCAACAGCTCTTTTGGATCTGGTTCGTAGATGTAGTCCCAATGATGAGCCATTTCGCCATCATCGGATTTAGGCAGAGGTAGCAGCTGCTCGATCACAGGATCTTGCTTCATGGTGTTTACAAAGCGATTGTAAACAACATACAGACGATCCAGCTTACCTTCGTTGAAGGACTCCAGCATCACTGAAACAGCACCAATTAGGTCTGTCAGCGATGGTGCGTCACCCAAGTTACCAACATGCGCTTTAACGTTGCCGCCAAAGCTATCAAAGAACAAAGCTGCGCGGTTACCGATAGTGGCAATTTCCACTTCAGCACCATTTTGCTCGTGCTCTTTCATGTCGCGCACAAGGCGCTTGAACAGGTTGACGTTGAGACCACCACAAAGGCCACGGTCGGTAGAAACGACGATGTAACCAACGCGTTTTACCTCTCTGTCTACAAGATACGGATGCTTGTATTCCAGATTACCGTGCGCTACGTGACCAATCACCGTACGCATATTGTCTGCATAAGGACGGCTTGCTGCCATGCGCTCTTGAGCGCGACGCATCTTACTGGCAGCTACCATTTCCATGGCAGACGTGATCTTACGAGTGTTCTGAACACTCGCGATCTTTGACTTAATCTCTTTAGCGCCAGCCATCTCTACTCTCCAAATTCGGACCTAAAATCAAAAGACTTTAGGTCTTACCAGGTTTGGGTTTCCACAAACTTATCGAGTGCGGCTTTCAACTGAGCTTCAATGTCAGAGTTGTAATCACCCGTGGCATTGATAGTTGAAACTAGTTCCGCGTGCTCGCTGTTCATGTAAGACAGTAGAGAGGCTTCGAAGTCACCGATCTTCGCTACTTCAACGGCTTTCAAATAGCCTTTTTCAGCGGCGAAAATAGAGATAGCTTGGTCAGCAACACTCATAGGAGCGTACTGCTTCTGCTTCATCAGTTCGGTTACTCGCTCACCATGCTCAAGCTGAGCACGAGTTGCGTCATCAAGGTCCGAGGCGAACTGCGAGAACGCAGCCAATTCACGGTACTGTGCCAATGCGGTACGAATACCACCAGACAGTTTCTTAATGATCTTAGTCTGAGCTGCACCACCTACACGAGATACCGAAATACCTGGGTTAACCGCAGGACGTAGGCCTGAGTTAAACAAGTCAGTTTCTAGGAAGATCTGACCATCGGTAATCGAAATTACGTTAGTTGGTACAAACGCTGATACGTCACCTGCTTGGGTTTCAATGATAGGTAGAGCGGTCAAAGAACCGGTCTTGCCTTTCACTTCACCGTTGGTGAACTTCTCTACATAGTTCTCGTTTACGCGAGAGGCACGCTCTAGCAGACGCGAGTGCAAGTAGAATACGTCACCTGGGTAGGCTTCACGGCCTGGTGGACGTTTCAGCAATAGTGAAATTTGACGGTATGCAACAGCCTGCTTAGACAGGTCATCGTATACGATCAATGAATCTTCACCACGGTCACGGAAGTACTCACCCATTGAACAGCCAGAGTATGGCGCCAAGTATTGCAGAGCAGCTGCTTCAGAAGCAGAAGCTACAACAACAATGGTGTTTTCCAGTGCACCGTGCTCTTCTAGCTTGCGTACTACGTTAGCAATGGTAGAAGCCTTTTGGCCTACTGCTACGTATACACACTTAATGCCAGAATCGCGCTGGTTGATGATGGCGTCGATGGCCAGAGCGGTTTTACCAGTCTGACGGTCACCAATCACCAATTCACGTTGACCACGACCGATTGGGATCATGGAGTCAACGGCTTTATAACCAGTTTGTACTGGTTGAGAAACCGATTTACGGTCAATAACACCCGGTGCAATTACTTCTACTGGTGAGAAGCCATCGTGTTCGATTGGGCCCTTACCATCAATTGGCTCACCCAGGGTGTTTACTACGCGGCCTAGAAGGCCATTACCGACTGGAACTTCCAAAATACGGCCAGTAGTTTTTACTTTGGTACCTTCCGCTAGATCAGCGTAAGGACCCATAACTACCGCACCTACGGAGTCACGTTCCAGGTTCAGCGCGATTGCGTAGCGGTTACCAGGCAGTTCAATCATCTCACCTTGCATAGCGTCAGCCATGCCGTGGATGCGGATAATACCGTCGCTTACAGAAACGATGGTACCTTCGTTGCGAGCTTCGCTCACAACATCGAACTGCTCAATCCGCTGTTTAATCAGATCGCTGATTTCAGTGGAATTCAGTTGCATGCTCAAATCCCCAATTACGACTGCAGTGTATCGGCTAGGCGGTCTAGTTTGCCTCGCACCGATCCATCAATTACCAAATCACCAGCTTTGATTACTACGCCGGCGACCAATTCAGCATTAACGCTGCAGTTCAGCTTAACTTTGCGTGCTAAACGTTTTTCTAAAGAGTCACTAATCTGCTGTACTTGCTCTGGACTAAGTTCAGAGGCGGATTGCACTTCGGCTTCCACTTCTTTAGCCCACTCGTTGCGGAATTCCGCAAACTGAGCAGCAACAGCTGGTAGTGCCTTTAAACGTCCGTTTTCAGCCATTACCTTGATCAGGTTTTGACCGTGCGCGTTTACTTGCTCACCACAAACCTGGGTGAAAATATCAGCCAGTTTCTCGGCGGCAATAGAACCAGACAGCATGTCTGCAATGGTCTCGTTTTCAGACACCATAGCGGCGAAGGCCAGCATTTGCTGCCACTCGTCCACTGACTTGTTCTCAACGGCAAAATCAAAAGCTGCTTTTGCGTAAGGACGAGCAATGGTATTTAGTTCAGCCATAACTCATGTCCTCATTAAATTTCAGCGACAAGTTTCTCAACTATGTCGTTGTGTGCAGCTTCGTCAATCGAACGCTCTAGGATCTTCTCAGCGCCAGAAACCGCTAGGGTCGCTAGTTGCTTGCGAAGTTCTTCTTTAACGCGATTACGTTCAGCTTCAATTTCTGCTTGGCCTTGCGCGATAATTTTAGCGCGCTCGGCATCAGCCTCAGCCTTGGCTTCGTCAACAATTTGAGCTTTGCGCTTATTGGCTTGCTCAATGATTTCACCAGCTTGTGCTTTAGCTTCTTTTAGTTGCTCAGTTGCTTTCTGCTGAGCCAACTCAAGGTCTTTGGCTGCACGTTCTGCGTCAGACAGACCGTCAGCGATCCTTTTTTGGCGTTCTTCGATAGAGGCCAGTAGTGGCGGCCACACGAACTTCATGCAGAACCACACAAAAAGGATAAAAGCTATCGTCTGACCAAATAAGGTAGCGTTGATACTCACAACAGCACCTCCTAAGTTAGGTTAAGACAGAAGCGTTTATTACAGCAATGCACCCAGTGGGTTGGTAAACAGCATGTATAGTGCAATACCAACACCGATCATTGGAACGGCGTCCAATAGACCAGCTACGATGAACATTTTAACTTGCAGCATAGGAGCCATTTCTGGTTGACGAGCAGCGCCTTCCAAGAATTTACCACCTAGTAGGCCGAAACCAATCGCAGTACCCAAAGCACCCATACCAATCAGAATAGCCACAGCAATTCCAGTAAAGCCCAGTACAGTTTCCATCAGTATCTCCAGTTCTAAATCTTTGTTAAGTTGATGATTTAGTTAATAAAAAAGTATAAAAATCTTCTAGCAATCCTTAATGATCTTCGTGCGCCATACTAATGTAAACAATAGTTAGCATCATGAAGATAAACGCTTGCAGTGTAATTACCAAAATGTGGAAGATCGCCCAGCCCAACTGAAGGGTAATACCTAGGGCGCCAATCAACAGGTTGGCAGAATACGTAAGCGCAATAAGGATGAAGATCAACTCACCTGCATACATGTTACCGAACAAACGAAGCGCCAGTGATACAGGCTTCGCTACCAAGGTAACTGTCTCCAGGATGAGGTTTACAGGAATCATTGCCCAGTGGTTGAAGGGCTGCAGTGTCAATTCCTTAGTAAAACCGCCGATGCCTTTGACTTTAATGCTGTAGTAAATAACCAGCACAAACACACCCAAAGCCAAGCTAAAGGTAATGTTCAAGTCGGTGCTTGGCACTATCTTCATGTACTCAATGCCCATCAGGGTCGCCGCGTGCGGGATCCAGTCAACAGGGATTAAGTCCATAAGGTTCATCAGGAAAATCCAAACGAACACTGTAAGCGCCAGCGGAGCAATCAGCGCGTTCTTACCGTGGAAAGATTCCTTAACGCTGCTATCGACAAATTCGACGATCATTTCGACAAAGCATTGCCACTTGCCAGGAACGCCGGTCGTCGCTTTTTTAGCAACAGAATGGAACAACCACAGGAATAGAGCACCTAGTCCAACCGAGAAGAGCAATGAATCAATGTGCCACGTCCAAAATCCTTCACCAACGGATAGGTTGGTCAAGTGATGTTCGATGTAGTACTGCGGTGTTAGTTCACCGTTTGCAGCCATGATTCATCCCACTTATTTTTGCTTGAAGTATAGAGGAGCTGTCCATTGCACAATTAGGCCGCAGATATAACACACAAATAACGGCATAAAACCGATATCCTTCATTGTGATAAATGCCGCGCTAAACAGCGCCATAGTCAGCATTAGCTTCAACGCCTCCCCCCAATAAAACGTCTTAATCACTTTATCGGCGGCCCTTGCACCTGAATAGGCAAAAGCCAGGGTTGCGAATATAAAATTGGGCAGCACAACAATGATTCCACCCCAAAGAGCAGAAACACCGGCGTGTTTACCCAACAAAACGAAGAAGCCGAGGCTGACTAACGCGACTGCAATGGCTTGTACACCAACCATACGATAGGCTGATTTTCTGCCTTTTGCGGCCAATTTATTGGTCAAATTCCACTTCTCCGAATTCATTTTTTCCAACCGAGTCAAGGCAAAGTCTATACGCTTTGGCCAGTCAGTTGAAAAGCATGCGAAAGTATACCTGTTCGGGCCTTTTATGCAACTTCAATGCCCTCAGATAGACAAGATAAAAGCTCACTATTAGTGAGCTTTTTCGAATCGACTTCACAGTTTGTAAAGAAGGTATTGTGAACTTGAGCTACCTGCAGCAGCTAAATTAGGAAAGTTTGGCGAGAATTCCGTCCAAATGCGCTAAATCGGCGTAATCAATCACTAACTTGCCTTTGCCTTTTTTGGTGTGCTTGATTTCGACTTTGGCGCCAAATTGGTCAGATAGTTTGTTTTGTAAACTAACTATGTCCGGATCTGGGCTTTTTGGGGCTGGTTTTGGGGTCGGATTGAGCAATTGCTGAACCAGTTTTTCGGTCTCGCGAACGTTCAGTTCTTTGCCCACCACTTGGCGAGCGGCTTGAACTTGTTCGGTACCCTCAATGGCCAATAATGCACGGGCATGGCCCATTTCAATGTCACCGTGCTCGAGCATGCGTTTAACGTCTTCTTCTAAACCGTTCAGACGCAGTAAGTTGGATACGGTGGAGCGAGATTTACCCACAGCTTGCGCCACTTGCTGATGAGTCATTTCAAACTCGTCCATTAGGCGCTGCAAGGCGATGGCCTCTTCCATTGAGTTAAGGTCTTCGCGTTGAATATTTTCAATAAGGGCTATCGCTACCGCCGCTTCGTCTTCAACCGGTTTTACCAGAGTAGGAACAGAGCTCAAACCGGCAGCTTGAGCGGCGCGCCAACGACGCTCACCGGCGATAATTTCGTATTGACCTTGTTGAATCGGACGAACCACAATCGGCTGAATAATACCTTGGGCTTTAATCGACTCAGTCAGCTCTTCAAGGGCTTCGCTCGACATGTCTTTACGAGGCTGATACTTACCCGGACGAAGCAATTCGATCGCCAGATGTTGCAGCGACTCGCCTTCGTTAACGGCGGAACTGCTGGTTGCGTTTGACTGCTTTTGTGCGGCGGCGTGACTGGTACTCAGTAGCGCTTCCAGGCCCTTACCTAAACCTCGTTTTTTAACTGTCATTGTTACCCTGCCTCAGTAGCCAAGTGTTCTTGTTTTTGTTCTTCGCGACGGATCATTTCGCCAGCTAGCGCCAAATAGGCTTTGGCACCAGCACTGGATTTTTCGTAGTACATGGCAGGCGCACCAAAACTTGGCGCCTCTGCCAAGCGCACATTTCGAGGAATGACAGTGCGATAAACCTTATCGCCAAAGTGTCCTTTCAGTTGGTCAGATACGTCGTTGGCCAAACGATTGCGCGGGTCGTACATGGTGCGCAGAATACCTTCGATCTCCAAACCTGGGTTTACCACCGAAGCGAGCTTGCTGATGGTATCTAAAAGCGCAGTAATTCCCTCAAGCGCATAGTATTCGCACTGCATGGGTACCAATACGGAGTCCGCAGCGGACATGGCATTTACCGTCAGCATATTCAATGACGGTGGGCAGTCGATGAAAATAAAATCGTAGTAATCGCGTACCGGTTGAAGGGCGTTGCGCAAGCGAACTTCGCGAGCAAAGCACTCCATCAACTTGATTTCGGCAGCGGTTACATCGCCGTTAGCAGCAATCAGGTCATACTTACCCGAGGTGTCTTTGATCACCACCTGCTCGAACGGCTTTTCATCAATTAATAGCTCGTAAGCTGTGGTTTCGGTTTGATATTTGTCAACGCCGCTGCCCATTGTAGCATTACCCTGCGGGTCTAAATCAATCACCAGTACTTTACGACGAGTGGCTGCTAGGGATGCAGCCAAGTTAACGCAAGTGGTTGTCTTCCCAACACCACCTTTTTGGTTAGCTACCGCAATTACTTTTCCCACAATCTCACCTTCATTCAGCATTTTTGCTGACGTAAACCAAGTGACGCGGCTCATTCAGGCGCGGCACGGTCAATTGTTCAATACGATCTACAGTAAACTGAGCCGGAACTTGGCTCATTTCTGCGTCGTCTAAATTGGCTTTCAAAGCCATGAAACAGCCATCGACGTTCGGTAAATGCTGGCACCAGTGCAGCATGTCACTAAGCGAGGCAAACGCTCGACTTAATACCATATCAAAACCTGAGTCGCTGTGATATTCCTCGACTCTAGATTGTGTCGGCACAATATTGGTCAAACCCAGTTCCAGCTTAACCTGTTTTTGAAATCGAATGCGCTTGCCCAAACTGTCTAGCAGCACAAACTCTTTGTCCGGATTTAATATGGCCAGTGGAATCCCAGGTAATCCAGGTCCTGTGCCTACGTCGATGAATCGCTCACCCTTCAAATAGGGAGATACCGCCAGACTATCGAAAATATGGCGAACCATCATCTGACGAGGATCGCGAACGGAAGTCAGGTTGTAGGCTTTGTTCCATTTGTCCAGCAAACCGACAAAGTCGAGTAGTTGCTGTTTTTGACGATCGCTGGCGGTTAAACCGAGCTGGGACAAGCCCTCATCTAATAAGGATTGCACTAAGAACGTCTCGAAAATTAGGGTAACGCTATATTATGAAGGGGCTCTCTTGGGAAAGAAAGCCCCAATCACTGGGGCTGTGGCTTAACCCGCTTTTTTCAGCAGGCCAAGTTTTTTGAGGTGAACCAATAGAATTGATATTGCCGCCGGTGTAACACCGGAAATTCGCGACGCTTGGCCTATGGTGTCCGGTTTGTGCTCGTTGAGCTTGGCTATCACTTCGTTAGATAGTCCAGGTACGGTTTGGTAATCCAGATCAAACGGCAAGCCAGTATTTTCGTTGCGCACCGCTTTTTCGATCTCATCTTGCTGGCGTTGAATATAACCGGCGTATTTCACCTGAATTTCCACCTGTTCAGCGGCTTTTTCATCGTTAACAGCTGGGCCAAAGCCTTCGATAGACATCAGTTGCTGATAGTCCAGATCTGGGCGACGTAGCAGCTCTTCGAAGCTGGCTTCACGACTGATCGGCGTTTTCAAATGGGGGTTTAGTCCTTCCACCAGCGGTGAGGTAGGGAACACATACTCGCTGCGCAGACGTTGCAGCTCAGTTTCTATGGTCTCTTGTTTCTCACAGAAGGCCGCCCAACGCTCATCGTCAATTAAACCAAGCTTTCGGCCTTGTTCAGTCAGACGTAAATCGGCGTTGTCTTCGCGCAATAGCAAGCGATATTCGGCGCGCGAAGTAAACATGCGGTAGGGTTCTTTGGTGCCCAGGGTCGACAGATCGTCAACCAGTACACCGAGATAAGCTTGATCGCGGCGCGGACTCCAACTGTCTTTGTCTTGGGCTTGCAAGCTAGCGTTCATCCCCGCTAGCAACCCTTGAGCGCCAGCTTCTTCGTAGCCTGTAGTACCGTTGATTTGCCCTGCAAAGAACAAGCCCTGAATAGACTTAGTCTCCATGGTGTTTTTCAGATCTCTTGGATCGAAGAAATCGTACTCAATAGCGTACCCTGGGCGAACAATCTTGGCGTTTTCAAATCCTTTGATGGAGTGCACCAGCGCTAGCTGAACATCGTAAGGCAAACTGGTGGAAATACCGTTGGGATAGATCTCACAGGTGTTAAGCCCTTCAGGCTCAACGAAAATTTGGTGTGAATCGCGCTCGGCAAAGCGCATGATCTTGTCTTCAATCGACGGACAATAACGTGGCCCAACCCCTTCGATAACACCCGAATACATAGGACTGCGATCCAGTCCCGAGCGAATGATGTCGTGGGTTTGGGCATTGGTGTGGGTGATAAAACAACTGATCTGCTGCGGTTGCTGCTCGCGTTTGCCAATAAAGGAAAATACCGGAGTCGGGTTATCGCCTGGCTGCTCTTGCATCACCGAAAAATCTAAACTTTTGGCATCGAGTCGAGGCGGAGTACCGGTTTTAAGACGCCCTACGCGTATAGGAAGCTCTCGTAAGCGTGCAGCTAACCCCATAGACGCAGGATCGCCTGCGCGGCCTCCCTCGTAGTTCTCAAGGCCGATATGAATCTGTCCGGCTAAGAAGGTTCCTGCGGTGAGCACTACAGTTTTGGCACCAAAAGCCAATCCCATTTGAGTGACAACTCCAGATACTCGTTCTTGTTCTAGGGTTATGTCTTCTACGGATTGCTGGAAAATATCCAGATTTGGCTGGTTTTGCAGAATGTTTTGGATCGCTTGACGATACAAAGCGCGATCTGCTTGAGCGCGAGTCGCACGTACTGCTGGTCCTTTTGAGGAGTTTAATGTGCGAAATTGAATCCCGGCGTGATCAATAGCAGTCGCCATCGCACCACCAAGGGCGTCGATCTCTTTAACCAAATGGCCCTTGCCGATCCCGCCGATCGCCGGGTTACAAGACATTTGCCCTAAAGTGTCTACATTCTGGGTTAACAGAAGTGTTTTAGATCCCATGCGTGCAGCTGCTAAAGCAGCCTCAGTACCTGCGTGACCACCACCAACAACAATGACGTCATAGTGCTCGTGAAACTGCATAAGATCCTCAAAATGAACCGATGAAAAATAAGGGCGCGTATTCTACCACTATAGGCGGCTTCTGGTGAACGATCTTTCGATCGCTAAATTCTCAGTGGATCAAATGGCCCTGACTAAATAGATCTTAAGATCTTTATATAGATCTTTTTATTATTATGTCTATTAAAGGGACTGTTTTCTGTGGAAAACCCAGATAAATCATTTAAAACATGAGGTTATGAAAGATCTAAGCTGTGAATAAGCTTGGATCAATTGTGCGAAAAGCTGGGATCAAAATCGGCTTTTATCCACAAGCGGATCAAGGCGTGGATCTATCCACAGATCTATTCGAATCTAAAAGCCGAGTTTAATTTTCTTATCCACATCTTTTGATCCTGATGATCACCAAATGTGGATAAGTTATGTGGTAACTGGGGGTATCTTGGTAGTTATTCTAGGTGTTAGATCGAGTTGATCCAGCTTTTTGCCCATTCCAATGCAGGATCCTCCGGTGTTGGATCCTGCTGAATGTCGATCTCGATCTTATCCACAATCGGTTCAGCGCCCAGTTCAAGCATGATGGTTTCGATAATTTTGCCTGCGCCGCAAAAAGTGTCGTAACTCGAGTCACCAATGGCACAAATGGCGAATTTTACCTGAGATAGGTCGGGCTTTTGCTGCTCCAAAGTGGCGTGAAACGACAACAAATTATCGGGTAATTCTCCAGCGCCATGGGTCGAGGTGACAAATAACCAAGGCTGATCGCTTGCTAGTTCGTCTAGGGCAGGCGAGCTGTGAATTTGGGTAGCGACATCGATATTCTGGCAATGCTCGGCGATTTCATCAGCGATAAACTCAGCACCACCGAGCGTGGTACCTACTATGATTTCCATGTTTACGTCCTAAATATGGGCTGTTTGGCGGCATTGTAACCTGAGCATCCAAGGATTCCACGATCAGATTTTTGCAATTGGTATCTGGATTTCGGTGAGGTATTTATTCGGATTTCCTTTGAAAATCATCCCTGGGCCTTTAAAAAACACCTCTCGATAGGGTAGTTCTGGGCGATATCCTTGGGCTTCTATGTAGCTAAACACTTTGGCATAGCTTTGGCTGAGCGTCTGATAACTGCCTTGGTGGACCAAACAGACGAATAATCCTCCGGCTAAGGTACGGCTTTCGACTTTACCGGATAATGCTTGTTTTACCGGTAAACAGGACTCGATATCGGCATTGTCAGACTTGTACTCGCTATCGTAATACAAGTTGAACGCCTTGCCTGCGGCATACCTAGCGGCGCTTCGATACAGGTGCTTCATCGCTTTACCAGTGTCCTGATAGCTGCCAGACCAGCGTTG
Source organism: Paraferrimonas sedimenticola (assembly GCF_002282855.1). Classification (GTDB taxonomy): domain Bacteria; phylum Pseudomonadota; class Gammaproteobacteria; order Enterobacterales; family Shewanellaceae; genus Paraferrimonas; species Paraferrimonas sedimenticola. The sequence goes on along the minus strand of NZ_NRIR01000011.1, from coordinate 41,211 downwards.
GCTGACCACTTCAATAGAGGGTAATTGGCGTTCTTCGATGGTTTGCTGGGATGGGGTCATTGTGCTTTTTCAAATGGGCAGTACAAGCTATTAAGAATAGTCGCGAACGCCAATACGCATAAAAAAACGGGTACCCTAGGTACCCGCTTTACGACAGTCATCTGCTAAGACTAACTACTTACCGATGCAAAATGAGGTAAATATTCGACCGAGCAAATCGTCAGAGCTAAATTCGCCGGTGATTTCGCTCAAGGCTTGCTGGGCCATTCGAAGCTCTTCTGCCAATAATTCGCCCGCGTGGAAAACCTGAAGTTGCTGCTCACCCAGATCCAAATGTTCGGCGGCCACTGCTAATGCGTCCAAGTGTCTGCGCCTAGCGCTAAAGCCACCCTCGGTCGCACCTTGATAGCCCATACAGTCTTTTAGGTGTTGTTTTAGCGCCTCTAATCCCAAACCGGTTTTAGCGGATAAGCGATAGACGGGGTGGCCGTGATCGCTGATCACTTCCAGACTTTCACCGGTGACATCCGCTTTGTTGCGCACTACGGTCAAACCCATATTTTCGGGTAAACGCGCGGTAAAGTCGGGCCAAATTTTCATGGGATCCAGCTCGTCTGTAGTGGTGCCATCAACCATAAACAAGACGCGATCCGCCTGCTCGATTTCTTCCCAGGCGCGCTCAATACCGATTCGTTCAACCGCGTCGCGAGCATCGCGTAAACCGGCGGTATCGATAATATGCAGTGGCATGCCATCTAGGTGAATCTGTTCACGGAGGACATCGCGTGTAGTACCGGCAATATCGGTGACAATCGCCGATTCTTTGCCCGCTAATGCGTTTAACAAAGAGGATTTACCGGCATTGGGACGGCCAGCGATGACCACTTTCATGCCTTCGCGGATCAATGCCCCTTGGTTGGCGCTTTTACGCACGCTAGCCAGCTCTTCAATGATGGCAGTTAAGTCACCTTGGACTTTGCCGTCGGATAGAAAGTCAATTTCCTCTTCGGGAAAGTCGATAGCCGCTTCAACGTAGATCCGCAGTTGAGTGACTGACTCAACCAGGCCATGGACCTTGTTAGAGAATTCACCTTGCAACGAATTGAGTGCACTTCGAGCCGCTTGCTCGGAAGTCGCGTCAATTAAATCCGCAATGGCTTCTGCCTGGGCTAAATCCAATTTGTCGTTGAGAAAAGCGCGCTCGCTAAATTCGCCAGGACGGGCAGGGCGCACCCCATCGACTGCCAGCGACGCTTGTACCAGCAAGTCCATGACGACTTGGCCACCGTGACCTTGCAGCTCAAGAACATCTTCGCCGGTAAAGGAATTGGGGCCTTTAAAGAACAGGGCAATGCCTTGGTCTACCGTTCGTCCTTCGGCGTCGTTGAATGGCAGATAACTGGCAATACGAGGCTTGGGGCATTCGCCCAAAACACGTTCGGCTACCTGAGTTGCAGCTGGACCAGATACGCGAACAATGCCAACCCCACCGCGCCCGGGGGCGGTCGCTTGAGCCACAATAGTGTCGGATGAAGAGAGTGTCATGGTTTTCCTAATAGAAAAAAGGCGACCCTTAGGTCGCCTTTAAAATGCTACTTAAGGCCTTTTTTCTCAAGGTCTCGGTAGATGTACATTTGCTGGGCAATCGCCACCAAGTTACCTACTAGCCAGTATAGAACCAGACCGGCTGGGAACCATACAAAGAATACGGTGAAGACCACTGGCATCCACTGCATCATTTTCTGCTGCATTGGATCCATAGTGGCTGGAACTGGCTGCATCTTCTGCATGGCGAACATAGAGGCACCCATTAGCAACGGCATTACAAAGTATGGGTCCATCACTGACAAATCTTCTAGCCATAGGAATGGTGCGTGGCGCAGTTCAACGCTTTCTAGCAGCACCCAGTAAAGTGCGATGAAGATAGGCATTTGCAGCAAGATAGGGAAACAACCGCCCATTGGGTTTACTTTCTCTTTCTTGTACAACTCCATCATAGCCTGACCCATCTTCTGGCGATCTTCGCCATAGCGGTCTTTCAAATCTTGTAGCTTAGGCTGAAGCTGACGCATTTTGGCCATCGAGGTGTACTGAGCTTTGGTCAGCGGGTACAGAAGACCGCGCACTGTCAGAGTCACCAAAATAATGGCCACACCCCAGTTAGTCACTAGGCCTTGGAAGAACATCAATACGGCATTGATTGGCAGCGCCAACCACCATAGGAAACCGTAATCTACAACCAGGTTCAGAGTTTCTGAAATAGCGGACAGGGCGTCTTGGTCTTTAGGACCGACGTACAGTTGAGCGCTGATTTCGGCTTTTTCGCCAGGGGCGATGTCTACCAGGTTACCGCGATAACCTATGTTGGCTTGACCGCCACTCACCACACTGGTGAACAATTTGTTTTGTTCATTCGCCGGTGGAACCCAAGCAGATACAAAGTAGTGTTGCAGCATGGCAACCCAACCACCTAGGGTTTGTTTGTCTAGGTTGGCTTTCGCCATATCCTCAAAGTCGTACTTCTCGTAGCGCACGTCAGTGGTCGAGAAAGCACCACCGCGATAGGTAGGCATCATCAGGTTCTTGGTTTCAGAACTGATGGACTGCTTAAGCTGACCGTACATTTGCAGCTGCAAAGGTGCTGCAGAGGTATTGTCGATAAGGTAGCTAACCTTGATGTCGTATTGACCACGAGTCAGAGTGAAACGCTTAACGTAAACTACGCCATTGTCAGCGGTGTGGGATAAATCAACTACAAGCTCATTTTGACCTTCGGCCAAGTCAAAGCGTTGGCTGCTAGCACTGAAAGCCGCACGGCCTTTGCTGCTAGAGTCGATGCCATCGCGACCAATCAGACCGCTTTGAGCAATGTAGTTAAAACCACTGCCTTGCTCAAAGATAACGAATGGGTCTTCGCCATCCAGTTCTTTCATGTGGGTTAGCAGGGCCGCATAAACGACGTCGCCACCAACAGGGTTAATGTGCAGTTCTAGCTGGTCGGTGTAGACCTTGATCAGGTCTTCAGACACAGCTTGGGTGTCAGTGATAGCACTGTCGGCCATGGGGACATCGGCCGCTTGACCGCTAGCTTGATCTAGGCTCTGGCTTGCCTGAGTCGTTTGAGGTTGCGGGTTTTGTTCCGCCGACCATTGCTGCCAGAGAAAGAAACTGACTAACAACAAGCCAATCAGCAGTATATTGCGTTGAGATTCCATAGCCTATTTATTACACCTATCGTGTTTATTGGGGACGGGGTCGTGCCCGCCTGGATGTAAAGGGTGACATTTTAATATGCGTTTGATGCTTAACCAACAACCTTTTGCAGTTCCGTGCGTTTTTATCGCTTCGATCGCATATTGGGAACAGGTGGGAGTGAATCGACAGCGCGGTCCAATGAGTGGACTAATTAGCAGCTGGTAGCCGCGAACCAGTTTAATAACTAGCCATTGCAACGGCGACTGAGTTTGCGCCATAGCTTGGTTACCATTTTGTGGATTTGTTCGTTGTCCATATTCTGCATGTCTTTTTTGCAGATGGCCACGATATCAACCGCGGGAAGGTCGTGTTGGTGTTGTCTAAAACTCTCTCTGATCAAGCGTTTTACGCGATTGCGACGACAAGCCAGTTTGATTTGTTTTTTGGCCACAGTTAATCCCAGCCGCGGGTGCTCACTCTTGTTGGGCACAGCTAGCAAGGTAATTTGTGGAGTCGAAGCCCTAACGGGATTAGAAAAGACGTTTTGGAAATTTTTGGGAGTTAACAGACGTAACTCCCGAGGAAAGGTGTAAGAATTCACCTTTTTTTACCAGTTCTAGCTTATACAGCTAGGCTAGCACGACCTTTAGCACGGCGACGAGCCAATACTTTGCGGCCATTTTTAGTTGCCATACGAGCGCGGAAGCCGTGAGTACGCTTGCGCTTCAGGTTCGTTGGTTGAAAAGTACGTTTACTCATTGGAGGCAATCCGTCTTCAAGTTAGTTAAGTTTACGCCATCGCTACCTATATAAAGGCAAGCTTGGCAAAAAAAGAGGCCGAATTGTAATCACTTTATCCAGACGCGTCAACAGAATTGCCGCTCAATCCTCGAATTAATCGCAATTGAGCAGATCTGCATCGGTTGCCTGGACGCCTCTTGTGGATAAGTTTGTGGATCACCACAAGATGTAGTGTTGTTTACACTAGATAGTCGGATCCTGTGGATAATTGTAGCGATCGATCCCAGCTCCCGTCCAGCGGCGTTTTGAAGCCGATCGCAATTATTTATTCAGGCGTCGATCGATGAGGATCTCGGCGATCACAAGTTAGGATCAGGCTGTTGATAAATACTGTTAAACGGTAGCGATCCGACACTCAGATAGATAGAATATCCACATTAACAAGGATCCAACTGGGGATAAAAAAGTGGCTGTTTCGCTTTGGCAGCAATGTTGTGGGCAACTTCAGGACGAATTGCCGGCACAACAATACAATATGTGGATCCGTCCTCTACAAGTTGAATTGGTTCAAGATACCTTGGTGTTATACGCACCAAATCGCTTTGTACTGGATTGGGTTAGGGATAAATATCTCAACATTATTAACCAATTTCTGAGTGACACTCTAGGTAGTGACGCGCCGACACTGCGTTTTGAAGTCGGTAGTCGACCTAAGCCGGCACCGACACCAGCGCCTGCGCCTCAACCTGTGGCTGCGGCGCCTAAGCCTGTGAGCCAACCGGCAGCACCGAAAGCGCCGGCGCCTACAGCGAAAGCTGAGCAACCGAGTCACCGCAGCAATATCAATCCGACTTATCAGTTCGACAACTTCGTTGAAGGTAAATCTAACCAACTCGGCCGTGCGGCGGCGATGCAGGTGGCAGCCAATCCTGGTGGCGCTTACAACCCGCTGTTTTTGTACGGTGGTACCGGTTTGGGTAAAACTCACTTGTTACACGCAGTGGGTAACGGCATTGTTGAGAACAATCCTGATGCCAAAGTGGTGTACATGCATTCTGAGCGCTTTGTGCAGGACATGGTTAAAGCGCTGCAGACCAATGCCATCGAAGATTTCAAACGCTATTACCGCAGCGTCGATGCCCTGCTAATTGATGACATTCAATTCTTTGCTAAGAAAGATCGTACTCAAGAAGAGTTCTTTCACACCTTTAACGCATTGCTTGAGGGCAACCATCAGATCATTTTGACCTCTGACCGTTACCCTAAGGAAATCGAAGGGGTAGAAGATCGCCTTAAGTCGCGCTTTGGTTGGGGCTTAACGGTTGCTATTGAACCGCCAGAGCTAGAAACTCGCGTGGCGATTTTGATGCGCAAAGCCGAAGAGAGCGGCATTCACCTTCCTGACGAAGTAGCCTTCTTTATTGCTAAACGCCTGCGTTCAAACGTGCGCGAGCTAGAGGGCGCGCTTAATCGCGTGATTGCAAATGCCAACTTCACCGGTCGTCCAATTACTATCGACTTTGTTCGCGAAGCGCTGCGCGACCTGTTGGCCTTGCAAGAAAAGCTAGTGACCATCGACAACATTCAAAAGACCGTTGCCGAGTACTACAAAATTAAAGTGGCGGACTTGTTGTCTAAACGCCGTTCGCGCAGTGTGGCACGTCCTCGTCAGGTGGCGATGGCATTGGCCAAAGAGCTGACCAACCACAGTTTGCCGGAAATTGGTGATGCCTTTGGTGGACGGGATCACACCACAGTGTTGCACGCTTGTCGTAAGATTGAGCAGCTACGCGAAGAAAGTCATGATATAAAAGAAGATTATGCCAATCTGATTCGGACCTTGTCGTCTTAAAGTCATTAGGGAATAGGTAAACCATGAAATTTACTATCAATAGGGACAGTTTATTAAAGCCAATTCAGCTGGTATCTGGAGCGGTTGAAAGGCGACATAACCTTCCTATTTTGTCTAACATCCTAGTGGAAGTAAGTACTGACCAACTAAAGCTTACTGGTACAGACTTAGAAGTGGAATTGGTGGGCCATGCCAGCCTTGAAGGCGACGTGGTTGAAGGTCGCACGACGGTTCCCGCCAAAAAGTTTCTCGATATCATCCGTTCCTTACCGGACAACGCCGAAGTAAAAGTCGAGCAGCAAGAAAATCGTCTGCTTATTCGCTGTGGCCGTTCGCGCTTCTCGCTGGCAACCTTGCCGGCAGAAGAGTATCCAAACGTCGACGATTGGAATCCGAGTATCGAATTCACCATTACTCAGGGAACTCTGAAGTCGCTAATCGACGCCACCCAGTTCTCTATGGCGAACCAGGACGTACGCTACTACCTCAATGGTTTGTTGTTGGAAACCGAAGGCAACACCCTGCGTGCGGTAGCTACCGATGGTCACCGTTTGGCCTTGAGCTATCGACTGATCGAAGCCTCACTACCAGAGAAACAAGTGATTGTGCCTCGCAAAGGTGTGATTGAGTTGTCGCGTTTGTTTGAGTCAGAAGATGCCAGTATTCACATTGCCATTGGTGAGAATTCCATTCGCGCAGTGACCGAGCAAGCGACGTTAACCAGCAAGCTGGTAGACGGACGCTTCCCGGATTATCGTCGCGTGCTGCCAAAAGGCGGCGACAAAGTCGTGGTTGCCGATCGCGAGTGGCTGCGCCAGTGCTTGTTGCGCGCATCGATTCTTTCCAACGAGAAGTTCCGTGGCGTGCGGGTTCAGCTTGAAAGCGACATTCTCAAAATTACCGCCAATAACCCAGAGCAGGAAGAAGCCGAAGAAATCATGGACGTGGATTACCAAAACACGGACCTGGAAATTGGCTTTAACGTGAGTTATTTGTTGGATGTCATGAACAGTCTGCCGTCAAAAGACGTGCGCATCACACTCATCGACGGTAACTCCAGTGCCCTCATCGAAAACCATGATCAAGAAGACTCTATGTACGTGGTTATGCCGATGCGTTTGTAATCTACGGCGAACATGAGTCTGCGTCAGCTTTCGCTGCACAACTTTCGCAATTTTGATTCAGCCCGTCTGGCTCTCGCCGATGGGCTGAATCTTATTTACGGCGACAACGGTTCGGGTAAAACCTCTTTACTCGAAGCTTTGTACTTTCTCGGTATGGGGCGCTCGTTTCGCAGTCATTTAAGCCAGCGGATGATCCGCAACGACACCAGCCAAACCACAGTGTTTGCAGAGGTCCGCCAAGGAGACACCATCCACAAGGTCGGTATTGCTCGCGACCGAGCTGGTGAAACCCAAATCCGCATCGATGGCGCTAAGGCCGCCAAGCTCTCGGAAATGGCCGAATCACTACCAATTCAGGTCATCACACCCGAGAGCTTTTCGCTGCTGTTTGAAGGCCCTAAGGCTCGTCGCCAATTCATCGATTGGGGAGTGTTTCACTCTCATCCTCAGTTCCACGCTATGTGGGTTGCTAGTCGGCGTGCTATACGTCAGCGCAACGTGCTGCTAAAACGCCGTGCAAGCGCTGCTGAGCTGTCAATTTGGGACAAAGAACTGGTGCGTTTTGGCGAGCAGGTTAGTGCACTGAGAAATGCGTATGTGGCCTCGTTAAATGACGTATTAAAAGGTATAATCAACCAGTTTCTTCCTCGCTTAGATGTGCGTGTTTCCTTTTATCAAGGATGGGATAAAACAAAGTCGCTGGAAAGCGTATTATCCGATAGTTATCAAAGGGATATTGAGTTAGGTTATACGGTGACCGGTCCTCATAAGGCAGACCTTAGACTCAAGGTCGGTACTCTGCCTGCGCAGGATGCCCTTTCCAGGGGCCAACTAAAATTGCTGGTTTGCGCATTACGTATCGCCCAAGGGCGCCTTTTGACACAGCAAACCGGAAAAAACAGTATTTATTTGGTGGATGATTTGCCATCGGAATTGGACAAACAGCACAGACGTTTGCTGCTTAGCCAATTGCATGAAACTGGGGCTCAGCTGCTGGTAACAGCGATTGAGCCACAAGCAATCATCGACTCACTCGACGCGCCACCGGCCAAGGTGTTTCACGTGAAACGCGGCCTCGTCGAAGAAGTAGAATCAACAAATGAGAGATAATTATGTCTGAGAACAGTTACGATTCGTCCAGTATTAAGGTCCTTAAAGGACTGGATGCGGTGCGTAAACGCCCCGGCATGTACATTGGTGATACCGATGACGGCACCGGCTTGCACCACATGGTGTTTGAGGTAGTAGATAACTCAATTGACGAAGCCCTTGCAGGCCACTGTGAAGACATTGTGGTAACCATTCATAGCGACGGCTCTGTTTCTGTAAAAGATGACGGTCGTGGTGTTCCGACGGATATTCACCCGGAAGAGGGTGTTTCGGCCGCAGAAGTTATCATGACGGTTCTGCACGCTGGCGGTAAGTTTGACGACAATTCCTACAAGGTATCCGGTGGTTTGCACGGCGTAGGTGTTTCGGTAGTAAACGCACTGTCTGACAAGCTGGTATTGACCATTGGTCGCGCCGGCGGCCTGCACCAGCAAACTTATCATTTGGGCGAGCCTGAAGCGCCACTAGCGCAGATAAGCGAAACCGAGAAAACCGGTACTGAGCTTCGCTTCTGGCCAAGCGACACCATTTTTAGCGACACCACTTTCCACTACGAGATTCTGGCAAAACGTCTGCGCGAGCTGTCGTTCTTGAACTCTGGTGTGTCGATTCGTCTGCATGACGAGCGCGATGGTAAGTCCGATCACTTCATGTACGAAGGTGGTATTAGCGCCTTTGTTGACTACCTGAACCGCAACAAGACGCCGGTAAACAAGTCAGTATTTCACTTCACCCAAGAGCGCGAAGACGGAATTACCGTCGAAGTGGCTATGCAGTGGAACGACGGTTTCCAGGAAAGCATTTTCTGTTTTACCAACAACATTCCTCAGCGCGACGGTGGTACTCACCTAGCTGGTTTCCGTAGTGCCTTGACTCGTAACCTAAACAGTTACATCGAGCGCGAAGGTTTGAACAAGAAGAACAAGCAAGCGGGCAACGCCACCGGTGATGATGCTCGTGAAGGTCTAACCGCGGTTATCTCGGTTAAAGTGCCCGATCCTAAGTTCAGCTCGCAAACCAAAGACAAGTTGGTGTCATCTGAAGTGAAAGGTGCGGTTGAGCAAACCATGAGTGAAAAGCTCAACGACTTCCTATTAGAAAACCCAGTCGACGCCAAAACCATTGTTGGCAAAATCATGGATGCAGCCCGTGCTCGCGAAGCGGCGCGCAAAGCTCGTGAGATGACTCGCCGTAAGGGCGCGCTAGATTTGGCTGGTCTGCCAGGTAAGTTGGCAGATTGCCAAGAAAAAGACCCAGCGCTTTCTGAACTCTACATTGTGGAGGGTGACTCGGCCGGCGGATCCGCCAAACAGGGCCGAAACCGTAAGAACCAAGCGATTTTGCCGCTGAAGGGTAAAATTCTAAACGTAGAGAAAGCGCGCTTCGACAAGATGCTGTCTTCGCAAGAAGTCGCCACTCTGATTACCGCCATGGGTTGTGGTATCGGTCGCGATGAATACGATCCAGATAAAACTCGCTATCACAACATCATCATCATGACCGATGCTGACGTCGACGGCTCGCACATTCGTACCCTGCTGTTGACCTTCTTCTTCCGTCAAATGCCAGAGATGATCGAGCGTGGTTATATCTATATTGCTCAACCGCCTTTGTACAAGGTGAAAAAGGGCAAGCAAGAGCAGTACCTGAAAGACGATCCAGCGCTGACTCAGTACTTGACTACTTTGGCCTTGGACAACGCCGGCATTCACTCAAATGCTACCGCTCCAGCTATCAGTGGTGCGCCGTTAGAGCAGTTGGTTGGCCAGTATCGCGAAGTAGAGGGCATTATTGCCCGCCTAGAGCGTCGCTTCCCAGTTAAGGTAATGGACCGCATTATCTATCAGCCACGCATGGACGAAGCCGCTGCAGGTGACGAAGCTAAGCTACAAACTTGGTTGGATGCTCTGGTTGCTGAGCTAACCGAACAAGAAGTGGATGGTGCTCTGTACTCAGGACGAGTGATTACCGAAGACACCGGCGCTAAAGCTGCTCAAATCACCATTCGCCAGCACGGTATTGACCGCCATTATGCGTTCAACAAAGATTTCTTCCTGAGCGGCGATTACAACCGCATTGCAAGCCTAGGCGAGGCCATCGTCGGCTTGATAGAAGAAGACGGCTATGTGCGCCGTGGAGAGCGTTCTAAGCCTGTTGATAACTTTGTGGAAGCATTGAATTGGTTGATGAACGAATCTAAGCGCGGATTGTACATTCAACGCTATAAAGGACTGGGTGAAATGAACCCTGACCAGCTTTGGGAAACCACCATGGATCCAGAAGCGCGTCGTATGTTGCAAGTTACCGTAGAAGACGCAGTGGCAGCGGATCAGCTGTTTACTACGCTCATGGGCGACCACGTAGAACCACGCCGTGATTTCATCGAATCTAACGCGCTTAACGTGGCCAACTTGGACGTTTAATCGGATCCTTTTCTGGGATCGAAAAAGCCGCTCAATCGAGCGGCTTTTTTATGTGGATAACTTTGTTGATAGGGGATCGAGTGCGATCCCCTTTTTTGCGCTTATTGTAGTACCGAAATATCGGCGACTAACAAGAAACGATCACGCAGTTGATTTAGCAGAGACAGACGGTTTTGTTTCACCGCTGGATCTTCTGCCATCACCATTACCTGGTCGAAGAAGTTATCGACGTCGTCGCGCAAAGTCGACAATTCAGTTAGCACAGACTGGTAATCACCTGAAGCGGCTTTCGCTTCTAATCCCTGACTCACTTTGGTTAGCGCGTCGGCCAATTGCACTTCAGCGGCTTCGGTCAGCAATTCAGGGTTAAGTGAATCGCTTAACTCACCGTCGTACTTGGCCAAAATATTGCTCACGCGCTTATTGGCTGCTGCCAGTGCTTGGGCTTGCTCCAATTGCTTGAATGCCGTTACCGCGTTAACGCGCAAATCAAAGTCGTACGGACGAGAAGGGCGACGGGCCAACACTGCTTGAATCACATCAACTGAGAAGCCGTTGTCCTGGTACCAGCTTCTAAAGCGGCCAAAACAGAATTCCAACACGTCGTTTAGGCAGTTGTCGTTGCTCAGGTTGTCACCGTGCTGCTCTACTGCGAATTGAAGCAGTTCGCGCAGGTCTAGCGGCAATTGGTTTTCCATGATGATACGCAGGGTACCAATGGAAGCACGACGCAGTGCAAACGGGTCTTTGTCCCCTTTTGGCGGCTGATTGATACCAAAGATACCGGTTAAGGTGTCCAGCTTCTCAGCCAGAGCAACTGCGATGGATACCGCTTCGCTTGGTACTCGGTCACCAGAAAACTTAGGTAGGTATTGTTCGCTAATCGCAAGCGCCACACTCTCGGCTTCACCGTCTAGGCGAGCGTAGTGCATACCCATGATGCCTTGAGTGTCGGTGAACTCCATCACCATCTCGGTCATCAGGTCGGCTTTAGACAGAAGACCAGCGCGCTTGGCTGCATCAGAGTCACTATCCAATTGGCTGGCAATAAAGCCGGCAATTGCGCTGATGCGCTCAGAACGTTGCTTCAAGGTACCCAGTTGCTTTTGGAAGATAACGCTTTCCAAACTATCAACGCGATCCGCTAGCTTATGCTTTTGGTCGGTGTTGAAGAAGAACTCAGCATCGGCGAGGCGAGGGCGTACCACTTTCTCGTTTCCTTCGATGACCTGTTGAGGGTCGTTAGACTCGATGTTAGAAACGAAAATGAAGCGGTTGTTGAGTTTGCCTTGCTCGTCGTAAACCGGGAAGTACTTCTGGTCGCTCTTCATGGTGTAGACCAAAGCTTCTGCTGGCACTTTTAGGAACTTGTCGTCGAAATTGGCAGTCAGTACGACTGGCCACTCAACCAGAGAAGTCACTTCTTCCAGTAGGTCGTCTTCCATGTCGGCGATACCACCAGCAGCCTCTGCGGCTTTGGTGACTTCAGCGGCGATGAATTCTTTGCGAGCCTGGTAATCAGCGATCACTTTTCCTTGCTCTTTAAGAAGCTCAAGGTATTGATCTGCATGATTAATCTCTAAACTAGCTTGACCCATGAAGCGGTGGCCTTGCAGGGTTCGCGCTGAACGAACACCTAAGGCTTCGGCATCAATAAGCTGGTCACCGTATAGCAAAGTTAGCGTGTGCACAGGGCGAATGAATTGGTCACGCGTGCTGCCCCAGCGCATTGGCTTAGGAATTGGCAGTTTAGCGATAGCCTGTTTAACCATGTCAGGCATGACTTCAACAATGCTTTTGCCTTTGACTTCGGCTTTGTGAAGCAACCACTCACCTTTATCGGTAACAAAGCGCTGTGCTTGGTCAACGGTAATGCCGTTGGACCGCGCCCAGCCTTCTGCGGCTTTGGTAGGCTTGCCATCAGCATCAAATGCGGCCTTAACCGAAGGACCTTTCTTCTCAACCACCTTGTCGGCTTGGCGCTCGGCCAGTTGCTTAATGCTTACCGCTAGACGACGTGGAGAGGCGTACCACTGGCTGGATTCAAATTGAAACTCGGCTTGGTTTAGCTGGTCAACAATGTTGTCGGCCAAGCTGGTTGCAAGCTGACGCAAGGCTTTTGGAGGTAGCTCTTCGGTACCCAGTTCAATTAGGAAGTTTTGCATTCTATTTCTCTTCCTTATCGGCGCACATAGGGAAGCCAATGGCTTCGCGGGAAGCGTAGTAAGCTTCGGCAACCGCTTTAGACATGGTGCGCACGCGCAGAATATAGCGTTGACGCTCGGTCACCGAAATAGCGTGACGGGCGTCGAGTAGGTTAAAGGCGTGGCTCGCTTTGATCACTTGTTCGTAAGCTGGCAAAGGTAAAGCTGGCTCAAGTGCCAATAACTCATTACAGGCTTGTTCGCACTGATCGAAAGTCGCGAATAGCACCTCTACGTTGGCGTGCTCAAAGTTGTATGTGGATTGCTCAACTTCGTTTTGATGGAACACGTCGCCGTAGGTGATTTTGCCCATTGGGCCATCGGTCCATACTAGGTCGTAAACCGAATCCACGCCTTGAATGTACATGGCCAAACGCTCTAGACCATAGGTGATCTCACCAGTGACAGGGGAGCACTCTAAGCCACCCACTTGCTGGAAGTAGGTAAACTGAGTCACTTCCATACCGTTTAGCCAAACTTCCCAACCCAAGCCCCAGGCGCCCAAAGTTGGGCTTTCCCAGTTGTCTTCAACGAAGCGAATGTCGTGAATGCTAGTGTCGATACCCAGGGCGCGCAGAGAGCCAAGGTATAGTTCTTGGATATTGTCTGGCGATGGTTTGAGCATCACTTGAAATTGGTAGTAGTGCTGCAGACGGTTAGGGTTTTCACCGTAACGGCCGTCAGTTGGACGACGGCATGGCTGCACGTAGGCCGAGCTCATTGGCTCAGGTCCAATCGCCTTTAAGAAGGTCATCGGGTGGAAAGTACCAGCGCCTACTTCCATGTCTAACGGTTGTACAACGGCGCAGCCCTGTTGCGCCCAGTAATCTTGCAGAGCAAGAATAAAGCCCTGAAAGGTTTTTATGTCGTATTTAGGCATGATGGCTTTGAATATCCAGCAATAGTTTTATCGATAAAATTAACCGACAAAGTATACCTTGTCAGTGTTTGGGAATGTAGGTTAATTTTTAGATAGGCTAGGAAAAATCAACAGGATGCAATATGCAACGATGTGGCTGGGTAAGTGACGATCCCATCTATCAAGAATATCACGATAAGGTTTGGGGTAGGCCTGTGTACGATGAGCGCGAGTTGTTTGCCAAATTGTGCCTTGATGGACAGCAAGCCGGCTTATCATGGATAACAATTTTAAAGAAGCAGGCTAACTACGAGAAAGCCTTTGACGGTTTCGACCCATACAAGATTGCACTGTACGATGAAGCCAAAGTTGAAGCATTACTGCAAGACAAAGGAATTGTCCGCAATCACCTCAAGGTGCAATCCATCATTCGCAACGCCAAAGGCTATATTGCGTTGAAAGAGCAGGGCGTAGATTTCAGCGAGTTTTTATGGAGCTTCATAGGTGGGGAGCCAAGACTCAATGCTTGGAAGAGTATGGACGAGTTGCCAGCTCAAACCCCTGAGTCAGAAGCCATGTCCAAAGCGCTTAAAAAAGCCGGGTTTAACTTTGTAGGACCGACCATTTGTTATGCCTTTATGCAAGCGGTGGGCATGGTCAATGACCATGAAGTGGGTTGTCACTGCTATCCAAGACAAAAGACTGACTAATTGTTTCACGTGAAACATTAAAAAAGGGAAGCCAGCTGGCTTCCCTTTTTGTTGCCTAGATGCCGGTTATTCTTGTTCGAAGTAAAAGGCTTTACGCTGTGTTTTATCACCATTTAGTTGGTTCATGGTTTCTGCGTCAAACAGGCGGCCATTGACCATGGTGAAACGCACTTTGTCGGTTTGGCGTATGTCTTTTAGCGGATCACCGTCGATTACGATAATGTCAGCTAGCTTGCCCGGGGTCAGGCTGCCCAACTGATGGTCCATGCCGAAATGCGTGGCTGGATTAATGGTCGCAGTCTTTAAGGCTTGCAACGGCGTCATGCCGCCTTGCTCAAACATCCATATTTCCCAATGAGCGCCGAGACCTTCTCGTTGGCCATGCGCGCCAATCGCGGAGTTAACACCAACTTGTATTAGTTCGTTAGCAACGCGAGCGACGTTAAAGTGGTTATAGTGTTCGTCAGGTGCGGTGGTCACACGCATAGAGCGAACATTCAAAATTTCAGATGGGACATACTTAGTTAGGCGAGGGTGCGACCAAACGTCAGTTTTATCGTACCAGTAGTTTTCACCCCAGATACCACCGTATGCCACAACCAACGTAGGCGTGTGGCCTACCTTAGTTTGTCCCCAGAACTGCAGAATGTCGTCATAGATAGCGCCTACAGGTAAGGAGTGCTCCACGGTTGTGTGGCCGTCGGCAATCATACTCAAGTTGTGCTGCAGCAAACTGCCACCTTCGGGCACCACCATCATTCCCAACTCTCGCCCTGCCTGAATCACTTGTTGACGCTGATTGCGGCGAGGCTGGTTATAGCTCTTCACACTGATAGCACCCACTTTTTGCAACCGCTCCAAATGGAACTTTGCATCATCCAGTGAATCTACGTGCGAGGTATAACCGGCGCCATGGGCACCGTATAGAATGGTACCCGTGCTAAAAATACGTGGTCCAACCGAGATACCCGCTTTTTGTCGCTCGGCGGCGGCAAATATCTCAGTGGTATCATTTGATGGGTCGTGAATACTGGTTACGCCTAGGGCTAAGCCAGCATAGTTGATCCAGTTTTGCTGAGGAATGATTTCGTTTTGGCCCTGACCACCGTGTGCATGGGCATCGAAAAGCCCAGGCATAATGGTTTGGCCACTGATATCAATAATTTGCGCATTGGCTGGAATATGGGTGTCATCGACATTACCCACTGCAACAATCTTATTGTCTTGAACCACTACCGTGCCATTGGCAATGACTTTTTCACCTTCCATAGTAATCACTTGGCCGCCGGTAAAGGCGACTGTTCCACGTGGAACATAACTCTTTTGGGTGAAACCAATATCTGTAATCGTTAGCTGTTCTTTGGCTTGGGCTTCATCTGTTTGGTAATTGGTGTCGACTTTCGCTGTGAACAGCTCTGGGCCCAAAGTCCAATGCAGCGATTGATTGTCACCACCCCAACTAATGCTCTCTCCAGCACGCTGTGACAGTTGAGTCACAGGAAGGTTGTTGGCTTGTGGGCCGATTACGACAGTTTCACCATGCTTAGCAAATGGTGTGATAAACACCTTAAATCGCTCAGCAAACGCCAAGTGCTTTCCATCTGGCGAGACTCGGAATTCCGTTGCTAGCTTGCTGGTGTAGTGGGTACGAGCATCGTAGCCATTCATTCCGACCGAGCTCAACTTCTGCTCTTTGCCGCTTTCCATAAAGTAAACGCGGTCGTTGCTGGCGCCAAATTGCGGCTGGAAACCTTTGCGACTGATGCGCTCAGGTGTGCCCTTATTAACGGCGACTTTGTAAAGGCCTGGGTTTTGCGACCAAGTTTTAGGGAGAAGATAACCGCCCCCGGCCTTGCGATACACCACGGTTTCACCATCAGGAGAGAAGGTGGGTTCTACGTATTTACCAGGCTCTTGTGTGAGCGCTTTGGAGCGGCCGTTGCGAACCGTTACGACGCGTATTTCACCTTGTTTCTGGTCGTTCCAAGTCGAGAATACGATGGACTTACCGTCGCGAGACCACTGCGGCCATAGTTCGTCGAACTCATCGTCTAGCTTGGTTAGACGCTTCATTTTACCGTTGGGAAGCTCTTTTAGCCAAAGTTTACCCATGGCTTCAAATACTACCTTTTCACCATCCGGTGATACTTGGGCTTGGCGAAGCATTTTGACGTCAAACTGGTCTTGGTCTAAGTCTTTTTTGAAGCGCAAAGACGGCTGTATTTGCTTCTCGGCTTTGACATGAAACGGAATGGTATCAAGCTGTCCGTCCTTTACCGCAACTTTGTTTAGACCGCCCTTGGCCCAGAAGAATATTTCCTTGTTATCGCTTGTCCATGAAAGGGTGGGGTAGACACCGTGAATCGCCCATGTCTCTTGCATATCGCGGTCGAGGTGGTCAGTGACTTTACGATGGTTACCCGACTCCAAATCCATGACGTACAGGGTAGATTGGAAGCCATCGCGCTTAATATAGGCCAACTGTTTACCATCTGGGCTTGGCGTTGGGCGAATAGCGCCGCCGGTACCTTGAATTAGCACCTCGATTTCGCCGCTAGCGCGGTCGTAGCGCTTGATCTTATAAATGCCTTGAACCGAGTCTTTAGAGTAGTGAAAGGTTTTGCCCGGAGTGTCATCTTGACTGAAGTAAATGTATTTACCATCCGGTGAAAAAGCGGGTTCGCCCAAGTCTTTCTGATCGTTTGGACGCTCGGTAAGTTTTACCCCAGAGCCGCCTTCAACGTGGTACATCCACACCTCGCCGGCACCTAGGCTACGGGTGCCTGTAAAGTGCTTACGAGCCACTAGGTATTTTCCATCTGGGCTCCAAGCTGGGCTGTTTAGCAGACGAAACGTCTCGTTGGTAACCGCGCGAGGGTTAGAGCCATCGGCGTTCATGATCCATATGTTATCTCCGCCGCCTTGATCTGAGGTAAACGCAATGGTTTTACCGTCTGGGCTGAATACAGGTTGCATGTGCCAAGCGATACCCTTGATCAGTGGCGTCGCCTCACCTCCTTTGGCTGGCATGCTGTAAATATCACCTAACAAGTCAAATACTATGGTCTTGCCGTCAGGAGACAGGGACACATTCATCCAAGTCCCCGATTTGGTATCGATTTGTATGGTTTCTAACGGCGCGTTAGCGGGTGCGTTGACATCCCAACTTGGGGCTTTGGCATCGTCATCGGCTAAGGCGGTAGGAACTGAAAACACTGCGGCAATGCACAGACTTATCAGGCTTTTGTTCATCATCATTCTCGGCGTTGATTGTTATATTTTTGCGCTACTAGTTATCGCACAAATTGCCGACAATTGATAATTTTTAGTGGGGAATTGATAGAGATGAGAAAGGGCGGTTAGCCGCCCTTTTTAATGAGATATTGAAAAGGGGAAGCGTCGATCTGCTTGGCAACCAAAGTGTGGTCCATAAACTCGCAAAAACTGGGAATGTCACGAGTGGTTGATGGGTCATCGGCAACAACCAACAAGGTTTCACCTTGGGTCATTTTACGCACGGTCTTTCTCACCATCATTACTGGCTCTGGACAGCGCAGGCCTAAGGCATCGAGATGGTGTTCGGCGTTTTCAAATGGGTCGGGCATCATATTGACTAAGGGTTCCTCTTCACACAGGCCTCAATTCTACTTGGATGCGCACTAATGGCCAACGCCATTTGCACAAACAGTGACCGCTTTAGCATTAACGAAAGTCGATTTGCTGATTTAGTGGGCCAAGTATCTCGCTGTGCGCCGGCTCAGTTTTGGCAATCACAATGCCTTTTCGAACGGAAAGCACTACCTCTGCTTGGCGGCGAAGCGCATCAAAGCCATTGCTGGCATTTAGCAATAGGAAGCTGGCTGGCAGACCTTGTGTTATACCGAACTTGGATAGGTTCAAGGCTTTAGCGGAGTGCTCGCTAATCAAGCGTAACCCTTGATTGATTTGCTCAAAGCCCATGATTTGGCAAACGTGCAGGCCCATATGCAGTACCTGCAGCATATTAGCGGTTCCAAGAGGGTACCAAGGGTCGAAGACATCGTCGTGGCCAAAGCAGACGTTAATATTGGCATCAAGCATCTCTTTTACTCGAGTTACTCCGCGGCGTTTTGGATAACTATCGAACCTTCCTTGTAAGTGAGTGTTAACTAGCGGGTTGGCGACAAAACTGATGCCGCTGCGTTTGAGCAGTCGAAATAGGCGCGATGCGTAAGCATTGTTGTAGGAATGCATGGCGGTGGTGTGGCTGGCAGTCACTCGATGGCCGATTTGATGCTCTAGCGCTAGGCAAGCCAGAGTTTCAACAAAGCGGCTTTGCTCGTCATCTATCTCGTCGCAATGAACGTCCACCAGCGCCTCGTACTCAAGCGCCAGTTCGATGGCAAAGTGCAGCGATTCAACACCGTATTCGCGGGTGTACTCGAAATGGGGGATGGCACCGACCACATCGGCACCTAGCTCCATCGCCTGTCGCATTAATGCCTTGCCATTAGGGTAAGAGAGAATGCCTTCTTGTGGAAACGCGACTATCTGCAGGTCGATGTAGTCAGCAATTTCTTGTTTTACTTCTAGCATGGCATGTAGAGCCATCAGGCTTGGATCTGAGACGTCTACATGGGTTCGCACGTGCTGAATTCCGTTGGCTATCTGCCAGGATAAGGTCTTGTGTGCACGAGCTTTGACGTCTTCAATATTGAGCACATTTTTGCGCTCAGCCCAACGTTCAATGCCCTCAAACAGGGTGCCAGATAAATTCCAATTGGGCTGCCCCGCAGTCTGGGTGGCATCTAAGTGGATGTGAGGTTCAACAAACGGACTGACGAGCAGCTTTTCGCGGGCATCATAGGCATCGCTGTCGACTTTTGGATTGGCATCCATGGCGCAGATGTCACTAAAAAGCCCCTGTTCGCAGCGGACACTCCACAAGCCGGGCTTATCGTTAAAGCGGGCGTTGATGATTTGCATGAGAACCTCGCGCTAGTCTTCGATGCGGCTGAGAAATGCGTAGCTAATCGCTGCACCGAGCACGGCATTTACCGGGACGATGCCCGGGAGCAAGTGGCCTGCCGCAACACCAATGGCCACCGCGATTAGGGCACTCCAGCGAATGTTCTTGAATCGGCTGTCATCAAAGGTCTGATATTTCTGCCGTCGCAGCCAATAGTCTGCGATGAGTACGCCGCCGATCGGCGGTATGGCTGCGGATAAAAAGGTCAGCCAGCCGACAAAGTTGTTGTATAGCCACAGCGCCAGCAAGGTGCCGATAATACCGTTGATAACACTGAGCTTTTTAGAAGAGGCGCCAGTTATATTGGCGAATCCTAACCCGGAGGCATACAGGGCATTGTCGTTAGTGGTCCAAATATTTAGCCCCAGCACCAAAATTGCGGGAATCAACAAGCCTTGCAGCAACATGACTTGTGAAATGTCCGCCTCGCCGGTGACAGCAGCCCCTGCTGCACCAAACGCAAACATCAGTGAGTTGCCGATAAAGAAGGCGATAAGGGTTATCAGTACCGCGGTTTTGGCCGAGCGTCCGTAGCGTACGAAGTCAGCGGTCAGGGTGCCTGCGCTAATAAACGAGCCAACAACCATAGAAATGGCCACATTACTTGCCAGTGCTTGCTCGGGCACCAACTGTTTGAGCTCGTTAACACCGCCAATATCAATCACTGCCAAATACACCGAATAGCCCCCGAGTACGGCGATGGCCGGAACCGCGATTGAAGAGAGCAGCATTAGCGCTTTGATGCCGAAGTATACGGTGGAGGTCATTGCCACCCCGGCGATGCCAATTAACCAAATGGCGTCTATGCCAGTAGCCTTCTCCACGGGTAAGGCAAACATGGCAACACCTACGCCAAACCATCCCACCTGAGTGCCACCGAGCAAGGCAGATGGAAGAAAGCTACCTTTGCGGCCAAACGAATATCGCGCCAGCAAGTGGGTTGAAAGCCCTGTGCTTGCGCCTATGTATCCCAGAGATGCGGTATAAAGCCCGAGTAACAGGTTTCCTGTGAGCACTGCTGCAAAAAAGTCGTCATAACCCAAGCCTGTACCTAATTTGCCACCGGTCCACATAGAGGCCGAAAAAAAGGTTAACCCCAACATTAAGAAGGTCAGCGATAAGAAACCTTTGCGGGCAGATTGAGGAACGGGTTGCAGGCTGTATTCGCTATCGGAGGACATGTAACGGACTCGTTTTAAACGGAAAATTAGGTGTTACTTGTCCAAAGCCTAGTTCAGTTGTAGCGGCTCTCAAGCTTGAGGCATTAAAAAAGGCAGCCTAGACTGCCTTTTTGATTGTTGCTTAAGCGTTTAGACTCGCTCGAACACGGTGGCGATACCCTGTCCCAAACCGATACACATGGTGGCAACGCCTAAGGTGGCGTCCTTGCTTTCCATCAAGTTGAGCAAAGTCGTCGAGATGCGCGCGCCAGAGCAACCCAGTGGGTGGCCCAAAGCAATTGCACCACCGTTTAGGTTAACCTTGTCATCGATTACATCGGTTAAGCCAAGATCTTTAACCACAGGTAGTGATTGAGCGGCAAAGGCTTCGTTGAGCTCCCACAGGTCAATGTCCTGAACCTGTAAACCAGCGCGCTTAAGCGCTTTTTGAGTGGCTGGTACTGGGCCGTAACCCATAATAGCCGCATCGCAACCTGCAACTGCCATTGAGCGGACTCGGGCGCGAATTGGTAGGCCTAATTCTTTGGCTTTGCTCTCTTCCATCACCAGCATAGCGGCGGCACCGTCGGATAGGGCAGACGAGCTACCAGCAGTCACAGTACCATTGACTGGGTCAAACACTGGGCGCAACGTGCTCAGGCCTTCTACTGTGGTTTCAGGGCGAATCACTTCGTCAAAGTCGACACGTACTAGGTTGCCGTTGGCATCGTGACCTTCGGTGGCCACAATCTCATTGGCAAACGCGCCAGATAAGGTGGCGGCATGGGCGCGTTGATGGCTGCGCGCAGCAAACTCATCTTGGGCCTGACGGCTAATGCCGTGCATCTTGCCCAGCATTTCAGCGGTTAAGCCCATCATACCGGAGGCTTTGGCTACGCCTTTAGCCAGCGCCGGGTGGAAGTCGACACCGTGAGTCATAGGTACGTGACCCATGTGCTCAACACCACCAATGATGAAGATGTCGCCATCGCCACAGGCAATGGCACGGCTTGCTTGGTGCAGGGCTTCCATAGAAGAGCCACACAGACGGTTAACGGTTACGGCACCTACTTGCTTTGGAATACCGGCCAATAGGGCAGCGTTGCGGGCAACGTTAAAGCCTTGCTCTAGGGTCTGTTGAACACAGCCCCAGAAAATGTCTTCGATTTGCTCAGCTTGTACAGCTGGATTGCGTTCAAGCAATTGGCTCATTAGGTGCGCTGATAACGCTTCGGCGCGAACATTGCGAAAGACACCGCCTTTTGAACGGCCCATTGGGGTGCGAATACAATCGACAATTACTGCTTGTTTCATGATGTTTTTCCTTAAATTCTGCTCATTTAGTAGTAAGTGCCGTTGCTGGCAGCTTTATCGCGAAGTCCTTGAGTCACTTGGTACAAAGGACCTAAATGGGCAAAACTGTCCGCGAGTTCAACGAACTTGGCCACACCCATGGTGTCTAGGTAGCGGAACACGCCGCCGCGGAAGGCTGGGAAGCCTAAGCCGTATAGCAAAGCCATATCGGCTTCAGCTGGCGAGTCGACAATGCCTTCTTCTAAACAGCGCACGGTCTCAATGATCATAGGGATCATACAACGGGCGATGATGTCTTCTTTGCTAAAGCTCTTACCAGCGCCACGGGCGGCTTCGATGATGGCTTGCGAAGCGTCATCGGCCACTTTTTGAGTGCGACCGCGCTTGTCTTTTTGATACTGGTAGAAGCCGACTTTGTTTTTCTGACCGTAGCGGTTGGCTTCAAACATAGCCGCAATCAGGTCGACTTCTGGCTTGGCCATGCGCTCTGGGAAACCTTCGGCCATCACGCCTTGGCAGTGGTGAGCGGTGTCGATACCGACTACGTCCATCAAGTAGGCAGGACCCATAGGCCAACCAAAGTCTTTCTCCATTACCTTGTCGATGTCAGCAATCTCTGCTCCATCGGCGATGAGCTGGTTAAAGCCACCGACGTAAGGGAAAAGCACGCGGTTAACGAAGAAGCCAGGGCAGTCGTTAACCACAATCGCGGTTTTGCCCATTTGAGTGGCGTAAGCCACCACTTGGTTGATGGTGTCTTCGCTGGAGTATTTGCTGCGAATCACTTCCACTAGCGGCATGCGATGCACAGGGTTAAAGAAGTGCATACCACAGAAGCGCTCTGGCTTGTCTAAGCTCTCGGCTAACAAATCAATAGAAATGGTAGAGGTGTTTGAGGTAATAACCGCATTGTCCGCCACTTTGGTCTCGGTCTCTTTGAGCACCGCGGCTTTGATTTTAGGGTTCTCGACCACAGCTTCCACAACCACCTGGGCGTTAGCGATACCCGAGTAGTCCAGTGTTGGTACGATATTGTTTAAGGTCTTGGCCATTTTGGCCGGAGTCGAGCGACCTTTTTCTACCAATTTGCCGGCGATCTTAGAGGCTTCAGATAGGCCCAAGTCCAATGCTTCTTGAGCAATGTCCTTCATCACGATAGGCACGCCTTTGTAGGCGCTTTGGTAGGCGATACCGCCACCCATGATACCAGCGCCCAATACGGCAGCTGACTCAACCTTGCCCGAGGCCTTGGCCATTTTCTTGGCTTTGCCTTTAACTAGCTGGTCGTTTAGGAAAATTCCAATGAGAGCGGCAGCGGCGTCAGTGCGAGCCAATTTCAAGAAACCGTGTTTTTCAGCTTCTAGCGCTTCGGCGCGCGCGGCACCGGCAGCAGTCTCAACCACGTCAACGGCAGTCATTGGTGCTGGGTAGTGTTTACCCGCAAGCTTGGCCACCATACCGCGAGCGGTGGTAAAGGCCATGGTGGCTTCTAGTTTGGATAGGGTTAAAGGCGATAGCTTGGCTTGGCGACGTGCTTGCCAGTCAATCTCTTCACTAATGGCGCGCTCAAGCAGTACGCTGGCTTGCTCAATCAGCTTGTCATCGGCAACCACTGCGTCAACGGCACCCACTTTCAGAGCGGCTGCGGCTTTTTGGTGTTTGCCTGAAGTCATCCACTCAAGGGCGTTGTCAGCACCAATCACTCGTGGCAAACGCACGGTACCGCCAAAACCAGGAATCAGGCCCAGTTTGGTTTCAGGAAGACCGACTTGGGCAGATTCAGCAACAATACGTAGGTCGCAAGATAGCGCCGCTTCAAAGCCACCACCCAAGGCAAAACCGTTGATGGCACACACGGTTGGCATAGGTAAATCTTCTAGGCGATTGAAAATGGCGTTGGTCTCACTGATCCAATCTAGGATGACGTCGTCGGGTTGGGCGAAGTAATCAGTGAACTCGGTGATGTCCGCGCCTACGATGAAAACCGACTTACCACTGGTGACTAAAACACCGCGTGGTTTGGCTTGCTCAATAGCTGCAAGCGCTTCGTTAAGGGCGTTAAGGGTTTCTTTGTCGAACTTGTTGACCGAGCCTGGCGCATTGAATCGCAGTTCAGCAATCTGATTATCGAGCTGGCTGACCTGAATGTTTGGGCTTTGGTAAATCATTACATCCGTCCTTCTTATGGGCCACAGTGGTAGTACCGAAATGGGATACCTTGTTGTTATTCTGTAAATAGCATCGGCAACCAGTTTGCTTACTAATGACGTAAATTTCAACAAGCAATTTAAACAAGCGTTTAACATTAGAAGTAAAATTCAACAATTAGGCTTACAGCCGCAATGTGCTAGCATTGTCCAAAGCAAAAATGGCGAGTCAGAACAATGAATTTAAAAGAGAATTTGTACTTTTCCCACGTAGAGTCGCTGCAGCAACGGGTTGCGGCAATTAGAGAGCATCAGTCATTGCAAGGTCTGGTGATCCACGCCGGTCAACCCCATCGCATTTTTGGCGATGACATGGATTATCCCTTTAAAGCCAGTCCGCATTTCAAACAGTGGTTACCTTTGACCGCTAATCCCCATTGCTGGCTAATTGTTGATGGCCAAACCAAGCCGAAACTATTGTATTTTCAACCTGTTGATTTCTGGCATAAGGTCGAGCCCTTGCCACAAGCGCCTTGGGTAAAAGCCTTTGAGGTGGTGGTCATTGCCGACAAAACTCAAGCCGAACAACACCTGCCGGGCAATAAGACTGGCTGGGCCTACT
Source organism: Paraferrimonas sedimenticola (assembly GCF_002282855.1). Lineage (GTDB taxonomy): Bacteria > Pseudomonadota > Gammaproteobacteria > Enterobacterales > Shewanellaceae > Paraferrimonas > Paraferrimonas sedimenticola. The sequence goes on along the minus strand of NZ_NRIR01000011.1, from coordinate 16,742 downwards.
TGGGCGAGCATCAAGCGGTTGCACAGGAACTGGGCTTTGAAGCGATCAACCCTCAGCCCGTGGTGGACTTTTTACATTACCACCGCAGCTTTAAAACCGAGTGGGAACAGGCCTGTATGCGCGAAGCCAACCGCATCGCATCACTTGGCCACATGGCTGCGAAAGATGCGTTTTACAGCGGGGCTAGCGAGTTTGAGATCCAGCAGGCTTATATTAAAGCCACCGAGCAAGGAGAGAACGACGCTCCGTACAACGCCATCATCGCCTTGAATCAGAATGCAGCGATACTCCACTACACAGTGCTTGAACGCCGAGCACCGGCGCAGCTGAACTCGTTTCTAATCGACGCGGGTGCCAACTGCAACGGCTATGCCTCTGATATTACCCGCACCTATGCGTTCAGTTCTGGCCCATTTGCCGACATGATTGAGCGCATGGACAAAGAGCTACTAGAAATCATTGAAGGTATTCGCCCCGGTGTGGCCTATCAGGACTTACATCTAGACATGCATCAGCGTATCGGCTCCATGCTGCGCGACTTTGAATTGAGCGATGCCAGCGTTGAGTCTTTGGTGGAGCAGCAGGTGACTCGAGCCTTCTTCCCGCACGGACTTGGACATATGCTTGGTCTACAAGTACATGATGTTGCGGGCTTTATGCAAAACCCTGAGGGCTCTCACCAAGCTGCACCTGAGCAGCATCCATTCTTGCGCTGCACCCGCGAACTCGCGGCTGGACAAGTGCTAACCGTAGAGCCCGGACTTTATGTGATTGATAGCCTGCTCGATGAGTTATCGGATTCGGCTAAGAAGCTGGTGAATTGGGCACAAGTGGATGTGCTGCGTCCGTTTGGTGGTATTCGGATTGAAGACAATGTGCTGGTGACTGAGCAGGGCAGCGATAACTTGACTCGAGCCCAAGGTCTGTAACTTGTGACTAGCCTAGCGCTGAAAGCGGCCACCAAAGGCAAGCGACTCAAAGGGAAAGTGGAGTCTGAGCTTGCTCGGTTGAGCTTGAGCCAAAAGCTCTATCTGTTCGCTTTCGTTGCGCTGCTTATCGCCATGTTCTCTGAAGAGGGGCACGGCGAGCGCTGGGTGTTTGTTTCGGCCACACTAGGTTTGGCGGCGGTATTTAACGACGTCTGGCCTATGTTCGTCAAATTGTGGGACACCCTGCTGGGTAAAGGAATCATTCTAATATTCAACGCAGGCGTCGCGCACATTGCCTTGGGTTTTGCCGGTCAACAGATCAACGACGTGGTTGGAGTTGAGCCGCAGCAACTGTCTAATGCACTGTTTGTGACGACGCTCATTATGGCGCCGATGTGGATTCTGGTATTCACCATGTTGGCCATGATGGTTTACCTGTTTGTGCTGAATTGCTTATTGGCCATTTTAGCCTTGTTGCGTTTGCTTCGAATTCGAATTGCCCACTTTGAGAAGCGCGAAGCGTATCCCTTAACCACTATGTTGGTGCGCATCATTGTGGTGCCTGCGATGATTTATGCCTTAGTGAATATGTCGATTGCCTACGGTATCAATATTTCGGTTGGTGAGAATGGCACCGATTTTGAAGCGCCAGAATACGGCTTGAACTGGCACCAAGGCGGTGGCTCCCAAACGGCAGTTAAACTGGATGTGGGCGAGGATTCCGCTCAGCAAGCGGCCACAGTTGAGGAGCAAACAACGTCGAGCGATCAAGAACTCAGCGAAACCGCTAAGCCTGCAAAACAGCCGGTGGTGAGTTTGATAGTGGCTTGGTTGACCTACCAATTGGAAACCTATCCAAAGAGTTATTGTGCTCAAAGTGAAGGAGAGCGCGTGCGGTTCATTGGTCTCAACGAAATCTTAGTGGCAAAAAGAGCGGATGAATTTCCTATTGGCTACGAGTTTAGCGTGCGCATCTGCGAGTTTGCGCCTGACGCGGCTACTGTGGTCGCTCCATGAGTGACTTCAGGGTCGCCAGCGAGGCATTGGAGTTTGAAGAGACCATCAACAAAAGCCGCTTCATTACCCTGCTCGAGCCTTTTACCATTGGCGATGACCTAAAACAGCGATTGGCGCGGGCCAAAGCGCGCTATCCAGGTGCCAGTCACTACTGCTGGGCTTATCTGGCCGGTGCCCCTTCAGACACGGTTAACATGGGGTATTCTGATGACGGTGAGCCATCCGGTACCGCAGGGCGGCCAATGTTGGCAGTGCTACAAGGTGCTCAGGTGGGCCAGCTGTTGGCTATAGTGGTGCGCTATTACGGCGGCGTGAAGCTCGGCACCGGCGGGCTGGCTAGAGCCTATGCCAGTGGAATTAAGCAAGCGATCCCCAATTTGCCGACTCATGTTTTTCGCCAACTTATCGAATCCGAACTGCGGGTCGATTATGCCGATGCTCAAACTATCACCCATGAGCTGAAAGCCTGCGAAGGGGAGTTGCTTAGCAGCGACTATGGCGCTCAGGTGATAATAAAATTTGCGTTACCCGAGAATCAGTTAGACAAGTTCAGCCGACAGGTGAATAATCTCACTCAGGGACGTGTGCGCCCCCACTTTGAGCACAAGGGTTAAAACAACAGGTCACCATGCAATACCGCAATATCACTCGAATCATCGGTCTTTTGATTGCGCTATTTTCAATAGCCATGCTTCCTCCTGCACTTGTCGCTCTTATCTACGGAGATGGCGGCGGTACCGCATTCTTGCGCTCGTTTGTGTTGAGCCTGTTGATCGGTATGGTGTTTTGGTACCCCAATCGTCATCACAAAGAGGAGCTAAGGAACCGCAGTGGCTTTCTGATTGTGGTGTTGTTTTGGGTAGTACTGGGCTCGATAGGGGCGATCCCACTGTTGCTCAGCGCTAATCCGGATTTGAGTGTGGCTGATAGTTTCTTTGAATCCTTCTCGGCACTAACCACCACGGGTGCGACTGTGATTGTCGGCCTTGAGCAATTGCCCAAGGCCATTTTGTTTTACCGACACATGCTGCAATGGCTCGGTGGTATGGGGATCATTGTATTGGCAGTCGCCATTTTGCCGTTATTGGGTGTTGGGGGGATGCAGCTGTATCGCGCCGAAACTCCCGGGCCGGTAAAAGACAGCAAAATGACCCCAAGGATTGCCGAGACCGCTAAGGCGCTTTGGTACATCTATTTGGCGTTAACCGGCCTGTGCGCTTCGGCCTATTGGCTTGCTGGAATGAACCTGTTTGACGCCATCGGTCACTCATTCTCGACCATTGCGATTGGCGGTTTTAGTAGTTACGACGCGTCCATTGGCCATTTTGATAGCAGTGCGATTAACCTGGTGTGTGCGATTTTCTTATTGATTTCGGCGATGAATTTCAGCTTGCACTTCACTGCCTTTTCGTCGCGCGGAGCCAATTTAAAGGCTTATCTTAAAGACACTGAGCTGCGCTTCTTTTTACTGATTCAATTGGTGTTAGTGGCCATTGTCTTTGCGACTTTGTACAACACCGCCACGTTTGACACGCCAGAAGCTGCGCTGGACGCCGCCTTGTTTCAGTCGGTAAGTATCTCGACTACCGCTGGGTTCGGTACCGAAAGCTTTGCTTCTTGGCCCTTGTTCTTACCCATGCTGCTGATTTTCTCTAGTTTTATTGGCGGCTGCGCCGGCTCTACCGGTGGCGGCATGAAAGTCATTCGAGTGGTGTTGTTGTTCTTGCAGGGCAGTCGTGAGCTCAAGCGACTCGTGCACCCAAAGGCCATCTATTCAATTCGCTTAGGTAGCAAAGCCTTATCTAACCGTGTGATTGATGCGGTTTGGGGGTTTTTCTCGGCCTATGCTTTGGTTTTTGTGATCTGCTTAGTGGCACTGATGGCGACAGGTCTGGATGATATAACGGCCTTTAGTGCCACTGCCGCTTGTCTGAATAACCTAGGGCCAGGATTGGGCGAAGTTGCAGCGCATTATGGCGATATCTCGGATACCGCAAAGTGGATTTTGTTGGTGGCAATGGTTTGTGGCCGTCTGGAAGTGTTCACTCTGCTGGTGCTGTTTACCCCAACATTCTGGAAGAGTTAACGAGCTGTTATGAGCCGAATCGCAATTCTAATATCTACAACAGATGGTCACACGCGCACCATTGGTGAGCGTATCGCCAACGCACAGCGCGCTGCAGGTCACCAAGTAGACGTATTGGATCTTACGGTCGATGCTCAACTGCAAGACTACGACCGAGTGTTGGTTGGCGCTTCTATTCGCTATGGCAAATTTCAGCCGACTTTATTTGAATTCGTTAAGGCGCAGCAACAAGTACTCGAGTCCAAAGATTCCGGTTTTTTTGGGGTTAACGTGGTGGCCAGAAAGCCTGAGAAAAACCGCGTAGAGACGAACCCTTATATGCAAAAGCTGCTAGAGGCGATTGATTGGCAGCCAACGCATATAGAGGTGTTTGCTGGACGAATCGACTATCCGAAATATTCGTTTTTTGACCGAACCATGATCCGCTTCATCATGTGGATCACCAAAGGGCCCACCGACATTACTCAAAGTTATGAGTTTACCGATTGGCAGCGAGTCGACGACTTTGCCCAGTCCTTTATCGCAAAAGGTGCCTAGCCCATGAAACGCATTCTGGTTTTGTATTACTCTCAAGGCGGTCACACCGCGCATATCACTCGAGCCATCAAGCAGGCAATCGATACCGAAGGGCATCAATGCGACATGATGCACGTTCACGAAGCCTTGAGCGCCGGCGTCGACTTTGACCAATACGATGCGGTCGCGGTGGGCTCTTGTGTGCTTTACGGTAGCTACCACGCCTCGCTGTTTGAATTGGTGGAGCGCTATCAAAACGAGCTGGCTAAGCTGCCTAACAGTTTCTACAGCGTTAACGTAGTGGCGCGCAATCCTGAAAAGCGCAATCCAGATAACAACAAGTATCTGCAAAAGTTCATTGAGTTATCACCTTGGAAACCGCAGCAAGTCAAAGTGATTGCCGGTAAGGTGAATTACCCTGCCTGGAAATGGTACGACCGCCTGATGATTCAGATGATCATGAAAATGACCGACGGGCCTACCGACCCAACCAGTGTCATCGATTACACAGACTACGAGGATGTGGCCGAGTACGGCCGTGGACTCATAAAATTGGCGTCTTAGAGACGCCAATTTTTATCTGGGGTTTAGAGCGAGCGCTAGAAGAATAGGGCGCTTGGCTGGAATAGCTTCTCTACATCGCCAATGTGCTTCTTATCGACTAAGAACATCACCACGTGGTCTTCCGCCTGAATCACGGTTTTATCGTGCGCAATGAGCACTTGGTCGTCGCGAACAATGGCACCAATGGTAGTGCCTGGTGGCAGCTTAATCTGAGAGATTTGTTTACCCACCACCTTTGACGTGGTCTCATCGCCATGGGCGATAGCCTCAATAGCTTCAGCGGCACCGCGGCGCAAGCTGTAAACGTTACAGATATCGCCTTGGCGAATGTGGGTCAGCAGGGCTGAAATCGTGGCTTGTTGCGGGCTGATGGCAATATCAATGTTGGCTTCTTGCACCAGATTCAAATACGCCTCACGCTGCACCAACACCATGACTTTGCGAGCGCCAAGGTTTTTGGCGAGCAGGGCGGCCATGATGTTGGCCTCGTCGTCATTGGTGACCGCAACAAACACATCCATCTGGTCGATTTGCTCTTCATTGAGCAGCTCTCTATCTGAGGCATCGCCGCAGAACACAGTTGCGTCGTGCAGGCGTTCGGACAGTTCAGCTGCGCGCGCCGGGTTGCGCTCAATCAGCTTAACCGAATGGCGCGCTTCCAGTTTTTTCGCCAAGCCATAACCAATGTTACCGCCACCGGCGATCATCACGTTGCGATATTGGTTATCCAGCTTTTGCATCTCGCTCATGACCGCGCGAATGTGGCGGCTATCGGCCACAAAGAACACCTCGTCATCGGCTTCGATGATGGTGGTGCCACGAGGCATGATGGGTTTGCCTTGACGGAAAATCGCCGCCACTCGTGTGTCAATATTGGGCATGTGCTCGCGCAGAGTCGACAGGGCATTGCCAACTAGCGGACCACCGTAATAGGCCTTCACCGCTACTAGACTGACCTTACCTTCGGCAAACTCTACTACTTGCAGCGCACCTGGGTACTCAATTAGGCGCGAGATGTAATTAGTCACCAATTGCTCAGGGGCGATGATCTCATCGATGCGAAAACCGCCTTTGCCCTTGCTCGATGAGCCCGAGGTGTGAAACAGCTCGTCTTTATGAGACATGTAGTTCTCTGAGCGGATTCGAGCAATTTTTGTGGGCGTGGAGAACAGGGTGTAGGCCATTTGGCAGGCGGCCATGTTGCACTCATCCGAGTTGGTTACCGCAATCAGCATGTCGGCGTCTTCGGCACCGGCGTCCGCCAGTACCTGAGGGTGAGCGCCGTGGCCATTGACAACGCGCAGGTCATATTTGTCTTGCAGGTCGCGCAGTTTGGCCAAATCGTTATCGACCAGGGTGATGTCGTTGTTTTCACCCACTAAGTTTTCGGCGAGGGTACCGCCGACTTGGCCTGCACCAAGAATAATAATTTTCATTGATTACCCAGTCTTAGGCAGGCACTGATTGCTTGACCAGTTTGGCGTAGTAAAAACCATCGGTTTGCGCTTTCCCTGGCAACAATTGCCAGCCAAGCGTGTCGCTGCCAGCTGTAATTGCTTCAATCCTAACATCGTCGGTTTTTTCTGCAAACGCTTTGATTTGACGCTCGTTTTCTTGAGGCAATACCGAACAAGTGGCGTACACCAAGGTGCCGCCGGGTTTAAGCCATTGCCACAAGTGTTCGAGTATTTGTTGCTGTAGCAAAACCAGCTCGTCGATATCGCTGGCGCGGCGCAACCATTTGATGTCCGGGTGACGGCGAATCACGCCAGTGGCCGAACAAGGCGCATCCAGCAAAATGCGGTCAAACTGCTCGCCATCGTAGCTGGCGTTGAGGTTGCTGGCATCTGCTTGCAGTACTTCAGCTTGTAGGTTCAAGCGGGCCAGATTTTGATGCACGCGCTTTAAGCGCTCTCCGTCAAAATCCACCGCTAGCAAGCTGGCTAGTTGTGGTTGGCGCTCGAGAATGTGGCAGGTCTTGCCACCCGGCGCGGCACAAGCGTCCAACACACGCTCGCCCGGTTGGGCATCCAGTAACTCGGCAGCCCATTGCGCGGCGCCGTCTTGCACTGAAACACGGCCTGCATCAAAGCCGGGCAAATTGGCCACATCGGTTGGTGCTTCGAGCAAAATGGCGTCTTGGCTATCACCAGCGCTAGCGGCGATGTCCGCTTGTTGTAGCTCTTGCAGGTATTGCTCTCGAGATTGCAAAGAGGCGTTGTTGCGCAACCACATAGGCGGACGCTGATTATTGGCTTCGAGAACTTGCTGCCACTGGTCGGGATACGCTTGCTGCAGTGACTTGATAAGCCAGCCCGGATGATTGTAGGTTAAGCTCGGAGAATCTTGGCTAAGCTCGGGACGTTCGCGCTCTAGCTGACGCAGTACGCCATTGACCAGCTTGGTCATTCCCGGGGCTTTTAGTTTGCGCGTGGCTTCTACACTTTCCGACAAAGCGGCGTGAACCGGCACTCGAGTGTAGTAGAGTTGATAGGCGCCCACTAGCAACAAGTGATGAATGACCCGCTTTTTGCCTTTCAACGGGTTTTGTAAGCGGTCGCTGATTAGGCGCTCTAGCTGAACCAGCTGTCTTAAAACCCCGTAACACAACTCGGCTAGTAGCGCTTTATCTTTGCCATTGGCGAGGGTCTGTTGGTGCCTAGGTAGCTCACGTGACAACGACTGGCCATTGTCGATTACCGCGAAACACACCTGAGCGGCGGCGGCGCGAACATTGGTTCGACTCAATTTATTCTCCTAAGCGATTGCCAGTGCTGAACCACTGAGGGCGAGCATTGACCACATCGGCGGCGGGCAGTGATTTTTTGCCTGGAATTTGCAGCTCGAGCAAGCGCAGAACGCCATTGGCGGTGGCTACGTCGACTCCGTGCTTACCGGCATCGATTACCGTGCCTGGAGTGGCCGAAGTCTGTTGGTCTATAGTCTGGGCACTGCGAACCTTGATGGCTTGTCCGTCGTGCTCAAAGTAGCTGATGGGCCATGGATTAAAGGCCCGTACTTCACGCCACAATGCGTCGGCGGATTTGTTCCAATCGAGCTTGGCTTCGGCTTTGGAAAGCTTTTCAGCGTAGGTGGCAAGTGCATCGTCTTGCGGCTCAGGAGTGATCTCACCTTTGGCTAAGCCTGCAAGGGTGTCGAGTAGAGCTTGTGGCCCAAGCTTGGCCAGTTTGAGATACAAGCTAGCGCTATTGTCACTGTCCTCAATGTCGCAGCGAGCGATGTGCAGCATGTCGCCAGTATCTAGGCCCTTATCCATTTGCATGATAGTAACGCCGGTTTGTGCGTCACCCGCCCAAATCGAGCGTTGAATCGGTGCCGCACCACGCCATGCTGGCAAAATGGAACCGTGCACGTTAATGCAACCAAGGCGAGGGGTATCAAGCACTACTTGCGGTAGTATCAAGCCGTAGGCCACCACCACCATGATGTCGGCTTGGTAGCTGGCAAGCACCGCTTGGGCATCGGCGTCTTTAAGTGAAACCGGCTGCTCTACTGGCAACTCGTGTTGCAACGCCAATTGCTTCACCGCGCTGGGTTGTAGTTTTTTACCGCGCCCGGCGGGACGGTCCGGTTGGCTGTAGACTGCGACTACTTCATGTGTACTGTCAATCAGCGCTTGCAGATGGTCAGCGGCAAACTCTGGAGTACCTGCAAAAACGACACGTAAAGCTTGGGTCATTAGGCGGCTCCGGCGCGCGCTGCTTGACGGGCGGCCTTTTCAAGTTTCTGACGAATGCGCTGACGCTTTAGTGGCGATAAGTAATCGACAAACAACACGCCGTTTAGGTGATCCACTTCGTGTTGAATACAAATCGCTAGCAACTCGTCCGCTTCCATTTCAAACTCTTTGCCATCGGCATCAAACGCCTTAATGGTAACTTTGGCTGCGCGCTCTACCTTGGCGTAGATGCCCGGAACCGATAAGCAGCCTTCTTCATTGATGAAGTGCTCTTCACTTTCAACGAATGTGGGATTGATGAATACCATAGGCTCAGACTGGTCATCTGAGTGATCCATTACCACCACTTGTTTGTGGACGTTCACTTGGGTAGCGGCCAGTCCAATCCCCTTTTCGGCGTACATGGTCTCAAGCATATCCGCCACCAAATTTTTGACGTCTGCATTGAATTCTGTCACCGGAAGGGCCTTGTTTCTCAGCCTTTCGTCGGGGTATTTCAAAACTTCTAACTTTGCCATAACTAAACTCTTGCCAAACCTACTAAAACAATTAATAGATGATTATACTGGGTTTCTGGCTACTAATTTTAATCCTTAGTGGCTGTCAATCCTAGCCATACATAATATAAAAGGCGCACGAAACATGGATGTGACTCTTAAAAGGCTATTTGTTGCCGTTAGTTTAACTGTGCTGTCAGCCTTTGCAGTTGCTGATACCTTGACCCTTAAGTCCGGTCATCCGGAGGCCTATACGGTCGTTAAGGGGGACACCCTTTGGGACATTTCTGCCAAGTTTTTAGAAGATCCTTGGCTGTGGCCGAAACTTTGGGGCGCTAACCCTCAAGTCTCCAACCCTCATTTGATTTACCCCGGCGACCGTCTGACCTTAGTGTTCATCGATGGCGAACCGCGACTGGTGAAGAAAGCCTTTATCAAGCGCAGCCCAGAAGGCCGTGTCCAATCTAAGAATGGCCCAATTCCTCCGGTTCAGCTATCGGCGATACAAGCGTACTTAAGCAAGAACCGCGTGGTAGAAAGCGAATGGCTTGAAGAGCAACCGCAGCTGCTAAGTGGTGAAACCAATCGCAAATACCACGTCAGTGGCCAGCAGGTATATAGTCAGGGCGAGTTTGAAGTAGGGCAGCGCGTCGGCATTTATCGTATTGGCCGCTCATTTACTAAGCAAACCGTCGATGGCATCGAGCCCTTAGGTACTGAGATCATTCTCAGCGCCAGTGGTATTGTTCGCCAATCCGGGGACGTCAATGTCATCGAGCTAAAAAGCGATTACTCGGAAACCACAGCTGGTGATAAGGTCATCGCCATTGACGATTCAAGCTTGATGCCAGCTTACTTCATGCCGCAAGCCGGAAGCGGCGAAGACATACGCGTGCTAGCGACTAATAACGGTGCGCGCGCCGTGGGCAATATGGAAGTCATTTACCTCGATGCTGGCGCCGAACAGGGCTTGCAACCAGGGCAAGTGTTCAGTGGGTTCCGCCAAGGCAAGCGAATCGTGATCGATAGCAAGGGTAAACCGGTGCAGCCAAACGAGCGCAGCCGCTACAACAGAATCAAGGCGAATTTCTCCGAGGAGAATGCGTTGAATATGCCTGATGTGTATCACGGCGAAGTCATGGTCTTCAAAGTCTTCGACAAGGTATCGCTTGGCATTGTTTTACGAATCAACAAGCCCTTACGTGTTGATGACAAGCTAAAAACGCCGGTTGAACTGGCGAAGAGCTTCTCGGGCTCACAGATGCGGTGAGCCTCGAGCAACTGCTGGATTGGCTCACCTTACGTGTAGTACCTGGCCTTGGCGCCACCAGGATTCGCAAGTGGCTTGATGCAATAAGCCTAGAAGAGTTACTTGAGCGGGTTCGCTACGAACCCGCCAGCCTGGGCGCCAAACCTCTGCAAGATCATCACCATCATCTTATCGAGCAAGCCCTCAATTGGCAGGCAGCCAAAGATGAACACCACATCCTGCCTCTTCGCCACGCAAAATATCCTCCCCAACTGTCAGAGCTGCCAGACCCTCCAGTGGTACTCTTTGTAAAGGGCGATCTCAAGTGTTTAACCGACCCTGCGTTGGCTATGGTCGGTAGTCGACGCTGCACTCCGGGAGGGGCGAAAGTCGCAACCGAGCTAGCCGCAAGCGCTTGTGATGCTGATTTGACGGTTGTCAGTGGTTTAGCTCAGGGTATCGACACTCACGCTCACAAAGGTGCTCTATCCGCTAAGGGGAGAACCATCGCGGTGCAAGGCTGTGGTTTGGAGCGGGTTTATCCGAGCGCTAATCGCCGTTTGGCAGATCAAATTGTCGACTCGGGGGCGCTAGTTAGCGAGTGCTGGCCAGAGCAGGCGCCACAAAAAGGCCAGTTTCCCAAGCGCAACCGAATCATCAGCGGCTTGAGTTTGGGCACTTTGGTGGTAGAGGCAGCGGTGCAAAGCGGCTCGCTTATCACTGCTAGGTTGGCCGCGGAGCAGGGCAGAGAAGTGTTCGCGGTACCGGGTTCGATATTGAGTGAACAAAGTGGCGGTTGTCATCGTTTAATACAACAAGGAGCTAAGCTGGTCACCGGCATTTCGGATGTGCTTGAGGAGTTACCCGGAGTGCAGCGACAGCGGTTGGCAAGCTTAACCTCAAAAGATGCTCAACAAACTCAGTTGCCATTTCGCAGAGTGTTGGATAGTGTAGGTTTTGAGGTCACAGATCTTGACTCGATACTCGAGTCCAGTGGGCTGGCAATGGAGTTAGTGCTAGAACAACTATTAACTCTGGAGCTACAGGGATGGATTTCCGCAGTACCCGGTGGCTACGTGCGCTTAAAGAGGAGCTAATTATGTTTGATATCCTCATGTATTTGTTCGAAAACGTTATACACAGTGAAGTGGAGCTGATGGTCGATCAGGAGGAATTGACCGAAGAGCTGACCCGTGCCGGTTTCCACCGCGCGGACATTCTCAAGGCGTTAACCTGGCTTGAAAAGTTGGCTGAACTGCAAGAAAGCGATACTAAGCCATATCTGATCAACGCCGGCCTTGGTTCTATTCGTCTTTACACTCAAAAGGAAATGGACAAGATCGATACTGAGTGTCGAGGCTTCTTGCTGTTTCTAGAGCAGGCCGCGGTCATCACTCCTGAGGTTCGCGAAATGGTCATCGATCGATTGATGGCTCTTGAAGGTCGCACGCTCGAGTTGGAAGACCTTAAATGGGTTGTTCTCATGGTGTTGTTTAACGTACCTAACAGCGAGAGTGCGTACGCGCATATGGAGGATTTGTTGTTTGAAGCCCCAGCCACGGGCGTGCTTCAGTAACATTTGCCTAAATCCAAGTTTAAGCCACTCACTCGAGTGGCTTTTTAGTCTGTAACCGGGCTAAAAAATGATAAACTCAACGCAGGTTTCTACTAAGTTTGCACTCATGACCTCCAAAACGCCTTCTGAACTCTTCTCTTTGCATGAGCACGCCCTTGAGCGTGAGTTAGAAACCTGCCCTGAATGTGGGGCGAAACTGCAAATTCGCTCAAGCAAGAGCGGACCTTTTTTGAGTTGCTCTGCATACCCTAAATGCCAATACTCCAGACCTTTGGTGCAAGCCTCAGCAATGGAATCACAAGTGATCGATGGCTCTCGCTGTCCACAATGTGAAAAACCGCTGGCGGTGAAGTCTGGGCGTTACGGTATGTTTATTGGCTGTACCGGCTTTCCTGAATGCGATTATCACGAAAACCCTAATCAGGCCCAGGAAAGCGACAAGGCCCCCTGTCCTGTCTGTAGCAAAGGGGAGTTAGAGTCTCGCACCAGCCGTTTCGGCAAAGTGTTTTGGGGTTGCAACCGCTACCCTAAGTGTAAATACGTGGTGAACTACACGCCGGTCGCTGAAGCTTGCCCCAAATGTGGCTGGTCAATCTTAGTGGAACGCAATTTGGCCGCGGGCCCTTCGTTGGCTTGCCCGCAAAAAGCGTGCAATTACAAACGTTCCAAAGACTAATGAGCCTCAATTGCTAATTTTTGAGCAAAAAGACAGTGTGACTTTGCTCAAGTATTTGTATAATTGCCGCCAACAACAATACCAACCTCTATCCATTCAACAAGGACTTACTCATGACAACTCCTTTTGTTGCCGTATTAATGGGCTCCGATTCTGATCTTCCAACCATGCAAGCCACTCTAGATGTGCTTAAAAAGTTCGATATCCGTTTCGAAGCAAAAGTAACTTCTGCGCACCGTACTCCAGCGGCTACTCACGCTTACGTTCAAGACGCGGAAGCTCGAGGTTGTAAAGTATTTATCTGTGCTGCTGGTCTGGCTGCCCACTTGGCTGGTGCTGTTGCTGGTATCACTACTCGTCCTGTTATCGGTGTGCCAATCGACAATGGCCCTCTACAAGGTCACGATGCTCTACTATCTACCGTGATGATGCCTGGCGGTGTTCCTGTTGCAACTGTTGCTATCGGTAAAGCTGGTGCCAAAAACGCGGGTTACCTCGCGGCACAAATGCTGTCTTGCGGTGACGAAGACCTAGCGGTTCGCGTTAAAGCGGAGCGCGCTGAGTGTGCTGAAGAAGTTGCAGCGAAAGACGCTAAGCTACAGGCTAAACTGGCCTAATCAGTATGGCGTTGTGTTCCGTTGAACAAGCGGTATCGGCCTTACAACAAGGTCAGCTTATCGTTTATCCAACGGAAGCCGTGTACGGCGTTGGTTGTGATCCGGACAACGAGCAGGCTTTGCAGGCCGTGTTGGATCTCAAACAACGCCCATGGCAAAAAGGGCTGATTCTTATCGCTAGCGATTTCGACATGCTAGCGCCTTATCTCGAGCTTTCGGCCCTTTCTGATTCTAGACTCGAGACCATTCAGGCCAGTTGGCCTGGCCCCAATACCTGGGTAATTCCTGCCAAATCTTTCGTATCGCCTTTGCTTCGAGGCCAGTTTGACTCGCTTGCGGTTCGAGTGACTGGGCATTCAGCGGCGGCCGAGTTGTGCCGCGCTTTTGGCAAGCCAATCGTCTCTACCTCGGCCAACCTTAGCGGACATCCTGCGGCGATGGACTGGCAAGCGGTTCAACAACAGTTGGGTGACCAAGTACCCATTCTAGACGGGCCGCTTGGCGGCGCGACCAGCCCTTCGACTATTCGCGATGCGATTACAGGGAATACTCTCCGACCTTAAAGGAATGACTTATGAGCCAAGTTAACGTTGAATCGGTCAAAGCATTTTTATTGGATCTTCAAGACCGTATTTGTCAGTCGTTAGAGGGCTTTGAGCGGGAAACTCGGTTTGTGGAGGACGCCTGGGAGCGAGAGCAGGGCGGCGGTGGTCGTACTCGAGTACTGCGCCACGGCGAAGTGTTTGAACAAGCTGGGGTGAATTTCTCCCATGTATTTGGCGACAAGATGCCGGGTTCTGCAACGGCACACCGTCCAGAGCTCGCTGGGCGCAGCTTTGAAGCCATGGGCGTGTCGTTAGTAATACACCCCAATAACCCGCACATTCCTACCTCCCACGCCAATGTGCGTTTCTTCATTGCTCATAAAGATGGTGAAGATCCGGTGTGGTGGTTCGGTGGTGGTTTTGACCTAACTCCTTATTACCCAGTTGAAGAAGATGTGGTTGGCTGGCATCAGGTCTGTTATGACCTTTGCGCTCCTTTTGGTGAGGACGTCTATCCCAAATACAAGAAATGGTGCGATGAGTACTTTTACTTGAAACACCGCCAAGAGACTCGTGGTGTCGGCGGCTTGTTCTTCGATGATCTCAATCGTGGCGGCTTCGAGCAGAGCTTTGCTTTCATGCAAGCGGTGGGCAATGGCTATATGGATGCCTACTTACCGATTGTTGAGCGTCGCAAGGCCACTGAGTACGACGAGACTCAGCGCCAGTTCCAGTTGTACCGTCGTGGACGCTATGTGGAATTTAACCTAGTGTTTGACCGTGGCACCTTGTTTGGTCTTCAAAGTGGCGGGCGTACCGAATCGATTTTGATGTCTCTACCACCTTTGGTTCGATGGGAGTACGACTACCAGCCAGAGCCGAATAGTGCCGAAGCTTTGCTGTATCAAAGATACTTAAAGCCACAAGACTGGTTAGGCTTGGAGTAAGCTCGTTGGATAAGTACACGGTAGTGGGTAACCCAATCGCCCACAGCAAGTCACCTTTGATTCACGCCATGTTTGCTGAGCAAACTCAGCAAGCGATTCACTACGACAAGCAACTTGCACCCCTTGAAGGCTTTGCGTGTTGGCTACAAGGGTTTGTTGCCGATAAAGGCAAAGGGCTTAATGTTACCGTGCCTTTTAAGGAGCAGGCCTATGCGCTTTGCGACCAACTAACTGCTGAAGCTAAAGCCGCCCAAGCGGTGAATACTATTCTTATCCGTGATGGTCAGTGTGTTGGCCACAATACCGATGGACTTGGCTTGGTAGCAGACCTGATTTCCCAAGGTGTGGTTCTGAGCGGGTCGCGCGTCTTACTGCTTGGTGCCGGTGGCGCGGCCAAAGGCGCGGCACTGCCTATCTTAGATGCAGGCGTAGCTGAGCTGGTTATCGCAAATCGTACCTATCATAAAGCGGAAGCAATTGCCGCGATGCATCAAGGGCGCGCCATCGTCGCTAAACCCTTAGCCGAGTTGTCCGGCAACTTTGACGTGATTATTAACTCAACCTCTGCCAGCTTACAGGGTCAGAGCATCGACTTACCTGACGAATTGGTTTCACGTGAAACCACCGCTTACGACATGATGTATAGCGATGGGGCCACCCCCTTTAACCAATGGGCGCACAAGCGCGGGGCAAAGCAGTGTATAGATGGCTTGGGCATGCTGGTTCATCAAGCGGCATTGGCGTTTGAGTTTTGGCGCGGCGTCGCGCCTGATGCCCAGGCTGTGATGAAGCGTTTACGACTCGGCTGAGTAGGCCTCTTTGAGTTCGACGTACTTGGCCGCGGTGTCTTTTAGAAAGCCTCTTTCCTTTTCCGAGAGTTCACGTATCTGCTTAGCGGGTGACCCTACGTATAGGTAGCCTGACTCTAATCGCTTACCCGGCGGGACCAAGGTTCCAGCGCCAATAATCACTTCGTCTTCTACTATTACGCCATCAAGTACGATGGCACCCATTCCAACTAATACTCGATCGCCGATACGACAACCGTGCAGCATGGCCTTGTGACCCACGGTCACATCCGCGCCAATGTCTAACGGATAGCCGTCAGGGTTAATAGAAGACTCTCTGGATACGTGCAGTACCGACCCGTCTTGAATATTGGTGCGATCACCTATGCGTATCCAATTCACATCACCACGGGCAGCTACTAGTGGCCAAATGCTAACATCTTTACCAAGGGTGACATCGCCGGCCAATACCGAGGACTCATCTACATAGGCGCCTTCGCCTATTACTGGAGTTTTGTTTTTAAAGGTTCGAATCGATTTAGACATGGGTTTTAGCTGTTTTTCTAGTCATTGAGCCATGACTATACCAGCTTTGGCCGAATAATAACCACTTGATGAAGAATATTAGAATTACCCCTTGTAATCGGAATTAACTCCCCTATAATGCGCCTCCTCTTCACCGGAAAGGGGCGCTACTAAGGGCTTTTGCTCGTATCGTTTCCCAAAGGTAAGTCACTATTCTGATGTCTATTATGAGTAATAAGTTGTCAGAAAAGTGGGGGTCGAGTTAATCACTTGCCCCAAGGCTTGAAAGGTGAGGTTAATTTAAAAAGTTTTCATTTATAGGGTTGACTTTTTAGGTGGTGAGCGTAAGATAGCGCTCCGGCTTGAGGCAAGACTTCAGGCACTGCTCTTTAACAATTTATCAAGCAATCTGTGTGGGCACTCCGTTGATTGTGTAAGTATCCAAAACGATATTTAACTCAATGTAACGAAGTGAACATATAGCTTATGTCAATACATAACGTATATTTA
>NZ_NRIR01000010.1 GCF_002282855.1 Paraferrimonas sedimenticola | reverse complement strand
TGCGGGAGCCGGATTTGAACCGACGACCTTCGGGTTATGAGCCCGACGAGCTACCAAGCTGCTCCATCCCGCGTCCGAAAACGAGGCGTATCATATCAGCGGGAATTGCTATTGCAAGCCGAAATTGGAATAACCTGTCTGTTTGGTCAATTATCCACCCAATCTGGCGTTTGTGATGGGTGTCTTCGTTATCATTTGTGCGCGAGGGCAGTTATACTATGCGCCACTCCAGATAGATTTAAGTTGGCTTCATGTATCAGTTTTTTGCCGCAGCACCTCGCGGTTTCGAATATGCCCTCGCGAAAGAGCTCACCCAACTCGGTGCCGACGGCGTCAAAGAGGCCCAAGCCGGTGCCTATTTCCAAGCCGACCTAGAAACCGCCTACCGCATTTGTATGTGGGCGCGTTTGCCTAGCCGAATTGTTCTTATTCTTTATCAAGGTAAGTTCGACAATGTCGACGAGCTTTACGAAGCCGCGTTCTGTGTTGACTGGCCGGCGGTGTTTAGCGAGAAGAAACGCTTCTTGGTGGACTTTGTTGGTACCAACCGCCAAATCACCAACACCCAATTTGGTGCGTTAAAAGTAAAAGATGCGGTCGTAGATCGCTTCCGCGAAGATGGCTACCGTCGCCCGGACGTCAGTAAAGAAGACGCTGATATTCGCATCTCTGCGCGTATCAAGCGCGATCAAGTCACTCTAGGGTTCAACTTTAGTGGCGCCGCGATGCACCAGCGCGGTTATCGCGAAAAGACTGGTGAAGCCCCACTAAAAGAAAACTTAGCCTGTAATCTGTTGGCGCGCTCAGGCTGGTGGGAAGATCAAAAGAACATTGTTGACCCGTTTTGCGGTTCGGCCACCATTCTTATCGAAGCGGCCATGATTGCCGCGGGTATTGCCCCTGGCTTAAACCGCGTGCAACACGGCTTTACTCACTGGCGCGGACACAACGCTAAAATGTGGCACGAGATTGACCAAGAGGCGTTAGCCTTATCGACTCGCGGTACAAAACGCTGCCCAATTCGCTTTGTCGGCATTGAGTCCGATCCTCGCGTCGTGAAGGCCGCTCGCACTAACGTACAAAACGCCGGCGTTGCCGCGCTGGTTAAAATTGAGCAGGGCGATGCTCTGACTTATAAACCTGAGTTTGAAGAACCAGGTTATGTAATCAGTAACCCACCGTTTGGTGAGCGTCTAGGTAACTACAACTCTTTGCTGCAGCTTTACTTTAAGTTTGGCCAGCAACTTAAGACGTCTTACCCTGGCTACAAGGTATCTCTGTTGTCCAGTGAACCAGAACTGCTGGCCGCGCTGAAGCTTAAGTACGACAAGAAGGTTAACCTGTACAACGGTAACCTCGAGTGTGAGTTCTGCAACTATCGAATTCGTGAGGATGCCGGGCAGGGCGCTCCAGCGGATATGGCGTTTGCTCAGTCGTTCATTAATCGCATCAAGAAAAACCGCAAACCTCTGGATAAATGGGCGCGCAAAGAAAACCTCGATTGCTATCGCATCTACGACGCGGACATTCCCGAATACAATGTGGCAGTGGACCGTTATCAGGACTACCTAGTGGTGCAAGAGTACGCACCACCGGCGAATATTCCACCGCAAACAGCGCAAAAGCGCCTTAATGAGGTGCTGCTGGCACTGCCTGAAGCCACCGATGTGCATCCAGATAAGATTGTGCTGAAAACGCGTTTGCGCCAAAAAGGCAGCAACCAGTATCAAAAGCGCGAGCAATCATCGATCGAGCTAAAGGTTCATGAGTACGGTGCACTGTTTAAGGTCGACTTGGCTCAGTACTTAGATACGGGTCTTTTCCTAGACCACCGCCTAACCCGTAAACTGGTTGGCGAGAAGGCCAAAGACAAAACTGTATTAAACCTGTTTGCCTATACCGGCTCTGCGTCGGTTCACGCCGCTCTTGGTGGTGCTAAATCGGTGACTACGGTTGATATGTCACGCACTTATCTGGCCTGGGCGCAGGATAATTTTGATTTGAACGGCTTAAACGGTCGTCAGTACCAGTTTGAGCAGGCGGATTGCTTGAAGTGGATCGCGACCAATCAAAAGCAGTTCGATTTGATTTTCATCGACCCGCCGACTTTCTCGAATTCAAAGCGAATGGACGACAGTTTCGATGTCGAGCGCGATCACGTGCATATGTTGGCTCAATTGAAGCAATCCTTGGCACCGGGTGGAGAGATCATCTTCACCAATAACAAGCGCCGTTTCAAAATGGATACACAAGCGCTAGAAGCACAAGGGCTTAAAGCTACCAATATTGACGCTAAGCTGTTGCCACAAGACTTTAAGCGCAATCCACACATACATAATTGTTGGTCATTAAGGAGTATCAATGACTGATCTTCGTCTGTTTCATACTGAGGGCTGCCATCTGTGCGAATTGGCGCAGGCCTTGTTAGACGAACAACAATTGAGCTACCAATTGGTTGATATCTGCGACCATGCTGAGTCGCTAGAAAAGTACAAAATTCGCATTCCGGTGCTCACAAAAGGTGACGCCGAGCTGGGCTGGCCTTTTGACCAAGCTTCCTTAACTGAGTTTTTGGAGGCCAATCAGTGAATCTAGTCCGTTTAAACCAAGCTTGTTTGGCCTTTGGTCACACACCGCTATTGGCGGATGTGGATCTGGTCATCGAAGAAGGCGAGCGCGTTTGTATCGTGGGCCGCAACGGCGCCGGTAAGTCGAGCTTAATGAAAGTGCTTGATGGCAGCATTGACCTAGACGATGGCGAGATCACCGTTAGCAACGACGTCACCCTGGCTCGCTTACAGCAAGACCCGCCACAAAGCTCAGAACTCAGCGTTTACGACTATATTGCACAGGGACTCGCGGACGTGGGCAATAAGCTCGCCGAATTTCAGCGATTAAGCCAAGATCCAGACTTGGCCGACAGTCCTGAGAAACTAGCCAAGTTGACTCGACTGCAAGAGCAAGTCGATCAAGGCGACGGCTGGCAGTTTGATTCTCGTATTCAAAGCATTTGCCAGCGCTTAAAGCTCAATCCTGCCCAATCGCTACAAGAGCTCAGCGGTGGTTGGTTGCGCAAGGTGGCATTAGCACAGACTTTGGTCCTTGAGCCGGATCTTTTGATGCTCGATGAGCCTACCAACCACTTGGACATAGACACCATCGAGTGGCTTGAGCAATTGCTGCTCAACTTTAAAGGCGCCATTGTCTTCATCAGTCACGACCGTGGCTTTATCGACCGATTAGCCACTCGAATCATCGACCTTGATCGGGGTGTAGCCACTTCTTGGCCGGGTAGCTATCAAGAGTACCTTGAAGGCAAGCAGAAGTGGTTGGCGGTGGAAGCTGAGCACAATGCGCAATTTGATAAAAAGCTGGCGGAAGAAGAAACCTGGATCCGCCAGGGCATTAAAGCTCGTCGCACCCGTAACGAAGGGCGCGTACGAGCCCTTAAAGCCATGCGAGAGCAGCGCAGCGAGCGCTTGAAATCTCAAGGCCAGGCTAAGTTGTCTGTAGACGATACCTCGCGCTCAGGTAAGCGGGTGTTTGAAGTGGACAACATCAGCTTTAACTACGACGGCGAGCCTTTGGTGAAGAACTTCTCTACCCAAGTTATGCGCGGCGATCGCATTGCCATTGTTGGCCCAAATGGTTGTGGTAAGTCCACCCTCATTAAATGTTTGATTGGGCAGTTAGAACCTAGCCAAGGTGAAGTCAAGCGGGGCACCAAGCTCGAAATTGCTTATTTTGACCAGTACCGCCAACAACTCGATGAAAACAAAACCGTTGAAGATAACGTCGGCGAGGGTAAACAACACGTCATGGTCAATGGCCGTGATCGCCACATCCTAAGTTACCTTCAGGACTTTTTGTTTTCACCGGAAAGAGCGCGTACTCCGGTTAAAGCCCTGAGCGGCGGAGAAAAAAATCGCCTGCTTTTGGCTCGATTGCTGCTTAAACCAGCAAATCTCATCATTCTCGACGAGCCAACCAACGATTTAGACATAGAAACGCTGGAATTGTTGGAGTCGATGCTGGTAGAGTTTGCAGGGACTTTATTGATCGTCAGTCACGACCGTGCCTTTATTGATAATACAGTGACGAGTAGCTGGTGGTTCGCCGGTGAAGGTCAGTGGCACGAATACGTGGGTGGTTATCAAGATGCGGTTTCACAAGGCGCGAATTTTTATCGGGCACCCAGTGAAGCCGAAGCTAACGTCAGCAAGCCAAAGCATGAACCTGCGGCGACCAAACCGGCGAAAAGTTCGGGTACTAAAAAGCTTTCGTATAAGTTACAAAGAGAATTAGAAGCACTTCCGGAACAAATGGAGCAGCTCGAAGTCAATATAGAGGACTTGCAGCAAGCCATTGCCAAGCCGGAGTTTTTTGAACAAGAACAACAACAAGTCAATGAAACGCTCGCTCAGTTAGCCGAATACGAGCAACAGCTAGAGACTTTATTCGAGCGTTGGGAAGAGTTGGAACAACTCAAGCAGCACCCGTAGAAATATAGGAATGCAGTTACAAATGACCTTTAGTAAGCCGTCGTCACTTTCAAGGCTAGCGCTGGCCGTTGCTGGCATTGTCAGTAGCGCAGCCGTTCACGCGGCCCCCGTCTATGAAATCGTAAATATCAAAGATTTCGACCTAGAAACCCTTACCGGTACTCGTACTTCCTACGCCATGGGTGGCAACGCCAATGGCGAGATAGTTGGAACAGCCAACGGACGTCGCCCTGAAATCGATTTCGACTTTGACAACAACACAGGTGTTGGTGGTGAAGAAGTGATTGTACTTTCGGTTACCAATCCGATTGTCGCTAACCTGTTTGCGTTTAACGCCAACGAAACCACAAACTACACACTCAACTTTGATCCAATTCTCAACGATACGCCTCCGAGCAGCACCGATCCTGTCAACGACAGCAACAGTGTCATGTTTGGCATCAACGGCAACGGATTGAAAGTGGGTTACGCCAGCGCTAACCAAAAGACTTTGCCAATTCCGCCGGCGGAAAACCCAGGTGAAGACGATCCAACCACATGGTACTTCCGCGATTTTGAAGAGCGTGCTTTTGTTAAAGTAGGTGACAACACCGCGACCATGATTGAGCCACCATTTACCACCTATGAAGAGGTAAATGTGGGTGGTTTGTCACGGGCCACTGGCGTCAACGTGATGAATACCATTTATGGTACCGCTTCTGTCGACCTGACTTCCAACGGTAAAACCGTCGTTCAGAATTGTAAGCAGGCCGCCGAAGATAACCCGGATACTGCTGAGCCAGTAGATGTGTGTGTTCAGCGAAATCAGTTTCCAAACAGCAATGGTTCAACCAATGTTGCCTATCAGATGCGCGCCTTTAAATGGGAAGTGCAAGGCGATACGGTAAACGCCACTCAACTGACGTTCCCGTTTGAAATTGCTGATGACGACAATCGCGTGTTCTTGGCGCAAGCCTTAGGTGCAAACGACAATGGCACTATTGTTGGCCGCAGCCACAACTATCGCGATGGTGACACCAACAACATTCGTTACGATGCGGCTTGGTGGACACCAAACAACGAGATCAAGACAATCACGTTTAATAACAACGACATCTTCGACTCGGTGGCTTATGACATCAACAACGCCGGATTGCTAATTGGCCGTTCTACTCGCTACATTCAAGGTTACTTGCGCGCTAAGTTCTTTATCTTGGATACCAACGAAGCGGATCCTCGTATCAAAGAACCACTAGATTTGGCTAACGCGCCAACGGACTTATCGAGCTTCCCACGTTCTATCAACGAAGCCGGTCAGGTGACGGGTAATGTCGAGATTGACTTCGATAAAGAGAAGCCACGTCGTCGCCATGCATTCTTGTATGAGCACGCCACAGAGACCTTTAACAACGTCAACAACTTGCTGACCTGTGAGTCGAAAGGTTTGGTTCGAAATGGCGACAGCTGGACGCGTCATCAAGTGACAGTACAAGATGGCGATGGGGTTGAGTTCACCTACCCAACCATTATTGAAGTGGTAGAAGGCAACGAGATCCTAGAAGATGGCACCATTTTAGGTACCGCTTTCATCACTAAGCCAAACTACAAGCTAGATGAAGAAGGTAAGGTAATTGTTGGTGACAATGGTAAGCCTTTCTTTAACTTGAACGGTAATGGCGAGCCGGTGGTGACTCAAATTCCACGAGCCGTGGTGCTCAAGCCGGTAACCAACGCAGAAGCTTGTACCTTTACCGATGAAGCGGATCCCAACCCTCCGTACAAGCGTAAAGGAGCAGCCGCCTGGTGGCTGTTAGCGCTCGCTGGACCACTACTCTGGTTCAGACGTCGAAAAGCCTAGTACAAACGCTCAAAAGGAACCTGATGGTTCCTTTTGTTTTTTAGCGTCTTCTAAAATTTTCTTCTAAGAAAAATATTTCTGTCTCAATAGCTTAATAATTGTCCATCACTATTTTCGGTTTTTTTCATTGAAAACTGACTCAAATCGAGCTAATCATAGTGATGGTCGGCTGAGACCGATTGTGTTCAGAACCAAGAGGAAAGAGTATGAAGAGACAGAAACGAGATCGTTTAGAACGCGCTTACTCCAAAGGTTTTCAGGCAGGAGCCGCAGGACGCTCCAAAGATTATTGCCCCTATAATGAAATAGATATCAAATCTCAATGGCTCGGTGGATGGCGAGAAGGCACCGAAGGCCGATTAGCCGGGCTGTTTACCAAGTGATCTCGATTCGCTAATCTAACCCCCTAACCAAGGGGGTTTTTTATGGACATTTACCAACACCAACTCACCATGAACGACGGCTCGACACTGGATCTCTCTGAGCTGAAGGGCAAAGTACTACTCATAGTTAATACCGCCAGCAAGTGCGGGTTCACACCTCAATACCAAAGCTTACAAGCGCTTCACAAGCATTATGCTGACAAAGGGCTAGTCGTTATTGGCGCGCCTTGCAATCAATTTGGTAAACAAGAGCCAGGCAATGCTGAAGAGATAAACTCGTTTTGTGAGTTGAATTACGGGGTTAATTTTCCGCTGACGGAAAAATTAGACGTCAAAGGGGATAACGCACATCCCTTGTTTAAACACTTAACCAAGGCGCAGGGAGGTTGGTTTGGAAGCAATATCAAATGGAACTTCACCAAGTTCTTGGTGGATAAACAAGGTCAAGTATTCAGTCGCCATGGACCAACTACTGACCCTGTTAAGCTAAAACAAGAAATAGAACACTTGTTAGCTTAAATTAGAAAGTACTAGTGTCGGTGAAAACACCTACTTTCAAATCGGTCGCGGTGTAGATCTCGCGGCCGTCGACTTCTAGAACTGCGTCGCCGATACCCATCACAAGCTTGCGGTGGATGGTACGCTTCATGTCGATCTTATAAGTGACTTTTTTCGCTTCTGGCAGAACTTGGCCAGTAAACTTAACTTCGCCAACACCTAGGGCTCGGCCGCGGCCTTTGGCGCCTTGGTAAGCCAAGAAGAAACCCACCAGCTGCCACATAGCGTCTAGGCCCAAACAGCCTGGCATCACTGGATCGCCAGGGAAGTGGCAATCGAAGAACCATAGATCTGGGTTGATATCCAGCTCAGCGATGATCTCGCCTTTGCCGTATTTTCCGCCGTCTTCGTTAATTTTTACGATGCGATCAAGCATCAGCATATTTTGTACTGGAAGACGTGGGGTGTCGCCTGGAAACAGGTCGCCGTAACCGCAGGCAACGATTTCTTCTTTATTAAAACTGTTTGGCTTAGTCATGGATAATTCATAGCTCCTTGTCGAATGGCGCCAGAATAGCGAACACCTGTAAGCCTAACAAGTCCAACCAGCGGTTTTAAATCCAGTTTTATGTCAGTTTGTTGATCAAACGCTGCCAAATAGATAACGGCTCGTCGATTTCTCCGGCCAACTGCTCAAGTCGAGCCTGAACCAGAGCGTAAACACTGTCTTCGCTAAAACGCCCACGCTCATCGGCAATGCCCACAGATTTACCAAGCAAAAGCTCGATCGCTTGGTCGATATGGTCAACGGCGTACAAGTGAAACTTTTCCTTTTCGATGGCTTCAACAATTTCTGGGTCGAGGTGCAACTGAACGATGTTGGAGGAGGGAAGCAGCACGCCTTGTTGTCCGCTGAGACCGCGAGCCTGACAGAGGCGATAAAAGCCTTCGACTTTTTCATTGACGCCACCAATGGCCTGTACTTGGCCAAATTGGTCGATGGCGCCGGTGACAGCCAACTCTTGGTTGACCGGTACTTCGCTGATGGCGCTAATCAGCGCACAGTATTCGGCCAGCGAGGCACTGTCCCCATCGATTTCTTGGTAGGATTGTTCAAACACGATATTCGCGTTTAAGTGTAACGGCTCGTCTTTTCCAAAAATTCGGTACAAGCAAGCCGACAGAATCATCATCCCCTTAGCGTGAATATTGCCTCCGAGTTCGGACTTTCGCTCAATATCAGCCACTTCGCCGTCACCATAGTGCACGGTTGCTGTCACTCGAGCAGGCTCTCCGTAACTGAAATCCTGACTGTCAATTACGGTTAACGCGTTGATTTGGCCAACTTCTAATCCTTGGGTCTTTAAACGAACAAAGTCTTCGGTGAAGCTTTGTAGCGATAGCGCTTGTTGGACGTTTACTCGGTAATTTCTGTGGGTCCAGGCTTTGCCTATATCGTCACCGGTAACCTGCTGACCCTCGCTAAACAACTGGCCTTGACGGATAAGGTTCAGCAGGGGACGACTGGCCAGTGTTAGTTTTTGTTGATGCTCGCACTGCCAACTCGCATAACCCATTAACTCGGGGTAGGCTGAATCCGCAAGCTCAACCTGCGCTGCATTCGCTAATTGAAACAGATAGTCCACATAGCTCTGTAAATTGTCTGAATTTGCCGTTATCTCATGCATTAGCTCGGTTACTAATGGGAAGCCGGCATTGATCCCCTCGTGTTGCTCACGAAGATAATCTAGCCAATGAATTCGTCCCAAGATCATAACCACGGCTTGGCAGCCTGTTTGAATCTCAGTGAGCAAGGCTTTGGCTATTTGCTTTTGGCGCACCAGGCATTCAGCGCTGATCACCAGCAGGTCAGTATTGGCAATCAAACCAGGACTTTCTTTTGTGCCTATCAGCTTAGCTTTAGTCGTGGATTGGTTAACGTAAGCGCTGCTGATTTTGAAGCGGGCTTGTATGGCGTCTACCAACAAATCTTCATCTATGTCCGAATAGTAGCCGACCAATAGGTGCTGGTTTGCATCTGGCTTTTTTAACGCAAGCGATAGCGTTTCTACTAAACGCTCCTGTCCTAGGGTGAGTAACTCGGGTAGGGCAGACTGATGCTTGGGCGCTAGTGGGCCAAACGCAGGGCGGGCTAATTTGGCGGAAATTTTGTTGGTTGGCATAGAGATAGCTATTGAATGATTTGGGCGAAACTATACCACAGAAATCTCCATGGGTTTTGCCATGAACAGTCCTGATTCATGATGCAAAAACAGCGTTCTCAGATTGACGTATTTAGCTATTGAGTGTACGCTATTTGGCGTATCGAGAGATTCCTCGTACGCTATGAAGCGTATTGCAGTCTGTAACCAATTGATAAAAAAGACAATGATTGATATCGAACTTTTCTTTAATCAGTATCGAGCGCACGCCGGTTATGCCAGTGATAAGCAAATGGCAAAGGCGCTAGGCCTGTCTACTGCCTACCTTTGCGACATTAAAAAAGGACGCCGGCGCTTGAGTGACGCACTTGCGTTGACCATGGCTAAACCGCTAAACCTGGACCCGGGGGAGCTGTTGTTACAGATGCGGGTGACCTACGCCGCTCAGGCGGAAGAGAAACTGGCTTGGAAGCGCATTATGTTGCAGTGGCAAAAACACAAAGACGCCTAGTTCAAAGTCTTTGCAATACTTTCACGTCTGATGCAGACTGGGGGCATAACCGAACATGGAGGTCGGATATGTTATCTATAGCCATTAGAGGCGCCAGCAATTGTATTGTGGTAAATGCGCAAGGAAGCGTGAAACTGCAAGATTTTGAACTTGCCAATTCCCAACTCAACCAACAGACTGCCGATGGAGCATCCTTTTCTTCGTTGGTTATCTATATTCACGACGAGTCCTCTCGACAAGCGTTAGCGCGACTGTTTCGTCATCTCAATTTTGTGCTCGCCCATAGAGGTAAGTTCACCAAAGTTGCCATTATCTGCGATAACCCTATCGGCGGCATGGCCCTTGCCATCACCCGCTTAGCATCTAGTGCCAAAGTGGTTAGATTTTATTCCTGCCAACAAGCCGAGTTGCAAGCTTTCATTGGCTGCGCAATCGGCCCTGGCTGCTCACAATGTAAACAGGCCCATTGCTGTGGATAGATATCCAGCCATTTGAGCTTGCTCAAAGCTTGATGTTGCTTCAATGGTATAAGCTGACGCTGCATTCCATAAATTACAGGCGTTATGATGAAAGGCGTATTTCTCGATCGAAAAACCTTTAATCCAGACATAGATACTCAAGGCATAGCTTCACAGCTCACTGACTATCGCGAGTTCGCGATGACACAGGCTGAACAGGTGCAAGAGCGCATCGCCGGTGTTGAAGTGGTGATCACTAATAAGGTGGTGATCAGCCGAGAACACATGAAAGCCTGTCCCGAGTTAAAGTTAATCTGCGTCGCCGCCACAGGCACGAATAACGTCGATCTAGAGGCGGCCGAAGCCCTGGGAATTGCCGTGTGCAACGTGGCCAACTACGGCACTTCCACCGTGGCTCAACACGTTATTACTCTGTTGCTGATGCTGGCCACTAACGCCGCCAACTACGATAGGGATGTGAAGCGGGGCAAATGGCAGCAAAGCGATATTTTTTGTTTGCTCGATCATCCAATTGTTGAGTTGAGCGGCAAAACTTTGGGCTTGATTGGCGTGGGTAATATCGCTAATTCGGTGGCTCAGGCTGCCACCGGGCTGGGCATGAAGGTGGTTTTTGGTGAGCGTAAGGGCGCCACTAGTCTGCGTATTGGCCGAGTCAGCTTTGAAACTCTGGTGCAACAAAGCGATGCTATCTCTATCCACTGCCCACTTAATGAGCAAACTGCAGACTTGTTCAACGCAGATACTCTCTCTGCCATGAAGCCCAGTGCTTTTCTCATAAATTGTGCGCGCGGCGGCATCGTCAATGAGCACGATTTAGTTGCCGCTTTGAAACAAAAAGAGATTGCTGGTGCGGCGTTAGACGTTGCCAGTGTTGAGCCAATTCGCGAAGACAACCCCTTGTTGTCCTATAAAGGCAATAACCTAATCATCACTCCACATTCGGCCTGGGCAAGCGCCGAGGCGATGCAGCGATTGATCGATGATATTGGAGTGTCGATAGAAAGTTATCGCCAATCAGAAAGTTATAGTCGGGTGGTTTAATCGACTCCAGTAAACGGAGTCTTCGCACTCCGTTTTTTGTGCGCTGTGCTACTTTGAAAGTACAAGATTAAAAAAAGTAGCCGTTTTCAAAGGGGCAACATGCGCACAGATATTCAAGTACTGCGAGGCATCGCAGTACTCCTAGTCTTGTTCTATCACGCCGAGTTCAGTTGGTTTTCCAAAGGCTACTTGGGTGTCGATGTGTTCTTTGTGGTTTCGGGTTATTTGATCACAGGGCTTATTGTCCGAGACCTCGACAATGGCACCTTTTCCTTTAAACAATTCTATTTTCGACGGCTAAAACGGCTAGCCCCAGCGGCCTACGCCACGTTCGCCATTACATCGGTGATAGCTTTCTATCTGCTCTCGAGCAACGAGCTTGAGGACTATTTAAAACAGCTGATTGGCGCGTTGACCTTTACTGGAAACATTGCACTTTGGATGCAGACGGGTTACTTCCAAGGCGCGGCAGAATTCAAACCTTTATTACACGTTTGGTCTTTAGCGATCGAAGAGCAGTTCTATCTAGTGCTTCCGGTCGCTTTGTATCTGTTGCCTGCGGCGCGCCGCTACAAGTTACTGGTGTTGGC
Source organism: Paraferrimonas sedimenticola (assembly GCF_002282855.1). Lineage (GTDB taxonomy): Bacteria > Pseudomonadota > Gammaproteobacteria > Enterobacterales > Shewanellaceae > Paraferrimonas > Paraferrimonas sedimenticola. The sequence continues at coordinate 110,833 of NZ_NRIR01000010.1, read as the reverse complement.
TTGCGCACTTAGTATGGTGTTGTGTTGGTTGCTGGTAACCATGCGCCCAAGCGAAACCTTCTACATGTTGCCCACGAGAGCGTGGGAACTGCTGCTAGGCGGCTTGTTGGCCCTGACGCAGGTACCAAAAATGGACGAGCGTATCGGCAACCTAATCTCTCTAATTGCACTGCTAGCACTGGGGTATGTGGCGTGCTTTGGCATCGACTATGCGCACCCGAGATGGGATGCATTAATCGCATGTTTGGCGACCATGACGCTCATCGCCGCCAGCCCATCTTGGTTAAAGTCTGGCCTTGTGGTGAATGGTCTGTCTAAAGTCGGTGACTGGTCCTACTCCTTATACCTAGTGCATTGGCCAATCTTCTCCTTTGCTCGCAATATCTATTTGGGCGAAACCCTGCCGTTTGCTTTGTCGATAGCCTTGGTTGGATTGAGTTTTGTACTGGCCTATTTGCAATACCAATGGATAGAGCAAAAGTTTCGACACTGGCGGTTTGACAATGCCAAGCCGTTGGCGCTGTCGGTTGGGGCGGCAACGTTCGCGCTGCCATTGGCTGTGTTCTTGTCCTTAACGGTTAGGGAACAAAACAGCGATACCGACTGGCGCTCGGTTCGCCAAGCCAATTATGGACTAGCCGAAGTGTGCGAGAACGACCAAGCGTTTGAGCTCAAAGCCCAGTGTTTAACTCGAGATCCCGCTCAGGTGTTGGTATGGGGCGACAGTTTTGCCATGCATTTGATGGACGGGATCGCCGCGCAACAAAATCTTCGTGGTGTGGTGCAGGCCACCAAATCGTCCTGTGGTCCTAATTTGTCCCTTGCACCGTTTGAGCCAGAGCGTTTGCGCTACCAAGACTGGTCTGAGTCCTGTTTGAGCTTTAATCGCTCTGTGGTCGATTTTATTGGTCAATACAAAAGCATCGATACTGTGGTGCTGGCTTCAACCTTTGGGTATTACTTTGACAGGGCGTACCAAGACGGCGAAGTCATCGCCTCAGATATGGAAATGGCCATCGACAGTTTTCAACAAACCATTGCTGCGTTAAGAGCGCAGCACGTTGAAGTGGTGATTATTGCGCCTCCACCAAGCGTGGGAGTGAATATTGCGTCGTGTCTTGAAAGAGTGAATAACGGACTGCCAGTTCAATCGAGTTGGCTTAATTCCGACTGCTCCTTTGATCAACAAACCTACCAAAATAAAAAGCAGCCTGTGCGGCAATTATTAACCGCTTTAGCAGATGCATCTGACGTACACGTAATATGGCCAGATGAAACATTATGTAACGATGGAATTTGCCAAAGCCAATTATTGGACGTTCCGCTTTATCGCGACGCCTCTCATTTAAGTAAAGTAGGATCAATAGCTTACGCAAACGCTGCGAAGCTAGGGGAGCAAATCCTTTATTTTTCAAAATAAGCTCAATTATTCCTTTGCTTTATTTTTTCTCGACTATAGTTAAACAAGAATTAGGGGTTATTGCGCTTATAAAAATTGAAAGAGTACGGAGGCTTTTATGGGAGCTAAGTCTTTTGTGTCTGGTCGTGTGGCTTTATTAACTGCACTTGTTGGTGCGAGTTTTAATGTTCATTCGGCAGTCCAACCACAACCTTATGTTACTGACAGTGGCGTTGAGTTAGAGCCTTGGCTGAAGGTAACTGGGATCCACGATGATAACTTGTTGCGCAGCCAAACTAACAAGCTATCGACCTCGGGTACCTTTATTGAGCCTGGGGTAAAAGTCCGCCTGAATCCGGGCAGTGCCCAATTCAATTTGGGGTATCGCCTCAATCGCGGTGACTACTACCAGTCCAAAGTCGATAACTTTACCGATCACTTCGGCGACGTGGGGTTGCAGTGGGAAATCACTCGACGCAATCGTCTGAGTTTGGTGTACGATTTTTCTAAACGTCACGAAGGCCGTGGTTATGGGTTTTCGGAAGGTCGTGGTGAGTTATTTGACAAGCCTTTGACCTACGATCGCAACAACGCTGAGGCGATTTATGGCTTTGGTGGTGTTGATGCCGCAGGGCGCCTAGAGCTGAGCGTACGCTACCGCGACAAGAAGTATACAAACTTCGAGGAAGTCACACAGTTTCAAAACCTAAAAGAGATGCGCTATCGCGGTACTTTCTTTTATCAAATGGCGCCAAAGACAGATCTGTTGTTTGAAATCATTCGCAACGATTCGCGCTACGACGTGCAACGCCCAGATTTCTTGAGTCGCGACAACGACGATTACTTTGGTTATGTGGGTGCTTCGATGACGTCGGATTCAGCCCAAGTCGTTGGTGACATTCGCCTAGGTTACCAGAACAAGCGCTTCAAACAGGGCAACCGCGACAAGTTCAATGACTTTAGTTGGGATGTCGGTCTTACCTGGAATCTAAAGACCTATTCACGCATTGAGCTAAGTACCAGCCAGCGCGCGAAAAACCCGAATCAAGAAACCGGTAATTACGTTAAGCAAACCCTTGGCCGTGTGGCCTGGCGCCACGCTTGGGTAGAGCGTTTTTCGTCTACACTTGAGTATTACCATGCAAACGATGATTACAACGGAATTGTACGTAACGACAAGCTGAATCAATACGGGGTTAGTTTTGAATACGACATGCGTCGTTGGCTCAGCTTTGCGGTGGGTTATGTCCATGGCGATAAGACCTCAAACGCCGAGGGCATTGGTTTTAAACAAAACCGTTATACGCTTAGCGTACACGTAACCTTGTAGTGACTGGTTATGAGTAGACTTCTATTAATATTGTTCGCCTTTTTCTTAAGCGCCCCAGTGTTGGCTGACGAGTTTGACGACAACTATAAGCTGGGCCCTGGAGACCTCATTTTAATTGAGGTCTACGGCGAGGAAGAGCTGACCTTTGAAACCTTGTTAGGTGAAAGCGGCTCTATCGACTATCCCTTTTTAGGTCGAATCCCGGTAAAAGGCCGAACCACAGAACAATTGCGCGCGAGCATCGATTCAGGACTACGCGGCGATTACCTAATAGATCCCAATGTTCACGTGAGGATCCTCGAGTATCGGCAGTTCTTCGTCAATGGCGAGGTCAAACAGCCAGGGGGATATCCCTATCAACCAGGTTTGACGGTGAACAAAGCCATTGCTTTGGCGGGCGGGTTTTCCGAGCGAGCGTCTAAATCTGGGATCTACTTGTCATCTTCTGATCACCCGGGGCGCAAGCCGATAAAAGTCGGGCTTAACGATAGGGTTAAGCCGGGTGACATTCTGGTCATAGACCAAAGTTTCTTCTAAAAGGGCGTCGCTATGGAACAGTCCCCAATGCTCTCCGCTTCAGCAATGAACGAAGAGAAGCCACTGGATATCAAAAAGCTCATACTGGTGCTGCTGAAATACAAATGGCGCATCATGTTTTTTGCTGGTTTGATCACGTCAATTGCAGTCGCGGTCGTACTGTCTAAGCCGTCGTTGTACACAGCTTCTGCCACCTTAATGATCGAGCCCAAAGATTCTAAAGTGCTCAGTGGTGAGCAGGTGTTTGGTATTAACACCCGCTCTTCGGAGTATTTGCTGACCCAGTTTGAAATTCTCAAGTCCGATAGCATCTCGTTACAGGTCATAGAGCGGCTCGATCTGGTCAATCATCCCGAGTTCAATCCAGCGCTAGACGAGAGCAATAGCTCGGATCTCAAAGACTTTTTCAAAATGTTCATCAACGTTCGCGATTGGATACCCTTTTTAGCCGAGGCCGAGCCTGAGGTTGAGCCCACAGAGGAGCAAAAACGCTACACCACAGAGCGAATTGTACTGGCAGCGTTTAAGGCCAAACTCAGCATTAGCCCTAAGCGTAAAACCCAGCTGGTTACCATTCGCTTCTCTAGTGAAAGTCCGAACTTGGCAGCCCGAGTGGCCAACACTGTGGGTACTGTGTACATCGAGAACAACCTGAATGCCAAGTTCCAAATGTCCAAACAGGCCTCAGAATGGCTTGGGGTTCGCATGCAAGAACTCAAGGACAAGCTGGTAGTCTCGGAAACCGAGCTACAGGAGTTTGTGAGAACCGAAGGGTTGGTAGAAACCGGTGGTAAAGCCGGTGTCAGCGAGCTGGCTCAACGTGAGCTTAACGAGTTGACTACCCAACTCACGGATGCGCGCAATCGTCGTGTAGCGGCTGCGTCTTTGTACAACCTCAGTACTACCTCAGAGAAAGACATTGCGATTATTCAGTCAATTCCTGAAATCACCAATCATCCTTTGATTCGAGATCTCAAGCTTGCCGAAGGGCAGGCCGAGCGTACCGTGACCGAGTTGTCACAACGCTATGGTCCCAAGCACCCAAGACTGCAGGCTGCGCGCTCGGATTTGCAGAACATTAGCCGTACCCTGAATCAAGAGCTAAACGAGTTGGTTCGAGGCATTAAAAACGAGTTGGCCTCAGCTCGCGCCGCCGAAGCCACCATCAAGCGCGAAATTCAGGCCAAAAAGAACGAGTATCGCGATCTGTCGGTGAAACGCGCCAAATACAACGAGCTGGCACGGGAAGTTGAGTCCAACCAGCAACTGTATGACTTGTTTATGAGCCGCTATAAAGAAACGACCGCCTCCGGTGACTTTGGCGCCACCATCGCTAATTTCACTGACCGCGCAACCGCGCCTCTATTACCAAGTAGCCCCAAGCGCAAATTGATTGTGATGACAGTCTTTGGTGGCGCGTTAGCGATTGGTTGTGTGCTAGCACTGGTGTTTGATGCGTTCAACGATAGCTTTAACGGCGTTAAGCAAATTGAAGAGGGCTTAGCGCTTAGCCTACTTGGGGTGCTGCCTCGAGTGAAACTCAAGAAAGGCAAAGCGCCGGCTTACATGTACTTTGATGACAAAGAGCGAACCTTCTCCGAAGGGATACGAACGGTGCGAACCGGGTACATGCTGTCCAACATCAACAATCAGGGCAAGGTTGTAATAGTCACCTCGTCTGTGCCTGCTGAGGGTAAATCCACTTGCTCTATCAGTTTGGCATTCGCACTAGCGCCGCTAGAAAAAACGCTACTGATCGATGGTGATTTACGCCGTCCGTCGATTGGCAACAAGTTTGAATTTAGCGGCTATCAGCCAGGGCTTGCCAATCTGATATCCGGCACTCACGAACTCAAAGACTGTATTGTCAAAGATCGTCGAGCAGGGCTGGATATCATGCCTGCAGGGCTGATCCCACCGAATCCATTAGACATGATTTTCTCAGAGCGCTTTAAAGAAGTGCTGGCTATGTTGCGCGACCAATACGACCGGATCGTCATAGATACCGCACCATGCCAAGCGGTTAGTGACACTTTCGTGCTGTCGCAGTTTGCCGATTCTTGCATCTTGGTCGTAAAAGCCAATGCCACTCGCACCGGAGCGGTTAAATCGACCGTGGGTAAATTGGTTCAGCAAGGCGTCAAAATTGATGGCGTCATACTCAATGGTTTGGACGTTAAGAAAGCCAACAAATACGGTGATTACCAAACTTACGCTGAGTACTACACCGACGGTAGTGAGCGCAAAGGTGGCCTAGAGAAAGTGGCCTAAGGCCACTTTCGTTGTTGGATTGTGGGAGAGCTTAGGTGAGACATGATTGACCTTCACTGTCATTTATTACCTGACATTGACGATGGCCCGGATACCCTGGACATGGCGGTCAGTATGGCCAAAATGGCGCTAGAAGACGGGATTCATCACAGTGTACTGACTCCGCATATCACACCGGGACGTTTCAATAATCAGCAGCGAGATATCGAAAAAGCTGGGATGAAATATCGCAGCCATTTAGCTGAGCAGGGCATTGAATTAGGCCTTTCTTTTGCCGCCGAGGTTCGCCTAGATCCTGTGATCCTAACCCTTCAAAGCTCAGGTCAGTTACCCTACTTGGGTCAGTACCAAGGCAAGAACGTGGTACTACTTGAAATGCCTCATGGCCAAGTGCCTCCAGGCGCAACTCAATTAGTGAGTTGGCTAATAGAGCGCGACGTACTTCCTATGATTGCTCACCCTGAGCGCAACCGCGATGTGTGGTACAAGCCAGCCAAGCTTCAGCCTTTGCTGGACCAAGGCTGCTTAGTGCAGATCACTGCAGGCAGCCTGCTGGGTCAGTTTCGTCAAGAGTCCTATCAGCGCGCCTGCGAATTGCTACAAGATGGCTTGGTCAATTGCATAGCCACTGACGCGCATAACCTCTCAAGTCGCCCGCCTAAATTGGCAGGTGCGGTTGCCAAGGCGGCCGAATTGGTTGGCGAAGCTCAGGCCAAAGCTATGGTGTTGGATTTTCCGCAAAGTCTGCTCAGTCAACGAGTCCGTGGGGTGTAACATGGATTCAGTATTGAGCTGGTGGCTAGCAGAGGATACAAGGGGTTATCAAAACGCTCAGAGGATCGCTGCGCTAATGGCCACCTTGATTGGTATTCAGGTGCTCAAACTCCTGTCTCCTGACTTTGAAGCCATTAGCTACACTGAGTTTGGCATCGACGTGATGGTCGAAGAAACTTCAACCGGTGATACTGGCAAATATCTGTTCTGGATAAGCATGTTTGCCGCAGCCCTGATGATGACCATTCGTCGTCCCATGAGCTTTGCAAAGAACCTCAGTGAACAGTTACCGCTAGTATGGCTGGTGGGCATTGGTGTGGTTAGCTTTATTTGGGCCTTGGCACCCTTCATTTCCTTTAAGCGCTCGGTCATGCAGTTAATTCTGGTGTTTACTCTGTTTGCCACTGTCACTTATCTGCGCGATCCTCGCCAAATCTTCCTGATTTTTTACCGCCTTTCTATCGTCCTGTTGCTGCTCAATCTACTGAGCATTCCAATCGGCGTGGGCTTTGACGTTAATGGTAATTTTCGCGGTGCTATGAGCCACAAAAACTTGTTCGGTCAGAACGCAGTGCTCGCTCTCTACTTTGGCTTGGCAGTGCTTTGGTTTTACAAAAGCCGAGTCAATCGAATGGTGTGGATGGGATACATGACGCTGTGGTTAGTCTTGTTACTGCTTTCCATGTCCAAAACCTCAATTGCGCTGTTGCTTTTAGTACCCATGCTGTTGATTGTGGCAAATTTTGTGGCCCATTTATTCCGAATGAATCTCGGCGTCGTGATAGCCAGTTTCGTTGCCGCCTGTTTTATGTTCGTGGCGATAGGAACCGCTTGGTTCGGCGTCAGTATCAAACCTTTCCTACAGATGTTCGTCGATGACGTTAGCTTAACCGGTCGCGACTTTATCTGGGCCTTTGTCCTTGAAGAGGTGTCTCAACGTTGGTTTAGCGGACACGGACTGGGCTCATTTTGGGGCATTGGTTTCAACTCGCCAAACGTCAAATACGGTGAGGGCTTTGTGGTTCATATTCACCAATCTCACAACGGTTACATCGATTTGTTAGCCCAGTTGGGAGTGGTCGGCATGGCTTTGTATTTGGCGATGCTGGCACAAATGTCGGCGCATCTTGGAAAAATCGAATCCAATGCGCCAAGACTCTTTTTTATCTGCTGGTTAATCGTGTTGTTTTCGCTGACCAACAATATTACCGAAAGCAGCATTTTCCGAGGCATTCACGGCGTTTGGGTGATTCAACTGATCATGATAGCGATTGCCAGTCGAGTCTATCTAGACAGTAAGCGGAGGGTCGATGTCCACATTAATTAGCCTGTGTCTTTGTACCTTTAAGCGCAATAGCGTGATAGACACGCTACAAAGCCTATCCCAACTGACTCTGCCTAAGGGCGTTGAGGTAGAGATAGTGGTGGTCGATAACTGTGAAAACGGCAGCGGTCGCGAGCGGGTTAATCGGTTCGCAGAAACTTGTCGCTGGCCTTTGACCTATCACGTAGAGCCTAGAAAAAACATCTGCCACGCTCGGAATGCTTGTATCCGGTATGCAAGAGGCGAGTGGTTGACCTTTGTTGATGATGACGAAGTGGCGCAATCTGACTGGCTGGCCCACCTTTATGAAACGGCAATCACCTATGAAGCCAGCGTGGTCATGGGTGCGGTAAAAGCCCATTACCCTGATTCTTGTCCTGAATGGATAGTGCAGGGGGATTACTTCAATCGAGCTATGCCGAAAAGGGGCACTCAAATTGACGTTGGAGCCACCAACAATGTGTTGATCCGCGTATCAGACTTGCCGGCAGGCGATCGCTCTTTCGATCCCAGCTTTGGCATCACCGGCGGTGGTGACACTGAATTGTTTAATCGCATGTATCGATTGGGCAAGAAGATAGTGACCTGCCCAGAGGCCATCGTAGAGGAAGTGGTCGAGGATAAGCGCTTAACTCGCCAATACTTGTTGCGCCGCTCGGTTCGAATAGGGGAAGTGTACGGGCGTATTTTCTTCCCCCAGAAGTGGAGCCTTAGCGGGGTGTATCAGCTTTGCAAAGCGTCACTTGCTCTTGCCGTTGCGACAGCGGCTGTGCCTGTGCTGAAGTTGATAAACGAACAGCGCTCCTTTCAGTACCAGATGAAGCAAAGGGCTAGTCTGGGCAAGGTTCGCTACTTTTTTAACGTGCCGCAAATCGAAATATACGGAAAACACAAAGAATAACGACACGCTACGGAAGGCCGTTACGGCTGGTAGTTAACTTGGGGATGTGCGATGCAAGGTGCAATGGCCAATATGAAGCTGGCTGACGACTATCGTGTAAACGAAGCGCAATTGTACTCACAAATTGACTCGCTAAAAGGCGACGAGCCTGTGATCGTCGACTTTGACGAAACGCTATGGCTGCGAAATTCGACCGAGGCTTTTTTGTCGAATGTCAGCCCGTCAATTTGGGTAGCATTTTGGCTGCAATTGCTTGGACTGATACGCCCATGGCGTTGGGCGTCACCGCACAATCACGATCACGTTCGCGATTGGATACGGGTGTGTGTGGTGGTCATGGTGGCGCCTTGGTCGGTGTGGCAATGGAAACGCGTGGCAGCCACAAAAGCCAAGGATTACCTCAATCGCCCTCTAGCCGAAGCCCTAAAAGCTTCCAATCAGCCAGTATTCGTTGCCAGTTACGGTTTTCAGTTTGTGATTCAGCCGATGTTAGATGCTTTATCCGTAAGTTGGCCATTGATTGTCGCTAGTACGTTGCGCAGTGCTCCCAGCTTAAGAAGACAAGGTAAAGGCGCGGCTGTGGCAAAACAATTGGGATTGCCGGCAGTTCAACGTGGCTTGTCGATCACCGACAGCAAACTCGATCTCGATTTGTTGGCCATGACCCGGTTGTCCGCTTTGATTCGTTGGCCCCAAGCCAAGTACATTCAGGCTGGGCGCAAGCCTATGCTGCCTTTCGTATACCTCAAAAAGGTCAAGCGACCCACAGAAAGCTATTTCACTCGAGCCATATTAGGCCACGATTATCTGTTGTTATTACTGGTCTTCAGTGCAACCAGCAGCACGCCAATCGCAAGCGCAATATGTCTGCTGCTGTTTGTGCTTAGCTATTTTACGGCCTACGAAGTGGGCTACTACGAGAACGACAGACTCGGCATCCTGCACGAGGCTAAACCCAAAGTTTCAAAGGCGTTTAGCGAACTCGGCGACAACTTTGTTCCAATCGTCGCTTGGATATTCGCAGGCCTGTTAGCCATTCCCGCGGCCATCTTAGCCACCGAAGTCAATGGTTTGCGGCAGAGTTTTGTTGGCGGTATGCCGGCAAATGCGATGGAAGTTTGGCTGGTATTCATGGGTCTGTTGGTAGCCGTACGTCTTGTTTTTGCCTGGTTTAATCGACTGCCTGAAATGGGACGAGTGGTACCCATGTTGATTTTGCAGGGGGCTCGCAGCGCAGGTTATTTGTTGCTGTTCACCACCAGCCTAGTTGGCATTCTATTTTGCCTAACTCAGGCTTTGAGCAAATGGATCCCATACGTGGTTTATCGCTTTGGCGGTTCGCGCGCATTGGTGCCTAACCATCTGATTAATTTGTTATTACTTCTAAGTGCAGTCGGTTTGTTGAGTGCATCAGGGCAGGTGAACGGCATCTGGGATCACTGGCACACCTGGCTATTACTGGGATACAGCGCACTTAGAGGCGTTATAGAACTGAGAAAGTTCGGTGTTTACTTAAAGCCATACTCGGGAAGCGAATCATGAAAGTCATACACATCGTTAGGCAGTTTGCGCCAGCTTTGGGTGGCTTAGAAAACTTTGTTCGAAGTCTTGCGCTGGAGCAAATCAAGCTGGGTTTTGAAGTTAAGGTGATTACCTTAAACAAGGTATTTCACGACAGCGGCGAAGTACTGCCAGCTAGCGAGACATTAGATGAAATACAAGTGGTCCGAGTGCCCTATAAAGGCAGCTACAAATACCCGATTGCGCCTCAAGTCCTCGAACACTTGCACGATGGCGATTTAATTCACGTCCATGGTATCGACTTTTTTGTCGACTATCTCAGCCTAAAACGCTGGAGCATCAACAAGCCTATGGTGGTGTCTACTCATGGTGGATTCTTTCACACCGGCTTTGTAAAACCCCTCAAGCAATTGTTTTTCCATACTGTTTCTCGTTGTAGCTTGACCGCTTTTGATGCGGTGGTGGCATGCAGCGTCAATGACTATCAGATCTTTGAGTCGGTGTGCGAGAAGCGATTGCAGTTGATAGAGAATGGGGTTGATACCGAAAAGTTCGCTAACAGGGCAAGCCAGCAGATGACCAAGCGCTTTTTGTTCATCGGTCGGTTCTCCGACAACAAGCGCATAGATTGGTTGATAGAAGTGTTTCAATTCCTGTGTCAAATGGATACTGACTATCAATTGGAAATCGTTGGTAAAGATTGGGACAACAACGAGCAGGATCTGCGCTTGTCGATTCAGCTAAAAGGGCTGGATCAAAACGTGCGCATCCACACCGAACTAAGCGATGAGGCCATCGCCGAGTTGGTTGAGCAATCGAGCTTTGTGGTTAGTGCCTCGGCCTACGAAGGTTTTGGTATGACTATCATTGAGGGGATGGCCGCGGGCTTACAGCCGGTTACGTCTGATATCGCCAGCTTCCAAAGGATCCTCAATCAAGCCCAGCTTGGACTTATTGTCGACTTTGAAGACAGAGAATCCGCCGCATGGCATATCCACAATTACTGCAACAATCTGGCGCCGGATTACCAACAGGCGCGAGCTGCAGCAATAGCAGCAGCTAATGTTTACGCGTGGCCGACGGTGGCACAGCATTTCTCGGAAGTATATAAGCCTTTATTAAGTCGACAGGACAAGGTTATTCAAGGAGTTCGACTAGCGGATTACACCAAACAGAATTTTAGAGCTCTGCTGGACGAGGGTTTAAATGAAGGCGAACGACGTATCGTGGCATTTGCCAATGCCCACACGATAAATTTAGCCCAAAAAGACCCCAACTATCGCCGCGTGCTTAACTCGGTGACCGTGGTTAATGACGGTGTAGGGATGAAGTTGGCTAGCACCATGAAATACGGGCGAGGGTTTGTTGAAAACCTTAATGGTACCGACTTTGTACCCTATTACTTGGCCAATTCAGAGAAGACTGTAAAAGTATTCTTGGTTGGAGCTCGCGAAGAGGTGGTCAAACGCTGCTTCGATATTTGGCGCTCGCAATACTCGCAGCACCAATGGGTGGGATACCAACACGGCTACTTTAAAGCCGAGGACACAGAGCAGGTGTGCTCGCGAATCAAAGCGGCAAACGCCGATCTGGTTATCGTTGCTATGGGCAATCCGATGCAAGAGCTTTGGTTGGATCAGCATTTAGAAAAAACCGGTGCCAGTATTGGTATTGGCGTTGGTGGTTTGTTTGACTTTACCGCAGGCGCGGTAAAGCGAGCACCTCAATGGGTGCAAAGGTTTGGACTAGAATGGTTTTATCGCTTGATACAAGAGCCCAAGCGTATGTGGCGTCGTTATTTGGTGGGTAACGCCGTATTCCTTTTTCACGCTTGGCGGGACAGCCGTTAGCAGGAGGCGATATGACAGAAAATCGTTGCGTATTGCATCTAGCAATGGATTATCCAAACCGAAACCGCCCCAACAACACTCCGGCGGTGCGTAACTTCGTGACCAAAAACCCGGGCGTTGATTACTTTGTGGTGGCACTGAGAAGAGTGGCCTGGCCATGGCAGTGCAACACATTACAAGGTGACGGCGAGGGCGATGAGAAAGTCGTATCTATGGCGTTTTGGGGGTTACCTTTTGGTATAGGCTTAGTGGTGTCGATGTGGATCGTCGCATTGAGGACGCGCGCGTTAATCCGCCAAAGAGAGCTTCAATTTGATGCAGTACACGGCCACAAGTTTGCTTTTGAAGGCATTGCCGCTTGGTGGCTATCCCGTTGGTTCAAAAAACCGCTCATTCTCTCGGTGCGTGGCAACTCAGATCATAAAATCATCCGCTACAAGCCATTTGCTAGGCCTCTTTTAGGGCGTATGTTGCAACACGCTAAGGCCATTTACTACGTATCAGCTTGGTATCGGCCGATCCTAAACCAGTATTTTGAGGTGTCCCAAGAAAAGCAAAAGCTGTTGCCCAACTTTGTTAAGCAGAGACAGCAGGCACCGGCGTCCGATTTCGACCCGTTTCGACTGGTCACTATATTGGACTTGAATCAATACCGGGACAAGGGACTCGACAAACTCCTGCACGCGCTAAAACTACTGGAAGGTCGCTACCCGAAAATGACATTAGATGTCGTGGGCAAGGGCAGCGATTCTAAAATAAAAGAAATTAACACTCTCATAGCTGAGTTAAACCTAGAGGCAAAGGTGCGATTGACTGGCCCAATCCCCAATCAAGAGCTCATCGAACAATTGTCTCAATACGCTGGGCTTGTGCTTCCCACCCAGCACGACGCCTTTGGTATGGTGTATGTGGAGGCGTTACTTAGTGGAGTTGCTGTTGTCTATTCTAAAGGTACCGGCATCGATGGGTTTATCGACGACATCAAGGCTAAAGTCGGTATCGATCCTCAGTCGATTACCGATATCGCTGCGGGCACCGCTCAACTGCTCGACCGCCAACAAGAGTTTCGTCATTGGCTGCTAAGATACCATTATCAGATCAAAGCTCAGTTCAGTGCAGAGCCCTATTTGTCTGGATATAAACAATTAATTCAACAAGTTTAATTTTCTTGGGAATAATCGTTTAAGTTTTTCGATAACCTCGTAGTGTTTTTCACTTGTGAAATAACCTGTTGTAATTTATATGGTTTATCGAATTCATGGCATATTATGGCGGTTTTTTGATTCCTCGTAAAAAATTTCCTCTCCCCAAAAGGGGTAGTGCCTTAGCTCACAATTAGTGTAAAAACTCTAATTGATCGTTTTTTAATCTCGCAAATAAAACTGATAAAATTCAACTAGATAAATAAGTTTTATCGTCAAAACAAAGCCTTATTCACTCCCGATTAACACTGACTTAAAAATTGCACGTTTTCTAAATTTTGAGTAATTAATCGCCACTCCGGTCGTTTAATCAACAATAACAGATGGTTAGTGCATTTTTTAAGCGGGAAGTCCTGTGCCTTCTGAATTGTCAATATGCCGAGGCTTAATTTCTCCGGTTCAAATCCCAAAATCCCGTCTGTATAGTTTTTAGCCATACCTATTCGATATCAGTTTTTAATCGATGAGGGTGCAGAATAAAAATTCCTGACCGTTCGCAATTATTTAAGAAATAGGTTGATGTGACCGGTTAAAGGGTGAGCACTCATATTCATAGAACAGGAGACTTCTTTTGAATCTGTGTAAATTGGATTTACAGACCGCGGTTTTCGGTCTTTCATCTATTGTAATGATTTCAGCAAGTAACGCTCAGGAACAAAATTTATCCGCTAACAACCAGCAAGGACAAAATACAACAGTCAGCTACAGCGCGAATAAACAAACGAGTTTAGCGGACATGAAAAAACAGCCAATTGGCTATCGCGAGCAAAACGGGTTATCTACCACCGCAAGCGCTCAAGTTGATTGGCACAGTGATATCGCGGTGAAGAGTGCTTCTTCAGGTTCAAATATCACGTCAACTAATACAAATAAGAGTATTAGTACACAAAATACCTCGGAGGTGGCATATCAACACGTTGGCTCCGATCCACAATCCTTCGCTCAATTAGAAAACAGCCTTCCTGGCGATGCCGGGAAAGGTACTGCGTTTAATGGCGTGGATTCCTACATCAGCTTTGCGCCGTGGAAGGCCACAGGTAATGTAAGAATCCAGGCGTGGCTGGGCGAATTGGGGCAGCAAGACGACGGCAGTTATCACTGGACCCACGTGGTGGCGTCAGACAATTCCCACGAATCGATCCGCATCGATCGATATTCCGCCCAAATCCAAATTGGCACCCAGTACCCTGGTATTTACCAAGCGTTTGATTTTGCAGAGACTCGCTATGTGCAGGTGGATGTAGAGCCGGGTAAGTTAACTATTTCTGATGGGATTCGCAGTGCCAGTATAGAAGATCAGAGCATTCAGCCTGACCGTCTCGAATTCGATCAGTTCTTTTTGCGCGACGGTCAGTATTCTAAAGGCATTGTTCAAGCGATTTCACTGCAGGAATTGAGCAATAGCGGCAATACGGTTAACTACCGCGCTTATGGTTTTGAGAGCATGCTTCCGGATACTGGCACTCAGTTCAACCTAGTGAATGTTGAGCACATAGTGCCCGATGGCGAAGTACCACCCCCATGTGAGGGTGATGAGTGTCCAGAGCCGCCGCCAAACCCTTGTGTTGACGACCCAAACAACTGTCTGCCAGGTTATGACTTGGATATGAGCAACTCGCCCGTGAAAACTCAGGCGGATTGGGATACTCAATTCTTAGCCCTATATCCAAACCACAAACCGGTAATGAATATTACCGTAGGTGACGACACCGGCCGATTTGCATGGGAAGCGCCAATTTGGCTGAAAACCTACGTGATTATGGCGACTACCTATCAAGACGATAAGTACATCGACTGGGCGGTGGAGCTGGTGGATCACTTGTTCCATTACACGGATGAAAAACGCCAGGCCCGTGGTGAGATTAATGTATCAGCTGAACCTTATTGGCAGGCGCCTAAGCACTACATGAACAATCCGGGTACTCCAGCGCCAGGCTGGCGTCATTACAACCCGAAAGATGGCAAGGACTGGCGTGTACAAGCCTTGCAAGACGGTCGAGTTCTTAGTGGTGTGATGTCTGTCGTTGATTACATCAAAGGCTTTGGTCTGACTCAATACGATGCCAAGGTGGATCAGTGGATCGCTGAAGCTAAGCGTATCGTGGATAGCCACGACACTTCGTACAGCGAGACTAAGCAATCAAGCGTGGCAGGTTCATACTATTATCCAAACGACAATTCGGCGGATGATGACTCTGGTTTGCACAGCCGCCCAATTCCGTTTAACCACAACCTAAGCCAGGCTTACGTGCAGATGGTGATGGACAAGTGGAGTGGTGGCACGACCAATTACTCACAACGCGTACAAAACCTGTTGAAGTTCTTCAGCGATTACTTAGAACGCAAGAGTGACGGTAGTTGTGAATGGCGCTATCAAGCCCACACCACAGATCCGAATACTAAGTTTGAGGACTTTAACCACGGTGATATCGACATTGAATTCTTGGTGAAAGCCCATCGCGAGGGAGTCAACCAAGACGAGAGTATGATGCAGTGTATTACTAAGTCGGTAACCGGCAAGATGCACAATCAGGGCACCTACACGGACTTGGTTAACGGCACAGGTACCGCCTCTGGCGACCATCAGATTAACTCGGGTTGGCACTGGATTGAGCTGCATCAGTACGATTCACAAGTGGCTTACGATGTACACGCCACTTTGACGAAACACGGCAATAGCTTGTCTTGGTATGGAACCTATATGGCATGGGCCAACATGCTGCGCATGACTCATAAGCCATAAAGCGCTCGTTCTAGCCAAAAGGTCAGACTCAAGTCTGGCCTTTTTTATGAGCGGCAGTATTTATCCGCGACACATTTAAGTTGTTTTTTTTACACCTAGTGTAGCTTTGTTGTGTTGCATACTGTGCCCGTTACAAAACCTTCGGTTCACTACAGACAATGGCAAACCACTCGAAAGGGTGGGACGCAAAGCTTCCGGTCTAAGGATTGAGTTCTATGATAGCGGGGCCACCTAAGGGTAGATCGATCTGCCTTTGATTTGTCTGTACTCATATGAGGTACAGCATGGCAATTTCCAACAAGTATTCCTCCACAATTACAGCATCCATTCTTTTGTTGCTGAGCAATGGCGCGCTGGCTTTTGACAGCAAAGAGCTAGGCACAGTGTTTAACGGCGAGTCCAGTTATGGCGAAATGCCAGCGATGAGCGCTTACGGTGGCTTCGAGATACGTGCAAAGTTTTCCGATTTTTCGCCTGACAACGCTCGCGGTTGGGTGACCTTAGTATCCGAGTCGCGTACCAAACGTTCGATCATGTTTGATAAAGACACAGTCGTGGTCAAGCTGGGTAAAAACAGTTTTACCATTTCTAAGAAAGATCTCGATTTCATGGCCAATGGCCAAATTGCCATAGGCATATATCCTGGTGAGCTCACTGCCAGCGACGGTGTAGTTGAGTACAGCATCGAAAACAGCAAAATCCAGCCGAACAAAGCCCAATTTGACCGCCTGTTTCGCCGTGGCAACTACTCTGGTGGATTCAGCGGTGTGGTGATGACCCAGTTTAGTCTGGATGGCAAAGTCGAGCAGGAGGTGTATCACACCTCGCCAGGTCTAGAATCTGAGCTTCCTGAGAACTCCGGCAATCTGACCCTTCACGAAGTGGTAGTGAATCGTCCTGCGATAGAAATTAAACCGCCTATCGAAGTAGAAAAGCCCGAGCCGAAACCGCCTGTGGACCAGCCCAAAGCGCCAGGTCAGCCCGGTTATGGTGCCGTGTTCAATGGCGAAGATGCCTACGCAGAGTTTGCTGATTGGCAAGCGCAAGGGGATATTCAAGTACGCGCTTGGCTAGGCGAGCTAACGGCGAAAGCCGACGGTAGCTATGACTGGTTACACTTGCTTTCGAATGCCGCCAACGGTCAGTCTTTGCGAGTCAACAATGGCTCCGTGCAAATGCAGTTTGACCGCTCATACCCAGGCGTTTATGGCGGACTAGATTTTGCCTCGAAACGATTTGTGGAAGTCACTATCAGCGCTGGCAAATTGACGGTGTCAGATGGGGATGTGCAAAAGGAGATTGCCAACGAAGCGATTCACCCAAGCAAAGTGACCTTTAACCGAGCCTATTTTCGCAATGGCAAGAAATACCCAGGAATTCTGCAAGCACTAGAAATCGTTGACTTAGGCCAGAGCACCAATCGCTTGGCCTTTAATGCCGAGGGTTTTGACTTGGTAGAGCCTGCAAAGCAGGGAATAGAACTAGTCAACGTTGAGATGCGCGTACCAGAGCAAAGCAAACCACCAATAACTCAGCCACCGGAAGTCACTCCACCAGATACCAAACCACCGGTAGTAAACCCGCCGCCAACACCTGAAAATCCAGACAAGCTGGACTTGTCAAACTCGCAGGTGAAAACCCAACAAGACTGGGACGACGCCTTCAACACCATGTATCCAGCCCACAAGCCGGTCATGAACATTGATGTCGGCGATGATACTGGGCGTTTTGCCTGGGAGGCCCCTGTGTGGCTTAAGGCCTATGTCACTATGGCAGAGACCTTTAACGATCCTAAGTACATCGAGTGGGCGGTTGAGCTTGTGGACCACCTGTTTAACTACACCGACGAAATGCGCGCGGCTCGTGGTGAAATCAACCTAGTTGAAGACGGTTACTGGCAAGCACCAAAATACTACATGAACAACTATGGTCAGCCAGTTCCGGGCTGGCGCCATTACAACCCAAGAAATGGCAAGAACTGGCGCGTACAAGCCTTGCAAGACGGTCGAATTCTGTCGGGTGTTATGGTGGTGGTTGACTACATCAAGCGTCATCAAATTGAGTCGTTGATGGACAAAGCTAACGGTTACATGGCGCACGCAAAACGCATTGTGGACAGTCACGATACCTCTTATAGCGAGACCAAGCAGTCGGACGTTGCCGGATCTTATTACTATCCCAACAGCAATTCAGAGACGAATGACAATGGTTTATCGAGCCGTCCAATTCCGTTTAATCACAATTTGAGCCAAGCCTTCGTACAAATGTACCTAGACAAGTGGAGTGATGGCGAGCCTGTCTATCACCACAGAGTGCAAGCGCTGACCACTTTCTTTAGCGATAAGTTGGAGTATCAGTCAGATGGCAGCTGTACCTGGCGTTACCAGCATCACTCACAAAACCCGGATACTAAGGCTGAAGACTTAAACCACGGTGATATTGACATTGAGTTTGTCGCAGCGGCCTATGCTGAAGGGGTGATTAGCGACGATTTAATGATGCGCTGTATTACCAAGACCTTTACTGAGCGCATGTATCAGGACAAAAGCTACAGTGATTTGGTTGATGGAACCGGTGTGGCAAAGGGCGCTCATCAGGTGAATTCAGGCTGGCATTGGGTGCGCTTAACTCAGTTTGATAAACGCGTTCAACAAAATGTGCTGGATACCATGAATCAGCATGCGCCAACTTTGACTTGGTATGGCACGTATCTGTCTTGGGCGAACATGCTAAAACTTGCTCAGTAGGCTGATAAACCCTTTGATACAAAATCCGACCATTATGGTCGGATTTTTTTTGTACTCAAGGTTTGTTGAACCGCCAAAGCTGAACTAGATTGAATCATTCACCCATATCACGATTATTTGCGAGACAATGAGTAAGCCACTTTTCGCTTTGATGGGCCTATTAGGTGTTGGGCTTTGCGAAATTAACGAGGTAAGGGCGGGGATCCCAATAGAACGTCCCAACTTAGAGCTAGATTGGAGCCGAGCTGCGGTAACCGATGTGGCACAGTGGCAATCATTCTTCGATCAAAAATACCCTCTAATGGATCCGGTGATGGACATCACCAAAGGCAATGAGTCTGGGCGTTTTGCCTGGGAGGCCCCTGCTTGGATTCGCAGCTACCTAGCGCTGTATCAAACCACTCGTGACATGCAGTACTTAGAGAAGGCGGTTAATCTAGCTCAGCATATGGCACTCTACACGGATGAAGCCCGCCACCGGCGTGGGGAAATCGACGTGGTGGAGAAGGGCTATTGGCAGGCGCCAAAGTATTACCTAAACAACCGGGGTAACCCGGTACCTGGTTGGCGCGGCTACTCCAAGGGTTGGCGCGTTCAAGTATTGCAAGACGGTCGAATTCTTTCCGCTATTTTGAGAGTGGTCGATCGAATAAAGCAAGAACAGGTGAGCGAGTATTTGGCGGTGGCCGATGAGCTGTTAGCCTTGGCAGAACGAGTCATTGAAAGTCACGATACAAGTTTCAGTCATACTAAAACCCCTCGTGTCGCAGGCAGCTATTACTATCCCCACGTGCGCAATCGTTATACCAATGACAATGGCCTGTTTAGCAAGCCTCTGCCTTTTAACCACAACATGGCCATGGCCGAAGCTTTGCTGTTAGCGCATAAATGGATGCCTGAGAAACAGGACTATTGGGATAAGGCCGAACTACTGACGCAGTTTTTTGCCGATCACATGCAAATCCGGGAAGACGGAAGCTGTTTTTGGCGTTACGCCTTCGTGCCAAGAGATCCTAACTCGAAAGCCGAAGACATTACTCACGCGGACATAGAGATTGGTTTTTTGGTGATAGCGCAGGAAATGCAGTTAGCCGATGTCTCCCCTATGTTGGATTGTATGGCCCAAACCCTAGTCGTCACCATGTATGACGATGGCGAAATCAGTTACAAAGTGGATGGGACCGGGGTCGCTAAAGGCTACCATCAAATGTATGTGGCCAGTCATTGGCTAGAACTGGCGGGTAGGGAGCCTAGGATCGCTGAGATTGCTTTTGAGCTGCTGAATCGATTGGAGTCACCGCCAAGCTCGTTTAATGGCTTTTTGGGTTGGGCGCAGCTTCTGGCGCTGCAAGACTCACAGCGCCAGGCCTTCTTAGTGCAAAATCAGCCGGTTACAGACGAAGGTCCGAATCGGCCTGATTGAGCATGTACTTGAGATCGTATATCACGTGCTTTGGTTTGCAGTAAGCGTGCATGCCATTGATGCCTATGTCTCTGAAATGATCGTGGGCCACCGCAACTATCACAGCGTCGTAGTGATTGACCTGAGGTTGGCTTAACGGGCGGATCCCGTAGTGCTTCTCTGCACTGTCAGCATCGACCCAAGGATCATAAACATCCACTTGAGCGCCGTATTCACTCAGATTACCTATGATATCAACCACACGCGTGTTGCGAATGTCTGGGCAGTTCTCTTTGAAAGCCAACCCCATGATAAGAATGTTGGCATCGCGAACGTGCAGTTTTTCCATCACCATCTTTTTAACCAACTGGTCGCAGACGTAGGCGCCCATACCATCGTTGATCAAACGCCCCGCCAGAATAATATCCGGGTGATAGCCGACCGCTTCGGCTTTGTGGGTCAGGTAGTAGGGGTCGACACTAATACAGTGTCCGCCCACTAAACCCGGTCTGAAGGGTAGGAAGTTCCATTTGGTGCCAGCCGCCTTCAACACCTCTTCGGTATCGATGCCGAGTTTGTTGAAGATAATCGCCAATTCGTTAATGAGCGCAATGTTGAGGTCCCGCTGGGTGTTCTCAATGACCTTAGATGCTTCAGCGACCTTGATTGAAGAAGCTTTGTGAGTGCCGGCTTTGATAATCGAGCGATACAGGCTGTCGACAAACTCTGCCGCCGCCGGGGTCGAGCCTGAGGTGACCTTTTTGATGTTTGCCACAGTGCGAGTTTTGTCGCCCGGGTTAACGCGTTCTGGCGAGTATCCCGCGTAAAAGTCACGATTGAGTTTAAAGCCCGTAGCTTGCTCAATGACAGGAATACAATCTTCCTCGGTGGCGCCGGGGTAAACCGTAGACTCATAAATCACCACGTCGCCTTTTTCTATCACCTGAGCGATGAGCGCACTGGCGGATTTCAAGGGTGTGAGGTCCGGCTTTTTGTCCAGATCTATGGGTGTAGGCACTGTCACTATGTACACATTGGCTTTTCTCAGCGCTTCTGTGTCGGTGCTAAATTGAAGTTGGTCAGACTCTGACAGTTGTTCGCGACTGACTTCTCGCGTGTTGTCTAAGCCCTGGGTGAGTTCGTCAACTCGAACGGGATTAACGTCAAAGCCGATGGTTGGATAGCGTTTTCCGAACTCGACTGCCAGTGGTAACCCCACGTAGCCAAGACCGAGCACAGCGATGCGCACTTCGTGCAAGTGTTCCATAACACACACCTTTTTTAAAAATTAAGCATTCCCCATTGCAAAGCGTAGTCAATATTTTGAGGTTTGCTGGCGAAGTCGGCGTTTGTGTGCACACTTTATTCAAGTAGTTCTTTTTTACAGGGAATATCATCATGATCTATCCAGTCGTGCTCGCTGGTGGCAATGGCACGCGTCTATGGCCACTGTCACGCTCAGCGTTTCCCAAGCAGTTGTTACCGCTAATGGGTGAGCAAACCATGCTGCAACAGACCCTAAATCGTCTGCAGGGACTCAATTGCGCCCATCCGCTGATTATCTGCAATCAAGCCCATCGTTTTATCGTGGCTGAGCAATTGCGCGCGAATGATAAAAAGGCGCGCATATTACTCGAGCCACAAGGCAAAAATACCGCGCCAGCAGTAGCGCTTGCCGCACTCATGGCCATGGAGCAAGACCCAGAAGCCCATATTCTGGTGCTCGCAGCGGATCATCTGGTTCGCGATAACAAAGGGTTTTGCGATGCGGTGAGAGCTGGCCTATCGCCGGACGTCGCCGATAAATTGGTGACTTTTGGTGTCACACCTGAGTATGCCGAAACTGGGTATGGCTATATCAAAACTGGTGAGTCCATAGGCCCGGCCAAGCGAGTCGCTCAGTTTGTCGAGAAACCGGATCAGAACACAGCGAATCACTACGTTGAAAGTGGCGATTACTACTGGAACAGCGGCATCTTTTTGATGAAGGCACAGCGCTTTCTCAATGAATTGAAACGCCATGCTCCTGATATCCTCAGTGTTTGTCAGGCCTGTTTCGATCAAAAATACGTTGACCTTGATTTCATTCGATTACCCGAAGACCTATTTGCCAGTTGTCGCGCCGATTCAGTGGATTACGCAGTTATGGAGAAAACCTCTGATGCGGTAACCGTTGCCATGGATGTCGGCTGGAGTGATCTCGGCAGTTGGCAAGCGCTTTGGCAAAACACCGAGCAAGATGAAGCCAACAATGCTGCCATTGGTGACGTGATAAAGGTGCAGAGTGAAGGTTGTTACTTTAATGCTCAAGACAAGCTTATCGCCGCTGTTGGGGTAAAAGACTTAGTGGTGGTTGAAACCAAAGATGCTGTGCTGGTGGCCGACAAGAACCGAGTGCAGGAGGTGAAGGACTTAGTCGACTGCCTCAAGCACAATGACCGCCCTGAAGTGGTGTTTCATCGCGAGGTTTACCGACCCTGGGGCATGTACGACAGCATAGACAATGGCGAGCGCTATCAGGTAAAGCACATTAGTGTGAAACCCGGTGAAAAACTGTCGATTCAAATGCATCACCACAGAGCGGAACACTGGATTGTGGTGAGTGGCACCGCCAAAGTCACCGTTGGTGAGAAGACCTTTCTGGTTACTGAGAACGAGTCGACCTACATTCCAATCGGCGAGCTACATGCTCTTGAGAACCCTGGAAAAGTGCCACTGGAGATGATTGAGGTGCAATCGGGCTCTTATCTTGGCGAGGATGATATTGTTCGATTTGAAGACAGATACGGGCGCAGCAGCAACGAGTAGCTGCGCCTACAAGGGCCAAACAACTTGCAGCAAAGGAATGCTGATTATCACTACCAGAATTTCCATCGGTAAACCCAAGCGCCAATAATCTCCAAACTTAAACCCAGCGGGCCCCAGAATAAGCGTATTGTTCTGGTGGCCGATTGGAGTGAGGAAGGAACAAGACGCACCGATAGCCACGGCCATCAAGAAAGGGTCTGGACTGGCGCTGAGTTGTTGCGCTGTACTGATTGCAATCGGGCACATCACCGCTGCGGTGGCCGCATTGTTCATAAAATCCGATAAGGTCATAGTGACCACCAGCATCAGGGTTAGCGCAATAATCGGGTGGCCTTGCGCCACGTTTTCAAGCAAAACGCTAGCCAACCAACTGGCGGTACCGGTAGAAGCCATAGCCCCGGCGACTGGCATCAAGCACGCCAAGAGTACGATAACTGGCCAATCGATAGAATCGTACACCTTTCGAATGGGTAAGATGTCAGCGACCACATACCCAATCACTGCAATTGAAAATGCCACCGGCGCCGTCGTTAATCCAACGGCAGTTACCAGAATGGCGGTTAACATGATTGACGCTGCCAATGCCGCACGTTTGATGTTGGGGATGCGTATGTCGCGGTTGGCCAGCGGCACGGCATTAAAGGTGTTGCCAAAGCCCGCCAGCGCCTCTGGGTTTCCTTGCACCAGCAGCACGTCGCCCGCTTGAAGTTTCTCCCAGCGCAGGCGTTTGATAGAGCGGCGACCCTGGCGGCTAATGGCCAACAGTTTAAGCGCGTAACGACGAGACAGTTGCACTTCGCGCGCCGAGCGCCCAACCAGTAATGAATTGGGCAGCACCACAAATTCTTGCAAACCGATTTGGGCCAACTCGCCTTTTGATGGCGGTCGGTCGGGGCCAATTGGCTCCTCTTCACCCGGTGCTTTGGGTGGGTTCTCTTGTTGGATCTCCAAGCCAATTTCGGTGAGCGCAGACGATAGTGCACTGGGCTCGGCCTCAATCACCAAAATATCGCCCGCCATGATGCGTCGATTGGGGTAGGGCGCAAACACACGAAATTCATTGCGCACCATGCTTACTACCTGCGCGCCGTGGCGGTCCAACTCTTGTTGCAGCTTACCCAAGGTCTTATCGATAGCGGCCGAATCTTCTGGCACTAGAGTTTCGGTGAGATAGCTGCCAGCCTCAAATCCTTGTTTATCTTTTGGCTCTCGATTGGGGATCCAACGCCAGGCAATGAGCGCCACAAAGGTGACCCCCACAGCAGCGACCATCACACCAATCGGAGTGAAGTCGAACATCCCGAAGTGACCAAGGCCGGCCTGACTACGAAAGCCTGAGACAATAAGGTTTGGTGGCGTACCGATTAGGGTAGTCATTCCGCCTAAAATGGTGCCAAATGCCAAAGGCATTAGGATTTTACCGGGCGTGAGTTGCAGTCGCCCTGAGAGTTGAATCGCCAGCGGCATTAACAATGCCATAGCGCCGACATTATTCATAAACGACGACAATAGCGCGCCTATGGTCATTAGCGCGCCTATGGTCAAAGTCGGACCTGAGTTTTTGGGGAGTGTGTACTTTGCTAAAAGGTCGACCGCGCCTGTGTGCTGCAAGCCGGAGCTCAATACCAATACGCAGGCAACCGTGATAACCGCCGGGTGACCAAAACCAATAAAGGCGTTGTCAGCGTGAACTAAGCCAAATACAACGCAGGCAAGTAAGGCGCCTAACGCTATTAAATCGTGTCGCCATCGGCCAGACAGAAAAGCCACGATGGTTACCGACAAAATGGCTAATATTTGCCATTGTTGCGCACTCAATCCCATTGTTATGCTTCTTTACGTCCTCGCTGAGCCACTTGTGTAAGCCTAGCTTAAAAAATGCACTTTCAAACTAACTTATTGAATTATCTAGCGGGGTTCAACCCAAAGCGCATCACGGGCATAGGAAAAGCGCGTTGCCCGTTGAGAAACCTAAACAGGCCTGGGGTGATGCTGTGCAATAGCCAAGCAAAGCCGTAAATCAGCCCAAGTGTAATGACGGGCGTCAACAAGTAGACCGCCAGTTGCTCGATACTCGAATTGACGTAAAACAATTTATGCCAACTTCTTTTTACCAGCTCGAGTAAAGGATAATGACTGGCAAAAATGAAAAAACTCAAACCTGAAAAGTGCACCAAAACGCCGTGGAGTTTTGCCGAACATAGGTGCAATCGCACCACCAGCCCACAAAAAGCAATCACAGCGCCCATGCGGATAATGCACTCCCATTGGTGTTCAAAAGGTATGGCCTTGTCTATCAACAGAGGGTAGAAGACTCTAGCCAAAATCAGTAACCAGGTAACCAATACAGCAAGGATGAACACGGGTTTTGACACAAACCAGGCTAATTTCTGCTGACCGCCTTTATGCAGCGCTAATGCGGTCCCTAAACTGAAGAACAAGAGTACGTCTAGTCGGTAAAAGATGGGCACATCGATACCAGTTAACCAAGCAGCACCCAAGGCCACTAAGAACAGTTTGGGGACTCGTTTTATGCACCAGTACAGAAGGGGGCTTAGCAGTAAGGTGTAAATAAGGTCGTGAATGAACCAAAATTGCTGAGCCACGTGTTGCGCTGGACCGTCAAACAAACTCCAGAGCGCGCCGGCCAAAGTGATGTGAAGCTCGCCTTGGGCTCTCGCTAAATAACCACCGCCATCGTCAATTAGGTTGACCGTGTAACCCGTGTTAATCAAAATCTGCCACAATCCAATCCAAACCAGACTGGGCAGCACCAGATTGGTTAAACGATTCTTCAGTTTTCGCTGGAACTGTCGCGGTTGCTGATAAAAAAACAAATAACCCGACACAATGCTGAGCAGTGGCACGGCCCCAAAAAACCAGTAGAGCACACTGCTATTAAGCGCCTGCATTTGCCAGCCATCGGTGCTCTGGACGCCTCTAAAAGGGTTGATGTCAGTGCCGGGGAAAGCGCCAAAATGAAGCAGTACTAAGCCTAGGATCATCAGTAAACGGGTCACTGCGATGCGTTGGCTTAGCTCATCAGACATAGTCAGTCCTTTGATCGGCGTAGGGTGAGTACTTAACTTAGACCCGATACCATTGCTTTTCCTTTCAATCGCTTGGAAATCCATGGGGCTAAGAGCGATAATGTTCAACCGGCCTTTTGAAAAACGAGTCTATGTACTGCGCGACCATACAGTTTGAATGCTATCGAGACGCTTTGATCCAAGAAGTGGATTTGGCCATAGGTAAATATTTGGATGCTTTAAGATATAACGGCCAGATCCTTGGGCGCGAGTTTCCCACAAGAATGGAGCAGGGCGTTTTTGTCACTCGAGTGGTGACGCCCTTGCCCGAAAGCCTTCATGCCAACAATGCATCCGAGCCGGTTAAACGGGCGTTACAAGGCCTACATGATGCGGGCATACTCACCCCGCAAGTCAAAAATCTCGGTATCGATTTACATTCAGATCACGCCGATCCCTGCACTAATCCCGATTGGCAGGTACTCTACACTTCGTTTCTAAGCACCTGTTCGCCCTTGCGCTGTGGTGAGCATTTTGCGCCAATTCCGTTGCATAAGTTACCCGTACTAGAAACCGGCGACTACCAGCCAATACTGCGTTGGCAACAGGCCTGGAGTGCCGCAGACGAGCTGCAAATGAACGGAGAGCTCAGCACTATTGAGCGCCAAGCCGTTAAAGAAATCAGTAACCACGATTCGCAATTAAGCGTAATGGGGCAGACCCTTGCCAAGGCTATCGAGGAGCGAAGCGGGATTCCCACCTATTACTACCTGTATCGAGTTGGTGGTAGCGACAAGGAGTCAGAGCAGAATCGACCTTGTCCTAGCTGTGGCGGTGATTGGCGATTAGAGCAAAGCGTTGCTGATATTCTGGCATTCAAGTGTGACGCTTGCCGCTTAGTTAGTAACCTCAGTTGGGATTTTCAGTAGGCCGAATACAAATAACCCTCGAACACAGTCGAGGGCTTTGTTAGCGCTAAAACACAATCTGAGTGCGAATACCAATCACAGTATCTGGCTTGCGCAGGTTAAACGCTGGGCGAATGTGCTGAAAGTTTGCCGTGACTCGCAACCAGCTCAACACCGCTACATTGTAATACGCCTCAGTCACTTGCTCTGGACGAAGCAAATTACGTGGCTCGGTTACCTTGTAGTTAAAGTCTTTGCTCATTTCGTAGTGGGCGTGAGCCACACCCCATAAATCGTCGCTGCGGCCTTTGATGAAACTGTTGCCACCTATACCTACCATCAGGTGTCCAAGTACTGGCGTTGGGTTACCGTCTGAGCGAGCGATTCGACCAAACACGCCCCAGCCTTTCGATGGGTCGTCTTTATTTTGAAAGAGATACTGTTGGACGTCATAGGCGGCATACCAACGACGTTTTTTCATCTCACCAGTGCCGCGAATATCTTTCCCTTTATAGTCGCTGACATTGGCCGTGATGCTGTGATAACCCTGTTTGCCACCAATTGTTACCGGTACGCGAATATTGGCCATGCCAGAGGTGCCATCTTCAAAGGTGTGGTCCAGCACGCGATTGCTGTTTTGAGTGTTGCGTGGATCGTAAACCATAAAGGTATAGCTGGCTTTGTCACCTTGAACGCTTAACACTGCACCTGTACTGAACGGTGATACGATCCCACTAATGGGCGCAGCAATCGCCATATTTGAAAAAGTCGATAGACCGCCGCCGCCAACTAGGGGCGTGGCTGACGCCATTTTGATCATATCGAACTTACCCGCCATCACAGCAACGCGCTTGCCAAATTGCTGTGTGACGTGTGCAGAGGTTTCATTTTCGCGAGGGAAGGTCATGCCCAACACAGGTGACATGATCACATCGTTTTGTCCCATGGTGCGATTAAAGTTGTTCTGCCCGTGCAAAAAGATCTGATTCACGTTGACAGAGAAACCATCCCACAGGCCTATGGCTTTGCCATCAATAGTGACATTGATGTCGCCACGACCGCCGTTTTGGCTAGGCTTTGCGCCATTGTCACTTTGCCAGTCGTAGGCAAAGTTGGTGTAGCTCATACTGAGATCTATCCCTTTCTCTTTCAGCTCCTTTTTTGCCTCGTTAGCAAAAGTCGCAGCGCTGGGTATTGATAGCAACGCCATAGCGGTTAGGGCCGCTAATCCACGGGTTTTCAATCTCATCACGTTCGCCCTCGAAAAAATTGGCGCCATTGTATGAGGCTTAAACATTAGCGGGTAATGAAATACCTATAGAGAAAACCTATAGTTTGGAAAAGCGCAGGAGGAATAAGATGAATACGCCGACGAGATTACAGCTAGAGACTTTGGTTTGCGCTGCTGAGTCTGGCTCTTTTTCTGAAGCTGCACGCCGGTTGAAGCGCTCCCAGGCAACCGTTAGTCAAACCATTGCCAACCTTGAAATCGACTTAAACCTCGTTTTGTTTGATAGAAGCCAACGCGAGCCTCGGCTAACCAGCGCCGGTGAGATGTTGTTAAACGAAGCTAAACTGATTCTGTCGCGCTTTGAGTACTTTGGCGAGATTGCTAACCGTCTCACCCCAAACATGGTTAGCGAGTTTGTTCTAGCTGGGGAAGTTCAGGTGCAACTGGGCGATGACAAAGCCTTAATCGAGCGCTTGATAGAGAAGTTTCCAGAAACCAATATTCATATCTGGAGTGGAAGTTCTGCTTCAGCCCTGCAAAACGTGATTGACGGTCAAGCTCAGGTCGGTTTAGTTTTCAGCCATCTGTTGTTACCAGAAGAGATAGACTTCCAACCTCTAAAACCAACCCAGTGGTTAACGGTTTGCTCTCCCGAACATCCTTTAGCTAGCCAAAGTTCGGTGAGTTTGTCCGAGTTAACTCTGCATCGTCAGGTCTCATTTACCGAGCCTTATAAGCAAGACTTAGCCAAAGACAGGCTCAGCAGTAAAGCTTGGCGGGTCAATGGGTTTATCACAGCTTACAAACTTACCTTGTCAGGACATTTCTGGATGCGAATTCCCAGAGACCTAGTGGCCTCGGAACTAGAGTTGGGAATAATGGTAGAGATTGCGCTTGATGACGAGTTGTCCCAGTCGGTCGAGTGCGGTCTTATTTGGCGTAGAGACAATAAGGAACACCCTGTAATCCTTGAAGTTTTGGATGTAGTACGAACATCCATGGTGTAATCCCCAGCAAGTAAAACGACCTTTCGAAAATTCCAACGCTCGCTGATTTAAGGCAATGCTAATGTTGCTGTATAGTGCCGCCGAACTCTTCGGCTGAAACTGGAATCACCGATTTTAACGTCATGGAATGACCTATCAGGGGAACATCCATGAAATTGAAACTAGCATCAGCCGTTAGCTTGGCTTTGCTATCTGCAAATGCGCTTGCAGAAGAGAAGAAAGAAGACATCAACTACGGCGATCCAACTGCTGTGTACAAATCCGTTGGTGTGTCTGTTTCGAATAGTAATGCGGTTCAAGGTAACTTGATCTACGGTGCTGGCAAAAACGTTGTAATGGCCGATCTGACCAGCCAATACAAGGATGCCAAGAAGGGTGACGGCAGCAAGGGTATCAACTATCGCGCCCGCTACTTTTACGTGAACGATGGTCTAGGTGCCAGTGTTGATTTGATTGGCACTCACAATCAAAATATCGACAGCACTCAAGCGGTAGCTGGTCTGATGTACAAGATGCAAATCACCGACAACTTCATGTTTTTCCCTATGTTAAACGCCGGTGTTCAGCAGGATAAGTACAAGATCCCTGGCAGTGAAACCTATCAGACAGGCATCATCCAACCGGCGTTTTTTGCCATGTATGCCTTTGACGAAGGCCATTGGTTGTATTTGAACCCGCGCTATACCATCGCAACCAACAAGCGTGAAGAAGTACTGGAAGGCGACAAGTTTGACGCTGGCACGCTGCAAATTGAACTTGGTGGTGGCTATATGTTGAACGAATGGTCAGCACTTGAAGTCAAAGTTGAGCACACGGTAGCCAACAAAACAGTTACCTTGGGTCAAAAACAAAAAGATGACACCGTTGGCTGGTTGAAGTACTCCATCTACTTCTAGAGCTTGAGCTACAAATTGAAAAAGCACCCGAATGGGTGCTTTTTTTGTTTGTGGGGGCATGCGCAAACCGCCGAGACCCTTCGTCAATTTAACTGGCTAGACCGAAGTAACCACCTTGCGACTTAGGCAAACCCCAACCACTATCAAAGGTGAAGGTCAGATCCAAAGTCGTGTGTGGATGCGCCTGGTTGAGCTTTTGGTAGGCGTTTAAACGCAACTTATCTTGCTGAGCGAGCGATAAGTCGGCTGTTGGAGCGACAACCGCTTGAGCAATGACCATCCGCGAGCGCCCGGGTTGCAAGACTCGAACGTACAAAGCTTGAACATCAAGCCCATCCAAAGTTTCAACGATCTCTGTTTTTGCACTGTCTACTAGATGCACATCTGGGGTTCGATTCAGCAGCTGCAAAACCGCATACTTTGCCATCTTGTATGGCACGGGAAGCGAAATTACCACAACAGTCAGTACCACAACCGGGTCAACGTATGGGGCATACTCAGGTAAACCCAGAGTGTTCAGTAAATGGATACCGGCAAATGCCACTAAAACGCAACTGGAGATCAGTGCATTGATGAGCCAGTTTTCTTTGTCGGTTTTTACCAAAGGGCTGTCGGTGTACTTATGTCCCACATGGGTAAAAGCGAAAACCAGCCAACCAATGAGTGTCGCAAAAGCGCCATAACCAACAGCCAATTCAGGGTCGACTACACGACCGCCATCAAAAAGGGCGAATAGCGAGCTGAACAGAGCCATTAAGGCTACTCCAAACACCAGCACACCTTTTAAGCCGTTAATCAAAGGCTCAAAATAGCCGTATCCCAAGGGATACTTGTCGTTGTCGCCAGCAGCGAGCAAAGCGGCAATCTTGATAGCGAACAAGCTACTGACGAAATAAGTTAGATTGAATAAACCGTCTAACAAAATAGCTTCAGAATCACTGGCAAACGCCACTACAAGACCAACAATACCCACCAGCAAATTACCGGCAGCCGCGAGCAGCAGGTACTGGCGTTCGGTTAAGTTTTTAAATAACACGCTTAGCTCCTTAGCCGACCTTGGCAAATTTAGTTGGACAATAGTGGGTAAGGTCGATGACCTTGTCACAGGTTTTGGAGACAAGCTCGGGGTTATGCGTAACCAGTATCAGAGCGCAACCGCGTTCTCTTGCTAGTTCTACCAATAACTCGGTCACCTCTTTTGCGGTAATCGGGTCTAAGCGCGAAGTCGGCTCGTCGGCAAACAAGAACTTGGGCTGCATCAGCATGGTTCTCAAAATAGCGAATCGCTGCAGCTCACCGCCCGAAACTTGCTGACTGGTGCGCTCAAGCAGGCTAGGGCTTAACTTTAATCGCTCCATTAGCGGTCCAATGTCGTTGGCATTTAGTTGGTGCAAAGCAACGAGATCATCCAACAATTGCCCAAGGGTGACAGCCGAACTAAAGGCCGCTGGAGGATCTTGATAAAGCTTAAGGCGAGAGGTTTTATCACCCGCTTGTAAGTAGCCAATCTTGCCAGCACAGGGTTTCAACAACCCAAGCAGAGCATCGCCCAAACTGCTTTTACCACAGCCACTTTCACCAATAAGGCCCAACACCTCACCGGTAGACAGTTCAAAACTAAGGCCTTCAAACAGCGGCTGATTTTCTCGCTTGAGGCTTAGGTTGGAAACCGTGAGTTGCGGTGACAAATCCTGAGCCTTCTCTGCAACAGGCCAGTTGTACGGATCGGCAGCGATCAGCGATTTGGCGTAATCTGACTTCGGCGATTCTAATACGCTTTTGGCATCGCCATGCTCAACCAGCACCCCTTGTTTAATCACCATTATGCGGCCACCCAATTGGCGCGCCACACTGACATCGTGGGTAATGGTCAGTAAACCGCCACCTTGGCTTCTGGCTTTGAGCAGGCGCACCACATCGTCGCGACGACGGCTGTCCAGCCCTTTGGTTGGCTCGTCGGCGAGCACTATGTTGGCACCACCGACTGTGGCCGCCATTATGGCGACACGTTGCGCCATACCACCAGACAACTGGCCTGGGCGTTTGAAGTAGGCGTTGGACAGTTCGACTCGCTCAAGATCCTGCCAAGCTTGTTGATTGGATTGCTGATAGTCCATGCCGTGTAGGGTCTGGTAAACCTCGGCGACTTGGGTGCCAGATTGCATTAAAGGGTCTAAGGCATGCCATGGCTCTTGTGGCAACATCACCAACTCTCGTCCCCACAGGGCTTGCCACTGTTCTGCGCTCGACTGATTGAGCGAGCGTCCCTTAACCCACACTTCGCCCGTGTGAGTTAGACCTTCGGGCAGTAACCCCATAATGGCTTGTGCTAGCAAACTCTTACCGGCACCAGTCTCGCCCAAAATCGTCAGCGGTTGGTCTTGGAATAGCTCCAGATCTAAAGCTTGCAAAAGCTGGACGTTTTGGGCGTGAATACTCAAGTCTTTTACTGAAATTAGTGCGCTCATGATGATTTTCCTGCTAGCAAGTTAAAGCCAAGCACCATTGCGGCGACAACGACTAAAGGTTGTGCCAAGGCCCAAGGGGCTTCGTGGTAGTAGGGGAAGAGTTCAACAATCATTAACCCGAGCTCAGCGGTAGGCGGCTGCAAGCCAACGTAGACAAAGCCAATCGATGCCATGGTCAAAATTGCATGGGCCGCGCCAAAGGCGGCTAGGGTCAGGATTGGTTGAGCCAATTTAGGCCAAACGTGGCGTTTAAATAGGTACCAAGGGCCAAAACCCAACATGGCCGACGCCTGGAGCTCTGGAGCGCTCAGGCTAGATAGAGTGATTGCGCGCACCA
This sequence comes from Paraferrimonas sedimenticola, assembly GCF_002282855.1. Lineage (GTDB taxonomy): Bacteria > Pseudomonadota > Gammaproteobacteria > Enterobacterales > Shewanellaceae > Paraferrimonas > Paraferrimonas sedimenticola. The sequence continues at coordinate 78,148 of NZ_NRIR01000010.1, read as the reverse complement.
CACGAAAATATTCAATCCACTGCACCAAAGCGATGGCGAGATAAATGATGAAAAACGAGCCGGGCACAATAGCGGCAAACAGCAACACCACCACAAGACCAGGAAGCGCTAGTAAAATGTTTACCACAATGTGGATGTTTCTATCGACTAGGCCGCCGGCCCATGCCGCCCAAACGCCAAGGCCTGTGCCAATAGCCGCTGCGGTAAGCACGCTAATAATGCTCAAACCAAAAGACAAGCGAACCGCTTCTCCCAGTCTGGCCAGCATTGAGCGGCCAAATTGGTCGCTACCTAGTACGTGAGCCTCACCTGGCGCGGCGAGTACGTTGGACAAGTCCTGAGTGTAAGGAGAGTATTGAGACAGCAGTGGCTCAAGACCTGCGAAGCTCGCCAAGGCCAGCAGCAAACCAAGCCCTATTTTCTGGCTAAGACTCATAGCCGTTAGGTGTTTTACTATCATGATTTCACCTCCTGGCGTGGGTCGAGTTTGGCGCAAGCGATATCAACAAGGGTGTTAAGCATTACAAACATCACGCCCATGCAAAGTGCGGCGCCTTGAATGACAGGAATATCACGAGAGAAGATGGCGTGAGCCAAACCGTGGCCAATGCCTGGCCAGCTAAACAATGACTCGATCATCACGATCCCTTCGATAACAGTAATCAGTTGGATCCCCATAAAGGCCACAACAGGTACAGACATATTGCGAATGCCATGGCGGACAAAGGTCTGCCAGCGGGAGAGTCCTTTTACCTGTGAAAACTGGTAGTAAGGCGCTCGAAAGACGGCCAAAGCAGCATCTCTGATGACTCGGTTAGATGTCGCTGCGAGCACAACCGCCAAACTGATGGCTGGCAATACTAAGAACTTCGCTTCGCCAAAGCCTGCAACTGGGAACCAATTCAACTCAAGCGCGAAGATCAGAACGAATACCAAGCCAATTAAAAACACCGGCATGGCTCGAATGCCAGTAGAAACCACAAGGCTGATACGATCGAGCCAACCACCATAGCGAGCAGCGGCCAAACCAAGTGGGATGGCTATCAATAGAGAAATAGTGACGCCGACAAAAGCCAGCAGCACTGAATGCCCCAACTGGTGTTGCACTTCGGCGATGACAGGACCGCCACTGACCATAGAGGTGCCTAAATTAAAGCTCAGCAAATCCCATAGCCAATTGAAGTACTGCTGCCACACAGGTAGGTCTAGCTCAAGCTCCGCGCGAACCATATCGGCAGCTCCTGCAGTGACATTGTCGTAGCCAAAACGTCCAGCGGCGATGCGATAAGCCATATCTCCAGGCAAGCTGCGTAACAGCACAAAGGTGAGGGTACCAACACCCCAAACCACAGTGATTAGCTGCCAAAAACGGCGCAACAATATTTGCTTAATCATTGGGCAATCTCGAGTTGTTCCAAACGATACGAACGTTCAAACGGGTCGAAACTAAAACCCTTAATGCGCTCGTTCACTGCCGATTGCTGGGTGTAGGTGACCACAGGCAATACTGAGTAGCTTTGATGAATGATTTGCGCACTTTCCTGGGCCATTTGACGATACTCGTCGCGATCACTGGTTAGTGGAAGCTTGCCTAACAGGCTATCCAGCTTACTGCTACTCCAGTTCATCGCTCCCCAATCGCCACCTTTAGAGCCGTCAGACTTGGTGGCAAAGTCGGCAATAATGGTGGCTAGAGGATCAGCAATAAAGCCGTAATTTCTCGCCATTAGCGCCACTTCAAGGCTCTGGTCTTGATGGCCCATAGGTATGCCTGAGGAGTTGACAACATCAATTCCCAAGTCGACTCCAATTTCCGCCCATTGTGACTGAATAGCGGTAGCGACAATCGTAAGTTCGGGGCGATCGGCGTAGGTGATCATGGTTAGACGCAGTAGCTGACCGTCTTTTTCGCGCATGCCTTGGGCACCCATTCGCCAACCGGCTTGGTCTAACAGTTTTGCCGCTTTGTCTTTCGCATCAGCAGCTGAGCTTAAGTCGGTTAGGTACCAATCGCTAAAAGCCGCAGGCAGTAATTGTTCGGTTTCAACACCTGGCGTGCGGAAAATGGACTCGGCGATCCCTTTGCGGTCGATGGCTAAATGCAAGGCTTGGCGAACCCTGTCGTCTTTGAGCTGCGGCAGACCCGCGTTCAGTTTGATCGAAATCGCTCGTGGGATAGGGTCTGTGTGCAAGACGACATTCTTCGCATTGCGGATCTGCGGCAAGCTTGAGGGCTCAAGACCAAACACTATGTCCGCTTGTCCGCTTTTGGCTTGTAAAACGCGACTCTCTGAGCGGTGGCCTGTCAAGTAGCTTGCAAAACGAATGCTCGCGGGCCCTTTCCAGTATTGGTCAAAGCGCTCAACCACCAGTTTATGGGGTGGCTCAAACTCAAATACTTGATAGGGGCCTGTCGCAATCAGTTGGTGAACAAAGCCGTCTTTGTCGAAAGCACCGCTGGCCACAATACCTGCGCTGTAGTGAGCGATAAGCGCGCCTAGCGGGCTGTAAGGCTGTTCAAGCCAAACCGTCACTGAATCAGTGCCTTCTGCGGTAATTCGAACGATTGGGGCTTCAGCTAAGGGACCATGGGTGTCCACTGCATGTTGTAGGGACTTGGCCACCGCCTGTGCTGTCATTTTGCTGCCATCGTGGAAAAACACATTGGGGCGCAAAGTGAATTGCCAGCGTTTGCCATCTTCGCTGACTTGCCAATCTGTGGCTAAGCCAGGGGTTAGCTGACCTTGTTCGTTGACGTTCAACAAGGTTTCTAGCACGCCCATACGTGAGTAGATATAGCCGTGTTGCGAGGGCTGTTGAGTAGTGAACTCCATAGCGGCGGCAATTGATACAGTATTGGCTTTGGTCGGGCGGTCGTGGTGTTGCCCATCAGCGAGTAAATACAAGGTAGTTCCCAGTACGCCAACGAGGCCGGCGACGATAGCCACCAAACCTTTGCGAGAGGATTTTGCAGAAAAGTCAGGAGCGTTGTGCATATAAGAAATCCTAATTAGCCAATTGCGCTAGCAAATAAAAAAGAAAACGTGGAAATCACAATGGCCGCCATATTAAGCGATTGCTAAATTGATGCTATGCAATATCGGAAAGACACAAGAAAAAGAGCCTAACCCCATTAGAAACAAAAGTTTGTGAGGTTAGGCAAGGTTGGATAGATTTATCCTAGTGGATTGAATACTAAGTAAACGCGTTCAAAGGTCCACAGAGTGGCAAAGGTGCCCATGGCGTAAATTAGGGTCAATTCGCCATTGATGAATACGCGGCTGTCTTTGCTGCGATTAAGGGTTTCGCGCAGCGCGTAGGCTAGCGCCAAACACACCCCAACAAACAGTAGTTGGCCTATTTCGACGCCTACGTTGAAGAACAACAGCGCCAATGGGATTTCCGCTTGAGGTAAACCTATGTTCATCAGGGCACCCGCGAAGCCTAGACCGTGCAACAGACCGAAGGCGAAAGACACCACCCATGGGAAGCGATAGGTCAGGCCCTTGCGACCGTTTCTGGCATACAAGAGCTCGGCGCACATAAACACGATAGACAGCGCGATGGCGGCCTCTACCGGCTCAGCCGGAAGTTTTATCAGGCCAAAGGTCGCCAAAGCCAGCGTAATACTGTGGGCAACAGTAAAGGCGGTGATGGTTTTTACCAATAGCCATCCGCCGCGAACCACAAACAATAGGGCCAGAACAAAAAGCAGGTGATCCAATCCCATCAAAATGTGCTCGGTACCAAGCTTGATATAGCGTTTGGCCGCCGGAATAACCCCACCAGAGGCGCCGTTAAACTCACCGAGATCGATGACAATGTGATCGCTGGTGCGGCTGTTCAAGCGGGTTACTGTATCCGCTTCAAACCACTTAACCGTAAGCATTACTCCCTCGCGCTCCCATGGCAGAATAAACTGGTCATTACCGGTTAACGGGGTTAAACACTTAAAGCTAAAGCGAATGCCAGAGGCGGTAGTTTCACCGCCTGGCGAGTCAATAAACTCACAGCGCTCTGGTAACTCTGGCGCGCCAAGATAAAAAGCGATTTCAGCCGGAGTAGTAACCGCAAGCTTGTACTCACCTGGAGCGATTTCGCTGAGTTCAGCTTTGTCCACTCCCAAGGTATGAGCACTCGCCGGCGTCGAGAATACCAGCCCCAGCAAACCGACCAATATCAGTAGTTGGATAACTCGAAAAGGCGTTAAATGGCGCATTATTCAGCCTCCTTGTTGTCACCCTCTGACGTAGGCATTACATGAATTGCGTAGTTTTCACGTGCATCTTCAATGACTTTGCGCATGATCTGGCTTTGCTCGTACGATTCCCACTGAGCTTGAACCCATGGCTTGATGGTTTCAAACGCTGGCGCTTGACCTATCTTACGTGCGTTTAGACGTAGGTAGTGCCAGCCAGAATCCGACTCAATTGGGCCGTACCATTGAGGATTTTCGGTATCCATTAGCTTTTTGGCAGCTTCCTGACCAAAGGTGGCAATTAGCTCGCGATCCGGCACATGGGTCAAGCGATAAGTAAAGTGTGGGTTTACATCACCAAACTCACGGTGGTCAGCACCGGCGTTCAGTTGCTCCATCAAATCTTGTGGAATGCTCTCTTTTTCGATGTAGAACACTTGGTCAAAATTACTGATAGTAGGCGAGGTAAAGCGATTGTTGTGCTCGGTGTAGAACTTGAAAAGCGCTTCATCGCTGGCCTTTGGCATGTCTTCTTTGAAGAAGAAACGCATGTTTTGTTGGAGCAATTTACGGATTTGCCCACTGTTGTCGAGCCCGAGCTTACGCGCTTCTCGAACCAAAATTTCTTCTTGCACAAACTTCTCAACAATGGCGTCTTTCTCGTCGCCAGTTAGATTGTGCATTTTCATGCTCTGTTCCATTTTGAACAGATATTCTTGGGTCATGCGATCCACAACCAGTGGTTCGCGGCTGTCCGCTGCAACCATTTCGTTGGCTGCAAAAAGTAGGGTGGCCAGTACGATGAAATGAACCAGAGGCTCTTTAATGAGCTGACTGAATGAGCTTGCAAGTGGCGATTGTGTCGACTTTTCAGAATTCACAGTGGTTACCTTCTTTCGATGGGCGTTTGACCCAGACCGGATTGCAAAACTTGGATCCACAAGGCGCAATTCAGTAGAAATAGTTTTCGCTACTTTTTCCTTTCGGCGAACAGATTGTCTTAAGAACGGTGGCAGTGTTTCTGCCGGGATAAAACGCAGCCGTTTCCGGCTGCGTTACTGGTCGGTGCTTATTCGTCGATACTTATTCGACGGGATAAGCCGGCTAGATTACTTCTGGTCAGCGTAAGTTTGCTTAATCGCTGGGTGGATGTAATCCGGATCGGTGTTACCTTCTTTACGAGCAGCTTTACCGGCCAAGAAGGCGCGCATCATACGGTTGATGGTGTTAGCCGTGTTGTAGTGGTTGTCGTCCATCAGAGGGGTGTACTCTGCGAAGTCCAACAGTACAACGTCGTTTTGCATGGCTAGTTCACGTAGCATGCGACCCATTTGAGCAGAGGTGAAACCACCAGCTTCTGGGTTAGAAGTACCTGGTACGTATGGCGCGTCTAGAACGTCAACGTCTACAGAGATGTAAAGCTTTTTGCCTTTCAGCTCTTCACGGACTTTCTTCCAAGTCGCTTCAAAGCCCTTGCGCTCAAACTCAGACATGTAGTGGATCTTGTCGCCAGCGGCGTTCAAGTATTCAACACGCTCAGCGTCGTCGTAGGCGCCACGAATACCGATTGAGTGCATGTCAGCACCGTCAATCCAACCATTTTCATGAGCAAAACGACGAGCACGACCACCGTGGGTGAACAGACCTAAAGTACCGGCACCAGCAGTTGAGTAGTCCATGTGAGCGTCAAAGTGAACGAAAGCCACTTCTTTAGGACCGTAGTGATCAACAACTGCCATGATAGAGGCAACCTGAGTACCGTGCTCACCACCAATGGCGATTGGCGTTGCGCCACCTTCGAAGATTTCACGCAGTACTTTAGCGTGCTCTACGAAGTTGTCGTTCATGAATGAAACGTGAGAGTTGGCGTTACCGTAATCGACTACGTTTAGGATGTCGAAGTAGTGGTTGTTCAATACTAGATCGTGGCCAACACCAGCGAAGTCGTACTGACGCACGAAACGCAACTGGTTAGCAGCCCATGCAGTACCGTCACCGCCCATGTTGAAGTTTGAAGGCAAACCAACGATAGCAACGTCAACGTCGCCAGCTTTCAAATCTTCGGTGTTAAGAGCAACTGGCAAACCAAAGTAAGTCGGGAAGCCGTGCTTGGTGGTTACGTACTCGTAGCGCTGCAAGTCGATAGGACCTGGCTCACGCTTAGGGTTGATCTTGTCTAGATCGCGGCGCTTGTAAGTGCCTTCCCAGTCAGTGTCACGCTTGATTAGGTTAGGTTCGCCCGGTACACGCCATGGTTGCATGCTGGCTGGGAAACCGTTGATTTTCTCTTCAGCTTTTAGATTTGGAGCTGGCTTGTCCTGGTAAGCAGAGTAATCAATTTCGCCACCTGGGCCGCCTGCTGCAACTGCGCTACCGCACGCCAGCATTACGCTGATAGTAAGAGGTAACAATGTTTTTGCTTTGTTCATCTATAAAACCTTTTTGATAACAGTAATACTTGAACCTAGAATTCAGGTTCTGTACTGGCTAACGGATTGACAAACCCAATGCGCGATTATCCTTCGCAATGCTGTCCTTATATTTTCCTTAGTTGGCGCTAGTACTATCTGTTGAACCGAGCAGGATTATTGCAGTAAACTCTAATTTAATTCAGGTCGATTTCGGCAAGTTTTAGGAAAGTTCCCTTGAAAGCATATGAAATGATAAATTTTTCGATTAGCGAAGCCTTTGATCAACAGGATGTTGCGGTTGCTATCGAACGTTTATTTGGCGACAAAATTTATGCCTATCAACTTGGCAAAGCTGAAGGTAATGCTCGATTGCAGATAATTGAGGTTCCTGAGTATCAATTAACCATTTTTAAAAAAGAGGTAGTGACTAAGGAGTACCTGAGCTTTACCGTGCCAGCCGACTATGTTGTTATTTCCTTTAGCTATAGTTCCGATGGTTTTTGGTCAAACGGTTTGTTGTTGAAGCAACATTTTATATCTTTCTATGGCAGTGGTAACACCTACCATGAAGTGTCTGGTGCAAACGGCTGGCAATCTTACGACTTGGTCATCCACAAACAAGAGTTGTTGAAGTTGTGTTGGTTCGATAATACAGATTTCACCTTTATCGAAACCAGCAAGCAACCCTTGTATGTACAGGTCGATGAGCGGCAAGCTAATGATTTAAAAGGGCTAATGGGCAGTGTGTTTAGTGTTGGCCAACAGCAGAACATTCAGATCGACGCCAACCGTCTAGAGCCGGTCTGGGATCGCTTGGAAGCCTTGCTTAGTGACACGGGGTTAACGATCCACAAGTTTTCACCTGCTAAAAGTAAGCGTTGTAGAAACCTGATAACAGCATTGTCGATTATTCACAATAATCAGCATGCGCCAATAAAAGTGGAGGACTTAGCGATTAAATTGAATATGAGTGAACGCTCGATAAATAATCTATTTAATAGCACCTTTAATCTCTCGCCTTATCAGTTTTCCATAATGGTTAGATTAAATACTGTAAGACGCTTATTAAAAGATGAAAGTCAAGTGGTTGAAAAAGTTTGTAGTGAATATGGATTTCAAACACTGAGTCGATTCCGCAGTCAATATACTCGGCTATTTGGCGAGCTACCGTCTCAAACCCATTTTCACAGTGAATAAAAGGTGCTCAAAAGCACCTCTTAAATTATTGTAATTGGTTGAGTGTTGCTTTTACGTTTTCGAAGATTCTTTGAATTGATTGATTGTCGTACAACTTGCCCGCCAATATCACTGAATCGATATTTTGAGTGTTATTTATATCCTCTAAAGGATTAGCATTCAAAAGTACCAAGTCTGCCTTAAATCCCTTTTTAACTTCGCCGTGTTGGTTAAAGCCTAATAGCTTGGCTGCATCTAACGTGGCCATCCGCAGAAGTTGGACATTTTCTAAACCAAGGTGATTTAACAGCGACATCTCATCGTGCACCGCGAATCCAGGAAACACGTACGGGTTGCCTGAATTGGTACCGACTAACAATTTAACTCCAGCGTCTGACAATGGCTTTATCAAAGCAAGCTGAAAATCAACAAACTCTCGCAAGACCTCAAACCCTGCTTGGTCCAGGTGCCTTAGTTCCATGTCATTTTTAGCGACCCAAATTTCTTTAAAAGGCTTGGGCAAAAGCGCTAAACGAGGGTCGTTGCTGCGCGGATTGTCCAAACGAGCCATGTTGTAGAGATACAGAGCGGTTGGGTCGATAGCCACATCACTGGCAGCCAACTGCTCAGCCAGCTTGTTGAATTTGTCTTGATCGAACGTATCTAGCAGAAAGCGCATTTTGTTGGTGTCAAAACGCTTGCCGCCTATGTATTTCGCAAGCTCTTGTGGTTGGCTAGTTGAGGCTTCCATCAGACCGTACATATGTTCTAGCGATTGTTGTCCAGATTTGATGGCCTGTTCGATGCTTACTGACTCAGGCAACTGTCCCGCAAAGGGTACACCGAGGGTTTGACTGGTTTTGGCAACCGCTTTATAGGCACCCAAAGAAAGACGGTCGTGGATAGCGATAAAGTCAGCGCCTTGCTTTACATGCCACTCCACCGTGTATTTGGCTTCCTTCGAGCCAGATATGGACTGCAAACTTGGAGTACGGGCAGGTATGCCATCAAGCGGCTCAGCACTTGCAAAGATATTGGGTACCAGATCACCGCTTTCGGCCATTAGCTTCAGTTGTTTGGTGATTTCTGGGTTACCTGTCATGTCGCGCAAGCCAGTAACGCCGTTAGCAATCATCAATGGACGAGCAATAGACTCAGCAGCAGAAAAGTTGGTGTGCATATCCCAAAGGCCGGGTATCAGGTACTTGCCCTGAGCATCTATGGTTCTTCCCGCAGGAGCTTCAGGTGCTCGGCTAGCTTCAATCGAAACAATGGTGTCGCCAGACAAAGTAACCGTCTGGTTGTCCAAGGTCGTACCGCTAGCCACATCCACCACGTTGACATGGGTGATGGTAAGCGTCGGAGTTACCTGAGCTTGTGCTTGGCCAGATACAGCGGATAGGCAAGATAAGGCTAGCATGGATAACGCGGTGGCAACTCGTAGCATGAATACTCTCCCGATTAGGACTACCCACTTAGACGCTGAGGTAAAAGTAGGGCGTAAAGGCTAAATCAAACGGAGGCTATGATAAGTCCCTCCTAAATAACGGCTATGCAAAATCGGAAAAAGCCTTACACTAATCATTGTATCCATGCATTTTTGCTTTCTTTTTTAAGGGAAATTATCGCGAAATGTACAAGAAACAGCGCTTCACCGAACGCTCAGAGCTCGCTGAGTACTTCAATCAAGCCTATGATGGCCAATTCGACATCATTCAATTGTCGCCAGGACCACTCGAATGCTTGTGCGAGCAGTTGATACTTGAGCAGATTCAGCTGTATTGGACTAGCATCTATCACCCCGTGATGTGGAGCTTCCAGCCGAATAGGGCGGATCTGCGCATGAATCTGGTATTGAGCCAAACCGATGAGTTCACCCTATGGGGTAATGCCTTTGACGAACAAACCATTGTAATTCAAGGCAATAAAGACACTACGGAAGGCTACCAAAACGGTGTGACTCAGCATCTTCAACTGGTCCTCTCGGAAGAACTCGCCGGAAGCATAGGACTACCCACCGACCGAAATTTTTGCTTGCGTGGCTTGGCCATCGAGCAAGTTCAGCGCTTAGTCGCTATCTGTGATTGTGCAAAGCTACAGTTAGAGTCCTTTCAGAATAGCGACAGTGATTTGTTAGAACAGCTCGCAGCTTACTGGAATCAAGCGATTGCAGTGGAGTTAACAGAGACCTTTAGCCAGGTCCTCGAAGATCCTGATGTGACTATTGATGAACTCGCGCCCACCAAGCCGTTTGCGACAGTACAAGAGCTGCAAAAGTTGTTTGGCACCACTTTGCACGAGGAATCGATACAAGTTGCTGATCTTGCAGAACAAATTGGTGTTTCAGAGCGTACCGTATACAATGCGTTTAAGGACAGTTTTGGTGTCGGGCCAAGGCAAATTATCGAATTGCTTCGGCTTTACGAGTTTAGAAAGCGCCTACTAGAGGCAGAGGCTGAGCGACAAACAGTGACAGAAATCGCCTTTGACTTGGGCCTGTTTGAGATTGGCCGTATCGCGCAAAGGTACAAGAAGCAGTTTGGTGAGTTACCCAACGAAACACTTAAGCGCGCTTGAACAGTAAAACGCCAGAACACACAAAATAGCGAGTTTTGTGCACAAAGTCTCGCCAGGCTTTTCCGAAATTGCATTTTCGCTCAGAACGCCTGTGGCTAGAATCTCGCTGTCCCTATTTAGCGGTCTCTAATGTGGCGCTCCTGACTCCACAACAGCAATGGGTCGGGGCTGATTTTTAAACAATGGATGGGAATATCTAAATGACGAATCTTTCTAAGAGTGTGTTCGCTCTGTTGGCACTGGCCTTCACAACGCCTGCGCTGGCCCATGAAGTGGTGGATGCCGGCGGTGGATTTATCAATGGCTTCATTCATCCGCTAGTCGGTTTTGATCATATTGTGGCCATGGTCGCTGTAGGCCTGTGGGGTGCGTTTCTTCGTCAACCAGCAATCTGGTTGTTGCCCGTGGTATTCCCATTAATGATGGCCTTTGGCGGTGCGCTAGGAGTCATAGGTATTGATATTCCCGCGGTTGAAGCGGGCATTGCCCTATCAGGGCTTGTGCTGGGTCTTATGGTGGTGTTTGCTGCGCGCTTGCCCCTGTGGGCCGCAACTGCATTAGTGGCTGTTTTCGCCATCTTCCACGGTCATGCCCATGGTACTGAGCTACCAGCCGCGACCTCGCCGCTAACTTACAGTGCTGGATTTGTGCTATCCACTGGCATGTTGCACTTGGCAGGTGTTGGCTTTGGCCTACTGGCTGACCATCCTAAAGGGCAAATCGCGGTTCGTGTTTGTGGAGCTGTGATTGCCGCTACTGGCCTGACTTACTTTGTTGGCGCGCTGTAATGCTCAAACCTGTCGTTCAGTTGTGTCTGTTGGCGATGAGCTTGGTCGCTTGGCCGAGCTTTGCCCACAGCCCGATAGAGGGGGTCGGTGAGTTTTACAACGGCTTGCTGCACCCTCTATTGATTCCAGCACATGTCATGTTATTGCTCGCAGTTGGCATTTGGTTTTCACAGCAACAAAAAGCGTACTTACCTCAAGCTATGATTGCTGGAGCAGTAGCGATTGTCATAGGCCTATATTGTTCTGACTACGTTGATGAGAAAACGGTAGAAATCCTTCCTTTACTCACCGCGGTTGGGGTTGGATTATTGGCGGTCTGTAGTTGGCGGGCACCAAAACTGGTCGTTACTCTGGTCACCGCATTTTCATTGTTGGCTATAGGTATAGATTCTGGACAGGCGGAATTGTTTGGCAACGGCAAAACCCTGTCGCATCTGGGCACCTTTCTCGGAAGCTTGTTTTTGCTGCTTAATTTTGGCTTGCTGTCGAGACGTTTCTCGCAGGTGAATTGGCAGGCCATCGGTTGGCGCGTGCTGGCTTCTTGGGTAACTGCAGCATCATTTCTTGTTAGTCTGCTTCAGTACAAAGGGATGGCGTAATTCTTTTGCATAAATATGATTGAAACGGTCCACGTTCGCGTGGATCCAATCGTGAACGATGCGAGTGGTGCGTGAATCGCCTTGGCGATTGGAGAACTTCACATCCCACTCGATCACCGAACCCAGCGCATCAAAATCCACTTCAAATAAGGCCAGAGCGCCACTTTTAAGGGCTTTTGCAGCGGCTCTATATGGCACCACAGCCCAGCCTAAATCACGCTCTACCAAAGACAAAACATCGTTGAGGCTACCGACTACCCAAACGTCACGGCCATAGATGTATGACAATTTGAGATTCAGGTTGCCCAGCAGGGAATGGCTTAAAATTTGTCGAGTGGTTACCAGAGTCTCAATGTCTACTTTATCCGAGTCTGCAAGGTGGGAATCTGGGGCGCAAACGGTCACTAATGGTTCTCTGAAGCAATGAAGCGAGTCGCCACCGTGGTCTAGGTAGTGATCAGATGCCACCAACACAAACGACAACTCACCTTGTTCGAGTAACTCAAGCAGCAAATCATCGGATTTACAGACGATTGAGACTCGGTAGTTGGCGAGTTCGGTTTCTGAAAGTAGGGCGGTTAGCCAATCTCGAGGTCCAATTTCACTAATGCCAATTTTAACCTCCAAGGCCTGATCGGTCTCACTTACACCAAAAATCTCTAAAACTCGAGACGCCTGCCAATCCATGTACTTGGCTTCGAGCACGAGTCGATTGCCGGCTTGAGTGAGCTTGAGCGAGTTGCCAGAGCGCTCAAACAAGTTGAGCCCTAACTCGTCTTCTAGTGAACTAATCGCCTGACTCACCACACTGCGATCTCGCTGTAACATCATAGCGGCTTTGCTAACCGAAGACTCGGTAGCCACTGCTAAGAAATATCGCATTTGATCTAAGGTCATAATTCTCGTTTTACCGATTAGTGTCGTTTGAATTGAACATGGCTAATAAGTCGCTAACCACAGGACCCGCTGCTTTGTCCGGCGCTACCTCGAGCCCTATGTTCAGAGTCAACTCGGCCAAAGGTTTGGGGCAGTCAAAAATGACAAGCTTGTCTTGTTTGGCGTACTCACGCGCTAAATGCATCGGTGCGAGTGCCCAGCCAAAGTCTTCTTCAACGAGTTGCATTAAGTCCTCAATCGAGGTCACCGACCAACTGTTGTTCTCTTCGCTAAGTGCATCGTTGAGAATGTCGAGTTTAACGACGCTCTCACACAAAATTTGGCGGGTGGCCTTAAGTTGCTCGAAGTCTACCGACTTGGGGTCAAACAAATTGGTCTGCTTGGCGCAAACGCCAACGAGTTGGATCTCGGTCAACTGATTAGCGCCGTGCGTTGAATTGTTGGCCGCCAGAATGATATCCAGCTGGTTAGAGTGGAGTTGCTCAACAAGTATTTCAGCGCGCTCTCGAGTCAATCTCAGCTTGGTATCGGGAAATTTTTTCGATATTTGAGTTAGGTGATCCTCAACAAGCTGAAAAGGGGCTAACTCATCAAGACCAATGCTAACTTCTTCCTCGACCTGGTTTATCAAGCTATTGGCAACCGATTGAATCCGATTGGCTTGTCTGAGTAACAACTGTGCGAGCTCATATAGCTGTTCGCCTTGCTCGGTGAGTTTGGGGTATTTAGAACTGCGATCAAACAGCTCAACGTTTAGATTTTTTTCGAGGTTACTGACCGCCAAGCTGACCGTGCTCACGCTTTTCCTGTGCAGTCGAGCCGCTGCAGAAAACGAGCCTTTATCGGCGGCGGCTACAAACAAAGTAACCTGATCTAAATTGAGCATCGACGCTTTGCCCTACGTTTCATGGACTTGAGTCTAGATTATGCCAACTTAAGACAAAGCTCAAAGACTTAGGGTAGCGAACTAGAAAAAGCCTACTACACACAATAATGAAAGGTACATGCTAAAGTATTCACTATAATTGACACCTTTAGCCTGCAAAGTCACAGCTAATGTTTCATTTAGAACAAGCCAAAGCCTTTGTCGTATCAGTAGAGCAGGGATCTTTCTCAGCGGCTGCTAGGGCAATCGGTAAAAGTCACAACACTGTCAGTGTGTCGGTCAACAATTTAGAGATCGAGTTGGGCGTTGTGCTATTTGACCGCTCAGGCAACAAGCCAAAGCTAACTCCCGTAGGCGAACAGCTCTATCAGCAGTTTCGCCTCTTGCTGCGCCAAAGCGAGCGAATTTATGGTTTTGCCGAAAGTAAACTCAGTCACACGGAAGAGCAAATTCGAATTGGTATCGGGGAGCTGATTCCCTTTGGCTATGTGGAGAAGCATCTTGCAGAGATGGCAAAGCGATTTCCCCATACCCAACTACGAGTTATTAGAGATCGAAGTGATAAGCTTCAGCAACTAGCAGAGCAAGGCGATATCGAGCTTATGATCCAGTGTCGCAGAGAAGCTCAGGCACCGGTTTTAGATTTTATCGACTTAGCGCCGCTTGAGTGGTTTTGCGCCTGTTCGCCAGACTCACCTTTGGCGGATATGCCTGTGGTAGATACAGAAACCCTATTGCTTTCCAGGCAGATTAACTGCGAAGCCATGCAAGAGAACCCTTTGTTGGAGATGCGTTCTAAGTTTTCCAATGAAATCTGGCTAGCCTCGGACCAACAGGATGTGGCGAGTCTGGTGGAACAAGACATGGGCTGGGCGTTTCTGCCTTTACTATTAATAGAGGAGCGAGCAGGTAATGGCGCTTTAACGACTTTCACGCCTCATTTTAATCAAAGTAAAACTCCGTTCATCACCGAAGTCGATTTGCTGACACACCCAAGTAGGCCAGTGGGGCCGGCGCAAGCTTGGCTACAAGAGTCGTTACTGGGTCAGCAAAGTTCTGCGAACTCGTCAAAATGAACTATGTTGGGTTAAAGCTTGATCAAAGGAAATCATCAAGATGCAACCCACAAGCGTTAAATCAAAAGCCATGGTGGCCTGGGCCGCCGGCGAACCCCTAAAGTTAGAAACCGTCGATGTTGCACCGCCGAAAGCCGGTGAAGTTCGAGTTAAAATCGTTGCCACCGGCGTGTGTCATACAGACGCCTTTACTTTATCGGGTGATGATCCCGAAGGTATCTTCCCTGCGATTCTTGGCCATGAAGGCGGCGGTATCGTCGAGTCCGTGGGCGAGGGCGTCACCAGTGTTACGGTTGGCGATCATGTTATCCCTTTGTATACGCCCGAGTGCGGCGAATGTAAGTTCTGCAAATCGGGGAAAACTAACCTTTGTCAAAAGATCCGCGAGACTCAAGGCAAGGGACTGATGCCAGACGGCACCACTCGCTTCTCAATCGATGGCAAACCCATATTCCACTACATGGGGTGTTCGACCTTCTCTGAGTACACGGTGCTGCCAGAAATATCTCTGGCCAAAATCAATCCCCAAGCACCACTAGAGCAGGTGTGTTTATTGGGCTGTGGCGTAACTACCGGCATGGGCGCGGTAGCCAACACGGCCAAGGTACAACCCGGAGATACAGTTGCCGTATTTGGTCTAGGCGGCATTGGTTTATCGGCTGTGATTGGTGCGCAAATGGCGAAGGCCGGACGGATCATTGCCATCGATATCAATGAGTCTAAGTTTGATTTGGCCAAGAAACTTGGGGCCACCGACTGCGTCAATCCGAAAAATCACCAAAAGCCCATTCAAGAAGTTATTGTCGATATGACCGATGGCGGAGTGGACTTCTCTTTTGAATGCGTTGGCAACGTGGGCCTGATGCGCAGCGCGCTTGAGTGTTGCCACAAGGGCTGGGGCGAGTCCGTGATAATCGGGGTTGCAGGCGCAGGACAAGAGATATCCACCCGTCCGTTTCAACTAGTCACAGGGCGAGTTTGGCGAGGAACAGCGTTTGGCGGTGTTAAAGGCAGAAGTGAATTGCCTGACTATGTTGAGCGCTATCTAGCCGGCGAGTTTGCGCTCGATGACTTTATTACGCATCAATTGCCATTAGAGCAAGCCAATGAAGCGTTTGATCTAATGCATCAGGGAAAAAGTATTCGAACCGTGTTGAGTTTTTAGCGTGCGGTTGAGGAAGGGATAATGAGTCAAATTGAGCTGGTATCAGAGTTCAAGTGTTTTGAAGGCCGTCAGGCGCACTATAAACACCAGTCCAAACATTTAAATTGCTCAATGCGGTTTGGCATATTCTTACCGCCGCAAGCAGAGGTTGCTAGAGTTCCCGTGTTGTATTGGTTGTCCGGGTTAACTTGTACCGATGAGAACTTTGTGCAAAAAGCGGGCGCGCAACGAATGGCGGCTGAGCTTGGGGTAGCGATTGTCACCCCAGATACCAGCCCTCGTGGCGAGAATGTCGCTGATGACCCGAACTACGACTTAGGCCAAGGCGCTGGCTTCTACCTTAACGCCACCCAAGAACCCTGGAAAGCCCATTATCGAATGTACGATTATGTGGTGGAAGAGCTGCCCGAACTCATAGAAGCAGAATTCAAGGTCAATAAAAAGCGTTCTGTTTGCGGACATTCGATGGGGGGAATGGGTGCCTTAGTAGTGGCGCTTCGAAACACCCATAGGTATCAGGCCGTCAGTGCATTCAGTCCTATCGTTAACCCAACTCAAGTGCCATGGGGAGATAAAGCCTTTAGCCATTATTTGGGCGACGATAAATCCCTGTGGCGTTTGCAAGACCCCTGCGAGTTACTCTCATGGGCAGATGCTTCTCAACCACTGCCAATGCTGATTGAGCAAGGCAGTGACGATCAGTTTTTGAAAGAGCAATTGAAAACCGATGCGATTGCGTTAGCTGCTCAAAAAAAAGGCTACCCGATCACCATAAATTATCGCTCGGGTTATGATCATTCTTATTTCTTTATCGCCAGTTTTATCGATTCGCACCTGAAATTTCATGCGGAACATTTGTATTAACGGTAGGAGACAGGTGTGGAAGAGGTGAGCTTAATTGCTGTGCTTTATTACGGTGAAAACGCGCAGATATTACCCTATGGCAGGTTAGCGTAAATTTTAACCACACGCTTCTAGGTCACTATAAACATGGTGGTTTTGTTGGGAATTTGCCGTTAGGTTATGGCTTGCATAAGCTTTTGTTCAACTAGCATGTGCTACTTTTATAGCAGTGAATTTTTCCCAAATTTAGGTGAGGTTTAGGTATGGCAAAGAAGGACGTTCAGTTTGGCGATGACGCGCGCTACAAAATGCTGGTTGGCATTAACCTGTTAGCAGACGCGGTCAAAGTGACGCTTGGTCCCAAAGGTCGAAATGTTGTGCTGCAACAACGCTTCGGCGCTCCCGTACTAACCAAAGACGGTGTTTCTGTCGCGAAAGAGATCGAGTTGTACGACAAGCACCAAAATACCGGCGCTCAATTGGTGCAACAAGCCGCGGCAAGAACCAATAGCGCTGCCGGTGATGGCACCACTACAGCGACCGTATTAGCCCAGGCGCTGGTTAAAGAAGGCCTAAAGGCGGTTTCTTCGGGCATGAATCCGATGGACCTGAAGCGTGGTATCGATCAGACCGTTAAAGCTGCAGTAGCCGAGCTAAAAGCTATGGCTAAGCCTTGCGATACCCACGAAGACATAGCTCATGTTGCAACTATCTCGGCTAACTCAGATAGCGATATCGGCGAGAAGCTCGCTAAAGCGGTAGATGCCACCAAGCACAAGGGTGTTATTACCATTGAAGACGGTAAGTCGCTAAACGATGAGCTTACCGTGGTTGAAGGTATGCAAATCGACCAGGGCTACTTATCGCCACACTTTATGACTGACCGCAAACGCGCTCGAGTCGAGTTGGACAACCCACTGTTTCTTCTAATTGACCGCAAGATCACTGCAGCTCAAGAGTTACTGCCACTACTTGAGCAACTGGCCAAGTCAAAGCGCTCCTTGATGATCTTCTGTGAAGGTATCGAAGGCGAAGCCTTGGGAACCCTAGTGGTTAACAACACCAAGGGCATCATCAAAGTATCGGCTGGTAAGGTGATTGGCTTTGGTGAACGCCGTCATGAGTTTATGAAAGACTTAGCGGTACTCACCAACGGCATAGTCATCAGTGATGATACCGGCGTTACTCTTGAGAACGTTCAGTTGCACCAGTTGGGTTCGGCTCGACGTGTGGTGCAAAACAAAGACAGAACTACTGTGGTGGATGGCGCTGGCTCATCCGAAGCGGTAAAAGCTCGTGTTGAAGAAATAGAACGAGTGGTTGAAAGCGCCACCAACGAATACGACCGAGACAAGATGATTGACCGGATCGCCAAGCTCTCTAGCGGGGTAGCGGTTTATCACGTCGGTGGTTCAACCGAAGTGGAAATGAAAGAACGCAAAGACCGAGTGGTAGACGCACTGCATGCAACACGCGCAGCGGCCGCTGAAGGCATTGTCCCTGGTGGCGGCGTGGCGCTGGCTCGAATTAGCGCCAAGATCGCCGATCTTAAAGGTGCTAATGAAGACCAAAACCAAGGCATTCGCCTGGCACTGAGGGCACTAAAAGCCCCCATCCAACAGATTGCACTGAACTCAGGTGACGAGCCTGAAGTGGTCGCCGATGCCGTGGGCAAAGGCGAGGGCGATTACGGGTATAACGCAGCGACTGGGGAATACGGTTCTATGTATGACATGGGGATCATCGACCCAGCCAAAGTAACTCGCACCGCGTTGCAAAACGCCGCTTCGGTAGCAGGGCTGATAATTACCATGGAATCACTAGTAACGCCGTTTCCAAAACTGGAAGCCGATGGACCTTTGGTTCCACCCAAACGCCAAATGTAATTGGTATCGAAAGCGCTTCAATCGAAGCGCTTTTTTTATTGGCCGCTTTTGGCGCGCTTTAAGGTTTGCGAGGGGAGCTCACCGTACAGGAGTTGATATTGCTCGGCGAAGTAACCCGGTTTGCTGTAGCCAAACTTAAGCCCCACCTGAGTGATTTGATGCTGTCCTGTATTAATCAGCGCATGTGCCTTGGCGAGTTTTACGTTATTGAGATACTTGGACGGGTTAATGCCAAGCACGTCATTAAAGGCACGCAACAAGGTTTTGCGACTCGCAGCGACTTGATTGCTTAAATCATCGATACTCAGCTTGGCCAACTCACTATCTTCTAAAGCAGAGATATGCGCTATGGTTCGATTGACCAAGGCGAATCGCTTCGAGGGGGCTGAGTCGGTTTGATTCGGGACATTGCGGGTTAAGCAATCGGACAATAGCCGCAGCAAATCAATTCTGATTTGCGCTGCGTGTCCTGGGTCGATAATCGCATTCCAATCACTATTACTCGACAGCTTATAACGCTGACATAAATCATCCATTAAGTTTTCTAAGTTATCGCCCATGGGCTCGGGAATGTCGTAAAAGCATCGGTGTAAATTATCGCTGCCCAACCAAGTATCGGGCTTTTCTATGCCTAAGGCGTCCATCAATGGGTAGCTCAGTATCAGTGTGAGATCTTGATAACCTGCGGGAATCGAGAATACACCGCCGCCCTTGGGAGTGATGAAGAGGGTGCCCGGTTTAATTGATACTCCTTGCCAACTGCACTCCTGGTCGACAGGGCCAGTGAACAGTCCAGCTCTCAACCAGCCATCACCGTATACAGGGGCAACGTTGATCGCCAGATTAACCCCGTGCTTTTGAATAATGAGATCGTCAAAGTCTAGCCGCCATCGCTCGGCTTTTAACGTACCAGGATCCAGTTGAATCATGGTAGGTACTTCATCAACGAAGGGCTCTTCGTCGAAAAAGGATTCGAGCGTGGAGTATGTTCGATAGCTGAACTTTACATACTGCGACATAAACTCAAATAGCTCCTCAACTCATTGGATTTAATGGCAAAAAACTGGCCTAACCAAGGGGTTATTTCCAGCACGAATCTTATTTTGTCCCATTTCTGGCTATTTTAGTTCAAAAGGGTCCCAGTGTGGGGCATTAGCCAAACCTTATTTACCTCAGAATACCCTCAATTCGACGGGGCAGGGAAATCCAAGGCGACAAAAGTCGCTATAGGGTCGAACACCATTAAACCCTTTGATGTACAACCTTTGAGGACACCATCATGAGTAACCAAACTGTCAATCCTACTGATGCCGAAATGCAAGAGTTCATGGCAACTGAGCAAACCAAATGGGATCAGCTTAACGGCTACATGCACCCACAATTTGAAGGCCAGCGCGCTTACGTTGAGCACGGCTTTGCTCGCTACCGCACCGCTTTTGTTGGTGATACTAACGCGGTTTACATGCCAGATCCTGACCAGGGCGAAATGGAAGCCATGACTGGTGACAGCTGCTCTGACGAAGTGAAAAATATGTGGCGTGAGAACAAGGGCAAGCTTCTAAAAGACGTAGATCCTGAGTTACATGCAGAAATGACTGAAGAGTCCGACGGTCTTGCCAAAGCGCTGCGCGACTGTGGTGTGAATGTGATTCGCAACGATCGCAACGAATACCCAGAAGCCATTGTAGATTTTAACGCCAACTGGAAAGGTCCTAAGTTCGTATCGATTTACGGCGGCCCAACCTATGGTCGAATCATTCAGAACAAATTCGTTCAAATTTGGGAGTGCGGTCCTGTACGTCAGTGGGAGTTGGCTTTCCGTCAAGGTACTGAGCAGTTGTTCAATGCCAACCCAGATCTTGAGTACCGCTCAATGCAATTCCCTGAGCCGGACGTAAACTTGCGCGGCCCTGGTACTCCAGGTTTGGACAATGCCGCGGTTAAGATTTTCCCTGATAGCCACTTGCTATTTGGTTACGGTGTGGCCGATGAGAAGCACATTGAAGCCACTTACAACCCGGAGACTCGTCACGATTACACCAGTGCGGGTAACCCGTTGGGCGGTAAGTTCTTGATGGAGCGCGTGTTGAACAATGACGGTTTTACCTCAGAAGAAATCTTCTTTGACTCAAAGCTGACTTACCACTTTGACTGCTTCTTGATGATGATTAAAGAAGGCGTGGTGGGTATGCCTGACACCATTAACCACGGTTTGATGCACGAGCACTTACCTGAGTGTCTGAAGGACTACGAAATTGTTCCGCTACCACTAGAAGACATCGCTCGTGGCGTATCAAACGCACCGACTATTGGCGACGGTCGTATTCTTATCGACAACCGTTGTACCGAGACCATGAAGCGTCTGCAAGCCCGTGGTATTGAGCCTGTGCCGGTTAAGTACGAGAAGTGTTGGGATACCTTCAACTCTGGTATGGACTGCTCAGATGCGGAAATCTGGCGTCAAGACATCATCGATTAATATCGATTGATAACACAGTTAAAAAGCGCTTTGATTGAAGCGCTTTTTTGAGTTGTGGAGAGTTACTTTTTACTCTGGGCTAAAGTGTCAGAGGGCAGTACGCCATAAAACTCTTTGTAAAAGGTGGCAAAGTCACCAGGCTTGCTAAAACCACAGCGTGTGGAAACCTCTAATACGGATTTCGCACCAGATTGCAGGTCTCTATGCGCCACGTTAAGCCTTAAATGGAGTAAGAATCGATACGGCGCGATATAAAGAACGTCACTAAACGCCCTTAACAGGGTCTTGCGAGAGGCGCCGATGGCTTCACTCCAATCATCCACGGTGAGTTCGGTGACTTGGTCATCTTCCATTACCGCAACATGATTGAGCGCGCGTTGCACCAGTTGGAAGCGACGAGAGGGCTTTTTGGTCTGAGCGCCTGAGTCGGCATTGGTGAGCCCGTAAGCGATGATTTCAAACAGTCGACTTCTTAACTGACCCGCCAAATCTGGGTTGAGCAAACTGGTAAAGGGCTTGCCGTCATCAAAGGTGTATCGGGATTTAAGGTCGTCTAAGGCCTTATTTATCTCGCTTGCCATGGCCGGGGGCACTTCTAAGAAGCACTCTTTAATGTCGGATGAGCGGGTCCAACGTTCGGTAGAGACTCCCATTTCTTCAAGCAGACTTTGTGAGACATGAATACTGGTGTCTTGATGGCCAGAACCAATGGAATAGACGCCTTCAACATCCGGTACCACCACCAGTGAGTTGGGTTTAAAGTGAACCCCTTGCCAAGTCGAGTCGGGTTGTTTGCCTGTGTATAACAAGAAACGCGTCCAGCCTGTGCTGTAGCGCAAAGACATCTGCAAACGCTTATCCGCATAGTATTGCTGCACCATTAAATCCGAGTACTCCAACCGAAAACAGCTAGCGCTAAGATCGCCTGGCTCTGTCTGGGTTGTCAGTAAAATTGACTCTATGTGTGGCTCATCTTCTAACAAGGACAGTATGTCGTTATAGCGTCTGTAGCTGACACGAACGTCGTTTGAACTCAAAAAATACTCCATTTAACGGTAGGTTAGCTGTTTTTTTCACCTTGCTGTCCCAAATCCGGCCTAGATCCAAAGCAAAGTGTCCCAAATCGGCGCGAGCTAAATAAGGGATATTGAAATAATACGCTCGAATTCAACGAGACGCACAACAAGTTAATCCATTGTGCGTCTGGTACCTAAACACTTAAGCCGTATAAGAGAGGACTACACCATGTCAGCAACTCAAGATATGCAACAGTTTATGAAGACCGAGCAAGAAAAGTGGGATGCGCTAAACGCTCACTTAACCCCTCAGTTTGAAGGTCAACGTGCCTTTGTAGAACACGGATTTGCTCGCTACCGCACTGCCTACGTTGGTGACCCGCAAGCCGTATACGTACCAGACCCAGATGTGGGTGAGATGGATGCGATGACTGGTGATAGCTGCTCAGACGACGTTCGTGATTTTTGGCGTAAGCACAAAGACCAAAACTTGCGTGACGTAGCACCAGAGCTGTGGGAAGAAATGGCACAAGAGTCAGACGGTCTTGCTAAAGCGCTACGTGACTGTGGCGTGAAAGTGATTCGTAACGAAGAGTGCGAATACCCAGAAGGCATCATCAACAACAACGATGCGTGGCGTGGTCCTAAGTTCTGTTCAATTTACGGTGGTCCAACTTATGGCCGCATCATAGAAAACTACTTCATGCAAATTTGGGAATGTGGCCCTGTTCGTCAGTACGAATTTGCGATGCGCAACGGCACCATGGAGCTGTTTAAAGCCACTCCTGAATTGCAGTACCGCTCAATGCCGTACCCAGAGCCAGACGTAAACATGCGTGGCGTAGGTAACTTGGCGGGCGTTGATAACGCTGCACCTAAGTTGTTCCCTAACAAGCAAATCCTGTTCGGATGGGGCTTGCCAGATGCTAGCCTGATTCCAGCGGCCTATGACGAGAAGACCTGTAACGACCACACCTCGGCAGGTAACCCAATGGGCGGCAAGTTCATGATGGAGCGCATCATGCAAGAAGCCGGCTTTACCTCAGAGGAAGTCTTCTTTGACTCGAATCTGACCTACCACTTTGACTGCGTCATGATGATGATTCAAGAAGGTTTGGTTGGTTTGCCTGACACTGAGAACTTTGGTCTGCTACAAGAGCAATTGCCTGAGTGCTTGAAGGACTACGAGATTATGCCAATTCCTCTGGAAGACATTGCTCGCGGTGCGTCAAACGCACCTACCATTGGCGACGGTCGTATCCTAATCGACAACCGTTGTACCGAGACAATGAAGCGTCTAGAAGCCCGTGGAATTGAGCCTGTGCCAGTGAAGTACTCGACTTTGTGGGATACCTTCAACTCAGGTATGGACTGTTCAGATGCAGAAATCTGGCGTGAAAACGACATCGCTTAAGCTCTTTTGGTAGAAAAGCAGCGCTGTCATTAATAAAAAGCTCTCAGACTTAGGTCTGGGAGCTTTTTTAGTTCTGACTCAAAATAGAGTTTTTAATAAGCTCAGTCACAGGCCCTAGTGGATGATTGGCTAACGAGACTAGATCCGTATCTATTTGCAAGCCGGCACTAAGCAATGTGCAGTTGAACTGAATAACACTGCCGGCTTGCACCTTTTCTTGGGCGAGGTCGGATGCCACAATAGCCCATCCAAACCCTTGTTCAACAAATCTCAGCATGTCGTCCATGCTGCTGGTTTCCCAAACATCGGGAGAGAATAGCAGTTTTCGAGAGAGCAGGGGATGGTGGATCATGCCGCTACAGGCGATTTGACGGTCTTTAAACAAGGCCTTGGCGTCTACCAATTCCATATCCGCCAAATGATAGTCTGGCGCACAAACTAGGCTCAATTGTTGGGGGCCTGCTCCAGTGAAGGCAAAGCGCTCATCCAAATTGTCAAAATTGGCCATGAGTGCGATGTCTATGGAGCGATTGGCCAACTCATCGAGTAAACGACTGGGGTCGTCGCGAATGATGAGCACCCTAGTGTCTGGGTATTGAGGCATAACCTTCTCAATGGCGCGTTCGATGCGCCCAGCATGCATGAGCTCTCCCACACCAATTTTAACTTGGCTTTCGACTTCTTGAATCGAGTCCTGTGCCATGTGTTCAATGCGTTGCACTTCGTGAAACAACACCTGGGCGCGAGAGTACAAACGTTGCCCATCGCCGGTAAGCACCGGGCGGCGACCACTTCGGTCAAAAAGTTGCAGCCCTAGTTGTTCCTCCAAAACCATAATCGCTGCACTAATGGTATTAACCCCTTTATTCATGGCTTTTGCGGCTGCACTAAAACTGCCTTTATCAGCAGCGACCTTGAACATTTGCAGCTTATCCAGTGAGAGCATGGCTGTTGACTCCTAGTCGTTGGGAAGGAACTTATCCTAATTTGGGAAGCAGGGCGCTTAATATGCAATTTAGCTTAAATACGCTTTTGATTCCTGTTTTTTGGGAAGAAGCTTACTCGCGGCATTAATTAGCTATCTGTAATCTACGCAGCATCTAGTTCGGACAGGACGACCGGCTCGTCGTTAACTGACTAATTTGAGGTAACTAATATGACTCACCAAGCCAATCCAAGCTGTGTTGATTTGATTAAAAACCCAATGCCAAAGCCTACTGACAAAACCGAGCAGTGGCAGGTGTTTAACAAATCTTGGGAAGACCAGATCCGCGGAAAGGGCATCAAGGTCCACGAAGAACACGCCAGTGCTAAGCTTCGCGCCGCCATGGTTGGCGACCCGTTTGCGGTTGAGATCCCAGAGCTGACTCCAGAAATGGAAGGTTTGATTCGCGATAACGCCAGTGAAGAAATGTACATGAACTGGAAAGAGAATGGCGGCAAAGCTATGCGCGATATTGACCCTGAGCGTTTCGACAAAATCTGCGAAGAGATTGCCGGCCGTGACGAAAAGTACGAAGCCGCGGGCGTTACCATCATCAAAAACAAGCTGGGTTGGTATCCAGAAGAAGCGTTGAACTACAACGGTGCTTGGAACGGCCCGCGCTTGTTGTCTATATACGCTGGTGCGAAGTGGCGCGGCGCCCACAACGGCATTTTGGTTGCCGAAGATTGTGGTCCAGTAAAAGGTTGTGAAGCCTCTTCACGCGCAGCCACTATCGCCTTGATTGAAGAAGATCCAGAAGCAGCGATTATTCCATTCTTGTCGCACGAACCTAACCCAACCATCGTTGGCCCAGGTTTCGGTGGACTGGACTTGGCCGACTGGCGTCTAATGCCTAACAAGACCATTTTGTGGGGCTATGGTGTAGCCGACCGTTCACAAATCGCTGCGGCTCAAGCCACTGGTGAACACACACCAGCCGGCTGGCCGCGCGGTCGTGACTTGTTCATGCGTCTACTTGACCGTTTAGGCTACAAGCAAGAAACTTGGTGGTTTGACTCAAATCTGGGTTACCACGAAGACTGCGTAATGATGAACCTGGTCGAAGGCGTTGTGGGTCTGCCTGACGACGGAAAGTTTGGTCAGTGGGGCGAGTTGCCTTTAGTACTAAAAGACTGGGAAATTCTGCCAATTGCTGTTGAAGACGTGAAAAACGGTGCCTGTAATGCTACCACCTTGGGTGATGGTCGCATCTTTATCGACAGCTCTTGTACTCAGACCATGAAGTTGTTGGAAAGCAAAGGCTACGAGCCAATTCCAATCGACTACCAGACTTGCTGGACCACCTTTAACAGTGGTATCGATTGTTCAGATTCGAACATCTGGCGCGAAAACGACTAATATCGTATTTCGAAAGATTAAGGGCCCATACGGGCCCTTTTTGTTTGCGCAACAGAAAGTAGGGCAGCTAGGAAACTATTTGGGATATTCCTTGCTGAATAAAACGATGTACTGCGCCGTTTTCAAAAGAAGGATGCCAGATCATCGACAGCTCTACGGGTTCTTTTAGTTCTTTGCTGACCTTTAACTCTACCAAGCGGTAGTCAGTGACGTACTCCATCACCAATTCTCTTGGCACCTTTGCCCAACCGCAGCCGTTTAGTAAAAAATTCACCAGCGAGGAGGCCGACTCTAGCTGCCAAAACTTGGTAGACAGGTTAGGTTCTAACTCCTGTTGCTCTACTCGAGATACCACCAACTCGCGACTTTGCGCTAGATCCGCTTTGGTAACATTGGGTAAGTCGGCAATGGGTAAACCTGGTGCGCACACATAAATGAACTGACTGGTGGCTATGTGCATTTGTCCTAAAGAGGAGGGCAGCGCCTTGTTGGTAATGACAAAACCGAGCTCAGCCTGTTTATCAGAGATGCGTTGGATAACCGCTTCAGTGTCGCACTCTTCTATGGCAATCATTAACTGTGGAAAGTGATCGCCAATCTGTTTAGCGAAACGCTGGCTACTTGGGTAGTGAAACAACTGGCTAGCCAGAATCAACAAGTTGCTTTCGGTTTCAACATTTAAGCTAGAAGCCAGTTCTGATAGGTTGTCGCAGCGTTCCAGGATAAAGCGACACTCGCGCACAATAAGTTCACCGGCCGGCGTCAATTGGGGTTTATGGCCACTGCGTTCAAACAAAGTTAGGTTTAAGTCGATCTCTAGGTTGGAAATTGCGGTGCTAATCGCCGCTTGGGATTTGCCCAGCACTCGTGCGGCACCAGAAAAGGAACCGGTTTCAACAGCACTGACTAAGGCTTTCATCTGACCCAAACTCACTTGTGACATGCAGATTCTTCCAGTGGATACAGTTACACCATCTATTCTAGTCAAACTAAAACTTAAGCTCCTAATAGTAAACAAAAAAAGGCCACCTAATTAGGTGGCCTATAAACACGGGTAAAGGTTTTTAAAGAGAACAAAAACACTATTTTTTGCGGGAAAATACTGCTTTCATCTTTTGCTTGATGAGAATGCCTACGCTTTTTCCAAGGATAAGCACACCACCGAAAAACATGATCTCACCACCAACAACACAGGCAGTGGCAACACTTGCGCTCATCGCCGCGCTAAAGCCCATTGCTGCCATGGCAACACCGACTAGAGGACCCCACAACGGAGCTACGCAGCCCAGAATACACAAGGCCATTACAAGCTTCTTGAAAGGGGTGTTAGCTATATCCTTAAGTGTTAGTTCCTGCTGCGCTTCTTGGTTAACTGCTGATTCTTGGTTAACTACTGCTTCGCTAGTACTCATGGCCGAACCTCATAAACAATCTGTTTGGGATGGCGTGTATTTTACGGACAGCTAATATTGAGCGTGAATTAGACCTCTATAACTTAAATTGATACTCAGGGTTATACGGATGATTTTATGAGGATTTTGTTAGTTTTACTGGACGGTAGATTGATTCAGCGACATCTCGTATAAAAATTCCGCGACTACCTGGGCTGTTCAGCTAATGATCTAGACAATCTAGCATTTAGTATTCAAACTCATACTGTTAGCAATTGCTTAAGTTTTGGAGCTGCATACATGCTAGATACATTTTTGGGAAGTTGGACGCTGATAAATGATGAATGCACTTACGAGGTCGGTGAGCCGCTGACTAGCGCAAAGCTAGTTAACAAGCTCGATGATGATGAGCTGATCATTACCTTGACCTACGTAGATAGCTCAGGAACGGAGCGACAGTTTTTGTTTGAGCAATACGCCGATGGGATCTTTAGACCCGACGATACCAACGGTGGTGATGAAACCAGTTTGAGTTTCAACGATGACGGTAATCTCGAAGGCGTGATATTGAAAGACGGCGAGGTTGTGTCTGCACTTGAAATGGAAGTTAAAGACAACAAATTGATTTTGTTTTTGGGCATGAAGTTTACCGGTAACGATTTGCAATCCAATACTCTAGTGTTTGAACAATCTTCCTAGTCATTTTCTATCGAGTGACGTTTTCTAATCGTCACTCGATAGTGTCTTGCTTAATGGCTTCTTAAACGATTGCCATTACGACCAATGCAACCGCTATAAACACCACATTACACAATGCTCCAGGTAGGGCAAATGCGACCGCAGGCGCACTGCTTTTGGCATCTTTGACAAATTCGTTGATAGCGGTCCCTGTCATCGCGCCGTAGGTAGCACCCACGTTAAGAGCGACGTTAAGTTGAAGTACAAAGTGGCCGAACAGGAAAATCGCTATTGCGCAGAATGTAGTCACTATCATGCCTGCAATGATCAAGACAGGTCCTTGACTTTGAATCAGTTCAAGTAGAGAGCCGCCCGCGCCCAATGCAACTGCTGCTATGAAGATCCCTAGACAGAGTGTTGATATAGCGTCTGTTGCGGGTGCTGCGACAGAGCCAAACATAGGACTTCTAGAACGCAACCAGCCCAGTACTGCACCACCGATCATCGCCCCCATCGACGCGCCGCCTAGAATGGCCAAATTGATGCCTGCAAGGTTAATGCTAATGGTGCCTATGACACCAAAGGCGGCAACAAATAGTCCGAATGAGACAAAGTCGGTCGATAGTTGATCTTTCACTTTGTACCCCAGTGACTTTGAAAACTCAGCAACATGGCTTTGCGGGCCAGAGACAAACAAAACATCGCCTGCTACCAGAGTTGTATCGCCTCGCACCGGTAAATCGTTACCAGTTCTGACCATGCGCTCGACCGTTACACCTCTGCCTGCTTTTGTGACCAATTCTCGGAGTGACTTTCCAACCAGTGCTTTATTGGTCAGTACCAGTTCGGCTGACTCAGTTTGAATATCAAGTAGTTTGTTGTCTGTGACTTCTTCGCCAAGTAGGCGGTTTCCTTTTACCAAAATACTAGGTGTCGCCCAAATACAAATGATGTCGCCTTTTTGCAGTACTAAATTGGCATTTAGAGCTAAGGTGTCGCCATTTCGAATCACTTTCTCGACTAGTGTTGGTACACCTTCTTCATCACGCGAATGTTCAGCTGCGTCTTCAAGATCCTTAATGGATTTGCCGATGAAATCGGGTGCTGTGATTTTCCATGCTCGCAAAGAAGCGTGCGCGCGGGTTGTATCCAAAATAGTGGAAGAGTCAGAAGTGTCGAGCTTTGCAGCTTCAACAGCGATGTCTTTTCCAACGATTTTTGGCAGAAGCTTTAAGATGATGATCAGGCCAAAAGTACCGAACAAATAGGTGAGGGCATATGCACCTCCAAGCATGGCACCAGCATCCGATACAGACATGCCTTCAGACAGTGGGATCGAGCCATTCGACAATGCGTCCTGAGCGGCAGCAAGGATTGCCGACGTCGTCATGGCGCCAGCTGCAACGCCGCCTACGGTGGCACTGTTGAGGTCAAACACAACCGCTACAAAATACAAGCTCACCGCCATTGCAACACCGGCAAACAGCGATACAGCCAAGTATTTGAAGGCCTGACGACTGAAGAGTAGATGAATGAAAGCAGGCCCCATCATCACTCCTAAGGAAAACAAGTAAAGGGTGAAGGAAAGCCCTTTAACAATGGGAGGCACGTCGATATGAATCAGACCGACAACCAGCCCGACAGCTAATATGCCTGTGGTTGACCCAAGTTCTAAAGAACCGATTTTTACTTTACCGAGGAGGTGCCCGAGACCGAGCACCAAGAACAGGACTAACACTACATTAGTCTGCATATATTCTATGATGAAATTCATTTCATAATTCCTATCTAAATAGTGTTCGAGCACACTTTGATGGCATGTTGTTTTGTGTATGTTTGTGGCGTTGACGCCGCCAACTTACTTAAAACCCAGCCACAGACTCGCAATTGAGAGTGGCTAGGAATTTTTCTAGGAGAATGCTTACTGACTGAATGTCTCAGAGGTAGCGATAGGTCTTAGGAAGCGATGCAACGAATCATCAGGCACATTAGTCGAATAGAACGCAATCACAAGATCCTTGTCTGGTGATACGTACAAGCCTTGTGTCTGAATACCGGATTTCCAAAAGTCACCATCAGGCCACACCGCATCCCATTGGCGACTGTTACTGATCATTGAGTCATCGTTTAAACGGCTCACAAAAGTCGCGCCATCATAGCCATCTAAGTAGAATTGTTTGCTGCGCACGCCACTGCGAATTCGTTCGACAACTTCATCACTCACAACTTGTGCTGTCGCCGTTTTTTTCCAACTCGGTGTATAGAGCATGCCAAAACGAGCTAAATCGCGAAGTTGACTGGATATAACGCCATGCGCTATCGCAACACCGCCAGGTGATAGATGGAACATCAATGGGCCTTCAGCTCCCACTTTTGACCAAACATGCTGATCGATAAACTCGGAAAAGGGTTGATTGGAAACCGACTCGACCAACAGAACTAACATTTGTGTGGTTGGCGAACCGTATTCAAATTTTGTCCCAGCAGGGCGCATTGACCTCGCATCTTTTAGCACATCAGGTAGAGTTTCATGCTGTCCCTGATAAGGCATGTTAAATTCCGCTAAGAAAGAGCGAATAGCAATGGAATCTGGGTCCGCTCTAGTCTCATCATTCTCTTCTGAGTTCATACCTGGGGTCATATCAAGAACATCGATGATTTTGACGTCTGCCCACTCTGTGTTCGCAAAGTCAGGAATGTAATCTTTGACGGTTTTTTGAGTATTTATTTTGCCTTCGTCAATCAAGATATCGACAGCAAGGCTTGTCCAAGGCTTGGCGGTAGACATCCAAATATGGTTGTCAGTTGGATTCATTCCCGGATACTTCTCAAAGACCACATCGCCTTTATGCACCACAATAAAGCCTGCGGCATAGCTTTCAGGTTTGGCGAGAAAATCATCTAGGCTGATATTTCCAAAGTTCTTGGTTTGGGCCTTGATTTGTCCAATATTAGGGTTGATAGACTCGGCTAGTGGCATGTAAGGTGCGCGACGTGGCAACACTGCGGTATCTAATACCTCAGATGCTCTCATCGAAAACCATACTGACTCATCACCACCGGCAAGCAAGGTCGGCAAATTGTAGTTAGCTCGATAATTCGCTACTTGGTCGTTGCTAAAGCCAGTTTTAAATTCGGCCAATGGAGTTCTTTCTAGCTGAAGTTCACTAGTGGTTTTTTGATGTTTACTCATTACTTAGTACCTTATGTTTGCCTCCAATTAGCGATATTCACTATGGCTAGTTGGGGTCACGAGTTGCTTGGATGCAGGAAGTCTACGTGGCCAACTCATAGGCACTAAATCGCCTTTGCAGGATCATGTCCTCCGAATATGGATTTGCTTAAGGCTTTGGTGAATGTGGCAGTCTCTGGGGAATCTCATCAAGATGTGCGATGTTGCGCATTGGGTTTAGTAGCGCATAGCTCACAAATATCTCGAAGGTTGACGAGCTTAAATTCTGGAGGTGGTTACTGCCAAAACGCACTCAGATTTCACGTAGCGACGCGCATTCATTATTCAGAAATAGCCAAAGACAGGACAATGCAGGAGTTTGCCTGGTGTAAACCCAGTTAGAGTGACTGATTGGTCGAGAAAACCAGACGATTGGTTTATAGAAAGATGCCCACAACTATATGTGCGCACAATGTATATTATGTTAAATTGAAAATCTACGTTAGTAATAGAGAGTACGCCTGGTGCTTACATCTGCAGCCCTCCTTTTCGCTATATCCACCTTGCGTGTCTTTCAGTTGTAACCAAGTCACACACCACCGGTGTTCGATTCACCTGCCACTAAGTCGCTGCCACAAAGCGATACCTAAACTTTTACAGAATTAGGTACCGCCTTTGCGTCATTACTAAGCGATGGCTTTCTCTAAAATCTGGCGAGCCTCCACCGGCGTAATGCTTTGGTTTTCCGATAGCGCGGTAAATCCATGGTGTTCCAGTCGTTCGATGACCGCATCAACTGCTGCAGACTTACCATCCTGATGCTCAGTTAACTGCGTGCTGACATTCAAGCTGTGATAAAAGGCTTCAATCTTATCAATGGTGCGCTCTGCCAAATCTTCCGAGTCAGTCAGGCCAAAAACGTTTCTGCCCATCTGTTCGAGTTTTGCGCGCTTAAACTCAATCTGATTTCTCAGTAGCCAAGGTTGAACAATGGCTAGTGAACGAGCGTGGTCAACGCCCCAAATCGCAGTTAGTTCGTGGCCAATCATGTGCGTTGACCAATCCTGCTCGACTCCAACTGCAATCAAACCATTCAAGGCTTGATTGGCTGTCCACATTAGATTCGCGCGCCATAAGTCATTGTCTCGGTCTTCAAAGGTTTCCCCTAAGGTCTTCAAAGAGCGCAACAATGTCTCGGCATATCCGTCTTGAACTAAAGCGCCAGAAGCTTTGGTAATGTATTGTTCGCACACGTGTACCCAAGCATCGACGATACCGTTTACTAGCTGTTTTTCGGGCAGAGTTTTCATGACATCTGGGTCCATCACAGCAAACCTTGGTAATACGCAAGGCGCTGCAAACGCCATTTTCTGGTGGGTAGCTGCCTTTGTAATTACTGAGTTAGCGTTTGATTCCGAGCCGGTAGCCGGCAAAGTCAGCACCGCACCCAGAGGAATGGCGCTTTGCGGCTTGTGTTTGCCGATGAGTATGTCCCAACCTTCCCCGTCATAATGCGCTGCGGCTGCCACATACTTGGCGCCATCAATCACCGAGCCACCACCAACAGCAAGAATCAAATCCACTTTCTCGGTTTTACAAAGCGCTACTGCTTTGTCTAGGGTTTCAACAGTGGGATTGGCTTCAATCCCTGAAAATTCTAGCCAGTGGTAATCCGATAATGCCTCAGCAACTTGTAGGTAGACGCCATTTCGCTTAATGGAGCCACCACCGTATAACACTAATACTTTGCTGGTGCGTTCTATCAGCTTGGTTATCGCGCCTATTTGGCCTTGTCCGAACAGAATTTGAGTTGTATTTGCGTAGGAAAACTTCATCGATACCTCTATCAGAAAGTGCGTGCAAAAGTCATTACTTGGCAGCGCACTACATAGTTCAGTCAATTTGAATTTGTTGGAGAATATACTTGGTTTAAGGCCACAGATTTGCGAGTTAGTTCAAACTCGACCGCCCTTGCCTGTTTCCTCCTGTGCGAATTTCAATATACACTTCAAAGCATGCTGTAAACCTATGGATTTTTTGGAAGTTTCTGGTCAAACTGGGGCTTCGCTTGCTTGTTGGTCACTCCTCTAGATGCACAGATTCTTGTTGTTAGTCGGTTTATTATTGGTTGTAGGAATAGGAATACGACTTACCATGCTCGAACCAGCAGCCCCAGACGACATAGAACAGGTCAATGACATTAACCGGTCTTCACCTAAACAGTTTGTATCGGAAGCTGATACCTCCGCTCATTCTTCTAATCACACTCCTTTATCGTCAAACGCGCATTCAAACCAGAGCCAGACTCTTTGGCAACGACTGACTGAATCACCTGGCGAACTTGAAAATCTGACAGACGATGCACTAAAAGATCTGCTGAACAACGCATCTGATGGAATATTTGACGCCAGTTTTCTGCAAGCTCAACACATCGAAAGCTTAACAACAGCCACTCGCAACAAGATTTTAGGAATGCTCTCTGAGATCGAGCCACAGCGTGTAGTCACCCAATACTTGGAGCAAACAGAGCACCCCGAGACCCGCTATGCAGCGGTTTATGCCTTAGCTGAAAGCTATCAGAACCTAGATAGGACTCTTGAGTTTTTTGAACTGGTGTACAGTCAACAAGACCAAGAATTATGGTCTGAGGTTCAGCAGAACTACACCGCAATTGATACTGAGAGTTTTGAGCAACAATTAGAGTGGATGAGTGTGTACGACAGTCATCAAGTTTTTGAAGGCATCATAGACCAAAACGCTACTTTGTATTTCAATCAGCACGGCATCGACGCTTTTAGCGAGTTAGCCAACGCCAGTGTCTACAAAGAGCGATTAATCCAGACTGTGATAAACGACCTAGAACAGGACTCCCAAGCTAACCAAGCATGGATAACCAGGCTACAAGGGCTTTAACTCGCAGGCTTGTAAGCCTCGACTTGGTCTTGATAATTTAAGAATTCGCCAGTTTGTTGGCTGAAATAGCCGACTCTTGGTGAGCCTTCGATATCAAAAATGAAGTCGTTCAGATTGTCACTGCCATCGATGGCAACTTGACGTCTTGGCACCCCATTACCGTCAAGCATGGTTAGCGTAGTCTCACCATCAAGGGCGTTAAGTACGATGCGCATTTGATTCGCTTCATCAGTGACAATCAAACGCCCAGTGGTAATCTCTGCACGCATGTTTTTATTGTCTTGTTTGAGCGTCCATACCTCTGTTGCTAGGTAGCCCACGGCGCAAATCAGTACCAAGTTTATGCTTATTATTAGTTTATTCATGCTTGCTCGCTGTAAAAAAGGCGCCTCTGCAACAGAGACGCCTTGGTTCTACTACTTAGGTTTTAAGCTAGTTACCATTAAAGCTCTTTAACTAAGTTACCAGCAGCATCAAACCAGCGAATTGAGTTGGTTTTTGCATCCAACGCAATGTAGCTTGTGCCACTTAACTTAGAGCCAGACACTTTAAATACGGCCGCTGCGGTTTCCTTAGAATAGCCAACGCCATCTCCAGGAACGCCAGCAGCTACATAACTTGGGTTGATCGTCAGATTAGCATTTCCGCTGCTGATAAGAATACCGTCAGCTTGTTTGTTATGCATATCGATCACTAAACCAGTACCGCGGTCACCTTTCAAAGTCAGAACCGGAGCCCAACCTTTCTTGTGATTGATAATGGTAGTGTCACCATTTGGAGTCCACTTAGTAACTAGCGCACTGGTTTCAGCAGCAGTTACAGAAGCGGTTACAGATAGCGCGATTACACCCAAAATTAGTTTTTTCATTTTTGCAAAATTCCATACTTTGCAACCCGGCTGTCTCAAACTCCATGAGACCCGTGGCTTTCCGTCCCCACATCACTGAGGGTTTGGCAGTTAGACAAAAAACCACCAAAAAGGCTAACACAACTACCCACAAGTGGGTAGTTGCTAATTGCACAAAAAGACAAAAAAATAGCGCGTTTATTACGCGCTATTGGCCTGGATTTTGCTGTCAGATTATATTAGCTATAGCCGGATAGCTCTGCATCGAACTTGCTGATATCCCCGATGTTTTCACTCACCCACTGAGGATTGTGGTAGCTATCTAAGTAGCGGTCGCCACTGTCGCACAGCAAGGTGACTATCGAGCCTGGTTGTCCCTTTTCGCGCATTTCATTGGCTAAACGCAAGGCCCCGAGTAAATTGGTGCCTGTAGAAGGTCCAACTTTACGACCTATGACCTTTTCTAACCACTTTGCTGTAGCCACACTAGCGGCATCCGGTATGGTCATCATGCGATCCACCACGCCAGGAATAAAACTCGGTTCTACCCTCGGACGACCGATACCTTCGATTCTTGAGCCCCTATCCCGTGTCAGCGACTTGTCTCGAGTCTTGTAGTAGTCGTGAAATACTGAGTCTTCAGGGTCTACCACCATTAGCTTGGTATCGTGTTTTTGATAGCGAATAAAGCGTCCGATAGTCGCGGAAGTACCGCCAGTACCGGCACTCATCACTACCCAAGCAGGTATTGGATAGCGTTCCAATTGCATCTGCTCGTACATGCTATTGGCGATATTATTATTACCTCGCCAGTCAGTGGCGCGTTCGGCATAAGTAAACTGGTCCATGTAGTGACCGTTTAGCTCTTCCGCCAACTGATGCGAGGCTTCGTATATTTGGTCAGTTCTGTCAGTTAGGTGGGCCTTACCGCCGTAGAATTCAATCAGCTTTATTTTTTCCTTTGCTGTGGTTTTGGGCATCACAGCAATAAAAGGCAAACCTATCAAACGGGCAAAATAGGCCTCTGACACCGCAGTGGAGCCTGACGACGACTCGATGATGGTGGTCTTTGGCCCTACCCAGCCATTACACAAGGCAAACAAGAACAAAGAACGCGCCAAGCGGTGTTTCAAGCTGCCGGTTGGGTGGGTACTCTCATCTTTTAGGTAGATATCGATATTGGGAAATGCCGGCAATGGCAGCTTGATTAGATGAGTGTCGGCACTCCGTTGAAAATCGGTCTCAATTTTATGAATGGCTTGGCTCACCCATTGCTGTTCGTGCGGCATAGCAATCACCTGTGTAGTTTATGTTTGGCTTAACTATAGACATAGATTGCACGAGAGATCGAGGTGTTTAACAGGTCACTAAAAACAGGTAGTAGTGGAAAACCTGTCCTACAGTTAGTTCAACGTATTCACTGACAAAGGTTCTAACTGACCATGAAAACCAGCATTATTTCTGACAAAGCACCCGCGGCCATTGGCCCTTACTGTCACGTTACCACCAATAATGGTGTCGCTTATACCTCTGGCCAACTGCCAATTATTCCTGAAACTGGAAAATTCCCATCGGACGACGTAGCTGAGCAGAGCAAGCAAGCCCTAGAAAACCTAAAAACTGTTTTAGAAGCAGCAGGCTCGAGCTTAGAGCAAGTGCTAAAGACCACCTGTTACCTTGCAGATATCAATGACTTTGCAGCCTTTAATGAAGTCTACAAGCAGTATTTCGTTGGTGACTGCCCTGCTCGCTCTTGTTTCCAAGTTGGCGCACTGCCCATGGCGGCAAAAATTGAAATAGAGGCTATTGCAGTCTGCGATTAATCTCACCGTTGTATAGGAGCAATCAATGCTGAAGCGCAGCCCTCCTGAGGTAACCACCTGCTCGGGGCCCATGACCATTTGGGACAAAGCAGGCATGAGCAAAGACGAGTGGCTCGAGGCCATTCGTTTCGATAGCGTCGACACAGGATGGGTCGTGATGAGTATCGGCATGGCCATTGGTGCCGGCATCGTATTTTTGCCGGTACAAGTTGGCATCATGGGGCTGTGGGTGTTCCTGCTATCTGCAGTTCTTGGCTACCCCGCCATGTATATGTTTCAAAAACTGTTCATTAGAACCCTGGCCAAATCAGAAGAATGTACTGATTACGCTGGCGTGATCTCTGGCTATCTTGGCAAAAACTGGGGTGTGGCCTTAGGTCTTTTGTATTTCTTAATGCTAGTGATCTGGCTATTTGTCTACTCACTAGCCATTACAAACGACAGCGCCGCCTATTTACAGTCGTTTGAGGTAACCGAAACACTTTTGTCCGAGAACGTCTTCTACGGTTTAGTAATTATTAGCGTTCTGGCTTTTCTTGGTTCCAAAGGCGAGAATCTTCTGTTCAAGCTCTCGGGCTTTATGGCCATCACGGTGTTGAGTTGTGTGCTAGTGATGGGGCTAATGCTGGTAAGCCGATGGGATTTCGACAACATTGTGCCCCCCGGCGAAGCGATGGACATGCTAAAAAACGCCATTATTACACTGCCCTTTACACTGACATCCATCCTGTTTTTACAGTCCTTGTCACCCATGGTGATCTCGTTTCGCTCTCGAGAAAAGTCTATCTATGTCGCCAAGTACAAGGCGGTTCGAGCGATGAACATTGCCTTTAGCATATTGTTTGTGATTGTCTTTTTCTTTGCAGTGTCATTTACCTTCGCGATTTCTCAAGAACAGGCCCAAGATGCATTAGCGAGAAACATTTCGGCGTTAGCAATCCTATCGACTTACTTTCCGGGCAGCTGGGTTAATTACATGGGAATTGTCATTAACCTTTTCGCTGTGGTGACCTCCTTCTTTGGGGTGTATCTGGCGTTTCACGAAGCTTGTAAAGGCATATTGCTCAACCTGCTGCGTCGCAAATACGACGACTCCCAGATAAACCAAAAGCTAATCTCCAAGCTGCTCAATTTGTTTATTATTTTGCTCGCTTGGGCTGCTGTGGCCTCAAATGCGCCTATTCTGGCATTCACTTCGATATCTAGCCCGATCTTCGGTCTAGTTGGCTGTTTGATACCTGCGTATTTAGTCTACAAAGTGCCAATCCTTCACGTTTACAAAGGGCTTGGGACCACGGTCATCATAATTACTGGGATTTTATTACTGGTATCGCCACTATTGGCCTTTTGGTAACCACATTAGCTCTAAAAGCTCACATCTTTGTGTGCTGAGCTGACGTAAACTAGCCGCCTTATTTTTAATAGGCGGCTTTTTCATGGGTATTATTGATGACGCAATCGGCGGTTGGATGCGCAATGCCGAAGCGACCAAAGAGCTTGAAACCAACAAGCTAAAGCATCAAAAGTTAGACCTCGATGACTACTTCAAGTCACCGTCTGATACGCGTGTCGGATATCGTATGCTAAAGGATGCGGGCTTTGCGCCACCTCAGGTGGACATGATGCGCCAGATAAACGAGCTAAAAGCTAAGATTCAGCAAGCAGACTGTGAAAAGACCAAAACCAAGCTCAAGCTGGAACTGATGGACATGGAATTGCGCAAGAACTTAGGAAGCCGTTAATTCCAATGCCGAAAACAGAAAAGCGAAGGTACGCAGGCCTTCGCTTTTTTCGTTCTGGATTGGAAGCTTAATCGATCGAACTAACTAGTCGCAGCCTTGCCGACTTTTGTTTCGATGGCATTAGGATGGTTCTTTTTCGGAATAAGGCAACCAAAACCGATTAAGAAAGCAATTCCCGTTACCACCGCAACTACCCAAGCCAAACTTGGCCAACCTAGAGTATCTGCTGAAATCCCAGAGATTACGTTGCCGCCCGCATAAGCTCCAGCGATAGCAAACATCAACAAGCCTTGGGTTAAACCAGCGCCAACTTTTGAAAGCTTGGCAGCGATGGCAGGCTGAACCATATCCACAGTGATCACCCCTT
The DNA here is from genome assembly GCF_002282855.1 of Paraferrimonas sedimenticola. Classification (GTDB taxonomy): domain Bacteria; phylum Pseudomonadota; class Gammaproteobacteria; order Enterobacterales; family Shewanellaceae; genus Paraferrimonas; species Paraferrimonas sedimenticola. Next base: position 39,460 of record NZ_NRIR01000010.1, on the reverse strand, counting down.
GCAGATAAACGATGTAAAGCAGCAGTGGTAGATATTCGCCAGCAACTTTACCAGATATGGCCACTAGCGAAAGGCTAACCATAATGGCGGTTTTAATAAGAACCGCGACCAGCCAAACAGGCTCTGGACCTTTGTTAGCCATCGCCTTACCGACGAAACTCAATAACGCTAAACTAACGATCGCTGATACCGATAACCCTAAACTGGACATAGAAGCATCAATGCTGAATACCTCGGCCATATAGTTTGGGTACTGGCCAGTGATCACCCCATGACCTATGGTCACAAAGAAAATGGCTATCAAAGACATACCAAACGTCGATGCCATGACATCCATTAGGTTGGTTTTTGCTTTTACCGATGCGTCGTCTTCTGGAGTTTCGACTTCAATTCTGTCTGCCGCTTTTTTGTTGGTCAGCAACGTCACCACAAAAGCCCCAATACAGATGGCTAACATCACCAAGAATCGGGTTTCAAAACTGGCACCCGCCTCGGTAATACTCGCCAGACCGACGCCAGCCGCCAACGAGCCTACAATGGCGATTTGATTGAGCGCGGTTAGTTTAGTGGCCTGTTCACTTTCTGAATAACCGGCAGAAACTACAAAGGCCGGGTTAATCATCAACAAACTAGCAGAGCCAATACCCAAAAACGCAGCGCCTAGTAGGTGAAGTTCTAAACTGCTACCGGATGCAAAGAAAGTAATGGCTGCGAATCCGTAGGACACTAAGCCTAATAACTGAACTAAGCGATGGGCTTTAAATTTATCTGCTAAACCGCCCAATACAGGCGCGATGAAGCCCCCTAGCCCTATGATCCCCATGGCAAACCCTACATAGGTCGCGTTACCGGTTTTTGAGAGAATAAAGGTAGGCACTAGAATTGGAATAAACACCATTTGAATGATGCCGTAGGCGAAATGAGCGGTAAACCACCACTCTAATCCTAGTTTTCGAAATAGATTCATATCTCCTCCGTAGCAACAAAAAAGACGAGATGCAGTCCCTTGCAATGGGCTCGTCCAATTCGGGTGTTAAATACCAGCAGACATGCCGCCGGCCACGGGAACGCTGATGCCAGTCACATACTTGGCTGCAGGGCTCACTAAGAAAGAAACCGCCGCAGCAATTTCAGCCGGTTCGGCTGGGCGCCCCAGTGGTATGGTTGAGTTTTCAAGCGCCGCGGCTTCCTCGACAGAAATGCTCTCGGCTTCTGCAATCGCTTTGTACGCCTCTTCCAGCATGTCAGTGGCAATGGCACCAGGGGCTAGTACGTTAGCGGTAATGCCTTTTGAACCGTACTCTAGCGCCAGTGCTTTGGTGGCACCGACAAGTGCGTGTTTAGTGGCAATATAGGGATAAGGCATACCCACGCTTGCGCCGACTCCAGCCAGCGAAGCGACGTTAACAATCGAGCCACCGCCGCGCTTTTCCATCTCAGGAATAGCGCCTGCGCACATGGCAAAGGTGCCTTTGACGTTTACCGCGTAGTTAGCGTCCCAATCGCGATCGGTGTTTTCCAGAAGCACCCCAGAACCCGCGCCGATACCCGCGTTGTTTACCAGGATGTCGACGCCGCCTAAGTAATTGGCGACTTTGCCAATGGCTTGCTCAACTTGTTGAGGGTCGGCAACATCCACTAAAACGCCAATGGCAATCGCGCCGGTTTCGTCTTTGATAGACTGCACCACTTCTTCTAAACCCTGCTTAGAGCTTTCGCGGCCGGTAAGCGCAATGCTTGCGCCCTGCTTGGCCAGTTCTAGTGCGATAGCACGGCCAAGGCCTTTCACTTTGGTAGCGCCGGTGACAATGGCGACTTTGCCGGTTAATGGTTTCATAGGTAGAGCCCTCCTAAAGGTCATCGCTGTTAGAAAGCGAACCTCAGTGTTAAATAATCAGAGAATGTGTGGTGAGAGCTCGGGCGGAGTGCCCGCCCGAGCAATGTGTTAGGCAACGTCTTTAAGTTGCAGCCATTCTTCGCGAAGGCTTTGTTCTGTCATGCCGTGGCGGCCTGCTTGAGTGTCAAAGAATGGGGCCCAGTGAGATTCCAGAACTTTCACTTCTTCGGTTTGAGCATTTAAGCTATTCCAGCCCGATGCGCCTGGCATGCGGCATCCACGAGAGCCTGGTAGCGGCTTGGTGTCTTCAACCGCTTGAGCAAAGCGATCAGACTTAGCGAGTACTTCGCCAATTGGGCCGAATACCGATGGGTCAATACACAAGAAATAAGAGCCGCCCACCGAAGTACCGGTTACATCGCCAGAAACAAACTTGTCTAGCGACGGCAAATCAGAGGTGATGATGCCGTGAGGGTTAATAATTGAAGTCATCAACTCATTCCACAGATTAAGCATGTAGGTACGAGGTTCACCCAGAGCTTGGAGCGCTGTGGTATCCCAAACCCGACCATAGCCTTCAACTGGCACGGCGTATGGGGCAAGATCGTTGCTCAGTTCACCGGTTTCTGGGTCAATCACATAGTCGCCTTTAAGCTTGGTGCCCTGTAATGCTGCTTGCGCGGTGTCCGCGTCATACCACTCACACACCTTGGTGCTCATCCAAACTGGAGGCTTAGAGCCCGAAGGACCAATGGCATCCAGCGGTGCAACCGAAATGGTATTGCCCATGCCGCCCAACGGAGAGCACATAGGTACCGAGTTATTTGAGGTTAGCGCCACACAGTTTTCACGGTGTGCCATCCAGGCGTACGAGCCAAATGAGCCAGCGTCGTTGTGGTTGTGTCCGAACACAATCGCAATACCGTGTTTCTTGGCCTTTTTGATAGCCAACTTGGCCATCTTGGTTAAAGTCCAGTAGCCGCTTGAGCCCTTGCCGTCAATTGACGCCCAGGTATCGCCTTCGCTCACGATCTCTGGTTCAGCTTTGATATCCAATACACCCATTTCACGCGTAATATCAATGGCTTCATAAACTCCCAAGCCCTGATTTAGCTTACCTTGGCGAATGCCAGTCATCAGTGCGTCTGCAACCGCATCCGCATGATCTGAGCTCGCACCTTCTGCCATCCAAACGCGCTTAAGGCAGTAATGTAGAAACGAAGCGTTAGTCTTCTTAGTCTTACCTGGAGCAGCCATAATTGCTTACCTCTTTGTTCAATTGGGTTGACGTTTTTGATGGGGTTTACTTTGCCCGTTTACGCATTTCCAAAGAAGTAATTTACGGTAACCTGAGCGCCCCTCTACCTTAGGCTTTTTGTCGATTTATCAATCAACTAAGCGAGTTGAAACGCTACAAACTGCTAGGCTTAAGCACAGATTGATAAATTTCAGCAAATGATGAACAACCGAGATAAACTGAGGTCAGACACTGGGTTGTCACCCCTGTACTAGTGAGTTAATCAATGAGTGTGATTAGAGTCCTGGATTTTCAGCAGTCTCAAGACAAGCGAATCATCGAGCAACAGGCGCAAAAGGTGCTCGGCAGTGATGCCTTTGAACAAAGCCCAAAGCTCCATGAGCTACTCAAATATTTGCTAGCGCAAACCCTAGACGGCAATGGTGATCGATTAAAACAACTCACCATTGCGATAGACGTGTTCGATCGTGGCGCTGATTTTGACCATCAAACCGATCCCATTGTGCGAATTCAAGCCGGGCGCCTGCGCCGCGCCTTAGAGAATTACTACCTTAAAGACGGTCGCCTAGACGATGTACTCATCGAGATCCCTAAGGGACGTTATCAGGCTGAGTTTTCTCTAAGAGATGTTCGCGAAAGTTCCGTCAACCCAGATAATCCAGAGGCAGAGCTCCCTTCATTACTGCAGCCGAGACTGGTGGTACTGCCTTTCCAACAAATCGGCAGTCATCCTGACCAAGCGCTATTTAGCTTTGGATTCAGCGAGCAGTTAGCCACCGAACTGGCGCGCTTTGATCACCTGCAAGTGGTATCGCTGATAGGCTCAGGACAAGCCGGCGAGATGACTCACGCTGATTGCCAAACCTTGATCGAAAAGCAAGACATTACCTTTCTGGTGACCGGGAGCGTTCAATACCACAAGCAGCGGATGCGCTTAAACGTGCGTTTGTTGATGGCACAAAGCCAACAACAGGTGTGGGCCGAGGTGTTTGACTGCAACATGGATACTAACGAACTGTTCGATGTTCAAAGCCAAATCATTGCTGAAATCGTCGCAGAAATTGCCTCTACCTTTGGCATCATTCACCGCCAACTCTTCGCTAGTGATAATTTTCAGCAAGCCAAGCAGTTGTCCAGCTATCAAGCCACCCTTAAATATCGCAAGTATCTGTTAACCCTAGCTCAAGCAGACTTTGATGATGCCCTGTCGGCGCTTGAGCAAACCGTAGCGCGTGAACCAAACTTTGAACTTGCTTGGGCCATGTTGTCGGTTCTTTACTTTGACGCTGACAAGTTAAACCTAGGTCGAGTTGAAGGCGCGGTTGAGAAAGGCGTTCGCTGTGCCAATAAAGCGGTAGAGCTCAACGCTGCTAGCCAAGAGGCACAAATGGCATTGCTATTGAGCTATCAATCTCAAGGCAACCAACAAGGTGTGTTAACCACTGCTCCGCAAGTCGCTCAAATGAATCCCAATGCGGCCTTTCAAATTGGGCTCGCGGGTTGGACTTTGTGCTTAGCCGGTGATTTTGTGCAGGGAATGGAGCTGATGACAGCGTCGAAGCGCTTGAACCCCTTTAGACCGCCTTGGTTTTCCTTAGCTGATAGCTTGAACCACCTCATGCAAAATCAGCTTCACGAAGCGGAAAAGGCGCTTGACCAGTTCGCGCTGCACCAGGTGTTTTGGCATCCCTTAATGAAAACCGTATTACAGGTTGAACAGGGACAGATAAAACAAGCTCAATCTAGCTACAAGCGACTGCTAGAGATGGCGCCAAATTTTGGCCAGAATAGGATGAGCATAATAACGAGCTTAATCTCTTGCCCTCGCATCCTAAAGCGCATCGATAAAAATCTCGATACCCTTTCTAATAGGGCCTAGGTCTTTCAAAACATATTCGGAGCACAAAAAAGCGAGCCTCTTTTAGCAAATTAAAGGCTCGCTTTTGTCTTTCAGGAAATTAGAGGCTCGCTTTACCAAACGCCTGTGGCCATTCGGTTTTGCGCTTCTCACCGTTGCGCTTAGCGGTACATTCGGCCAACCAGCACAAGAGTTTCCAGCTAATGCCCGCAGCAATGTAGCCGTCGCGCTTAGACAAGTCGTGTTGAGGCGTGTATTCAACCACGTCGGCGCCTACCAGGTTAATGTTACCGTGCTTGCGCAAGTAGCGAATGATGTCCCAAACTTGGCGCGACTTAAGGCCAAAGGGTTCAATCGCCGAGTTAGACGCGTTGTCAGTGGCATCCAAAGAGTCCAAATCGAACGAGAAGTAACAAGGGCCATCGCCTACTCGACGCAAAATGCGTTCGGCAATCTCAGTGGTACCCAAATCAAATACGTCATCGGCAGAATAGGTTTCTACGCCAAAGTTCTGTGCGTGGCCGCCCACCAAGGCTGTCATACGTCCACGAATACCCATAGTAATCATGCGCTCTGGATCTAGGTTTCCTTCGGCAAAGTTACGGGTGAACTGGTTACCCGAGTGATAGGGATACTCAAAGTCAGCAAAGGTTACCAAGTCGTAGTGCGCGTCAAAGTGAATCAGGCTCAGTGGACCAAACTTCTTACCTAAGGCAGCAATAGGTGCATAACTGGTCGTGTGATCGCCACCCCAAGTAAAGGTCACGCAATCGTCTTCTAGGACAATCTTCTCGTATTCGGCAACAATCTTGGCCACTTCTTCGTGCATGTCGAACTGACCGTAGGTATCAATGTTACCGTAATCGACGATGCGGGCATTATCGAAAGGAATATCCCAGCCGCCGGTTGGGCTTGGCTCAATGGTTCCCATGGCGTTCTTAGACAATTCACGTAGGGCTTTTGGGCCGTACTTATGTGAGCTGTTCATTGGGGCCGCCTTTTCTAGCGGTTGACCAACTACGGCGATATCTGCGTTCTTGGTATCGCGAGAGAATGGTGCCATGAACGCGCCTAAGTATTCCTTGTTTAGGTTACCCACAACCTCAAGGCCTACGCCACCCATATCGCTGATTCGAACCAGGTGATCCATTACTTCCTGATCGATACCGTCGATGCTGCGAGAGCTCTTCCAAAGGTCTTGATACTTCTTCAGGCGCTCAGCTGGGATCGGTGGGTGCTTTTTGAAAGTTGATTGAGTCATAGGTCTATCTCCTAAGGGTTGAGGCTGTTAAACCAAACTTGGTTGTTTGCCGCTGAAATCTGATGGGGCTAACTTTACGGGGTTATCCAATCCCTAATAAGTAATTTACTGGTACTAATAGGCGCTGTTACTGGACCGTGTTACTAGGCCAGACTTACTGTGTAATGCTCTGTTTATACATATAAAAAAAGCCACCCTAAGGTGGCTGAGAAGCAGAAACATATGGTTGCGTTAGGCGTTCGAGCTTTGCCTAAAAGGCGCGCGATATCATTGTCAGCGGGTAGTATGGCCCAACGCAACTGAGCACTGATTAAACCGCTAGGTTGTTGTAAGCATCGATACTCATGCCTGCTGTAAATCCGCCGTCAACCGCCAGGGTTTGGCCGTTAACGAATCCGGCGTCATCGGAAGATAAGAAATGAATCACAGAGGCCACTTCCTCAGGCTGGGCAATTCGGCCCAAAGGTACGGCTTTCTCTTCCATGCGCAGTTGTGGCTCACCGCCCTCAGCGCGCGCCATTGGAGTATCCACTGAGGTAGGACAAATGGCATTAACTCGAATGTTTTGGCTACCTAGCTCCAGCGCTGCAGTTCGAGTGATCCCCAACACTGCCCACTTTGAGCCTACGTACGGCGCAAGATAAGGCACACCCTGAACACCAGCCGCTGAAGATACGTTGACTATACTGCCGCCGTCTTTCATGTGAGGTACAGCGTGCTTAATGCCGTAAACAACGCCTAAAGTGTTCACTTTGTAGTTAAAGTCAAAGTCGTCTTTCTCCGACTCCATTAAGGTGTTGTAGCCGCGGTTTACACCGGCACAGTTCACCAGAATATCAATCTTGCCAAACTGCTCTGCGGTGGTCTGTATGAGCTGTTGTACCGATGCTTCGTCGCTGACGTCAGTTTTGATAAACAAGCCACCGATTTGTGCTGCGATATCTTCGCCATTTTTGCGACCGGCAATTACGACTTTGGCGCCAGCTTTTGCTAATCGTTCAGCGGTAGAAGTACCGATACCTGATGTGCCACCGGTTACGATAGCGACCTTACCTACAAGGTTAAAAAAGTCAGACATGTGCGTCATCTCCAAGGTTGAGCGTGGTTGATGGCGCTTAGATTACGGATTGAGTGAGTCTGAAATAAGTAAATTACTGGTAGTGGAGGCGCTAATTACGCTTAAAAAAACACCGCGCTATCTGGGACTCGCGCGGTGTTTGGGGTTAGGACGGTTAGCTCAATTCGATGATACCGTCGAAGAAGCGTTTGTGGTCGGGGTTGTGAGTCACCCAAAGCGTGGCCGGATTTTGCGGTAAGTTGGTCAACAGCTCCAAGATTTGCGCTTCGGTTTTTGCATCTAAACCTTCGGTGGGCTCGTCTAGCAACCAGAGAGGTGCTTCTCGTAGTAATGCTCGAGCAATTTGCAGTCGACGTTTTTCACCACCGGATAGGCTGCGACCACCCTCACCTAGCCATTGCTCTAGCCCCTGTGCATCGTCAACTAACTCCCCAAGACCCACTTTATTGAGCACATCGACCAGTTGGGTTTCATCGAAATCCCCTGCTATGGCCAAGTTTTCTCTTAGAGTCCCATTGAACACATGCACTCGTTGACTGACAGTCACCAAGTGCTGGCGCAACTTGGACTCTTCGATGGCTTCCAAAGCCTGACCGCCCAAAGTGATAGTTCCACCGGCCGCATGCCATTGGCGATTAACCAAGGCCAGCACTGTCGATTTGCCTACGCCTGAAGGTCCAAATAACCCAAGCTTTTTACCGGGTTCTAAAGTGAATGACAGTTTTTGCAGCACGGATTTCGATTGGCCTGGATAAGCAAAACTCACCTGGCTAAATTGCAGACTAGCCTGAGCGTCGATGGATTGCTCACCAAAGGTTTGGGTTGTGGGATTTGCAACGACTTCATTGACCCGGTTAGCGGCCAACTGACTGGCTGACAAGTACTGAAACGCCGCAGCGACAGGCGCAATAGCTTCAAAGCTCGCCAGCGTCGCAAATAACAGCAATGCCATAACCGCGCCCGAATAAGCGCCTTGCTCTACCATGGGGCCAGCCAAGTAGGCCACCAATACAATGGCAACCGCCTGCATCAACACAACCCCGGCCACAGACAAGCCAGAAGTACGGTTGAGGGATTTCTGACTGCGACGCAGTTTCTCGTCCGCGACGAAAAACGCTTGCTGTAAATCGTCTTGATAGCCAAACACTCGAGCTTCAGCGGCGTGACTTACCAAAGCGACACTAGTAGCTCGTAACTCTCGCTTGGCTTGCACTTGCTGCCGTCCGGCTTTCTTACCCAGTTGGTAAAACAGTGGCGGCAACAGAAGCCATAAGGCCAGTAGTAACCCGCTTAACGCTAGCGCTGCTGTTGTGTCGAACAGACTTAAGAAGCCAAACAGCAAAAGTATGGTCACTAAGCTGGTTAGCATAGGAGTGATTAGGCGCAAATAGATGTGATCGAGTGTATCGATATCGGCGACCAATCGATTGAGCAAGTCACTTTGCTTGTACCCAGATAACTGTTGCTCGCTCATGGGCACCAGTTTTTTCCATAGCCAAAGTCTTAACTCGGTAAGAAGCTTAAAGGTAGCGTTATGGGTTGCCAGTCGCTCACCGTAGCGAGCCGCGGTCCTGCCAATGGATAAACCGCGTACACCGCCGGCAGGCACCATATAGTTAAAAGCTTGGGCGGTCGCCACCGTCAGCCCTGCAAAAGCCGCTGCCGAGATAAACCAGCCGCTTAAACTCAACAGCCCTATAGCCATGACTAGTGTCAGTAGCGACAGGCTTAAGCCTATGGCCATCCATCCCCAGTGTCGCTTGAACAGTGCCAGAAACGGCATTAATTCGCGCATAATGCCTCCTGCTGTTGGCCATTTAACTCAATGATTTGATTAAACTGAATTTGTGTCGGCAACTTGTGAGTGATCATCAAACAGGTTTTGTCCTCAACCCAAGTTTTGATGGCGTTGTTGACCAACTGGGTGTTGTGGCTATCTAAACTGGCGGTGGGTTCGTCTAACAACACCAGAGGCGCTGGTTTTAACATGGCTCTAGCCAATGCTAAGCGTTGCGCCTGGCCAACAGACACTCCTGCTTCTTGTTCGCCAATGCTTTGTTGAAGATCTTCAACAAACTCACGACCATTGACCGTATCTAATGCAGCCATAAGCGCTTGCTCACTGGCATTAGCATCACCCAAACGAAGATTGGCGGCGACTGTGGTCGGTAATAACTTGGGCTCTTGACCAAGCCAGGTCAATTGGCTGTAAAGCTGTCTATTCTCGAGGGCTTGTGCCACTTCTTGACCGCTTATCTTAAGCTCACCTTTGTAAGGTAAAAAGCCCAGCAAGGCGTTCATGATTGAGGTTTTGCCACTGCCACTAGGGCCGATTAGAGCCAGCTTCTCACCAGGCTTGATAGAGAAGCTAATGGGCCCGACTAACTCGGTGCCATCGCTAGCCAGCACAACCAAGTCGTTGGCTTCGACCAAATATTGGCTTGGCTTAGAGTTTACTTCTGCCTTGTCCATGGACACCGTGTCATCGCCTATGCTGCGCAAACTGTCTGCCGCCGCAATGGCTTGAGCTCTGGCGTGATAAAACGCGCCCATATCCCTAAGTGGCTGGTAAAACTCTGGTGCGAGCATTAAACAGAACAAGCCGGTGAACAGACTTACGCCTAATCCGTAATGCCCAAAGTTCAAATGGTCGAGATACGAAAAGCCGAAATACACCGCCATCAAAGCAATAGAAATTGCCGAGAAGAATTCGAGTACTGCTGAGCTTAAAAAGGCCAGCTTTAACACACTCATGGTTCTGGAGCGAAATTCCTCAGAGGCATTGGCAATGGCACGAGTTTGCGATTCTTGTTGGTTAAACAACTTAATGGTTGCTAAGCCTTTCAAGCGGTCCAAGAAATGGCCCGATAACTGACCTAGGGCTTTAAAGTTGCGCCGATTAGCGTCAGCAGCTCCTTGGCCGACTATCCACATAAACAGCGGTATTAACGGCAAGGTACCTAACAGAATTAACCCAGCGATCCAATTTAATGGAAACACGGCAATCAGTATCGACAGTGCGATGACCGCGGCAATCATCATTTGAGGGCGATACTTAGCGTAGTAATCTTGAACATCTTCTATTTGCTCAATCAGAACTGTGGTCCAGTGCCCGCTGGAGTACCTAGCGATGTGCGCCGGCCCCATAGCATCCATTTTGGCCAATAAATCGCGACGTAACTCTGCTCGGATCTGCTCTCCGGCTTTAAAGCCCAAGGTTTCCTTTAGATAAAGGCACAAAGCACGTCCTACTGCAGCGGCCAATACAAACCACAAGTAATGGCTGACGTCGGCAAACGCCATTGAGTCGATGACCATTGCTTGTAATAAGGAGGCAAGACTCCAGGCCTGCAAAATGAATAGCGCACCATTCAAGCCGCCAAAGATTATGGTACCTATATGTAAACCTTTGGCGCTTCCTGGTTGCTGTAATAGCCAAGCTTGTGCTGCGGCATTGGCCTTCTTGGTGTCGTTTTTAGTAACTTCGGACAAAAGTGAAATCTCTTACTGAGCGATTAGTTATCGGCGAGGAAATCGAAATGAACTAGATTGGTCTTACCCTTGTGCTGAAACTCCAGCTGCAAACGCCAAACCATGTAGCCAGAGCTGCAACTGCCATAACTGGCGGTCGTCTCAAATAAGCGGCTATTTTCAGACTGCCAGACCAGAGGTATAGTTCCCATAAACATATCCCTGCCTGCGATTTGAGCTTTGAGGTGTTCCACCGGCTCACTGAACTCTAATTGATAGGTAATTGGCGTTTCGCTAGGCGCATTTACCGGGTCAATGCTTAACGAAAGGTTAAGATTGTTAATAGTTTGTTGACAGGAACCCACCGCAAACTGGCAAAGACTAGTGTCGAGCGTTTTTTGCTCAGTCGGGGCGGAACTTTGATTACACCCAGTTAACACAATAAGGCCGACGGCGCCTAAAATACCGCCGCATTTGTTAACGAAATTACCGTTTTGGGTGCCGCAACTCATTTTTTTCAACAATCTTTCCTACGCCTTGATCTGGATCAGGTTTCTAGTAGATAGCTCGCTATCTTTTTTGATTTGGCTCAAGTATGATCGCCGTGACCTCGCCGCTCGCCAAGGTTTTGGGCGTTTTTTTGTGACTTGGCTCACTGTTACGCTGGCCTACTTTGACGGTTGGGTTACTAAGACAAAAACTAAAAAGTGTTAATTCTATTCTTATAGCAGTGGAAGCATAATGATGTCCCATTCCAGTCCATCACCAGCTGACTACAACTATACTGTCGTTCGCCAATTTGCTCTCGTTACCGTTTTATGGGGTATCGTGGGTATGGCCGTCGGTGTATTGATTGCAGCACAACTAGTCTGGCCCGCGCTGAACTTTGATCTGCCTTGGTTGACCTACAGTCGCTTGCGACCTCTTCATACCAATGCCGTGATCTTTGCCTTCGGCACCTCGGCCTTGTTTGCCACCTCTTACTACGTGGTACAACGTACCTGTCAAGCCGTGCTATTCGCGCCTAAATTGGCTGCCTTCACCTTCTGGGGTTGGCAAGCGATTATTCTAGCCGCAGCCATCACTCTGCCTTTGGGTATTACCTCAGGTAAAGAGTACGCTGAGCTAGAATGGCCAATCGATATCGCGATTGCAGTGGTTTGGGTATCCTACGCCGTGGTCTTCTTCGGTACCATTATGAAGCGCAATACTTCGCACATTTACGTAGCGAACTGGTTCTTTGGCGCCTTCATTATCACAGTAGCAGTACTGCACATCGTTAATTCGATGGCGATGCCAGTAAACATGTTCAAGTCTTACTCTGTGTACTCTGGTGCTGTTGATGCCATGGTTCAGTGGTGGTACGGGCACAACGCGGTAGGCTTCCTGCTAACTGCTGGTTTCTTGGGCATGATGTACTACTTCGTACCTAAGCAAGCCGGTCGCCCTGTTTACTCGTACCGTTTGTCTATCGTTCACTTCTGGGCGTTGATTTCTCTGTACATTTGGGCTGGTCCACACCACCTACACTACACTGCGCTTCCTGATTGGACTCAGTCACTGGGTATGATCATGTCGCTAATTCTGTTTGCTCCGTCTTGGGGTGGCATGATCAACGGTATCATGACCCTGTCTGGCGCATGGCATAAGCTTCGCACCGACCCAATCTTGCGTTTCCTAGTGGTTTCTCTGTCTTTCTACGGCATGTCGACCTTCGAAGGTCCAATGATGTCTATTAAGACGGTTAACGCCCTATCTCACTACACCGACTGGACCGTAGGTCACGTTCACTCAGGTGCATTGGGTTGGGTTGCCATGGTATCTATCGGTGCCATTTACCACTTGATCCCTAACCTGTTTGCACAAGGTCGCATGTACAGCGTATCTCTGATTAACGCCCACTTCTGGTTGGCGACTATCGGTACTGTTTTGTACATCGTAGCCATGTGGATCTCTGGTGTTATGCAAGGTCTGATGTGGCGTGCAGTTAACGACGACGGCACCCTGACCTACAGCTTCGTAGAGAGCCTTGAAGCCTCTTACCCATTCTACTTCGTTCGCTTCCTAGGTGGTGTCCTTTGGGTCGCCGGTATGTTGCTAATGGCTTACAACGTCTACAAGACTGTGAAAGCTCCTGCAAACAGCCTACAAGCTGAACCAGAAGCAAAAGCGGCGTAAGGAGTATTAAGCAATGAAATTCAATCACGAACTTGTCGAAAAGAATATTGGCCTAATGGCCATCTTCATCGTCATCGCAATTAGCTTTGGTGGTTTGGTACAAATCGTACCTTTGATGTTCCAAAAGGACACCACTGAGCCGGTTGCAAACTTGCGTCCTTATACTGCTCTTGAGTTGGAAGGTCGTGACATCTACATCCGCGAAGGTTGTTACGGTTGTCACAGCCAAATGATCCGTCCAATGCGCGCAGAAACCGAACGCTATGGCCACTACTCTGTTGCTGGTGAATCTGTATGGGATCACCCGTTCCAGTGGGGCTCCAAGCGTACTGGTCCTGATCTAGCTCGTGTTGGCGGACGTTACTCAGATGAGTGGCATCGCATTCACTTGATTGACCCACGCGCAGTTGTGCCTGAGTCAAACATGCCTGGTTATCCATGGTTGGAAGAGAACATCCTAGATGGCAAGTACACCGCTAAGAAAGTACAAGCCATGCAAACTCTAGGTGTTCCATACAGCCAAGCGGACATCGATGGCGCTGAGCAAGCAGTTAAAGGCAAAACCGAAATGGAAGCCCTTATTGCTTATCTTCAATCACTAGGCCACGCGCTTAAGTAAGTCTTAGGAGGACCATATGGATTACGGAACGTTTCAAGGGATTTTGACGCTCGTCCTGATGATCACCTTTATTGGGATCGTACTGTGGGCTTATAGTTCACGTCGCAAAAAGTCTTTTGATGAAGCCGCCAATTTGGTCTTCTCTGACGAGCAAAAGGACGTTGAATCGAAAGATTCGGGAGAAACTAAATAATGAGTGTATTTTGGAGTTGGTGGATTGCCATCCTTACCCTTAGCTGCATTGGTATCAGTGTAGTCGCCCTGTATTTTTGCCTGCGCAACAATACTGGTGTGAAGGAAGGCGAGTCCATGGGTCACGAGTTTGATGGCATTGAAGAGCTGAACAACCCGCTACCTAAGTGGTGGACCTATATGTTCGTAGCCACCATCATCTACGGTTTGGGCTACTTTGCTCTGTACCCTGGTTTGGTTGCCTTTGGTAACTCGCTAGGTTGGGCCTCTTCTGAGCACAACACCATTTCAGAGATAGAAGGTGGTGTTAAGCCTCTTACTGTTGTGGTTAACCAATACCAAGCAGAAGAAGACGCAGCGCAAAAGGTATTCGGTCCTATCTTCGCCGCTTACGCTGAAAAATCAGTAGAAGAATTGGCGCAAGACCCTGAAGCCATTAAAGTTGGTCGTCGTTTGTACCTACAAAACTGTGCTCTGTGCCACGGTTCAGACGCAAAAGGTGCGAAAGGCTTCCCTAACATTGCAGATGGCAACTGGATTTGGGGTGGTTCTGGCGAGGAAATCAAGACTACCTTGATGAATGGTCGTAGCGGCATGATGCCACCAAAAGGCGGTCTACCGATTACTGACGAAGAAGTACCAGCACTGGCTGAGTACGTTATTAGTCTATCGGGTCGCGAGCACGATGCGGCAAAAGCAGCTGAAGGCCAAAAAGCCTACATGAAAGGTTGTTTCGCTTGTCATGGTATGGACGGCGCTGGTAACAAACTACTGGGCGCACCTAACCTGACCGACAATGCGTGGACTTACGGGGGCAGCCGTAAAGCCATAGAAGAGAGCATTATCAACGGCCGTGCCGGTGTGATGCCTGCTTGGAAAGACGTATTGGGCGAAGAGAAAGTTCACGTAATTTCTTCTTACGTGTACAGCCTAAACAACTAATCCATTGTATTTGGGCTCCCGCTTATGGGAGCCCTTTTTGTATCTACGGGACAGACTATGAACAAACCTACCCCTTGGTATAAGCAGTTTTGGCCTTGGGTCCTGATTGGAATTCCAGCGTCAGCTGTAATTTCTAGCCTATTCTTGGTAAAAATTGCGGTTGATAACAAAGACTCGTTAGTCGCAGAAGACTACTACAAGAAAGGTAAGGCGATTAATTTGGATCTTGCTAAAATCGACAAGGCCCGCGAGCTTGGCTTGCAATTTTCCATGGTGTTTAACCAAGGTGAACTGACCATCAAGCAAGTCAGTGGCGACACCCATCAAGGTGCAATTGCCCTATCCTTCTATCATCCGACACTTCCCGAACGCGATAAAGCCGTGATGCTAACCGCCGATGGCAGTGGTAATTACCGATTAGAGACAGATAAAGACTTCAACGGCAACTGGGAAGTTCAACTAGACAGTTATGATCACAGTTGGCGTCTACAAAAAAGAATACACTTGCCAAGACAAGCTCCAATAGAATTCAAATAATATGAGTCAAACCTGCTGTTTTCATTGCGGCGAAACAGTTACCAAGGACGGTGAATTTCAAACTCAAGTTAATGGCAAAATAGAAGAATTCTGTTGTGCCGGTTGCGAAGCGGTATGCAACGCCATTCTTGAGGCCGGACTGAACAATTACTACAAATTTCGCACGGATAAAGGCGCTCGCCAGGATGGGTTGGTGCCAGAGCAGCTTCAAAAATTTCAAGCCTTTGACATCGAGGACGTACAACAAGAGTTTGTTGCCAACGAAGACGATGTTGCCAGTGCCAGTATTACCATTGACGGCATTACCTGCGCCGCTTGCGCTTGGCTAATCGAACAGAAAGTTCGCCAACTCGACGGTTTGGTGTCAATTTCAGTTAACTCAACCACCGAACGCGCGTTGTTGCGTTGGGACCCTTCAAAGCTTGCGCTTAGCCAAATCTTTACTGTGATTCATCAAATTGGCTATCAGGCGTCACCGTTTGTGGTCAACGACGCTGAGATAACCAACAAGCAAAACAGCCGCCGCTTCTTATTGCGCTTGGGATTGGCTGGGCTTGCCACCATGCAAGTCATGATGTTTGCATTAGCGCTGTATTCGGAAGCCTTTTTTGATGTTGAACCGGAATACGTTGAGTATTTCCGCTGGGTCAGCATGATTTTCGCAGCCCCTGTGGTGTTGTACTCGGCTCAGCCCTTTTACTTCTCAGCGTTTAGAGCGCTTTGGAGTGGACGGGTTAACATGGATACTCCGGTATCCATTGCCATTATTGTGGCCTACATATCGAGTTGTATCGCAACGGTAAACGGTACCGGCGAAGTCTACTTCGAGTCGGTTTCCATGTTTACCTTCTTTTTGCTGATCGGGCGCTATTTTGAACAAAAAGCCCGCCAAAAAGCCGCCGAAAGCGCCTCAAACCTGCACAAACTGGTTCCTCTATCGGCTCAGAAAATTACCGCTGACGGGGTGGAAACCGTTTCAGCTAAGTCGCTGCAAATTGGCGATGCCGTATTAGTGGCCGATGGCGATGCCATCCCTGTCGATGGTGTACTGATTGAAGGCAGCACTAGCGTCAACGAATCCATGTTGACCGGTGAACATCTGCCCGTAGAAAAGCAACTAGACGATACTTTGTATGCAGGCACCATTAACGTCGAACAGCCCATTACACTGCAAGTGAGTGCCACCGGCCAAGCACAGCTAGTCTCACAGATCATTCGCCTTCAAGACGAAGCTGCTAGTGCTAAGCCAGCGGTGGCCATGCTGGCGGACAAGCTAGCGCGTTACTTTATTCCAGGCGTGTTAATTTCTGCAGCGCTGAGCTATCTGATTTGGAGCTACATTGAGCCAAGCCATGCCTTTTGGGTGGCACTTGCTGTACTTGTAGCTACCTGTCCATGTGCTCTCTCTCTTGCAACACCGACCGCGGTTACCAGTGGTACCGCACGTCTACAAATGGCGGGAATTCTCAGTCGTCGCAAAGATGTGTTTGAACGCCTTACCCAAATCGACGGTGTTATTTTTGATAAAACGGGCACTTTGACCCATGGTAACTTCCACATCAAAAAGGTGGAATTACTCGGTGATGCTAGCGAGAAACAAGCGCTAGCCATTGCAGCCGCCATGGAGCAAGGATCGACTCATCCTATTGCCAAAGCATTCGCGGAACACGCTGACTCACAA
Organism: Paraferrimonas sedimenticola; assembly: GCF_002282855.1. GTDB lineage: Bacteria > Pseudomonadota > Gammaproteobacteria > Enterobacterales > Shewanellaceae > Paraferrimonas > Paraferrimonas sedimenticola. Next base: position 22,548 of record NZ_NRIR01000010.1, on the reverse strand, counting down.
GTGGTGATCACCAGCATTGAAAGCCACGTTGGCCACGGCGTCAGCGCCGAGTATCAAGGCGACAATTATCGGCTCGGAAGCCACAAGTTTACTGACCAAACTGCGCGAGACTCCGGCCAGCACATATGGCTACTTAAAAACCAGCAACCCTTGGCCCGTTTCGAGTTAAGCGACCAGCTAAGACACGATGCCAAAGCTTGTATTGAAGAATTAAAAGCCAAAGGAATGGATGTGGTGATTGCCTCTGGCGATGCCAAGGCTTCGGTGGCTGCCATGGCCGAGCGCTTAAACGTCGACAATTTCCACGCCGAACAATCGCCACAAAATAAACTCGAGTTGATTCAGTCTTTGCAGGCGTCAGGCAAGCGTTACGCCATGTTTGGCGATGGCATTAACGACGCCCCTGTGCTTGCCGGCGCTGATTTGAGTCTGGCGATGGGCTCAGGTGCCGCGGTTTCCAAATCCAAAGCCGACCTGATTTTACTCGGTGACAAGCTACAAGGCTTGTCTGAGGCTGTATCGATTGCTAAACAGACCCAAACCACGGTTAAGCAGAATTTGATGTGGGCCTTGGGATATAATATCACCGTGCTACCGCTGGCAATGGCAGGTCTGGTACCGCCTTACCTAGCTGCGTTGGGCATGTCGGCCAGTTCGCTGCTGGTAGTAGGCAACAGTGTCAGACTGTTAAAGAAATCTTCGACGAGGCGCTAAATGAGCATTATCTATGTATTGATACCCATTGCTATGTTGTTTGTGATTTTAGCGGTGTCGATCTTTTTTTGGGCGGTTCGCTCTGACCAATTCGAAGACCTCGAAAAACACAGCGTATCCATTCTGTTTGACGAAGACCAACCGCAAACGCAAAACAACTCGAATGCGAATAAGGACTCGTCCACCAAATGACAGAAATAACGCCCTGGGCTGCGCTCCTTGTAGGCTTGATGGGCGGTGGTCATTGTCTTGGCATGTGTGGCGGTCTGATGGCCGCCATGAGCCTAAGCGCTTCTAGCAACTCCTCCAAAAAAAGCCTGATTCTGGGATACAACCTAGGTCGCATTACCAGTTATATGATTGCCGGCGCGATTGTCGGTGGCGTGGTCGCCAGTATTGCTCAAGTCACCGACGCCAGTAATGGTTTATTGTGGCTACGATTCGTTGCAGCTGCTTTAATGATAGTAACTGGGCTCTATATAGCCGGCATCAACCAGTGGTTAACGGTCACAGAAAAAGCCGGTAAGCAACTGTGGGCGCAAATACAGCCATTGGCTAAACGCTTGTTGCCGGTCGCCAACCCGTTACAGGCCTATATGGCCGGCATCGTTTGGGGTTGGTTACCTTGCGGTTTGGTTTATTCGATGCTGACCTGGGCGATAGCCTCTGGCTCAGCGGCTCAAGGCGCCACGTTAATGGCGGCATTTGGTCTTGGCACCCTGCCCGCTCTGTTGCTGGTTGGGGTTGCCGCTAAGAAGCTCGAGCACTGGCTAAAGCACAAAGGAGTGCGTCTTGTTAGCGGGCTTTTGCTTATTGCCTATGGAGTTCAGACTTTTGTGATCGGGCTTCAACAGCTGAGCTAGCCCAGTATGGTAAATTGGTTTAACATGATGCGGTTATTGTTAAGGTAAGAGAAGTCTATGTCCTCAGACAACACAATACAGCGACGCCCAATCCAACAAGGATGTGCCATTCACTGCCACGATTGCAGTATGGGTGCACTGTGTATTCCTTTTACCCTAGATAACAATGAGCTAGATAAGCTCGACTCCATCATTGAGCGCAAAAAGCCGATTCAAAAAGGCGAGCAGTTGTTCAAAACAGGCGACTCGCTTAAGTCCTTATACGCGATACGTTCTGGCACCTTAAAGAGTTTTACGATTACCGAGCAAGGTGACGAGCAGATTACCGGCTTTCATTTGGCTGGCGATGTGATTGGCTTTGACGGCATTCATGCCAACGAACATCAGAGTTTTGCTCAAGCACTCGAAACCGCTATGGTTTGCGAAGTGCCCTACGAAATGCTGGACAAGTTGTCCGGCACCATGCCGCGCTTGCGCCAACAGCTAATGCGCCTTATGAGTAACGAAATCAGTACCGATCAGGAAATGATTTTGTTGCTTTCCAAGAAAAACGCTGAAGAGCGTTTGGCCTCCTTCATCGCTACCCTCGCCATTCGCTATGGCAATCGCGGTTTCTCTCACAAAGAGTTTCGCTTAAGTATGACCCGTGGCGATATCGGCAATTATTTAGGCTTAACCGTTGAGACCATTTCTCGTCTTCTTGGTCGCTTTCAAAAAGCCGGACTCATTGAAGTTAAAGGCAAATACATTACGCTTTTGAACGTAGAAGCGTTAAATGAGCTCGCCGGTATTCGAAAGTAAAGATTTCTTGATTTAGTTCACAGCAAAGCGCCACAATAACTTCTATACATAAGTTAGGAACCAGTGAATAACGAGGCGCGTTATGAAGGACTATAAAAAGCTAATGGTGGTCATTGACCCCACAAAAGACACCCAACCTGCCTTAGACCGAGCGCTGGAACTTTCGCAAAGTACCGGTGCTGAAGTGACTGCCTTTTTGTGTATCTACGACTTCTCTTACGACATGACCTCTATGTTGTCCGGCGAAGAGCGTGACGCAATGCGCGATGGCGTGGTTGCGGATAGACACCAATGGCTATCAGAACTTGTCAGCAAGACCAATCAAGACGTTGAAGTAAAAGTGGTATGGCACAACCGCCCTTACGAAGCCATTATCACCGAGTGCATTGAGCGCGGCTTTGACATGATCATTAAAGCCACTCACGAACACGACATGCTCAAGAGCATAGTGTTTACACCGACCGATTGGCATTTACTACGCAAAGCTCCTTTGCCAGTGCTGTTGGTCAAAGAACACGACTGGCCGGTAAATGGCACTATCGTTTGTGCAGTTAACGTTTCCGACGATGACGTAGCTCATCGCACCCTCAACGAAGCCATTATTGTTACCGCACAAAAGCTAGCTCGTGAGATTAAAGCTCAGGTTCACCTGGTAAATGGCTATCCAAGTACGCCTGTGAATATAGTGATCGAGTTACCAGACTTTGACGCGGCGGCGTATAACGCCAGCATTCAGCAGCAACACGAGCAGCGAATTGAAGAGTTAGCGGCTAAGTTTGATATTCCAATGAGCCATTGCCACGTTAAAGAAGGTTTAGCGGAAGAAGTGATTCCTGCGGTTGCCAAAGAGTTGGATGCAGAATTGGTTATTCTGGGCACTGTGGGCCGAACCGGTATTTCTGCCGCGTTAATCGGTAACACAGCCGAGCATGTTATCGACAGCCTAGATTGCGATTTATTAGCAATTAAGCCCAAAGACTATGTTTCCCCGCTGCAAGAAGACTAGGGGTAGTAGTTGAGTTGGCGTCTGACTCCTACAGGCGTTCAGCGCCTTCTATCTTTCTGAAAATTCAGCATTAACCCAAAAGCTTTCTACAATACTAGAAAGCTTTTTTGTATCGGGAATCCAGTGTGTTGAGTCTGACAAACCTCAGCTTCTATCGAATTGCCACTATTGTTGGCGCTTTACTGCTGCCAGCTCAAGCGCTCGCCAGTAGCTTTACCCCAGAAAGTGTCGGCATTCGAGCTAGATTTTCCGGCGCGACCACTTTGGGCAAACCACAACCCGAAGAGTTTAAAGCCTACGATATCAGTGCGGATTTTCGTTTGCCTTGGCGTGGCGATTGGGAAACCTGGTACCTCGGCGGCAGTCTTATGACTAGCGCGGGTTACCTAAGCGCCTCTGGACAAGATTCATTGGTAGTTTCGGTTACGCCCAAGATTCGAATCGCCAGCAAGCACGATGGTGTCTATTTCGATGCGGGCGCCGGTGGTGCCTATTTATCGCGGCACCAATTTGAACGCCAAGATTTCGGTGGTGCGTTTCAATTCTCTTTGACGGTTGGCGCGGGTGTGACCTTGTACAAAGGCCTGGGGCTTGGTTACCGCTTTATGCATTACTCGGATGGCGGGCTGCACGGCTCAAACAACGTAGGCGCCGATTTTCACATGTTAGAAATCAACTACCGATTTTAAGCGCAGAGGCTGAATTGATAACAAACCACACCTAGGTAACAGCCTATGCCCTTTACCCAATGCCCGTTAGCTGGAATAATACGCGCCCATTGTTAGCCAAGTTGTAGTCACCGAATCATGTCTGATGCACTTTCTCAAAAACAGAAAACCCGATTGAATAAACTGCAAAAGCGTTTGCGACGCGAAATGGGCAGTGCCATTCAAGACTTCAACATGATTGAGGATGGCGATTTGGTCATGGTGTGCCTATCCGGAGGAAAGGACAGCTACACCATGCTGGACATCCTTATCAATCTGCAAAAAGCCGCACCTGTGGATTTTAAACTGGTCGCCGTTAACTTGGACCAAAAGCAACCAGGCTTCCCTGAAGATATATTACCGGCTTATCTGGATAGCTTGAATATTCCCTACCACATCCTGGAGAAAGACACCTACTCTGTGGTGAAGGAAAAGATCCCCGAAGGCAAAACCACTTGTTCGCTTTGCTCGCGCTTACGCCGTGGCACCTTGTACGGCTTTGCCCAACAAATTGGCGCCAACAAAATTGCCCTAGGCCACCACAGAGACGACATAGTAGAGACCTTTTTCTTGAATATGTTCTACGGCGGCAAGCTAAAGGCCATGCCTCCTAAATTGCGTTCAGATGACGGTGCTAACGTTGTGATTCGTCCGTTGGCCTACTCGCGCGAAAAAGACATCATTGAGTATGCGGACTTTAAAGAGTTTCCAATCATTCCGTGCAACCTGTGCGGCTCTCAGGAGAATTTGAAGCGCAAGATGGTCAAGCAAATGCTGAATCAGTGGGACAAGCAATCACCGGGACGCATCGAAACCATTTTTACATCGCTACAAAACATCGCGCCATCGCAGCTTGTGGACCGCTCTCTGTTTGATTTCGCTTCACTGGCCATTGACCCCAATGCCAAGCCAAGTGGAGCAGTCGCCGAGGCAGACCTACCGGCATTTGATTATCTAGACGTTGAGAATCGGGGCCACATCGACCTGGATGCCGCCGAGCGCATCGCTGTGGTTCAAACCTTTGACCCCGAACCGAGCAATTAATACCAAGCAGTCGCTTTGAATTTGCTCGGCGTCACCTGAAACGGTTTGATTTCAGCTAGCTCTTGTTTGGTTAGCTGAAGTTGTCCCCCAGCCGGTAGGCTTAACAGACGTTGCCTTGATTCGATACTAATATCGGAATCCGAACTATTGAGCAGTGTCAGCCCTTTGGCCTCTGGTCGAAAGTACTTCATTGGAAAACCCGCGTATTGAGCGTATACCTTGTCTAACTGCTGATACAACTGCTCCAACCAAACGCTGTCGACACTTGGGTTAATTAGGGGTTTAGATTGAACGGATATCGCTAATGCACAACTAGACTCATCGCCGTCTAAATCTAACTCAACCAGTGCGCGGTCTGATTTGAGTTGACGGTCAAATGGCAACAACAAGGCATTGTCTGGCCCGATCATCAATTCAGTTCGTTGAGTGTCCTGCTTTTTTACAACCAAGTTCACCTGATTGAGTTCGCAACTGGCACTGGCACGTGGGCGCACGTAAAACGCCACTTCCACCATGTTAACTTCGGCTTTTTTGAGCCCGTTTAGGCGGTCATAAAATCCACCGTATTCCAATGAAAAAGTGCCGGCAGCTGAAGAGAAACTAGCGCCAATTAACGCTAAGCCTATGAGTGTAGTTTTCATGATTATTCTTTTTTTACGTCTTGTGAAAAGCCCAGAGGCCTTTTAGCTCAAAAAGCCACTGTTATGCTTGAGCATTTGCAGCAATTCATCAATGTATTCTTGCTGGCGCTCAGAGTAATGGATTAAGCCGTGAATTAGCACCTCGGCTGACAATTCTTGCTGAGTATCTCTCAAACCTGCGCGCAATTGGCGAAATTCTAGGTAGGCGGCGTTGGTATTGAGATTCTTAAGGTAGGCGCCCACCGAGTCCTCGACCGAGTTAAACACAGCCACTTCGTGGCTCAATCCTTGGGTGCGCGAGTTGGGAACCAAGCCACAACCTTTGCGAAAACACCACTGGCCAAAGAAGTTGTTTCCCTCTCGGGCAAATCGGCTACTGCCCCAACCTGTTTCGTTAGCGGCTTGAATCAGCACCATGTTTTCAGGCACTAGATCCACACGCATCAGCAAATTCTTGAGGGTTTTAGCGCTTAGCTGGCGGAAATTGTACTGATAAGCGCTGGCGATAGATTCGATTCTTGCAACTTGTTCGGGCGAGAGACTAGCGCCGTTAAGCAAGAGTGCACGCTGTGCTATCAAGAATTCGCGGTCGATGCGAATAAACTCATTTTGGCGTGCCACCATGGGCTGCAAAAACTCAAAGAACTGACGCTTTTTCTCATCCACATCCGCAATGGCTGAAAAGTCTGGGAGGTTTGGCTTGCGATCCGGATTGGCTTGAAGCGTCTTTGCCGCTTGCTCTGGCTCTGAATACGGTACCAAGGCCAAATAACCAACCAGCACCAATACGATGGCGCCGCCTAAACCTATGGTAAATTGTCCGACTCGACCACTTCTCAACGGGTTGCTCCCAAGCTAGTTACTCTAAAATTTAAGAGCGGCAATCATAACACAAAGGCTATTCACCATAACCCTTTGCTTTTACGTCAATCTGGGCAAAATTAGGTAGGCAAACGGTTCTCAGTCTAACTTTATGGTAAGAAACTGATGAGCAAAGGTGTTTTTTCTCTAGTTTTGACCCTAAAATGTGCCACCCAAATTTAGCTAAGTTACTGCCAGTCAAGGAATAGCCAACCAATGAGCCACACCGATAACCGGCCTGTTGTTTGTTTAACCCAGATAGCCAAAGCCTATGGCGATCGCACAATTATTAGCGACTTGTCACTCGACATTTACAATGGCGAGTTTATTACCTTGCTGGGTCCTTCAGGCTGCGGCAAAACTACCCTATTGCGTTTGATCGCGGGCCTAGAGTCTAGCGACAATGGCGCTATATTGCTCGATGACCAAGACATCACCGAGTTGCCACCTGAAAAGCGCCGAGTTAACACAGTCTTTCAGAGCTACGCTCTGTTTCCTCACATGACAGTGCTGCAAAACGTCTGCTTTGGATTGCAAATGGCCAAGGTACCTAAGGCCGAAATAGAGCCTAGAGCCAAAGAAGCGCTGGCCATGGTAAAGCTTGAGCGCTTTATGGATGCCCGCCCAAACCAGCTCTCTGGTGGTCAGCAACAGCGAGTGGCTATTGCTAGAGCTGTGGTTAATCGCCCAAAAGTACTACTGCTCGACGAGTCGTTAAGCGCACTGGATTACAAGCTGCGAAAACAAATGCAAAGTGAACTCAAGCGTCTACAGCGAAAACTTGGGATTACCTTCATATTCGTGACTCACGACCAAGAAGAAGCCCTGTCTATGTCTGACCGCATCGTAGTTCTGAAAGACGGTGAAATTCAGCAAATAGGCACGCCCAAAGAAGTCTACGAAACACCGGATAATATGTTCGTCGCCAAATTCATCGGTGAAACCAATATCTTTGATACCCATATTCAAGGTGAGATATCAGAGGGGATTTATCGCGGCGAAATCGACGGAAAAGCCTTTGAAATTCGCACGGATAAATCGCTTGTTATCGGTCAACACGTCAGTACCCTGCTTCGTCCTGAAGATCTGCGAATTGCCGAAATCACGCCCGAGCATGATTCTGCCCTACTCACCGGAAAGGTTGTCGATAGAACCTATAAAGGAATGACACTCGACTCCACCATTAAGCTCGACTCGGGACAAATTTTACAAGTCAGTGAGTTTTTCAACGAAGACGACCCGGATACCGACCACAGTATCGGTCAGCGCGTAGAAGTGTCTTGGGTGCCAGGTTGGGAAGTAGTGCTGGAACACGGCAATGCGTGATTATTTCAAGTGGATAAGTCTTACTCTCGCGGTTGGATGGCTCAGCCTTTTCGTGGTGTTGCCCAACCTCATGGTGCTGCTGACCAGTTTTCTGACTCGTGATCCCAGCGAATTTGTTAGCCTGCCTTGGACTATCGAAAACTACGCGCGTTTAGTAGACCCTATTTACGCCAAGATTCTGTGGCACTCGTTGTCAATGGCGGCTATTGCGACAGTCTTGTGCTTGTTGATTGGTTACCCTGTCGCATGGATTATCAGCCGCTTTGGACCAATGGGACGTGGCGTGCTTCTGTTTATGATCATTGTGCCTTTTTGGACCAATTCGCTAATTCGCGTATACGCCATCAAAATCATACTTGGCACCAAAGGCCTAATGAATTGGGCCTTATTGGGCCTGGGTATCATCGATAAGCCATTAAAGCTGATGTACAGCGAAACCGCGGTAATTATTGGCCTAGTCTATATTCTAATCCCCTTCATGATTCTGCCGCTTTACAGCGCTATTGAAAAACTGCCAACCAGCTATAGTGAAGCGGCCAAAGATCTCGGTGCCAGCCGTTGGGCCTATTTCCGCAGAATCATGCTGCCGCTCACCACTCCAGGAATCATTGCTGGTGTGCTTATGGTGTTCTTACCTGCAATGGGCATGTTCTATTTGTCAGATTTGTTAGGTGGTTCGAAGAACTTATTGGTCGGTAACGTGATTCGAGACCAGGTGCTGATTACGCGAGATTGGCCTTTTGGTTCCGCAGCCTCCATGGCGCTAACCCTACTGATGGCAATTATGCTGTTGGGCTATTACTGGGTGCATAAACGCATGGAGCGCAACGCATGATGGCCAAACTGTCGAGAGCGCTATTTCTTTTCATCCTATTCCTGTTTTTGTACTTGCCGATTGGCGTGTTGATTGCCAATTCCTTTAACAGCTCAAAGTACGGTATCAAATGGGGTGGTTTCACCACCAAATGGTACGACGCTCTGATTAATAACCCGGGGCTCATGGAAGCAGCGGTCAACTCGCTAACCATTGGCTTATTAGCGGCAACCGTGTCGACCTTAATTGGTACCCTCACCTCTGTGGCGCTATTCCGCTATCGCTTCAAGGGCAAGAAAATGCTCTCCGCCAGCTTGTTTGTAGTGATGAGCTCACCAGATATTATTTTGGCGATATCCTTGCTGGCGTTATTTGTGGTGATCGGGGTCAGTTTAGGTTTTTGGTCATTGCTACTCGCCCACATTACCTTCTGCCTGCCGTTTGTGGTGATTTCCGTATCCGCTCGATTAAGCGACTTTGACCCCAAGATAATTGAGTCCGCCAAAGATCTTGGCGCTAGCGAATGGCAAATCTTTTCTCGGATTATCGCGCCACTGGCGATGCCTGCCGTGGCCGCTGGTTGGTTGCTGTCATTTACCCTAAGTCTGGACGACGTGATTGTCAGTACCTTTGTGACCGGACCGGCCTACGAGATTTTGCCCATCAAGATCTATTCTATGGTCAAGGTCGGAGTCTCACCTGAAGTCAACGCGTTAGCCACCCTAATGCTAGTATTATCCTTGGCGTTGGTGGGCATTGCTCAGCTCATCATGCGCCTAAAACGCTTCCAATAAGAAGGAACCTACAACAATGAACACCAAACGCTGGCTTGCCATTGCGGCTGCCCTGCTGATGTCTTGGAGCGCCACCGCCAAAGACGACACCATCTACTTTTACAACTGGTCCGAATACATTCCGCCTGGGTTGATGGAAGAGTTCACCAAGGAGACAGGCATTAAGGTGGTATACACCACTTACGATAGCAACGAAGCCATGTACGCCAAATTAAAGCTACTCAACGGTGAAGGCTATGACTTGGTGGTGCCATCAACTTATTTTGTCTCCAAAATGGCGAACGAAGGATTACTGCAAAAGCTAGATAAATCTAAGCTGAGCAACTTTAAACACTTAGACCCTTCATTGTTGGATCAACCTTATGACCCAGAAAACCAATACAGCCTGCCCTACATTTGGGGCGCTACAGGTATTGGTGTCAATAGCGATGAGATTGACCCTGCCAGCATTACCAGCTGGGCCGATTTGTGGAACCCCGAGTACGCTGACAGCATTATGTTGATGAATGACGTACGCGAAGTATTCCACATAGCACTGGTGCTAAACGGTCACTCGGGCAACAGCACTGACGAGAAAGAAATTGAGCAAGCCTACGAGCGCTTAAAGCCGCTTGTTAAAAACGTACTGGTATACAACTCAGACACGCCGTCACTGCCTTATTTGGCGGGTGAAACCAGCATTGGCATGCTGTGGAACGGTTCGGCCTACGCGGCCAAACAAGAAGACCCAGCGATTACCATGGTGTATCCAAAAGAAGGCGCGATTTTCTGGGTGGATAACATAGCAATTCCTGCGGGAGCTAAGAACGTTGAAGGCGCACACAAACTCATTAACTTTCTGCTTCGCCCTGACATCGCCGCTAAAGTGGCCGAGGAAATTGGGTACCCAAGTCCAAATAAGACAGCAAAAGAGCTAATGCCTGCGGATTTTGCTAACGATCCTGTGGTTTATCCTTCGGCGGAAGTCATCGCCAACGGCGAATTTCAAAACGACATCGGTGAAGCGGCGCTGATTTATGACAAGTATTGGCAGAAGCTAAGAGCTGGGCAATAACTTCGTTGTCATTTCAATTCGCTAGACATGAGAACGGGACCCTAAAGGTCCCGTTTATGTTTGTAGCCCACCAGTTCTCAGCCAACACCCACGCCCGCCATTGCCGCTAAAGAACGTCATCCCCGTGAAGACGGGGACGGGAATCCATCAAACTGCGAACGGCACAAAACAGCCAATACCCGCGCTCGTCATTGCCGCGAAAGCGGTAATCTAGCTAACCACGAACAGCAGTAAACGGCCAACTCCAGCGCCCGTCATTACCGCGAAGGCGGTAATCTAGCCAACCGCGAACAGCAACAAACGGCCCAGACTGTGTGAAAACTCCTCATTCCAAATCGTCATATCTAGCTGATATATATGATCAAATAGTCTAACCAATAGACTCAAACCGTTAGTCGCTGGAAACCATATTTGGTATCTTAAGTATTGTGATAAGTACGGTAAGGTATTGATATGTCGGGCTATATCAAAGGAAAGAGTCGAACGCAGTCAACCTTGTTTCCTGAAGTGCTCGATGACTTCATTTCAGAAGAAAATACCGTTCGTGTTCTGGATGTTTTCGTTGATGAGTTGGACTTGGACGCACTTGACTTCCAAAGAGCGCAGCCTAATTGAACTGTACGCCCCGGTTACTCTCCCTCGACCATGCTCAAACTATACCTCTACGGCTATCTCAATCGTATTCAATCCAGTCGCCGCCTCGAGCGCGAGGCGCAACGCAATGTCGAGCTGATGTGGCTCACCGGTAGATTGGCTCCTGATTTCAAAACCATCGCCGATTTTCGCAAGAACAACGGCAAGGGTATCAAGAATGCCTGCCGTACTTTCATTTCCATCTGCCGTGATCTCAACATGTTCAAAGACGCGGTTATTGCGATTGACGGTAGTAAATTCAAAGCGGTCAACAACAAGTCTAAGAACTTCACTTCGGCCAAGCTAAAATCGCATATCACCCGAGTGGAGAAACACATTCAGCAATATCTGGATGCTCTTGATAACGCCGACAATGAGGACGAAGAGCCTCGCGAAACCATTCAACAAAGAATCGCTCACCTGAAAGGTAAGCTCAAAGAGTACAAAGCCCTTCAAAAGCAAGTTGAGGCTATCCCTGATAAGCAGCTATCCCAAACAGACCCCGATGCCCGGCTAATGAAGCTCCGTAGTTTTGGCGGTCAGGTGTGCTACAACGTACAAAGCGCTGTCGACGCGAAGCATCATTTAATCGTGGCGCACGAAGTTACAAACGTACCAGATAGAAACCAGCTCTATAACGTCGGATGTGCGGCTCAAGAAGCGCTCGCGAACACAAACATTACCGTGTTAGCTGACAAGGGCTATTATAGCGGCGTAGAAATCAAATCCGCCAAAGACGCTGGAATGCTGACCTATGTTCCCAAGACGGATACTTCTGGGAGTAATGCCAAGAAGATTTTCAATCGAACTCAGTTTAAATACGACGCGGCCAAAGACGTCTACCATCGCCCTGGTGACCAAGAGCTTAAATACCGAGGGAGTGAGACTGAAAAGGGTAAATTGATTAAGCGATATTATGCTGACGTCTATGCCTGTCGTGGTTGCAGCCTAAAGAGTCAATGCACAACAAGCCCTTATCCCAGAAGGCTTGGGCGCTGGGAGCATGAACAAGTGCTTGTATCGGTGCAACGACGGTTAAATCAATGGCCCGAAGCCATGCTCATCAGAAAGCAAACCGTAGAGCATCCGTTTGGCACCATCAAAATGTGGATGGGCGCGACTCACTTCCTCACTAGGGGTTTCAACAACGTCAAAACTGAAATGAATCTTAGCGTGCTGGCTTACAACCTGCGCCGGATGATCAGTCTCCTTGGAGTGAAACCTCTGATAGAGGCGATGAGGGCTGTGTAGCCCTTTTATTGTCTAAAACCGCCCAAAACAGAGCGCTATAAGACCCAAAATAGCCTGCCTGAAACTGTATTCACTACTTTTGACCGTTGTTGCTAATTGCGAAAGGCACTGGCCAGCTAGAGTCATAGACGCAAACTGGGCGACATCAGGCCGTTAAAAATCAGTTATCACACAGTCTGGGCCAAAAGCTGCCATTCAAAATTTGATAAATCTGAATAGCAGCTCTTTCATGGATTGCTAAGATTAATCTTCGTTACTAAAGCAAGTCACTTCGTACGATGATAGGTCTGGTCGATCTGGTGTCATATACAAACACCCCTTGTTTAGGTCCATCACGTAGCTGTTAGTGGTTAGGAAGTCTACTTCGTTGGATGAACGCATATTAATCGGCTGAGTGCGTAGAATCGTCTTCATCGAATCGACATTGCGCTCGTGTTTAGGAACTATACTCATCAACAAACTGGCGGCGTCATAACGAGCAATGGTGAATAACGTCGCTTGTGCTGCAGCGTTGTAATCATTGCCATATACCGACAGCAACTTATCTCGGTTTTTCAAGTTGTGATTAGTGTGAACGACGTAGCCATTGGTCGCAGGTATCACCCTTGTGTCTTCGGTCTTAATGAAGTTGTAAGCGATGGCGCTGCCTTTGTTATCGCCAATCGTGTAGTTCATCGGTGATTCGCTTTTCAACGAATCTAGCATTTGGACAGCTTCGCCAACGCTGCGAGCTCTTTTTGTTACGCTCGCAATCACAATCGGATGTGGCAGTCCATCGGCACCACTGGCCGCGTTATCCAGTGCAATAGTATTGATAATTAGACCAATATACTTACCCATGGAGCGAAAAGCGCCAAAGTAGCTTCCTTCAAAAATAAGATCATCAGATTTCACAAGGCGCTGAGCACCCAGAAAATCGGAAGAGAAATCCATGTTTCCGCCAACGATTCCATTGGTCCATGCTGCTGTGGTGCAACCCCCTCGTGATTGAGTTGATTGAATGGCTTCATTTCGAAGGGCTTCGTCACCGCCCCACAAAGCCTGAGCTAAACCTTGAGCGCCCTCAGTCCAGGCCGCATCCATATATAAACTGACCCAAAAGTCCTCAATGGCAATACCCAGCCCTTCTGCCATCGAAGCAACGTAGCCATACATATCAGCATCAAATTCCTTTAGTACAGGCAATTGCTTAGAAGCTCGCTTCTTGAAATCCGAAAAGTCGGGAACCGCATTTTCGATGGTTTGAATCTCATGTTTTACAGCTTCTAGAATTGAGGCCTTACCTTTGATTTCCAACATCGCCGCTGCATACTCAGCGGTAAACGCACTACCCGGAATAATATCTTTTTGCAGTTCATTGATAACGACTGAACGGGACTTCCCAAACATAGAGCTGCTAGGGTCTATTTGAGGGTGATGATCGGCTGCAATGGCTAGCAGGGGAAGCATGCTAACTAGACCGGCAATAATTGTCTTCTTCATGGAACACCTCGATTTAGGGGTTGATTGAATCTACAGGTGTTATTTTATTGTCGATTAATGAATCATTGTTACCTAGTTACTATGCGAATTTCGGATACCATGGCTGCTCGTTACTGTGCAACAACGAATGCGTCGTACTTTGTTGAAATTACAATAAATTACATCTAGCAAGATAATCCAGTAACCATCGTGTGACTGGTTTGCCTTGATTTGCGGAAGGATACAGCGCGTGGAGCGTGTAGCGTAGTCGTTTATCAATCTCAGTATTGAGTGGTATCAGTTCTTTGGGAACTTTGATATTGCTGGGAATGAAGGCGAAACCAACACCAGCGCAGGCTAACTCTAATGCTTGAGCCATGGTTTGAACATAAACAGCGTTTGAACTGAAGTCTAACTCAGGTCGGTGACTTTGCGACTGAGGCTGAACAAAACTGATTGTTCTATATTGCTCGAGAATGTTAAGAGAAATTGATTGCTCGCGAGCCAATGGATGGTCACTTTTACAATACAATCTTCCATACATATCCCCCACCAATCTCGAATTCAAGCCAGGCATTAACGAGTGGTCGTAGATAGTGAATGCAAAGTCAAGCTTGTCAGCGACGAGCATTCGCTCCATCTCTATTGGCGAGGGCTCATACAAGTCAAACTCAGTTGTGGGAAAGGTTTCGATCAATTGGGCTAAGAGCCTTCGACTTGGCCCTTTAGTAAGAAAACTTGGGAAGCCCACTCGAAACTTGGCCTCGACATCTTGGCTAATTCCTAAGCAAAAGTCTTGATATTCTTGCAGAGCCGCCAGCGCCATACGGCTTTTATTCATAATTGTTTTGCCCTTGTCCGTTAGCTCCAAACGCTTAGAGGAAAAATCTCGAACAAACAATTGCATCCCCATCTCGTCTTCGAGCCTGTCAATCATGCGGCTTATGGTTGATTGAGAACGGTGTAATTTCTTTGCTGCCTTGTTCATCGAACCCGTATCGGCAACGGCAATAAAAGCTCTAAGTAGCGCAGGGTCAAACATTAACTTGCCTCTAAGGAGAAATAATCGAAGAAAACCAACTATAAGCTACCACCTGATGGTCACTAAATCCGCCATAAAAAAGCCTCCAAACGCTGGAGGCTTAAAACACTACGAATTACTCTTGGTACAACCCTGGAGAGAACCCTGTCTCTGCACAGGTATCGCTTGGTAGAATGACTATGCGTCGTCCATCGGTGTAATACTCTTGCTCACAAGCTTGTTGAGTAGCGTCAAACTTTAAGCGATTGTCTTCGCCAAGAAGTGCTTCGTCACCTTGTTCATTTTGAATTTTTCCTTGATACAGAAATATCGCTATTCCAGCGCCATTGATTAGCGAAACACTGTCTAGTTGCGAAAGTGATTGCTGACGATTAGCTGACTTTACATATTCAGAACGCTCTCCACAATTGGTGAAAAAGCTGACTCGTTCACCTGACTTCTCAAACCGATAGTGATGATCCCATAGTTGACCATTGTAACTATCAGCTCGTTTACACGCGCTGCGTTGAGTGTATTCGGTACGATTATTTACTGACTGGCGAACCAAAGAACGATATTCAACCTCTCGATCGTCTTCGTAGTAGTCGTCCCAAACCAGCACTTCGCCTTGCTGAGAAATGGTGGCTACATCATCATCACCAAGCGCCGAGTAGAATCCTGCAGTAGTAAATTTACTCTCTCCCGGTTGAGTCGGAGGCTTTGTTGGAATGCGGCCGCCACGATTATCTGGGACACACATACCGTCCTCACGTTCATAGCCTGGACGGCAGCCATCTTCGCCGCCTCGTTTAAGATTGTTACCTTCGCCTCCACATGCCGTGAGTAACAAGGGAGCTAATACTAACAAAATCGCTTTAGTCGAATGATTCATATGGGATCCTCTCAAAGTAGGCGCTTATTTATGCCAGTTTCAATAAAGTTTGAGCGGAATTCCCTGCCTGCTCGCTGATTAGTTGAGAGGATATTAATTGGTAGCATTCCATAATACACTTTACATTCCATTGGAATTACCAATAGGTGGTTAGCTTCCCGAAGTGCTTTCGCTCAGGAACGCAACCAAAGGAGACAGAAATATTGCTGCGTTAAAGGCCTATCTACCTGATCATATTTATCGCTAGTTCTAGAGTCTCGATACTCAACCTATTCGTAGAACCAATAGAAACTAACTGTAATAAACAAAATTCCCACAATATATTGCCCCACTTCCTGAGGCCGATATGGATTTCTGCGCTCAATTTAGAAACCAGAAGCCCTAAGGGCGACTAACTTGAGGAAAATCTACATGAAAAATGCAGCGAAGCTCGCGTTGTTATCCTTTGTCCCGCTGATGCTAATGGCCTGTAGCGGCGGAGCGCACGTCGGTGGTGGTGAGGATGGCTGTCGTCCTGGCTACGAGCGTGAAGGTGGTATTTGCGTGCCAGACGATCCCGTTTCGGATAGCCCGGTAGCCAGACGTGCTGAAAAGTCGATTAATACTAAGGGGATTTACCTTTCCTCTAACAACGACACCATAGCTACCATATCCAAGCACGGAGAGGTGCTAATTTGGGATGATTACGCTGAATCTGACGAAAAAGTCAGCTATCGTTCTTACGTGCGCAATCAAATTCTGCCGGGAACTCAATACCGGAATAATAATGCGTGTGCTCAAACGGAAAGTGGTTACGTCCAGCTTAGTGATCATAACTATAGCTTTGAGCAAATAGGCTCAGGATTATTATTTAGCACTGACTGCGGCGAAAACGGCGAATTCGCTAAAAATTTAAACGCAGAACAAGTCAACTCTTTGGAGGATGATTCGGTGTTAGTAAGCCTTGCAGGCAATACCATCTACCGAATGAAAAACATCATTCAAAACGATGAAGGAGTTCTGGCAACATTGGGTGAAGACAATCTTTTGCAGTTTGACAGCGAAGTAACGAATTGCGAGCAGGAGTTCTACAGCGACAACGAACACCTTGTCATTTTGCCAAGTGATACCTGCCAATCAACAGGGTTTGTTCCAGGCGTTTATCAAGAGTAATAGTTAAGTAGGACGTGCTTCGGCGGATACATATGCAGTAGTAACCGCCGAATCACTTTAATTGAATGCAGCCTGCCCTAGAGAAAACAGGTCTGACAATTTATTGATAATATAAGACTCAACTTCTGTTATCGGGTGGCTTTTGGGCCATATACAATCGTATTGAGCGGCAAAGTCAGTACCAGCGAATTCCGCCTTAAATTCTATGGTTCCCTCAGGTATCGCAGTTCCAATAATGTCAGAAGAAAATCCCCAACCAATATTCGCTCGAATCGCTTCCAATACCATTTCGTGTGTTTGACATTCCCAGACGTCCGATGACATTCGAGACAACTCTTTTAGTGGATTAATCTCACTCCATTTGTGCATCACTTGAGTCGCGTGGAGCAAATCATCGTTAGACACGGTTCGCTTAGAGGCAAAAGGATGCTGGTCCGAGCAAAGCAGGCGTATCTGTGCGAAGCCAAGCGCTTTAAACTCATATGCTTGACTGGTCCCTTCCAGGGTCATAGTCACTGCCAGACTTAGCTCACCCTTTTCAACCAACTTCAGTAAGCGGGCGTTATTCGCTCTTATAAGGTGCAGTTTCAAGTGAGGATACTTTCGCCGAACACAGCGAAGAAAATTATTGAAAGCTCCGGCCGGAAGGGCTTCGTCAAATCCCAGATTTAAGGTTACCGGGATATTAGAGGAGAGATTTAGCGCATTTCGATTGAATCGCTCACTAGATTCTACAACTAACTTTGCGCTGTCGTACAGCGCCAGCCCAGCTTCTGACAATTGTGGGTACTTTCCTACCCGGTCAAACAAAATCACCGCCAGTTCGTCTTCAAGGCGGGCGATATTGCCACTTATGGTCGCCTGATGTTTTCCCAAAAGCCTGCCTGCCGCGCTAAATGATCCCGTATCTGCCGCTGCAATAAAGCTTCTTAGCAATTCCGTGCTGCTCATATCTGACCTATGCGTTCTACCTATGGAAACCAAGTATGGAATATCCAGTGCTTTGTCGATAATAGCAGTCCAATACTCAAATGCTAGATCAATCCTCGCCGGAGAAACTATGAAAAGACATCTAAAACAGACGGTTATCGCTATAGCTTTTAGCGGAGTCGCATCCGCTATGTTTGCCAATGCCGCTAGCATCGAGCCGGTTGACGGTTTGAACGTCAATCAACCGTTTTACCAACCAGAAGCTTTTGTCATTCAAAAGCAAGCCCCGGTTGTCGATCTCACGGGCATACCAGTAGAACTGCATGGTCAACGCATCATGTCCCAGGCCGGAAAGGAGGTCGAGTTGTTTCTGGCTAATGCACGCCGCAAGTTTGAGGTGATAGGTCTAGATCCCATTGAAATGTCGATTGAGTTAACCGAGGTCTTTAAAAACAGTAAAAAACTTAATCCCGAATTTATAGGCACCTTAGAATCCCTGGCACAGGAGTTAGGGATTGATGCTCGTGAACTATTTGCTCTCTCGCAGACCGATTACGCTGTCGTTAAGCTCATGGAAAAAGGGAAAAAAACTGAGGTTAAGCCTGGAGGCTGTACCTCTATGGCGTTTAACTCCAGTGGTGTCGTCGGGCAAACAAATGACCTAGCGAGCTTAGATTATGGCTCTGGCATTATTCTCAAGAAAGACCAAAGCATCACCACTATGACAGGATTTGGCCCGGCGGGACAAAGCCTTGGAAAACGCGTCGGTGTCGTTATTAATTTCTTGGGCGCCGACACTCAAGGGATGGATGTCTCCGATAGCATGGCAACCGGTATGGGCGCCCTTGTCGATGCACTGGCAAAAACCCGCAGCGTAGAAGAGGCCGTTGAGCTGCTAACGACCAACCGAACCATTGTGGGAATGAACTTTACTATTGCGGATATTGACGGCAACGCCGCGTCTGTTGAAGTCGGTCGTGATGGGTTGCTGGTTACTATCGGAGAAAAAGGTGTCGCACACGCAAACCATAGTCTTCGCGAAGGGAGCGAAGAATCATTTAGAGCGAATCTGGGGGGAAATTTTAAAGAGCAAACCATCGCTAGCTCGTATTCCTTTTGGCGTCAGGAAGCTGCAGAAACCTTCTTGAAGCACACGCCAGAAATTGATGTAGACGCGATGAAGTACATCTTTAATCAAAAACCCATAGCTCAGTCAGCTGCGTACGGGAGTGATTTCATTACCGTAAACACTGTTGTTCTGGACACCCAATCGGGCTGTATGAACTATGCGCCTGGCATCGGTGATTGGACCGGATATCAACAAGTGTGTTTTAACTCGCAACATTAATACGTTTATCGTCCATTTGTAGGTCGTTTCAAAGCGTCGCTGCTATCACTCAAACACCTCGGCACTGGGTGTTTAAGAGATACAGAGGCGCTTTTTTTGTATCCAGAAACTAGCTCCAGCCCAACAATTCAAAGTTGCCACTTCGACCTTTCGATGTATGGGTCTTACCTATGGAAAGTAAATTCTTTCATACCCATCTTCGCGAGATAATGGAGTTGTCTTAATTAAATCGGTGCCAAATTATGAGAAACTCAACTTTTTTCAAACCCATCTTGATGGGGTTGATGCTCATTCAGATGTTATCCGCTTGTAGTGGCGGAGGCTCTAATGGAGAGCATCAAAAGTCTGGTTCTGAGCCAGCAGAAATCCAAGTCATTGCGACGCCTTCAAACTTAGTTTCAGAAAACGAAGTCGCCAAAGGCGCAGTGGTTCAACTCAAAGCGATTGCCACCCTGCAAAGTGGAGCCAAACAGGATGTAACCAGCCTAGCCTCATGGAGCAGTAATGCCCAAGACACTTTGACGTTTAACACTAAGGAGTGCGCCAGCTGCGCGAGCGCTTTGAAGATGGGTCAAGCTAAGGTGACGGCAAGCTTTAAAGGACTCAAAGGCGAACTGAATCTGGAAGTCGTTGCGGCAAAGCCTGTCTCAATAGCCATTACTCCAGAGCGACTGAATAACGGATTGCCCGTTGGAGAGCAAATCTTAGCAGAGGCTTTGGTTCAACTATCCGACGGAGTCATTGCAAAAGCACCAGAAACAATCCAGTGGTCCTCTAGCGACAACGCTGTGGCAACCGTTGAAAGTGAGGGAAGCAATAAAGCAAAGATTACCGCTGTTGGGATCGGAACCGCCTCAATTAAAGCAAGCTTAGGAGAGACTAATTCCAACGAGCTCACGCTGACCGTCTTTGCAAGCTCTTCTGCTCCTGAACTGATCATTGAGCCCAACGTACCTGACACACTCCCATTGGGTCGTATTCAAAACTTTAGCGCCAAGCTTAAGTATGCCGAAGGTAATCTGATTGATATTACTCAACGAGTAATTTGGAAAACAAACGATGAGCAAGTCGCCAAATTTCCGGCAGACTTTCAGGCAGGACAATTGCTAGCTAGCCCGTCGAATAAGGGACAAGTTACCGTGTCGGTCAAAGATCCATTAAACAACCTTGAGAATCAGGTGAATGTCCGTATCGCTGATATCAAAATGACTGACCTCAGTATCGAACCACAGAGTGAACTGGCAAAAGCCCTACCCTCAGGCACGAAATTGCAGCTATCTGCGATTGCAAGCTTTGCCGATAATATTTCGCGAGATGTAACGAAAACGGTTCAATGGAGTATTGCTGACAACGATTACTTAAGTGTGGACAACCACTTCGAGAAGAAAGGTAAATTAAGTGTCAACCGAGCTCGCCTTAGCGACGAAACAAAAACTGCTGTCGTGGTGGAAGATTCGATTTCGAGCAACTCGACTCGTGTAGTAGTTGATGCCAAATTTGCTGAAGTTCAACGCATTGATTTGTCACGCTCGACAATCGTTCTTCCGGTAGGAATGAAGGAGCAACTACAAGCGACGGCAGTGTTTAAAGACGGCTCTACTATGCCCATCACCGAAAACGTGTTTTGGTCATCGAGCAATGGGCAAATTGCAAGCGTAGGTAGCACAGCACCAAATAGTGGATTAGTCCACGCCCTTAAAGAAGGGGTTACGACCGTACAAGCCAATTTCGCTTTTGAAGGGAAAACCTATCAATCGCCAGCGGCTACGATCACGGTTTCGCCTGCTTCACTACAGACAATAACCATCAAACCTGAAGCAAAGATCGAACTTGAGTTAGGAAGCAGTAAACGCCTTATTGCCGAAGGTTTTTACTCTGACGGTACAACCAAAGACATTACTACTAGTGTGAATTGGAGCAGCAGCAAGGCTAAGGCGATTTCAGTGGTTAGCTCTGGTAACCATGCCGGTACAATCACCGCTCATGAGGTTGCAGATTCGGTATTGATCAACGTTTATGAACCCTCGACTAGTGTGTTTGCTTCTAAACCTGTGACCTCGAAACTTCGCTCAAAAGTAGCCCTAGAGATCAACTCAAGTCAGGGATTCACCAAGCCTGTTGGTATACCCGAACTTTTAAGTGCAGACCTGCACTTAGTTGACGGTAAAGTCGAGCCGGTGTCAGAGCATGTTGTTTGGAGTTCTAGCGATACCAGTATTGCTGTGGTTTCCAACGAGCCAGGAAAGAAAGGCCAAGTCGTCGGTTTGCAAGAAGGGGTTGTTCAGATCAGCGTTAGTGGATTTGATACGGTCAGTGCGCCAGTGAGCTTTTCTGTAACGGCTGCAACCTTACAGCGTATTGAAGTTTCACCAAAAGTAACAGGCATCAGCGTTGGTGAAACTCTACAGTTTCAAGCGATGGGAAGTTATTCCGACGGAGACCGACAAGATATTACCAACCAGGTGACTTGGAATGTGGATAAACAGGCTCTTGCTTCGATTTCCAACGCTACCGGGACAAAAGGAAATCTGGAGGCCAAGTCCAGCGGTTTGGTCAATGTGTCAGCAACCCTAGGCTCGGTTAACTCCGACATTGCTGAAGTAGTTATCAATAACCCTTCTGGAGACGAAGCGCTTGGGCAAGTTAGTTTAAGTGTGAGTATGGGCGGCAATATTTTGGACAAAGCTTCAGGATTCCTAGCCGAATCCGATACAGAAAGCACGCTAACCTTGCCAATAGGTCAAGCAATGGAATTAATAGCTAATCCGCTGGATGGATATCAGTTTACCGGTTGGGTCGGATGCCTGAACACTAATGGTCCTGTGTGTAACCTCATCGTTGATGCACAAAGCCAACGAGTATCCGCTCAGTTCAAAAAGCTGTAACAACAGACACAGTTTGTTAGAGCTAGACTCAAGCTCAATATATTAGATGTAACGACTTGAAGAGCACCAATAGCGGTGCTCTTTTTTATCTTGCGATTTTCGCAAATCTTTCAAAAATAGTATTTTTATGTTTTGTAGGAACATACAGTTATTTGTTTATCGATCACTTGTTCCGATTCTGAGCTATCCCAGTTACATTTCAAAGAGACCGGTATTCCCTACAGTTTTTGAGTTTAACGGTTCTGGATTGCATAGCTACACATACAAACTTTGAACGGCAGCTAAGGGCCAAATCCAACTAGTCTCCCCGAGAGCTGCAATATCTCTATAGGCCAACGCTGCTAACTCAT